>JACKBA010000024.1:72500-111173 GCA_020634815.1 Caldilineaceae bacterium | reverse complement strand
CGTCGACGTTGGGAATGGCGTACGGGCCGAGCACGGCCAGCAACGCGTTGCCCAGCACCTTCGTGCTGGTGTAGGCGTACGCTCCGCAGTCGCTGGTCATATCGACCCTGGCGGCGACGATCCTGCCTTCGCGCGTGGCGCCCCACTTGGCGACGATGGTGAAGGGGTGGCGCTTGTGATGGCCGACGATACTTTCTTCGCGGCTCCATACGATCTTGACCGGGCGCCCCGTCTTCCAGGCCGCCAGCGCCAGCACGATCTGCACGGAGATGTCCTCGCGCCCGCCAAACGCGCCGCCGACCGCACCGTGGCGCACGACGATCTGCTCGTCGGGCAGGCCCAGCGCGTGGGCGATCTGCTCGCGCTCCTCGTGCATCCACTGCCCGGCGCACACGACCTCGATACGGCCATCGGGACGTACCCAGGCAACGCCGGCCTCCGGCTGGAGATAGGCATGTTCCTGTGCCTGCGTCTGGTAGGTGCTCTCCACCACGACATCGGCCTGGGCAAAGCCTGCCTCGACATCACCGTTGACCAGGTGATATTCCAGCAACACGTTGGAGTGCAGGTTGCGTTCGCCGTAGGGAAAACGGAAGGGATTGGGGTGCAGGATCGGGGCGTCGGGCGCCAGGGCTTCGCCGATACTGGCGACGACAGGCAGTTCCTCGTAACGGATCACGACGGCCTTTGCCGCCGCTTCGGCCTGCGCCTCGCTCTCGGCCACGACGAGCGCAACGTGGTCGGCCTCCCACCGCACGACCTCGGCCTGCGGCGTGCTCCCCACTCCGCACAGCACCGGCTGGTCGGGCATGATCAGACCGTACTCATTGACGGGCACATCGGCAGCCGTGAGCACGGCGATGACGCCGGGCATGGCGCGCGCGGCGGCAATATCCACGCCGATGATGCGTGCGTGGGCCACGCCGGCATAGACGATCTTGAGCCACACCTGCCCCGGCAGGTCGATGTCGCCCGGATAGACAGCGGCGCCCGTCACCTTTTCCACCGCGTCGATACGCGGCAGGCTACTCCCAACAGCACGCATAGGCCTTCTCTTTGTCCTCTAACTCTGCCGCATCACCATGGGTCCAAGCCGCCGGCCGCCCAGGATGTGCAGGTGCAGGTGGTAGACTTCCTGCCCGCCGTCGCGGTTACAGTTGACCAGCAGGCGGTAGCCACTCTCGGCGATGCCTTCCTGCGCGGCGATCCTGGCGGCAACGACAAACATGTGCCCAAGCACCGGTTCATCCTCCGGCACGACGTCGTTTGCTGTCGGTATCAGTTTGTTCGGCACGACCAGGATATGCACGGGCGCCTGCGGGTTGATGTCGCGAAAGGCGGTCACCTGCTCGTCCTGATAGACGATGTCGGACGGAATCTCGCGACGGATGATCTTGCTGAAGATTGTCTCCGTGGGCATGGTCTTTCCTGTCAACAGCGGGTTGGGTTGGTGGTGTTTCAAGTATACCGTAGCGTCTGCACACAGGCCAAAGCTCGGCAAATAAGGCGCCTGAATTTTCTGCAAACTCGTCGTTACTTTTGCCGGCGGTCGACGTCAACATGTGTAGCGGCAGAAACATGCTCCTTCCTGATGACCACTTCACGTTCCGGGGGCAACACAGCAGACGCGACCGGAGGGTCATGATGAACGAGCAGGAAGAAGGGTATTCAGGGCTGTTTTACGTGATGCTGATTCTCGGCATCATCGGCGTCCTCGGGTTCTTGATGGTGGCGGCTGGCGCAGGGGCGGCAGGCGGCCTCTAGACTCGATCGCACGGACAACTGAATCGCACCGACCAGGTCGGACAGAACGGGTACAGGACTCCTGCGCCCTGTTTCTGTTTGGCGCGGCGACGTCCTTTGAAGGAGTGCTGGGTGCATTGGTGCTTTCGTCAAAAGAACAGCGGGCGACCTTGACCGGTCGCCCGCTGTTCTTTTGTATTGCCTCAATCTTACCCGGAGCAGAGCCGGGCGTCGGACGAATTACCCGCCCTTGATCTCAGTCCAGACCTGGTCATACAGGGGCGTCGCTTCGCCGACATCCTCGATGCGATGGCCAGCTTGCAACGCGTCGGCAGGCGTGTTTGTGATGGTGGAATTCATATACGCATCATACAGTTCGGGATGGTTTGTCTTGGCAAACTCCAACGCCGCGGTGTTCGGGTTCGTGTAGGGGAATTCCTCCAGCATCTGCCAGAAAAGGTCACCCTGCAAGGAGTAGTTCAGCCATGCGTAGGCAGCGTCGGCGTGCGGCGCACCCGTGGGGATCGCATAGTTGTCTTGCCACAGGATCGAGCCCTCGGTGGGGTAGACAAAGTCGACAGTCGGTACCTGGCGTTGCGCGACAACCGCCTCGCCCGTCCACACCACGCCCAGGTCCACATCGCCGGCAATGAGCGCCGTCTTGGGGCTGTCGCTGTCGAAGAGCTTGACGCCCTTCGCCAGTTCGGCCAGCTTGACCTTGGCTTCCTCGAGTTGCGCCGGGTCGGTCGTGTTGACATCGTAGCCAAGCGTGAGCAGCGTCATGCCGATGATCGCGCGCGAGTCGTCGAGCATGACCAGGCGGCCGGCATACTCCGGATTCCACAGGTCCGCAAACGACTGCGGGGCTGTCTCGACGGCTGCCGTATTGACGACGATGGAGTCGGTGCCCGCTTGGTAGGGCAGCGTGTACTTGTTTTCCGGGTCGAAGGGCAGATTCAGGTAATTCGGATCCAGACTGTCGAGAATCGGCAACTTGCCCTTGTCCAGTTCCTGGAGCAGTCCCTGGCGGATCATCAGGTCCACGATGTAGTCGGTCGGCTGCACCAGATCATAGTTGGCCGCGCCGGCTGAGAGTTTGGCGTACATCTCCTCGTTGCTCGAATACTCGTCCTTGTTGACGCGAATACCGTAGACCTCCTCGAAACAGTCGATGGTGTCCTGCGGAATGTACTCGGTCCACACAAAGAGGTTGAGTTCGGTCGAGGTGACCTCCATGCGCGGGTTCGGCTCGGGACAGGCCGACGCGCTGTCCGCAGCCTGTTCCGCCGGCTGTGCAGCGTCGCCACCACCACCGCCACAGGCAGCCAATACGAGTGCTGCGATGAGCAGGCTGGAAACGATCACCCAAAGACGTCGCGAAATCATTGCTGTATTCTCCTTTGCTAAGAACTACTCACGGTTTTGGAACCATTGTGAAATCCCCACCACGATAAGAACGACGAGGATCCAGATTGTCGAGAGGGCGTTGACCTCCGGCGTCACGATGCGCCGCAGCAGCCCGTAGACATAGATGGGCAGCGTCGTGGCGCCGGGGCCGGTCGTGAAGAACGTGATGATGAAGTCGTCGAGCGAGAGCGTGAAGGCCAGCATGGCGCCAGCCAGCACGCCGGGCGCAATGAGCGGCAGCGTTACCTTGCGGAATGTCGTCAGCTCGTTGGCGCCCAGATCCATGGCGGCCTCCTCCAGCCGGTTGTCGAAGCCATGCAGGCGGGCGCGCACCACCAGCGTCACAAAGGGGATGCTGAACGCGATGTGCGACACGATGACCGTGCCCATGCCCATGGTGAGCCGGCGGTCGGGCGCCAGCGCCAGCAGGCTGTTGATCCACCCGAAGCTGGCGCTGAAGAGCACCAGGATGCCGATACCCATGACAATCTCCGGCGTCACGATGGGGAAGTAGAGCATCGTTTCCGACGCGTTCCTCCCGCGGAAGTTGTAGCGCTGCAACGCCAGCGCCGCCATCGTGCCGATGATCGTCGAGAAGAAGGTCGACGTGAGCGCAATAGTCAGCGTGTTGCGCGTGGCATCCATCACGTCGTCGTTCTTGAAGAACTCGCAATACCAGAAGAACGGCCCGCACGGCCCCTGGTTCACGACGCCCTCAAAGACCACATTGGTGCGCGACGAATTGAATGAGAAGACAATCAACACGACGATGGGTGCATAGAGAAAGATGTAGACCAGGATGGCCGACAGCACCACCCACGGCGACTGGCGTCTGGCGCTCATCCGGCTGCAATCTCCTCTCCCAGGCCAAAGCGCCGCGTGTAGTAGAGCGTCAGCGCCAGGGTAAACAGCAGTAGAATGATCGATGCGGCCGAGCCAAAGGGCGGGTTGCGCGCGCTGAGAAATTGGTTCTGCACGAGGTTGCCGACCAGGATCACCTGGCGCCCGCCCAGAATGTCGGACACGACGAAAGTGCCGATGACGGGCACGAAGGTGAGAATCGTGCCGGCCACCACGCCCGGCATGGAAAGCGGCACGGTCACCCGGAAGAAGGTGCGCACCGGGTTGGCGTAGAGATCGGCCGCCGCCTCGTAGAGATTCGGCTCGATCTTCTCCAGCGACGTGTAGATGGGCAGGATCATAAAGGGCAGGAACTCGTAGACCATGCCGATGAGCACCGCCCCCTGCGAAGGATAAAAATCAAAGGGCTGGAACGGCAGATTGAGCATCCCGGCGAACATGCCCAGTGTCGAGTTGAGCACGCCCTGCCCGCGCAGGATCATCACCCACGCATAGATGCGGATCACGAAGTTCGTCCACAGCGGGATCAGCACCAGGAAGAGGTAGAAGTTGCGCCGCCGCTCCGGCGCACGTGCGATGAAATAGGCCAGCGGAAAGGCCATGAGGATCACGATGATCGTCGTCTGGAGTGCAAGCCACAACGAGCGCAGCAGGATGCGCAGATAGAGGTCATCCCACCCTTCCGGCGTGAAACCGGCCAGCCGCCAGTAATTCTCCAGCGTGAAGGTGTAGATGACGCCGCCGTCGGCATTGCGCTGGCCGAAGCTGGTGATGACGGTCATGATCAGCGGGATGACCAGCAGCGCGATCATGACGATCAGCGTGGGCAGGATGAGCAGAAAGCCTTGCAGGCCGCGGTTCTCACGAAAGCGCTGAAACATGGGGCTACTCCGTCAGCACGCGGGCTGCATCAACCGAGAATCGCACGATCACTTCCTCGCCTTCGCGCGCCAGCAGTCGCGATTCCGGCGAGTAGTTCTGCTCGCGCACGCGGATCGCCTGGCCTCCATTGAGCACGAGGCCATAGTGCGTGTCCGTGCCGATGTAGACAATGTCGGTCACGCGGCCGGTCAACTGGTTGATCTCGTCGGCGCTGGGGCGCAGGTGCATCTTCTCCGGCCGCACGGTGATCGTGACCGCCTGCCCCGGCGTGACAATCACCGCCTTGGGGATGTGCGCCCAGAGCGCCATGCCGCCGGTGAGCACCACGCGCGCCTTGCTGCCGTCGACCTCGGCCACCGTGCCGTCCATAAAGTTGGTGTCGCCGATGAAATCCGCCACGAAGCGGCAGTTCGGATGCTCGTAGATCTCGCTGGCGTTGCCGACCTGGAGCGTGACGCCGGCATCCATCACAGCGATGCGGTCACTCATGGTCAGCGCCTCCTCCTGGTCGTGGGTGACGAAGACAAAGGTGATGCCCACTTCGCGCTGGAGTTTCTTGAGTTCCAGTTGCATCTCCTTGCGCAGCTTCAGGTCGAGCGCGCCCAGCGGCTCGTCGAGCAGCAGCACCTCGGGCCGGTTGACCAGCGCGCGCGCCAGGGCGATACGCTGCTGCTGCCCGCCGGAGAGCTGCTTGGGCTTGCGCTTTTCGTAGCCGGCCAGCCGCACCATCTCCAGCGCCTCGCCGACGCGCCGCTGAATCTCGCCCTTGTCCACCTTCTTCATTTGCAGGCCAAAGGCCACATTCTCGCCGATGGTCATGTGCGGGAAGAGCGCGTAGCTCTGGAAGACGGTGTTGACCGGGCGCTGAAAGGCGGGCGTCTTGCCCATGGGGCGGCCGTGGATGAAAACCTCGCCCTCGGTGGGCAGCTCGAAGCCGGCAATCATGCGCAGCGAGGTCGTCTTGCCGCAGCCGGACGGCCCCAGCAGCGCAAAGAACTCGCCGTCGGCAATCTTCAGCGAGACGTCGCGCACGGCGGTCACGACCTCGCCGCCGGGGCCAGGAAAGCGCTTCCACACGTTGCGAAGTTCAACGGCAAGTTCAGCCATTGCGCAAAACCTCCTCCTGGGGACTCCCGGCTAGACCGGCCCCTTCTCTGGTGTAAGTTGAGTTGTGGACTTTTCGAAGTAAGGAACCAACCGCTGTAACAGAACGATTGCCACGTCTATCCCCTCACCCGTCTGGGGTGAAAGCTGGTGTTCGATAGAACTGTTCAACCTGGCGTTGGAGGTGACGGCTGCGGCAACAGTGCTGCCCTCAACTCCCTTCCTACGGGGCAAAGATGGGCGAAGTGTACCACGCCCGCGCGCAATGACAAAACCTTGTGGCACAAATCGGAGAAATCGTGAGGCGGAATGCGTAACGAGTAATACGTGATGCGTAACGAGTAACGAGTGAGGCGTGACTTGTCAAACGTCAAACGTGAAACGTCAGGCGTCAGGCTGCAGCAAGCCCGGCACAGCCTTACGCATCACGCATTACGCATCACGCATTACGCATTACGAGTCACGCATCACCCCCCCTCTCCCACCTGCGTCCTCCAACCTTCCCACCTCCTCCTGCCACAGTGCGCTGACGGCGTCGCTTGGCATACGCCAGTCGCCGCGCGGGGAGAGCGCGACGGACCCGACCTTGGGGCCGTCGGGCATGGACGAGCGCTTGAACTGTTGGGCAAAGAAGCGGCGGTAGAAGCCGCCGAGCCATTTCAGGATGACCGCGTCGTCATACACGCCGGCGAAGGCCTGCTGGGCAAGGTAAAAAACCTTGGCCGGCGCAAACTGGTAGCGCACGACCTGGAAGAGGAAGAAGTCGTGCAGTTCGTAGGGGCCGATGGTCTCTTCGGTCTTCTGCTCCAGTTGCTCGCCGGCGCCCAGCGGCAGCAGTTCCGGCGTGATCGGCGTGTCGACGATGTCGCGCAGCACGGCCGCCGTGTCGCCCGTGAACAACTCGTCGGCGCACCACGCCACCAGGTAGCGCACCAGCGTCTTCGGCACGCCGGCGTTGACGTGGTACATGGACATGTGGTCGCCGTTGAAGGTCATCCAGCCCAGCGCCGCCTCGGAGAGATCGCCCGTGCCGACGACCAGCCCGCCCACCTGGTTGGCCAGGTCCATGAGAATCTGCGTGCGCTCGCGCGCCTGGGCGTTCTCGTAGGTGACGTCGTGCACGCCCTCGTCGTGGCCGATATCGCGGAAGTGCAGGCGCACGCTCTCGCCGATGGGGATGACGCGCAGGGTGGCGCCCAGGTCCTCCGCCAGGCGCTCGGCATTGCCGCGCGTGCGCGCCGTCGTGCCGAAGCCCGGCATGGTGACGGCAACGATGCCGGCGCGATCCAGCCCCAGCGTGTCGAAGGCGTGGGCAATGACCAGCAGCGCCAGCGTGGAGTCCAGCCCGCCCGACACACCGATGGTCACCCGCTGCGCGCCGATGTGGCGCAGCCGCTTCGCCAGCCCCGTCGACTGAATGCTGAAGATCTCGCGGCAGTGATGGGCGCGCCGCGCGGGGTCCGCCGGCACAAAAGGCGTGCGCGCCAGCGGTCGGTTCACCGGCGCGGCTGCTCCCTCGTCCGCACCGAAGAGGCCAAAGTAGACGGTTCGCAGCGCCGTATCGCCCGCCGCCTGAGAGAAGCTGCTGTTGCGGACGCGCTCGTGATTCATGCGCTGGAGGTCGAGATCGGCCACCGCCATCTGCGTGGCAAAGTGAAAACGCTCCGTCTCGGCCAGCATGGTCCCATTTTCGGCGATCAACCCGTGGCCGCTGTAGACGACGTCTGTGGAGGACTCGCCCGGCCCGGCGCCGGCATAGACGTACGCGGCCAGGCAGCGTGCGGACTGCTGGCGCACCAGGTCGCGGCGATATTCGGCCTTGCCCAGCAACTCGTTACTGGCCGACGGGTTGATGAGCAGCGTTGCACCGGCCAGCGCCAGGCGCCCGCTAGGTGGCTCCACCGCCCACAGATCCTCGCAGATTTCGATGCCCAGCACGCAGTCCGGCATATCACGCGTCGCAAAGAGCAGGTCGGTGCCGAAAGGCGCCTGGACGCCGCCGATCGCCACCGTGGGCGGCAGGCTGCGGTCGGCTGCGGTGAACCAGCGCTGCTCGTAGAACTCGCCCGTCGTCGGCAGGTAGCGCTTGGGGACGATGCCGGCGACGTGCCCGTCGGCCAGAAGCGCCGCGCAGTTGTAGAGCCGCCCCGCCACCATGAGCGGTACCCCCACTACACACGCCATGCCGGCAATGCTGGCGGATTGCGCCAGACGCGGCAAGGCATCGCTTGCGGCAGCCAGCAACTGCCCCTGGTAGAAGAGGTCGGCGCAGGAGTAGGCGGTAATGCATAACTCCGGGAAGACGGCGAGCTGCACGCCCTGCCCGGCGGCTTCGCGCAGCGCGGCCTCGATCTGCTCGACATTGTAGGCGACGTCCGCCACGCGCACGGCCGGCGCAATTGTGGCCACCCGCAGATAGCCCAGGCGGCTGCGGTCGAACAATCCAGTTGATTCGTACATGGCGTGCTGCGCTCCTCTCGTCGCCGGGCGGATGTCGTCGTTCTTGCCGCATTATACCCGATTTCATTGCTCTGTCGCTGAGCGCATGGTATGATGGCGGCCCAATGCCGGGCAGCGACAGCGAACGGTCCCGGCGCCACCAACTACGCATGTCTGGAGGAGTTTTGTGAGCCAACAGCCCGCCCGCCGCCGCGGCGGCTCCGTCCCGCTGATCGCCATCGTCGCAATCGCCATGGTGCTCTGGTACATCTTTGCCCGCCCCGTTGCCCCCAGCGAGCAGACCGCGTCGCCAACAGCGCCAGCCACCGCGCCGGTCGTCGCCGAATCCAATGCCGCGAGCGAAGCCGGGCAGGCGGCCGAAGCTGAGGCTGCAACGCCGGCGATCGAGGAAGCAGCCGCCGCACCGGCCGGCGAAGAAGGCGCCGCAGACGAGACTGAACAAGCGGCCAAGAGTGAGGTCGCAACACCGGCACTCGAGGAACCGGCTGCCGCAGCGGCGCCGGCCGCTACGGCAACGGCCACGCCTAAGCCCGCCCGGCCGACGGCGACGCCCACGAGCGGCCCGCCCGATACCTACGACGGCTACCCGGTCATCACCTACGACGAACTGCCGCCCGAGGCGCTCGACACGCTGGCCCTCATCGACAGCGACGGGCCGTTCCCCTACAGCAAGGATGGATCGACCTTCCAAAATCGCGAGCGGCTGCTTCCGCGCAAGCCGAACGGATACTATAGCGAATACACGGTCTTCACCCCGGGCGAGAATGACCGCGGCGCCCGGCGCATCATCGGCGGCGACGAAGGTGAGCGCTACTACACCGACGACCATTACGCGAGTTTCTACTGGATCTGGATCCCATGAATGCAATCGATCTGCTGCTGACCGGCAGCGCCGCACCGGGGATGTACCGGCTGCTCCATCTTGGCGACGCCCGCGCCATTGGCGCAGCCGTAGACGTACGCGGCTGGCGCTTCTTCCACCTCGACGGGCGCTTTGCGCGCGACAAGGCGAGTTTCTTGACGGCGGCGGCCGCAGCCATGGATTTCCCGGCCTATTTCGGGCACAACTGGGATGCCTTCGAGGAGTGTGTCAACGACCTGTCCTGGGCGCCGGCAGACGGCTATGTGCTGCTCTATGACCAGCTTTGGTGGCTGGCGTGCGACCACGCACGTACCTGGCGCACGGCACGCGCCATCCTGGAAGAGGCCAGCCGCCGGTGGGAGAAGGAGGGCGTGCCCTTCTACACGCTCGTGCGCGGAACCCACGGCTGTGGCGATGTCGCCGCCGCGTTAAGCGACCAGTACCGCTAGGCCGCTGTCAATCGCGCGCGGCGCCCTCGTGCCACGCCAGCACCATGTCGCGCTGTTCGCTCGTCTCCGGCGAGTGCCGGTGCGGCTGGCGGATGTTGCGCCGCAGGTGGGCGATCGTGGCCAGCGCCTCGTCGCCGCTTGCTCCGTTGCGCACCAGGTAGCAGCCCACCACGGTGCCGGTGCGACCAATCCCGCCATAGCAATGCACGTAGACCGTGCGCCCTTCCGCCAGCGCGGCGTCGATGTCGTCCAGCGTGGCGCGCATCTGCTCCCCCGTGGGGACGGACATGTCGGGGATTGACCAATTGCGGCGCACGATGGTCCCACCCTGGTCCTTGCTTGCCTCCAGCAAGAGCGGCCAGTAATTGCGCAGACCGTACTCGCCCGGCTCGGTCAGGTCGACGATGTAGTCCACGCCGAGGTCGAGCAGGGCGGCCACCTGTTTCTGCGCGTTGATCGGATCCGGCGCGCTGGGATAGGGCCCGGCCAGCAGGCGCCCCGGCACGACCCAGTAAGCGTTGACCAGTTGATCGTGCGGCAGGTTCTGGACGGCCTTGTTTGTCATGGTGGCACCCCTCAGACGGTGTCGGGCCCGACGGGCAGCGCCACGAAGAAGGTCGTGCCCTTGCCCTGCTCGCTGGTCGCCCAGATGCGGCCGCCGTGCGCCTCGACGATGGCGCGCGCCAGAAAGAGGCCCAGCCCTGCGCCGGCGGTCGAGCGACGCAGCGTGCTGTCGACCCGATAGTAGCGGTTGAAGACGTTGGGCAGCTCCGAGATCGGGATGCCGATGCCCTGGTCGGCCACATAGATGACGACGTAGTCCCGGCGCTCCAGCTCCTGCTGGTCGACCGGCGCCCCGTCGAGTTCGCTGCCCACCGCTTCGTCTTCCGGCTCCAGCGCGACCTGCAGCCAGCCGCCGATGCGAATGGCGCCGCCGTCGGGCGAATACTTGATGGCGTTGTTGAGCAAGTTCGTGAAGACCTGGCGCAGCCGCTCCTCGTCGCCCCAGATGGGCGGCAGCGGCCCGTCGAACTCTACAAGGATGCGGTGGCGCTCGGTCTGCGTGCGGTAGGCATCGGCCACCTTGCGCAGCAGGTTCTCGAGGTTGACATCGGCGAAGTCAAGCTTGAGCCCGCGCGCCTGGATGCGGCTGGCGTCGAGCAGATTGTTGATGAGCGCCTCCAGCCGGTCCGCCTCTTCCTCGATAATTTGCAGACTTGCGCGCGCCGTCTCCTCATCCCACCTGGCATCCGGCCGCGCCAGCGTCTGGGCGTACCCCTTGATCAGCGCCACTGGCGTCTTGAGTTCGTGGCTGATGATCGACGTGAAGGTCGACTTGACTTCCTCTTCCTCGCGGAAGCGCGTGATGTCATGCACGTTGACGACGATGTTGATGAGCCGCCCGTTGTCGCTGTAGAGGGGCGTGAAGGTGGCGGAGACGGCCAGCCGCTTGTCGCCCGGGCGGATCAACTCGCCTTCGCCACGCAGGCTGGGCGCATCAAACTCGCCGGTGTAGGTTTCGTCGCGGCAGAAGTCGGCGCCCTCCACGTTCTCCAGCGGCAGCACCAGGCTGCATGGCCGGCCGACGGCATCCTCGGGCGCCATGCCCACCATCGTCGCCAGCGTCTGGTTGATCGCCAGCACGATGCGGTCGGGCGTGAGGATCATGATACCGTCGGCGCTATTCTCCAGGATGGTGATCAGGCGGCTGCGTTCGGCGCGCAACATCGTATAGAGGCGAGCGTTGCGCACGGCAATGGCGGCCTGGTCGGCGAACCCTTGCAGAATCTGCCAGTCAAACGGCGAAAATGGAAAATTCCCGCGGAAGAGATAGATGAGCCCCAGCAAGCCATCTTCAAAAAGGAGCGGCAGCGGGATCACCTGGCCCAGCGTCATGCCCAGCTCCTCCTCGACCTCGCGCACGCGGCTGCTCAGGTCGATGTCGGGCGGCTGGCTCTCGGCGGCGGTGACGGCATCCTGCACCAGGCGGATGGTGGCGCCGTCGAGCAGCGGGGCAAAGGCGGGCAGCGCCTCGGTGGGGATGGCGTAGAGCGCGCGCACCTGGAAGCGCGGCGCGATCTGCAAGGCAGGCTCGAGCGCCGCATGGTCCGACTGCAGGAGGATCATGCCGGCCGGCGCGCTGACCATCTCGGCCGCACTGCGCAGGATCAACTCGAGCAGGCTGGGCAAGTCGAGCCGCGAGGTCATCGCGCGCGAAATACGCAGCAGATACTCGAGCTGGCGCAGTTGGTAGGTTGCCAGCAGCGTTGGGAAATTTGCCGACATGGGCAGCGTTCTCAGTCTTCGCGCGTCCCTGTTGGTCTCACCTGCCCCAACACGGACAGATAACGGCACAGAGCGCCGTCATTTTACGCCGGAAGATGCTCGGGGCCAAAGTACTCCGGCAGAAGCTCGCGCACGCTCGTCGTGCGGAAGTTGCCGTGTTCGTCGGAAATGTAGACGGTCATGTCCAGACCCAATTCGGCCATCACCTGGCGGCAGGCGCCGCACGGCGTGCCGCCATTGCTGGTGGCGACGGCAATGGCGGTGAAGCGGCGGCTGCCGTTGGCAATCGCCGAAGTCAACGCCACGCGCTCGGCGCAGATGGTCGACGGGTAGGCCGCGTTCTCGACATTGCAGCCGGGGAAGACGACGCCGTCTTCGGCCAGCACGGCCGCGCCGACAAGGTAATTGCTGTACGGCGCATAGGCACGCTGGCGCGCCTCCAGGGCATGTTGGACAAGCTGTTCCGGTGTCATCAGTGGTTTGTCATCCCCGATGGGTTCAAGATTGAGTTCTGGCCACGCGCTCGGCCGGTCGCCGGCGCGTCCTCCTGCTCGGCTGCCAGCGGCGGGTTGATCACTTCCACGCGCACCTGGTTGATGCGCCGGCCGTCCACCGACAGCACGGTGAAGCGCCAGCCGTCCAGGTCCAGCGTTTCGCCCTGCTCCGGCACATGGCCAAGCAGGCTGTAGATGAGCCCGCCCACCGTGTCGGCATCTTCCTCTTCGAGTTCCATGTGCAGCAACTCGGCCAGCGAGTCGACGTCGAGCCGCGAGTTGACCAGGAAGCCATGCTCGCCGATGGGCTGCCAGTAGGCTTCCTCGTTGGTGTCATACTCGTCCTGGATCTCGCCGACGATCTCCTCGAGGATGTCCTCGATGGTCACCAGGCCGGCAATGCCGCCGTACTCGTCAACCACGATGGCCAGGTGGTTGCGCTGCTGCTGCATCTCGCGGAAGAGCGGGTTTACCTTCTTGCTGGCCGGCACAAAATAGGCCGGGCGCAGCAACTCACGGATCGGCACGTCGAAGCGATTGTCGCGGAAGCACTTAAGCAGATCCTTGGCGTAGAGAATCCCGACGATCACGTCGACGTTGCCCTCGAAGACCGGGATGCGGCTGTGGCCGGCGGCGATGATGGCATCCAGCGCGTCGGAGAGCGAGGTGTTGACCTCCAGCGTGATCATGTCGATACGCGGCACCATCACCTCGCGCGCCACGATCTCGTCCATCTCTAGAATGCTGGCGATCATCTGCCGCTCACTCTCCTGGATTTCGGACTCTTCCTCGTTCACCTGCATCAACAGACGCAGGCCGTCCTCGGAGAGGAAGATCGACTCATCCGACTCCGCCTCGTCCTCGCCGCTCAGGCGCAAACCGGTGCGGTAGAGCAGGAAGGTCACCGGCGAGAGCAGCCCGGCCGTTGCGCGGATCGCAGGCGCCAGGGTCAGGGCCACGCTGTCCGGGTCGCGCAGCACCAGCGCGCGCACGACGATCTGCTCGCCGGCCAGCAAGAGCCACGCGCCGAGGATGCCCCCCACAAAACCAAGCGGGCCAATACGCCCGGCCAGCATGAAGCCCACCGAGACGCCGGCCGCGATCAAGCCGATACTTTTGACGAGCATGATCGTCAGCCACAACTGCGCCGAGTCGCTCAGTTGGTCGTTGACGATGGCCGCGCGCCGGTTGCCGCCCTCGCTGCGTTTGCGCATTTCGCTGCGATCGACGGCCGACAACGCGATTTCAGCGGCCGCCGCCAGGCCGATCAAGAGCACGGCGACGGCCAACACTAACCAGGCAATCAGGTCAGATTCCACGACTTTCTCCTGCAAACTCTCATTCATCACTTGCGGGGCCTGGCGGGCTTCGCCCGCGCCGGCACGCCATAAGCCGTCTCGCCGTCGCCCACATCGCGGGTCACGACCGCACCGGCCCCCGTCCGCGCGCCCGCGCCGATCGTGACCGGCGCAACGAGCATCGTATCGCTGCCAATGAAGGCATTGTTGCCGATTTCCGTTTTCGCTTTGTTAACGCCATCGTAGTTGCACGTAATCGTCCCGGCGCCGATGTTGACGTTCTCGCCGACCTGGGCGTTGCCGATGTAGCTGAAGTGGCCCATCTTGGTGCCGGCGCCCAGATAGCTGTCCTTGACTTCGCCGAAGTTGCCCATGTGCACGCCCTCGCCCAGATGAGCGCCCTTGCGCAGATGGCCGAAGGGGCCGATCTCGGCGCCCTGATCCATGCGCGCACTCTCCAGCACGGAGTAGACCACCCGGCAGCCGTCGGCAAGCTGCGTGTCCACGATCTGGCTGTGCGGCCCGATACGACAGCCGGCGCCGACGATCGTCGCCCCCTGCAAGAGACAGCCCGGCAGGATCGTCGTGTCCTGGCCGATGCGGACCGTGTCGTCGATGTAGGTCGTCGCCGGGTCGACGATAGTGACGCCGGCCAGCATGTGGCGTTCGAGGATGCGCCGGCGCAGCACGGCCGCAGCTTCGGCCAGTTGCACGCGCGTGTTGACGCCGTCGACTTCCTCCACCGGCGCCTGCACCGTGACGACCGTGCGCCCTTCACTCACGGCCAGCGCCACCAGGTCGGTCAGATAATACTCGCCCGACGCGCTGGGCGTGATCTTGGGCAGGCCGGCACGCAGCCACGCGGCGTCGAAACAGTAGACGCCGGGGTTGAGTTCGCGGATGAGCCGCTGTTCCGGCGTGCAGTCCACTTCTTCGACGATGGCCTGGATGCGGCCGTCCGGCGCGCGCACGATGCGGCCAAAACCCTGCGGGTTGTCACGCACGACGGTGAGCATGGCAAAAGCAAGGCTGGGATCGCTGCGATGCCCGGCGAAGAGTTCCAGCAATTGCGCCAGCGTTTCGGTGCGCAGCGCGGGCATGTCACCGTAGCTGACGAGCACGGCGTCGACGCCATCGACGAAAAGCGACGCCGCCTGCATGACCGCATGGCCGGTGCCGCGTTGCTCTGCCTGCTCGACAAAGTCGGCCTGCCCGGCCAGCGCGGCCTGCACCTGCTCCTTGCCGTGCCCCACCACGACGACGGGCCGGCCGGTCGCCAGCGGCTGCACGGCGCGCACGCACCACTCGATCATGGGGCGCCCGACCAACGGATGGAGCACCTTGGGCAAATCCGATTTCATTCGTTTGCCGTAGCCGGCAGCGAGCAGGAGTGCAATCGTGTTCATTGAGTCCGCATCACAATCGAAGGGCAAGCCGGTGGCGCCGGGCTGGGTGTATGGGGCGAATCGACGGCGCGCCGAACTCACCGCTCTCTCCCGGCGTCCCGTCAATCGACGGGGACACCACAAGCTCGCGGCAAAGCGACGTCAACAAAATGCAGGCGCTTGGATAAATTGAAAGAGGATTACGCGGAGGGTCTTCGTCCATTATTCGGATAGAACGCAGTACATGCCATTACTCACGGCTCGATTGTATCATGGCCGCGGCCAGCGACACAATGGAGAGGAGCCGGGAGTTCACCATTTCTACCCGCGTTCCTGCGCGCCGATCACTCGCTCGGCGGGACGAAGCCTTGATCCGGCTGCCCGGTTTCCAGCGCGTTGCGGCCAAGGGTCGCCTGCCCGCAACGCGCTGGATTACGCGATCTCAGCGCGCGCCGCACGCCTGCAAGCACGCCTGCATGTGCCCGCGCGACTCGGCGGCGATGACACAGCACTGCTCGACGGCATACTCTTTGGCGCCGATAATCTCCAGGTCGAGCGGGCCGGTGTAGCCGTTCTCGTGCAGGACGCGGATATAGCCGACCAGGTCGATGTCGCCGCGGCCGTTAGCCTGATCCTCCGGCTTGCCCGGCCCCTGCTGGCGTCCCTTGCAGTCGCGGATGTGTACGTGCTTGACGCGGCTGATGACCGCGGCAATCGCCTCCACCGGGTCCTCGCCGGCACGGTAGATGTGCGACGGGTCCATGTCCACGCCAAAGGCCGGCGAGGTGATGGCCTCCATCATGCGCAGCGTCGTCGGCGTATTGTAGACGGCCTGGCCCACATGCGCCTTGACACAGAGCGTGACACCGTAGCGTTCGGCCATGTCGGCCAGCGCGCCCAGCTCGTCGATGGCCTGCACCAGGCTCGCCTCATCGTCGGACTTGCCGCCCGGGCCGCAGTTGATGATGGGCACGCCAAGCTCGGCCGCGGCCTGCATAGCCTGGGTCATCTTGGTGACGTCACGTGACGGCTGCTCCATGGCCAGCAACGCCAGGCCATAGGTTTCCGCCAGTTGCTTGATCTCCGGCACGAGTTCGCGCCAGCGCGCCAGCACCAGGTGCTCGCTCATGCCGTCGATGGCCGACAACTCGACGCCATCATAGCCGGCCATGGCCAGATAGCGGAACGCGCTCTCCAACGGGTAACCGCCAAACAACACCGAATTTGCGCCAACTTTCATTGTTCCTCTCCTTCGTGTCCCTACCGGATAGACCCAGAACTGCACCACGAAGCCACGGAGTTCACAAAGGGGCACGAAGATGGAAATCGGTGATTTCTTTGTGCCCCTCTGTGTCTTGGAGACTTTGTGGCAGCGTGTGTTATCTACTTCACATAGACGACGGTTTCGTTCTCCAGCGACTCGATGGCCGCGGCCAGTACCTTCTGCGCGGCCAGCCCTTCGGCGCCGGAGCCGTCGATCTCCTCCGGCGTTGCGCCCTCAGTCAGTTGTTCCAGAAAGCGATGCTGCCGGTTGAGGAAGGTCTCCTCGAAGTCGCGCATGCCGCCAAAGATCGGGTTCGAGTAGGCACGCTTCTCCATGTCACCGGCCGGGTAGAGGGTGACCTCGCGATACATGTCTTCGATGACGAAGCGGCCCTTGGTGCCCGCCACCTCGCAGCGCTCCATGGGGTGGCCGCGCTCGATATCGTAGCTGCCGGTCAGCGTACCGACCACGCCGTTCTTGAAGCGCATGTTGAAGGTGGCCGTCGACCAGATCTTTCGGCCGGGCGCCTTGGTGGCAAAGCACTGCACCGCCTCCACGTCACCGCAAAAGTGGCGCATGATGTCGACCGTGTGCGGATGCAGCGCCTTGATTTGGAAGTAGGGCGAGCTTTCGCGCGGGTTCATGATCCACATGCTCATGTTGACAAAGAGCAGGTGGCCCAGCCGGCCTTCGTCCTGCCAGCGCTTGGCCAGGCGGGCGGCCGGCGTGAAGCGGTGGTTGAGGTTGATGCCGTAGCAGACGCCCTTCTCCTTTGCCTTGGCCACCATCGCCACCGCCTGGTCGATGCGGTTGGAGATGGGCTTCTCGCCCAGCACGTGGCAGCCGGCCTCCAGCGCCTGCATCGTCGGCAGGTAGTGGTCGCTGCCATACTCCTCGCCGCCGGTAGCGACGACACACATATCGGGCGCCAGGCTGCGCAGCATCTCCTCCACATCGTAAAAGGCCGGCGCGCCATACTTCGCCGCTGCCGCGTCGGCGCGCTCGGGGATGAGGTCGCAGACACCCACCAGTTCGGCCAGCGGGTCGGCTTTGAGCAGGCCGCTGTGCCGGTTCCCGATCGGCCCAAGACCGATCACACATGCTCGAATCATTTGCTTTCCTCCCTATGCAAAGGGGCGAGAGGCGAGTTGCGAGGGGCGACACGCCGGCTGCCACCGCGATTTTGCAGATTCAGTAGTTCACGATTTGTAGTGACGGCTTTAGCCGTTCCAGAGGAAGTCAACGACTGAAGTCGTCACTACCGCGAGAATCGTGAACTACCAAGATTTTGTGACGGGCCTCAGAAGACCCATTCCGATCGACTCAAATCTTGGCGCCGTCAAGCAATTGACGGCGCGTCCATTCGTTGAGCAGCGGGTCATTCGTCGCCGCCATCCACGCCGCGAGATCGCCGCGCAGGGCGTGCAGCACCTCGGCGCACGCGCCGCCGGCGGCGCGATTATGCAACTCGCCCGCATCCTCCGCCAAGCAGTAGAGTTCGTCCTCGGCGGTTGCGTTCCAGATGTACTTCCAATCGCGCGTGCGCACCATACGCTGGCTGTACGCGCCGAACTGCGCACCGTGGTAGCTGCCAAAGACCCTATCGCGCAGTACCTGCCCGCCGTTGGCCAGGGCCACCAGGTCGTGCCCCTGAAAGGTGGGCGGCACGTCGGCGCCGGCGGCCACACAGAAGGTCGTCGCCAGGTCCAGCGCGGCGGTGACGAACGCATCCACGCGGCTGCCGGCGGGCAGCCGGCCCGGCCAGCGCAGGATCAGCGGCACGCGCATGACGTCGTCGTACATGACGTAGTGCTTGTCGATCATGCCGTGGCCGCCGCACAGGTCGCCGTGGTCGCTGGTGTAGACGACGAGCGTCTGCTCTGCCAGCCCCAGGTCGTCCAGCGCGGCCAGGATGCGCCCGACCTGATGGTCGATGAGTGCAACGACGCCGAGATAGCGCGCCACGACCGGCGCCCACTGGTCCCAGCCCCAGCCGGCGATGCCCCACGAACGCACCTGCTGGCGCTGGATCGCCGGCTTGCCCACCAGCGGGTCGGGGAAGCTGGGCCAGGGCGGCACGTCCTCAGGCTTGACCAGCGAGGCAAAGGGCTCGGGCGCGATGGACGGCAGGTGCGGCTCCTCCGGATCCCAGCGGAGGAAGAAGGGGCGATTGCGCTCCGCTGCCTCGGCCAGCAGGCGGATGACGTGGTCGGCGCCCCAGGCCGGCGCGCTCTGCTCCGGTGTGATGGCGGGATCGACTTCGCCAAACCAGGTGTTGGCGCGCGACGGGGGTGGCAGACCCTGCGCGCCGCGCCAGGCACGGTAGGCGGATGCCGGCACGTAGTCGTCGATGCCCAGCGCAGCCAGCGTAGCGTCCTGGCCGATCCCCCATTTGCCGACGTGCCCAAGCGTGTAGCCGGCGGCCTTGAGCGAGCGGCTGAAGGTCGGCAGATCGCCGCGTGCGGGGCAATAACCCTCGACGCCATCGTTGACGAGACAGCCGTGCTGTGTGGCGTATACGCCGGTCATCAACGACGTGCGCGCCGGCATGCAGACAGCGATGGGGCAGAAGGCGTGCGTGAAGTTTACGCCTTCTGCCGCCAGGCGATCCAGGTTGGGCGTGAGCGCCGCGGGATGGCCGTTGACGCCCACGCAGTCGAAGCGGTGCTGATCGACGTGGATCAGCAGGATGTTGGCTGGCTGCAACCACTTACTCCGCGGTCGGGTAGACCTTCGGGAAATACTTGCCTTTCATCAATTCGCCATCGCCGACCTCAACATACTGCTTCATGACATGGTTGCCGCTGGCCACATAGCGCGTGTCGCCGGTCATGTAGTGCAGGGCGACGGCGCGGCGCGGCCGGCCGCTTGTGTTGGCGTGGCTGCCGTGCCAGGTGAGCGCATGGTGGTAGTGCACCTCGCCCTTCTTGACCGGGCAGCGAATCACCTTGATCTCGTGGCCGTCGAACTCGGCGGGCATGTCCTCATAGCTCTTGAAGGTGTGCAGAAAGTCGATGTTGTTGCCCCACAGATGCGAACCGGGCACCATGCTCATGCAGCCGTTATCCACGTCGGCGTCGTCGAGCGCCACCCAGCCGGTCACCTCGGTCATGGGCGCGATGATGGGCCAGTAGGGCGCGTCCTGGTGCCACATATTGACGCCGCCGATCTGCGCCGGCTTGTACTGGATCTGGTCGTGCCAGATGCGCAATTCGCTGGCGCCGGTCAGTTGCGCCAGCCCCTCGGTGATCTGGGGGTGGCTGATCAGCTTGTGGAAAGGCGGGCTCGACATCCAGATGTCGACGATCTGCCAGACGGGTGAGCCTTCATCCTTGGAGAGGTTGCGCACCATAACCGGCTGGGGAATGTCGGTGCGGTCGCGCTCATCGATGGTGCGCATGATCTCGCTGCGCAGCACCTCCACCTCGTCATCGCTCAGTACTTTGCCGCCGTTGACGTAGCCATTGGCGTTGAAAAAATCGATCTGTTCCTGGGTCAGCACTTGGTTTCTCCTCTGAAATATGTGATGCGTGATGCGTCACGAGTCAAACGTCAAACGTCAAACGTCAAACGTGATGCGTGATGCGTGAAAGGATTGATCACGCTTGACTCGAGACGCCTGACTCGTGACGAATGACTCTTGACGAATGACTCTTGACGCATCACGGCCGAACTACCTGGAACGCGATTGCAGGCGCGCCGCCTGCGCCGGATCGCCGATGTGCAGGGTGTCGTACGCCTGCTGCGAAGTGGTGAAATAGTCGACGGTAACGTCGCCATGCCAGCCGGGCTGGTTGTAGATGGGATTGGGCAGGCCGGTCTCCGCCTCGCGCCGGGCGATCCATTCATTCATGCGCCGGGTCAGGTCGGCGACAACCTCAGGGTGCGATTCGGCCAGGTTGGCCGACTCTTCCGGATCCTCAAAGAGGTTGTACAGCTCGACCGGCGGCTTGAAGTGGAAGTCTGGCTCGAGCGCCACGATGAGCTTCCAGTTGGGTGTGCGCCAGCCGTGCTTGCGCATCCACGTGCACTCGGTGATGTAGAATTCGCTCTCGTGCGAGGCCACCTCGCCGCGCACCATGGGCATGAGCGATCGACCGTCGAAGCTCAACTCCGGGCGCTCGATGCCGGCCAGCTCGAAGAGCGTAGGCACCAGGTCCTTGTGCTGGTTGTAGCCCTTGACGCGCACGCCGGCCGGCACCTTGCCGGGGTAGCGGATGATGAGCGGCACGACCAGCGTCGGCTCGTACATGCCGTGGTGGTCGAAGTAGCAGTCGTGGTCGTAGAGCGTCTCGCCGTGGTCGCCGTTGATGACGACGATGGTGTTCTCGGCCAGCCCGCGCGCCTCCAGCGCCGTGAAGATGCTCTGGATGGCGGCGTCCATATAGGCGACGGCGCCATCGTACTGGGCAATGATGTACTCCTTGTCGGTGACGCCCGGCGGCATCCAGCTCGCAAAGAAGTCACGGAAGGGCTTGAAGGCCATCACCGGCTCCATGGACTTGTTGCGCTTGTCGAACTCGTTACCGTGATAGAACATGCGCTCATAGGGCGCCGGCGGCAGGTAGGGCGAGTGCGGGTCCATGTGGCGCAGGAAGAGGAAGAAGGGATCGCGCTTGCGCGCCAAGCGGTCCAACTCGGGGATGGCCACGTCGTTGAGATTCTGCGCCTTGGGGCTGCGCCCCTCGTTCCAGCTTCCCCAGCCGGGAAACTCGATGTACTTGTCGAAGCCGCGCGAACTGGGGTTGCCGCCAAAGCCGACACAGGTTGTGTCGTAGCCTTCCTCGCGTAACATCTCGGCCAGCGTCTTGACCTCCGGGCGCAGCGGCCCCTTGTGGCGCAACGCAACGACCTGCGTCGTGAAGACATCCTGCCCGGTGAGCATGGAGGCATACGCGCTGGTCGTGGGGATGTAGGCGCTGAAGGTCTGCTCGAAGAGCGTGCTCTGCTGCGCAAAGCGGTCGATGTGCGGCGTCGTGAGCCGGTGATAGCCGTAGCAACTCATGTGGTCGCGGCGCAGCGAGTCGATACCAAAGAGAACGATATTCGGTTTGCGGGTGCGGCGTGCAGGCATATCAAATTCCTTCCAGAGAGTGATCTTCCAGATTGAGTAGCGATAGAACGCGGATGACGCCGATTGGGCGGATGCCCGCGGATTGAATCCGTGAAAATCCGCTTAATCCGCGTTATCCGCGTTCCATTCCTGGTATTTCGTAGCCGAACTCGCGCATGCCTTCTTCCAGGAAGTCGAAGTAGCTCGGCCCTTCGGCGCGGTCGTAGCGGCCCACCGGCTCGCGGCGCACGATGATACGACCGAGCGGGAAGCCCAGGTACGCCTCCAGGCGCGCCAGCGTGGCATCCTGCTGGTTGACGAAGTCCTCGAAGCGTACGACGAGCCAGTTGGCCGGCTTGGGCGTCGCCGCCACGATCTCATGCTGATATTGCCAGGAGATGGCGCGCCGCATGCGCCAGATCAACTCTTCGCGCTGCTCAGGCGTGGCGGCAGCCTCCAGCTCGGCAGGATAGCGTTCGACCAGCAACTCCTCGGCGTCGGGATGCGGCACGCCAAAATCGCCAAGGTCGTCGGTCAGGTGGCGCGCCAGGATGTTGTCGCGCGGATTGCGCACCCAGTGGATATACTTGATCTCCGGGAAGATGCGTACGATCCACGGAAAGACCAGCGTCGTCTCCGGGATTTTCCAGCCCTTGTGTTCGTCCTTGGCCGCCAGCACCTTCTTCAGGTACTCGTTGACCAGATCGGTGAATTCATCCGGGATCGGCATGGTGTGCAGCGCGCTGAAATCCCACGTCAGACCGCCCGTCCACGTCACGGAGCGCGCCAGCACGCGGCACGCCTCGTACATCGCCTGCGGCGGCAGCAGATCGCCCGAGCGGTTGAGCGGCTCACCCATGAAGACGTTGCTGGCGATCAGCGTGTGTGACATCGCACGCGTGCCGCCATGCCCGCGCCCGATGATTGTGATCAGAGACATCGGCACTTACCTCTAAATAGTGCGGAAGAGATAGAACGCGGATGACGCTTTGCGCCCGCTGTGCGATCGGGCGGATTTGCGCAGATTTCATCAGCGGTTATCCGCTGAATCCGCGTCATCCGCGTTCTATTCCCCCAGTTTCTACGGTTCTAGCGGGAAATGGACGCGGCGGCCTTCGCGCGCCGACTGGTACGCGCCGAGTACCATTTCGATGGAGACACGGCCATCCGCGGCGGTGGTCGGCGGCGCCAGGTCGAACTTGATGCAATCGATAAAGGCGCGCGGCACCGCGGCGATACGCTCGGCATGGCTGGGCGGGATCGGGATGCCCATGTCCTGCCACTGGGTCTCGTCGCGGCGAAAGAGCTTGAGCGCGATCGGCTGCGGCGGCAGCGGGCCATTGGTCGACGGCACGTCGTCGTGGTTCTGGATGATCACGCCCGCGTCGCCATAGACCTCCGTCGTGTTCTCGCCGGCCAGCGTCACCGAGGAGTTGAGCAGCACGGCCATCGCGCCGTTGGTATAACGGTAGATGGCGACGCCGGTGTCGTCAGGCGCGACGTCGGTGATGGTGTTGTCGATCTCAGCCATGACGCTGGTTGGGCGCCCCAGGATCCAGTGCAGGAAGTCGGTAGCGTGGCTGGCATCGTCCATGAACATGCCCACATTCTTCTCGGGATCAAGATGCCAGCGCGTCGGCCCGTTGACGAAACCTTCGTTGAAGAGCACCGGAATGCAGTGGCGCCGGCGCACCAGGCTGACGCGCCCCACCGCGCCGCTCTCCACCAACTCCTTGATCTTCTGGTTGGAGGGATCGTGGCGCATCTGGTAGGCCATCATGAACTTGACGCCGGCAGCTTCCACCGCGGCGGCCATGCGATCGCAGTCGGCCAATGTCAACGCCATGGGCTTCTGGCAGAGGATGTGCTTGCCCGCCGCGGCCGCCGCCAGCACCATCTCGGCGTGGCGGTTGGTCTCGCAGGTGACGATCACGCCCTGCACGGCCGGGTCGCCGAGCAGGTCTTCCAGGCGCGGTGAGTAGCGCATGCCGTACTTTGCCGCGGTCGCGCCGCCCCGCTCCGCGTCATCATCCCAGCAGGCAACCAGGCGCACATCGTCGTAGGTGGCCAGCCGGTCGCAGTAGAGATTGGCGTGCCCGTGCGCAAAGCTGATCACGCCGATACCGATTCTTGCCGTCATACCTTATTGTCCGCTCACTCGCTCAGAAACCATCAGAAAAGCAAACCACAAAGGACACAAAGAAGGGCATCGTGGTACCTACCATCGAGCGCTTCGTGCCCCTTTGATCCCTTTGTGCCTTGGTGGTAGGGCCTTTCGTCGTCGCCCCTCGCAACTCGCCCCTCGCCCCTCGCCCCTCCTACCCGATCGGCACTTCCTCGGCGCGGCCGGTCTGGAAGGAGCGAATCGCCGCCTCGATGATCTCCTGCACGGCCAGCCCTTCGTGGCCGGACGCCTCGAACTGGTCGCGCGGCACGCGCGCATCGACCTGCTCCAGGAAGCGGTGGATGCGGTTGCTGAAGGTGGCGTTGAAGCCGCTCAACCCGCCCATGATGCTGTTGCGGATGACGGTCAGCTCGTCGGAATTGCGCGGGTAGAGGGTCAGTTCCTCGTAGAGATTGTCGAGCACGAAGCGGCCCTTGGTGCCCAACACCTCGCAGCGTTCCAGATTGTGGCGCGGGTTGGTGTCATAGCTGCCGGTGAGATGGCCGATGACGCCGTTGGCAAATTGCAGATTGACCTGTACGTTGGAGTAGCAGACGCGGCCCGGCGCCTGGTTGAAGAACGCGTGCACGCGTTCAACGTCGCCGCAGAAGAAGCGCATGATATCGAGCGAGTGGGGGTGCAGGGCGCGGATGTGGAACCACGGCGACGTCTCGTTGGGATTGCCGATCCACATGGTCATGTTGATGAGCAGCAGGTCGCCCAGCCGCCCTTCCTCCACCCACTCCTTAGCCTTGGCCGCCGGCGGCACAAAGCGGTGGTTGAGGTTGATGCCGTAGTAGACGCCCTTCTGGTCGGCCTTGGCCACCATCTGCCGCGCCTTCTCGATCTCGTTGGAGATGGGTTTCTCGCCCAGCACGTTCAGGCCGGCCTCCAGGCATTGCATGGTCGGCTCGAAGTGGTCGCCGCCATTCTCCACGCCGGCCGAGCAGACACTGACCGCGTCGAGTTCCTCGTGCTTGAGCATCTCCTCGACGCTGTAGTAGGCGCGCACGCCGTAGCGTTCGGCTGCCCGGTCGGCGCGCTCCTTGATGATGTCACACACGGCAACCAGGTCGGCCAGCGGGTCGGCCTGGTAGACGGGCGCGTGGGTGTTGCCGATATTGCCCAGGCCGATCACTGCTACTTTCAACATGTTTCTCTCCTCTACTCAGTGAACGAGTGTAAAGTCATATGATCCGCGACGTCACGGCTGCCGGCGCCATAGCTCGTACATGCCGACGGTGTGTTCACGCTTGTACAGGTCGCGGATATAGTCATCGAGCAACGTGACGCCGCTGTTGAAGCGGCTGGCGTTCGGCTCGCTCGGATTACCCCACGTGATAAAGACCAGCCATCCCGGCGCCTGCGCCGTCAGCTCGGCCACCATCTCCTCCTGCACAACTTGTGTCGTCGTCACGCCCGGATGCAATTCGTGATAGCGCGTGGCAATCGGCCGGCCGGCCAGAAAATAGATGCTCACGTCGTTGGCAAAGACGTTATCGTGGCGCGGCAGCCCGGCAAAGAGCGGGCCGCGCTCGGGAGACTGGTGGTCGAGGATCTGCACTGCATCGTCCTGTCCTGGCAATGTCGGCACGCATCCGGCGCGCGGCAAGGTCGAATAGCAGCCAAGCGGCGTGAAGTGACGCACGATATTGCTGAGACCGATATAGGGCGAGACAAAATAGAGTGTGAACGGCACCAGCAGCACAGCGGCTACGGGCACTGTCACCCAGGGTTGAGACCACCGCCCGGCGGGAATCTGGCGCACCATCCACGTAATCAGAATCACCACGACCAGCGATGCCGGCAGCACATGGATCTCGTCGTAGCGGCTGAGCGCCTGCACGAACATGCCCGCGCCGAAGACGACCAGCGCGGCCGCCATGCTGTCGGTGCGCGCAAAGCGCCGCCCGCCGCGCCCTGCACGCACGGCAGAGACCACCAACAACGCCGACGATAGGACGTAAACAAGCAGCGGAATATAGAAACGCAGATAGTCGCTCAACATCCGATCGAGCCGGACATCGATACTGCCCTCGCCGGACCAGATCGACCAATCCGGGATCAGCGGCGGGTAGGGCAGGTGACGAACGGCGCGGAAAGTCGTAGCGGGAAAGACGAGCAGGTTTTCGACCATCGTACTAAAGCCGGCCACGCTGCCCAGATAGCCGTAGAAGACGAGCACGAGCAGGAGGGCCGGGCCGGCCGCGGCCAGCACCGCAAGCATGAGCCGGCGCGTGCGATCTCCCCAGGCAACGTCACCCTCCGGCGGCAAGAGCCAGGTGAGAATCAGCAGGACGCCGATCGATGCTGCCGTGTAGAATCCAAGATCGAGCCGAAAGAAGACCGTCACGCCTGCCAGAAGGCCGGCGCCAACGAGCCAGCGCAGCTTGTCGCGGTCCACGTAGATAAACCCCAGCAACAGCGCGGCAAAGCCACAGAGCAGCGCCGGGAAAACCGCATAGCCATAGAAAGTTGCGGAGGCCAGCAATACTGCGGCAGCCAGGTAGGGCGCCAGTGCCCAGCGCCACGAGCGCAGCACACGTGCCGACACCAGGTAGATGACCAGGGCCAGCAAGACGCGGACCAGCGTATCGTAGACGCGCTCGACCAGCACATTCTCGCCGGCAACGCCAAAGAGCGCGGCCAGCACATAGGATTGGCCGGGCGGATAGATGGCCCAGTAGTCGCGCAGCGGGACGTCGCCGTGCAAGACGCGCATGCCGCCAACCAACGCCAGCCCCTCGTCGTATGGGTTCAGCGGTGTCTTGATGGCGAGTGCGATCAACACGGCGCCGGCGGCCAGCAGAGCACCGACAAGGGCGCCGGACATGACCTCGCGACGAGCGCTGCTTGCGTCTGCCGGCTGTGCCTGGCGCTTGACGACCTCCCGCGCCCCGCCATAGATACCCAGGCTCACGGCAAGGATCAAGACGCTGAGCAGATTTACGGAACCGGCGACCACTTCCAGCGCCAGTCGTACACCCTGCGCTACGGCGAGAATCAGCGCCAGGATCCCGATAACGCGTGCAAAACGCACCCCAACCTGCCGGCGCGGCACGCCATTGCGGTAATACGCTTCGGTGACGACGACCAGGGCAAGCAGCAGTACGACCAGCACCACAACGCTGATCTGGTTGAAGAGGTGCACGCCGTAGCGATCCAGCGGCGTGAAGACCATCGCCATCTGGAACACGTCACGAACGGCAAAGGCAACTACCAACCCAACCAGAAACGTGAGGAACCACAGCCCGTACGCGGCGACATAGGCGCGTACGGGTGGGTTGACCAGATCCTGCCCTGTGCTAGGCCGGGAGAGACTTGACACGCGACACGACTCCTCCCAGGGTGAGATCCTCGGCGAAGTGGCAACTCACGAAATAGCCGGGTTCAATCTCGCGCAATATAGGTTCTTCAGCGGCGCAGCGTTCGTGCGCATAGGCGCAGCGCGTGCGGAAGACGCAGCCGGAGGGCAGGCGCGCGAGATCCGGCGGCTCGCCAGGGGTGACAGTGCGCTGACCCCGATGGCGGTCCGTGGCGCGCGGCACGGCGGCCAACAGCAGCTCAGTGTACGGATGCTTGGGGCGGTCGAGCAGTTCGGTCTTTGCGCCGAGTTCGACCAGCTTTCCTGCGTACATCACGGCGATGCGGTCGCTGATATAGCGAATGACAGCCATGTTATGCGAGACAAAGACATAGGTAAGGTTGTTCTGCTCCTGCAAATCCTTGAGCAGGTTGAGAATCTGCGCCTGGATCGAGACATCCAGCGCCGATACCGGCTCGTCAGCAATGACCAATTGCGGATCGACGACCAGGGCGCGGGCAATGCCGATGCGCTGGCGCTGTCCACCGCTGAAGCTGTGTGGGTAGCGGCGCAGGTGCTCCACACGCAGGCCAACCTGCTGGATGACCTTACCCACGCGATCTTCCAACTCGCGTCCGCTGGCCAGGCCGTTGACCTTGAGCGGTTCGCCCACCGTCTCCAGCACATTCATGCGCGGATTAAGCGACGCGTACGGGTCCTGAAAGATCATTTGCACCGAACGCCGAAATTCGCGCATCTGGTCGCCGCCCAGGTTGGTGACGTCGATCTCGTGATTCCCACTGCGCAAGAGAATCTGGCCGCCGGTCGGGTCGTAGACACGCACCAGGCAGCGGCCCAACGTCGTCTTGCCGCAGCCGCTCTCGCCGACGACACCCAACACCTCGCCGCGCCGCACACGCAGGTTCACATCATCGACGGCTTTGACATAGCCAACAGTCTTACGGATAAATCCCTTCTGGATCGGGAAATACTTGCGCAGGCCTTCGACTTCCAACAGCACATCGGTCGTTGCATTCATGGCTGTTCTCTCTCTATTTCGACTCGGTGTATAGGAAACAGCGCACCCAGTGCTGCGGCCGCACTTCGACCATGGGCGGGCGCGAGACATCACACACGCCGGGGATGCGCTTCTCACAGCGGGAGAAGAAGGGACAGCCCTGGTGCACGGCGAAAGGGCTGGGCAACGCGCCGCGGATCGGCGTCAGCCGGTCGAGATCGCCGTCGATCGTCGGGATCGAGCGCCAGAGCGCCTCGGTGTAGGGGTGCAGCGGGTTGTCAAACAACTCGTTGGTGGAAGCTTGCTCCATGACGAGCCCCAGGTACATGACCACCACGTCATCAGCCACACCGCCGACCACCGTCAAATCGTGGCTGATGTACATGATCGACATGCCAAACTCAGCCTGTAGATCCTTGAGCAACTCCAGAATCTGCGCCTCGATGGTGACGTCGAGAGCCGTCGTCGGCTCATCGGCAATCACCAGCCGCGGGTTGCAGACGAGCGACATGGCGATCATGGCGCGCTGGCGCATGCCGCCGGAGAACTGGAACGGATAGGCGTCAATGCGCTCTTCAGGGCGCGGGATGCCGACACGGCGCATCATCTCGATGGCCCGCTCGCGCGCCTCGCGCTTGCTCACCTCGGGATAATGGATGCGGACAGCTTCCATGATCTGATTGCCGAGGGTGTGGACCGGGCTGAAGGAGGTCATCGGCTCCTGGAAGATCATGGATACTTCTTTGCCGCGAATGCTGCGAATCTCCGACCCGCTGGGCGGGAGTTCCGTCACATTTACAACACGCACGCTGGCGCCATTCTCGGGCAGGTTCAGCAGCACGCGACCGTCCACCACTTTGCCCGGCGGCGACGGGATGATGCCCATGATCGCCTGCGCCGTGACCGACTTGCCCGAGCCGCTCTCGCCGATGACGCCCAGCGTTTTCCCCTGCTGAATCTGGAAGCTGACGCCTTCGAGCGCGTGCACGGTACCTTCGTGCAGGAAGAATTGAACTTTCAGATCCTGAATATCAACCAGAACGTTATTCGCATTTTCCATAGTCATTTGCCTTGCTGGTGTGCCGAGCCGGAATCGGGCTACGCCGAATAGGGATCGGCAGCATCGCGCAAACCGTCGCCGACGAAATTGAAGAGGAGCACCGTACCGATCACAAAGATGGCCGGGATCAGGCGCCAGGGCTGTTGTGCCACGGCCACCAGGTCCTGTGCATCCTTGAGCAAGACGCCCCAACTGACGGCCGGCGGTTGAATGCCCAGGCCGAGAAAACTCAACGCAGTCTCGCCCAGGATGGCGACCGGGATTGCCAGTGTAACCGAGACGATCAGGTGGCTGGTGAATCCTGGCATGAGGTGGCGGAAAATGATTCTCGCTTTGCTGGCGCCGGCAACCTGCGCGGCCAGGGCATAGTCCTCTTCACGCAATGCCAACAATTTGCCGCGCACTACACGCGCCAGGCCGGTCCATGTAACTGCCGCGAGAATAAGCGTGATGGCCAGGAAAGTCTGGGTGGATGTCCACGTGCGCGGCAAGGCAGCCGAAAGCGCCATCCAGAAAGGAATCAACGGGATCGAAATGATGACGTCGATCATACGCTGAATCACCTCGTCAGTCGTTCCGCCGAAGTATCCAGAGATACCGCCGATCGCAATGCCGATCATGAAACTGATTAGCACGCCAAACAGACCGATCGAGAGCGAGATGCGCGAACCATAAATCGTACGCGAGAAGATATCGCGCCCCAGTTCATCTGAGCCGAAGAGCATGATCGCCGGTGCGTCTTCGCCTGTACCGAAGAGATGGATGCTCATCGGCCACTGGCCCCACATCTTGTACTCGACGCCTTGCGTAAAAAACAGGATCGGGTAGGGCGTGCTCGTATCCTCAGTAAAAACGTATTTGAATGTTTCCTGGTCGAGTGTTTTTTCTAGTGCATAGACAAAGGGCCGGTGCAGCGAACCCTCATGGAAGACATGAATCTTGGTCGGGGGCATCATCTGAAAGCCTTCGGCGCGCCAGGTCGCCGTGTAGGGGCTGATGAACTCGGCAAATACGGCGCCAAGATAGAGAAGTGCCAGGACCACCAACGAAATCATGGCCAACCGGTGGCGGCGGAAGCGCCACATGATGAGCTTCCACGGATTTGCATAGTAGAAGCGCTCGTCGGCCGCTTCCAGCCGTTCGTCCACAGTCCCAATGCTGCGATCTTCCGCTTCGTCGATGAACGGCGTGCTGCCGGTCACGCCGCCTTCGGTGCGTTCGGAAAGGTGGGTGCTCATTTGCTGAGACCTCCATAACGGATGCGCGGGTCAGCCCAAGCCAGATAGATGTCGGAAATCAGGCTGCCGACGATCGTCAACGCGCTCAGGATCAGGACAATGCTACCGGTCAGGTACATATCTTGCGCCAGTGTTGAGCGCAGGAGCAGCGGGCCAATCGACGGTACGCTGAGAACGATCGAGATGAGCACCTCGCCGGCAAAGATGGCCGGCAGCAGCCACCCAATCGTGCTGAAGACAGGGTTGAGCGCCAGCCGCACGGGATATTTGAAGAGCAATTGCATTTCCGAGAGCCCCTTGGCTCGTGCCGTGACGACATATTGTTTTTTCAGTTCATCGAGGAGGTTGCCGCGCAATACGCGGATCGTCGAACCGGCGCTGGCCATACCAATGATGATCAGTGGCAAGATCAGATGCTTCAACATGTCAATTGCCTTGGCCATACTCCACGGTTTGTCCAGGAATTCTGTCGAGTAGAGGCCAAGTGCTGAAAACCCGAAATACTGGTTGGCTGCCCAGGCAAGAATCATGGCAAGCAAGAAACCGGGAGTCGCCAGGCCGATAAAACCGATAAAAGTCGCCAGATAGTCGACTAAAGAGTATTGATGGGTCGCTGAATAGATTCCGATTGGGATGGCGACCAACCACGAGAAGACGAGCGCGAGCAATGAGATCGTCAACGTGATCGGGAGCCGTTCGGCGATCACCTCGCCCACAGGCTTGCCCCATTGAAACGACCAGCCAAAGTCGCCGCGCAGCACGATGCCCTCAATCCATTTGAAATATCGTATGTAGGATGGTTGATCCAGTCCGTAGAGTTGGCTAAGTCGTTGCGCTTCCTGGCTAGACAACTCAATTCCCGAGGCGCGGAGTTGGGAAACGTACGTCGTTACCCAGTCACCGGGCGGCAACTCAATCACGAAGAACGCGATGAACGACACCAACAGGAGGATGGGGATCAGCATCAACAGGCGGCGGATAATGTAGACAAGCACGTGTAGCTACCTCCTCAGCACCAGTACACAGTACCCTTATTTGGAACAACAGAACATGGCGGGAGTCGCCGCCATGTCATAGCCCTGACTTTGCGCCATGTTCTGCTGAACTATCACGGTACTCTTAGGGAATCGTTCGTCAGGTCTACCGGCCCATTCTGCTCAATCAGCATATAGACCGGTAGACCATGAAGATAGGTTACTGCTCGAACCAGAGCTGCTCGCCGGCAAAGTTGGAGGCGATCGCATACCCGGCATCTGCCACATTGCGCAGATTCTGGGCCGCAATCATCGGATACTTCACCTTCTCAACGATGGTGATTACAGGCAAATTGGTTCGCGCCCACGCAAAGGTGTCTTCCTTGAGCTTGTTGAACTCGTCGGAGCCGGAGACGGAACTCCAGCGTGCGGCATCCAGGTCGTACATATCCTTGACCCACTGCGGCGGTTCCTCGCCTTCGGCGCCATTGGTCTCATGCCACAGCGCCCAGGCGCGCCCGGTGCGGCGGAAACTGTCGCTGCCGCTGTAGTCGCTGTCCCAACCCTGGTCATGGCTCCAGAACATCGTTGCCTGAAGTTCGTTGGCATCTTGACGCTGCGTCCACAGATTCGGGTCGATTCGCTTCACCTGCAAGTCGATGCCAATTTCCTTTAGTTGCTCGGAAACCAACTCGGCAACCGGTTCCAGGTCTGGGGCATGGGCGCCGTGCTCCAACAGGATGGAGAAGGGCTTGCCATCAACCATGCGCATGCCATTGGCATCGCGTTCCGTCATGCCCATCTCGTCAAGCAGGGCATTTGCCTTGGCGACATCATACTGCGAGAATTCCTCGCCGACGCTGACAAGCGGCTTCTCTGCAAAGCCGTAGTAGACGCTCTCGATGATCTCGTCGCGGTTGATGGCAAGGCTCAAGGCTTGGCGGAATCGGATGTCCTGGGACACCTTGCGCCACGTCTCATCTTCGAAGGTCTGATTCAGGAAGAGATTGCTGGAATCGACATGCATATCGGTCAGGACCGTGCGGAAGCCGCCCTTCGCCTCATTTTCCTTGTACAGAGGCACCTTCACAAGGGCTGTGCTCTCGCGCAGGAAGTCGACATCGCCATTCAGCACGCGCTGATTGACCATCTCGACATCTTCCACCTGGACGGAGACGATGCGATCAATGTATGGGAGTTGCTTGCCTTCGGTGTCAACTTTGAAGTAATACGGATTGCGATCGAAGATCATCACGCCGGGTGTTTCGCTGGCAACGGAAACCCAGGGGGTCAGTGTGGGATAGCCGATGCAACGGGCGCGTGTGACATCCCAACTCTGGCAGCGTTTCTGCTGGTTGAAAAGCGTCCACCACTCCTCGGTGAGGTTGTTGGCTTCCAACTCCGCCTTCATATCCTCGATGGGCGTGAAGTCAATGTGCCATTTTTTCAGCACGTGGGCGGGATTAATCAGTTCAGTGTAGCCGTTCCAACCCTCGATGGTGATATTGCGCAGGAAACCACCATAGGGCGCGCTCGACGTCAGGGTGAAGTTGTAGTCGTCAATGATATCCAGCGTCATCGGATCACCGGCGGGCGTGAAGCCGGTGCGGAAGCGCGCAGGCAAGCCGCTCGGATAGAGCTTCTCGTTGCCGTAGATGTTCTCCCAAGTAAAGCGAACATCCTCGGTCGTAACCGGTTCGCCATCCGACCATTTCAGCCCTTCGCGCATCTTGAAGGTGAAGACTGTGTTGTCGTCGCTCACCTCAAAGCTCTCCAGAACGTTGCCCTGGATGCCCTGCACGCTGAGGTCAGGCGCCTGCAACAGCGGCTCGTTGAGCATGACGAAGACATCGGGCGCCCAGTCGGCGACGCTGTGGGCCGTGTTGAGGGTGCCGCCATATTGGCCCGGCGCCCAGTTCGGGACGTTGGCCTCACTCAGCAATACGCCAGGCCCGACCACGAACGGGACGGCAGGCAGGCGCTCTTCCAGCGCCGGCAATGTGCCAGCGGCCACAGCCTCAGCCAATGCCGGCGCCTCCATGGCAACTTCACCGGACGGGGCAGCCGCGGCGGGCGCTTCGGCAGCCGGGGCATCCGCGGCCGGAGCGTCAGCCGGCGGAGCAGCAGGCGCGCCGCCGCCACACGCGGCAAGCAACATCGCAAGGACAACCAACACACTCAAGAACTTGAGCTTTCCCATGGGACTCCTCTCCTTGTTGCAGAACATTGAATTAGGGTGAAAAACAGGCAACACTAGCTGGCGCATGGGCATTCTTCACAACGCGCCTTCAGTGCCGGCCTGAAATACCAACACGCTCTGAACGCACTTCTCTAGGGGGTGGGTACAGCGCAAACGGATTGCATCTGCAGATGTCATCCTGCCCGGTCAGCCACGTCGACAGAAGGCCGCTAGACAGCCACAATCTGCTCTGGCCAGAGCAAGAAAAACTAAAGCTCGATATTTTGCATTGCTTGCGAATGGCAACTATTTGCTTTCGGTCTGGGAAATCGAGAATAATGTAACACACATTCCAAACAGTGTCAATCCGATTTCAAGCTGTCTCAAGCTACCTGAATCGGCGCCAACAGTGGCCAGGATTTCCCCCGCACGTCGCCACGCCGCCGGAAACTAGTTTTCCTGCGGCGTGGCGGCCCGTGACACGTCCAACCATCACCGGCTTGCAAACTGAGAAAATTCGCATCTCCTCTCCCCGCGAACACCTATTGCGCGGGCCTGCGCAACAGCCGCACGGGTCCGAGCAGTCCAGAATCACACTGGCCAGGGAAGATATAGAAGGTCGGGCTCTGCGCGTCCAGATAGGGTGCCAGCGTGTTCAGTACCAGCACCTCGATGCCATTCTCGCCAGATCGCACCAGCGCCGTAATATCGAACCGGTAAGGCGACCAGATTCGCACCCCGGCCGGCGCACCGTTGACCCATACCTCGGCAGTGCCGCGCACGCGGCCGAGATCGAGGCAGAGCGTCCCGGCCGCATCATCGTCGAGCGTAAATTGCCGGCGGTAGCGCACGCCCCCTGAATAGCTCTCCAACCCATGATCACCCCACAGTCCGGGCGCCATCTTGCCCACGCCGAGTTCATAGGTGATCGGCCCGCGCAGCAGGCAGCCGCCGCTGGCACCCCGCTCCGGTTCAACACGCAGGACCGCCGAACGGCTGTGTCCCCCATCGCCGTCGAGTTGGGCACGCCCGGCTTCGTCCAGCCTGGCTTCCTTGCCGTCGATCCAGAGCCGAGCACTCCCCGCTACCGGTGCAACCATGGCAACGGCGCCAGGCGGCACCGTCCAGGCCAACCACTCGATGCGCGTCGAGCCGGCAAAGGCATCCGGAGTGGCCGCTATCACGCTGCCATCGGCCGGTGCATCCTCCAGCCAGTTGGCGGCCGGCAGTGGATGGGGCCGTCGCCACAGGTGCGCATAGCTGGGGTCCATGTCGAACAGAGCGCTCTCGACGAAATCATACTGCATGTCGACCCACTGGCGGCGGCGCAACTGGACAGGCAGCGCCGCTCCGCCATCACGCCGCACCTGCCATGTTGGGCCACTGAACCAGGCGAAACGCTCGCCATCGACACCGGTCGCCGCGCCGTCGACCACCACCGCCACGCGGCGCCCCATATCCTGGATCTGGAGTTCGATGCGATTCTTCCCTGCTGTGAGATTGGAAATCGGATATGGTTGGACGCGTGCCGTGCTGTAGTAGGGGTCGAAGCCACCTTGTCGCCCCATCTCAACGCCATTGACAACGACGCGGCACGGCGCGTCTGCGCCAACCTGAATGGTCGCATGTGCCGGGGTGAACGGGAGTTCCAGGTCGCACGCAAAGGTGATGCCGGAATGCATCTGCGGCTCATCGGGTGTCGTCATCCACTCCGGCCTGGCATAGCGCTGTGGGTTGCGCACCAACGCCCAGGAGCAGCGCATGTTCAACGTCTGCTCGGCAACCAGCCGGAACTCAATCACATTCAGACCGGCCTGCAACTGCACAGGCGCCATCCAAAGATAACCGGTAGGTGCACCGCCAATCTCCTGGCCATTGACCCAAAGCCGTTTTGCTGCCGGCGCTCCCAGCGCCAGGGCCACCGCGATCGCTTCTTCCATCCACACGCTGGTACGGAACTGAACACCTTGACCTTTTTCCGTACGGCCGAAGAGGAGAAACTCCTCCGGCACGTGCCCGTTTGGCCCCAGGCTGGCCAGGTGAATCGGATCGCGCCGCACGCCACGTGAAAGCGAGTAGACGGCGGACTGCCAGCCAATCACCTGTAATCCTTCATCGCCACCGTGCGCGCCATACGGAGCCGGCAATTGATCTGCCGCCAACGGCCCGAGGAACCAGCCTTGCGGCCCGAATGTAGCCATCACCATCTCGTCAGCAGCGGGAAACGCGCCGGCCGGCCAGCCAAGCGCCACTCCATCTTCCCCCGGCGCCTCGACGCAATGGTGGAAGTGCCATGTCTGCACCGGCGGCGCCCCGGCGTGCGCCGGGCGCGCCAGGTCGCCAAACTGGTTCTCAAGCGTCGGTTCAATGCTGACTTCCCACTCGCCAGATAAGTCCGCCAGCGTTACCGCCTCGTCACTGCGCGACAGGTTGGCATGTGCAACGCCGTCATCGTCCGGCGGTGGCCAGATCAGGAGCGCCGCGGGGCTGCTATCGAAAGGAATGTCGACGGCAATTCCGTCGTCCAGCACCTCCACCGGCAAATTGCGCCGCGTGCCGGCATAGGCATCCCACAATTCGGGGGCGTTGTGCACGCCGCGCACGACCACACGCATCGAACGCTGATAGTCGTCGGGATCAAAGGTGTAGGCGACAGCGAGCCAGCTCCGATTGCGCTCCTGACGCGTGGCATAGGGCGTCGCGGCCGGCACGAAGATCACGTCGCGGCCATCAATGCGCCGGTGCAAGGTCGGTACCGGCGCATCGACCGTGCGGGGCAGGGACGCCAGGGCCTGGGGCAGCGCCTCGGCGTCGTCGATGTGCCGGGCGCGGCCGTCGACAAAGCACTGGCGCAGCGCAGCAATCGACTCGCTCTCGGCCACAACGCTCAATGCGGGCAGTGCGCCGATGGCGATCAACAGTCCGCCGCTTTCCACAAAGCGCACCAACGTCTCGGCACTGGCCGCCTCCAGCACGTAGCAGCCGGGCAAGATCACAGCGCGGTACCGTTCGGCGCCGATAATGAGCGCGCCGTTCTCTACGCTCGCGCGCTGGAGCGAGGCATCGTCGAGCACATCATAATCGCGCCGGTCGCGATCGAGAACACCCGGCTGCATATCCTGCCAGAACATGCTGCCGGCCAACTTTTCATAGATCACATGAGCGGTCTGTGCCGCGGGGAGTGGCTTGCCATCGGGTGCCAGTCCCGCCTGCACGGTCGCGCTGGGAAAGAGCACGCCGATGTCGCACACGTGGTGTCCCTGGCTCAGCACATAGCACAGGCGGCTGACGGCACGTGAGAAGTGCGAGTAATGGCGCCAATAGGGTTGTCGCCAGCAGGTTGATGGCGGCGCCCATTCCCACCAGCCGCCGCGCGTGCTGTAGTAGACTGCGTGCGGGTCATAGAGCGTCGCACCGGCACGCAACCAGGGCAGCAGCCAGTCGAAGGTCTCCTCCAGCGTGCCGCCCCACCCGCTGCTGTGGAACGACTCGATCCAGACGCGCGGCCGATCGTAGAGATGGGCCAACGAACTATGAATCTTTGCCTCGCCGTGGTGATCACTGCCGGGTACCGTGAACCAACGATGGGTGCGCAGGTAGTCGGCATAGAAATGGACCGAGGCTACGGGGTGACCGGCACGTGCCGGTCCTTGCTGGTCAAAGCCACAGAGAAGATGGTGTCGTTCATGCCACTCAAAGAGCGGCTTGAAGAATGCAGCTTCCGCCAGCGCGGCGCGTACGCGATGGTAGTCGCTGCGCAGGCGATCCGCAGCATCGCCGCGCCCGTCCCACAATTCGGGCAGCCGCGGCACGATGTCATAGCCCATCTGCGCCTGGAAGGCCGTGGCGAAGCCGTCGCCCCACGTGGCCAACGACGGCAGTTCATCCTGGAACGACCCGACGATCACGTCGCCAAAATAGTCGACGGCGCGGCGCTCAAACTCGCCGTGCACACGGTCAAAAAGTTGCGCGCAGGCATCCGGGCTGAAGTAATCAAACCCGCGGCGTACTGCATAAACCAGGCGAACGCGCTGGAACTCACCGCTGGCTGCCGATACCCTGCCCCCGTCAATGGCCAGGGGTACAGGTAGACCGGAGGGTTCGCCGGATGGGTCAAGCGGCGTGGCAGCGGCAGCCAGCGGAACTCCCTCAGCCGGACAGATCAGCTCCGCTTGTCCACTACCTTCATAGGTGACACTCTCCAGCCATTGCGCGGCGAAGGCGCCATTCTCGCGCACGACCTCTCCCTGAAAGTTGGCGCCGGAAAAGCCGATTTGGTCGTAGAACCAGATGTGCACGCCCAATTCGCGCGCGTCGGCGCACACACCGAGGAAGATCGCCCACCACTCCTCAGAAAGGAAAGGCGGATCGTCGGCGTCGCTGCCATAGAGCGGACTGGTCGGCGCCAGATTGAGCACGATCAGGTTGTAGACGCCGCCCTCAGCAAAGCGCTCGAGTTGCCAGCGCAGGCGCTGCGGATCAAGTCGCTCGCCACTCCACCACCAGATCGGTACCGGTGAATACTCCTTCGGCGGCGTGGAAAAGGCGGGAAGGAATGATTGGTGATCCATGCACTTGTTTCCTTGGCACAATTCTTGCTTCAAGTGGGCACCGCGCCGTTCTTGTCCCGATGACGGTTCCGTCACAACTTGGACAGAAAGGTGACCGCCTCATGTCGCAACGCGAGACCCTTTTGACGTAGTAACAAAAGCAAAACGTTACATAGTTATTGCGATTGCTGGGCGATTTACTTTCGATGGCGCACGCGTGCGGCAGAATGTAGCACGACTCGGAATCGTGTGTCAAGCAGCTTTGCGGGCACTCGATACGTCTATAGATGTTCAGAAAAAGAATCGTGAATCACGCTTCGGCGCCCATCGTTTCGCAGTAGTGGCCCATGAGGGCCAGGATCTCGTCAGGTAGCTCGGCGAATTCGCACAAAGTGCGGTCAACGGCGGTGGTCAAGGCGTCAAAGGACGCAAAGTACTTGAGGTGCGTTGCCGCCTTTTTGACCTTCTTCCACAGATATTCGATGGGGTTGAAGTCCGGAGAGTAGGATGGCAACTGGAACTTGGTGAGGCGTTGGGCATGCAGGGCAAAGAACTCATTCATCACTCGACTGGTGTGATACCTGGCGCCATCCTGGATCAGGATGATGTGCTGTTGGGTCTGGGCCAGGACCTTGGTC
>JACKBA010000024.1:0-65000 GCA_020634815.1 Caldilineaceae bacterium | reverse complement strand
GTTGCCAGACCAACATCCCCGGACAGTCGCCCATTTTTCAAACAGAACCTTCCGTTCTGTCAGAGCGTCTTGGCTTCGAAATTCGACTGTCTTACCACTCTTCAGTTGTTAATGTGCTTCCTGCCGCCGGCTTCGATTTCGCAACATCGTTGCGCTCTCCATCCGGCTTTCGGCGCCGGCTCCAAACCCCGTAAACAGGGTCTTGGCCAGACAACCGTGCTGCCTGCTTTTCGCAGGGGCAAGTGTGTAGTCTATACCACCTGCCGCCCCTTGTCAAATCGTTCGCCCCGCTTTTGCGTTATTCTTCTGCGTCACATTCAGCGACCACTCCGAATCCCGCTCCCGCCGAGCCAACCCGACCTGTCTCGCAGGCCTGCCCTCCGGCATCTGCCCGCCTCGCTCACGCTCCGATTTTTCGGAGGGGTCAGAGGCTGGCTGCTTGCCGGCGCTTTGCTCCCGAGGCCTGCCACCTGCCGTCTTTGCAACCGGCGCCTCGCCTCGAAATCGCTTTTGGCTTCGTTTCTTAAACGTGACTTTCACGTACTTTCTAATGTGCTGCCGTAGGGATTCGACATTGCTTCACCAGTTCTGAGGGCCCGTGTCCGCTCAACCAGTTCGCTGCCCTCTCCCCAGGCACGAAAAGTGACTCTACACCATCCCTTCCCTCGCGTCAAATCGGCTCGCGCAAAAATTCACAAAAGTTCTATCAACGTCCAAAGTCACCCATATACAAAAGTGTGCTCCTCTTGCTGACGGGTTGCGTCAGCGTTGCGTCGGGCGATAGGTCAGCGTCAAGTCATTGTCGGGCGTTCCACTTCGGTCTATAATGAAACTCGAAACCACAATGACCCGACATCGTATTGAATTCCATGACAAATTGCGGCAAGACAACGGTTTCGCATCTGGCCGCAGATTTGCACGACAGGCAAACCAACCAATAGAGGAGGAATCCACAATGGCTTCACTTTTTGAGAAAGTATCTGTTTTGATTTCGGCCAATCTCCACGCCATGGTCGACCAGGCGCTCAAGAGCAACAGCCTGGCCGTCATCGACCAGTACGTTCGCCAGGTGGAAGAGAACCTGGAAGATCTGGAAGACGCCGCCGCCACCATTGGCGGCGAGGCTAAGTCGCTCAAGCGCAAGCTCGTCGATCTGGAAGCGCGCGAGGATGAGCTGGATCGGGCCATCGACGCCTTCCTGGTTGAGGGCAACGAGGCGGCGGCTGTTGCGGCGCAGAGCCGGCTCAACAGCACGCAGCGCCTGGTCGAAACCTATCGCGAGCAACTCAAGCGCCAGGAGACCGAGTTCCAGAAATTGCTCGACGCCAAGGTCAAGCTGGAAGCCCGCCTGGCCACCATGAAGCAGCAGCGCGAGGAACTCCAGGCGCTGCTCGACCTGGCCAAGAGCAAAGAGATGACGGTCAAGGCCATGAAGAGCCTCGACGATCTCATGGGCTCGGGCGACAGCGACATCGAGGCGATTGCCGATAGTATCCGCACGCGGCTCGACAAGGCGACGACCGCCTCCGAGATCCGCGCGGCGAACCTCGACAAGCAGATGGACGACGTCCTGGAACGCGGCAAGCTGGACGCCCAGTTGAGCGAGCGCCGCAAGAAACTCGGCATCCAGGGCTAATCAGGCCAACGTGACGGGCCCGGCCGTGCGCTTTCGGCATAGCCGGCCCGTCACACGGAACTGCACCGCACGCCAGGTTTTGTAATCAAGCATGTTCCCTTGGACACCGAGACAAGGGAACATCTTCTTCCTTTCCATCGGATTGCGAGTAAGGTAGCCGATGAACCGTACACGAATTATCTTTGCAGCGATTATCGTCGTCGCCCTCTTGATTGTGGGCGCGACGTTTCTGCTCACCAATCGCGGCGGCACGCCGGGCGGCACCGCGCTGACGGTCGATCGCCCTGACACGGTCACGATCCGCATCCTGACCTCGCTGCCCGTCGAGCCGTGGGTGCGTAGTGCCGCCGATGCGTTTAACGCGGCCGACCGCAGCGTCGACGGCGTGCCGATCCAGGTGCAGGTCGAGGCGGTCGATGGCCTCACCGCGCTCGGTCGCTGGGACCGCGACGAATATGGCGCGCTGGCCGCCGACCAACGGCCGGAAGAGCTGACCGACGCCGAGCGCGAGGAACTGGCGAACTTCCCCGTCGCCTGGATTCCCGACAGCCGCTACCTGGTCGAGTTGGCCAACGCCGCCTACAAAGAACGGCTTGGCCGCGACGTCTTCCTCACCGACGGCGAGTACCGCGCCCGGCCGATTGCCATCAGCCTCTTCAACTGGGGGCTCTATAACAGCCGCGCTGAAGTGCTCGAACAGAAATATGGCGACATCGACTGGAACGTCATCCACGATGCGGCGACCGCAGCCGGCGGTTGGCCCGAACTGGGCGGCGAGCCGGCGTGGGGCTTCTTCAAGCTCGTCGTGCCGAACCCGTCGCGCAACGTCGGCGGCCTGGCGGCCATGATTGCCGCGGCCGGCGAGTACTACGATCGCACCAACATCTCGGTCGAGGATGTCGTCAACCCTGAGTTTCAGGCGTGGCTCAAGGAACTCATGGGCGCCGTCACCGACTTCAGCAGCTCCAGTGCCTACACGGCAGAGGACTTTGCACTCTTCGGCTACAGCGTCGGCGATGGCGGCCAGTTGTTGGAGAGCGACCTGCTCCAGAACATGCAGGGCATCCTGACGCGCTGGGAAGATCCGCTGGCGCTCTATTATCCCAAGTACGTCACCTGGTTCGACTTCCCCTTCTCGGTGTGGGTTGGGCCAGAGACGACGGCGCTACAAAAGAACGCCGCGCTCGAGTTCCAGCGCTTCCTGCTCAGCGACGAACAGCAGCAGGCCGCCCTGGCCTACGGTCTGCGCCCGGCCAATCCCAACATCCCGGTCGATGCGACGGAAGAGAGCCTCTTCACCAAGTGGGCCGACCGCGGCGTGCTGCCAGTCGTCCCGCGCACGACGGCCATGCGCAGCCCGGACCGCGACACCCTGCTGGCGCTGCTGCGCTGGTTCGAACTGAACGTGAATCAGTGAGGCGCACGTCATGAGTAATCGTACGTCTCGCCCTGCGACCAAGAAGCAGAACAAAGCCGCGCCGTGGATCATCGCCGTCGTTGCCGTGATCATGTTCGGCTGTGCCGGCATCGTCGCCTTCAATACTATCCGGAACATGGTTGGCTTCTTTACCGGGGGCGGCGATGTGCCCGCAGCGGAGACCGTCACGTGGGAAGCGGACAGCGCCGAACTGACGATTGCCGCCTCGCCCGTGATGGCGCCCGTGCTGGCCGATCTCGCTGAGACCTTCAACGCCCAGGCGCAGCGCGCGCCGGACGGCAAGAGCCTCAGGGTGAGCGTCACACCCTACGATCCCGAGGCCATGGTGCGCACGGCCGTGCAGAGCCCGCCCTTCCAGGCCATCTCGCCCGACAGCACCCTCTGGCTGGACCGGCTGGAGCAACTGTGGGCGGCGCGTGCAGCGGAGGGCGCCGAGAGCGAAGCCGCCATGCCCATCGGCCAGCGCCGCATCAGCGCGCAGACGCGCTACGCGGTGAGTCCCATCGTGCTGGCCGCGTGGGAGGATGTCGCCCGCCGCCTGGGCTGGCCCGACCAGCCGGTGAGTTGGCAGGATATCCAGCAGCGCGCGACGCAGGATCCCGATTTCAAGTGGAGCCATGCCAATACCAAGCATGCCAGCGGCCTACTCGCCGTGCTGGCCGAGTTCTACGCCGGCGCCGGCCTGACGCGCGGCCTGACCGTCGAAGCGGCCACCGACCCGGCCACGCTGGAGTACGTCAAGGCCGTCGAAGGTACGGTGCGTTTCTACGGCGAGAACGAGGACCAGGTCGTCGAGCAGCTCAAGCGCGAGGGGCGCAATTTCCTCGACCTCTTCGTGGCGCAGGAGCGCGTCGTCCTCGATTGGAACCGGCAGAATCCCGGCGAGCGGCTGATTGCGCTCTACCCGGCCGAAGGCACGCTGTGGACCGACCACCCGCTGGCCCTGCTCGAACTGGGCCAGGGCGAAGGTGAGCCGGCCGTGACCAAGAACCAGCAGCGCACCTACCAGGCCTTCTCCGAGTTCATCACCGGCGCCGACGCACAACAACGGCTGCTGGCCGCCGGCTACCGCCCTGCCGATCTGAGCATCACGCTCGACAGCCCGGACAGCCCGTTTGCCAACAACGATGCCGTCGACTGGCGCGAGCCGCAGACGACATTGCAGATGCCCTCCACCGAGGTCGTCAACGTCGTACGCGACTACTGGTACTACACCAAGCGCCCGACCAACGTCTACCTGGTGGTCGACACCAGTGGCAGCATGGAAGGGTCCAAGCTAACCGCGGCCCAGTCGGCGCTCAAGGCCTTTCTGGAACAGATTGCCGGCGACCGCGACCGGGTCGGCATTATCGAATTTGGCAGCGGCCTCAAGGATTACAGCCTGTTGACCGTGCTGGACGACGGCACGCGCCAGCAGATGAACGGCATGATCGATCGCATGGAAGCCGCGGGCGGAACCGCGTTGATCGACGCCGTCTACGCCGCCGTGGCGACGCTCCAGCGTGAGGATCAGCCTGATGCCATCAACGCCGTCGTCGTGATGACCGACGGCCTGGAGAACGAGAGCGGCTACAACCTCTACGACTTGCAGTCACTCGTGCGCCAGAGCCCGTCACTGCCTATCGTCATCTTCACCATCGGCTTTGGCAACGATGCCGACGAGGAGACGCTCTCGGAGATGGCGCGCATCGGCGGCGGCCAATTCCGCCGTGCCGGCGAGGCCGACATCGAAGAGTTGTACCGCATCATCTCGACTTATTTCTAGCAACGACTTTGTAGTGGCGACCATGTCAGAGATTCGTTCGGAAGTTCAGAAACAGGCGCGCAACAACATCCTGCAATATGCCGTCTTCCGCTGGGAGAGCGCGGCGGTGATTGCGTTGACCCTGATCGTCTATTTCCTGGCGCCCGGGCCGTTGGGCCTGCCGCGCGAGTTGTGGCTGGTGCTGGGCCTGGTGGCGCTGGGTCTGGTCATCTACTCCAGCATTTCCGACGCCGACACCAACGCGCGCGTGCTGCTTGATCTCTACCAGGAGAAGTTCGACCCGAAGCAGATCAAGGACAAGGCGCTGCGCAAGGAACTGGAGGAGGCGCTGGAGTACCAGCGACGCATCGAGATACAGGTGCGCAAGCAGCAGGCGGGTCTGATCCGCGACCGGCTGGAGGACGCTGCCAACCAGCTTAGCGAGTGGGTGAGCAACATCTACCAGCTTGCCCTGCGCCTCGACGCCTATCAGGCCGACGACCTGCTCGCGCGCGAGCGCAACGATCTGCCGCAGGAACTCCAGACGCTGACGGCGCAACGCCAGCGCGAGCAGAACGCCGGCGTGCAGCAGCAGCTCGACCAGGTGATTGCGAGCAAGAGTACCCAGTGGCAGACCTTGCGCCAACTCGACGCGCGCATGCAGCAGGCACAGTTGCAGATGGACCAGAGCTTGACCGCGCTGGCCACCGTCTACAGCCAGGTGCAGTTGCTGAACGCCGAGGCGATCAACAGCGGCCGCGCCGAGCGATTGCGCTCCGACATCCAGGAGCAGGTGCAGCGGCTCGACGACCTGGTCGCGAGCCTCAACGAAGTCTACGATTACGGCACGCAGGTGCCGGCAGGTCCGTAGTGGCGGCTTCAGCCGCTCGCTGCGGCGCACAAAACGACTGAAGTCGTTGCTACGGTAGGTCCGTAGTGGCGGCTTCAGCCGCTCGATGCAGCGGGCAAAACGACTGAAGTCGTTTCTACGGTAGGTCCGTAGCGGCGGCTTCAGCCGCTCGACTACCAGTCATTGGTCGATTGATGCAAACCTGTACTGGCGGCATCTCACCTGTGATAGACACGAACGAAACCAGATAGCGGGTAGAGGCATGATGAACAAGCGTTTCCTGGCAATAATCCTGGTGATTGCACTGGCGGTGACGGCTGCCTGTGGTGGCGGCGGTGCGCCCGACCGCGGCGACGTGGTCGTCTACGTGGCCGTCCCGCTCAGCGGCTTCCAGGCCAACGGCGGCCAGACCATCCTGGGTGGCGTGCGGCTGGCTGCGGCGGAGATCAACAACGCCGGCGGGCTGCTTGGTTACCGCGTCGTCGTGCGGCCGCTGGATGACGAATCGGACAGCGATGTCGCCCTGGCGCGCACCGAGGAGGTCCGCCAGGCCATCGACAGCGGCGAGCGCGTGCTCGGCGTCATCGGCCATCTCAACAGCGGCCAGACCGAGGCGGCCATGGGCGTCTACAAGGATCTGCCCATCGTGGTGGTCTCGGCGACCGCCTCCGAGCAGAGCCTGACCGAACGCAACTACGAGAACTTTTTCCGCGTCAACGCCAACGACAGCGTCCAGGCCCAGGTCAGCGCCGACTTTCTCGTCGACAAGCTGAACGCCGGCAAGATTGCCGTACTCTACAACAACACGGGCTACGGCCAGGGGCTGGCCGCCTCGCTGGTCAATGACCTGGAGGCAAAGGGCGTGCAGGTGCCGCTCCAGATCGAGGTCGAGGAAGGCCAGAGCCTCTACACCCAGGAAGTAGCCCAGGTGCAGAGCGCCGGCGTCGATGCCATCTTCTATGCCGGCTATGAGATCGAGGCGCCCTATCTGCGCGCCGCCCTGATCGAAGCCGGCGTCGACGCGCCCATGCTGGCCAGCGATGGCGCCTTCCTTGCCGCCACCATCGACGAAGCGAACGGCACGGCCGAGGGCATGTACGTCAACGCCTTTGCGCCCAGCCCGCGCAACGCCGCCGACGAGCGATGGATCGAGGCGTATCAGGCGGTCGAGTACCGCAACCCGGACACGTACTCGGTCAACGGCTACGTGGCCATGCAGGTGCTGGCCGAGGCGGCGCGCAAGGCCAACTCGCTCGAGCGCGCTGCCGTCGAGGAGAAGCTGCGCAGCGACTCGTTCGACACGCTGCTCAACTCGCTGCGCTTCGAGCCGGATGGCGACCTGGTCAACCCGCAGATCTGGATCTACCAAGTGGAGAACAGCGAGTTCCAGCAGGTCGCCAACTGAGCCTGATGTTACAGCCCTTTTTCTATCGCATCTGATGACTGGCGCCCGCACGGGCGCCAGTTTTGCGTCGCACCGCAAGCACAGCACCACAAGAACAGTGCTGCGCGATGCTTCGCCCGGCGCTGGCTGTGCGGTATACTGACACCACTGGCGCACCCAATCCGGCTTCCACACGACCCGACACCACGCCCATGAGCAATGCAATTGGCATCGTCGCAGTTCTACTCAGTTTCCTGATTCTGGCCATGGCCTCGCGCCAGATCGGTGCGCTCTTTGCCCGCTTTCGCCTGCCGCTGATTTCCGGTTTTCTCTTTACCGGCATCCTGGTCGGCCCTTTCGTGCTCGGCCTGCTCCCCAAGGGCGTCGGCGAGGAACTGCGCTTTGTCGACGAAATCTCCCTGGCCATCATCGCCTTTGCCGCCGGCGCCGAACTCTACCTGCGCGAACTGCGCAGCCGCATGAAGTCGATCCTGTGGGTGACGGCCGGCAACGTCATCGCCATCCCGCTGGTGGTGGCGGTGGTGCTCTTCCTGCTGTCGGGCTGGCTGCCCTACCTGGAGGCGATGCCGGTTGCGGCACGCGCCGCCGTCGCCGCGCTCGCCGGCACGATTCTCATTGCGCGATCGCCCTCGTCCGCCATCGCCATCATCAACGAACTGCGCGCGCGCGGCCCCTTCACGCAGATGGTGCTCGGCGTGACCATGATCACCGACGTGCTGGTGATCGCGCTCTTCGCCGTCAACTCCTCCGTCGTCGACGCGCTGCTCAGCAACCTGCCCTTCGATCTGCAATTCGTGGGCATTCTGCTGCTCGAAATCGCCATCGAAGTCGGGCTCGGCTACCTGGTCGGGCGCCTGCTGGCCCTGATCATGGCGCGCCATGCCGGCCAGTGGGGCAAGGGCACGCTGCTGGTGATCATCGGCTTTGGCGTCTTCACCGCCGCCCACGCCGTGCGCGATTTCTCTGCGGCCTACCTGCCCTTCGAGCTTTTCCTTGAGCCGCTGCTCATCTGCCTGATCGCCAGCTTCGTACTGGCCAACTACACCCCCTATCGCACCGAATTCATGCGCATCCTCGAGGAAGTCAGCCCGCCCATCTATGTGGTCTTCTTCACCCTCACCGGCGCCAGCCTGGCGCTCGACGTGCTGGCGCAAACCTGGCCCATCGCCGTCGCGCTCTTCCTGGCACGCCTTGTGGCGATCTACGCCGGTTCGTTTGCCGGCGGCGTTGCGGCCCGCGATCCAATGCCCTACAACCGGATGAGTTGGATGACCTTCATCACGCAGGCCGGCGTCGGCCTGGGTCTGGCCAAAGAGGTCTCCGTCGCGTATCCGGAGTGGGGCGGCTCCTTCGCCACGCTGGTGATTTCGGTGATCGTCGTGAGCCAGCTTGTCGGCCCGCCGCTCTTCAAGGCGGCCATCAACCGCGTCGGCGAGGCGCACGGCCGCGGCCACGGCACCGCCGGCGACGACCGCGAGTGGCGCGCGCTCATCTTCGGGCTGGAAGGGCAGTCGGTGGCGCTGGCACGGCTGCTCACGAGCCAGGGTTGGCACGTGCGTATCGCCTCGCGCCAGGCCGGCACCCGACCCGACCTCGACAGCGCCGGCGTCAACATCACGCCGATCCAGGAGTTGAGCTTGGAGACGATGCACGCGCTGGAAGCGGAGCGCGCCGATGCCATCGTCACCATGCTCTCCAACGCCGAGAACACGCTCGTCTGCCAGACGGCCTACGAGCACTTCGGCACGGAGCGCCTGGTCGCGCGCATGAGCGAACGCGACAACTTTGACCAGTTACGCGCTCTGGGTGTCATTATCGTGGAGCCGTCGACCGCCATGGTCGGGCTGCTCGACCAGTTCGTGCGCACGCCGGTCGCCACGTCGCTGCTGCTGGGCATGGAGGAACATCAGAGCATCGTCGACATCGAGATGCGCAACCCGGCGCTGGAAGGGCTCATGGTGCGCGAACTGCGCCTGCCGCTCGACGTGCTGATCCTCTCGATCCGGCGCGGGGGCGGGATGCTGGTCTCGCACGGGTACTCGCGCTTGCAGGTGGGCGATTGGATAACGGTGGTCGGTTCGCCGGAGAGCCTGGAGATCGTCACGAATCAGTTCGTGGGCGTGCCCGGCGGGGTGACGGCCGTGCCGTGAGATCGGACGGCGAGATCGCGGCGCCGGTCAGAAGCCGGCCAGCGCGGCGGCGTTGTCGAGCACCAGGACGGCGCCCATGATCATGAAGACAACGCCCAGGATCGCTTCATTGTAGCGCGTGAGCCATGCGCGCATCCTTTCCAGCCGGGCGTGCATGCGCTCGCCGCCCGCCAGGAAGAGCACGATGGGCGTTACGACGGTCACCGAAGCCAAGGCGATGAAAATGGCCAGGGCGATGAAGCTGTCGATCAGCGGGAGATCTGCCGCCAGGATACGCCTCACGGCGGCCAGAAAGAGGGGCAGGTTCTTGGCATTGAAGAGAACGCCGGTCAGCCCCACGCCGACGACCAGATACGGCGGGATGTCGTCGAGCAGTTCGAGCCAGCGCGGTGTCTTCACGGCATCCTGTTGGCGCGGCCGGCGCAGCCAGAGGAAGGCGCCGTAGGCCAGGAAGAGCGCGCCGAAGATCAGTGCGGCGATGCTACCGCCCGTCTTGGTGGTATCCTGTTCTACGAACTCGTTGTCGCCGAGCACGAAGATAGCGAGGCTGCCCAGGACAGCCATGGAGAGCACCCAGGTTGCGGCAAAGAGCGACGCGTTGACCTTCGCCCGCCGCGAGAAGAGCATGAGAATCACGGCGATGATGGGGACCGGGCTGAGCGCCAGCCCCAGCGCCATCGGCACCAGCGAGATCAGCAGTCGGATCATAGATGAATGATCGCAGAATCCGCACAAGGCTGCAAGCGCGGCCGGCGCCCGGGTTTTGACCCCGCACGCCCGTCCTGTGCAGCCACAGCGTACGAGCGTCGCGCCCGCGAGGAGGAGTCGAAGGTGGAAAAACGATGCAGCAGATGATCTGGATCGCGGCGGGTGCCATCTTCGGCGCCAATGCGCGCTACCTGGTGGGACAGTGGGCCGCGCGCACGCTGGGCACCGGCTTCCCCTACGGCACGCTCATCGTCAACATTGCCGGCAGCTTTCTGCTCGGCCTGATCGTGATCCTGACGACGGAGCGGCTGGCCGTCTCGACCGAAGTGCGCCTCATGCTCACCGTCGGCTTTCTCGGCGCATTCACAACCTTTTCGTCCTTCTCCGTCGAGACACTCTTCCTGCTGCGCGACGGCAGCCTCGGCCTGGCGCTGGCCAACGTGCTGGCCAACAACGCCGTGGGCCTGCTCGCCGCCTACACCGGCGTCCTCGCCGCCCGCTGGCTCGCGTCGCTCTGAACCGGAGTCGATTGTTTAGGGTATCGGAGAGATAAACCACGGAAGAATAGACCGCGGATTCGGCGGATTCGGCGGATAGAGCGGATAAATCCGAACGCTTATCGCATGAAATCCGTGAGAATCCGCCTAATCCGTGGCCTATAGTCCCCAGGCTGAATGGGAACAACTGGAGGTGATCGCTATGCAACTGCACGGGAAGGCCAGCCACGTCACGATCTATATTGGCGAGGACAACCGCCACCAGGGCAAGCCGCTCTACACTGCGCTGTTGGAATTGCTGCGCAAGGAAGGCGCGGCCGGGGCAACCGTGACGCGCGGCCTGGCCGGCTTTGGCGCGCACAGCCGCATCCGCACCGCAAACCTCGTCACCCTCTCGGCCGACCTGCCGTTGCGCGTCGAGTGGGTCGACCAGCCCGAGGTGGTCGAACGGCTGCTGCCTGCGGTGCGCGCCCTGGTCGAGGACGGGTTGATCACCGTCGAGACGGTGGATGTGGTGCAGTACGCCGCCGGGCGCAGCGCCAACCTGCTCGATCTGCCCGTGCAGGCCGTCATGCGCTCGGCGGTGACGTCGGTGGCGACGACCGCGCCGGTCGCTGAGATCGTCACCCTGCTCCTACGCCGCGGCTATCGCAGCGTGCCGGTCGTCGACGACGCAGGCGTGCTCGCCGGTATTATCAGCGACGGCGACCTGTTGCGCCGCGCCGGTCTCGATGCACGGCTGGGCTTGCAGGCCGGGCTGACGGCCGAGCAGGTGCGCCGCCAATTCCAGAAGCTACAGAATCAGCACCAGGTCGCCGCCGACATCATGACGCAGCCCGTGGTGAGTATCGCCGCCGACGAACCGGTGCGCACGGCCGTCAGCCGCATGGCCGACCGCCACCTCAAGCGGCTGCCGGTCGTCGACGCGGCGGGCCGCCTGGTGGGGCTGGTCAGCCGGCTGGACATCCTACGCAGCGCCGAGTATCACCACGGCGGCGCGGAGGAAGCGCCGGCGCTCCCGCGTAGCGGCGCCACGCTAGCCGACCTGGCCGATCCCAACGCACCGGCGGTTGGCCCGCTGGCCTCGGCGGAGAGCGTGCTGGCCGCGCTGGAGGAGAGCCGCCAGTTGCGCGTGGTCGTGGTAGACGACGAGCGCCGCCCCATCGGCATCATCAGCGACGGCGACCTGCTGCGCCGCAGCCGCGCGGCCGAGCAGCCCGATTTCGTCGCCCGTCTGCGCGGCATCATGACCGGGCAGCGTGCCGGCGCGCGCCTGCGCCTCGACCCCACGGAGACTGCCGCCGACCTCATGACCGTGCCGCTCATCACCGTGCGCGCCGATGCCGAGCCGGCCGCGGCGCTGCGCGTCATGCTCCAGAAGCAGATCAAGCGCCTGCCGGTCGTCGACAGCGATGGCCGCCTGGTCGGGCTGCTGGGCCGCGCCAGCCTGCTGAATTGGCTGCTGGGCAGCGAGTAACACTTGACGCAGAGACGCGGAGGAGCAGAGTTTCGCAGAGAAAAGATACGATTATCTCAGCGTTTCTCTCTGCGCTCCTCTGTATCTCTGCACCTCTGCGTCAATCAGTCTCTTTACTGATCAAATCCGCTGATTCACTCCGCCACGGCAAGCTGCGCGGCGGCGTGGATTTCCGCCCACTTCGGCCCCAGTTGCGCGGCCAGGCGAATCGCCTCGACCAGGCTGGCGTCGCTGGCGATGCCCTGCCCCGCGATGTCGAAGGCCGTGCCGTGGTCGACCGACGTGCGGATGGTCGGCAGCCCCACGGTGACATTGACGCCCTCGTCGAAATAGAGCGTCTTGAAGACGGCGTGGCCCTGGTCGTGGTACATGGCAATCACGAAACGATAGCGCCCTTGCGCCGCGCGCGGGAAGAGCACGTCGGCCGGCAGCGGGCCGATTGCCGGAATCCCCTCCGCCTGCGCCGCGCTGACCGCCGGCCCAATCGTCGTGATCTCCTCGTCGCCAAAGAGACCGCCTTCGCCGGCATGCGGGTTGACGCCGGCCACGGCGATGGGCTGCTCGCCCTGGCCCAGCGCGCCGGCCAGCAGGTGCGCCAGCCGGATCTGGCTGAGCACGCGGTCGCCGGTAATCAGGTCGAGGGCGCGGCGCAGCGAGACATGCGTGGTGACGTGAAAGATGAATTGCCCGCGCGCCGACAGCACCAACGAGTAGTGCTTGACGCCGAACTGCTCGGCCAGCAGCTCTGTATGGCCCGGATAGGCATAGCCGGCCAGGCGCATGGCCTCCTTGTTGAGCGGCGCGGTCACGATGCCCGCCACTGCACTGCGCTTCGCCAGCTCGCACGCCGCCAGCACATACTCTACCGCGCCGCGTCCCGCCGCCGCCGACAGTTCGCCGGGCTTCACATCCGCCAGCGCATCGCCGGGCTGGAGGACCGGAATCGCCGTCATGTCGCCCCAGTCGACCTCCGCCGGCGTCGCCACCGGCACGACGCGCGGGCGCACGCTGTCCGGCACGAATTGCAGGCTGCGGTAGAGCGCCATCACGTCGCCGATGACCAGCGGGCGGCACAGGGCGCGCACCTCCGGCCGGCTCAGCGCCTTGACCACAATCTCCGGCCCGATACCGGCGCCGTCGCCCATGGTGATGGCCAGGAGAGGGTTTGTCGTGTCGCTCATAGTTGGTACCAACCCTACTTCACTCAATCTCAGCAGTTCACGATTTTGCCTCACACCAAGGCACAAAGTCACGAAGTCGAAGATGGCGCGCTTTGTGCTCTTGGCGGCTTTGTGTGAGCCTCGTGAATTCCTGAGTCTGTGGATTCAAAGATACAGAGACGCCGATGGTAGAGGGCGACCTGAAGCCAGCTTAGCGCAGGCGAGCCGGGCTGGTCAACTTCGCTGCTGGCGTCACACCAGGACGACAAGTGACCTTCCGCCCAGCGCGAAGTACGCGCCGGTCCGCGTTTCGCCCCTCGGCCCTCGCAACTCGCCCCTCCTCACCACCGCACGCACGCCACGCACAGAAACACCACTTCACTCACCTCGACCACGGCGCCGAAGACATCGCCGGTGACGCCGCCCAGCCGCCGCTGCGCCAGCCCCAGCACGCCAAGCGCCGCCAGCGCGGCGCCGGCCACCGCCGGCCACAGCAGCCACTGCTGCGCTCCCAGGATGGCGGTCACGGCCAGCGGCAGCAGCGCAGCGCCGGCCAACCGCGCGGGGGACTGGGCGAGGCTCATGCTGGCCCCCATGCCGCCCGGCCGCGCCGAAGGCCGTTGCGCCGCGACGAGCAGCAGCCAGCGCGCCCACAGCGGCGCCAGCAGCAGCGCGGGCCAGGCCGGCGCCAGCGTTGCGATCGCCGTGCTCTTGAGCAGCAGCGCCAGCACGACACCGGCCACGCCAAAGGTGCCCAGCCGCGGGTCGCGCATGATCTCCAGCCGCCGCTCGCGCGCCACCGGCGGCAGCAGCCCGTCGCAGCAGTCGGCCAGCCCGTCCAGGTGCAGCCCGCCCGTCAGCGCCACCCAGATTACCGTCACCAGCACCGCTGCAACCGGCGCGGGCAGCACCAGCCGCAGCCCGACGGCGGCGGCAGCCAGCAGCGCGCCCAGCAACAGCCCCACCACCGGGAACCAGACACCGGCGCGGCGCAGCGCATCGGCCGGAAGATCGTGGCGCAGCACCGGCAGCGTGGTCAGAAAGCCCAAGGCGACCCAGAAGGCGCTCATCGCGGCGAATCCATAGCAGAAAGGAACATGGCTTCAGTATACGCTTCGCCCGAATCGGGACGGAAACGAGCCATCCGATTCCGGCGCGTCCCAGGAATCTGACAAGTGTAGCGCCGGGGGTGTCGTTTCACCCGCCATGAACGCATCCCCCGTCACCGGGCCAGATTACCGACTTTGCGCGCGGCGTGCTACAATCGCGCGTCGGCGCGCCAGGAGGCAGCCAGAAGTAAGGACGAATTTTGGGAATGAGCCAGCCATCTCGCAGCGGGACGCGACCCGTCCGGCCGGATGATGTGAAGATCACGGTGGTAATCCCCACCTACAACGAAGCCGACAATCTGCCGGCCATCGCCCGCGCCATCCTTGCTCTACCGCTGCCCAACCTCAAGCTGCTGGTTGTGGACGACGATTCGCCCGACGGCACCGGCCACATCGCCGACGAACTGGTGCAGGAATACGGCGCGGCGGCGAATGGCGGCGAGCGCGTGGCGGTCATTCATCGCACCGGGAAAGGCGGGCTCGGCACCGCCTACGTCGCCGGCATGACCCAGGCGATTGCCGAAGGCGCCGATTTCATCGTGCAGATGGACGCCGATTTCAGCCATTCGCCCGACTATATTCCGCAGATGCTGGGCGTGATGCTGGCGACGGACGCCGACGTCGTTATCGGCAGCCGCTACGTGCCCGGCGGTTCGCTCGACGCGCGCTGGGAGTGGAACCGGCGGCTGCTGAGCTGGTGGGCCAACCTGTATAGCCGCGCGATCCTGGGCCTGCGCATCCGCGATATGACGGCCGGCTTCAAGATGTGGCGGCACACTGCGCTCGAAACCATCGGGCTGGAAAACATTCGCAGCAACGGCTACACCTTCCAGGTGGAGATGGCCTATCTGTGCGAACGCCTGGGTTTCCGCCTGGTCGAGATTCCTATTCACTTCGAGGATCGCCGCATCGGGCAGAGCAAGCTCGACGTGCCGGTCAAGCTGGAATCGGCCTGGCGCACGTGGCAGATTCGCTGGCGCTATCGACACCTGCAACACCGGCCCGCGGCGACCGTGGCGTGGTCCGGCGCACAGGTCAACGCCGACGAGCGCGGCTGAGCCGGCCGCATCGCGCGAGCCTGCCGGCTCGACACCCGCTTCCTATGTCACGACTTCATCGTTTTCGAGCCGATCTGTTGGCATTGCTGGCGATCCTGTTGCTGGCGCTGCTCTGGTTTGCGCCGGTGCTCCTGCCCGGTCTCACCCGCGCCACCCTGCTGCCCTACGACAATCTCTACACCTTTGAACCCTGGCAGTCGCTCCAGCCGGGGCTGATCCCGCACAACAACCTGCTCTCCGACCTGGTGCTGCAAAACGCGGTCTGGAAGCAGCACATCCGCGAGACGTTGGCCGCCGGCGAAATCCCGCTGTGGAATCCCAAGAGTTTCACGGGCATCCCCTTCCTGGCCGGCGGACAGGCGAGCACCTTCTATCCGCTGAACATTCTCTTCTACGTGCTGCCCCTGGAAGTGGCGTACGGCTGGTTCACGGCGCTGCAAGTTGCCATTGCCGGCGCGTGCATGTACGTGTTTGGCCGCGTGCTGCGGCTGCGCGTGCTGGCCGCCCTCTTCGGCGCGGTCGTCTACATGTTCAGCGGCTTTCTGGTGGTGAGCGTCGTCTTCACCATGTTCGTGGCCGCGGTGCCGTGGCTGCCGCTGGTGCTGGCCGTCATCGAGTACATCGTGCGCAAGCAGGAGGAGAAGGGCAACCGCAGCTTCCAGCCCATCCCCTATGTGGCGGCGGGTGCGGCGGTCATCGGCCTGGTCGTGCTGGCCGGCCACCCGGAATTGATCTACTACACGCTGATTGTGGCCGGCGCCTACACCTTCGTGCGCCTGATCGCAGCCTATTTTCGCATTCGGCGCCAGTCGCAGCAGCCGTCGCCCTTCGTGCGCATCCTCAAGCTGGCCGGCTGGCTGCTGACGATGGCGGTCGCCGGCGTGGCGCTGGGCGCGGTGCAGTTGATCCCGCTGGTCGAACTGCTGCCGCTCAACTTCCGCGAGGGGTCGGCGTCGCTTGAGCAGGTGCTGGGCTGGGCGTGGCCAAGCCGCCACGTGCTGACCTTTGCGCTGCCCAACATCTTCGGCAACCCCAGCCACCACCAGTGGTTCGACATCTGGGCGCGCACGTGGACACCCGCCACCGTCAACGCGCTGGGCGAGACGAACCACACGATTTTCTGGGGCATCAAAAATTACGTCGAAGGCGGCAACTATCTCGGTATCGCGACGTGGCTGCTGGCGGGGGTGGCGCTGATCGCGGCGGTGCAGGTGTTGTGGAAAAGGAGATCGGAGATTGGAGATTCGAGATTAGGCGACCGGGAGATTGAGCGTTTGGGCGATGCGCAAGCGGCGGCCAATCTCCAATCTCCAATCTCTCAATCTCCCAATCGCTCAATCTCATCTCTTCCCACATTCTTCTTCGCCAGTCTGGCCATGCTCTCACTCCTCTTCGCCTTCGGCACGCCGCTCTATGCCCTGCTCTACTACGGCCTGCCGGGCTGGAGCCAGTTGCACAGCCCCTTCCGCTGGGTCTTCCCCTTCACGCTGAGCATGGCCGCGCTGGGCGCCATCGGGCTGAACGTGGTACTGGGGTGGATGGAGCGAGGAACGAGGAGCGAGGGGCGAGGGGCGAGGGGCGAGGGGCGAGGAGCGAGGGGCGAGGGGCGAAATCTCCAATCTCCAATCTCCAGTCTCCCAATCTCCCAATCTCCGAATCGCTCAATCGCTGACAGCCTTGCTGGCATTCGCCGGCCTCGCCGCGCTGCTGGCCGTGCTGGCCAGCCTGTTTGCACCCGCCCCCTTCGTCGCCTTCGGCCAGCGCATCGTCGACGGCAGCGACCTGGCGCAGATGGCCTTCGACGGCGGCCGCATGTTCTGGAGCTACCAGGCCGCCAATCTGGCGCACTTTGGCGTGATGAGCCTGCTGGCGGGGATGCTGGTCTGGTGGGGAACGCGGGGAGAGGGAAAGAGGGGGAGAGGGGGAGAGGGGGAGAGCACAATCTCCAATCGCCAATCTCCAATCTCCCAAACACCGAATCGCCTGATTGCCCTATCCCTGATTTCCCTCACCGTACTCGACCTCTTCCTCGCGCACGGCACCTTCAACCCGGCCAGCGATCCGGCGCTCGCGCCGCTGAGCGAGCAGGGCGTGCCGCCCGCCGTCCGCTTCATCAACGAACGCGAGGGGGGAGACGCCACACATCCTGGCGCCACTGGCCAGCCGTGGCGCTTCACGACCTTCAACGTGCCGGGTGAGAAAACCTTCAACGCCAATGTCGGCATGTACTACGGCTGGCACGATGTACGCGGCTACGACTCCATCATCCCGCGCCAGTATGTGGACTTCATGAACCGCATCCAGCCGCAGGAGAACGAACTGCTCTACAACCGCATCGCGCCGATCTATGCCCAGCAGGGCGGCGACGTCTATGCGGCGCTGGACAACCCGCTGCTCGACCTGCTCAACGTCAAGTACCTGCTGAGCGAGCACGCCGTACCCAACCCCACCTGGCAGGAGATCTACGCCGACGATGCGCTGCGCGTCTACGAGAATCGCGAGGTCATGCCGCGCGCGCTCATCGTGCCCGAGGCGCGCGTCGTGCCGACCGAGGAACAGCCGCTGACGACGGCCGACCTGCGCAGCATCGTCTTTATCGAGGAGCAGCCGGGCGATGCCGCCGCGCTCGTGCCGGCCAGCCCACAACTGCGCGAGGCGCGCATCAGCCGCTACACGGCCAACGACGTCTTCGTCGACGTCAACCTGAGTGACCGTGGCTGGCTGCTGCTGGGCGACGCCTACTTCCCCGGCTGGAAGGCGTATATCCGCCCCTTTGGCGCCGACGAAAGCCAGGAGACCGAACTCACGATTTACCGCGCCAACAGCGCGTTCCGCGCCGTCTACCTGCCGGACGACGGTCAGTGGACGGTGCGCTTTGTCTACAGCCCCATGAGCTTCAAGGTCGGGCTCTACGTCTCCTTCCTGGCCATGATGACGCTGCTCATGCTGCTGCTCTACTGGCTGTGGGGGCGCTACTACCGGCCCGAGATCGAGGAGCACGACGTCAAGCGCGTGGCCAAAAACTCGCTCGTGCCCATGGGGTTGAGCCTCTTCAACAAGGCCATCGACTTCGCCTTTGCCATGCTCTACGTGCGCCTGCTGGGGCCGGCCGGTACGGGCGAATGGTACTTCGTGGTCGCCATCTATGGTTTCTTCGAGATCATCAGCCGCTACGGCCTGGGCACGCTGATGACGCGCGATGTGGCGGCCGACCGCAACCAGTCCAGCCGCTACCTGACCAACGTGCTCTCGCTGCGCACGCTGCTGTGGGCGATCTGCGTGCCGCTCATGGGGCTCGTCGTCTTTGGCTACTGGACCGTGGGCAACATCTGGCCGAACCTGCAGGCGATCAACGCGCAGGAAGTGCAGGCGCTCATGCTGCTGGCGCTGGCCATGCTCTTTGCTAACTACGCCGACGCGCTGAGCAGCATGTTCATGGCCTTTGAGAAGATGGAGTACCCGGCCGGGCTGACCAATGGCGTGGCGCTGCTCAAGGTGGCGCTCGGCGCGGCGGTGCTGCTGCTAGGCTGGGGCTACGTCGGGCTTGCGGCGGTCTCGCTCTTCGTCAACATCCTGCAAGTGATCTGGCTCAACGTCCTGCTGCGCTCGACGCTCTTCAAGCCGCAGTGGAAATGGGACTGGCCGCTGCAACGCTGGATGTTTGGTGTCAGCGGGCCGTTGATGATCAACCACCTGCTGGCCACCATCTTCTGGCGCATCGACATCTGGATCCTGCGCCCACTCTCCGGCGCGGCTGCGGTCGGTCTCTACAGCATCGGGCTCAAGTACCTGGACGGGCTGAACATCATCCCCAGCATGTTCACCATGGCCATCTTCCCGCTCATGAGCCGCTTTGCGCGCGATGCCAGCGGCAACCTGCACCGTTCGTACATCATCAGCCTGCGCCTGCTGACCATCCTCAGCCTGCCCATCGCCATGGCCGTCACCTTTCTGGCCACGCCGCTGGTCTTCCTTGTCGGCGGCGCGCAATATCTCAACATTCCTGGCGAGTTTCACGTTTTCGGCCAGACGATCCCCTACATGGGCGGCGCCGACCTGGCCTTCCAGGTCATCATCTGGAGCATCCCCATCGGCTTTGTCAACAGCGTAACGCAATACGTGCTCATCGCCGTCAACCAGCAGCACACGCTGACGCGGACGTTCATCCTAGGCGTCGTCTTCAACGTGGTGGGCAACCTGATTCTCATCCCGAGTTTTGGCTACGTGGGCGCAGCGGCGGCTACGATCATGAGCGAGGTCGCCCTGCTGATTCCCTTCTATCTCATCGTGCGCCGCCATGTGGGCACGGTGCCGTGGCTGCGCGTCTTTGCCGCGCCGGTGATCTCCGTCGCCGCCATGGGCATCATCACCTTTGCGCTCGTTCGCCTGGGCGTCAACGCGTGGCTGGCTGTGTCCGTTGGCCTGGCCGTCTACGCCGTCATGCTCGTCATCACCGGCGCCTTCCGCGGCGACGACATGCAGCAGGTGCTGCGTGCGCTGCCGGTCGGCCCGCTCAAGCGTCTTCTGCCGGCCGCGGGCTGATCGACCGGCGGCTGTTGTGGTACACTTCCCGCCATGCTCCGCATTACACTGCAACTGGTGGCGCTCGCCCTCGCCCTGGCGGCAGTGCGTCTTGTCACCGGCGCCGAACCGTTCGCACCCTATCTGATCCGTGACGGGCTGCTCGTCGCCGTGGCGGCTGCGCTGCTCTTTGCGTGGCATGCCGGCGGCTGGCGCGCCACGCCCGCGCCGCGCTCGGTTGCCGGGCTGGCCGGCTTTGGCCAGCTTCTCTGGCTCACCGGGCTAGTCTGCCTGGTGGCCGGCGGCATCGGCACCGGCTTCGACGTTGGCGGGCTGCCCCATCTCATCGCCGCGCTCATCTGGGGGCTGGGCATGGTGTTGGTCGTGGCCGGCGCGTGGTGGCCCGGCGCCGCGGCCGACTACGACCTGCCGGCCTATCGCTGGGAGAAGGACGCCGACGGGCACTTCGTGCGCGTCGCCGCGGCCGACCAGGCTGTAGACGGCAACCGCGCCGCCGCCATTGCCTCGCCGCGGCGGGTGGCGCTGGCGGTGATCGCCGTGCTCGCGCTGGCGCTGCTGCTGCGCGTGTGGGACCTCACCGGCACGCCGCCCGGCTGTGCGGCCAGCGAGTGCATCAACGGCCTGCGCCTGGTCGATGGCCAGCCGCTCACCTTTTCGCAGCCCGGTGCGTTCAACCTCTTTGAACGAATCGCCCGCTTGATCTACAGCCTCACCGGCGCCGGCGTGTTGAGCCTGCGCCTCACCGCTGCCGCGATGGGCTTCCTTACCGTAGTGCTTTTTGCCGGCGTGGCGCGGCGATTGACGCGCCCGGCTTTCATAGCGCCTGCGCTGCTCCTCATCGCGCTGAGCCCGTGGCACATCTGGGCGTCGCGCACCTCCGACGGCTGGGTGGAGGCCGCGCTGCTGGTGACGCTTGCGCTCTGGCTCAGCCTGGAGGCGCTGGCCCATGCCGACCTGCGCTGGTGGGCGCCGGCCGGGCTGGCGCTTGGCCTGCTCTTTGCCGACGTGCCATTGCTGCGCCCAGCCGTGCTGCTGTGGAGCGCCGCCGTCATTGCCCTGGGCGTGTGGGCCGGGTTCCGGCGCGGGCGCCGACAGCCGTGGCTGGCGCCGCTGGCAGGCGGGCTTGCCGGCGCGCTGGGCATGGCTGCGCCCGCGATCGTGGCTGGGTGGCGTGGCGGCGGGCTCTTCCCGACCGGCGCTGCCGATGTCCCCTGGCTCGACAACACCGTCACATTGACCGGCTCTCTGTTGCGGCCCGACCTGACCGTGGACAGCCCGTTTGCGCTGGCCGGGCTGCTCTCGGCGCTGGCCGCGGCCTTGGTGATCGTGGGGCTGGGCGCGCTCGGACGCAACGTGCGCCAACCGGCCGCGCTGCTGCTCGGAGCCGGACTGCTGGCGATCGGCGCGTCGCTCGGTCGCGCCGATCTGAGCATTACGCCGCCGGCTGCGCTGCTCCTGGCATTGCTGCCGTTGTTGCTGGCCGCCGCCACGCTGGCGCTCGACCGCTTGTTGGCGGCGCTGGTGGAGGCATGGGGCGGCGTCGTGCGGCCGGCGCGGCTCGTCACCGCGGCCGGGATCGTGCTGCTGCTGGCGCTCGGCTTCGGCACCATGCAGTTCGTCACCGAGCTCAATGCGCTCCAGGGCGGGACGCAAGGCTCCGTCGAAGGCGACATTGCGCGCTACGTCGCCGAGCAGCTTGCCGCCAACCCCGATGCCGGGCAGACCTTCGTCGTACCCTACAGCGTGCTGCGCCATCCGAGCCTGCGCCTGCTCGCCGGCAGCGCGGTCGCCGACGGGCGCATCGTACCGCTGGACATTGCGACGACCCTGCCCCTTGCCGCCGCGCCGCCCGGCGACGTGTTCTACCTGGTGCCGGCGGGGCAGGGTCAACTTGCCGACCTGGTTCGCCAGATTTATCCCACCGCCACAACCGCGAGCGAAGTTTCCGAAAGTGGGCAACGCGCGCTCTTCACCATCTTCCGCATCGCCCAGGAGGAGATCCTGACGGGACAGGGGCTGCGATTGCTGGCCTATCCCGGCAACGAGGCGCAGGGCGCCGACGCCGCCGCGGTCGACACGATCGTGCGCTCGACGGCCTTTGACTGGCGTGCGGCGCCGCCTTTGCCGCCGCCCTTTTTTGCCGAGATGTACGCGTCGCTGCTGGTGCCACAGGCCGGCCAATACACCTTCTCGGCCGAGACCGGACCCGGCGCCAACCTGGTGTTGAAGCTCGACGATCTTTTGGTGCTCGACACGCTGCTCGGTGTGACGCAGCAGAACGTGGCGTTGGCGCAGGGCGTCTATCGCTTCGAGGTGAGCTATCGCAACGGCGACGCGCCGGCCGACCTGCGCATCCTATGGCAGCCGGCGGGCGACGAATCCGCCCCGGTGCCGGCGACGGCGCTGCATCTGCCGGTGCTGGCGAATATGGGGCTGCTGGGCGACTACACGGAGGGTGCAGTGGCCGGCGGTATGCCGCTGACACAGCGCAAGGATCTGATCATCGGGCTGGATACCGGCCTGCCGCAGCCGTTCAACGTACATTGGCAGGGCAAGCTGGGCATCGCACGCGCCGGCGAGTACCTGCTTGGCACGATCTCCGACGGGCCGAACCAGCTTACCGTCGACGGCGCCGTCGTCGTCGACAGCCGGGCCGGGGCGGACGAGGAAGTCGCCAACGCCTATGCCGAAGGACTGATCTACCTCGACCGGGGCTGGCACGCGCTCGACGTCTACTATACGCCGCAGAGCGAGGCGCCCGAGTTTCGCATGCTCTGGCAACCGCCCGGCTCCAGCCCCGCCGAACTGACCAGCTTCTACCTGACACCGGTCACGGGCGACGTGAGCCTGGCCGACCAGTCGCCACCGCCGGCGCCGCCCATCATCGACCCCATGTTGGGCAACGACGAGTTCGCCCTGACGCGCGCCGCCAGCGTCTGGCAGCCCGGCGTGCGCATTCCGGCCTCCGGGCTGGAGCCGCTGCCGCTGGAAACCCTGTGGACCGTGGGTAACGGCTGCGGCGCGGGTGAAACGCAATTCAATGCGCCGCACGGCCTGGCCTTTGATGGCAGCGGCAGCCGGCTCTACGTGGCCGACAGCGGCAACCGCCGCGTGCAGGTGATTGACCTCGACGGCGGCTTCCGCACGACGATCAGCGACCCTGCCTTCGCCGAGCCGGTCGACGTGGTGTCGACGCCCGAAGGCGGCCTGCTCCTGCTCGATGCCGTGGCTGGGCCGATCTACCGCATCGGCGCCGACGGCGTCATCAGCCTGGAGCCGGTGCAGACGACCTTCTACCGGCCGCGCGGCTTTGATGCCGGCGCCGACGGCACCATCGCCGTGGCCGACACGGGCGGCGGTCGCGTCGTCGTGCTCTTCCCCGGCGGCGCGGTGCAGTCGCAATTTGGCGGCATCGACACGCCGCTGGCGCGCGGCCAACCCGTCGACGCGCTGCTGCTCGACAATTACCTGTGGACGATAACGGCCGAGGATGGCCGCTTGTGGAACATCTACGCTGACGGCAGCTTGACAGCCATCCAGCCCACGAATACCATCGACGGGCCGCAGATGGCCGCGCTGCCCGACGGGCGCATGGTGGTGACCGACCCGCTGCGCCGCACCTTCACGATATTCAGCGCGGGCGGCCAGCCCGTTCGGCAGTTTGATTACACCGAGCAACTGGTGATGCCGACCGGTATTGCCACCCGCAAGATCGGCGAGTTCGTCTTTTTTGCCGTCAGCGATACACGCTCATGCACCGTGTCGCTGTGGCGCGTTCCTGAGAGCCAGATTCAATGAACCGATGGATTTCACTCCTCCTCGTCCTGCTGGTTGCAGCCGTCGTTGCGGCATGCGCAGGGTTGCCGCGTGCCAGTACACCGGAGAGCCCGCCGGAACGCCCGGCGGGTGCGGCGTTGGTGCGTCCGCCCACACCGCTGCCGCGCATCGAGGCCACGCCCATGCCGGCGGCTGAACTATCGACGCTGGGCACGGCCGAGCAACTGCGCCTGGTGGAGATCCCGCGGCGCGACCCGCGGCGGCTGACCGAGCGCCTGAACCCTGAACTCGGGACCGTTCCCGTCACTGCTGAGCCGAAGACCTACGCGGTGGGCGATCGCGAGCGCTTCTGGGTGCACAACGCCGACTCCAAGAGCAACATCGAGATCGAGGCCGACCTTGTCTACCAGACCGGTGTCGCCAATGTCTGGGTGCAGCGCGACCAGCCGCATGATCTTGGCCGCATCCAGCGCTCGATCGACCGCTTCAGCGACGTCACCTATCCGCGGCTGGTCGAGACCTTTGGCAGCGAGTGGAGTCCAGGCGTCGACGGCGACCTGCGTCTCAACATCCTGCACACGACCGAGATGGGCAACAATGTCGCCGGCTACTTCTACAGCGCAGACGCGTACAGCACCGTCGTCAACCCCTTCTCCAACGAGAAGGAGATCTTCTTCATCAACCTGGATTTTCTCAATAGCATGCGTGAGTACACAGTGTATGAGACGGTACTGGCGCACGAATTTCAGCACATGATTCACTGGAACCAGGATCGTGGCGAAGAGCTTTGGCTAAACGAGGGGCTCAGCGAATATGCGCAGGAAGTGGCGGAATATGCGCCGGATATCATGTTCGCCTATTCGTTCCTGGCCGATCCCGATCTGTCGCTGACCACCTGGAGTGCCGAGCCGGGGGCGAATGGGCCGCACTATGGCGCGTCCTATCTCTTTGTCGCCTACCTGGCGCAACGCTTTGGCACAGAGTTTCTCAGCCGGCTGGTGGCGGAGCAGAGCAACGGCATGGTCGGTGTCGACCATGCGCTGCAAAGCCTGGGCTCCGATCTGACCTTCGACGATCTCTTCGCCGACTGGGTGATTGCCAACTGGACGGACGATCCCGACGCGCTCGACGGGGACGGGCGCTACGGCTACGCTGCGCTCGATCTGCGTGAGATTGACCCCACCATTGAGCACCGGCAGCTCCCGGTCGCCGCAACCGACGCATCGGTCTTTCCCTACGCCACCGACTACATCCTGCTCGACGGCGACGGCGGCGCGACCTTCAACTTCACGGGAGCGACGGAGACGCGGCTGGCCGATACCGCCGCGCCCGACGGCGCGCGCATGTGGTGGAGCAACCGCGGCGACGATGCCAATATGCGCCTCACCCGCCAGTTCGATCTCACCGAGGTGGCGGCCGGCACGCCGGTGACGCTGACGCTCGACGCGTGGTGGAATATCGAGGAGACCTACGACTACGGCTACGTCATGGCCAGCGCCGATGGCGAGCACTGGCAGATCCTGGCGGGCCAGCGCACGCGCACGGACGACCCCACGGGCAACTCGCTGGGCGCGGGTTACACCGGCGCCAGCGGCGACGGCGAAACGCCCTCCTGGGTCAACGAAGTGTACGATCTGGGCGAGTTCGCCGGCGGCCCGCTCTGGCTGCAACTCAACTACGTCACTGACGATGCGGTCAACACCGAGGGTTGGTTTGTGGACAACGTGGCGATCCCGGCGATCGGCTATGCGGACAGCTTCGAGGGCGACGCAGGGGGCTGGCAGAGCGAAGGCTGGGTGCTCACCGACAACACGCTGCCGCAGCGCTGGCTCGTGCAGGTGCTCACCTTTGACGGCGACAAGTTGCAGGCCGTCGAGCGCGTGCCCGTAGCCGAGGACGGCACGGCCAGCATCGCGATCGACGACTTGGGCGGGCGTAGATCGGCCATCGTTGCCGTCAGCGCGTTGGTGCCGGCAACGACTGAAGCGGCGGCGTATACGTACTCGGTCGAGGCAAGTCGGTAGCAGCGCCTGTCGGCTACCCGGCAAGCTGCGGTATAATCGACTGTGAGCGGGCGGGATGTCGCATTTGCCCCGTTGGGGAATGTGCCTGGATTCATCTGGGAGGTGTCTGTGGATAAGCAATACGTCGAGCAGAGCGATCAGGGCTACCGGATTACAGGTTCGCGCGTTGCCCTGGATTCCGTCATCCTGGCATTCCTGGACGGCTACTCCCCGGAGACGATCGCGGCAGAGTGTTTTCCTGTGCTCTCACTCGAACAGGTTTACGGCGCGATCACCTACTATCTGGCTAACCGCCGCCAGATTGACGCCTATCTTCAGCAGCAGGATGCCGAAGACGAGGCGTTTCACCGGACGGTTCGCGACCCGGGATTCTCGCGAAAGTTGGCCAAGGCTCGCCGCGAACTGCAGTTGGCGTCGTAATGAGAGTTCGGTTTCAAGCTGATGCTGATCTGAATCAGCTTATCGTCAGAGCTGTCCTTCGATTGAATGCCGAGATTGACTTCCAGACAGCACACGCTGCCAATTTTGCCCGCCTGGATGATCTTGCCGTATTGGCACTCGCAGCCGAGCAAGGCCGTGTGCTGGTCTCACATGATCGCCGGACAATGCCAGGCCATTTTGGCCGGTTCATCCTGGATCGTCAGAGCCCCGGCCTTTTAATTGTTTCCCGCAAGCATCCCATTGCTCGGATAGCAGAAGATCTCCTCTTGATCTGGACAGCCAGTAGCCCAGACGAATGGATTAACCGCATCCGTTCGTTGCCGTTGTAGCAACTTCACGCGAGGTTCTGGGTCATGGACACCCTGCGCGGCGTCGTCGAACGCATCACCTACCACAACGAAGAGAATGGCTACACCGTCGCCAAGCTCACCCCTGAGCGCGACGGGCGCACGCTCTTTGGGCCGGAGCGCGAGGTGCCGGTCGTCGGCAATATGCTCGGCCTCAACGTGGGCGAGTTTGTCGAACTCACCGGGCGCTGGTCGGTGCACAGCGAGTACGGGCGCCAGTTCCAGGTCGAGACCTTCCGGCCCGTGCTGCCGGCGACGATCGCCGGGCTGGAGAAGTACCTGGGCAGCGGGCTGATCAAGGGCGTGGGACCGGTGACGGCGCGGCGCATCGTCAAGCAGTTCGGCCTCGACACGCTGGAGGTCATCGAGGGCGAGCCAGAGCGGCTGGGCGAGGTGCCCGGCGTCGGCCCCAAGCGCGTCGCCATGATCACGACTACCTGGGCCGAGCAGCGTGTCATCAAGGAAGTCATGCTCTTTCTCCAGAGCAACGGCGTCAGCACCAGCCTGGCCACCAAGATCTACAAATACTACGGCGACGACGCCATCAACCAGGTGCGCGCCGACCCCTACCGCCTGGCGCGCGATATCTTTGGCATCGGCTTTCTCACCGCGGACAAGATTGCGCGCGCCATGGGCATGGCGCCCGATGCGCCCGAACGCGTGGCGGCCGGCGTCGGCTATGCGCTCAACGAGGCGAGCGAGGACGGCCATGTCTTCCTGCCCACGGGCGAGCTGGTCAAGCTCACGGCCGAGCTGCTCAACGTGGCGCCCGACCTGGTGGGCATCGGCCTGGCGCGCATGTGGAACGAGGCGCAGGTAAAGATTGCGCCGACGCCCGGCGCCGAGGCCATCGAGCCGCAGACGCCGGCCATCAGCCAGCCCAGGCTGGTGGCGGAACAGGGCGGGCTCTACGCCGTGGCCACTGTCGACGAGGCGCGCCGGCTGCTGGCCGAGGAGAACGCCATCTACCTGACGCCGCTCTACTTCAGCGAGGTGGGCGTGGCGCGGCGGCTGCAACGCCTGCTGCGCGAGGGCGAGAGCCGGCTCGATCTCTTCCAGCGTTACCGTGCCGCTGAATGGCAGATGGTCCTTGGTGAGGCGGAGCGCGCCAACGGCTTCCCGCTGGCGGCACAGCAGCGCGAGGTCGTGCAGGCGGCGCTGACCCACCGCGTGACGGTGCTCACGGGTGGGCCGGGCACGGGCAAGACGACGACCGTGCGCACGATCATCGGGCTGTGCAATCGCGAGCACAAGCGCGTGTTGCTAGCCGCGCCGACCGGCCGCGCGGCCAAGCGCCTGGCCGAGACGACGGGCGAGGAAGCCAAGACGATCCACCGCCTGCTGGAGTTCAAGCCGGCCGACGGCATGGCCTTTCAGCGCAACGACGAGAACCCGCTCGAGGGCGACCTGCTCATCGTCGACGAGGCCTCCATGCTCGACCTGCCGCTGACCAATCACCTGCTCAAGGCGGTGCCGCCGGGCATGCACGTGCTGCTTGTCGGCGATGTGGATCAGTTGCCCAGCGTGGGCGCGGGGAATGTGTTGAAGGATGTGATTGCGGCGCTGGAGGATCGAGATGCGGCGATTGAGAGATTAGGAGATTGGAGATTGTCGTCGCAGTCCGCCGTCATTCGCCTACAGACGATCTTCCGCCAGGCGGCCGGCTCGTACATCATCACCAACGCGCACCGTATCAACGCCGGTGAGATGCCGGTGATCGACAACGACACGGAGGGCGACTTCTTCGTCTTTCGCACGGAGCAGCCCGAACGCGCTGCCGAACTCTGCGTGGAACTGGTGACGGAGCGCATTCCGCGCCGCTTTGGGATTGCACCGGAGGAGATCCAGGTGCTGGCGCCCATGCATCGTGGCGTCGTGGGCGTCGCCGCGCTCAACGATGCGCTACAGAAAGCGCTCAATCCGCCGGCTGCCAACCGCGCCGAACGCAGCATCGGCAATCGCATCTACCGCGTGGGAGATCGCGTCATGCAGGTGCGCAACAACTACGACAAGGATGTCTACAACGGCGACATGGGGCGCATCACGGCGCTCGACCCGATCATGCACCAGGTCGTCGTGACCTTCGACGGCCGGCCGGTGGAGTACGAATTCCTGGAGATGGACGAGTTGACGCACGCCTATGCGGTCAGCGTGCACAAGAGCCAGGGCAGCGAGTTCCCCGCCGTGGTGCTGCCGCTCTTGACGACGCACTACCTCATGCTCCAACGCAACCTGCTCTACACGGCGGTGACGCGGGCGCGCCGTCTCGTCGTCATCGTCGGGCAGCCGCGCGCCATCAGCCTGGCGGTGCGCAACAACGACGTCATGCAGCGCTACACGGGGCTGACGGAGCGGCTGCTGGCCGGCGGCTAGCGCCGGCGATGACGATCACGGCGCGGCGAAGCGGCTCGTGATCTCCTCCATGCGCTTGCGGTTGGCACCCATATCCCCATACCCGACGCGCGACGCCGAGCGGAACTGGATCTGCTTCGCTCCGTCATCGATGACAAATTCCACATCGTCGACAAAGCGAAAAATCAGGCTGGTAAAGGTGGCGTGGATGTAGTTGCCCTCGTCGGCGACCACCTTCGTGCGCGGCATGGCGCCGATTACGGCGAGCAATTTTTCCCTGGCTTCCTCCGCCGTTCCTGTATAGGTCAGCGGCGCCATGTAGTGTTGCGCGTCGTCGGCCGGCGCCTGCGACGAAATACAGTTGGGCGACTCCGGGCAGGGTGCGAGCGTGACGCTGTCGGCCGGGCGCTTGACCGTCTCCGGCGTGGTTGCGGCACAGGCCGTCAAGGCGATGACCGAGAGCATCCCGGCCGAGAGTAACAGGCTCTTCGAACTTATCTTCATGTGTAGAAACTCCGCTCCTTGTTGCTTGTCTTTCGCCCCAGCATAGGGTAGCCGGCAGATCACAACTATAACGAGCCATCCATTTCATGATGCAGAGACTATTCAAAGCATGGAATGCGCGAGCGCGGCCGGCGCCAACCGTCGCGTCTGGCACAAACGTCGCGGTGCAATCGACAGGAAATCATCAACAGGGCGCAAGGCAGACGAAGCAAAAGGACCATGTTTCTTGCGAGAAATCGCACTATCATTGGGCAGTCATCAGACCATCAAACTTAGCCCTGACGGTCAACCGGCAGAGCGCCTGAAATCGAAGCGGACATCATGAAAATGCGCAGTACTAATTCACAAACAACGATTCTTGTACGCGGCGGCCTCATGCTCGCCGTCGTTCTGTTGGCCGGGTTGGCTGTGGCCACGCCTGCCGCCGCAGTTCGCCTGTACGAAATCTCCTACACGGGCTGCGGTGGCGTCGAGGCGCCCGTCGTGGACGAAGCCTTTGAGTTGCGCGTCGTCGAACTGGTCAACCAGGAGCGGGCGAACAACGGCAATCTGCCACCCCTGAAACGGGCCGCAGCACTGACCAGTGCGGCGCGCTACCATGCTACCGATCTTGGCGTCGACAACTACTTCGAACATGACTCGTACGACCGCAGCGGCGGGAGTCTGAGTCGCGTCTGCGACACCTTCGATCGCGTGGGCCTTTGGTACCAGAACTGGCGCAGCGCGGCCGAGAACATCGCCGCCGGCCATCGCACGCCCGAGGCCGTGGTCGACGATTGGATGTCGAGTTCCGGCCATCGCAGCAACATCCTCAACAAGGACTTCACCGAGATCGGCGTCGGCTACTACAAGGGGTCGGGGGACTACGGCACCTACTGGGTGCAGGATTTCGGCGCACGCCGCGATGTCTACCCCATGGTCATCAACGGCGACTCGCCGACGACCGACGACCGCGACGTCGACGTCTACATCCACGGCACCTGGAGCGAGATGCGCCTGCGCAACGACAGCGGCGGCTGGGGCGACTGGCAGCCCTTTGCCAGCAGCTTCACGTGGACGATCAATGCGGGGGGCGGCGAACACACCATCACCGCCGAGATGCGTACGAGCAGCAAGAGCACCATGACCTGCGACAAGATCCAGTTGAATGGCGCCATCATCGCCGCGCCGCCGCCGGCCGATGCGGCCAATCAACTCTACCTGCCATCAGTCATCAATGACACACCGGCGCCGCCTGCCGTCGCCTGTGACTAGCCCCAAAATTGCTTGCCGCACATCTGTTTCAATGATACACTTGCGGCATGTCCACCGCTCTTTATCGCAAGTGGCGCAGCCAGACCTTTGACGAGGTCGTCGGCCAGGAACATGTGACACGCACGTTGCGCAACGCGCTGCGTGACGACCGCGTGGCCCACGCCTATCTCTTCTCCGGGCCGCGCGGTACGGGCAAGACGAGCACGGCGCGCATCCTGGCCAAGGCGCTCAATTGCAGCGCGCCCGAGGCGGAGCGGCCGTGCAACGAGTGTCCGACCTGCGTCGCCATCACCGAGGGGCGCATGCTCGATCTCATCGAGATCGACGCCGCCTCGAACAACAGCGTCGACGACGTGCGCGAGTTGCGCGACAAGGTGGGCTTCCGCCCCAGCGAGGGTCGCTACAAGATCTACATCATCGACGAGGTGCACATGCTGAGCGGGAGTGCGTTCAACGCCCTGCTCAAGACGCTGGAAGAGCCGCCCCCCTTCGCCCGCTTCATCCTGGCCACCACGGAGCCGCACAAGATCCCGGCGACCGTGCTCAGCCGCTGCCAGCGCTTCGACTTTCGCCGCATCCCCACGCCGGAGATTGCCCAGCATTTGCAGCACGTGGCGACGGAAGAGGGCTTCCACGCCGAGCCGGACGCGCTGCTGGCCATCGCGCGCAGCGCACAGGGCTGCATGCGCGATGCCGTCAGCCTGCTCGACCAGATGCTCAGCTTCGGCACCGACACAGTGACCACTGAACAGGTGCAGCAGGTGCTCGGCGCCGTGAACGACCAGGCCGTGCTCGATCTCGTCAGCGCCATTGCGACGCGTGACGTGAGCCGCGGGCTGGCGCAGATTCACCGGCTGGTGACCGACGGCGCCGGCCTGCCCGAGTTCTGCCAGCAGGTCGTGGAGCAGTTGCGCGCCGTCATGGTCTTGCAGATGACCAACAACGCCGGCTTGCTCGACGAACTGCCGGTCGACACCGTGAAGCAATTGCAGGTGCAGGCGAAGCAACTGGACCAGCCGACGACGCTCTACGCCATCAAGCGCTTCAGTGCAGCCATCGCCGACCTCAAGGGCGGCTTCCAGCCGCAACTGCCGCTGGAGATGGCGCTCATCGAGGTCGTGCAGGGCGAGGCTGTTTCACCGGCAACCGTCGTCGTGCAGGCGGCGCCGGCGAGCGCGGCCGTTGCGCCCGCTGCCGGCGCCATGCCCGGCAGCAGCAAGCAGGCACCGGCGCCCGCTGCGCCCGACGCCGAAGCGGCCCCTGCCGACGCAACACAGCCACCCGACGATGCGGCAGCCGAGACGTTGCGCCGGCGCTGGGGCGAGTTCCAGCGCCTGGTCAAGCAGAAATGCGGCAACAAGGTATCCGGCGCCCTGAACTCGGCGAAGGATACGGCGGTGGGGGCGGAGTCGATCGTCTTTGCCTTTACGGAGCAGTACGGCCCCGTGCGCGAGATGGTCGACAACCAGGAGACGCGCGACCAGTTGAGCCGCATCTTGCAGCATTTGCTCGGCCGGCCCTTCCAGGTCGTCTTCCAGACGGGAGAGCACGCGCTGCTGCCCAACGCCAATGTGGTGCAGGTCGAAGAGAAGAAAAGCGACGCCAAGGACGCCCTGATCGACTACGCAGTGAGCGACCTCGGCGCACAAGTCGTGCAGGAGGAGAAGTGAGGCTGTCTCGCTTCAGCCGCCTGCTCCAAGGCAAGAATCCCTTTTCCCCGCCCCCATGTCGAACGGCGCTTGCCCGGCGCTACATCCGGGGCAGCGGCATCGAGATCGGCGCCCTCCACTCGCCGCTGGCTGTGCCCGCCGGCGTGACCGTCCGCTACGTGGATCGGATGACACGCGCCGAGTGCATCCGCACCTTCCCCGAACTCGACCCGGCGCGCATCGTCGACCCTGACTATGTGACGGACGGCTTCACGCTGGACGCCGTCGAAGATGCGAGCCAGGATTTCGTCATCGCCAACCATGTGCTCGAGCATACGCCGAACACGCTGGGCGCGCTGGCGGCCTGGCATCGCGTCCTGCGCAGCAACGGTGTGCTCTTCGCCACCGTGCCGATCGTCGACCGCACCTTCGATCGCGGCCGTACGCTCACACCGCCGCAGCACATGTGGGAAGATTGGCAGGAAATGGGTGTCAGTTCACAGGTGGCGGCACACGATCTTCCACACTATCGGGAATGGGTGGCGATTTCGCTGCGAGCCATCAGCCGGCAGAATGGCACGCCCTTGCCCGAATGGGACAGCGTCGAAATCGACCGCATTGCGCGGGAGAAATTGCAGGTTTCCGAGGAGATTCACTTCCACACCTTCTCGACCGAATCGTTTCGAGAACTGCTCACCCAGGTAGCACCGCGGCTTATGCCCGATTTACGCCTGGCCGAACTGCGCGAGTGCGATGCGTTTGAGGCGGTGGCGGTGCTCGTCAAGGAGTGATGGCGCGGCGCCTGCGTCCGCCGACGATTTCTGGTGGTTCGCCGCGCATTGGGCGATAATTGAATCAAGATTGAAGTTCATTTGGAGGATAGCACAATGAGCAAGAAGCGTGGATTTGGTGGCGGCAAGAGCTTTGGCGGCGGCATGCCCAACATGGGCAGCCTGATGTCGCAGGTGCAGAAGTTGCAGGAAGAGATGGAGAAGACGCAGGCGGCGCTGGCCGACGAGGAGATCACGGTGAGCGCCGGCGGCGGCGCGGTATCGGTCGTCGTTACCGGCGCCCGCGAATTCCGCAGCGTGACGATTAAGCCCGAGGTCGTCGATCCCGACGATGTGGAGATGCTCCAGGACCTGCTGCTGGCGGTCTTCAACGATGCCATCGCGCAGGCGAAGGCGTTGGAGGATGAGCGCATGGGCGGCCTTACCGGCGGGATGGGCCTGCCGCCCGGCCTCTTCTAGCCTATGCAGCCCCTCGCCGAACCGGTTTCCAACCTTATCGACGCGTTCAGCCAGTTGCCAGGCATCGGCCCGAAGACGGCGACGCGGCTGGCCTACTACCTGCTGCGCAGCGATGAGGCCGTTGCCATCAAGCTGGCGCGTGCCCTGGAAGAGTTGAAGCAACGCACAGTCTTCTGTAGCGTCTGCTTCAACATCGCCGACCAGGACCCGTGTGCGATCTGCGACAACCAGCAGCGCGACCACGGCCTGATCTGCGTGGTCGAAGAGCCGCTGGACGTACAGGCCATCGAGCGCACGCGCGAGTTCACCGGCGTCTACCACGTGCTGCACGGCGCGATCTCGCCCGTCGAAGGGGTCGGGCCGGAAGATCTGAAGGTCGGCGAACTGTTGCAGCGCATCCAGCAGAGCGAGACGCCCGTGCGCGAGCTGCTGCTGGCCACCAATCCAAATCTCGAAGGCGAAGCCACGGCCATGTACATCGCACGGCTGACGAAGCCGCTCGGCCTACGCGTGACGCGCCTGGCGCGCGGGTTGCCCATGGGCGGCGACCTGGAATACGCCGATGAAATGACGCTCGGCCGCGCCTTGACTGGACGTAGCGAGATGTAAATGCATCTCTCAATATATTGTTTTGCGTTCGGAGACACACATGATTGACACAGCACCAGACAAAATTGCAGCACTGAAAAAGAGTTGGCAGGAAAGCACACTCGCTCCCCTGGTCAAGCGCTTTGGCGAGCGCAAGACCCAGTTCACCACGAGCGACGAGCACATGGTCGTCGACACGGTTTACACCCCGGACGGCGACGCCGGCGCGTACCTGGAGACGCTCGGTTTTCCGGGCGAATACCCCTTCACGCGCGGCGTGCAGCCGAACATGTACCGCGGCCGCTTCTGGACCATGCGCCAGTACGCCGGCTTTGGCAACGCCCGGGAAAGCAACGAGCGCTACAAGTTCCTCATCGCCCAGGGCCAGACGGGATTGTCGGTCGCTTTTGACCTGCCCACGCAGATCGGCTATGACGCCGACCACGAATTCGCCGAGGGCGAAGTGGGCAAGGTCGGTGTGTCCATCTCCAGCCTACGCGACATGGAGACACTGCTGGACGGCATCCCGCTGGACAAGGTCAGCATCAGCATGACCATCAACGCGCCGGCGGCCGTGCTGCTGGCCATGGTCATTGCCGTGGGCAAGCAGCAGGGTGTTGCGGCGAAGCAACTGCGCGGCACCATCCAGAACGACATCCTGAAAGAGTACATCGCACGCGGCACCTATATCTTCCCGCCCGCACCCTCCATGCGCCTGATTACCGACATCTTCCGCTACTGCGCCACCGATGTGCCCAAGTGGAACACCATCTCCATCAGCGGCTACCACATCCGCGAGGCGGGCAGCACCGCCGTGCAGGAAGTGGCCTTTACCCTGGCCAACGGCATGGAATATGTGAAGCAGGCGGTCGCCGCGGGGCTCGACGTCGACAACTTTGCGCCGCAGCTCAGCTTCTTCTTCAACGCCCACAACAACATCCTGGAAGAGGTCGCCAAGTTCCGCGCCGCGCGGCGGCTGTGGGCGCGCATCATGCGCGAACGCTTTGGCGCGCAGAATCCCGACTCGTGGAAGTTGCGCTTTCACACGCAGACGGGCGGCAGCACGCTCACCGCGCAGCAGCCGGACAACAACATCGTGCGTGTGACGATCCAGGCGCTCTCCGCTGTGCTGGGCGGGACGCAGAGCCTGCACACCAACAGCAAGGACGAGGCGCTGGCCCTGCCCACGCAGAAGTCGGTGGAGATCGCCCTGCGCACGCAGCAGATCATCGCCTACGAAAGCGGCGCCGCCGATACCGTCGACCCGCTGGCCGGCTCCTACTACGTGGAGTGGCTGACCGACGAGATCGAGCGCCGCGCCGACGAATACATCGCCAAGATCGACGAACTGGGCGGTGCATTGCGTGCCGTGGAAGAAGGCTTCGTCCAGCGCGAGATTCAGGATGCCGCCTATCGGGCGCAGCGCGCGGTGGAGAAGGGCGATGATGTCGTCGTCGGCGTCAACCGCTTCCAGACGGACGAGCACAACGAAGGCGAATTGCTGCGCGTGGACGAGAGCGTGCGCATCAACCAGGTGGCCGCGCTGGCAAAGCTGCGCGCCGAGCGCGACAACGACGCCGTGCAGGAGATCCTCGGCCGCATCGGTCAGGCGGCGAGTGAACCGCAGGCGCCGATCATGCCGTTGATCGTCGAGGCGGTCGAAGCCTACGCCACCCTCGGCGAGATCTGCGACACGCTGCGCGGCGTCTTCGGCGAGTACACGCCGGAGAACTGGGTATAGCCTCCCTGTTTGGAGAGGATCGGATAGACCACGGATGTAACGGATTAGACGGATTTCAACGGATACTCTTATCCGCGCAAATCCGCCTAATCGGTCACATCCGTGGTCTGTCTTCCTGCACCCCGTCGAGTTGCATGGTATGGTAGGCACGTGATCAAACGCATGCGACGGCGGCTTTTGCGTACGCCGCTCTTCTATAAAATCCTCTGGGCCAACATTGCCATTGTGGCGCTTGGTGCAGTCGGCGGCACGATGGTCACGGTCTGGCATGTGACCAGCTATCCCGACGACATTCACTATGAACTGATCGCGGTCTTTGCCGGCATCGGCGTGGCGATCAGCTTCTTTGTCAACCAGTGGGTGCTGCGCAAGGCGCTCGATCCGCTCGACCGGCTCCAGGAGGCGGTCGATGAGACGCGCAGCGGCCGCGCCGATATACGTGTGGTGCTGGGCGACAACAGCGACGAGCGCTTCGACCGGCTGGCCGGCACCTTCAACCAGATGCTCGCACAGCTTGAACACGACGCGCGCGAGATGCAGCAACTCTCGCGCCAGATCTTGCAGGCGCAGGAGGAGGAGCGCTACCGGCTCGCCCGCGAGCTCCACGACGAGGCCGCCCAGTCGCTGACCTCGCTGCTCGTGCACATTCGCCTGCTGGAACGGGCCAACAACCCGGCCGAGGCGCAACATCACGTGCAGGAACTGCGCGAGTTGACCGCTCGGGCGCTCGAAGACGTTCGCCGCGTGGCGCTGGATCTGCGCCCCACCATCCTCGACGACCTGGGCCTGGCCGCAGCGCTGGAGTGGCGCGTCGACGAGTTCAACAAGGGCGACGGCGTACGCGCGTCGGTGGTCGTCGACGGGATGGATCGGCGCATGCCGCGCGAAGCCGAGTTGGTCCTCTACCGCGTGGGGCAGGAGGCGCTCTCCAACGTCAGCCGCCACGCCGGCGCCAGCGAGGTTCTCGTGACGCTGCGACGCGACGCGGATCTGTGCATTCTGCGGGTGTCCGATAACGGCGTCGGCTTCGACCCGGCGCGTACGCAGCCCGACGCCGACCACGGCCTGGGGCTGGTCGGCATGCGCGAACGTGTTGCCATGATCGGTGGCGACCTGGAAGTCACGTCGCAGCCGGGCGCCGGAACCCGGATCACGGCGCGCATCCCGTGGCAAAACGGTAAAGGAACGAACCGATGAACAAGATCCGCGTGTTGCTCGTGGACGATCACATGGTGGTGCGCGTCGGCCTCACGGCGTTGATCAACGCGGAGCCGGACATGGAGGTCGTCGGCGAGGCGAGCAACGGCGCTGAAGGCGTGGATACCACCGTGGCCCAGCGCCCCGACGTGGTGGTCATGGATATCTCCATGCCGGTGATGGATGGCCTGGAGGCGACGCGGCGTATCCGGCAGGAATGCACGACCGTGCAGGTGTTGATCCTGACAGTGCACGCCCAGGAAAAATATCTCTTTCCCGTGCTAAAGGCGGGCGCTGCCGGCTATGTTCTGAAATCGACGGTGGACACGGAACTGCTCGACGCGATCCGCACCGTGGCGCGCGGCGAGGCCTTTCTCTACCCGTCGGCCACGCGCCTGCTGCTGGAGGATTACATCTCGCAGATCAATAGCGGCTCGAGCCCGGACGAATATGAAGGGCTGAGTGAGCGCGAGCGCGAGGTGCTCAAACTGATCGCACTCGGCTACACGGCGGCGCAGGTGGGCGAGAAACTATCCATCAGCCCCAAGACCGTGGAGACGTACCGCGCACGCATCATGGAGAAGCTGAACCTCAGCAGCCGCCCCGATCTGGTGCAGTATGCGCTCTCGCGCGGCCTGCTCTCGGAGTACACGTAGACCACGCCAATCTTCCACTCGGCCGAGCAACACGCCCTCCTGTCGCCGATTTCCCCAAATAGCGTTTTCACACAGCTTGATCAACAATAGCAGATTCTTGTCGCCGGCGTCGTCCGGGGGCCGTTTGCAGTACCCGAAAGGATTTGCATGATTGACACACAGCCGCTGACCGGGCGCCGCATCCTGCTTGGCACGCTGGTCGTGCTCGGCGTCGTTGCCGCCTTTGCGCTGCTCTACCGCTTCTACATGGTTGTCTTCCTCTTCTTCATCGCCTTTGCGCTGGCGGTGATCTTCGAACCGGTGGCCGCCTGGCTGCAACGGCGCGGAATTCGCCGCGAGATCGGGCTCCTGCTGATCTACACTTTGTTGGCTGCCGGCCTGGCCGTGCTGCTGGCGAGCGTCATTCCCGTCCTGGTCGAGCAGGCGCGCAGCCTGTTGGAGCAATTCCCGGCACTCTACGCCACCCTGCTCGAAAACCTGCGCACGCAGCCGATCGGTCTGCTACGCGGCGTTGCGCGGGTCATGCCGGCCGAAATCAGCCTGCCGGACCTTGCCCTGCTGCTGCAACCGGGCGAGGGCGAGCCGGACGCATCGCCGCTGCTGTCGCTGGGCGCCGCGCTGCGCATCCTGTTCGCCGTGATCGCCGTCTTTCTCCTGGCCTACTTCTGGACGCTGGAGGGTGACCGGGTTGTGCGCCATGCCGTGCTGCGCGTGCCGCCGGAGCGGCGCAGCGCCGTGCGCGCCACGATCGCCGAAATCCAAGGCAAGATCAACGGGTACTTCCGCGGCCAGTTGATTCTATGCGGCACGATCGGGCTGCTTTCGGGAGTGGCATACTTCGCGATCGGCGTCCCGAATGCGCTGCTATTGGGCGCGCTCATGGCGATCTTCGAGGCGGTGCCCGTCGTCGGCCCGATCCTTGGTGCCATCCCGGCCGTGCTGATGGCGGCATCGGTCGCACCCGACAAGGTGCTGTGGGTCGTGGGCGCCATCGTCGTCATCCAGGTGGCCGAGAGCAACCTCCTTGTGCCACGGATCATGGACAGGGCGGTCGGCGTCAACGCCGTCGTGTCCTTGCTGGCGATTACCGCCTTCGGCGCGCTCTTCGGCTTTGCCGGCGCCCTGCTGGCCGTGCCGCTGGCCGCAGTCTTGCAGATATTGACGACGCGGCTCCTCTTTGAGCCGACGATCGAGGCAAAACCGCCGGCGCCCGAGGCGGCAACCGGCCAGCGCGATCGGTGGGCAGTCTGGCAGCGCCAGGCGCAGGAGCTGGCCATCGACGCACGCAAGCTCGCCCGCACTGACAGCGCGCCGCTCGACTCCGGCGATGAGATGGCGCTGGATCTCGTGGAGACGCTTGCGCACCAGCTCGACCTCTATATCGCCCAACAGGAGCGCCGGCCGTGAAGCGAGTCGCCCTTGTCACAACCATCATCCTGCTTGTCCTGACGCTGCTGCTCATCGCCTGGCGGCTGCAAAGCGTCGTCGGCATCTTTCTGCTCGCGCTCGTCATTGCGCTGGTAGTCGAGGAACCGATCGGCTGGTTGACCCGGCGCAATACGCCGCGCTGGCTTGCCGTGCTGGCCGTCTATGCCGGCTCTGTCATCATCATCCTGGTAATTGGCGTGATAGTCTTCCGTTCCTTCGCCGCCGAACTCGACCCGCTCATCCAGGACGGATTGACCCGCTATGGCATCCTCCAGGCGCGCATCGAGCAAATCGCCACGGATCGCAGCGTGCTCCTGGTCGGCCGCCTGCCTACGACGGACGAAGTGGCGACGATGATCGTCAAGAACCCCGAGACCGGCGTGGCGGAAGGGCTGATGGCCATGGCGCAGCGTCTGCTCGGCATGGCCGGCGAGGTCGCCCTGGCAATGGTGTTGGCCATCTACTGGAGCATGGACAGCAGCCGCTTTGGCCGGCTCTGGCTCTCCTTGCTGCCATCCGATCGACGTGTTCAATTGCGCGCGTTCCTGACCAGCCTTGGCCGGCGCGTCGGCGCCTACGTGCGCAGCGAAGTCGTGCAGACCCTGCTGACCGGCGCCGCACTGACGGCGCTCTACGCGCTCGCAGGCGTGCCCTATCCCTTTGCGCTTGCCCTCTTCGTTTCGCTGGCGTGGCTGATTCCCATCATCGGCGGCGTGATTGCCCTGCTCCTGGCGGCGCTGATCGGCTGGTTTGCCGGATGGCAGGTGGCGATCTTCGCCACCGCAGCGACGATCCTGGTGCTGGCCATCTCGGAATACGTGGTGCAGCCGCGGCTGGACAAGTCCGGCGCCCAGCTTTCGGGCACGCTGACGGTCCTCCTCATGCTGATGCTCGGCGATCTGCTTGGCATCGTCGGGCTGATCATCGCACCGCCGGTGGCGCTGACGATTCAACTGCTTCTCGGCGCGTTCTTTGATCGAACACCGGCCTCCGGAGAGCAGGAGTCGATGAGTGCGCCGGCTTTGACCGCACAACTCCAGTCGCTCAAGGCGCGCACGTTGGAGAGCGGCGCGCCGCTGCCCAAGGCCGTCATGGATCTGGTGGCGCGGCTGGAGAACCTGGTGAACGCAGTAACGGACGCACCGAGGTAGCAAAGACTGTACCTGCGGGCGGCAGGGTCACCAGTCGCCCGCGTACTGCACGGTGCGCGGGGCCAGTTGCGCCGTCGTCCACGCCCAGTGCAGTTCGACCAACTGGCGCATGTGCAGCAGATCGTGCGCCACCCACGCCGCCAGCAGATTGCCCGCCGGGAACGGGTCGCCCCACGGCGCGAGCTCGGCCGCGTCCCAGTCGGGCGCCTCCAGCCCGGTCAGCCACGCCGTTGAGCGATCGCGCTCGGCCAGCCACGCGGCCAGCGACTCGCTCAGATCGCGCTCGTTGTAGCGCCGCTGCGTGACCCAGCCGCCCGGGTCGATGGGTGGCCACTTCTCGCCGGGCCGGTGCAGCGTGTAGTCGATGCGGACGCGGAAATCCTCGCGCTCCTCGTCCAACAGGTGATTGACCACCTCCAGAATCGACCAGCTCTCCGCGTCGGGTTTCCACCGCGCCTGCTCGTCCGACACGCCGGCGACCAGCGCCGCGATCCGCTGCGCATTGCGCTGCATCGTTGCCACACATTGTTCGAGTTCCACGCTTCTCTCTCCCCTCATTCGGCCAACATTCAGGTTGCGCCTGAAGTCTATCACCCGGAGAAATCCCCACACAAACTGTCCAAGAGTTCCCGACAGACAGCAGGCGCGGTCCCTGATAAGATGCTTGTGAAGAAATTCACGCATTGGACAGATGGGGCAACCTCGACCTGGGAGGAAAGCATGGAGATACGACTGTTGTTCGCTACACCAGACCCGGCGTCTCATATGCTATTGGATTCTCTGCTGGCCTCGGCACTGGAACTGACACCGCTGACCGTCACCGCAGAACACGTCCTGAGTCAGGATGAGTTGCTGCAGCGCGTTGATGCAGGTGCGGACGATGTCGTCGTATTGGACTGGCTCATGGCGCAATCCGGCACGCCGGCGTTGGTCACGGCCATGCTCGAGCATAACCCGCGGCTGCGTGTGGTGGCGGTTCTCCCGCAGAGCTACCGGCAATATCGCAAGCAGGTCTGGCAGGCCGGCGCGTGCAGCAGCATTGCCAAGGAGAACATGGAGCAGGAATGGTTCTCCAGCGTTCTCTGCATCATGCACCGGGCGATGCAACGCGAAGCAAAACTACACGACTACTATGCCGGTCTCTTGCCGGCAGCAGTGTTGGAAGAGCCGGAATTGTGTTGCACCCGGTCAATCGACGTGGATGTGGCGGTGACGGCAGGCTGATACTTCTCACCCGGCTTTTGGCCGGATCGCAAAGGGGAAGAATAGATAATGGGCAAAGTACAGTTACAAATCTCACGCCGCACTTTCTTGAAGAGTGCACTGGCGGGAAGCGCCGGGCTGGCGGTAGCGGGTGGCCATGCGATTCCCGCAGTCGCCGCGCCGGAGGGCAGCGCCGAGCCGCCCTGGTTCTACCGCGGCCAGATCAAGACCACCTACAGTGTCTGCGACATGTGTCCGTGGCGCTGTGGCATTACGGTCCAGAGTGTCGGCGACCGCGTCTACAAGATCGACGGCAACCCGGCCGACCCGAAGAGTCGCGGCATGCTCTGCGCGCGCGGCCAGGGTGGCGTCTCGTTCATGTATGACCCGGACCGGCTGCGCTCGCCCATGCTACGCACCGGCGAACGGGGCGAAGGCAAGTTCCAGGAGGTCACCTGGCCGGAGGCGCTCGACGCCATGGCCGAGAAACTCCTGGCCATCAAGGAGCAATACGGACCCGAGTCGGTAGCGGTCTTCGGCCACACCTCCGGCGAGTTCTGGTTTGCCGATTATTTTGCCCAGGCGTGGGGAACGCCCAATGCGGCCAAGCCATCCTCGTCGCTCTGCACCAGCCCGCGCGAGGAAGCCTCCAACCTGACGTTGGGCTTCCCTGTCGGCGGCCACGAGCCGGTGGACTGGGAAGGATTGCGCTGCCTGACGCTCATCGGCAGCCATATCGGGGAAGACTCACGCAACACGGTGATGCAGGACTTTGCCAAGGCCTGGGGCCGCGGCGCCAAGGTGATCGTGGTCGACCCACGTTTCTCCAGCGTGGCCGCCAAGGCCGACTACTGGCTGCCCATCAAGCCCGGCACCGACACGGCGCTGCTGCTGGCGTGGATCAACGTGCTGATCGCCGAGAAGCGCTATGACGCCGACTATATTGCGGAGTGGGCCGACGGCTTCGACAAGCTGGCCGCCCATGTCGCCGACCTGACGCCCGAGTGGGCGGCCGCCATCACGGAACTCGACCCGGAGTTGATCCGCACGACGGCACGCGTCATGGCCGACAGCCTGCCGCAGTCGCTGATCATGCCGGGGCGCCATGTGACGTGGTACGGCAACGACACGCAGCGCATGCGTGCGGCCTACACGGTCAACGCGCTGCTCGGTGCGTACGGGCGCGAGGGTGGTTTCTACTTCAACAAGTCGCCCTATATCGAGGCGTATCCCCATCCGCCCTTTGCCGTCGCCGGCAGCGCCGGTGGCTGTTCGGCCGAGCCGGGCGCCGAAAGCGCGGAACTGCCCGTCGGTCCGTCCGGCAAAGCGCGCGCCGATGGCGCCCGCACCAAATTCCTGCGCGGTGCGACCGCCATGCAGGAATTGATCGAGCCGATGATTACGGGCGAACCGTACCCGATCAAGGCGCTCATCGTCTATGGCACGAACCTGCTGAACACGGTGCCCGACGTCCCGCGCACGATTGAGGCGCTCAAGAATCTCGACCTGGTCGTTGCGATTGACGTACTGCCGATGGAGCATGTTGCGTGGGCGGACATCGTGCTGCCCGAGGCGACTGTCCTCGAACGCTACGACGAGCTGTGGACTGTTGCGCACAAGACGCCCTACATTGCGCTGCGCGAGCCGGCGGTGGAACCCTACGCCGACACAAAGCCGGCCTGGTGGATGGCGCGTGAATTGGGCATGCGCGTCGGCCTCGAAAACTACTTCAAGTGGGAAACCGCCGAGGAGTACATCAACACTCGCTTGCAAACCATCGGCTCGAGCATCGAGAAGATGCGCGAGGAAAAGGGCATCATCGTCCAGAAGGGCAAGCCGTACTTCGCCGATTTCAAGGGTTCATCGCCTTTCCTGACGAAGACCGGCAAGATCGAGCTCTATTCGGATGAGTTGGCGCTCGCCGGCCAGGATCCCATCCCGGTCTACACGCCGACCGAGGATCCGCCGGACGGCTTTTTCCGCCTGCTCTACGGGCGCCATCCGGTCCACACCTTTGCCAAGACGCAGAACACGCCGCTGCTCCACGAACTCTATCCCGAAAACGAGCTCTGGATCAATGCCGGCATCGTCGCTGCCCAGGGGATGAAGGACGGCGATCGGGTGTGGCTGGAGAACCAGGACGGCGCCCGCAGCGGCCCGGTGAAACTCAAAGCAACCGAACGCATCCGGCCCGACGCCGTCTTCATGGCGCACGGTTTTGGCCGCAACGAGCCGGCATTGACGCTCGCCAATGGCAAGGGCGCCAACGACGCACAGTTGCAGACGCGCTACATTCTCGACCCAATCAGCGGCGGCGCCGGCATGCGTGTCAACTTCGTCCGCATTGTGAAGGAGGCATAACGTGGCTACCAATGCCTTTCTGCTTGATATCTCGCGCTGTATCGGCTGCCAGGCATGCACTGCCGCCTGCAAGACCGGCAATGAATTGCCGGCGGGCACGCAGTTCATCCAACTAATCGAGCAGACGCGCGGCACCTTCCCGAATCTCGAGGGCGGTTTCCAGAACCATCGCTGCTATCACTGCACCGACGCTGCCTGTGTGTCCGTCTGCCCGACCGGTGCGCTCTTCAAAGAAGGCGGCATGACGCGCCTGAATCGCGATGTCTGTAGCGGCTGCCAGTATTGCACCGATGCCTGCCCCTTCGACGTGCCGCAGATGGTCGACGGCCGCTGCAGCAAGTGCGACGCCTGCGCCGATGTGGTTGCAGCGGGCGGCACGCCCTGGTGCGTGCGTACCTGCCCCAGCGACGCATTGCGCTTTGGCGACCGTCAGGAAATCCTGGCCGAAGCCCAGAGCCGGGTTGCTGCCATCAAGGAGCGCTACCCCAAGGCACGCGTGTACGGAGAGACCGAAGCCGGCGGCCTGGGCGTGATCATGGTGCTGCCGGACGACCCGGAAGTGCTCGATCTGCCGGCCAACCCGCAGGTGCCGCTGCTGGTCAACACGTGGCAGAAGGTCGTCCAACCGGCGACCATGGGGCTGACCGGCCTGAGCATTCTCGTGACCGGGGTGGCGGCTGTGATCGCTCGCCGCAACCACATGCAGGAACTGAAACTCCTGCACAAAGAGGAAGCCAAGGCCGACGAATCGAAGTGACATTCATCCACACGAGGCCGGCTGATCGTGGCCCCGTGTGGCGGCAATACGAACGAGGTGTTTCATGACAACTGCAAGCGACCGTGAAGAAAAGGTATTGCGCTATCGTGTCGGCCAGCGGGTCGTGCACGCAACACTGGCAATCTCGTTTCTCATGCTCCTGTTCACCGGGCTCATGATTTTGTGGCCGCCGATGGCCGGGCTGGCAGCGGGCGGCACGTCCGGCATCATCCACCGGGTTGGTGCAATTCTCTTCATGGCCGTGCCGATCCTGTATTTGATCGTCGATCGGCGCGGCGCCAAGGAGTTGCTCGTCGAGTCGTTCACCTACGACAAGGATGACCTGGCCTGGTTCAAACACATGGGCCAGTACTTCCTGGGGCACGCCGTGGGCATGCCGCCGCAGGGCCGGTTGAACGCCGGGCAGAAGTTGCATCACGCCGGCGTCGTGATTACGTCGGCCACGGTGGTGATTTCCGGCATCCTCATGTGGTATGCCAAGGGCAGCCTCGGCGCCGGCGGTCTGGCGATGGCGGCAACGATCCATGACCTGTCCATGCTGGCGCTCACTGTGTTGCTGGTCGGCCATCTCTACTTCACCTTTGTCTACAAAGCGCTCTCTTCCATGACGACCGGCTACGTTTCCAAGGAAGATGCCGAGATCGAACATCCCAAGTGGATCGAAGAGATGGGACAGCCACAGGTCACAGGCGACTGATCTTCCAAGCAAGGCAATTCCCGCGCGAGCGGTTCTCATATTCGATGTTCTAAACTACAGGAGTGACAGATATGTCCAAACGTTTAGTACCCGTTATCAGTCTATTCGTCGTCCTGGCGCTCGTTCTGGGCGCATGTGGCGGCGGAAGCGCAGCGCCGACGGCTGCCCCGGCAGCAGTGCTGGCGGCCGACACGCCGACCCCCGTACCGCCGACTGAGGCGCCTGCTGCAACCGAGGCGCCCGTCGCCGAGGCACCGGCCACCGAAGCACCCGCAGAGGAAGCACCGGCCGCCGAAGGTGCAGACCTGACTGCCGTCGTCGGCGACTTTGCTGCCGGCATTCCCGAAGGCTGGATGAACACCGGAAAGATCGACGATGTCAAGGCTGCGATTGACGCCGGCGCCTATGTCATCGACGTGCGCGAGACCAGCGAATACGAAGCCGGCCACATCCCCGGCGCGGTCAACATTCCCGTCCGCACACTGGCCCAGAACCTGGACAAGGTACCGGCCGACCAGCCCGTGCTCATCTACTGTGCCTCCGGCCACCGCGCCGGCATGGCGACCGCTGCACTGCGCGAACTCGGCTACGACAACGTCAAGGCGTTCTCCGGTGGCTGGAAGGCCTGGAGCGGCGCCAATGAAGAAGCGTCCACCGAGGCTGTCGAGCCCGGTAGCTTCACTGCCAAGGAAGTCGACCCCGCGCTGCTGGCCGCGGTCGATGGCTTCCTGGCCAACATTCCCGAGGGCTACTACAGTCTGGGCACTGTCGAAAAACTGCAAGAGGCAGTGGATGCAGGCGCCGTGCTGATCGACGTCCGCGAAGAGGGTGAGTTTGCCGAAGGCGCCATCGCCGGTGCGGTCAACATCCCGCTGCGCACGCTCATCGCCAACCTCGACCAGATCCCGACCGACAAGCCGGTCGTCACCTACTGCGCCTCCGGCTATCGCTCGGCGCTGGCCAACGGCATGCTGCACACGCTGGGCTACGACAACGTGCGCTCCTTCCCGCCCGGTTACGGCGCATGGGAAGCTGCCCAGGGCGAATCCGGTGAGGTGCCCGCCGAGGTGGCAGCCGCCGTCGCCTCCGACTTCGATATCGTCACTGCGGTCGATGAATGGCTCAGCGCCATTCCCGAAGGCTACCTGGCCGTAGGCAAAATCGACGCCTTCAAGGATGCCATCGAGAACACGCAGCCGTTGCTCATCGACGTGCGCGAGGAGAGCGAATACGCCGAGGGGCACATCCCTGGTGCGATCAACATCCCGCTGCGCACGCTGACCGCCAACCTGGACAAGATCCCTGCCGACAAGCCGGTCTTCGTCTACTGCGCCTCTGGCCTGCGCGCCGGCACGGCACTTGCGTCGCTTGGCGTGCTGGGCTACGACAACGTCAAGTCTTTCCCGCCTGGCTGGAAGGGCTGGAGCGGCGCCAACGAGCCGGCCGAGACCGAGCCCGTGACAGCCGAGACCGTGACGCCCAAGGAAGTCGATCCCGAAATGCTGGCCGCTGTCGATGAGTTCCTGGTCAACATTCCCGAAGGTTACTACTCCCTGGGCACCGTCGAGAAGATGCAGGAAGCGCTGGACGCCGGCGCGCAGCCGCTGGACGTGCGTGAAGCCAGCGAGTTTGACCAGGGTCACATCGCCGGTGCGCCGAACATCCCGATTCGCACGCTGGCGCAGAACCTGGACAGCATTCCGACTGACAAGCCGGTCGTCGTCTACTGTGCGTCGGGCCACCGTGCGGCCATCAGCAACGCAGCGCTGCACATTATGGGGTTGGACAATGTGCGCGCCTTCCCGCCCGGCTACGGCGCGTGGGAGTCGGCCGGCGGAGCCACCGAGTAGGAATCTCCAGTCTCCAATCTCTAGTTCATACTCGAGTGAGAGATTAGAGATTGGAGGTTATCCCCCCTCTCTACCAGACAACACCTCATTGTCGCTCTTCGCCACCCTGCCGTTACGCCAAACGGCAGGGTGGCACTTTATTCTGGATGCCTACGGCATCATTCTAAATGTGAATCTTTTCACAAACTAGCCACTTGACCAGTCAACCCCTCTTCAGAGTCTGCTAAACTGAAGACACAGCCCTCTCTTTCAAAGCAAGAACGAGGGGCGTGCACACCTCGATGGTCCTGCCCGATTTATGGCTGACCGGCGAGGGCCCGGCGATGACGCTGGCCGTGCTCTGCCAGACCTGTAAATAGCTCCGCGCATCACGGCGTCCAAGGTTGTTCAGCCAATCTAGGGACGCCGTATTTGTTTCTTCCCTGCACCGATGAACTGGAACATACCAAGTCACCAAAAATAAGGAGGAAAGAACATGATCGGCACTCATGCCACGACCAAGGCGGAACTCCAGCAAATCATCCTGGCGCAGTTGCGCGGGCTGGCTCCCGAAGCAGACCTCAACGATCTGCGCCCGCACGACGACATCCGCGAGACGCTCGAAATCGACTCGTTCGACTTCCTGAATTTTCTCATTGCGCTGAACAAGGAAACCGGTGTGGAGGTGCCCGAAAAGGACTACGGCCGGGTCAGCACGCTGGAGAGTCTAGCCACCTATCTGCTGGCTCACATGTGATCGTTTGCGGAGAGATTCTATGGCCGATTACGAACAACTTGATACGCCCAGTGTCGTTCTGCGCGCCGACCTGCAGCGCCTCTTTGATAGCCTGCACGCGCGCGGCTACGAGACTATCGCACCCAGGGTCGAAAACGGCGCCATCATCTATGACGAAGTGACGTCCGTCGACGCTCTGCCGGCCGGCTGGACCGACGAGCAGGAGGGCGGATTCTACCGGCTCGAGGGGCGGGATGACGGCGCCCTCTTTGGCTACACCGTCGGGCCGCAAAGCTGGAAACGTTACCTGTCTCCGCCGATCAGGCGGCTGTGGCAGGCCCGTAAGAATGGCGATGGGTTCGAAATAGTACACGAAGATGCGCCAACACCGCACTATGCACTGATTGGCGTGCGCGCGTGCGAACTGCATGCCATCCACCATCTCGATGACGTTTATCTTGGCGGGAGCACGATCGACGCCGACTACCAGCAACGCCGCGAGGCCGCGTTCATCGTGGCGGTCAACTGCGGCAAGGCGGGCAATACCTGCTTCTGCGCGTCGCTGGGCACAGGGCCGGCCGTGGGGCCGGGCTACGACCTGGCGCTCACCGAACTCGTGACGGAACGCGAGCACGCATTCGTCGTCACAGTCGGGAGCGAGCGCGGCGCAGACGTGCTCGCCGACGTCCCGCACCGGCCGGCAGCACCTGGCGAGATCGACCTGGCCGAGGCGATCGTCGCCGAAGCGGCCCGCCATATGGGCAGGACGCTGGAAACGACGGGGCTCAAGGAACTGCTCTACCGCAGCTTCGAGCACCCGCACTGGGACGAGGTGGCCGAGCGCTGCCTGACCTGCGGTAACTGCACCATGGTCTGCCCGACCTGCTTCTGCTTCACTGTCGAGGACACGACCGACCTGACCGGCCAGAGCGCCGAGCGCTGGCGCCGCGCCGATTCGTGCTTCACGACAGCCTTCACCTTCATCACGAGCGGCAGCCAGCGCGCGTCGGCCAAGGCGCGCTATCGCCAATGGCTGACCCACAAGCTGGCCACATGGCAGGATCAATTCGACAGCCTGGGCTGTGTGGGGTGCGGGCGCTGCATCACGTGGTGCCCTGTCGGTATCGACCTGACGGCAGAGGTAGCTGCCCTGCGCGCCGAAGAAATCGGCCAGCCGCAGCCCGAGGCCGTCCTGGAGATGGCGTGACGAAGGAGATGCGACCATGCTAGCAACAGCAATTCACGAACGACAGCCGGCCGTCGCGCGCACCTTCGCCACCAACGGGTGCGTGCCCTATCGGTGCCGCGTGACCGAGCGACACCAGGAAAATGACGACACCTTCACGGTCGAACTGGAGCCGGCGGGGGCGCGCAGCCATGCAGCCTTCGCAGCGGGGCAATTCAACATGCTCTATGTTTTTGGCCTGGGCGAGATCCCGATCTCGATCAGCGGCGATCCGGCGCAGCCCGACCGGCTGGTGCACACGACGCGCGCGGTGGGCACGGTCACACGGGCGATGGCCACGCTGCGGCGCGGCGACATGATCGGCGTGCGCGGCCCCTTCGGCTCGAGCTGGCCCTTGGATGACCTGAAAGGAAAGGACATCGTGCTGGTCGGCGGCGGCATCGGCCTGGCGCCGCTGCGTCCGGCGCTCTATCAACTCGTCGCACAGCGGGGCGACTACGGTCGCGTCGTGCTGCTCTACGGCGCGCGCACGCCCGAGGACATGCTCTTCCGCGCTGAACTGGAACGCTGGCGCTCGCGCTTCGACCTGGAGATTTTCGTCACGGTCGATCGCGCCACCGGCGACTGGCACGGCAACGTGGGGCTGGTGACGGCGCTGATTCCGCGCGCACCCTTCGAGCCGCAGAACGCCGTGGCGCTGATCTGCGGGCCGGAGGTGATGATGCGCTATGCCGTGCAGGCGCTGCACAAGCGCGGCGTCGGCCCGCAGCAGACCTATCTTTCGCTGGAGCGTAACATGAAGTGCGGCACGGCCATGTGCGGACACTGCCAGTATGGACCACACTTTGTCTGCCGCGACGGCCCGGTCTTTCGCATGGATCAGGTTCAGCGCTTCTTTGGCAAATGGGAGGTATGAGATGGCAACCAAACGCAAACCGCGGCTGGCCGTCTGGAAGTTCGCCTCGTGCGACGGTTGCCAGCTTAGCCTGCTCGACTGCGAACATGAACTGCTGGCGGTGACGGGCCAGGTCGAGATCGCTTACTTTCTGGAGGCATCGCGCGCCGTCATGGAGGGGCCGTACGACGTGTCACTGGTGGAAGGCTCCATCACCACGCCGGGCGACGCCGAGCGCATCCGCGAGATCCGCGAGGCGTCCAAGTTCCTCGTGGCGATCGGCGCGTGTGCGACGGCGGGCGGCATCCAGGCCCTGCGCAACTTCGCCGACGTCAAGGAGTTTGCTGCAGCGGTCTATGCCCGGCCTGAAGTCATCGACACGCTCAAGCGTTCCTCGCCCATTGCCGAGCACGTCTTCGTCGATTTCGAGTTGCGCGGCTGTCCGATCAGCAAGCACCAGCTACTGGAGGTCGTCGGCGCTTACCTCACCGGGCGCAAACCAAACATCCCCACGCACAGCGTCTGTATGGAATGCAAGATGCGCGGCACGCCCTGCGTGATGGTGGCTGCCGGCATCGCCTGCCTCGGCCCGGTGACGCAGGCGGGCTGCGGCGCGCTCTGCCCGGCGTACGGCCGCGGCTGTTATGCGTGCTTCGGTCCCATGGAGACGCCGAATACGACGGCCCTGGCTGCCTGGTGGCGAGACGAACTTGGCGTGGAACCGATCGATATCAAGCGCGCGCTGCGCACGTACAACGCCGGCAGCGAGTCATTCCGCAAGGAGAGCGAGGCCTATGAATACGCTGACCACTAAAACCGTGCGCGTCGATGCGCTGGCCCGCGTCGAGGGTGAGGGCGCTTTTCACGTCAAGGTGAAGGACGGCCAGGTCGAGGAAGCGGAGCTGCGCATCTATGAGCCGCCGCGCTTCTTCGAGGCCTTTCTGCGCGGGCGCTCCTACGCCGAGGCGCCCGACATTACGGCGCGCATCTGCGGCATCTGCCCCGTAGCCTACCAGATGAGCGCAGTGCACGCCATGGAGGAGATCTTCGGCGTCAAGGTGGAAGGCCCGCTGCGCGAGTTGCGCCGGCTGCTTTATTGTGGCGAGTGGATCGAGAGCCACGTGCTGCACGCGTTCATGCTGCACGCACCCGACTTCCTGGGCTATGCCGACGCGATCCAGATGGCGGGCGACCACCCCGATCTGGTGACGCAGGCGCTGCGCATCAAAAAGATCGGGAACGACATCGTGGCGCTGCTGGGCGGGCGCGAGATTCATCCCATCAACGTACGCGTGGGCGGCTTCTACCGCGTGCCCAAGCGTCGCGAGTGGCATGCCATCGTCGAGGAGTTGAAGTGGGCGCGCGAGGCGATGGTGGCCCTGGTGCGCTGGACCGGTCAGTTGCCCTTCCCGGCCTTCGAGCAGGAGTATGAGTTCGTGGCGCTGCGCCATCCGGACGAGTATCCTTTCAACGAAGGGCGCCTTGTGTCCAACCGTGGGCTGGATATCCCCATCGCCGCCTTTGAAGAGTTCCTCATCGAAGAGCACGTGACGCACAGCACGGCGCTCCACGCGCATATCAAGGAGCGGGCCAACTACTTCGTGGGACCGTTGGCGCGCTACAGCCTCAACTTCGACCGCCTGTCGCCGCTGGCGCGGGACGCCGCGCTCGATAGTGGGCTGGGCGTTACCTGCAACAACCCTTTCCAGAGTATCGTCGTGCGTTGCGTCGAGGCGCTCTACGCCATCGACGAGGCGCTGCGTATCCTGGAGGGCTACACCATGCCCGATGCGCCGGCTGTGCCGTACGAGGTGTGCGCCGGCGTCGGTCACGGCTGCACGGAGGCGCCGCGCGGGATTCTCTACCATCGCTACGTGGTGGACGAAGAGGGCGACATCGTCGCCGCCAAGATCACGCCGCCCACGGCGCAGAACCAGGCGACCATCGAGGCGGACCTGCGTGCCTTCGTAGAACCGCGTGCGCAGCTACCGCTCAACGAGTTGACCTGGCAATGCGAGCAGGCGATTCGCAACTACGATCCGTGCATCTCGTGCTCGACGCATTTCTTGCGAGTGAAGATCGAAAAAGCATAGCCACAAAGTCGCAAAGGCGCGAAGGGGGCGCGAAGAAGAGATTGGAGATTCGAGATTGGGTTCTTTTCGCTTCTTTGCGACTTTGAGGCCGAGAGGAGTGTAGGCATAGCCGCGAAGACGCAAAGGCGCGAAGGGGGCGCGAAGAAGAGATTGGAGATTCGAGATTGGGTTCTTTTCGCTTCTTTGCGACTTTGAGGCCGAGAGGAGTAAAGGCATAGCCGCGAAGACGCAAAGGCGCGAAGGGGGCGCGAAGAAGAGATTGGAGATTCGAGATTGGGTTCTTTTCGCTTCTTTGCGACTTTGAGACAGGAAGGAGTAAAGGCATAGCCACAAAGGCGCAAAGGCGCAAAGGGGGCGCGAAGAAGAAACTCGAGTGGAATTCTTTGTGTTACCTTAGCGTCTTTGCGACTTTGTGGCTGAGTTCTTGGGTTCTTGAGTGATCTGTGACAAAGACGCTTGTGATCGGGATTGGCAATGCGTGGCGTGGCGACGATGCGGCCGGGCTGCTGGTGGCGCACGCGCTGCGCGCCCGCGAACTGCCCGATGTCACGGTGGTGGACGCGGCCGGCGTCGACACGGATCTGATCGATCTGTGGCAGGGCGCCGGCCGCGTCATTCTGGTTGATGCGGTGGTCTCCGGCGCGGCGCCGGGGACGATGCACAGCTTCGACCTCAGCCGCGACGGCTTGCCTGAAACGCACGCCTTCTGCTCCACGCACGCCCTCGATCTGGCCGCCGTGGTCGAACTGGCGCGCGTCCTCGATCGGCTGCCGGCCGAACTCTGGGTCTTTGGCGTCGAAGCCGGCGACTTCACGCACGGCCATGCGGTCGGCGCGGCAGTGCTGCGCGGGCTCAACGCGTGTGTGGAAGCAATCATCACCACCCTGTAGGAAATCCATAGCACTACAAAATACGGATTGCGGACGCGTCGATTTCCGTCATAATAGGAATGGACGGTCGATGCTCCTCGTCACGCTCCGCTTTTCTCCGCAGCCCGGACCAACCCCGTCCGCCTGGTTATGCTCGTTTCGAGTCCGGCCCGGCAGCCATCGCCGCCGGACGGCAAAATCCAGCTTCCCCGGGAGAATAGCACCATGAAGCCGAACAGGTCCTTGTCCAGTGCAGTTACCGCCACGCTGGCAATTTTGCTGTTTGTACTATTTGCGTCGAAAGGGGCGTCGGCGGTCCCTGCACGCGAGCCCACACAACCAGCCGCCGCTCCGGGCTGGCAGATCGAATGCGTGGACTGCCCGCGCCAGTTTGGGTTGATGACCGAGCGCAGCCTGCAAATGGACAGCCAGAATCGGCCACATATCGCCTATGGCGAGAACCACCTGTACCACGCGTGGTATGACGGGCATGGCTGGCAGTACGAAATGGCAGACGGCGACCCGAAAGTTGGGTGGTACGCGTCACTGGCGCTTGATAGCGCCGACCGCCCGCACATCAGTTACTATGACTCGGCCAATCGCCGCCTGAAATATGCCCGGTGGGATGGATCCGGGTGGATCATCGAGGTTGTCGACAGCGCAGGCGAAGTCGGCACCGACACGTCGCTTGCGCTGGATGCGCAGGGGTTGCCCCACATCAGCTACCACGACGTGACAAACGGCGACCTGAAGTATGCCTATCGCAACACAGCAGGCTGGCATGTGCAGACCGTCGACAGCGAGGGGAACACCGGGACTTCATCCTCGCTTGACGTCGATAATCTGGGCCGGACGCACATCGCCTACCGGTTCGAAGGAACGAGCCTGGAAAAACCCCCGGCTGTGAAACACGCACATTTGGACTCAGCGGGCTGGCATATTCAACTTGTGGCTGAGCCCGATAACCTGAGCGGGTTTCTTTCTCTGGCCGTTGACAGCGCCGGCCGCCCCCATGTCAGCTACGGTCAGGATGAGTTCATTACCTACGCGATCTGGAACGGCAAACGTTGGGAAGGACAGGTGTTTGCCGGTGATGGCTGGAATTCTTTCGCGCTGGTACTCGACGTGTACGACCAGCCCCACCTCACATTCTGGGTCGCTGAGGACCTGATGTATGCGCATCTGACCGGAGGGAATTGGGAATCCCAGGTGGTAACAAGCAAGACGGACGCATATGGAGGCATCCAGGCCATATCTCTAGCGGTCGGGAGTAACGGAAGTGCCGGCGTCATGTTGTATGAATCGTACCAGGAGGAGCTGATCTACGCACGACTGGCGGGTGGAACGTGGGAAAGCCAGACGATCGATCGTGGTGGCGTTGCGGGTTTCAGTTCGTCTCTTGCCTTGGATTTGGCCGGAAGTCCGCACATAGCGTATTACCGGGGAATCAATGGTAAAGTGCGTTATGCCAGTCGCAGCGGAACATCCTGGGATATTCAGACTCTTCACAGCACCAGCTTCTGGAACCGGTACGATCTGTCGCTTGATCTGGATACTGCCGGGTTTGCGCACTTGCTTTATTTCAACCCAAGACTGGCGAGGGTGGAATACGCCAGATGGGATAATCAAGAGTGGTCAAGCCGCCCAATCGACTATGCGTCGAGCTTTGGGATGTACTCGACTCTGGTGCTGGATAGCAGCGGCAATCCACATGTGAGCTATCAGAATACCGACTTCGGCCCCGCACTTCATTATTCGGTGTGGACAGGCAGCACCTGGACTTACCATACGGTCGACACTGCCGACGAAGTCTTCGGCTTTGACTCGCTTGCTTTGGACAGTGCGGATCACCCTCACCTCATCTATTATCTGGACGAGGCACTGCGACACGTATATTGGACTGGCTACACTTGGGAGTATTCGGTCGTCGACGCATTGGACGGATCCGGGACCGCGTTTGCCGCTTTGGCCGTGGACGCGGCTGGCCATCCGCACATCAGTTATTCCGCCGGTGGCGGATTGCGCTATGCATACTGGTCGGGCAGCGCCTGGGACCTCCAGATAGTGGATTCGGCAAGGAGCGGTTCCAACTCCCTTGCAGTGGATGGCGAAGGCCACCCGCACATCGCCTACGAGAGTGCCGGCGCGAGTATCGGCGACCGCGACCTGAAGTATGCCTTTTGGAACGGTAGTGCGTGGGACGTTCAGACCGTGGACAGCGCCGGCGATGTGGGTGGGTTTGTGTCCCTGGCGCTCGATGCGGCCGGCGCACCCCATATCAGCTACTTCGACCATACCAACGGCGGCTTGAAGTACGCCTGGCTCACCAATCCGCTCCTGGTGCGCAAGGTAGCTTCGCCCGGCGATGGCGTGCAGGTCGGCGATGTCGTGACGTATACGCTGACGCTCTCCGGCGGCAGCACCATGGAGGTGCGTGACGAGTTGCCCGCCAATGTGGCCTACGTTCCTGGCAGCATCACCGGGACGGTCGCACCGGCCGTGAGTTACGACGCCGGGGCAAACGCCATCACGTGGCAGGGCAGCCTGCTGACGGATACGGTACAGACGATCAGCTACCAGGTCACGGTCAACACCGGCGGGCCAGAGACGGCGGCGGGGCTGCCATTCATCGCCAACACGGCCTGGTTGACCGACACGGCGCACGGCACCGGCGTCTCAGCAGCAGTGTTTGTCAACGGCTCCGAGGCCTATCTTCCTGTTATCGGGCGCCAGGGAACGCGAGAGTGAAGTGAGCATGTGCCCGGCGTGTGCAGCGCAGGAAATGGCGGCTGCGCACAGCCAGGCCACAAAGGAGGAGATCAATGGCGATCTACAGCAGGAAATCCAGATCGTGGCTACGAAGTGGCGTCAGGTGGCGCAGCCCCCGGTTGGCGGGCATCGCCCTGTGGCTGGCGGTGATAGCAGCGTTGGCCGGTTTCCCTGCCGCCGATAGCGCGCCGGGTGGGCCGGTGCGACCGGCGCCTCCGGTCCGTCCTGCCGTCGCGGCGGCAGCCAGCATGGCCGCGCCGGTCGGCAATGCCATGCCCATCGTTGCCGAGAGCACGCTGACCGAACTGGCGCCGGCCGTGGCCTACAACGGCGACCGCGATGAGTACCTGGTGGTCTGGTACAACGATCGGCCCGGCAACGACGACATCGGCGCGCAGCGGGTCGACGGCGACGGCAAACTGCTGGGCGGGCCGTTCTACATTGCGGCCGGTTCGGGCGTTGAGCGACGCAATCCGGCCGTTGCCTACAGCAGCGGGCAGCAGCGCTACCTGGTCGTCTACGAGCACGATGACGGCACCTACGCGCGCATCTACGGACGCATCATCGGCGGCGACGGCCAGGTGCTGGGTGTCGAGTTCCCGCTCAGCAGCGGCGCCGCGCTCAAGAACTGTTTCACGCCGGCGATTGGCTATGCCTCCACAGCGGACACGTTCCTGATCGTCTGGCAGCGCACGGTCGTGGCTTCGACCGTCAGCGATATCGAGGCGCAGCTTGCCAACGGCGATGGTTCGCTGTCGGGCGCCAACTTCTTCGTTCAGCAGGGGTCGAGCCCCTTCAGCCACAGCGCGCCGGCGTTGGCCTACAACCGCGCCCGCAATGAGTTCCTGGTGGTCTGGGCGCGGTACGACAGCGGCGCCTCACTTACCGACATCTACGGGCGCCTGGTGACAGGGAATGGCCAACCGCTGCAACCCACATCCATCGAGTACGCACGCATGACCGTCTCCAACACCAAACCGGCGGTGGCCGCGCTGCCCACGGCGTCGCCCATCGGGCAATATCTCATCATCTGGGAATTGCACTATGCGGCGGGCGACCGCGACATCTACGGGCGCACGGCGGCGGGAGACGGCACGCCCGACCCCGGCTTCTATCTGGGCGGCGCCAACGTCGACGAATCACGGCCGGCGGTGGCAGGCAGCGAGGGACGGCAGGTCTACTTCGCCGTGTGGCAGCGACCGGATGTGGCGCCGCTGGCCTTCGAGTACATCTATTACCGGCGCATCGAGCCGACCGGCACGGCTATCGGCGGGGATGCCTGGCTGCTGGGCAGCTTCGCCGCGCGCCCGGCGCTGGCGAACGGGGGCGCCGGCGACATCTTCGTTGTCGCCGAGGACAAGCCGCTCCTGGCGGAGCAGGGCATCTACGGCCAACTCTGGGGCGACCGGACCTACCTACCCGCCATCCTCAAGCCGTGAGACGTGGAGTGCGAAGTCGATAGAACGCGGATGACGCGGATTGAGCGGATTTACACGGATGAATTCAAATCCGCGTTGATCCGCGCCATCCGCGTTCCATTCTTCCACTCTTCCGATCAGCCGCCGCTCTCTTTGCGCACGCGATAGAGGTCCTCTACCTGTGCCTGCAATTGCTGGGCCGCAGCTTCGGGCGTCAGGTCGCCCAGCACGATCTGCTCAATGGCCGCCGGGATGATGAGGCGCGCTTCGATGGCGCCGATGGTCGCTTTCTGCGCGCGGTCATATTCGGGGCGCAGCACCCAGCGTTTCATCGTGGCGTAGCCGTTGGCAATATGCCCCAGTGTGGCCGGCGAATAGGCCTGGAAGATGGGGCTGGAGGTGGACCACGGCTCCAGCGCGCTGTCGAGCACGGGTACCTTGCCCAGCGGCGCGGTGGCCAGGATGTCGAGATAACCTTCCTGTAGGAAGAAGCGCGCCACGTCCTGCGCGGCGGGCGAGGCGCCGTCCAGCAGCGCCAGCGTGACCAACTGGCCGTAGGAGGCGACGCCATTGGGCCCGGCCAGGCTGGAGGTGAAGCCGGTCTTGCCGGGCAGGTTTTCCACGGCAATTTCGATCTTCGTGCCGTCGGCGTTATCGGAGCCTTCGATCAGGTCGTCCATGATGTAGGTACTGTAGAAGAGCATGGCCGACTCGTCGCGCTCGTAGCGCTCGCGGGCGCCGTAGAGATCCTGCGGCGCGTCGGGCGAGCAGCGCTGGAGGCCGGCATAGAAACGCAGCGCCTCGACCATCTCCGGCGTGTTCATGGTCACGTTACCGGCGGCGTCGAAGGGCCAGACATTGTTGGACATGGCCACCTGCTCGAAGACCTGGTGCACGTAGTTCTGGTTGCCGACGGTCGGCAGCACCAGGGCAAAGGCCGGGTCGCCGCCGGCCTCGATGGCGTCGCACGCCTGGTTGAGATCGGCCCACGAAATGGGCGTCTTCAGCCCCAACTGCTCGAAGCGGTCGCGGCGATACCAGAGCGCCTGAATCCAGCCGTCGTAGGGCACGGCCAGCACCTCGCCCGACGCGACGTCGGTGACCATGGCCAGCACGCCCTCGCGGAAGTCCGTCTCGCCGACGACTTGGACAACGGCGCCGGCAGCCTGCGGGTCGAGCAGGCCGGCGCCATCCAATGCCGCCACCCACTCGATGCCGACGCGGATCAGATCGGGCAGGTCGCCGGCAGCCTGCGCCGCTTCGAGTTGCTGGAGCGTGGTCGACTCCACGTACGGCACGACGTTGACCGTGACGCCGGGATGCCCGGCCATGTAGCGCTCGGCCAGGGCGCGGTAGACGGCTACGCGCTTCGGCTCGTTGTCGGAGGTCCAGAAATCGACGACAGCGGCCTCCCCGGCCGGCGCGGGCTCGGCGGCAGACGCAGTGGTTGGCTCCGCCGCGGGCGTGGACGGCGCCGCGGTTGGCGTCGGCGCGTCTGTCGGCGCGGGCGTGGCTGTTGGCGCCGCGGTGGGCGACGGGATCGCAGTCGGTTCGGGTGTCGAACCACCGCCACAGGCGGCGAGAATCAGCAAGAGCGTGCCAAGCATGGCGCCGGCAAACCAACGATGCATCAGTCAATCTCCTCTGCAATCGGCCGGGCGCGACGGGCGACGTTTCCCTGGCCGTTCGGTGCTGCCGGCAGATCTCACAGGAGAGCGCCGGCCTGGTTGACCGTGCCATTATAGTGGGGAAGTGGTGGACTACCCGAATCAGGCGGTGGGGAAGTGGGCGATGGGTCGCCTCGTCAGGGCACCGGCGCCGCCTTGACGACGGACTCGTTGTTGCTCTGCTTGATGGCATGGCCCGGCGGCACGACCAGGAACTCGGTTTCGTCCCACGCGCCGTGGACGAGGGCGGTGAGCAGGCGGCGGTCGCCGGGCAGGCGCTCGAAGGTCCAGCCTTCGGCCTGTGCCTTGGCCTGCGCCAGCTCCTCGTACTTCGTGCCCTCGCCCAGTCCGGTGTCGATGAACGCGGCGCGCGTGTAGTGGCTCATCCAGCCGCGCATCTCGTCGCGCAGCGCGTCGGCGGTCTCCTGGCCGTACTTCTCGACCCAGCCTTCGTACTGCTCGGCATCGTCGAGCATGCCCGCGCCCAGCCCGCCGGAAGAACCGGGTTCGTTGCGTTCCATGTAGTCGGTGCTGTACCAGTAGGTGCCGGGGTGGCGTTCGAACTCGGCCTGGTAGCGCTCGCGCGAGCCGAGATAGAGCGTGATGCAGTCGTGGGCGCGCGGCATGACGATGGGCGTGTGGCGGGCGATGAGGTTGGCGGTGGAGGCGCCGCACAGCCCGTAGGCGAGCAGGATGGCATCGCACTCGCCCGGCTGGATGGCGTCGATCTCATCCTGCAACGTATGGCGCAGCTTCTTGGGCGAGTTGTGCAGCCCCTGGCGGAAGAAGCGTGCGGTGACGGTATGGGGCGAGGTCGCGGCCGCAGCATAGACGGAACGCGCCAGCGCTTCACAGGTCAGGGCGATGTAACGGGCCATAGAGTCAAACTCCTCCTAATCTTGCCAACGGGCTGGTGTATCCTCAGGTGTTGCTCATGCGTCGGCAGTGAGGCGTGCGACAAAGGCAGCGTGTTCTGCTGACTGTACGCCCTGCTGTACCGCCGCCAACAGGTCGGCCAACTGGCCGGCAATTATGGCGGGCACGGGGAGTCGCAGACCGGGGAAGACACGGCTGGTGAGAACGCCATCGCTGTCCGCCGCCAGGGCAACATAGCGTCCCTCGCTCAGGACGAACCAATCGATAACGCGGTCGTAGACACGCCAGACAATGTATTCGCGTACGCCGCTGCGCCGATAGATGTTCATCTTGGCGTGCAGGTCATACGAGGCGCTGCTGCCGGATATTTCGACGACCAACTCAGGTGCGCCTTCGATAAAACCGTCTGCGCTTACGCTGCTCTGCCCGCCGTACTCTGCCTCGATGCGCAGCAGCGCGTCGGGCTGCACCTCATTGTCGATGTCCAATCGCACGCTGCCGTCGCCACCAAATTGCACGTGTGGTGTTGATGCCACATAGGCGCCAAGCCAGAAGAGAACAGCGCCATCAGCCACCTGATGTTCGATGCGAATCGGAGAAGGCATCTGTACAACTCCTTCGATCAGTTCGGCTTTGCGGGTGGCGGGCATGGCAGCATAGCGTCGCTCGAATTCGATGCGCGTCAGGCGGTCACCATTTTCGAGTGGTAGCAGGCGCAACGAACCATTCGCCGTTTTCTCGTCTGATGGAACCTTCAACACAGCAGCCATGATTTGTCCCCTTCCAGAAAGACACCTCTTCTGCCGGCTCGATTGTACCATATCGCGCGGCATCTTTGGGCGCGCAAGACGCGCTCACACCACGACGACTGTGTTCGCCAGCGCGCCCACGGCGTCGATCTGGATCCGAACCTCGTCGCCCGCGGCCAGGGTGAACGAATCGGGCGGGACGATGCCGGCGCCGGTGAGCAGCACGGCGCCGCTGGGAAAGGCGAGCGCGCGGCCGAGATATTCCACCAGTTCGTCCGGGCGGCGGCGGATCTTGCTCGTGTCGGTCTCGCCGGAGAAGGCGACCGCGCCGGCGCGCACGATCTGCATGGCAATGCGCGTTGCGGGCCAGCCATCAGTGACGGGGCCGAGCGCGATGGCCGGGCCGAGCGCGCAGGCACGCGTGTAGATCTTGGCCTGCGGCAGGTAGAGGGGATTCTCGCCCTCGATGTCGCGGCTGCTCATGTCGTTGCCGATGGTGACGCCGACGATCTCCATAGCCGGGTTGATGACCAGCGCCAGCTCGGGCTCCGGCACATTCCAGCGCGCGTCGCGGCGGATACCAACCTGGTCGTTCGGCCCCACGACCCACGGGCCGCGCGCCTTGAAGAAGATCTCCGGGCGGGTGGCGGTGTAGACGCGCGCATAGACATCGCCGCCGTCGACGGCCTCTTCCTGGCGCGCGGCGCGGCTGCGCTCGTAGGTGACGCCGGCGGCCCACACATCCTGCTCGTCGATGGGCGGCAGCCAGTGCGGCGTGTCAAGCGACGGCGCATGATCGAAATAGGCGGCAAGGTGCGCGCGGTGCGACGATTTAGCGGCCTGCTCCAACTCGGCCAACGCTGCCGCCACGCGGCCGGCGCTGCTGCACAGCCAGGCCTCCACCGACCCCACAGCCTCGGTCACATCGTGGACGGTCTCGCCGATCTGCACGCCGACGCGGGCGCCCAGGGACGGCTCGTAAGTACGGACAAGAAAGAGTTGTGTCATGATTGCCTCCAAAGTTGTACGTAGCCGGGGCTGAGGCGCCCGTCATCCTGATTGTGACCGCCCTGTACGGGCGGTACGGCCGAAGCGCTATCGTGCAGTGTACTTGATTCTGCCGCAAAAGCGAACGCTGTGACACAACGCGCGATTGCCGCGGCGAGATGATCTTTAGAGATTCATCGATGGCTTTGGAAGACGCCAACCACGAAACCCTGGCCGGTTGTGGTAGAATCTGGGCGCATCGACCTTAAAGCGCCCGTCAAGCCTGTCCTTAATCACTCATGCCCGATTCTAACTACAGGTCAACCCAGGCACCGCTGCCCGCGTCCCCGCCTGCGCTCCAGGTGCGGATATTGGGCACTTGGCAGATTTCGTTGGGCGGCGCGCCCCTCGATCTGCCTGCCGGTCAGCCGCGCACGTTGCTCATTTACCTGTTGTTGCAGCCGGGCGGCCGCGCAACGCGCGGCGTCATTGCCGAGCATCTGTGGCCCGAGAGTGCAGCCGACCGCAAGCGCCGCCATTTGACGGACGCGCTCTACCGGCTGCGGCGTGTATTGCCGCCTGCGTACATCACCGCAGATGCCGAAACCATCGCCCTGGAACTGGCCCAAGAGTGGTGGGTGGATGCGTGGGAAGTGCAACGCGCCTTCGCCAGCCCGGATACGGCCGGACGCCAGCGCGGCCTGGCACTCTACACCGGCGAATTGGCTCCCGATCTCACCGATGCGTGGCTCGCACCCCATCGCCGGCACCTGCACGAGGCCTTCGTGCAGAGCGCGCTGGCCGTCGCCGACGCCACCCTTCACGCCGGCAACACAGACGAAGCGGAAACAACCTACCGCCGCGTGCTGCACGTCGAACCGCTACATGAGAGCGCGCAGCGCGGGCTGATGCTGACACTGGCACGGCGCGGCCAATTGGCGGCGGCCCTGGAGGAGTACGACCGCTTTGTCGACCGGCTGGATGCTGAGTTGGACGCTCCGCCCAGCGCAGCAACGCGCGAGCTGGCCGATCAGATTTACCAGGAGATGGACCTGGCACGCCGGCGCCGGCGCCAACCGTTCCAGCTTCAGATGGTTGGCCGCGTTGAGGAGCGGACGGCGTTGCGCGCCCTGCTGGAGCGTGCGGCCGAGGGTCGGCGCAGCCTGGCTGTGATCCTGGGCGAGCCGGGGATCGGCAAGAGCACGCTCCTGCGCGACCTGGCCTATGCGGCCGGCTGGCGCGGCTGGCAGGTCTGCTGGGGCGAAGCTTTTGCTGACGTGCCGGCCGCACCCTATGCGCCGCTCACCACTGCGCTGGCGAAGGCGTTGCCGGCCGCGCGGGCCAGCCAGATCGCCGCAGAGCTGCCGGCCGTATGGCTCAGCCTGCTGGCACGCCTCTTTCCCGTGCTGGAACACGCACTGCACGACAGCTCCGGCAGAAGCGGCCTGCCCAATGCGGCGCTGGATGGTGGCCAGGTGCCGCAGGCGCTAGCGCAACTCTTCCATGCACTCCAGGAGATTGCGCCCCTCTTGATCGTGTTGGACGACGTGCAGTGGGGCGATGCTGCACTCTGGACGCTGCTGGATGCGCTGCTCCCCCTTACGCAGCAACAGCACATCTTGCTCGTTCTGAGCGCACGCCGCGACGATCTGCGCCATGCGCCCGCGGTGTGGGAGCGCGTAACGACATGGGATCGCACCGGCCTTGCACAGATCATCGCGCTTGACGGCCTGCGGCCGGCTGAACTGCTCGAAGTGGCGTCGCTGCACAGCGCCTTCGGGCCGGACCGGCAGTTGGCGTCGTTGCATCGGGCCAGCGGCGGCAATCCGCTGCTCGCACTGGAACTCCTGACGGCTGCCGAACCTGCCCAGCCGCCGGCCACACATCCAGCGATCGCCCCGCTGATTCAACAGCGCCTGGGCGCGCTGGCGGTGAGCACCCGTCAGGCTGCCGAACTTGCCGCGATCCTGGGCGCGCAGATGAACTACAGACTCTGGGAGGCGCTCTGGCAGCACGAGAATCCGTACGGTGGCGACCTCGCCCCGCATGCTACGGCACTCGAACGGGCGCGCGTGCTGCGGATTGATGGCGACGACTACGCGTTTGCCCACAGCCTGCTCCACGCGACGATCCTGGAGGGGATGGCGCCCCCTATCCGGCAGCGCCGGCACGCCGCCGCGCTGGCGCTGCTCGCCCCGCCGGCACACGACGAGGAGTCGCTCAGTGCGGCCGCGGTATTGAGCCTGCTTCACCACGCGCAGGGAGCCGAGGACGTCGCGGCGACCATTCGCCTGGCATTGCGCGCCGCGCGGCAGGCGCAGCAGGCTTTCAGCTTCGCCAGCGCCGAGGCGCATTTCACCCTGGCGCTCGACCGCATGGCCGCTCTACACACAACGGAAGCGACCGAAGGCGAACGATATGCCGCTGACGCGATCGCGGCCAGGCTGGGGCGCATCGACGTGCGCCATTTGCTGGCGGATCGCAGCGGCGAGGCGACAGACCTTGCCGCCCTGCACAGTCTTGCGCTCGACGACGAACAGAGGGTCGCGGTGGACTTGCGGAGCGCTCGCTACCAGTTGATGACCGGCGATCTGGGCGGCGCGCAGGGCACGGTGACCGGCGCGTTGCAGCGCGCCGCGCGCTGCGCGTCACCGGCACTGGCGGAGGTGGGCGTGCTGGCCGGAAAGATCGCCCGCGAACGCAACGAACTGGCGGAGGCCTATTCGCACATCGAGGCAGCACAGGCGCTCTATCACCAGACCGGCAACCTGTGGGGTGCTGCCGTCGCGACAGATCTGCTCGGCGGTGTGGCGTGGGACCAGGGCGAATATGCGCGCGCCGCCGAGCTGCATAGCCAGGCGGCCGATGCCTTTGCAGCGCTCGGCGATTTGATGCGTGAGGCGCAGGCGCTCAACAATCTGGGCAGCACGCTGTGGGAGCTTGGGCGTTATCTGGAGGCGCGTGCCATCCACGAGCGCAGCGTGCTTATCTGTCGCGAGTTGGGCAACAAGGTGAGCGAGGGCGACAACATCGACAATCTGGGCGGCGTGGCCTGGGTGCTTGGCGACTACACGCTGGCCTTACGTCACTACCAGACGGCACTGCGTCTGCGCGAGGCGATCGACGATCAATGGGGCGTCTCGATCAGCCTCAGCAATCTTGGCAGCGTCCACCAAATGACCGGCCAGTACGAGGACGCGCTGGACTACTATGCGCGGTCGCTTGTGCTGTCGCAGCAGGTGGGGCGCAAACGCAGCGAAGCCTACATCATCCACTGCCAGGGGCAGACGCGGCTGGCCATGGGGGACCTCGACGCGGCAAGCGACCTTCTGCACCAGGCGCTGGTACTGCGCGAGGAGATCGGCGACCGGCTGCGGCTGATCGAGACGCAAACCCTGCTGCTGCACACGGCGCTGGCGAGCGGGGAAATCGCCTACGCCACGCAGCAGCGCGAGGCAATCCTGGCGATGATCGAGCCAGCCGACCGCGCCGGTCTGCGCCAGGAAGTATACTTTGCCGCCTTCTGCCTGGCCGAGCAACAGGGCGATGCCGATGCTACGCGCCTGCTTGCGCTGGCCGTGCAGGCACAGCGCGCGATGGCGGACACGCTGCCGCCGCCCGAGCAGGCGCGCTTTCTCGCCAATGTGCCGCTGAATCGCGAGCTTGGCGCGGCCGTATTGCGCCATTCACACATCGATCACGTGACGCTGGCCGGCAGCGGCGGCCCGGTAAAGGTGGCCTGGACAATCGCTCA
>JACKBA010000023.1 GCA_020634815.1 Caldilineaceae bacterium | reverse complement strand
ACTGGCCGCCACCCGGTTGGCCGGAGCCGCGCGAGGTCTATATCGAGCGGATGCGCAATACGCCGACGCACTTGTGCCGGCTGCGCTACTTTGGCCGTGAAGACGGGTGGGGGTTCGCTTTCTACACCTACAGCCATGAGAAGTATGAGCTGACCATGTTCGATAACGGCACATTCTTTGGCACGCCGGAAGAAGCGTTTCGCGAATCCGCCGTCTATCTCGCAGATTGAGCACGGAAATCATGGTGCATCGTGAAGAACCCATTCAAGCGCAACAACAATAACTCGGATACGTCCGGCGCTTTCCACGTTGGCGACACTGTGCGCGTGAAGGACGGCACGCACTATCCGGATGTACCTGAAATCGACATCAGCGGCTGGCAAGGGCGTATAACCGACCTGAGCGAGATAAATGACGACCCTCCCACAATTGGCTTTGCGTGGGACAGCATTGCTCTGCGCAGCCTGCCGGCGTGGTTGATTGAACAGTACTCGGAAGAAGGCTATGAATGGCCTGAAATGTATCTCGCTGTGACTGACCTGGAGCATGCACCACCGCGCGACAGCGCGGACGAAACGATGCACACCCTTTCCGAGCTGCAAGACCAATATCGATGGAGTTTTCTTGGCGAGGAAGGGCAGCGCGTCAATGCCGTGCTGGCAGGAATCACTGACAGCGATGAACAGTTCGAGGCATGGAAACGGTATCTGGAAACGATGCTCAAGTTTCCATTTGAAGCCAAAGTCGTCGAGTTTCAGGAAGGCGGCTATCTCAACAGCGGTGATATCCTCAAGGTGCTAAACATCGAGTTCGTCGACGATCTGTATGGCATCATCGTCCGCTGCCGGCGGCGGCGGCGTGAACTGGATGCCGCACTGGCCGACCTGGAAGTCACGAATCGCCAGTCGGTCAACTACCAGCCGGTGCAGGACTACGTCATGTGGTTTGCCAACCGCTGACGCGGATGGGATCCAACAAACCAGGTTTCTTCGAGAAACCTGGTTTGTGAGAGAAACCTGGTTTGTGAACAGGTGGCACATCGTGTGGACGCAAACAGGAATCGACGATGCCAATTCGTGAAACAAAGTTGGTTGCGGGTCAGTATTATCATCTGTTCAACCGTGGCGCCAACCGCGGGCTGATCTTCTTCAACCAGGAAAACTGGACTTTTTTCCTACGTCAAATCAAGCGCTACTTTGCGCCAGAACGAGTTGTCATACTTGCATACTGCCTGATGCCGAACCACTACCACCTGCTCGTACAGCTACTGTGTGACGATTTCGGTGAAACGGTAATGCAGCCATTCTCACTATCCTATGTTAAAGCCGTGAACAAGCAGCAAGGACGAACAGGCCCACTCTTCGAAGGACCGTTTCAATCGCGGCACGTTGATCAGGATGAATACCTTCGGCACTTGACGGCATACATTCATATGAATCCGGTGACGGCGAAGCTGGTTCGCAACCCAGAAGATTGGACATACTCCAGCTACCAGGAATACGTTGGGCTGCGTGCAGGCACACTGCCACAGACTGAATTTGTCCTGGGCCAGTTTCCGACCGTAGCAGCTTATGCCGACTTTGTACGCGCGTTTCAACCTGGCGATTCCCATGTGATCAGTGAGTATCTATTCCGCGAGTGAGCGACGGATAGCGAACACAAATCAGGTTTCCTGGCGAAAACAAACCAGGTTTCCCGAAGAAACCTGGTTTGTTGAGGGACATGTAATGACGCGCATCACCGAGAAGCGTGACGTTCAAGACCGCATCATCCACTACCTGCAAGGGCTGAAGTGGAGCTTCATCCCGCGCTACGACCTGCCGCACTGGCGCGCCCACGACGAGTGCGAGCCCTTCCTGGTCGAGGTACTGCGCCGCCAGCTTGCCGCGCTCAACGGCTGGCCGGCCGGCGACGCGCGCATCGACACGCTGCTGCGCACGCTGCGCCTGCTGCCCGCCACGCTGGAAGGCAACGAGCGCTTTCTCCACGCGCTGCGCAACCAGTGGACCGCCTACGACCCGGCGAAGCAGCGCGAGTTCAACGTCACCTTCATCGACTACGACAACCTGGCCGCCAACGAGTTCCACTTCACCGAAGAGATGTGGGTGCAGGACCGCGACCGGCGCCGGCTGGACATGGTGCTCTTTGTCAACGGCCTGCCCGTCACGCTTGTCGAGAACAAGTCGCCGCGGCTAGAAGACCCCGGCATGGAAGGCTTCGAGCAGGTACAGGGCACGTACACGACCTGGATACCCGACTTCGTGCGCTATCCCGTCCCCTTTGTCGTGGCCGCCAGCCGGCTGGAGTATGGCCCGACCTGGAACCCCAGCGTCAAGGCGTTCTACAAGTGGAAGGCAAACGGCCGCGACTACGGGCTGGAGAGCCTGGTCAACACCTTCTTCGACCGCGACGCCCACCTGCGCCTGCTGCGCGACTACACGCTCTTCTACCGCATCGACGACGCCACGCAGAAGTACCTGCTGCGCCCGCACCAGATGCGCACGGTGGAGAAAATTGTTGAACGCGTCGTGGCCGGCGCGGCCGACCTCACCGCACCCGATTCCGGCCTGGAATGGCACACGCAAGGCTCGGGCAAGACGCTGACCATGATTGTCGCCGCCCACCTGCTGCGCCGCCAGCCCGCACTCGACAACCCGACCATCCTCATTGTCGTGGACCGGCTGGAACTGGAAGCGCAGATGCTCCAGAACCTGGAAGCGTTTGGCCTGCCCGCCATCCACGCCGAGAGCCGCCACCATCTTGCGAAGCTGCTCGCCCGCGACACGCGCGGCGTCATTGTCACCACCATCCACAAGTTTGACGGCATCAAAAAGGGTCTCCTGTCGCGCCGCAACGTCGTCGTGCTGGTGGATGAGGCGCACCGCTCGCAGGAAGGCGACCTCGGCATCGACATGCGCGCCGCGCTGCCCAACGCCTTCTTCTTTGGCTTCACCGGCACGCCCATCGACCGCAGCAAGGTGGGCAAGGGCACCTTCAAGACCTTTGGCAGCCCGGTCGACGCAGAAGGCTATCACGACAAGTATTCCATCAACGAGAGCATCGAGGACGGCACCACCGTCCCGCTCTACTACACGCTGGTCCCCATCCAGCTTTGGCTCGACCGCGTCACGCTCGACCGCCATTTCAGCGAGTTGCTGCAAGAGTTCTATGCCACGGTGGAAGAGGAAGGCGCCGGCAGCCAGGAAGCATTGAGCCGCCTGCTCCAGCGCGCCGACAAGCTCATGGCCGTGCTCAAATCGCCGCACCGCATCGACGAAATCGTGCAGCACATCGTAGCCCATTTCCAGGAGCACGTCGCCCCGCTGGGCTTCAAGGCATTCACCGTCACGCCCGACCGCGAGGCGTGCATGCTCTACAAGCAGGCGTTCGACCGCTATCTGCCTGTCGACTGGACCGTCGTCGTCTACTCCGACAACCCGAAGAAGGACAGCGCCGACATGCGGGCGCTCTATCTCGACGATGCCGCCGAGCGCCAGGTGCGCAAAGCCTTCCGCGACCCCGCCAAGCAGCCGCGCATCTTCATCGTCACGGAGAAGCTGCTCACCGGCTACGATGCGCCCATCGCCTACTGCATGTATCTCGACAAGCCGCTCAAGGACCACACGCTCTTGCAGGCGATTGCGCGCGTCAACCGGCCCTATCCCAACAAGAGCAACGGCATCATCGTCGACTACATCGGCGTCTTCGAGGACTTGCAGCGGGCGCTGAGCTTTGACCAGAAGAGCTACAGCGCCGGCATCATGGACCTGGAACTGCTGCGCCGGCGTTTTCTCGACCTGCTCACCGAAGCCGAGACGCTGCTGGCGCCCATCGACACCGACAGCGCCGAGGGACGCACCGAGCGCATCATCGACCACTTCTTCGAGGAAGCCGTGCGCGAGCCCTTTCTCAAGCTGACCACCGACCTGACCGACGCCTGGCTGGTGCTCTCGCCCGACCCCTTCCTGGCCGACTACAAGGCGCGCTACTACGCCATCATGGATGTGGTGCAGACGGTTACGAGTTACTACCGTCCCAAGACCGAGCAGCAGCGCGCAGTCGCCCAGTTCCTCGACCGCACCGAGCAGCTTATCAAGGAGAACGTGGCGAGCTACGAGGTGGCGTCGCCGCTGCCGCTTTACCAAATCAACCGCACGCTGGCCGAGACCATCAAGAACGACCAGGTGTCGGAGCGGGTGAAGGTCATCAACTTGCAACGCAGCCTGCTGGCCTACATCGAGCAGCACAAGGAATCCAACCCCTACCTGGAGAGCCTGGCCGCCGAGGTGGAAGCGGTCATCGAGCAGTTGCACCAGCGCCAAATCAGCGCCACCAGCGCCCTGGAGCAGCTTCAGCAGCAGTCCGACAAGGCCATGGACGCCCAGGAGGAGCGCGCCCAAAGCCCGCTCGACAACCTGGCCTTCTCGCTGCGTATGGCGCTCAAGGCGAACCTGCCCGCCGCAGCCCAGCACGACCACAACGTCGAAGACATGGCCGAAGGCGTGGCGCTCTATCTGCGTGACAACGACGGCTGGCGGCACAACGAAAAGCTGGAGGGGCAGGTACGGCTCGAACTGCTGCGCCGGCTCTTGCAGGTGCTGCCCAAGCCGGTGGACCCGGCCGCCACGAAACGCATCGTCGACGACCTGCTGACCATGCACACGATTACGGCATGAACGGGACGAGGGACGAGTTGCGAGGGGCGAAACCCGACATCGACGCGCTGGTTGCGCAGTGGGCCGACCGGCTGCACGTGCAGGTCAAGCGCGTGCAAATCCGCAGGATGCGCAGCAAGTGGGGTTCCATCTCCACCGCGGGCACACTCACCCTGGCCGACGACATCCTGCACCTGCCGCCAGACCTGGCCGAGTACATCGTCGTGCACGAGCTGATGCACCTGCGCTATCCCGACCACCGGCGCGGGTGGCGGGTGAGTATGGGGATGGTGCTGCCGGATTGGCGAGAGCGAGATTTCAGACTGCGAAACTTCCAAACCGTCTCGACCACGTAGCCTGTCCGAACGCGTTATGATGGCATACGACGACGAAAACCGAGTTCAATATCTCAACCAGTGACAGAATTCTCTCGAAAGGAAGGTTGTCAAACATGGGCAAGGTGATTCTGGTCTGGATGGGCGTCTTCTTAGCCAAGTGGATCATTCTGGGATTTGCTCAAGGAGGTTTTTCAGCCGGTCAACTGGGATGGGACTTGTTTTCAGGTTTCGTGATAGGTCTTCTGTGGGGATTCTTCACGCGACCGAGCAAGAAAAACATGGCGACTGAGCAGCCACCCACAACGCTGCCGCCAGCGAATATCACAGATTTCACGACTGATAGGCCATCGTCATTGCCAGGATACTCTGCGTCCAGTGATAGCGGAGATGCTTTGTCAAAAACATCCAAAAAATAGCTGCAACCGTAAAACACGCGTAGTCGGCGCATGGGCGTCCAGTCTGAATTCTATTGGCTGGGCGTGCCCGACACAGCCAACATAAGCCTCGGACCTCCTATACACTCGAAGCACGCCCTTGCTGCATGGCAAAGACAGAATAGGAGAAGGAGGTTCTCTGATGGTGTCTCGACAGAAGCGGCAATTGGTTGTGATCGGCGGCGTGCTCGGCCTCGCCCTGCTGCTGGCCATGAGCACCGGCCCCGTCTGCCTGCCGGCGCCCGTCATCGCCACAGATGGTGCGTGGCTGGTGGAGACGCGCTGTTTCCTCTGGCTCTATCCCGACCTGCAACCGGAGACGCCCAGCCTGGCCGTGGTCAGCCTGCCGCCCGACTGGCAACTCGTCGAATAGGCGCCCCGCCCGCCCGATGATCAGCACTTCGTAAGCTTCGACAGGGCCGGTGTGTGCTATCTTCATCGTACCGATTTCATCGGTAGCATACGCGGACACCGGTTTGCACCTGTCTCCACAATTTTCGGCGCCGGCCAGGATGCTTGCCATCAAGGGCGGGCAGCACCGCAGCGGCGCCAAACAAGCGAAGTGCAAGCTGTTCCCATCCACGGGATGCGCATTGGCCGCACCAAGGCGGCCAGTCCGTCTCCCTCTCCCAAAGCAACGCTGGAGATCGATACGTGCAAGCAAAGACCCGGCAATGGCGCCGGGTTCTTTGCTGTGACTACATGCTTCGTGCCTCTTCGTGTTCTTCGAGTCTTCGTGGTGATGCATTTTGCACCACGAGTTGAAACAGCTCTATCAGCGGCCGGCGCGCCCATCGACGAACGCAATCTCCGCCGCCGACAACGATTGCGCTGCGGCGCGGCAGCTATCCTCCACCTGCGCCACCGTGCGGCAGCCCACGATCGGCAGCACGGGGAAGGGCTGGCCCAGCAGGTAGCCCAGCACGATGGCGCTGATCGAGCGGCCCGTCTCGGCGGCGAGCGCCTGCACGGCCTGGCTGCGCCGGCGATTCTCCGGCGTGTCGTAGAGGCGACGGCTACCTTCGTTCATGCCGGCGAGCGTGTCGGCGGCGGCGCGCTGGAAGTAGCCGTTGGCCTGTGACGCATAGGGGATGGCCGGCAGTCCACTGGCGGCGTGCAGGTCGAAGAGCGCGCTACCCATGGCGGCCATGGTCGGGTCGGGCAGGGCGGCCTGGGGCACGGCGGCCAGGCTCCACAGCATCTGGTCGGCGACAAAGCCGGGCCGGCCTTGCGTGCGGGCGTAGGCTTGCGCTTCGGCGATGCGACCGGCGCGCCAGTTGGAGCAGCCATAGGCGCGGATCTTGCCGGCGCGCACCTGCTCCTCCAGCGTGGCGAGGATGGCGGCGACGGGCGTCTGCGGGTCGTCGCGATGCAGCCAGTAGAGGTCGATGACGTCGGTCTGCAAGTTGCGCAGGCTCTGCTCCAGGTCGGCGACGATCTCCTTGCGTGTCATGCGCGGCTTGTGCATGGTGGCCAGCTCGGGATGCGCGCCCTTGGTGGCGATGACGAGGCGCTCGCGCTGCCCGCGCGCTTGCAGCCAGCGGCCGATGGTCTTCTCGCTGATGCTGCGTTCGCCGGGCAGCCAGTCGGCGTAGACCTTGGCCGTGTCGAGAAAGGTGCCGCCCTGCGCCACAAAGGCGTCGAGCACGGCGAACGACTGCTGCTCGTCCAGCACGCTGCCCAGCGGCACTCCGCCCAGGCAGAGCACGGACGGCGCCAGGTCGGTCTGCGGCAGCGGAATCGTGTGCATCGTTATATTCTCCAGGACGGAATGGGCACGTCAAACGTCATGCGTGATGCGTAATGCGTGATGGGTGATGGGTCACAAAGTGCCTCAACTGCCGATCATCCTATCACCCCAAGCCTCCAACACCCCAACACCCCCTCATCTTGTCATCTTCTCATCTTCTCATCTTGTCATCTTCTCACCCCCTCACCCCCTCAAATTACCCAACCAACAAGCGCAGTTCTATACTGAACCTGATAAGTTCAACCGCACCAGGAGATGCCTTGCATGGAATTCGCCATCCGTCCCTACCATCCCACCGATCTCTACTCGCTCTACACCATCTGCCTGCGCACGGCGGACAGCGGCCGGGACGCCACAGCGCTCTACCGCGATCCGGAGCTGATGGGCCATCTCTTTGCCGCGCCCTACGCCGTGGCCGAGCCCGATCTCTGCTTTATCCTCACCGCCGACGGCACGCCGAGCGGCTATGTGCTGGGTACGCGGGATACGGAGACGTTCACGCGCTGGTGCGCGGCGGCGTGGTTCCCGGCCCTGCGCGCCCGCTATCCGCTGCCGGCGCCCGACGACGTCTCGCCCGACGCCCGCGCCATCCGTGACATCCACCGGGGGGAGCCGGGCCACCCGGAGATCATCGTCGACTATCCGGCGCACCTGCACATCGACATCCTGCCGGTGGGCCAGGGACAGGGGCTGGGCCGGCGCATGATGGAAACCTTTCTCGACCGGCTGCGCGCGCTGGGCGTGCCGGGCGTGCATCTGGGCGTGGGCAAACGCAACCCCGGCGCCATCCAGTTCTACGAGCGCATGGGCTTTCAGCCGGTCATCGACGCCGACACGTGGATCGGCTTCGGCATGCGGCTGGCGGCATGAGCAACCTTTCCCGTCGCGCCTGCGTAGTGTTGCGCCGGAACAGTCAGCCGCCCCCGCCGCTACACCGTCGAGAAGGAAGGAACCCATGATCGAAGAATCCGTTGCCGCAGCCGAGACCGGCGGCAGCCCCATGCAGCGTGTGCTGCGCCTGCGTGACTTTCGCCTGCTTTGGCTCGGACAGGCAACCTCGCTGCTCGGCGACCAATTCCACTTCATCGCCCTGTCGTGGCTCGTCCTGCAACTGACCGGCGACCCGCTAACGCTCGGCATCATGCTGGCGCTGGCCGGTATCCCGCGCGCCATCTTCACGTTGGTGGGCGGCGCGGTGACCGACCGCTTCTCGCCGCGCGCGGTCATGCTCATCTCCGACATCGTGCGCCTGGTGCTGACTACGCTGCTGGCGGTGCTTGTCCTGACCGGCACGCTCCAGGTGTGGATGCTCTACGGCTTCTCGTTCGTCTTCGGCTTTGTCTCCGGCTTCTTTATGCCCGCCGCCATGGCCATCCTGCCCGCCATCGTGCCGGAAAAGGACTTGCAGGGCGGCAATGCCCTGGAGCAGGGCACCGCGCAGATCGTCGGCATCGTCGGGCCGGTGCTGGCCGGCGGGTTGATCGCCTGGTTCAGCGGCGCCGAACAGGGCGGCGACGCCGAACAGAGCGCGATCGGCATTGCCCTGGTCGTCGACGCGCTCACCTTTGTCGTCTCGGTGGCCACCTTGTGGCTGATTCGGCCGCGGCCTGCGCCACATACGGACGCCGGCGCCACCCGGCAGAGCGTCTGGCAGTCGATGAAAATCGGTCTGCGCTATGCCTGGGAGCGCCCGATCCTGCGCATGATGCTCATCCTCATCAGCGCGCTCAATGTGTTGATCGTGGGGCCGCTGATCGTGGGCATCCCGGTGCTGGCCGATGCGCGGCTGGCCGAAGGCGCAGCAGCCTTTGGCATCATCATGGCCGCGTTCTCAGGGGGCAACCTCATTGGCATTGTCGTCGCCGGCATGGTGCGCACCTATCGCGGCACGGGCGCGCTGACGCTGCTGCTGGTGATCGTATTTGGCGCCGGCATGATCGCCATGGGGTTCATCACGACCACCTGGGCGGGTGCGGCGATCATGCTCTTCATGGGGCTGGGCAACGGTTATCTCTCCATCCGGCTGATTACCTACTTGCAGATGCGCACGCCGCCCGATCTGCTGGGCCGCATCATGAGCCTCATCCTCTTTGCCAACGTCGGCCTGGCGCCGCTCTCGCAGGCTGCGGCCGGCGCGCTGAGCAAGGCCAGCCTGACCGGGCTCTTCGTGGGCGTGGGGCTGGCCATGTTTGGCGTGGCCGCGTGGCTGGTGACGCAACCGGCACTGCGCACCATTGACCGCGAGATGGGCGAGATGCCCGCTGCCGACACTTCCGCGTCGTGAAACGCTTTGACGCGGAGGCGCGGAGCGGCAGAGATTCGCAGAGAGTAGAAGAGAGTGCGGCTCGTTTGCGACGGAGGAGTCCGATGCCAATATTTTCCATCGACGGGCTGACCTTGCACTATCGGGAAGCCGGCGCCGGACCGCTGCTGCTGGTGCTGCCGGGCAACACGGCGTCGTCCGCCTGCCATGACGGCGAGCTGACCTATTTCGCCGATCACTTCCACGTGGTGTCGCCCGACTTCCGGGGCACAGGGCAGTCGACGCGCCTGGCCGCGTGGCCCGACGACTGGTACCAGCAGTGCGCGCACGACATGGCCGCGCTGCTCGACCACCTGGGCGCCCGGCGCTGCATCGCCATGGGCACGAGCGGCGGCGCCATCGTGGCGCTCTGGCTGGCGATCCTGCACCCGGCGCGTGTGACGGCCGTCATCGCCGACAGCACGGCCACGGGCTACCCGCCGGCGTGGCTGCGCCAGGCTATGGCGACGCGCTCCGAGCGCTCACCGGGGCAGGTTGCCTTCTGGCAGGGCGCGCACGGCGCCGACTGGGCGCAGGTCATTGAGCAGGACACGGCCATGCTGCTGCACATCGCCGAGCGCGGCGGCGATTTCTTCGGCGGGCGGCTGGCGCAGATCGCCTGCCCGGTGCTGCTCACCGCCAGCACGGCCGACAGCGTGCTCTACGAGGTTGGCCCGGCGCAGCTTGCCATGGCCGCCGCCATCCCCGACAGCCGGCTCTTCCTCGCCACGCAGGGCGACCATCCCCTCATGTGGAGCAACGCCGCCGAGTTCCGGCGCGTGGCGGACGCGTTCCTCGCCCAGTGGGTTTCGGAAGAAAAGGAAGAAGAGTAGCCGCAAAGACGCGAAGGCGCAAAGGGGGCACAAAGAAGAGATAGAAAGGCCGTGGTCTTGCAAAAGAAGATCGGCCGCAAAGACGCGAAGGCGCAAAGGGGGCGCAAAGAAGAAGTAGGAGGGCAGAGGTCTTGTAGAAGAACATTCGGCCGCAAAGACGCGAAGGCGCAAAGGGGGCACGAAGAAGAGATAGAAGGGCCGTGGTCTTGCAGAAGAACATTCGGCCGCAAAGACGCAAAGTCGCAAAGAGAGCGCGAAGAGAGAGAGACTCACCCCCTCACCCCCTCATCCCCTCATCTTGTCATCCCCTCACCCCCTCACCCCAAAACCCACTCAGACACCAACACGACTGGCCAACCGGACAGTCCGAACGACAGGCGACAGCACCGCTTCATTCCTGTACCATGTCAGGTAGCAAGCTGCGACGGGCGCCGATAGGAAATCGCCAGACCGCAGGAATCTTCGCCAACCACAACAGCAGGTGAGGTACTGAGATGCTATTACGATGGGGATTTGCGGCGGTGCTGGTCTTGCATGGGCTGGGGCACGCCATGTTCGCCTTTGCCGCCTGGACGGATGTGCCCATGGGCTTCACCGACAGCCCGTGGATTCTGCCGGGTGGGATGATGCCCAAGAGCGTGGCCGGGCAGATCTCGGCCGTCGTCTGGCTCGTCGCCCTGGTGCTCTTCCTGGCCACCGCCTTCGGACTGGTGCAGAGCGCCGGCTGGTGGCCCACGGCGGCCATCGTGGCCTCAGTGCTGTCGCTCGTAGTCCTGGTGCTGTGGTGGAACACCATCACGCCCGGCTCGCGGCTGTGGGCTGCGTTCGTCGATGTCGTGATTCTGGTGGCCCTGGTCGGGCCGTGGAAAGATTCCGTTCTCGCCGCCTTCAAGTGAGGAAATCCAATGTCCGCTTCGGCAACCATAACTACATTCGATCAACCAGTTGTGCGCCGTCGTCGCTGGCTGCGCTGGCTCGCCTGGTTCGGCATCGCACTGCTCGCAGGCTTCATTCTCTATCTCGCCGTCGCCGTGCCGTGGATGAATCGCTGGGGCGCCACCGATGCGGAAATCGCTGCCCAGCTTCCCGGCGATGAGCTGGTGCCGGTTGCCAGCGCCATCACCAATCGCGCGGTGACCGTCAATGCCACGCCGGAGCAGATCTATCCGTGGATCGTCCAACTTGGCGTGGATCGCGGCGGCATGTACAGCGTGCTCTTCGTCGAGAATCTCATGGGGCTGCACGTGACCAACGCCGAAACGATTCATCCCGAATGGCAGAATCTGGCCGTGGGTGACTTCGTGCGCTTCACCCCAAAGGAGTACGCGCTCAACCCCGGGCCGGGCCTGTGGGTGCGCGAGATGGACGCGCCCAACACGATGGTCGCCTGCTTCGGGCTGGAGACGATCAACCCGGAGCCGTGCACCATGACCTGGCAGTTCGTGCTGACGCCGCAGGAGGACGGGAGCACCCGCCTGCTGCTGCGCGGCCGCACGGCCGCATCGGGCAACGGCTTCCTGGATGCGGCCGGCCAGGTGGTCACCGGCCCGGTCTTCATCATGGAACAACGCATGTTGGAGACACTCAAGGAACGCGCAGAGAGCCTCGCCGCACAACAGTGATGACACGGCCTGGCTCACAACAAAGGAGCGATTTCGATGACCTTCAAACACACTCTTCTACGCAGCGTGCAGTTCGTCGTCCTGACTGCGCTCTTTCTGGCCTTCTACATCGGCGGCGCCATGCTCGTGGCCCGCTCGCTGCCGCCCATGACGTTGGCCGAGCCCGGCCCGATTCCCAGCCCGTGGGACATGGTGGTCGTCGGCGCGGCGCACACGCTGGTGATCATGCTCATGATTCTCTGGTCGCGCTGGCGCGGCTGGCGGCTCATGGTGGCGGCGGCGCTTGCCTACTACGGCGCCATCACCTTCATGACGCAGATCGAGACGGCGTACTTCCTGAGCAGCCTGACGGTGAACGCGGGCACCCTGCGTGAACTCTTCCTCATGGGCATGCCCACCGCCTTTCTCTTCGTGCCGCTGGCCGTGGTCATCCTGGGCCGAGCGACTGAGCCAGCCGACAGCGGCGAGCCCAACGACCGGCTGGTGATGCCTGTGGGCCAGTGGCTCTGGAAACTGGCGCTGATCATCGTCGCCTACTGGGTGCTCTACTTTGGGGCCGGCTACTTCATCGCCTGGCAGAATCCGGAATTGCGCGCCTTCTATGGCGGCGAGGACCCGGGCAGCTTCTTCGCCCAGATGCAGGTCATCCTGACCACCGACCCGTGGCTGGCGCCCTTCCAGGCGCTGCGGGCGCTGCTGTGGGTGGCGTGTGCGCTGCCGGTCATCCGCATGACGGCGGGCAGTCCGTGGCGGGCGGCGTTGCTCGTGGGGCTGTTGCTGGCGGTGCCGTCCAACCTGGGCCACCTGCTCGCCAACCCGCTCATCCCGGCCGCCAGCGTACGCATGAGCCACATGGTCGAGACCATGTCATCGACCTTCGTTTACGGGCTGATCATCGTGTGGCTGCTGCATCGCAAGCACAGCTCGGTGGCCGACCTCTTCGGGCTGGGGAGCCACCAACCGCCGGCGCAGCCAGTAGCGCGCTAGGCGACCTTCGAAAGGCAACCACCAAGACACGAGGCACACGAAGAAGCACAAAGAAAGTCACGATTGCGTCATGCCGGTACCATTCTTCGTGCCCCTTTGCGCCCTTTGTGACTTTGTGGTGAGGTGTTTCAGGCGGCTTCCAGGCCGAATCTCAGAATCGAAACAGATCGTGACTTATAGGAGACAACAACTCATGGCGATTCATCCACCTTCCGCCTTCACACCGAACGACACAGCTCCAACGACCGAGCCCACACGCGAACGCAGAGGGGTCGCCGGCGGCGCCGTGCTCATCCTGCTCGGCATCGCGCTGCTCATCGGCCCGCTGACCGGCTGGCAATTCACCTGGCTGGCGCTGCCGACGCTGGCCGTCATCTTCCTGGCCTGGGGCTTGATCATGCGTACGTTCGGCCTGCTCATCCCCGGCGGCATCCTGGCCGGCATTGCGCTGGGTACGTGGCTCATGCAGACGCGGCCCGGCCTGCTGGACGGTCCGGACAACGGCGGGATCTTCCTGCTCTGCTTTGCTGCCGGCTGGGGCTTGATCACGCTGCTCTCGCCGCTCACCGAAGGGGGCTTCCGCTGGTGGCCGCTGATCCCAGGCGGGATCATGGCCGTCATCGGTACGGCGCTGCTCGCCGACCAGCTTCAGATGCTGGCCTGGCTCAACATCGCCGGCCCGCTGCTGCTCATCGGGCTGGGCGTGTGGATCATCTTCCGGCGACGGGAGTAGAGCAGAGTAGAGAGTAGAGATTGGAGATTGGGAGATTGCGCGAGGGTGCGGGGGCTTCTGGCAATGGGCGCCGCAACCCGGTAATCTCTGCACAGGGGGAGTATCGCCCAGGAAGCCGCGGGACTTCCTGGGCGATTGCACAGCAGGTTCGATTGATTTGTTACAAGCACAGTGGACAAGGGGCAGGCAGACAATGATTTCTTTCAGAAGATTCCAGCGGTTCACATTCGTCGCGATGTTTGCGATGGTCGCGCTGCTGATTGCCGCATGCAACGGCGGCCGTGTGGAAAGCACCAGTTCGACGGGCATCGATGTCGCCGGCACGCCGGACATCCTCATCGACAACTTCAACGGCGTCATCGAAATCACCACCGGCGACGCCGGCCGCGTGGAGGCGAAGGCGACGCGCTTTGCCCCTGCCGGCGAAGAGGCGACGCTGGACAGCCTGGATTTCGTCTTTTCGGCAGACGCCACGCAGGTGCGCGGGGCGAGCCAGTGGGTTGACGGCGCACAGCCGGCCACGGGGGCAGGCATCGATCTCAAGCTCACGGTGCCGGCGGGCGCCAACCTGGAGGTGCGCAACGGCGCCGGCGCGATCCGCTACGCCGGCACGCCGGGCGGATCCACCCTCACGCTGGCGACCGGCAGCGGCGACGTCACGCTCAACCTGCCGGCGGCCACCGCCTTCCGCGTCAACGCACAGGCCGCGATCGGCAGCATCGACACCAACTACCCGCTCGCCGCCAGCCGCACATCGACCGGCGCCACACTCCAGGGCATGATGGGCGACAATCCGGCGCTGGCCATCGACGTGGCGACGGGCAACGGCAAGATATCACTACAACGCCAGGCGCCATAGCGACCACACCACAGGGAGCGGCGGAGGGCGTATGTACGATTTCTACACCGACTACTACCGGCGTGCGATGGCCAGTCCCGCCTATGGCGAATTCTGCACGCGCGTCTTTGGCGCCAACTACACCCAGCACGGTTTTGCCGACATGGCGGCGGTCGACCGGCTGATCCACGCCGGCGAACTCGACGCCACGCACCGAATCCTGGAGCTAGGCTGCGGCAGCGGCGGCATCGCGGCCTACATTGCCGCGACCACCGGCGCCCACGTCACCGGCATCGACTACATCCCCGAGGCGGTTCGCCAGGCGCAGGCGCATGTGGACGCAGCGCCGGGCCGGCTGCGCTTCGAGGTGGCCGACATCGCCACCCTGCCCTACCCGGCCGCCAGCTTCACCGCCGTCGTCGCCATCGACACGCTCTACTTCACCGACCTGGACGCGACGCTGGCCCAACTCAAGCGCATCCTCACGGCCAGCGGCCAGTTGCTGGCTTACTACGCGCAGGGGGCCAATCCCCAGACACCAGTCGAACGCTTCGACCGCAGCACGCTGGCGCCGGCGTGCACCGACTTGGGCCGGGCGCTACACCGCCAGGGCTTTGCCTTCGAGACGTGGGATGTGACCGGCGCCGATGTGCGCCATGCCCGGCGCAAGCGCGCTGTTTTGGAGGAGTTGCGCCCCGCCTTTGCCGCCGAAGGGACGCTCTCCCTCTACGAGAATCGCCTGGGCGAGGCGAACGGCGTCCTCGCCGCGTGGGAGGCCGGCTGCCACGCCCGCTATCTCTACCGCGCCATCCCGCTATAGTCACCGGACAACCGCTGCCACAAAGTCACAAAGGCACAAAGAGGCACGAAGCCATCCTTGTATCGAGGCTTCTCTTTGTGCCCCTTCGTGTTCTTCGCGTCTTTGTGGCAGCGGTTCCTTTGTAGCAGCGGTTCCTATCCACGCGGACAGGTCGGATTCATTGCCTCTGTCCAGCCTGCAACTGGCCCGACGCCAGGTCTGCCGGGCGCTGACTCCCGCTATGCTGAGTGTGCATCCACCACCTTGCACGCACCACGGGAGGCGACGACACCCATGCTCACGCTCCAGACAATCGAAGCGATGACCCGCACCGACGGCGAAGGCTGGGGCCAAGCCCATGCCCGCCGCGTGCTCGTCCTGGCCGAGCGCATCGGCGCTGAGTTGGCGTACGACCGCGAAGCGTTCGCCTTCGCCGTCATGCTGCACGACTGGGGCGCGTTTCCGCGCTATCGCCTCCCCGGCGTCGACCATGCGTTGCGCTCGCGGCAGGTGGCGGAGTGGGAGATCCTGCCGCAGACCACGCTGAGCGAAGACCAGCGCATGCTGGTGCTCGACGCCATCGAGTTGCACGATTACCGCGATACGCGCCCGGTGGCGACGCCGGAGGCGCTGCTGCTGCGCGAGGCCGACTTTCTCGACTTTCTCGGCGTCATCGGCATCGCCCGCGAGTTTGCCTGGGGGCCGAACGACCTCCCGCGCTGCTACGAGCGCATCGTCGCACGTCGCGACGCGCTGCGCGGGCGCTTTACGCTGCCCAGGGCGCAGGCGATCGCGGAGCAACGCTTCGCTACCATGCAGGCCACGCTGGATCTGCTGGTGGACGAGGCTTTGGGGGAGTTGTGAGCGGAGGGGCGAGGGGCGAGGGGCGAGGAAGAATTGTTAATGGTCAATTGTCAATTGTTGATTGTTAATGGAGGAGGGGCGAGGGGCGAGAAAATTGTCAACGGTCAATGGTCAATTGCTGATTGTTAATGGAAGAGGGGCAAGGGACGAGTAGGCATGAGGCACCACGGAGCGCAGGTCAAATCGTTGTGTCTCCTTGTTGCCTCTGTGCTCTCTGCGTTCTCTGTGGTTCAAAAAGGTCTTTCCCAAAGCAATCCGAATGAATCGAAAGGGAGTTTGATTGTGGCAAATACAATGACACGACCGGCGGTGGGCACGCAAGCAGGCGTGCAATCGTGGGCGCAGAGCAATCTGTTGGCTCGCAGCAGCTTGCTGGCAACGCTGTTGCTGGCTACGTGGCTCGGCATGTGGCCGCTGCTGGCGACGCCGGCTGCGCTGCCCGTCGATGCGCCGGCCGGCAGTTTCTCGGCGGGGCGCGCCTTGCAGGATCTGGCTGTGGTCGCCGCGCAGCCGCACCCCATCGGCTCGCCGCGCAACGCCGCCGTGCGCGACTACCTGGTGGCGCAGATTGAAGCCCTCGGTTTGACGCCGGAAATCCAGCGCGCGACGCTGACGCGGGCTCGGCCGGAGCGCGGCATGACGACGATCACCGCGGTGGAGAACATCCTGGTGCGCGTGCCGGGCACGGATTCGAGCGGCGCGATCGTGGTGACGGGCCACTATGACTCGGTGCCCACCAGCGGCGGCGCGGCCGACTGCGGCAGTTGCGTCGTCACCGTGCTGGAGACGCTGCGAGTGCTGCAAAGCGGGCCGGCGCTCAAGAACGACGTCATTTTCCTCTTCGCCGACGGCGAAGAGGTGGGCGTCACCGGCGCACGCGGCTTTGTCATGGATCACCCGTGGGCGCAGGATGTAGCGTTCTACATGGTCTTCGAGGGCTACGGCACCGGCGGCGCGTCCATGCTCTATGTCGCCAGCCCGCAGAGCGGCGAACTCGTTGCCTCGGCGTTGGGCGCAAGCACGATGCCCACCGGCTACTCCTTCCTGCACGACATCATGTGGGCGCTGGCCGGCAACACCGGCTCCGACCTGGATGCCGTGGTCGCGGCAGGCAAGCCGGGGCTGGCCTTCATCAACCTCAGCGTGGGTGGCGCGCCCGCCTACCACGTCATGGCCGACGCGCCGGCGTATCTGAATCCCGGCTCGCTGCAACATCACGGCGAGAATGCGGTGGGCATCCTGCGGCAGTTGGGCAACGCCGACCTGCCCGCGATCGAGTCCGCAGCCGACGCCGTCTATTTCAACATACTGCCCGGCGTGGTCGTGACTTATCCCGGCGCGCTGGCGCTGCCGTTTGCCGGGCTGGCCGCGTTGCTCTATATCGCCGTGCTGGTGATGGCGTTGCGCCGCCGAGCAGCTACGCTGGGCGGGATCATCCTGGGCGCGCTGGCGCTGTTGGTGAGCCTGGTCGCGGCGACGGTGGCAGTGACGCTGGCGTGGTGGCTGCTGCGGCTGGCCAATCCCAACTGGCACATTGTGTTGCTGGGTGGCTGGTATGGCGCGCCGTGGTACTTTGCCGGCTTCGTGGCCCTGGCGCTGGCGGTGACGGCGGGATGCTTCCTGCTGCTGCGGCGCTGGTTCAGCCTGGGCGGGCTGGCGCTGGGTGCGCTGGCATGGTGGAGCGTGCTGGCGCTGCTCACGGCACGGTCGCTGACCGGCTTCAGCCCGCTCTTCACGTGGCCGCTGCTGGCCATGCTGCTGGCGGCGGCGTGGGCGCTCTGGCAGCCGGCGGCGGCGCAGCGACCCTGGCCGCGCACGGCAGCGCTGGCACTGGCGGGAATCGTGACACTGGTGCTGGCGGCGCCCGTCGTCTACGTGCTGGCGGTCTACGCCGGGCGCATGGAGGCGATCATGGGGCAGCCGGCCGCGGCGCTGCCGATCCCGGTGGCGGTGCTGGCCTTCGGGCTGCTGCTGCCGCAAATCGATTTCCTGGCTTTCGGAGTGAGCCACAAAGACGCGAAGGGCACGAAGGGGCACGAAGAGAATAGAAAAGAAGGGGCGAGGGGCGAGGGGCGAGTGGCGAAGGGCTGGGTGGTGCCGGTGGCGGCGCTGGCGGTGGGCGCGCTGTGCCTGGGCGTGGCGGTGCTGCAATCGGGCTTTAGCGCCGAGCATCCCAAGACGAACACGGTCGTCTACGAGCTGAACGCCGACACGGGCGCGGCGCGCTGGGTAACCGTCAACGACTCGCTCAACGGCCGCGGCACGCGCGCCCAGCTCGACGCGTGGACGGGGCAGTTCTTCCCACTGGGCGGCGAGGAAATCGAGTACAACCCGTGGCTGGCGGGCTGGTTTGTCATGGCACGCCCGGCGCTGGCCGCGGCCGCACCCGTGGCGCCCTACACGTCGTCGGCGATCACCGTGCTGGCGGAAGATAGCGACGGCGGTGCGCGGCACGTGCGGCTGGGCATCATGCCGGCAGAGGGGGTGCTCAACTCGCAGATCATCGTGGAGAACCCGGGCGCGTTGCGGTCACTGGTGGTGGACGGCGTACCCTACGACCTGGCGGCGAATGGCGCGCCGGGCATCCAGGTGGTGGTGTCGAGCTGGCCGGCCGCGGGCATCACGCTGGAGGCTACGCTGGCGGGCGGCGAGCCGCTGCGCCTCACCGTGCAGGATCGCCACCTCGGCCTGCCCAGCTTTGCCGAGCTGCCCATCACGCCGCGGCCCGACTGGATGGCGCCGGCGCCCCTGGGCGACCTGGCCGATTCAGCCATCGTGCGCGGCAGCTTCGTCGTCGAGTGACGTCGCCCACGCGAGGAGTGCCTGCGCTTCGTCCCAATCCGGCTGGCGGCGCAGCGCTTCGCTAGCCCAGGCGGCCGCCTGCGTGCGGTCGCCCTGGGCTTGGGCAAGTTCGGCGCGGCGCAGGGCGAGATAGGGGGCGTCGGGCTGCAATTCCTCTGCGCGGTCGAGCTGCTCGGCGGCTTCTGCCAGGCGCTGACTCTTGGTCAGGCCCTCGGCATAATTGCGTCGCAACCACGCCGCTTCCGGTTGAGCGGAAACCGCTTCACCGTAGACATTCAAGCTTTCTTCTACACGCCCAAGCTCTTCCAGAAGATTTCCCAGGCTGGTACGCACAGAGTTCGCCCAATCGATCAGATCGATTTCTGCATAGAGAAGAATGGAGCGGCGCAGCGCCTCGATGGCGTCCTCGGGGCGGTCGATGACCTTATAGGCTTCGGCGAGCGTTTGACAATCCAAGGCCACATCGTAGCGGCTTTGATTGGATGCGTGAATATCAATGGCCCGTTGTGTCCACTGCACTGCTTCGGCGCCACTCCCCTCAGCCAGCGCAGTTCTACCAAGACCGAGGTAGGCATTTGCGGTCCCCTGCCGCGCGCCGACCTGCAAATACAGGTTCAGAGCCGACTCGTACATCGCACGCGCGCTATCATACTCTCGCTTCCAACGATGCACGTCGCCCTGCGCCTGGAGCACGTTCGCCTCGCCCAGCCGGTCGCCCACCGCTCGGAACAGACCCAGCGCCTCCGCATACTTCTCCAGCGCCTCATCCGTCCGTTTCAAGAAGTAGAGCACGTCGCCCTGCGCCTTGAGCACGTTCGCCTCGCCCAGCCGGTCGCCCACCGCTCGGAACAGACCCAGCGCCTCCGCATACTTCTCCAGCGCCTCATCCGTCCGTTTCAAGAAGTAGAGCACGTCGCCCTGCGCCTTGAGCACGTTCGCCTCGCCCAGCCGGTCGCCCACCGCTCGGAACAGACCCAGCGCCTCCGCATACTTCTCCAGCGCCTCATCCGTCCGTTTCAAGAAGTAGAGCACGTCGCCCTGCGCCTTGAGCACGTTCGCCTCGCCCAGCCGGTCGCCCACCGCTCGGAACAGACCCAGCGCCTCCGCATAGTCGTCGAGGGCGGCGTGCCATTGGTCGGAGTAGTACTCGCTACGGCCGCGCAGATAGTGCCAATCGCCGCGCTGTTGGTCATTCAACTCGGCCCAGCGCTCGGGCAAACGCGCCACTTCCAGCAGCGCCTGCTGTGCCTGGCGGTCGAAGTTGAAGAGCGCGTCCCCCATCTCATCTTTCCAGCGCGCAAACGCAGCATCGGTATCCAGCGCCAGGTGGTGGTAGAGGGTGTCCACACCGGCGCCGTCGCCCAGTTGCGCGTAATAGGCCTGCGCCAGCGCGTGCAGCGCCTGGTGGCGCGCCGGCTCGTGGGTGCGGTTCCAGGCTTCTTCAGTCTGCCGGATCAGGTCATGGACGCGCGGCGGCTGTCCCGGCGGGGCGATGACAAAGGAAAAGCGCAGCAGCCGCTGGTATTCGGCGGTTGTCAGCGCATCACCGGCGTCGAGCACGGCATTGAGGGCGTCGAGCGAGAGCTCGCGCAGCAAGGCAGCGGCACGCACCGCCGCGCGCAGTTTCTCCGGCAGGCGCTCCAGCAGCCGGCTGACAAGCCACTGCGCGGCGGCTGCGCGGTTGATATCGGCGCGCAGTTCGTCGGGCGTGAGCGGGCGGCCCACGTCGGCGCCGGCGGACCAGACCTCGCGCGCAAGATTGGTGAGCAGCGGGTGACCCTGGCAGTGGGCATAGATCGCAGCGAGGAGAGACGGATCGTCGATGGCATAGGATTGCAGAAAGCGGTCGCTCTCACCGGCAGTCCACAGGCGCAGCGTGGCGCGCTGATGGCGGTCGGCGCGGAAGGGCAGCTCTTCGCGGCCGGCCACGACGACGCGCAGGTGAGGCAAGGTTTGTAACAGCGCCTCCAGCACCTGCTCCTCGAACCAAGCGCGAAACTCGGCATCGGCGCCATGGCGCACGTATTCGTAGGAGTCCACGAACAGGGTCATTTCGAGCGCGGCAAGTCCGGCAAGCGCGTCGCACAACTCCCACAGCAGGTCGGTGCGCGCCTGGCGCCGCAGATCGGCCAGGCGCGTGGCGACCTCAAAGGTTATGGAGTTGGGCGATGCCGCTACGCTGCTGCCATCTGCGACGTGTTGCTCGATGCGCGCCTCGGCAGGCGCCGCTCGAATAGCCTGCGCCTGGGCCAACGCCACATCCTTGCGCGCGGCATACGCTGCCAGCGCTCCGGCATCCAGACAGGGCCGGCACTGGTGTGCCAGGGCATCCAGCAGTTCGTAGTCACCCTGCCGCACGCTGGCGGACTCCATGTCCAGACGCAGGTGCAGCCGCGCCGCCGGCCGCGGGTGGTGGTTGTCGAGAAACCAGAGCAAGGTCGACTTGCCGTTGCCGCTCATGCCCTCGATGTTGAGCACACGCTGGCTGCCGCCCGGCTGCCAGAGCGCGTCGTAGGCGGCGAGCGCGTCTTCGCGGTCGGTGAAATGGGCGGGCGAAGGAAGGGTCATCGCAAGTACCTCAAGGTGATGGTTGGCGGTTATTCGATGCTGTTGCCGCTATCCTCGATGCGGCTCTTGTTCGCAGCGGACTGGCTGATCGCAGCGTTGTCGGCACCGGCAATCCGGTTGGGCGACCGCACAATCGCGCTGCCGTCAGTAGCTGATTGCTCGATGCGGGCGCCGGCTGCGTCCACGGACGAGGACGCCGGTTCAGCGCGCATCTGCCAGATCAGGACGGCGACCGAAGCGACGAAGACAACTCCTAACAGAACGAAGACCCACGGCGCATAGGGCCGCAGCGCCTCAGCAATATAGGTAGAGGCGAGGTTAACGAGCAGGCCCAGTAACAGCGTCAGAGTCGCAGAAATCACAGCCAGGGTGATGGGCACAGTTCTGTTGCGTGTCATAGTTCGGGTCTCGCGGGAACGTGGCGGCGCCGCCGGCGGCTGGGCGGTTGCCACGGGTTGTTGCGCCGCCGGGGCTACGGGCGCCGGCGCGGCAAACCACGCCTGCGCGTCGCGATCGAGGGCGGCCAGGGCCGCGTTGCGCGGGTTGTGCGTGTGGGCGGCAGCGATCAGTTCCGGCGTGCGGTCGTGGGCGGCCGACCACTCGATGAGGTTCATGACCTGGTCGCTGAGATTGGCGCCGCCCGCAATGACTTCCATGCGCTCGTCGAGGGCGATGCGCACCATCTGGCGCAGCGACTCCGGCGTGTACCCGTCGAGTAACGCCTTGTGGATGCGTTGGATTTGAGTGCCGGTAAGAAGCATGTCGGGTTGTCCATCGGCAGCGAGCAGGCTTTGGTAGTGCCATCTTACCGCAGGCGCCCGGGAACGACAACGACGCCCACACCTGATCCGTCAGCCCGCCGGCCCGATCGGACAGGATGGAGCGCTGTGCTGAGCACAGAACCGCATCGCGCTCGCCGCCCGCGACAATATTGTCGTGGGCGGCGCCGCGGAAGCCTTGGCGAGTGCCGCGGACGCCGTGACAAGTGCCGCGGGAGACGTGATGAGTGCCGCGGACGCCGTGATAAGTGCCGCGGGAGACGTGATGAGTGCCGCGGACGCCGTGATCAGCGCCGCGGAAGACGTGATGAGTGCCGCGGACGCCGTCATAAGTGCCGCGGACGCCGTGATCAACGCCGCGGAAGGATGGTATAAATTCTGTGTGTATTTGAGCCTTGGAAGCAGATTACAGGGTCGCCCTGGTTGCCGCAGCGGCGAGTAGGGCATCCTACATTCATAGACGCGATTGCATGGAAAACTGGGCGGCATGAGCAGGGCACACTTTTCCATGAGCATCGTGACCGTATTTTTCATGGCCGCGAGTGTCGCGGTTGCGTGCGCGCCGCCGCCGCCACCAACCCCGACCGTGCCGCCGGCCGCCACGGCGACCGCCGCAACCGGCGACGTGCTGCTGCCGGCGTCGACGCCGCCCTTTGACACGGCCGGCTGGCAAACCGACTTCACGCGGCGCACGGTGGCGTGGGAGGAGATTCGCTCCGGCGGGCCGCCCAAGGATGGCATCCCCGCCATCGACGCGCCGGCCTTCGAGGCGGTGAGCGCAGCCGCGACGTGGCTCAGCGAGCGCGACCCGGTGATTCTCTTCCAGGCGGGCGACGATGTGCGCGCCTACCCGCTGGCGATTCTCATCTGGCACGAAATCGTCAACGACGTGGTGGGCGGGCAGCCGGTGGCGGTGACCTTCTGCCCGCTGTGCAACGCCAGCATCGTCTTCGACCGCACCTTCGAGGGCGAGGTGCTCGATTTCGGCACGACAGGCAATCTGCGCAACAGCGATCTCATCATGTACGACCGGCAGAGCGAGACGTGGTGGCAGCAGTTTAGCGGCGAGGGCATCGTCGGGACGCACGCTGGGCGGCGGCTGGCCTTCATCCCCAGCCAGGTGATCCGCTTTGGCGATTTTGCCGAACGTTTCCCGGAAGGCAGGGTGCTGGCGCGGCCGGAGAGTATCGCACGCAGCTACGGCGCCAATCCCTATGTCGGCTACGACAGCCGCGACGGGCGACCCTTTCTCTTCGACGGAACGCTGGACGAGCGGCTGCCCGGCACGGAACGCGTGGCCGACATCGCGGTCGACGGCACGGCGCGCGCCTATCCCTTCACCGTCGCGGCCGCGCAGGGCGCCATCAACGACGAGGTGGCCGGCACGCCGATCGTCGTCTTCCACAAGCCCGGCACGGCCAGCGCGCTGGACAGCGGGGCGATCGCCGAGGGACGCGACGTGGGCAGTGTGGCCGTCTATGCGCGCACGCTCGACGGGCAGGTGCTCACCTTTGCGGCCAATGGCGACGGCACCTTCACCGACGCCGAAACGAGCAGCACCTGGACGATCCTGGGCGAGGCCGTTGCCGGCCCGCGCCAGGGTGAGCAACTGCGCCAGGTGCTGGCGTTCGATCATTTCTGGTTTGCGTGGGCAGCGTTTCATCCGGGGACAGAGATCTACGAGGAGAGTAGTGCTAGAAATTAGCAATTTGCAATTTGCAATCAATAATTGTTGATGGGTAATTGCTGATTGCTAATTGTTGATGCGAGACCCCTATCACCCCCTCACCTTGTCATCCTGTCACCCCCTCATCCCCCCCATCCCAGCACGATCCATTCAGCGGCAGTTCGGTGATGCTGAGCGCGGTGACGCCGGTGGGTTCGAGGCTGACGCGGTAGCGGCGCCAGGGCACGAAGAAATAGGTATAGCCGCGCAGGCAGACCTGGCTGCGCACGGCGCTGAGGTCGGGCGTCTGCTCGCCCAGCGGGTTGGGGCTGAGCTGGCGCAGATCCTCCAGGGCCAGGCGCTGCACCCAGAGGCCGGTGATGCCGTAGGTCGATTCAGCGGCGCGACGTGCGTTGGTGACCAGGCGCAACTCCTCGTCGGTGGTCACCGGCTGCGGCGGAGGCAGGTAGCGCGGCAGAAACGCCCACGGCAGGAAGAAGATGAGCAGCGCCGTGAGCAGGCGGCCGCGCCACGAGCGATGCTCCCAGTTGATCGCCACCGACACGAGCTGGCCGATGAGGCTGGCCAGCAGCACCAGCAGCCAGAGCAGCAGCGTGTTGAGCAGGAAGTCGACCAGGCCGATCTGCGTCTGGCCGGCAAAGGTGATCTGCGCCACGGGCAGCGGATAGCCGCGCCAGCCGGGGCAGCCGGCCGCGCAGCCGGCGTAATAGGGCGGCACCCAGAAGAGATAGATGCTGACAAAGGACATGCCGAAGGCGATGAGAAAGGTCACAATCGCGATGCGGTACCAGTGGCGCGTCTGCTGGCGCCACCAGATGATCAGCAGCGTGACGGAGAGGATGCCGCCCAGCGCAAGCAGCAGGTCGCGCCAGTCGGCGAAATAGCTCCACCCTTCGGGCAGTTGCGGCAGCGGCATCTTATGGCTGCCAGCAGAGGAAGGTCCGGTCGAGCGCGGCGGGCAGGCCGAAGAGCGGGAAGACCTGGTTCTGCCCATCCCAGCGCACGAGCTGCTGCGTACCGTCACGGTCGCGCGTCAGCACCAGCACGGCGGCGGGATCGAGACACGGCGCAAAGTCCATGAGCGACTGCTGGCGCGGCAACAGGTAGGAGGTCGACGCAATGGGGTCGGCGGGCGACGAGCCGGGCGGCGGCAGTTGCACCTGCACCACGCCAAAGCGATCCGGCTCGTCGGTGCGGCCGGGGGCGAAGCGGCTGCGCGCCAGCAACAGGCGGTCGTTGCCCTGCCAGGCCAGCTCCGGCGCCAGGAACTCGAAGCGCGTTTCCGTGACGTACGCGGTGCGGATGATGCTGGCGCCGCGGCCCGAGAGCGTGAGCATGTTGACCGTGTTGGCCGGCTTCACCGCGCCGGAGGTCAGGCTGGGCTGGTCGGGATCGTAGGCGAAGTAGGCCAGCCGCGACAGGTCCGGGCTGAGCACCAGCGGGCCGCGGTAGGAGCCGCCTTCGAGCAACTGCTGCGGTCCCTCCGTGATGGCGCTGTTGCCCGCGGCATCCGTGTCGACGCGCAGGCGGAAGACGCCGGTGTAGGGCTGCAACAGGGTCGTGTCGCTCGTGTCGACAAAGAGATAGATGGCGGAGGGGTCGCCTTCGGTCACCGGCTGCACTGCGACCAGCTCCGGCGTGAGCGAGGGCACGGCCTGGCTGCTGGCCGCACCGAAGACTTCGCCCGAGGCTTGCAGGCGCAGCGCCACGCGTGCGGTGGCCGGGTCGTAGTGCCAGAGCTGCCAGAGATCGATGGTGGCGTCGGGCGTCTCGATCCACCAGAGACCGCCGTAGGCGTCACCCGCCACGCCGCGGATGGCGCGGTAGGGCTGGGCAACGAATTGCAGCCCGCTGCCGTCGTTGCGCATCCAGCTAAAGGTGTGGATGCCGCCCGGCGCCTGCGGCTCGCGCAGGACAAAACCCGCGTTCGGGTCGCCGTTGAGCCAGGCCGCCGATGTCTCGTACTGCCACAACTGCTGGGCACGGCCGTCGCGTGCGAGCAGGTAGATGCCCGGCGCGGCGCGGCTGCCCAGCAGGGCAATCGCTTCGTCAGCCTCCACGGCCTCGGCAATCTCGGGCAGTGCCAGCTCCTTGACGCGCTCCGTCTGCGGCGCGGCGACGATACGCACGCGGGAAGCTGTCCACGCGTCCGGCGCATCGTCGGGGATGGCGGCGGTGACGTAGGCGGTAGCACCGGGCCAGAGCAGCGCCGACGACGCGCCGACCCAGGTGCCGCCCTCGTCGCCAAAAATGCCGCTCCATGCCTCGATGACGGCATCGGCCACGGCCAGCTCCACGGGGCGACCGTCGGCGGCGACCGCGGCAACCGGCGCCAGCGGGTCGGGTGGGATGGACGCGCCGCCGATGGTGACCACCTGCTCGCCTGCCTCCGGTGCGGGGACGCTGGCGGCCGGCCGGCTCTCGACTTCGGGCAGGCGCAACACGGGCGTCACCAGCGGCGTGGGCGTAGCGGTGGAGGTGGGCAGCGCCGAGAGCAGCGACGGCTGGTCGCCCGCTTCGGCTTCCGGCGGCGCATCGACGGAGGTGCCGTCGGCGCGGTAGAGCGGCACGCCGGTGAAGTCGCCGTAGGGCACAACCAGTTGCGTCGAGACCCAGCCCAACACGCCGGTGCGGCCGTCGTCCACGCTGGCGGCGCGGATGAGCAGCCAGTCAAAGGCTTCGGTGATGCCGAAGATGTCGACCGGCGTGCCGTTGGCCAGCCCGGCGATGACGATATACTCCACACTTGGCCCGCCGCGCAGGCGGCCCGTGTCGGTGAGCAGCATGTAGCCGGTCAGCGGCGCGGCCGTTTCGGGCGGGATGGCCGGGATGGGCAGCGGCTTCTCCGTGGGCGTAGCCGTGGGTGTCTCCGTGGCCGTGGGCGTGAGCGTCGGCGTGTCGGTGGGCAGCGGCGTCTCGCTGGGTGTGGGCGTCACCGTGGGCGTGTCGGTCGGCGTCGGCGTAAAGGTAGGCGTGGCCGTGGCCGTCGGTTCGAGCGTCGGGTTGAGGATGCCGGCGGCGTCCGGTCCCTCGACCACATCGGAGAGCGGCACGGTGAGCGTGAAATCGCCGGCTGCGACCTGCGGCAGCGGCGTGGCCGTGGGCGTCGACGTGGGGCGCGGCGGCGCGGGCGTCACCAGGCCGGCGCTGCTGGCCAGGATCACCGGCGCGACCGATTGCAGGACGTAGCGCCCGCTCTCGGCGTTCTGCTCGAAGATGGCTTCAAAGGTGCGGTTGCGGTCGGCGTTGTCAAAGAAACGCAGGCGCAGCGACTGCCCGCCATCCTGGATCTCGCGGTCGAGGTCGTTGACGTAGACGGCCATCCAGTCGCCCGGCGTGGCCAGGCCCAGGTTGAACATATCGGTGAGCAGATCGATGCGGGCGACAAAGGGGCGAGCGCGGTTGATTTGGCCATCCTGGAGCCAGGCCAGAATGGTGGCCAGGGCGCTGAGCGGCGTAGGCTGTACCTCGACCTGGGCCGGCCGGTAACCGGTGAGCAGCGCGGGCGCGGCGGGGTCGCTGTCGCTGGCCAGGCTGGGCTGCCAGCGCGCCTGAAGGCGTTGCTGGGCAAAGGGCGCCTGCTCGATGAAGATACCTGCAGCGCCATCCTCGGTGCGGATGGCGCTGTCGGCGGGCAGCGGGCCGCTGAGCAGCAGGTCGGGCAGGACGCGATCGGGGTTCTCCTCCAGGGCCACGCTGGTATCGACGGCGCGGAAGGTCCACTGCGGGTCATCCTCGCTGCGCCAGACCACCTCGAAGGTGGAGCCGGGCAGCGTCTGCGACCAGACATAGGCAGTGAGCTTGCCGCGCGCCTCAGGGCGGTCGACGGTGACGATGTGGCTGATCCCCTGGGAGTCGGTGCGCAGCGCGCCCTGGCTGATGCCCGCCACCAGCGGCGTGTAGCCGGTGGCCGGGTCGGCCAGCGCGGCGACTGCGTCCATGAGCATCTGGCCTTCGACCTGATTGCCGGTCTCGGTGCTGCGCCAGAAGAACATGGGCAGCGGTACGCCGTCGGGCGTGCGCGGGGCGACGAAAGCAGCCCACGGTTCGGCCGACAACTCGAAATAGCTGGCGGGGACGTAGGTCAAGCCCTGCTCCTGCGCCAGCCGCTGGGCAAGCGCGCCGGCGCGGTCGGCGCTGAAATCGAGCACGGAGAGGGTGTTCAACCCCTCCAGCATGAGATCGTAGTAGCGTTCCGCCCACTCGGCCGGGCTGGCGGGCGTGGCGGTGGGCGTCGGCGTCAGTGTGGGCGTAAAGGTCGGCGCGGGCGTCTCGGTAGCCGTGGCCGACGCGGTGGGCGTGAAGGTCGATGCGAGCGCGGCGCGCATGGCCTCGGCGGTGCTGGCGGCCCGTTGTGCGGTGGAGACGCCGCTCGATCGGCCAAGCTGGAAGGCAAGCACGGCGATGAAAAAGACGAGCAACACGGCCACGACCGCAGCGGCGATGAGACGCAGCCGGCGGCGGTTGCGGGGCGATGGATCCTGGAGCGTTGACAGAAAACGTTGCACGGGTAAGTCTGGTTCTCTAAGTCTCTATCCGGAAATCTCTGCGAGCAATCATTCGTCGAAGCTGTGTCACGGGACAGCGCAACCAATTTCCGGATGAGCACTACGTCGTTAGCCCGGCGCGCGGCCGGTTCAGTTACCGATATTGAGCGTCACGCGGCACGGCGGCGGGAAGTTGCCGGTCTGGTCGACGACGGTCAACTGGAAGGTCCAGGGGCCGTTGGCAAAGCCGCGCGAGTTGATGCTGGCCAGCGTGCCGTCAAAGACCTGGCCGCGGCCGTCGGCCAGATAGGTGAAGCCTTCCTGGGCATCGGCGCCCGGGGCAAATTCGACCTTGTAGTAGTTGAACTGCTCGTGGGTCGCGGTGCCGACCAGGGTAAAAACGCCGCTGACGACGGCCCCGTTCCCTGGCGCCGCGATCACCGAACGCGGGTCCGGGCAGACAGGCGAAGAACCTTGCTGCTGCTGCGGTTCGGGCGGCGGTGCGGGTGTGGGCGTGGCATTGGCCAGCGCCTCGGCCGTCTGCGTCGCCTGCAGCGGGTCGGGCGTCGGCGGCACCTCGGTGGGCGTCGTCGTACCCGTGGGCGTTGCCGATGGCGTGACGGGCAGCGGCGTGTTGGTCGGCGTCACGGCCACGGCGAACTGCGGCGGGAGCGTTGGCTCCGGCTCCGGCGCGGCCTCGGCCGCGCGCGGGATGGTGCTGGCGGCAAAGTAGGTGACACCCATGACGACCAGCAGGATCATGGCCACCGAAAAGATGCCGCTCAAGTCGCGGACGGCCTTTTCGCGTTCCAGAGAAAAAACGGCCTGGCGTCGCTCCCCCCGTACCTGCGCAAGCCGGTACAGTTGATAGAGCGCCACCAGCCCACAGGCAAGATAGATATAGGGCGCATACGTTGCGACGACCTGGAAGACCACCCCCATAACGCGGTTAGTCTACCCCACGCCGGAGAGGAACGCAAAGCAGGTCGCCGGTTTGGGCGTTCCAAGTGCCTGGCGTGGTCAGCGGTGGCGTGCGTCGCACTGGTCAGCATGCAACTTCCCACGCGGGTCGTTTGACCACTGCGACGCACGCCGCCAACATTGGAATCTTCCACTCGGCGTGGTCATCGAAGTTTGGGCATCATCGCCACGCCGCACTTCTGCGCCGGCTGCGATAGAATAGCAGCATGAACGCACAAATTCTCTCCTATCTTCACGATCATCTCGACGACTATCTCGCCGACCTGCGCACGCTGACGAGCGTCGACTCGGGCACGCTGCTCAAGCCCGGCGTCGACTGGGTGCAGGATTGGATGCAGGCGCGGCTGGAAGAGCTTGGCTTTGCCGTCGAACGGCTGCCGCAGGAGCGCCTCGGCGACAACCTGCTGGGCGGGCGGGCAGGGCGCGGCGGCAAGCGCGTGCTGTTGCTCGGCCACGCCGACACGGTCTTCCCGGCCGGCACCGCGGCGGCGCGCCCCATGCGTATCGACGGCAGCAAGATCCTGGGGCCGGGCACCTGCGACATGAAGGCGGGGCTGCTGGCCGGTCTCTACGCCGTGCGCGCACTGGATGCGGCCGGCTTCCATGACTACGGCGCCATCCACTTCCTGGTGGTAAGCGATGAGGAGATCCACGACCGCGGCTCGCTGCCGCTGATTCGCCAGACCGCGCGTGTGTCGGACGTGGCCTTCACGCTGGAGGCGGCGCGCGCCAATGGCGACATCGTCACGGCGCGCAAGACGGCGGTGTGGGCGACGGTGCGCGTCGAGGGCAAGGCCGCCCACGCCGGCGTGGAGCCGGAGAAGGGGCGCAGCGCGATCGTGGCGCTCATGCGCCACCTCATCGCCATCGACGCGCTCAACGGCTTCCGGCCCGGCGTGACGGTCAACATCGGGCGCATCGAAGGCGGCACGCAGCCCAACGTCGTCGCCGAGGCGGCGCGGGCCGAGCTGGATCTGCGCGCCTGGCGCGATGCCGACATCCCCGACCTGCTCGACGCCATTCGCGCACAGTTGAGCAGCGAAGTGCTGCCCGGCACCACCGCGCACCTCGACGTCAAACTGGAGGGCGCGATGCCGGCCATGGAGCGCACGCCCGCCGTCGCTGCGCTGGAAGCCGCCACGCAGCGGCTGGCCGGTGAACTGGGCTTCAGCGTCACGGGCGCTTCCACGGGCGGCGCGTCCGACGCCAGCTTCGTGGCGGCGGAGGGCGTGCCGGTGCTCGACGGCCTCGGCCCCATCGGCGGCCTGGACCACAGCCCGGACGAGTACATCGAACTGGACAGCATCGTCCCGCGCACGGCGTTGCTGGCGATGTTGATTGCGGAGGCAGGTAGGGAAGAGTGAGGATTTGGGGTAGTAGGGTTGTAGGGTGTTGGGGTGATGGATAGACTAAATGCCTGCCGTAGACGGTACCACCGCACTTAATCGTGACGTCATGAGCACCACCTGGCGACGAGCGCTTTTGTCTGTTTTGACTGTGGACCTCGGCGTGGCGGTGGCGTCCAGGGTGGTGGCGGCACCTTGAACGTGAGCAGTTCGGCCGGTGTCCAACAATGGTCAGTTAGCTTGGCCGCCATCGCTGGGGTCCGTTGCACCCAGCGATAGCGTCGTTCCGTAATCCAGAGGCGCAGACGCAGGCTTTCATGTTCATCACAGAAGTTGTAGAAACAACCCACCACATACATGCCTGCAGTCAAGGTCGCCTGCTGCTGGGCCAGAGAACGCGTGCGTCGTGCCAGACAGGCCAGCCGCTGGCGGAAGGTGGCATTGAGCCGCTCGATGTAAGCGGTGTTGATGACGCCACCGCCCTGCGAACGGGTGAGCAACTGCGTCACCGCCGGTGCACTACCTTGCACAATGCGCCGCACGATGTCCAGTCCCGCCGCCGTGCGGTGTTTGACCACCTGCACGATGGCGATGTCCGACCATGCCACCAACTGAGGGCGACCCGGCTGCCCATGCCGCGGCAATGGCGAACGAAAGGCAGCCCGAAAGGCGCTGACATAGCTCACCAAGCCATCAACCGCCAGCAGGAGTGGGCGGCACAGTGCCATGCCACGCACCTTAGCGGCCAACTTGGCAATCAGCTCCAGGTCACGCCGCGGGCTGATGACACCGCCCAGCCACAGCCGTGTGGGCACCATCAGCGCCATGGCCATCCAGACACTCCCACCTTGCACCTTGGCCTTGATTTCATCGGCTTGCACCTGCTGCAAGTCCAACTGCTGCGTCTCCACCATGTGTTCATGCACCCGCCGACAGTGCTCACCCGACCGTCGCCACCACTCCTTCACCGTCCGCTCATCATAGCCAAACGCCTGCACGATCGCTTGCGGCGGACACCCATAGGCCAGCAGCGTGATGACCAACATCACCTGCACGCTGTCTGTCCGCAGCCGATAGAACAACGTGTCCTTCGTGGCGCTGAACGTCTGCTGGCAGACTGCGCACCGATAACGCTTTTCCTTACGGCTATGCACGCTGATATTATCTTGGCCTTGCTTTCCCCTTGCCGCACAGGCCAAATTGGGACAGAATACACTTTGTGGGTTCATGGTGATGCCTCCTTTGGCTTGGTAACCAGGAGTATACATCACCACGAACCCACATTATCTTTGTCGACTATGCCTCTTCCACGCTTAACTGTGGTGGTACCCCGTAGACCGTTCGGCCCCAAAACCCGAAAACCCCAACACCTCAACACCCCAAACACTCTACAACCCCACCACCTCAAAAGGACCCACACCGCTCATGCCCGACACATTACTCTCCGACATTCTCGTCCTCGACCTTTCGCGCGTGCTGGCCGGGCCCTATTGCACCATGCTGCTGGCCGATTATGGCGCCGACGTGATCAAGGTGGAGGAGCCGGGCAGCGGCGACGGCACGCGGGCGTGGGGGCCGCCGTGGGTGGGCGACGAGAGTGCCTACTTCTTCTCGGCGAACCGCAACAAGCGCAGCATCACCGTCGATCTCAAAACCGACGCGGGACGTGCGCTGGTTTGCGAGCTGGCTGCACGGGCCGACGTGGTGATCGAGAACTTCAAGGTTGGCGGCGCGGCAAAGCTGGGGCTGGACTACGCCACGCTGGCGGCGCTCAACCCGCGGCTGGTCTATTGCTCCATTACCGGCTACGGGCAGACGGGACCGTATCGCGAGCGCGCCGGCTACGACTTCATCATCCAGGCGCAGGGCGGCATCATGTCGATCACCGGGCCGGAGGAAGGCGAGCCGTACAAGGTCGGCGTGGCGATTGCCGACATCACGGCCGGCCTCTTTGCAACGACGGCGATCCTGGCGGCGCTGCATGAGCGCGAACGCAGCGGCCGCGGCCAGTACATCGACGTGGCGCTGCTCGACGCGCAGGTCGCCTGGCTGGCCAATGTGGCGCACAACTACCTGGCCACGGGCGAACCGCCGGCGCGCTACGGCAACGCACATCCCAGCATCGTCCCCTACGAGACCTTCGCCACGGCCGATGGGCGTATCGCCGTAGGCATGGGCACGGACGGGCAGTACCGCAAGTTCTGCGTCGCGGCCGGGCGCCCCGACCTGGCCGAGGACGAGCGTTTTCGCACCAATGCCGGCCGCGTCGAACACCGCGGCGTCCTGATTCCGTTGCTCCGGGAACTGTTCCAGGCAAGAAGCTCGGCTGACTGGCTGGAGATGCTGGCGGCGCTGGGCGTGCCGGCCGGGCCGATCAACGACGTCGCGGCCGCACTGGAGGATCCGCACGTGCAGGCGCGCCGTATGGTGCAGCGCGTCGAACACGCCACGGAGGGAACGATCCAGGTGCTGGGGCCGGTGGCAAAGTTCAGCCGCACGCCGGCCACCGTGCGCAGTGCGCCGCCGCCCCTCGGCCATCACACCGACGCAGTGTTGCGCGACGTGCTCGGCTACGATACGGCGCAGATCGCCAAGTTGCGCGCCGCCAAGATTATCTGAGAAGCCGACTCGACAAGGCTACATCTTGACGCAGAGGCGCGGAGATGCAGAGAAACGCAGAGAGAAAGACGGGGGGGAGGAGCGATGGCAGTCAAACAGGGCTGGCAGGGGCGGTATTACGAAGATTTCGAGGTCGGCGACATTTACCCGCACCCCATCGGCCGCACGGTGACGCAGACCGACAACATCTGGTTTACGTTGCTCACGGTCAACCCCAACCCCATCCACTTCGACGCGGTCTATGCGGCCAGGACGGAATTTGGCAAGCCGCTGGTCGACTCGACCTTCACGCTGGCGCTGGTGACGGGGTTGTCGGTGGGCGACCTGTCGCAGAACGCCATCAACCTGGGCTGGGATGAGGTGCGCCTGCCGCACCCGGTCTTCGACGGCGACACGCTCTATGCGCGCAGCGAGGTGCTGAGCAAGCGCGAGTCGAAGTCGCAACCGGCGCGCGGCATCGTCCAGGTGAGGACCACCGGCTTCAACCAGGAGGGCGTGATCGTCATCGAGTTTCGGCGTACGCTCATGGTCTACAAGCGCGCCCACGCGCCACAGCCGGGGACCATGCCCGATTTCCTGGTCGCCGGCCAAGATGACGGTGCGTCCGGTTCGGCTCTATAATGGAGCTATGCACGCTGCACATGCCTATCTTCCGGCCGACCGGCGCCGGGCGTTGTATCACAATCGCACACTGCCGGCTGAGGCGCTGGGCACCGTTCTCTTCGTCGACATCTCCGGCTTCACCCCCCTGACCGAATCCCTGGCGCGCAACCTGGGCCGCAGCAGCGGCGCCGAGGTATTGACGCGCACGCTCAACGCGGTCTACCAGGCGCTCATCGACCAGGCCAATCACCAGGGCGGCAGCGTCATCGGCTTTGCCGGCGACGCCATCACCTGCTGGTTCGATGCGGCCGACGACGCGGCGCAGGCCGCGGCCTTGCGCGCCGCAACAAGCGCGCTGGCCATGCAGCGGGAGATGGAGCGCTTCGCCGGCTATCGCGTCGCGCCGGGCATCGTGGCCGACCTGGCCATCAAGGCGGCGCTGGCCAGCGGGCCGGTGCACCGGCTGCTGGCGGGCGACCCGGCGATCCAGGTCATCGAGGTGCTGGCGGGCGCGCCGCTGGAGCGCATGGCCGCAGCCGAGCATGTGGCCGACCGCGGTGAGCTGGTCGCCGACAGCGAGACGGTGCGCCTGCTCGACAGCCGGGCGGCGGTGGGCGTATGGCGGCGCGGGGAGGACGGGCTGCCGGTGGCAGTGCTCAGCCGGCTGGTGCGGCCGCACGCGGCGCCACACTTCGAGACGCCGCCCGCCCCCGCCTTCGACCTGCCCGATGCCACGGTGCGATCATGGCTGCTGCCGCCCGTGTGGGCCAACCTGGCGGCAGGCGAGGAGCGCTTCCTGGCCGAGTTGCGCCCGGCCGCGGCGCTCTTTGTGCGTTTCACGGGGCTCGATTTCGAGGGCGACCCCGACGCCGGCGCCAACCTCGACCGCTACATCCGCTGGGTGCAGCAGGTGCTGGCGCGCCATGCGGGCTCGCTCATCCAGTTGACGACGGGCGACAAGGGCAGCTATTTCTATGCCGCCTTCGGTGCGCCCATCGCGCACGACGACGATACCGAGCGCGCCGCAGCCGCCGCGCTGGAATTGCGCAGCAGCCCCGCAACCTTTCCGTTCATCGAGCAGGTGCAGCTCGGCCTCAGCCAGGGGACGATGCGCGTCGGGGCATATGGCAGCAGCACGCGGCGCACCTACGGCGTGCTGGGCGACGAGACGAACATGGCGGCGCGGCTCATGGTGCAGGCGGGCGCCGGACAGATACTCGTCAGCCAGCGCGCGGCCGAACTGCTGCGCGAGCGATTCACCCTGGAGGCGTTGGGCGAGCGTACATTCAAAGGCAAGAGCGGCACGCAGCCGGTCTATGCGCTGGCCGGCGAGCACTCGCCCACACTGCTGCAACTGGAAATGCTCTACCAGACGCCACCGGTCGGTCGCGACACGGAGATCGCAGTGCTGGCCGCGGCGGTCGAACAAGCCGCACAGGGTCGCGGACAGGTGGCGCGCATCGAGGGCGAGGCGGGCGCCGGCAAGAGCCATCTGGCGGCGGCCACTGCCCAGCTTTCCGCCGCGCAAGGCTTTACCGTGCTCTATGGCGCGTGTCAGAGCACCGGCCAGCAGCCACACGCTGCGCTGGGCGAGCCGCTGGCGCTCCTCCTGGGACTGCCGGCACTGCGCAGCGACGCGATGGAAAGCCAGATCGCTCGGCTGCGCGCACGGCTGGAAGAAATCGAGCCGGCGTGGCTGGTGCGCCTGCCCCTGCTGGGCGACCTGCTCGGGCTGCCCATTCCCGACAATCCGACCACGGCAGCTTTTGACCCACGCTTGCGCCGCGAGGCGTTGGCCAACCTGATCGTCGGCCTGCTTCATCATGCGGCGCGGAGCCGGCCCTTGCTGCTGTTGCTGGAAGACATTCACTGGCTCGACGAGGCCGACCAGACGCTGGTGCTGGCGTTGAGCCGCGCCCTGGCCGACGTGCCGTTGCTCCTGCTGCTGGTCCACCGGCCGGCAACGCGTGACGATGCCGCGTTCCTGGGCGAACTGGCGCAAATCCAGCCGCAGACGCACCTTTCCCTGACCGAACTTTCGCCGGACGCCGTGGCGGCGCTGGTGAGCCAGCGCCTGCGCGGGCCCATCGAGTCGTTGGTGGGCGAAGTGGTCTACGCGCAGACGCAGGGCAATCCATTTTTTGCCGAGGAGTTGGTGGACGCGCTGCGCGAGGGCGGCAAGCTGGTTGAAGAAGGCGGCATCTGGCAGGTGGGGCGGGGGCTGATCCAGGCATTGCACGAACGCAACAGCCTCGACCGCGTCGATGCGCCCGTCACCGGCGCACCGCGCGCGCAATCGCGGCTCAGAGCGGGCGCCCATCTCGATGCCGTGACGTTGGGACTGCCCGACACGGTGCACGGGCTGGTGCTCGCGCGCCTGGATCGGCTGCCTGACGAGGCACGGCTCACGCTCAAGGTGGCCAGCGTCATCGGCCGTATCTTCGAGGCCGGCGTAGTGGCGGCGGCGCACCCGCGCCCGATGACCGGTGCGGCGATCGCCGGCCAGTTCGCCGAGTTGGAGCGCCGCGACTTTGCCCGCCTGGAATCGCCGGCGCCGCGGCTGGCCTACATCTTCAAGCACAGCATCACCCAGGAGGCGGTTTACCAGACGCTGTTGGAGAGCCAGCGCCAGGAGTTGCACCTGGCCGTCGCCCGCGTGCTGGAAGCGCAGGCGTCCGATGCGGTCGAACGGCTGGCCCACCACTACACGCAGGCCGATCTGCGCGATGATGCGGTGCGCGCGCAGGCGATTCACTATCTCGACGCGGCCGCGCGGCGGGCACAGCGCGCCTATGCCAACGAGACGGCGCTGGCCTACTTCGAGCGCGCCCTGGCCCTGGAGACACGCTGGGATTGGCTGCGCGGCAAGGCGGAGGTGCTGCACATCCTGGGGCGGCGCGTCCAGGAGGAAGCGACGCTGCTCGTGCTGGACGAGGAGCCGCCGCCCACCGCCGAAGCAGCCATCGACCGGGCGTTGCTGTGGGCGGAGTACAGCGAGGCCATCGGCGAGTATGCCAGCGCGGAGCAGTCGATCGACCAGGCACGCCGTCTGGCCGAAGCGGCGGCGGACAAGCGGGCGGTCGCGCGCTGTCTGAATCGGCGCGGCATTGTGGAGTGGCGGCAGGGGAATTATGGTGAGGCGGAAACAGCGTACCAGGAAGCGCTGGCAATTGCCCAAATCGAGAGCCTTACCGAGGCAGAAGCCGAGGCGCGCTATGGCCTGGGTCTCGTCTATCGCCAGCAGGGACAACTCGATGCGGCCGAGCCTGAATTTGCCCAAAATCTGGCTATCAACGCGGACCTGGCCAACCGCCAGAACGAGGCGCGTGCGCTCAACGCCATCGGGCACGTGCACAACTTGCGCCGCAGCTACCTGGAGGCTATCGAAGCGTACCGGCGTGCGCTGGAGATTCGCCGTGAGATCGGTGATCGGGCGGGGGAGGGAGCGAGCGTGCTCAGCATCGCGCAGACGCTGGGCAATCTTGGCGACCACAGCCAGGCCGAACCATTGTTGCGCCAGGCGCTGGCCATTCAGCGGTCGATCAACAACCGCTGGGAAGAGATCCTGATCTACAACGAACTTGGGATCCTCTATCTGACGGTCGGTGACTACGGCCAGGCCGCAACCTATCTTCAGTCCGGGCTTGCCGGCAGCCGTTCCATCGGCAGCGCGCTGGCCGAGGCCTACATTCTCTGCAACCTGGGCCAGGTACAGCGTGACATCGGCTACTATGAAGATGCTGGTCGCAGCCTGTCGAGCAGCCAGGCGCTGGCCATCCAGCAGGGCGACGTCGGTCTGGAGGCAATCTGCTGGGGCGATCTTGCGCTCACCAGCCTGCGCGCCGGTCGCCTCGACGATGCGCGCCGGCAGGCCGAACAGGCGCTCACCAGATTCGAGGAGTTGGAGCAAACGATGGCCATGACCGGCGTCCTGGCAACGCTGGCGACGGCGCAGCTCCGCCTTGGCGACGATGCGGCGCTTGACACCGCCCGCCGATTGCTGCGCATTCTTGACGACTGTGGCGGCGAGGGCCCTGACTTTCCCCATCGCGATTACTGGATGTGCGCAGCCGTGCTCATGAAGTTGGGCAACCGGGATGAGGCCGAACGGGCGCGGCGCGCCGCTCATCAAATCCTGATGGAGCGCGCCGCGCGGATCTCAGATACAGCGATGCGGTCATCCTATCTCGAAAACATCGCGATCCACCGTGAAATTGCCGCTTATTGACGGCGGATCGCCGGCAGGTAGAGGCTCTCGGCGCTCTCTTGCAGCACGGCATAGATGCCGACCCCTTGACTCGGTGCGCTGGCCAGTTTGACGCCATCTACTGCATCGGCAGGCGTGCCCACAGTCGTCGGCAGTGCACTCCACGCCGCTCCGTCCCAGAAGTAGATCGCTGCGGTAGCAGCAGTGCTTGATGCAGCCAGCACACCAGCGAACTCGTCGGCAAACTGAATGTTCACTGTTCCGCCGTTCACAAGCGATGGTGGGAAGGCGTCAAGGCGATAGGACTGACCGGAGATCCAGGTACGCGGCGGCAAGGGGGGCGTGCCCGGCATGCTCTGCCACGCAATGGACTCACCGGGGCCTAGTTCCAGCGGCTGACCGTCCGGTCCCTGATACGACGCCTTGCCGTCGGACGAAACCACCATGACGCCACCGTACAGCTTGGCCGGCCCGAACGCGCCGTTGCCGCCCGTGCCGCGGTCGGCCATGACCTCGCGGCGCGTGGCGGGGGCTACGGGGGTTTCGTCTACCCACAGTTGCAGATAGACGGGCGGCACCGCCACCGGCAGCACGAAGTCGGCCTGCCATGCGCCATCGACGAGCGCAAAGGCTTGCGTCGCAAAGGCATCGCCGCTCTCCGGGATGAGGCGACCGCTCAGGGTGACGCCGGCCGGTAGTGCCTGCTCGACGCGCACGCGCAGCGTCTCTGTGGCGATCTGCGTCATCGTCACCTGCGGGCGCCACGCCGGGTTGAGCGTCATCGCCAGTTCGGCGTCGCCGGCGGCGATGATCTCGCAGCCGAACTGGTGGCGCGGCGTGTCGGGCGATTCGGCGTGGTCGTTGATGTCGTAGACGCAGAGGCGATCGCCCAGGCGCGCATCGGTCAGCGCGACGTAGGTCGTGTCCTTGGCGGGCTTGCCCTGCTCGAAGACGCGGCTGTCGTTGCGCAGGAGGAAGGCACGCGCCTCGCCCGAGCTGGCCTGTCCGGCCTGGTACGTGAGCGAGAAGATCTGGCTGGCGGCGAGCGGCGGCGGGATTTGGGCCGGCGTCTCGAAGACGACGGTGGTCAGCGGGCCGGCCGGGAAGACACCCGGCTCAATTGCAGTAGGCACGGAGATGAACGAGTACCAGCCGGCGATGGTGGCCCATTCCGTGCGGCCGTTTAGCCGGTGATAGGCCTCGGTCTGGTTGCAGGCGGCAGTCCAGTGGGCGAGGTCGGACACAAAGGCGTGATTCTGGAGCGCGTAGGCATTGCCCATGGCCGAGCCGGTACACTGCGCAGCGATGGCCTCGCTGCTCTTGCCGTCCTTGTCCGTGTAGGTGTCGAAGAGGTAGAGGAGGTAATGACCCAGCTCGTGCGCCAGGGCGATGGACCAGTCGTCGGCCAGCGTTTCCGGCGGCACGACGCTGCCCTGGTAGATGTTCACCTGGTTGGGCGGCGTGCCAAAACGATTCCAGTAGGAGCCCATGGAGACATAGCCCGGCGTATAGCTGATGGCCACGGTGGGCGCAATGTCGGGCGTCTCGCCGGTGACGATGCCGCCAATGTTGGCGTTGGGGTGGAGGGTGTTGCTGGTGTAGAGGCGCATGTTGGTCGTGCCGAGTGCGTCCCAGCCCTCGCCGTTCTGACGCACGCGCACGGTGCCCAGCGCAAAGCGCCCTTCCGTGAAGTCATAGAGATATTCCGACGCGCGGATGATGTTGGCGCGCAGCGATTCTACCCGCGCCGGGTCATCCTCGACGTAGGATTGGCTGCTGACGACCAGGTCCTGCAACGCGACCGTCGTCATGCAATCGACCGGCAGGCGCAGCTCCGTGCCCGGGTCGGAGGGGACGAAGTTGGACGCCACGACGGCGACCGCACGGCGCGTGACGCAGTACTGGTTCAGACCGGGTCGAATCGGCTCGGCGAACACGCTTGCGAAGAGCGAATCGCCCAGGCGGATGGCGCCGTCGTCCAGCACCAGGCCGTTGATGTCGGTCTTGTACTCCTGCCCGCCCTGGGTGAGATTGACGACCGTCGCCCCGCCGGCAGGCTCGCAGAACTCGCTATGATCAACGCAGACGCGGATGGGCGGCAGGCTGAACTCGACGGCGAGATAGGGCTTGAAGCGACCCTCGACGCTGTCGAAGTCGACGCGGTCGCCGCGATCGGCCGTGGTGAGTTCGATACCGTAGTTGGGCGTATTCACCGGCGCGTTGACCCACGCATCGACCAGCGAGGTGACCTCGACGGTGATGTAGGCGCCGTCGCTCTTGGCCATGGGCCACAGCGGGATACTCAGGGTGATTGCGCCCGGGCGCGTCTCCCAGGTGGTGGCGTTGCTCCATGGCGCGATGACCTGGCGTATGGCCAGGTCCATGGCCTGCGGCTGGATGGAGGCGCGCTGGTAGAGCCCCAGCTCCGCCCGTGTCACCGTGGAGCCTTCGGGGATGGCTGACAGGTCGAACTGAATCAGTGCAGCGCGCTCGCGGACCGGCTGCGCGGTGCTGTCCACGTCGTAGGAAACGAGCAGGACCGGCGCCGTGCCGGCCGGGGTCTTGGGGAAGTAGTTGTCGATGGTCGTGTCCTGTGCCGGCGGGATGCGCAAGGTCTGCACGTCTGTCGCGGTGGTGGCGGCGGCGCCGGCTTCGGGCGTGGTGTCCTGTGCGTAGAGTGGTCCGGCAGTACCCACTGCCCATGTCACGGCCAGGGCGGCGACTGTGAGGGCGAGTGCCAGAAACCGAAAGTTGATTCTCCGCTGCATAAGCTGTTCTCCTCTCTTTACGTGCGAGGCAGCCCAGCCGTGCAGCTTGCCTCGCTACTTACCAGCCCGTATCACTACGATTGGCTTCGATGCGACTATCGCGTTCGGCGACAACACGCGGCAGATCTAGGATCGTAATCTCGCCGTTGTTGAATTCCAGCAGGTCGCGGCGTTTCCAGTCGCTCAGGATGCGGTTGACCCATTCGCGCCGGGCGCCGATCATGCTGGCCAGGTCGGTCTGGTTGAGCCCCAGATCGACGACGTAGCGCTTGCCTGCCTCAAGTTCGCGGCCGTACTGATCGTTGTTGAGCAAGATAATGTGCAACAATCGGCCGGCAGCGTCAAACTGAGCGATCGATTCGGCATAGGCAGCCGTCCAGCGCACCTTACCCGACAGCAGGCGAATGAAGGCCATGGCAAAGCGCGGCAGCGTCTCCAGATGGTAGACAAAGCGCTCGTGCGACATGCTCAGCAGCGAGACGGCGCTGATAGCCTTGGCCGTGGCCGAACGCGGCGCGTGATCGACGGCCGCCAGTTCGCCGATCACATCGTTGGTGCTGAATATCGCGATCGACGTCTCGTTGCCCGAGGGGCTGGTCGTAAAGATCCGCACCTTGCCCTTCAGAACGAAACAGACTTCGCGGCTTTCGTCGCCCTGGCGAAAGATCACCTCATCTCGGCCGTACTCTTTAAGACGCAGATCGAGCACGATCGTTTCGAGATCTTTTTCCGGAAGGCCTGCAAACAACGGCATACCCTGCAGCAACATGATTCTCCGTGCCGTAGCTTTGTCCTGCATCGCGACCTCCCTTACTATAGGTGAACGCGCGAAAATCGGCAGTGAAGTACGATCTTGGCGCGCTGTGAAGAATCGCACATCAAAAGTGCGCGGTAAAATGCAGACAATTTGCCCGTTTGCATACACCCTGGATTATGGTTCAATGTGAATGGATGTGCAACCATTCGCAGAGAACGTATCAAATTGATACCGCTCAACGTCTATCACATAGGATGACAATTTTGCATCTCAACAGACGGTCAGCGCACCATGACGTGCGCCATGACCGGAAACGATGGCGTACATGACAATATTCTCGTGGCTGCTGATCGGCCACTTTGTAGGCGACTGGATGTTCCAAAACGACTGGATGGCGCGTGACAAGCGCGGCCGGTGGTGGAGTTCCCAGTGCGTCATTCACTGCATCGTCTACACTGTGATCATGCTCATATTTGCCTGGTTTGGCAGCGGCCAGACGGCAACCATCACCCAGCTTGGCCTTCTCTTCTCCGTGACCATCTTCACCCACTGGGTGATCGACGGCTTCAACCTGGCCGAGATCTGGGGACGCGTGGTCAACCAGACGCAGAGCGACTTTGTGCGCATCGTCGTCGATCAGACCATGCACATCTTCGTGCTCGGCGTCATTGCGGCCATGGTCTTCAGCTAAACGAAGCTGCCAGTCACCCGCCATAAAATCAACCACAGCGCGCTGCTCACCCCCCGCGCCGGTGTGACCCAGTTCACAGCACCGGTGTAGGTCACCCCCTCGTCGCGCGGCGCCATCCTCCTTATTATTGAAAACGCCGGAGTCTACGTCGCCAGTTTTGTCGGGCGAACCGGGCGAAAAAGTCGATTGGCAGGCGCGGAGTCGTGTGCTAGACTCTACGTCGCCTTTGCCGGCGGCCTCCCCACACCACGCCCCTCACCTCGCCGCCGGCTGTGTCGAGTCGTCCCCGCATTGTTCACCGTCGCTTCATCGCCATGACTTTGCCTGAGAACGGGCACATGTCTTGCTGTGTGTAGTGGTTGATGATTGTCTGAGGAGGAGGAACCATGCAAGCTATGTTGAATCGGCGCGGATGGCTGGCAGGCGGCGCCCTGCTGGCGGTCATCGCGACTTTCGTGTACTTTGGCTGGCGGCCTATTCCGGGCGCGGCCGGCGCGCGTTCGCCCTATCGCATGGGCGCGGCGCAACTGGAGGAGGCAGCCCATGCCCTGGGCTTTCACTGGCACGCGCAGACGGGCGAGAGCACGCCCGTGGTGATCGACTTTGGCGGCGGCGCGCCGGACGCGCCGGTCGCCGGTCTCGACCAGTGGCTGGCGGCCAATAGCGGTGAGGTTAGCCCGGCGGCGGTCGATGCGCCCGTGCTGGGGTCGAAGAAGGCGATGGTGCTGCGCGTCTACTTCAAGGACTACGCCAACACCAGCCGCTTCAGCCAGGCGCAGGTGCAGAATCTCATCACCTCCATGGACGACCTGTGGCAGAAGACCTCGTACGGCAAGATCAATGTCGTCTCGGTCGTCAGCGATCTCTACCAACTCCCCAAGAATCGCAGCGAGTACATCGACGATAGCCCGCCGTGTGAGCCGGACCCGGCCATCCGGCCGCTGGGCGATCTCTCCTGCGGCGACAAGTTTCTCAAGGTGCTCAACGACGCCATCGACAACGCGCCCGCCGGGCTGGACTGGACCAACGTCGACACCGTCTTCGTGCTCATGGCCGAGACGAGCAACACGCAATTTCATCGCGGCCAGGCCGACAAGTGTACCCTGAAGATGGGGCCGGGCGGCGCCACCAAGTACGTGGGCTGCGTCATCATGTCCGAAAACCCGACGGAGACGACGACGGAACTCTACGGCCGCATGGGTCACGAGTTCGGCCACGCCTTCCAGCAGGCCGGCCCCGCCCACCCCAGCAACTATAACAACGAGTTCGAGTTGATGGATTCCAACTATCCGGGGCAGACGGGCGTCTTCGAGAAGCTCGACGACATGGCCTTCCCCGGCTGGCTGCCGCCAGGCAAGTATGCCGAAGTCACCAGTGCCGAGGGCGGCGAAACGGTCTGTCTGTGGGCCATGGAGTACGACCCGACGGGCAAGCCCAACCTGCAGGCGGTCAAGGTCTCGATCACGGGCAGCCTCTACTACATGCTCAGCGTGCGCCGCAAGATCCTGGGCGACGACCTCAACGCCGACTTCAACGGCATCCCCGACGAAGGCGTGCTCATCGAGCGCGTCTCCGAGGGATCCGACCCCTGGGTGCAGGTCAAGGGCAAGGGCGGCAATCGCAACGTGCTGTGGAAGGCGGGCGACACCTTCGACAGCGGCGCCGACGGTATTGTGGTGGTCATCACGCAGCAGCCGGACGTCGACAACTACTGTCTCACCATCCGCTACAACAAGAACGCCAACCAGCCCGACGTCATGATCTATCCCTGGACGTCGCCGCCCGGCAACACGTGGGAGACGACCGACATCTGGGTCGACAGCCCGGTCAACGGCTACGGCACCTTCCGTTATGGCACGTGGGCCAGCCTGGCGGGCGATATCGTCCCGCGCGGCAACGGCGATGACCCGGCCGTGGGTCTCGTCAATCGCCTCTATGCACGCGTGCGCAATGTCGGGAACCAGACCGCGACCAACGTCAAGGTCTCCTTCGAGGTGACGGACCCACCAGGGCTGGGCATTGCCGGCGCCAGCGGCTGGGCGTCGCTCGGTTCCGTGGACAGCACGTCATTCCCCGGCCTGGCCAGCATCGCACCGGGCACCTACGTCGACGTCTACGTGGAGTGGACGCCCAACATCGCGCTCACGCCGGAACAGATCGCGGCGGGCGTCTTCGCCTTCCACACCTGCGTGCGCGTCAAGATCGACCCCGTGCCGGGCGAGCTGGTGCTGGGCAATCAGAACGGCGACCGCGAGCAGGAGAACATCGGCTACTTCGAAGCGACGAGCAGCGGCGACCCGACCTACACGAACTTCATCCGCCTGCACAACGACGACCTGGTCAACCGCAAGTACTTCAACCTCAGCTTCAAGGACGAGATCCCGGCCAGTTGGCTGGTGGACGTCAATGGCGGCAACTTCGGCGTCGACCTGGCGCCGGGCGAGGTGCGCGACATCCCCATCACCATCAAGCCGGTGGGCGCGGCGGTCGTCGGCAGCATCTTTGGCGTGGACGTGCAGGCGTCGAGCCTCAAGATCCTGACCAGCGACCTGGACGCGCGCGACAAGCACCAGGAAGCCAATATCCTGGGCGGCGTGCGCGTGGAGGCGCGCGTCCTGCAGAAGCCGGAGATTCGCTGCACGGCGCGTGACTTCACCGAAATCGGCGTGGAGGGAACGCTCACCAATCTGGGTGACTTCTATGATTCGCGCGTGCCGCCGGTGGTGCTGGCCGTGGCCTATGCCGGCGACGGCAGCGTGATCCCGCTGCCCCAGCAAGGCCTGGCGACGGTGCTGAAAGATGGCACCTTCCAGACCTATGTTTACTCGTCTTCGCCGGCGATCAAGTTCGTGCGCTGCCTCTTCGCCGGCACGGACAAGCTGGCCAGCGCAGCCACGCCGCTGATCCCGGTCATCGGCAGCCAGGATCCGACGCCGACGAACACGCCGGTGCCGCCGCAGGCCGCCTGCCGCGAACTCTTCAGCCCGCGCGAGATCCCGTCGCCCGCCAAGATTACCTTCGACGACCTGCCCGACGCTGCGGTCATCGGCAACCACTACGAGCCGGGCTTCGGCGTGAAGTTCGAGGACACCTCGGTGACACGCGCGATCATCTACGCCGACCGCGCCAGCGACCCGACCAAGGCGCTCTCCAAGCCCAACGTGGCGGCGAACAACGCGGTCTCACCCAACACGAGCGACGGTGTGCCGCTCACCTTCCACTTCACGGCGCGCAAGAGCCATGTGGGCATGTTCATGGGCAACGGCGAGACGGCCGGGCTGACGGGCGTGCTCAGCGCCTACGACGCGGCGGGCAATCTCATCTGCCGCGTGAGCAACCGCCCCGTGCCCGAAAGCTACACCGAGTTCATCGGCCTCTATGACCCCAGCGGGCAGATCGCCACGGTGACGCTCGACTACGGCAAGACGCTGCTGAGCGAATCCATCGACGACCTCTACTTCACCTACAACCCGGCGCCGGTCACGCCCGTGGTGACGCCCTCGCCCACACCGACCTTCACACCGACGCCCACCCCGATCGCGGTCGCGCCGATTGTCGCCATGCCTTACTTCCCGGCCAACGTCGCCCTGATCCCGTCGGTCCTGCAGCCCGACCTGTCGATCTTCGGCATCGAGTTCACGCAGGGCATCCAGTGCTTCGATACGAGCCAGGGTCTCACCACCTGCGCCGACAACTCACTGCCGTTGGTCAACAAGAAGGACGCTACCGCGCGCATCTATCTGCGCAACCAGAGCCTGCTGTCGAGCAGCCTCTCCGGCGTGCCGGTGCGCCTGCACATCTTCGCCAACGGCGTGGAGTACATCGCCAACGCCACGGGCAAGGCGACCACATCCATCAACCGCGGCGTGCGCGACGCAGCCGAGATCTACTTCAACGTCAACTTCAACAACGACATCGCCGTCTCCTTCTATGCCGAGGTCGACCCTGCCAACACCATCAGCGAGTCCAACGAGGGCAACAACCGCTATCCGGCATCGGGGACGATCAGCCTGACCTTCCGCAAGCGCGACACGCTCAAGATCGTCGGCCAGCGACTGCGCTACCACCCGTCAGGGTACGCCGGCACGCAGAACGCCGGCGGCTGGGCGGTCAACGGCGGCGCCGCCGACTACATGGAACAGTTGATGCCCATCCGCAACAACGGCATCGACTACTCGATCCGCAGTGGCTATCTCGACTGGACTGCTGCGCTGTCACCGTGCAGCAGCACGACCGGCGGCAACAACCAGCACGCCCTGATCCAGCAGCTCAACAGTCTGTGGATCCTGCAGAACGCGCTGAGTTGGATGTTTGGCAGCGACTTCCTGGGGGCGGACCATGTCTACGGCTGGGTGCCGAATGCCGGCTATCCCTGCGGCCACGCCGACATGCCCGTCTACCCGCACGCCGGCGGGCTGGGCGTCGTCGGCATCGGCACGGACGCGCCCGGCACGACGACCGACACGCCGGGCGCCGGCAGCTACATCATGGTGCACGAGTTGTTCCACGACTACGACCTGAAGCACACGAACACGGCCGATGCCTGCGGCTCCAACGACAGCAGTTCGGCCTTCCCGTACGGCTCGTCGAGCATTCAGGAGTTCGGCTTCAACCCGCTGACGGGCAAGATCTACAACCCGAGCAACACCCATGATGTGCTGAGCTACTGCCCCTCCGGCGGCTCGCGCGAGGGGTGGATTTCGCCCTACACGTGGAACTACATGTCCGGCAAGATCGACCTGGCGGCGGCAGCCGATGCCGCCGGCGCGGACGGCACACTGGTGCGCCTGGGCGCGGAGAACATGCAGGTGACCGGCGCCAGCCAGTCGCTCGTCGTGGACCTGACCATCTTCAACCCGGCCACCAGCCCGGCCAAGGCCGGCACGCTCAACGCCATGCACAAGGTCGACGGCGGCATCGCCTACCCGCTGCCGGGCACGGGCTATGCCGTGCAATTGCGCAACGGCGCCACGGTGCTCTCCAGCGAGGAGTTCGGCGTCAGCTTCGAGAGCGAGTATGACGGTCACGGCGAGGTCGGGCACGACACGCCCCCCTTCCCGTCGGCCGACTCGCCGCAGGCCGACCTGTCGCTCATCATCCCGTGGGTGGATGGCGCCACGTCCATCGCGCTGGTACAGGGGAGCACGGTGCTCGACAGCCGCGCGGTCAGCGCCCACGCGCCGGTTGTGACGATCACCAATCCGGCGTCGCCGGCGACGTGGCCGGCCGGCACGCAGCAGACGCTCACGTGGACGGGCAGCGACGCCGACGGCGGCACGCTGAGCTACTCGGTACTCTACTCGTACAACGACGGCGCGACGTGGGACCTGGTCGCCAGCGATCTCACGACGACGAGCTACGTGGTGGACGTCAACGCCTTCGCCGGCGGCCCCACCGCACGCTTCCGCGTCGTGGCGACGGACGGGGTGAACATCGGCATCGGCGAATCGGCGCCGGTTAGCATTCCCAATCAGGCGCCCTACGCCGTCATCGTCAACCCGGAGAATGGCGGCGCCTACTCGCCGGGCAACCTGGTCATCTTCAGCGGCAGCGGCGTCGACATGGAGGATGGCCGCATCCCCGATGGCCAACTCGCCTGGTCGAGCAACCGCCAGGGCGCGCTAGGCGTCGGGCCGTCGCTGCCGGTCAACACGCTGCAACCGGGCCAGCACACCATCACGCTGACGGCGACCGACGCCAACGGCCAGAGCGGCACAGCGACGATCAACGTATTCATCGGCGAACGCCTCTATCTGCCGGGGATTGCGAGGTAGGGGGGGATGAGGTGATGAGAGGATGACAAGGTGACAGGATGAGGGGGTGAGGTGTTGGGGTGTTGAGGTATTGAGGTATTGTGGTGTTGGGGTATTGGGGAGATGCAGGGTGTTGACCCCACGACCCCAACACCTCAACACCCCACAACTCCGTCACCCCCTCACCCCCTCACCTTGTCACCCCCTCACCCCCTCACCTTGTCATCAGGTCATCTTGTCACCAAACACCTGCTTCAAGAACGCCACCGCGACATGCACCGGCACGGCGATGCCCACATCCGGGCCGTTCATCATCGTGTTGATGCCGACGAGGCGGCCGTGCGCGTCGACCATGGGGCCGCCCGAGTGGCCGGGGCGCAGGTGCAGGCTGGCAGCGATCCACTCGCGTTGGCTGCCGGCGAGTTCGGGCAGTGCATCGCCCGTGCCGATGACGACGCCGGTCGTGGCGCCGCCGGTGACACCCCACGGAAAGCCCAGCGCCACGACGAGATCGCCCGCCTGCAAGCGCCGCGAGTCGCCCAGCGTCACCGCGGGCAGGTCGTGCGCGTCGACGCGCAGCGCGGCCAGGTCATGCTCGGCATCTTCGGCCAGTACTTGCGCCGGCAGTTCGCGACCGTCGGGCAGGATGACCGAGATCGCCCCGCGGCTGATGCGGCGCGGCGCGCTGCGCCGCGAGCCGCTGTCGCTCACCACGTGGGCATTCGTCACGATCAGCCCGTCGGCGTGCCAGATGGTGCCGGCGCCGCCGCCGCGCTCGCTGCTGCGCACCTGCACCAGGCTGCGGGTGACGCCGTCGCTGACGTCGGCCAGCGCGCTGCTCAGGTCGGCAAGGATCGTGGCCATCACCCGCTCACTTCTGCCCCACGGTGACGGCCGCTTCCTGCACGGCGCCGGCACGCACATAGCGCACCGCCACGCGCCGGCCGACGCGATCGCCGGTCAGCAGCGCCTGCAAGTCGTCCAACTGGCGCACCGCACCGCCATCCAGCGTCACGACCACGTCGCCCTGGAGCAGGCCGCCCTCTGCTGCCGGGCCGCCCGCCTCGACCGACATGAGCATGAGACCGGTCGCCTGGCCGAGTTGTTCCTGCAAGGCGGTGTCGAGCCGCACCGGCTGGATGCCTACGCCCATGTAGCCGCGCGGCATGCGCCCGTGCGCCAGGAGCGTGGCGACAACGCGCGCCACCGTGGCGGCAGGGATGGTCACGCTCACGCCGCGCGCCAGCGCCGACGAGTTGATGCCGCCGAAGCGGCCGTCCGCCGTGGTCAGCGGCCCGCCGGAGAAGCCGGGATACATGACGACGTCGGTCTGGAGGTAGCGATCGATCTCGCCGCCGCCGCCCGTGCGCCACGCACCGCCCAGCGCGCTGACGATGCCCAGCGTCGCCTGCACGCTCTGCCCCGGCCGCCCCAGCGCCAGGATGAGATTGCCCACGCGCAGGTCGCCGGCATCGACCCACGCCGCTGGGGTAAGGCCTGTTGCGGCGACGCGCAAGACGGCCAGGTCGGTGCCGGGGTCACGCCCCACCAGTTCGGCATCGACGGTTTCGCCCGTCGGCAGGCCGACACGTAGCTTGTCGTCGCGCTCGACCACATGGTGCGAGGTGACGATGATGCCGTCCGCCGCGTAGACCACGCCGCTGGCCGGCAGCCGGTTGCGCCCCTCGACGCGCACGACGCTCTGGCCGGCACTTTCGGCCAGCCCTGCCATTGCTTCGGAAACGGATTTGAGGATGTCAGACATAGTTGCTCCCTGTTGGTTTGGGTGGCCGGCCCACACGCTACGCTGCGCCGGGCCGGCCGCCACGCTTTCCCACTGTCCGTTTCCAATATGCCACGCCGGGCAGGCGCGCGACATCCACCGATCGGGTAGCAGGCGATCGGCAATACGGGCAGGTTGGGTAGAGGACGCAGGTGGCTACCGTGCAGGCCGGCGCCGGAATTCACCGGCCCGCAGTGGCGGCGGGAAGATCGGCATGCGGTTCGGGGAGATCGACCGGGATGGCGTCGACGGAGAGAATCTGCACGTCGAGGTCACGCATGTGGGTGAGGACGCCATAGAGGGCGGCGTGGTCGGGCACGGTGCCAAAGAGAAGCGCTTCGCCCGTCGGCAGATTCTGCACATGCAACCCGCCGAACCACTCGGCCCATCGGTCGGAGAGATGCTGTTTGACGAGGATACGGCAATTCAGACCCTGGCTCATGACGCACCTCAAGAAGATGGGACAAGACCCTCGCTTGGTTGGGCGGTTGCCTTGTCCCATTGGCTGGCAGACTGCTGATTGAGGCCGCCGCCTTATCGGCGCTATGCCGGCTCGGCGGCGGCCTGCAATCCAGCCCACCTTGCGTCAGCTAGAACGACACACTCTTTCCAGTCACCTGGAGTTGGTAGTATGCCGGCTGGCAGCGGCACGGCGTGTGCTCGACACGCACGTAGTAGGTGCCGCTCTTCAAGAAGCTGCCGCTCCACGAGTAGTCGCCCTTCAAGTCCTCATTTTCACTGCCACAGCCGACGCAGGTGCCCTTGGATTCGTCCTCGCCCAGGATGTCCTCGCCCTCGGCGATGAGCTTATCCACCTCTTCCTGCGTCCACACGGTGAATCGGGCATTGTCCACCGGCTTGTCGACGTTCAGCAGGATCTCAATCTTCGGCGGATCCTGGTCGTGCTTCGGGCCGGTATCGGCAATGTAGTTGAACTTGTACCAGTGGTCGCCGCTGGGGAGTTCGGTCCAGTCGCCGCTGACGGCCATCGCCATGCCAGGCGTCGTGCCCATGGCCGGGACGGCCTTGGCCGCCGCTACAGCCTCGGGCGCCGCCGCAGGCTGCGCAGCCGCCGCCGGTGCTACCTCTTCCGCCGTCTTGAACGGGAAGCTGACAAGATCGCCGATGATGGACAGCTTGTAGTAGGTCGTTGCCGCTCCGCGATCGTTCTTCAGCACGGCAAAGTAGTCGCCGGGCTCGAACTGGCCGCGCCAGTTCATCTTCTGGACTTCATCCTCAGGCTTGCAGCCACAGGAGGTGGTGCACTTGCCGACGGGATCGAACTTGACTTCATCCGCCCACTTGTTGACCTCTTCCTGAGACCAGATTTCGACATGCAGACCCTTGTGAGCCACGGTCTGTAGCTTCACTTCGATATCCTTGAGGCTGCTGAGAACGGCGGACTCCGTGTCCTCGCCCTCCTTCAGCACAGGCTTACCGACGTGGAAGCCATAGAACCGCGTTTCACCCGGCTGGATCGATACCCAATCCGCAGGGGGGGCCATCGGGTTATCGGGACCTGCGCCCAGCGGCGTCTGCGCTGCGGCGGGCACTACGGCCAGCAACAGGCCGATAACGACGAACAACCCTACGCTCAGTGGTTTCAACCATGTTCGCGACATATCGTCCCTCCTTCTCGGAACGAGTATCCGTACTACGCAGTCAGCGCATACGATTCTGACACATGAACCCGGACATGAGGCGCCTACTCGCCCTCCAGCATAGCGGCGCGCCGGGTGGAGCGTCATCCACCCCAGGGTGGAACGGTGGATGGATTGAGCCGCCGGCAACCGCGCAGTCGCAACATGAGGAGTGGTTGCCTGACCCGCAGCCGCGCAGACACGAAGCATACAAAGGGGCACAAAGTACAGCCGGTGGGGATCGGCGCTGTACGCCGCCTGCTAGACGAGTTGGAGGGTGCGGGCGCGGGCGACGGCCTGCGTGCGGCGCGTGGCGTTCAGCTTGTGGAAGATGGCGTGCACGTGGCTCTTGACCGTGCTGGTGGCGATGCCCAGGCGGTTGGCGATCTCGCCATTGGAGCGGCCGTCGGCCATGAGGCGCAGCACCTCCACCTCGCGGTCGCTGAGCGCCTCCACGATCAGCCCATCCTCGGCGGCGGGGATGCCGCGGTGCAGGGGCCGATCGCGGTCCACGGTGGCTGCGGGCAGCGGCCCAGCGCCGAACGCATCGAGCAGTTGCGCCACGTACTCGGTATGAATCTTGCGGCGCAGACAGAGGGTGAGTAATTCGGCAATCTCTTCACCCTCGTCGACGAAGAGGCGGATGCTGTTCTCGGGCGCGGCGATGGCCAACGCACGGCCCAGCGCAGCGATGGCCGTGCGCTCATCGCGCAGGGCGAAGGCGACGCGGGCGCGGACGATCTCGGCTTTGGCGGCCAGGCGTAACCGGCCGCAGGCCAGTGCCTGGCGGCCAAGCATCTCGGCTGCGCCCGCGGCTGCGTCGTAGTGCCCATGCGCCAGCCAGTGATGCGCCTGACTGAGCAGCACGAACGTTGCCTCCATGGCAGGGGTCTCGTCGCCGTCCACCGCATCCCGCACGGCCCGGCCCCTGCCCGGCGATGCGCCCAGGGGGTCGGCCAGCCCGGCCACGGTTGCATGAAGATCGGCGGTGGGTAGGTCACCCCGCCACAGGGCGTAGCGCATCCGGTAGAGGCGCAGCGAACGGTGAACCGGCGTCAACTCCTCGTGGCCGGCCAGCGCAACATCGACACGGTGCTCCAATTGTCCGGCTGCCTCGCCGTCGCCCATCAGATGCTTGACACGCGCCAGCAGCAACGCTCCCTGCGCCACCGGCAGGTCGCTCCAGGCGGCAATCTTCTCCAGACCGGTGGTCAGTAGCGCGCCCGCACGCTCCAGGTCGTTCCAGTCATAGTAGAGACGGCCGAGCCCCATGAGCGCCAGCCCGCCGATCGGCTCCTCCCGGCTTTGCACCAGCGCCTGCTCGTAGAGCATCTGGGCCGTGCGCAGCCGCCCGCGCAAGGTGTTGAGTTCGGCCAGGTAGCAGCGGGAGAGCACAGCATTCATGACATCGCCGGCCGGATCGCTGCTTGCGATGGTCTCGTGCAGCGCAACCTCGGCGGCTGCGTCTTCGCCGGCAAAGAGATGGTTCATGCCCGTGACCAGGCTGACGCAACTGCGAAAAAAGGGACTCTGTTCCGGCAGGAGCGCCAGGGCGCGCTGGGCCAGGCGATCGCTCGCCTGGCTCTGTCCCTGGAAGGTGGCCAGCATGGCCTGGAAGGTCACGGCACCGCCGCCGGCGCCGCCACCCGGATGAGCGGCGAAGGCCGCGCGCAGACACGCCTCGGCATCGGCCAGCGGCTCGCCCAGCAAGAGCAGCGCGCCGCCGTGATAGACGTTCAGCAGCGGCCGCGTGCGCACGATGTCGGCGGGCAATGCATCGATCCAGCGGCGCAACGTGGCGACCTCGCTGCTCTTCATCACCGATTCCGCCATGTAGGCGATCAGGTCGGCTGCACGCTCGAAATTGGCCGCCAGCAGCGCATGCTCCACCGCTTCGTGCATGTGGCCGGCCGTGGCAAACCAGTCGCAGGCGCGCTGGTGCAGCACAGGGATCAGGTCGGGCTCACTGGCAGTGAGACGCTGGCGCAGCAGGTCATAGAACAGGTGGTGATAGCGGTACCAGCAGCGCTCATCGTCCAGCGGCACCACGAAGAGGTTGTCCTGTTCGAGCCGCTCCAGCACCGCCTGCATGACACCTGGCGAGGCCTCCTCGTCGAGCAGCGCGTCGCAAAGCGGCGCGCACAGACGATCCAGGATCGAGGTGCGCGCCAGAAAGTGTTGCACGTCGGGCGGCTGGCTGTTGAAGACCTCCTCGGAGAGATAGTCGAGGATATGACGATGGCTGCCCGAAAACGCGTGGACGAAGCGCTCCGGATCGGGTTGGCCCTGCAACGAGAGCGCCGCCATCTGCAAGCCCGCGGCCCATCCCTCGGCACGATCGTTGAGCAGGTTCACGATGGCAGGACGCATGGCCGGCACCAGGGCGGCGGACAACAACTGCGACGCCTCGGCCGCGGTGAAGCGCAGATCCTGCTGGCGTAGTTCGCTCATCTGGCCGCTGCCGCGCAGGCGTGCCAGGGGTAGCGGTGGGTCGACGCGGCTGGAGATGACGAAATGCAGATTCTCCGGTGCGTAGTGGATGAGGTAGGCCAGCATGTCATGGATGGGCTGGGCGGCAATGACGTGATAGTCGTCGAGGATCAGGGCGACATGGTGGGACGTGCTGCCGACATCGTTGGTCAGCGCGGCCAGCAGCGACGGCACGGCGGACGGGTCGGCGCTCTGGAGGAGGGCCGCCGTGATCGCCCCGCTGGCAGGTGACGCATGTTGGATCGCCGCTACCAGGTAGGTGAGAAAGCGCAGCGGGTCGTTGTCGGCCGGGTCAAGCGTGAGCCAGGCGCAGTCGGTTGCGGCGCCCGGCGTCGCACCATCTGCCGGCGCGGCAATATTCTCACCAGGCGTGCGGCTGCGATGGTGAGCAGTCCACTGCAAGAGCAGGGTCGTCTTCCCATAGCCCGCCGGCGCCGACACCAGGATCAGCCGCTGCCCGGCCTGCACGCCCGCATCCAGCCGGCGGAGCAGGTGAGGCCGAGGCACGCGGCCCGGGTTGAGCGGCGGGCTGCGGTATTTGGTCGCGACAAGCTGCGCGTTCATAGGCCTTCTACTTATTATCGCGCTATTTTGGGGAGTTGCGAGGGGCGAGGGGCGAGGGGCGAGGGGAAATTGTCAATGGTCAACGGTCAATAGTTAGCGGTCAATGGAAGAGGGGCGAGGGGGACGCGGGCTGTCTGCTTCGTTCGTTGTGTGTTGTTGGGGCGTGGGCTTCTTCGTGCCCCTTGGTGCGCTTGGGGTCTTGGTGGTTGCTGTTCAGAGCACTTGTAGGCAGTCATTCATGCTTGCGCGGCGTCGAGCCAGGTGAGCATCATGCGCAGTTGGTCGGCGTGGCCGTCGGTGTGGTAGTAGGGGTTGACGTCGCGCCAGAGTTCGGTCTGCGGCGTCACGTCGGCATAGCGACAGCCCACCCGATCGATGTGCGCGGCGCCGGCGGGCAACGTGCCGGGCAGCCCCCGTTGCAGCGCAGCCCGGCACGCACGCTCCAGCCCGTCGAAATAGGCGATGTTGTCGTGCAGCAGGTCCGGGCCGGCCGCGACCGGCGCATGGCAGTAGAGCACCGTCTGGGCTTCGAACGCGGTCAGCGCATCGAGCGAGGCGCGCATGAGCGGCAGCCCGTCGACCGTGCGCGCGGCGGGATAGGGTAGTTCGGCGGCATCGCCCGCCAGCAGCGTCTCGATCTCCGGGATGTAGAGCGAGATATGGTCGGGCGTGTGCCCCGGCGTGGCAAAGAGTTGCAGGGTCAGGTCGCCGCCGTCGATGGTCAGTTGCTCGTCGAAGAGCAGCGTGGGCGGCACGAGGCGCACGTCGCCAAAGATCGCCGGCTCGGCGGCCTGCATGCGGTGCAGCGTCTCCGCCGTTTCGCGCTGAGCAAAGGCGGCGGCGCAGCGCAGGCTGGCGATGACCGGCGCCGGGTACGCTGCGTCCGGCCCGACGAAGAGCTGGTTGCCCCAGGCGTGGTCGTAGTCGGCGTGCGTGTTGACGACGAGCAGCGTGCGCCCGGCCAGGTGCGGCTCGGCGAACGCAACCATCTGCCGCGCGGTCGCCGCGTTGATGAGCGTGTCGACAAGCACGACGTAGCGCGCCGTGACGACGATGAAGGTCTGCACCAACCGGCCATTGCGGCAGACGAGGATGCGTTCGTCCCAGCCCTGGTTGGGCAGCAGGTCGATCTGGTTGCTATGCGGCATAATTCCGATTTTCCCTACTTGCTGCCGCCCTCGGCTGCGCGCTTGGCGCGCTGGATGCCCTTGGTGGTGCACGACTGCGCCCAGATACCGGTCAACTGGTTCTTGGGGTCGTTGACGGGATAGCCCTCGACGATGATCTCGTCCTTCTCGTCGGCCTTGAGCGCGGCTTCGGCCTTCTCCCACTGCTTGTTGGCAATGAATACTGCGATGGTGGCCTTGCTGGTGTCGGGCACGGGCGGCAGCCCCTTGGGCATGGCCGGCGGCGCCTTCTGGCCAAGGACGACGAGCGTGCACTCGCCCAGCTTCTTGATCTGCTTCGGCCGGCCGATGATGGTCGTTTTCATGACGGCAATCCCTCGCTTTTGCGGGTCGACACTCAGGGTGGCTTTGAGGAGCGCAACGGCCTGCGCCAGGTCGATGGCGGCGGGCTTGGGCTTGGGCGGCTTGGGGGGCGGCGGCGGCTTGCGTTCCTTCTTGGTATTGAGCGGCCGCGGCGGCAGGCCAAAGACCTTGCGCCGCTGGCGGCTGGTCATCTGATCGCGGGCGAGCAGGAAAAAGACGCCGCCCGTGGTGCGCCGGCGATCGCCCTCCTTGGTCATCATGCCGCCGGCCGCCTCGATCTCCAGCGTGCGCTGGAAGAGTCCCTCGACCGCCTCCATGCCCAGCATGCCCGCAATCGAGCGGATGAGCCAGATGTTGGGCTCCTTGAGCTCGGTGGCCATGACCTTGATGCGCGCGGCGTCGACCGGATGTTGCGGTTCCGGCGTGGCGTCGGGGGAAGCATCCGGTGCAGGCTGTGGCGCTTCGTGGTCGGGTGACTGCGATTCGTGTTCGCTCATCGGCGTGCGGCTTTCGCGAGGGGGGTGGACTTCTGGACCCGGCGCTCTTAGCGCCGCGATTGGGTGAATTTTACTCCAGAGTGGAACAGGTGCAAAGACACAGTTGGCGACCCCGCACTCGGATCAGTCAGGCAGCGTCAGGATACGATCCTCGATCGCGCGCCGATCCGCCGTATAGGCAACCTGGAGACAATCATGGAAGAACCTGGTTGCTGCCATGTACTCTTCCATCAACCTAGAATCATTTTCGTCCATGGACGCAAGGAGGCTTCGCTCAGTTTCGACCAGGGCCTCGGTTTCGTCTTGCAGTCGACGGTAGGCAGCCAGTTCGCCGCTCGCATCCACCGTTGCGGCAAGGGCATCGGCATACACTTGGCACACAGCCGGCTCGGCGCTATCGGCGGGTACCTGAATGGCAGCGAGCGCGTCATGCAATGCCACGCGGCCCTGCTGCCGGCAGCGTACTACCAGATCTTTTTGGAGGCTGACGAGGGCGCGGGCGCGGGCGAAGTCGAGGTCGCGGGCGAGGTCGCGGGCGATGGCGAGGTCGAGGTGGAGGGCGAGGTCGCGGGCGAGGGCGATGTCGCGGGCGCGGTCGAGGGCGCTGGCGAAGTAGAGGTCGTGGGCGATGGCGCGGGCGAAGTCGAAGTCGAGGGCGCGGGCGATGGCGCGGGCGAGGTCGACCTCGCGGTCGCGGTCGCGGTCGAAGTCGAGGGCGCGGGCAAAATAGTGCAGGCGAATCGCAGGCTGGATGTAGCCAGCCTGCGATTCGCCTGCACGTTCGCCAATTACCTGCACCAACGCCTTCACACGCGTAGCCTGCATCGCCATCCCGTTCACCGCCCGCAGCATTCTTTCTAGGAACATGGTGGCATCGGGCAACAGGCTGGCCGTCAGCAGGAAAACCTCGCGCCACTTGGCATCAGTCACGTGCGCCAGGAGGGTGTCGAGCACGCCGGCGTTCATGCTCTCGGCAACGTAGCTGGCCGCGTAATACTCCTGGAAGGTGAGGTGCGCAAAGGAGAAGAGATGGCGCGCCTGCTCGGCAAAGATGCCGTGCTGGGCCACAATCTCCTGCAAGACCGCCTCGGCGTCGATGTCGACCGCGGCGGGCAGCTCGGGCACATTCACCAGGTAGGCTTTCAGCCACGCCTCCAGGCTGGCCTGGGGAAAGACGATCTCGCTGCGCGCAAAGGCGTCGTAGGCGATGCGCGCAAACATCTGGCGCTTGCGCCCCAGCGAGAGCGTCTTGTAGAGCCCGCCGCGCCGGATCTGGCGCGAGCTGTCCCACTTCTTGAGCAACGCGTCGAGCGCCTCCTCGTAGATCTCGACGCGGCGGGCGGGAAAGGTCAGCGTTTCGGCATAGTTGAGACAGAGCAGCGTGAGCAGCAGCGGGCTGCGTCCCAGGTCGCGAATGCCGGCATGGTCGGGGCGGGCCAGTTCGTCGAGCATCTCCTGGGCCAGCCGCGCGCTCACGTCGAGCGCATCGGCATCCAAGAACCAGGCGCGCACAAAATGATCGACCTGCTCCGGCACAAAGTCCGCCATTTCCAGGTAGGTGAAGCCGTCGTCGAGCGTGGTGTCGATGGCGGCAATGCGGCAGGTGATGAGGATGTGGCAGCGACTGTAGGTGCGCGCAAAGGTCATCAGCTCGGCCGTCACCGCGCCGCGGCGGTCCTCGGCGTCGCTCTTGGCAACCTCGTCCAACCCATCGAACAGCACGAGTGCCTTCCCCGACGCCAGCAGCGCATCGACAAAGGGCGCGGCGTTGCCGGGGAAGTGGCAGACGTCGAACTGATCGACGATGAAATCAAAGAGCGACTTGCCGGCGTCGGCGTATTGGCGCAGGGGCACAAAGATCGGGAGCTTGCCCAGAGAGCGTCCCCACGCACCGCGGCGAGCCTCGCGCACGGCCAGATATTTCAGGAAGGTCGTCTTGCCCGCACCGGGCTTGCCGAGGAGGAAGAACTGCGTGCCGCTGTCGAGCAGGCCGATCCCCGGCTTGCGCTCGGCATGGCGGAAGGGCAGGCCGCGCTCTTCGTTCCACAGGTGCACCGCCAACTGTTCGGGGCCAAAGCGGCGGTGGGCGGTCGGCGTATCGAGCACGAAGACGTCGGTGTAGATCTCGCGCAGGGGCTTGGGCGTCGTCTGCCCGAAGATGCGAATGGTGCCGTGCTGGCGGATGATCTCGGCGTCGTAGCGATCCTGCGCCTTGGCCCAGGCGACCTGGTCCCAGCTCCAGCCGAACGCCTTCTTGACGCCGCCCAGCGTCTTGTCGGCCACCCAGATAAAGAGACTCGCCGCCGCTTCGGAATAGCCAGAATCCAGCATCGTCATCGCTGCCTCCTACGACATGGGGTTGTGGTTCGCGCTCTGCCTCCCCTAGCGTACGAGAGGGCGGTCAAGGTGTCAAGCTGTTACAAGCAAATCGCGAAGATACGAAGAAGACCAGGCGGCACAAAGAAGTCTGGAATTGCACTCCGCCGTAGACCGCTTTGTGCCTCTTTGTGCGCTTTGCGTCTCCGTGGTGGGCGTTTCAAACCGCTTCTCAGAGACGCTACCCGCGATTGATCACGCCCACCGGCGCGCCCCACGCAAACGCGGCGACCTGCTCGAACGCCTCTCCGAAATAGGCCTCGTAGCTGTCCTTCTCCACGTAGCCAAGATGCGGCGTGGCGACGACGTTTTCCAACGCCAGCAGCGGGTGCGCCGCGTCCAGCACCGGCTCCGCCTCGAAGACATCCACGGCGGCAGCGCCCGGCCGGCCGGCGCGCACTGCCTGCTCCAGCGCGCCCGGTGCGATCAGCGCGGCGCGGCTGGTGTTGACGAGCAGCGCCGACGCTTTCATGCGCGCCAGGTCGGCGGCGGTGACGATGCCGCGCGTCTCCGGCGTCAGCTTCACGTGCAGCGAGAGCACGTCGGCGTGGGCAAAGAGCGCGTCCTGGCTGGGCGCAAGGGTGAAGCCGTCGGCGCGGGCGCGGGCTTGCGTGCCCTCCCGCCCCCAGACGATCACGTTCATGCCGAAGGCGCGGCCATAGCCGGCGACAAGCGAGCCAATAGAACCGTAGCCGAAGATGCCCAGCGTCCGCCCGCGCAGGCCTGTGCCCAGCGTGCTCTGCCACTGCCCGGCCCGCAAGCGTGCGACCTCCTGCGGGATGTGGCGCATGGCCGCCAGCACGAGGCCCCACGTCAGCTCGGCCGTGGCATAGGGCGAGCCGCCGCCTGCCGTGACGGTCACGCCGCGGCGCGTGCACGCCGCCACGTCGATGTGTGCGGTGCCGCGCCCGGTCTGGGCGATGAGCTTGAGGCGCGGCAGGCGGTCGAGCAGGTCGGCGGTGATGTGCGTGCGCTCGCGGATCAGCACCAGCGCGTCGGCCTCGGCAAAGCGCGCCGCCAGCGTGTCGATCTCCTTGACTGTGTCGGTGTAGATACGCACGTCATGGCCGGCCAGCGTGGCAAAGCAATCGAGCGTGCGTACCGCATCCTGGTAGTCGTCCGGGATCACGATGTTCATAGACTCCTCGGCCTCCTCTTCGTCCCCTGGGCAACGCTCATGTACGTTCTGGTCGGGTTCGACGGCATCTCCGGCCTGGACTGGCTGTGGATCAGCCTGGCCCTGCTCGCCGACTTTGCCTCGTATGGCGGTGGCGTCGGCCGCAAGCGCATCCCCAATTACCAGGGCTACTGAGCACCACCGGCGCGGCGTGCCGGTACAACTTCATACGCTGAAAATGACAGACTGGGGCCGGCGCACCGCCGGCCTCATGCTATTCCTGCCACGTGAGCACTTCACCGCCCTGACCAAAAAGAACCGTGCCTGGGAAGACGCGCAGCCGCCACGGCGCCAGGCGCAGCACGGCAAAGGCCGGCGCGGTGGGGCTCGTCCACGCCGGGATGATGGCCGGATCGTAGCCGACGGGCGGCGGCGTTTCGGCGAAGAGCTGCCAGATGCGCGTGCGTGTCTCGTCGTCGAAGCGCCACTCGGCGCGACATTCGGCCAGGCAGGTATCCTGCGACGGCGCCCAGTAGTTGAGCGACAGGTAGGGGCTGTGCGCCAGGTGGGCGCGCTTGGTCGCCGTCGGCCCCGTGGCGATCCAGCCCGTCAACTGCTCGCCGTCCCACTGCCAGAGCGGGTGCAGGATGCGCGAGCGCGGCCGGCCCTGGCCGTCCACCGTGGCCGCGCTCGCCCAGACAATTGAGTGCGCCATCGCCACAAAGGCCGGCGCAACTTTAGCCAGTGAGTTCATGCTTCCCTCCTACGCCGCAAAGCTGTTTGAAAAACTCTGCCACAAAGCCGCAAAGCACACAAAGGGGCACAAAGAAATCAGTGTCGGGGCGCTGCCGACAATCGGCTGCGGCGACTCGCCCCTCGCCCCTCTTCCATTAACCATTGACAATTGACCGTTGACCGTTGACCGTTGACAATTTTCCCTCGCCCCTCGCCCCAAATCACTCACCTACCACAAACACCACTACTGCTGCCACGGCAGGTGCTCCAGACCGACATTGCCGCCGGACAGAATCACGCCGACGCGCAACCCGCGCAGATCGATCGCTTCCTCCCACAGCGCGGCGATCGGCACCACGCCCGACGGCTCGACCACGAGTTTGGCGCGCTCCCACACAAACTTCATGGCCGCGACGATCGCCGGCTCGCTGACAGTGACGATCTGCTCCACGTGGTCGCGGATGATGGGAAAGGTGAGATCGCCCAGCGAGGTGAGCAGCCCGTCGGCGATGGTCTGCGGCTGCACCGACGGGATGATGTGCCTGGCCGCCAGCGAGCGAAAGGCATCGTCGGCGCCGGCCGGCTCAGCCGCGATGACGCGAATCTGCGGCGCGACGGCCCTGGCCGCGATGGCCGTGCCGCTCAGCAGCCCGCCGCCGCCCACCGGCGCCATGATGACGTCGAGATCGGGCACATCCGCCAGCAGTTCGAGCGCGGCCGTGCCCTGCCCCGCAATCACGCGCACATCGTTGTAGGGGTGCACGACCTCGGCGCCCGTCGCGGCCACGACTTCGGCCAGCGTCGATTCACGTGCGGCCAGCGTCGGCTCGCAGAGGGTGATGATGCCGCCGTAGCCGGCCACGGCGGCTTGTTTCACCGCCGGCGCATTGCGCGGCATGACGATATAGGCCGGGATGCCGCGCATGGCCGCGGCCAGGGCCAGCGCCTGGGCGTGGTTGCCGGAGGAGTGCGTCGCCACGCCACGCGCCGCCTCGTCCGGGCTGAGCGAGAAGACGGCGTTGCACGCGCCGCGAAACTTGAAGGCGCCAACCTTTTGCAAGTTCTCACACTTCATAAAAACCTGCGCGCCGACACGTTGGTCGAGGCTGCGGCAGGTCATGACCGGCGTGCGATGCGCGTGCGGGCGGATGCGCTCGGCAGCCTGGCGGATATCGGTGATCGTGGGTGACATGTCTACTCCCGTTGCAGATTGTGGCGGCACAGAGAACACTCCGGCCGCCGGTCAGAGATTGGCCAGGACGCCGGCGAGCGAAATCGGCTCGGGTTCAGTATCCTCCTGGATGAGCTTGCTGTCGATACCATCCAACAATGTCTGCGCGGTGGCGCGCGCGGTGGTCGTGCTCGCTCCACCGCCGGCGACATACCGCAGAAGCGCCGCCGCCTCGGCCGTGCGCTGCTGGCGCAGCCACAGCCGGGCAACCTGGAGCAGCGCGTCCATCTGTGCCGCGCCGGCGTCGGCCTGGATTGCCTTGCGCAGCGCTGTGTAGAGCAACGCCCGGCACGCCTCCAGGTTATCCTGGGCCAGCTCGGCCTCGGCCTGGCGCACGAGATAGCGCGCTTCGTCCATCCAATTGCCGGCGCCGCGATGAAGCTCGACCGCCGCCCCAAAGTGCTGCGCCGCGCCGGCAAAGTCGCCGGTGGCAAAAGCCAGGTCGCCGAGCGAGGCGGTCGCCAGCCCGACCCCGCTGGCATAGTTCAGTTGCTCGGCATGGGCAAGGCTGGCACGCTGGTAGCGCTGCGCGGCGTCATAGTCGCCGGCGTTGGCCAGCAGCACGGCCAGGCGGTAGGTGTTGTGCGCCAGCAGATAGGGGTTGCCGCCCGGCTCGGCGATGGCCTGCGCGCGCCGGGCATAGTCCAATGCCTCGCGCTCTTCGCCCCACACCATGTACATCTCGGCGATGTTGCCCAGGGCCGTGGCGCGCCCCCAGGCCGAGCCGGCGGCCGTGTATGCATCCAGCGCGTGCTGGAACTCGGCAAGCGCTCGCTCCAAGTCGCCGAGGCCAAAGTACGCCCCGCCCAGAAAGGTATGCGTATGGCCCAGCACCCACGGCGCGGCCGACTCGGCGCGCAGCGTCGCCAGCGCTCCCTCGGTTAGTTCGCGCGCTCGCCCGAAATCGCCGACGCGGAACGCAAAGACGCCCTCCATTGCCGTGACGCGTGCCAGTGCGACGCGTTCGTCCGGCGTGGCAGGGTCGCACGCGGCCAGCGCACGGCGGGCGCTCTCGCAGAGTTCGCGGGCGACGTAGCTCAGCGCCGTCATGTCGAAGACGAGCAGCAGCGCGTCGAGCACCTCGGCAAAGAAGGCAAACGCGCCCTGCTCGCAGGCCAGCTTCCACGCCTGGCGCACGTTGTCCAGCTCGCGCCGCACGGCCTCCAGCGCGGCGGCCTGCCCGTCGCCGTAGATGGCCGGGGTGAGCGTCTGGAGCCAGCCGCCGAAATAGGCGACATGGCGTTGGGCATAGTGGGCGGCCTCGGCGGGGCGGCGGTCAAGCTGCTCGGTGGCATATTGCAGCAGCAGGGGATGGCGCCGGTAGCGGCCATCGGGGGTGCGGCGCAACAGCGACCGGTCGACCAGGTGCGCGAGTTGCTGCGGCGTGGCATCGACGACGGCGCGGGCGGCCGCCGTCTCGAAGCCACCGCGAAAGAGCGCCGCACCGGCGAAGACGGCCTGCTCTTCCGCCGTGAGCATCTGCCAGGAGGCGGCAAAGACGGCGCGCATGCTGCGATGGCGCGGCGGGACGTCGTGCATGGTTGCGGTCAGGATGTCGATGCCGCGCGTGATTTCGTCGAGGATGCCCTCGATCGTCAGCGTGCGCGTCCAGGCCGCGGCCAGCTCGATCGCCAGCGGCATGCCGCCCACCGCACGGCAGATGTGCGCAACCGGTTCCATCGTTGTGGGTGAGAGCGCAAAGGCCGCATCCTGTTGCCGGGCGCGGCGTGTGAAGAGCTCGATTGCGGCGTAGTCGGCGGCCGGCGCGGCCGCATCGGCGGCGGGATAGGGCAGGCCCTCGATCTCAATGACCCGCTCGGCCTGGAGCTGGAGCCGCGCGCGTGAGGTGACGATGATACGCAGGGTGGCGGCGCCGGCCAGCAGCCGGGCCACCGTCTCCACATTTCTGGGCGTCAGGACGTGCTCGAAGTCATCCAGGACAAGGAGGATATCGCGGCTGCGCAGGTAGCCGATCAGCGCCGGCCATGGGTTGTCGGCATGGATGGCGGGAATCTGCAACGCCTCCATCATGGCCGGGATGATGTCGGCGCCGTTGTCCACCGGCGTCAGCCCGACAAAGCGCACGCCGGCCAGGTGATAGTCGATGCGCTCGGCGGCCGCCTGCAACGCAAGCCGCGTCTTGCCGATGCCGCCGGGACCGGTCAGCGTGACCAGGCGCACGACAGGGTCGGCCAGCAGGCGGCGCAAGGTGCGCAGTTCCGGCGCGCGCCCCACAAACTCGTTGATCGGCGCGTTCAGGTTGTGACGCGGCCCGTGCAGCGCGGCCTTGATCTGCGCGGCCAGTTCGGCGGTCTCGTCCGTCGGCTCGACATCGAAGACCTCACGCATGATGCGCCGGCACTGCTCGAACTGCGCCAGCGCCGCGCTGCGCTGGCCCGTGCGCGCCAGCGCCAGCATCAGTTGGCGGTGCGCCTCTTCGCGCCACGGGTCGAGGGCCAGCAGACGCGTGGCGCCGTCGATGGCCTCGGGAAAGCGCCCTTCCGCCATTTGCAGGCCGACGAGGTCGTGCAGCGCGTTGAGCATCAGCTCGCGCAGCCGCGCCCGCTGCGCCACGAGCCACTCCTCGAAGTCCGGCGCGTCACGCAGCACCACCCCTTCGAGCAGGTCGCCGCGATACAGCGCGGTCGCTTCGGCCAGCGGGGCGATGCGTTCTTCCGCCGGCAGCCGGGCCGCCAGGCGAACGCCGCGTACAAACTCGGTCACGTCGAGCCGGCAGTCTGCGTCCGCCCGCAGCGACGCGCTGTCGCGCGTGATCTCCAGAAACGGGTCGCAGGTCTTGCGCAGGTTGGTGAGAGCCTGGCGCAAATTGTTCTTGGCATCGGCGTCGCCCATCTCGCCCCAGAAGAGCGTCGCCAGCAGGTCACGCTGGACGGGCCGCTCCACAATGGCGAGATAGGCCAGCAGCGCCGGCACCTTGACGGAGATGAAAGCGGTCAGCGGCGCGCCATCCAGCCGGATTTCCATGCCTCCCAAAAGCAAGAGTTCCAGCCTGGCTGTCATCCTGTGCGCTCCAGCAAATGATTTCTAAATGATCGGTGGGTAGGATGGGCGAAGCGTACCACAGCCGGGGGAGAATCGCTACACCATGAAAAGCAATCCAGGCGGCAACACGCTGCGCTATCACAGTTTCATTCTGACCATCTGGCAGGAAGGGGAGCCTATGACTGCGACGGCACGCTGGCGCTACAGTCTTGAGTTTCCGCAAACAGGGGATCGCATCGGCTTTCGCAGTAGTGCCGACCTGCTGGCCTACATCGGCCAGTGGACGGCAGGCCCGCCGCCGGAGGACGATCCCGAGGAGGAGAGCTAAAGCAATCTACGCTGCTCGACCAACCAGACAACTCGTGACCACAATTGTTTCAACCCAAAGGAGAACAAGGATGAACACCCAATCAACGCTTCGCTTCGGCGGGATCGCCGCCATCATCAGCGCCCTGCTCTATGTCGGTTCCATGGTGCTGTGGATGGGCGCCGGCGATGCCGGTGCGCCGCCGATGGCCGCGACCCTGTACGCGACCAGTTCAATCGTCTTCCTGGTGACGCTCTGGTCCCTGTACGTCCTGCACCGCAGCGAGTCGGGCGCGCTCAGCCTGGCAGCGCTGCTCCTGCTTGGGATCAGCATGGTGGCCAGCCTCTTTGTCGACCCGACCGACATTACCAATCCCACCGTTATTGTGCTGACGATCTGCTACGGCCTCGGCGCGCTGTTGCTGGGCTGGCTGGCCTGGCGCAGCCCGCGGCTGCCGAGCGGCGTGGGCGTTGTGGCCATGCTCATGGGCGTGCTGACGCTGGCCATGCTCGTGCCCATGGCGGCCGGCGCCGCCGATCTGGTGGGCATCGCCAACCTGGTGGTGGGAGTCCTCTATGTCGTCTGGCTGCTGTGGCTCGGCTGGATCTTCGTCAAGGGCAGCGCCGGCCAGATGCAGCCTGCCTGATTCTGTATTCACCGATTTGAAGGAAGGAGCAAAGCTGTGGTCGTCAATCTTCTGTTTCTCGTTCTGTTCATTGCACTGGCCGTGCTGTGCGGCTGGCTCACGTGGCGGGCAATCCGCGCCCGCCGGCTGTGGGTGAAGATCGCCGGCGGGCTGGGCGCCGGCCTGCTGACGGTGCTCTTTGCGGCGCTTGCCCTCACCGGCGGCCGCGGGATCGCCGCCACCTACTTCCCCGGCGCGCCGGCCGCGCCCGACCTGACCGTTGCGGGTACGCCGGAGCAGATCGCCCGCGGCGACTACCTGGTCAACCTCTCGTGCATCGGCTGTCACGGCGCGGTGGGGCCGGACGGCAACCCAACCGAGCAGCAGCCATTGACCGGCGGCTGGAATATCGCGGCGGCCGAAGGCTTTGGCTTCATGAGCGACATGGTCACCGAGAATCTGACGCCGGGCGGGAAGCTGGCATCCTACAGCGACGGCGAGATCTTCCGTGCGCTGCGCCACAGCATCAACAATCAAGGAACAAAGCTCGGCTTCATGGATTTTCTGCCCTACAAGGAGTTGAGCGACGACGACACGCAGGCAATCATCGCCTACCTGCGCTCGCTGGAAGCGGCGCCCTCCGCCGGCGTCACCGGCGACAGTCTGAACTACATCGGCGCGATCATGATCGGCGCCGGCATCCTGCCGGCCCAGCCGCCCGGCGCGGCAAGTGTCCAGGCGCCGCCACAGGGCATCACCGCCGACTATGGCAAGTATGTGGCGACCTATGGCGAGTGCCGCGGCTGTCACGGCCCGGATCTGGAGGGAACCGCTGAATCGGCGCTCGGTCCGGCGGTGCCAAGCCCGCGACCGCTGGTGGGGACGCTGGACCAGGCGCAGTTCGTCGCCATGATGCGCGGCGGCGTCAAGCCGGATGGCGCGCCCTTCCCGGAGACGATGCCGTGGCGCAACGCGGCCAAGATGACCGACGACGACCTGGCCGCGCTCTATTCGTACTTGACCGCGCCGGTCCAGTGATGATGCGCGCGCTGTGGTGTGTCGCAGCTCTGGCGCTGCTCCTGACAGGCTGCAGCGACTCGCCGGGCGCGCTGACCGTTGCCATGAAGGACATGCACTTTCGCCAGGGCGAGGTGCATGTCCGGGCAGGCCAGCAGGTCACGCTGCGCGTGGTCAACGAAGATGGCTATGCACATGCATTCGACATCGATGCCTTCGCCATCCACCGCCCGCTGGTCGCGCACGAGACGGCAGAGATCATCTTTACGCCGGAGGCGGCGGGGCAGTATACGTTTTATTGTGGTTCGCCGGGCCACGTGGCGGCCGGCATGACCGGCCTGCTGATTGTGGAAGAGTGACAACGACTGCACAAGAGGAGATATTCGTGAAGAAACTTGTCTGGTGGTTCCGCATCGTCGGCGGCTTCTATCTGCTGCTGGCGTTGATGAATCTCTACTTTGTTCTGCTCAACCCCAACTTTGTGGACGGCATGATGACCTTTCCCTTTCCCGTCACGCAAGACGTGATCATGGCCTTCGTCGATGGCTGGTCGCCCTTTGCCTTCGAGGTGTTCGGCCTTGCCACCTTCATGCTGTGGGCGTCGTTCAATCCGCGTCGCTATCTGGGCGCGGTCTGGCTGCTGGTCTGGCTCGAGTTCGCGCACGGCGTGCTCGACGACATCTACTTGATCGTGCGCGGCTACGATCTGGTGGGGTACCTGGTCTTTATCGCCGTGCACCTGGCGATCATCGTGACGGGCATCCTCTTCGTGCGCCAGGCCGAGCGGGAAGTCGCTGCCGGCGGGTGACCACCAAGGACAACGAAAGAAGATGGAGCCAACACAGTCACTCAACGCGCTGCGACCTGCCTGGGTTGCCCTGCTCATCACTGTCATGCTCTTCATGGTCGGGGCCTGGGCAGCGGCCTACTTCCGCCAGTGGCCGCTGCCCGCCACATCCCAGGAGAAGCTGACGCTGATTGCCAATGACCGCATCGGCTGGACGGCCCAGGCGATCATCTTTCCGGTTTGCTTTCTGGCCGTAGCGATCATCTTTGGCTGGATTGCAGTGCGGTTGCCGGACGGCTTGCCGCGCGGGCTGGCCGTGGCCGCCACCGTCGCCGGCATGGCGGCGCTGCTGCTCTGGCTGCCCATCACGGTGAATCGGCTTTACCTCGGCGCGCAGGCTGCCGCCCTGCTGGCCGGGCACGATCCGAACGCCCCACTGCCGGTGCTCGTCAACGCCGACACCTTCTGGCCGTACACCGCTGTTGCGCTGGCCGGCATTGCGCTGATGGGCGCAGCACTGGCGCTGGCCGGCACGCTGCCCGTGCTGGGGTGGGTGGTGGCCGGGCTGTGCGTAGCAGGAGCGCTCGCCGCAGCCTTCGTCCTGCACGACTGGCCGCCCTTCATGAGCTATCTCATCCTGCTGATCCTGGCCGGCGGCCTCATGCGTGGCGGGTGAGCGAATCTGGGCCGGCAGCCGGCAGCCCGGCCAGAAAGTCGAGCAGGGCTAGCGTCACGGCCGCAGGCGCCTCCATGTTGGCCATGTGCCCGACGCCGGGCAGGACAAGCGTGCGGACGTGCGCCACCTGCTCGCCGATGAACGTTGCAATCGCTGTAAAGTCTGGCAGGTCCTGGTCGCCAACGATCACTTGGACCGGCATCGTCAACCCTTCGAGGCGTGTCGCAGCCGGTGGGCGCATCCGTTCCTCCGGGTCGTCGTTGACGAAATGCCAGCCCGAGTAATCGTCGATGATCTGCGTCAGCCGTGCTGCCACCGCCGGCTGGCGCATGGCCGGCGCAAAAAGCGGGTGCGCCAGCCACGATGCTTTTGCCGCCGCAATGCCGCCGGCGCGCGCCGCCTCCCACACTGCGTCATCGCGTGCTCTGCCGGCGTCCGACCAGGCAAACCCGCCGAGGATCGTATCGACGAGCGCCACCCCCGGCACGCGCGACGGATGGGCCAGCGCAAAGTCGAGCGCCACACCGCCGCCCTTGGAGAGGCCTACGAGCGCTGCCTGCTCGATGCCCAGGTGATCCAGCAGGGCGCGCAGATCCGCCACGTGCGCGTAGCGCTCGCCCGTAGGCACCGCCGACTTGCCAAAGCCGCGCAGGTCGTAGCGGACCACGCGGTGATGATCTGCCAGGGGCAAGAACTGATCGTCCCACATGCGCGTGTCGAGGGTGAAACCGTGGATGAGGACGACCGCCGGGCCGGCGCCGGCTTCCTCGTAATAGAGTCGTGTGCTGTTGACTGCGGCTGTACCTGTTCGCATTGTCCCCCCTCCGTACTGGTGCCTGACGCAGAGAAGGTTTCCCTGGCTGCGCCCTATCCTACCGCAAGTGCCGGCAGGATGACAGCCCAATCCGCGCTCATCCTGTACTCACTGCGCGTGCCGTGCCGGTATCGAAATTCAGTGCGCCTGTCACAGAGTGTTGGCCGCGTGCGTCGCACTGTCCAACCGACTCCTCGTATGGAACCGCAGGATGACCGGTACAACGCACGCTGGGGCTGACCCGCCGCTTTCCTGGGACACGGCCAACGCGACAGGGTGTGTCGCGAAATCAGGGCGAGTGTCCTATAATGGATGGTGTCGAACCTTGACTGAGCGAAAGAAGCCTGCAATGAGCGCCTTGTTTAGCGACACGCATCCCAGGATGGAGGCCCTGCAAATTCAGTTGTGGCGGCAGGCAAGCCCCACGCGAAAAATGGAGATGTTGGCGCAACTCAACCAACTTGCCCGCACGCTGGCATTGACCGGATTGCGCTCACAATACCCCGACGCAGATGACGCCGAGTTGCGTTTCATGCTGGCTGAGTTGGTGCTCGGAGAGGACATGGCGCGCAAAGTGTACGGAGAACGCGGCCGTGCAGAATGAGCCGATGGAAGTAACCCTGTTGGTGACCGGTGTCTTTGAGACGCTGGGCGTGCCATATCTCATTGGCGGCTCACTCGCCAGTACGCTCTACGGCATGGTCCGCACCACACAGGACTCGGACATAGTCGCCGAAATGCGGCCCGAACATCTTCGTCCATTTGTTTCAGCCTTGGAAGATGAGTTCTACGTGGACGATGAAATGATCGCCGATGCCATCCGCAGCCATTTCAGTTTCAACATCATCCATCGGAAGACCATGTTCAAAGTGGATATCTTCATCCCACTCCCGCGCCCGTTTTTGCACTCGCAACTTGCCCGCGCGCAACGACAGGCCTTCACGTTCGACAGAGAGGTCAACGCCAGGTTTGCCAGCCCTGAAGACACCATCCTGGCCAAGCTCGAATGGTATCGCCTGGGCGGTGAGGTTTCTGAGCGCCAGTGGCGCGATGTTCTGGGCGTGATGAAAGTTCGCGCCGGCGACCTGGACCTGGACTACTTGCGGCAATGGGCTGGCGAACTCCAGGTGGTGGACCTGCTCGAACGCGCCCTCCAAGAAACCCAATGACCGGTTGTCAGCGCTTGCGGCAGATTGCCCTTGCGCGCTCCGAGATGTGTGAGTGACCCTCTTCAAGCGAGTGCACCAAGGCGGCTGAGGGTGCATCCCAGAATATTGGCGGCGTGCGTCGCACTGGTCAAACGATCCGTCGCGGGAAACCATATCCTGACCAGTGCGACGCACGCCGGCGCGACTTCGCCAACTTCCTGGGACACACCCAACGGCCGAGAGCCGCTTGCTTTTTTGCAGGAGCCAGGTATGATTGGCCCTGCAACGTAGAGACGGTACGTCTTGTGCAAGCAGGTGGTCGACTTGCAAGATACGGCTCCCACCCCGCTCCACGTCGAACTGCTCGGCAATCTCCGCATCATCTATGGTGGCGCGCCGGTCACCGCGATCCACTCGCCGCGGCTGCAAGCCCTGCTGGCGTACTTGATCCTGCACCGCGCTGCGCCCCAGGCGCGCCGCCACCTGGCCTACCTTTTCTGGCCCGATTCGAGCGAAGGACAGGCGCGCACGAACCTGCGCCACCTGTTGCATGATTTACAGCACGCGCTGCCCGATGACGAAACCCTCCTGACGACCGACAGCCAGACCGTCCAGTGGCAGCCAACTCTCCCGGTCACGCTCGACGTGGCCGAGTTTGAGCGCGCCGCTGCCGCCACCGCACGCGCTGAACTGGAAGGCGCCGTTGCCCTCTATCGCGGGGCATTGCTGCCGGGCTGCTACGACGACTGGATTCGCCCCGAACGCGAGCGGCTGCATCGCCTATGCGCGAGCACGCTGGAACGGCTCATTGCCCTGGCCGAAGCGGAGCACGACCTGGCAGGGGCAATAGCCGGCGCCGAACACCTGGTGCGCCACGACCCGATGCACGAAGCCGCCTATCGCACCCTCATGCGGCTGCACGGGCTGAATGGCGACCGCGCCGCGGCCCTGCACGTCTATCACCGCTGCGCGAGCATGCTGCGGCGCGAGTTGGGCGTGCCGCCCGACGCCGCCACCCTCGCCCTGCACCAGGATCTGCTCACCGCCGATGTTGACGACGCCGATCCCGCCGGCCGGCCCGCACCCGACCGCTACCCGCTCGTGGGACGCGCCGCCGACTGCGCGCTCCTGCACGCGATCTGGCGCAGCGCACGCGCCAGCAATCCGCAGATGGTCGTGCTTACCGGCGATGCCGGCATCGGCAAGTCGCGGCTGGCCGAGGAACTTGCCGCATGGGTCTCCCGTCACGACCCCGCGACCCTGACCGTCACGGCTCGTGGCTACGCAGCGGAGGGCGATCTCCCCTATGCCCCCGTGGCATCCTGGCTGCGTGCCCGCCCGCTCCCCGCGCTGGACAATGTGTGGTTGACGGAGATCGCGCGCCTGCTGCCCGAACTGCTGACAGCGCACCCTGCTCTGCCGTCACCGGAGCCGTTACAGCAGGCATGGCAGCGCCACCGCCTCTTTGAAGCGCTGGCCCGCGCGCTGCTCGGCGATCGCCGGCCGCGGCTGCTGATTCTCGACGACCTGCAATGGTGCGACCGCGATACGTTGGCGTGGCTGCACTATCTGCTCCGCTTTGATCCGGCGGCCCCGCTGCTCCTTGCCGGCACGCTGCGCACCGGCGAAAGCGCGCCGCCGGGGCTGGCGACGCTGCTGGACGGCCTGCGCCGCGATAGCCTGGTCGCCGAACTCGAAGTCGGCCCGCTCGATGCGACAGCAACCACGGCGCTGGCCGGGCACGTCGCCGGTCACCCGCTCGACGCTGAGCTGGCAGAGCCGCTCTTCCGGGGCAGTGAAGGCAATCCCTTGTTTGTCGTGGAAATGATCCAGGCTGGGCTGGCACAGCAGAGCCGCACCGGCGAAAGATGGTCGGGCGAGCATGCCGGCACGGCAGGAACATCGGCGCAACCATTGCCGGCCAGGGTGCGGCAGGTCCTGGAGCGGCGCCTGGCGCAACTCTCACCGGCTGCCCTGGAGTTGGCGGAGCTGGCTGCCACCATCGGCCGGCGCTTCGACTTCGCTTGCCTGCATGCGGCCGCGGATGCGCCCGAAGCCGACGTGGTGCGCCAACTGGACGAACTCTGGCGGCGGCGCATCGTGCGCGAGCATGGCGCGGACGGCTACGACTTCTCCCACGACAAGCTGCGCGAGACAGCCTACCAGGGTCTTAGCGCAGCGCGGCGGCGCCTGCTCCATCGCCGTGTGGCCGGTGCGCTGGAGTCGCTGCACGCCGGCGCCCTGGATGGCGTCAGCGGTCAGATCGGGCGCCATTACGAGCAGGCGGGGCTGGCCGCGCCGGCCATCACCTACTACTGCCGGGCGGCACAGGCCAGCCAGCAGGTGTACGACGCCAGGGAGGATGCAATCACCTTTTACCGGCGGGCGCTCGCCCTGCTGGGAGAGGCGCCGCACAACGACCCGGCCACCGCTGCCCATGTCTGGGAACTCCTCGGCGATGTCCTGCATCTGACGGCACAATACGAGCCGGCACGCGAAGCCTTCCAGCACGCGCTGAGCTTGCTCGATACCGCCGACAAAGTGACGCAGGCTGATCTGTACCGCAAGCTGGGCAACACCTGGCGTGAAGAACGCAGCTACGCCATGGCGCGCCAGGTCTACGATGCCGGGCTGCAATGGCTTGGCGAGCCGCCGGCCGGTCACGCCGCCGGCCAGGACCATGCCGATACAAGCGAGCGCCGCTGGTGGCAGCGCTGGATCGATCTGCAACTTGAGATCGTCCAGACCCACTACTGGATCGGCGAGAGCAGGCAGGCACTCGCCGCAATGAACGCGATGCGCGCCGCGGTCGACCACTATGCAGGCGCCGTGCAGCGCGTCCATTTTTTCATGCAGTACGCCACCCTGCAATGGCAACAAGAACGCTTTGCACCCACACCGCAGACGGAAGCCTATCTGCGCGAAGCCCAGCGCGCTCTCGTCGATTCCCCGGAAGCGCAGCAGACCCCCAGCGTCATCTTCCGGCTTGGCTTCCTGCTTTTGTGGCATGACATGCTCGCCGCAGCGGAGACGAAGATCCTGGCTGCGCTGGCCTGGGCCGAGCGCAGCATCGACCTCACGCTGCTGGTGCGCTGCCTGGTCTACCTGGGCGTCGTCTATCGCCGACAGGACCGGCCGGACGATGTGCGTGCATGCGCCGCTCGCACGCTCGAACTGGCCACGGCCGCCCACATGCCGGAGTACGTGGCGACGGCGCGCGCCAACCTGGCATGGCTGGCCTGGCGCGCCGGCGACCTGGCGGCGGTCGATGACCACGGACGCGCTGCGCTGGCGCTCTGGGCCGAGCTTGAGCCTGGTCATCCAAGCACGCCCTACCAGTGGACGGCGTTGTGGCCGCTGCTGGCGGCGGAAGCAAGCCGCGGCGCGCTCCAACAGGCCGTGGTTTGCGCGCGGACGCTGCTGCTGCCCACCCAGCAACGGCTGCCGGCCGCCCTGGCCGATCCCCTGGCGCGTGCGGTCGACGCCCACCGGGCCGGCGATCTCCCGTCGGCGCAGCAATGGCTACAGCAGGCGCTAGATGCCGCTGCCCGGCAGCACTATCTTTGACACCGGCAGCGCCTGCCCTTCTTCGCTTGAGAGAACGAACCGGAGCGTTCCTTGATGTTGCGATGGAACGCTTTGGGAACGCCTTTTCGGCTATGCTCGCGTCAAACCCTCAGGCAAGAAACAGGAGGTCGAACATGTCAGATGAACGGCTACGCGTCGGGATTGTTGGATGCGGCTACCAGGGTGGCCGGCTGGTGGAGGCGATCGGGCTGAGCGATTCGCTCGTCGTTGTCGCCTGCGCCGACCCGGATGATGCCGCGGCGGCGCAGTTGGCGAGCACTGCCGGCGGGGCGAGTACGCATGCATCGACGGACGACCTGCTGGCCAATGCCGATGTCGATGTGGTCATGGTCGCCACGCCTCACCACCTGCTGGCCGAGCACTCGCTCAAGGCCATTCGCGCCGGAAAGCACGTGCTGGCCGAGAAGCCGTGTGCCGTCAATGAAGCCGAGGCAGCCGCCATCGAGCAGGCCGCGGCGGAAGCCGGCGTCTGTTACATGGCAGGGTATTCATTCCGCTACCTGCCGGGCTGGCAGAAGGTGAACGCCTTGCTGGCGGCCGGGGCAGTCGGCGAAATCGTCAGCGTCAGCGGCTTCTTTGGCATGGGGCCGCTGTCGACCGGCTGGATGGCCGACCCGGCGTACGGCGGCGGCCCGCTTCTCTACCTCGGCTCGCATTTGGTCGACCAGGTGCTCTGGTACATAGCCGACGAACCGGTCGAGGTCGTTGCCGACGTGCGCTACCGGGCCGATACGAATGCGGATGAGACGGCGACATTCCAGATTCGCTTTGCACGCGGGGCGGCGGCCCAGTGTTGCGTGACCCAGGCCGCGGACCGCTTCCGGAACACCCTGGCGATTGTCGGGCGCGCCGGCTATGTGACCATGCAGCCATGTGGCTTTCTCGACTACGAAATCACGGTAGCCAGCAGCGCACTGCCGGAATACGCCGAGCCGCTGGTGCTTCATCCGGCAGCGGCAGGCGACCCGCGCAACGCCAAGCATCTGCGCCAGTTCGCTGACCTGACCGCGGCCATCCGCCAGGGCTGCCAGCCTTCTGTCACCGTCGCTGATGGCCGGCGCGTACTGCGGGTGCTTGACGCGGTCGTCGCGTCCGGTCGCAGCGGCCGGCCGGTTGTGATCTGATCCATCCGGTAGATGAGAAGCTTGTTGCGTTCTGATGGTTTCCGTCTCGCACGAGGTTCGCTCGTGTAACTGGGAGAGTTTTCAAAGGAGGAGGAGAAGATGACGACTCAGCAAGGAAGTGTCGCGTTATTGAACGATCCGGTAGCGCAGGGGATGTTGCAGACAAAGACGCCGGCGCGCTTTGCCTACAACTGGAGTGATGGCACGCCGCGCGTCGTGCCCATCGGCTTCCACTGGAACGGCAGGGAGATCGTGCTCGGCACGCCGGCCGACGCGCCGAAGATGAAGGCGCTCAAGGATGGCGACGCCGTCGCGCTGACCATCGACAGCGACACCATGCCCTACAAGGTGTTGCTGGTGCGCGGCAACGTCCGCACCGACGTCGTCGACGGGATCGCGCCGGAGTATGCGGCCATGTGTGTGCGTGTCATGGGCGAGGCCGGCGCGCAAGGCTGGCTGGAGAACCTGCGCCCGCTCTCGCCCCGCATGGCGCGCATCTTCATCACGCCGACGTGGGTGGGCATCCTGGATTTCGAGACACGCTTTCCCAGCGCGCTCGAACGGGCGATGGAAGGGTTACAAGGGGCGCGCTGACGCGTCAATTGGAGGATCCCATGAGCGCCTCAATTCATCGCTTCAGCGTCGGCAAGTTCACCTGCACAATCGTACCGGATGGAACGTTCGCCTACGAGCACCCGGCCGCCGTTTTCTTCGCCAATGCCCCGGCTGACGCCGTGGACGGTGCCCTCCGCGCACATGCGATCGATCCCGCCGCATGGCATCACTACGTCAGTCCGTACCCGAGCCTGGTCGTCGATACGGGGACGGCACGCGTGCTGGTAGATACCGGCGCCGGCAATCTGGCGCCGACTACCGGCCAGTTGCTGCCCAACCTGCGCGCGGCCGGCATCGAGCCGGAGAGCATCGACATCGTCGTGATCACGCATGGACATGCCGACCACAATGGCGGCAATGTCACCGCTGACGGCAAGCTGGCGTTCCCTCGCGCCAGCTTCGTCATGTGGCGGGCGGAGTGGGAGTTCTGGACAAAAGAACCCGACCTCTCATCGCTGCCCGTTCCCGACTTCATCCGCCAGGCGCTACTTGCGTCGGCGGCGCATAACCTGCCGCCGCTCGCCGGCCGGGTCGAATTGCTGGTCGAAGAGTGCGAAATCGTGCCGGGGATTCACGCCATCGCCGCGCCCGGCCATACGCCCGGTCACATGGCGTTGTCCATTTCATCGGCGGGCGAGCAACTGTTGCACCTGGTGGACACGGTGCTGCACCCGCTTCACATGGAGCACCCGGAGTGGGTGAGTGCCGTCGACCTGCTTCCAGAACAAACGGTTGCCGCGCGGCACAAGCTGCTGGCCCGCGCGGCCGAGGAACAGGCGCTGGTCATGGTCTACCACTTCCCGGCGCCTGGGCTGGGAACCGTGAGGGCCGTCAATGACGGATGGACATGGAACGCTCTAAAGGAGGGTGAACATGGCAGGTAAAATCTACAATCTATTCCTTATCAGGCGTATGACCGAGCGCTGGCTACGGCTCGCGCCTGACGACCAACAGGCATTGCTGTCCAAAATCGATGAATCGCTTGCGTCTACTGATGGTCGACGCGTGGTCGCCTGCGACGCCTACTGGTGCAACGAAGCCTATCGAGGATTTGGCGTTGAGGAATTCCCGGACTTCGACGCATGGCGGCGCTTTGCAGATATGCGGGAGCAACTGAATTGGCATACGTATGTTGACAGTTGGTCACTGTTGGGTACCTGGCACGAATCGGTCAGCCAGACGGAAGTAGCCGCGCCGGAACCAGGGAAAATCTACCAACTTTTCATCTTGTGGAATGAGACCGAGGCCTACGAGCAATTTCCGCAGACGGCCAAGGACGCAGTGTGGGCCAAGGCAACCGAGACGCTCCAAGACACGCAGTGGATCGTCGCCGCCAACTGTTATTGGTCGAGCGAAGAGTACCAGGGATTTGGCATCATGTCATATACGGACATCGATGCCGTCCAACGCCATTTCGCCAACCTGGAAAAGATCAGATGGCCGCGCTACATGCGAGCACGTTCACTGCTGGGGACGCTGTGGAAGGTGTGATTCGCGGCATGCGATCACTTGGCCCCGAGCCACTGCACCAGCGTCACCGTGATCGGCAGCGTCACGAAAGAGATCGCCGTCTGCAACGTGATGATCGTCGCCATGACCGGCGCGTTGCCACCCATCTGGCGCGCCAGGGTGTAGGCCGAGGCCGCCGTCGGCACCGCACCGTAAAGGATGAGCACCAGCAGGGCCGCGTCCGAGAGGTCGACAAACTGGGCGGCGACCAGGATCATGGCGGGAAAGACGACCATCTTGCCCACGACGGAGAGCAGCACGGGCAGCCCGGCGCTGGTCATGGCGCGGATGCGGATGTTGGCGCCGACGCACAGGAGCATGATCGGCAGCGCGGCCGCACCGAGGATCTTCGCCATGTCACTCACGACCGGGATCGGCGCGATGTTGAGCACGTTGGCACCAATGCCAAGCCCCACGGCGATGAGCAGAGGGTTGCGCGCCAGGTCGCGCAGCACGGCGCGCATCACGGCAGCCCGACCCCCGTCGCCGCGAATCATCGTCACCATGAGCGTGACCACCGTGATGTTCGTCACGGGGATGAGCAGGGCGGTGACCAGCGTCGCCAGCGCCAGCCCGTCAAAGCCGATGAGCCGTTCCGCCACGGCCAGCGCGATAAACGAATTGTGACGCGCCGAGCCCTGCAAAACCGAGCTGGCCGTCGGCCCGTCCAGGCGAAAGAGCCGGCTGCTGAGCAGCGCGAAAATCACGGCGCTGCCAAATCCACAGTAGATCGCCACCGCAAACGCGCTGAGCAGGTCACCCGACAGGTCGAACGTCGAGGTGTTGGAGAAGAGCAGCGCCGGGAAGAGAATCCAGTAGACGAGCCGATCGTTGAGGTTCCAGAACTCGACGCTGGGAATGCCGCCGCGGCGCAGCACATAGCCGAGCACGAGCAGCAGAAAGATCGGCGCGATGGAGAGAAAGATATCGATCATGGCGGCTATGTGTCCTGTTTCCACGCCAGGTGCGGATGGGCATCGACCGCGCCGGCCAGCGCATCCGACACCAAGATCGTGTCGAGGTGCAACGTATTCTTGATGCGCACGATGGCCGCCTGCGACCAGTCATCCAGGCCGCAGGTTTGCAGCGCGGCGCGCACGGCATCGTCGAGCGTCGGCAAGACGATGGGAAGCCGCGCACTTTCCGGCACGCCGGCGGCGATGGCGTTGGCGTAGGTTGCCATGCGGTCCATCTGGCCGGCCAGCCGCTCGGTAGTGAAGTCCGCCTCGCCGATGCCGATGGCATTGCCGTAGCCGGCCGCCGTCAGCGCGCCCACGACGATGCGGCGGATTGCCGGCCCGTCAAAGCCCGGTAACAGCCCGCCCGCCGTGCGCCCGATGATGTTGGGATCCATCCCCGCCCCGCTGATGTTCTTGCCGATCTCTTCCACGACCAACACGTCGATGTGGTCGAAATAGAGACGCGCCATGTTGGCATAGGCGATCTGGAGCAGTTCGGCCTCGCGTGCCAGGATGGCCGCGCGTGGGATGGCTTCGATGAGGCAGGTCTCATCGTAGGCGTTCTCCACGATGGCGACCCCGAACGCCACAGGCAGCGTGCGCAGGATCAACCCGGCCACCTCCGGAATGACCTCATGGAAACGTGCAAACCCCTCCTGGTGGATGCGCGAGCAGCCGGCGTGGTTGGCGAAGCCGATAGCCAGCATCTTGCACAGCCCGCTCTCGTGCGTGCCGGCAAAATCGGTGTGCGGCTTGACGCGATTGATCGGCACGATGAAGTCGGCGTCAAGCGCCGTTCGGTCGAACGAGACCGGGATGCCGGACTCCGTCACACCGATCGTCGTCACGTCCTGCGAAGAGACGATCGGCGCGCCCACCGCCTCTTCGGTGATGCCCAGATGCTCCAGAACGCTGCGCTGCCCTTCGGCCGTGCCGCCGCCGTGGCTGCCCATGGCCGGCACGATACAGGGGGCCAGGCCGGCGTCACGACAGGCGGTCACCGTGGCCTGCACGACCGGCACGATGTCGCGGATGCCGCGGCTCCCCACGCCGATGGCGACGCGCGCGCCGGATCGGGCGTTGAGTTCGGCCAGCCGGTCGCTCACCATCCGCTGCGTCGCCGCCCGCGGATCGTCGAGGCGCGGGCGCGGAAACGATTGCGTGACGGGTAGCAGCCGCGGCAGTGCGCGGCCCGCGGCTTCCTGGGTCAAAATTGGCATCTGTCACCCCGCTGCAAGACCCCTCGGCATGCTGGCAGCATGACCGGCCTGTTAAGGATCGATCCAATTTCATACATGTTTGTAAGGAATGACATCCTCGCGACAGAATCAGGTACAGGCCCGCTATTCCACTCTATTCCAGACCAAACCCTCACAAAAACGGGCGGCGACCATGGAGATTCGCTCGCAGAAACAGCGCCATTTACGTGACAAATTGAAAGAAAAATGTCATGTTTGTAAGTTTTTCCGGGCGCGACAATTGTATCACAGATACGAGCACCGAAATCACACCGAAGTTGCGACATTTGATAGATCAACTGGAGGTTGACCATGTTTGCTCGAATCGGTTTAGCTATCATTCTCAGCTTATTGGCGTTTGTGATCTTTATTGTCGGCGTTGCCATCATTCCGACCACACGCGATTCCGCCACATTCAGCGATGTTGCCGCGGCCGCCCCGCTTGGCGACCTCTCGACCACCGGGTTGAGACGGGCGCCGGCCGGTTCGCCGTCGCGCGGCGCAGCCATGCAGGAGATGGCCATCATCCTGGCGACTACTGCGGTGCGCATCGGACCGGGCGAGGAGTACGACCTGATTGGCCGCCTCGGCGAAGGCGATGCGGTCAAGGTGGCAGCCTGCACGCCTGGCTGCACCTGGTATCGCACCGAGGCGGGTGGCTGGATTCCGGCCGCTATGCAGATCGGCGCACCCACGGATCTGCCCATCATCGCTGACGTCGCCGCCGTCGTCCCCACAGCAACGCCCACGCCCGAGCCGCCGGCGCTGATCCTGCCGACCGTGACGCCGACGATGGTACCGCCCACGCCCTTTGCCTGGCCGGGCGCCTACGCCATCGACGTGGCGATTCTGCGCCGCGGCCCCGGTACGGTGTACGACCAGGCGTTGGTTGCGCTGGCAAACGAGCCGCTCGTCATCGTAGCACAGAACCAGGCCGGAGACTGGTATCAGCTCGACAACGGATTGTGGATTGCCGTGTTCCTGGTCGGCAACCGGCCGGAGATCGCCCCACCCATCGCTGCCAACATCCCGCCGCTTCCGGCCGGCGCACGTGACCTGGATGTGCAATTCAGCGGCGCAGCGTACCAGTGCGTGCAGAGTTCCATGAGCTTCGACACCGTCGACGGCATGGCGGACAAGCCCTGGGTCTACCGCAGCTTCCAGGTAGAGATGCAGATTCAGAACCTGAACACGCAGCCGATACTACCAGGGTATGCGCCCACCCGCTGGATTATCACCGATGGCACGACCGACAGTGTGATGACGACGAGTTGGCAGCGAACGGGGCGCGGGCCGGCCACCAACCACCAGATCATCCTCTACTACGAAGACATGCACAGCGATACCTGGTACACTGTGGCGCTGGCGCGCGACCAGTGGGTGAAGGCGGTAGAGTTCGACTGGAATGGCCAGGTCTATCACACGGACTTCGACCTGGGGCCTGCGGGCAACGGCTACAACTACAAGGATTGCGGCGAGGACCGCAGCCAGAGCAGTTGATGCGGGAAGTCACGAAGGGCGGGCGGTGGACGACCTGGCACGATCGACAGTGCCGTGAAGGTCGCCCACCGCCCCTTCGCGCCCGCCGCTACCCCAGGCGATGAGCGTCGCCGCCGTTCCCGCCGCGAGCGACGCAGACATGATGGTGGCGACCAGCTCGCGCTGCTGGGCAAAGTAGCCGATCGTCTGCACGGTGGCATAGAGCACGGCGCCCAGCAGAACGAACAGCCACTCGCGGCGTTCCGGCCGGCGGCGCCAGAGCAGAATCGGCGCCAGGGCCAACAACGCAGTGAAGAGAGCGACAAACGCAACCTCGCCCGTCACCAGCCAGTAGCCGATGGCTTGCCCCAGCGCGTAAAGCAGCATGCCGAAGCCGGTCAGCGCGACCGCCATGCCCCAGGCACGACGCAACAAAAGACCGGCGCCGCCCGAAATCAGGACGGCGCCGGTCAGAAACTCGGCGGCAAGATGGCCAAATGTGCGCAGCGGTTCGGCAGCCAGTTCCGGCACCTGCCCGGTGGCCAGAAACAGGGCCCACATTGCGCAGATCGCAGCACCCATCGCCAGTGCGTAGACGGCCACAGCTAGAAGCCTCGCACGGCTGTCGTCCACTGCTGGGCCGTCACGCCCCACAGGAGCAGCGCATCGACCAGCAGGGGCAGGAGCGCATACCGGTTCAGGTAGATCAGGAAGAGCAGTATCGAGCCGAAGCAGCCGGCCATGACCAGCGACGGCCAAAGCGCAGCCGGCACGATCCACCCGACCATGCTGGCCGACGCCGCCAGAAATGCACTGCCGCTCATGAGCAGCAGAATCAGCGTCAGAGAACGCCCTTCGGTGGCGAAGATACGGGCGACGGGCCGTGTGTCGGCGGCGACCGGCCACAGCAGCCAGGCGCGACCGGCATGGGCCGGCAGCAGCACCGTCAGGCTGAAGTGCGCCCCGGCGATCAACATGAGTAGAATCGCCCACCGTAACATGATTTCCTCCCTCTATGCCCGCTCAACGTGTGTGCATCAAGCGGGTTGCGGCCGCATAAAAGACCGGCAGCAGCACCAGATAGATCATCAGCGCAATGGCTGCAAAGATCCAGAGCATTCTCTTCGTTTCGCTGCGCATACCTCACCCCATCGTCCAGTGGTTTGGGTTCAGGAATATTGACTCTCTACCCACAGTCTAGCGCGGCCGGCCGCAGCCGTCTTCTGGCGCTGGATCGGTCTTGAGCCTTGACGCAAAGACAGCATGGGCCTGTCCGTACGGACAGGAGAACGCGGCAGTGTGTCGATCGGTGATGGGTACTTGCGTTGGCGCAGTCAGTCGGTCACGATTCGCCGCCATGGCTTCCGCCATTCCAGAGGGGCAACGACTGAAGTCGTCACTACAGGGAGAAGCGCATTCCGAAGGGGCAACGACTGAAGTCGTCACTACAGGGAGAAGCGCATTCCGGAGGGGCAACGACTGAAGTCGTCACTACTGGGAGAACTGCAAATTCGGGAAGCCGGTCACTCGGGCTGGGCGACCGGAGTGGACGTTGACGTGGCAGGGGATGTCGCCGTGGCATGGCCGGCGCCCGCGTCGTGCTCGAGGCGGGCCAGGCGGGATTCCAGGCCGGCCGCGTGGCCCAGCAGGATGCCGCAACAGGCAAACAGGAGGGAAATCACAAAGCCAAGCGCAAAGACCAGCGCGCCGAGCCAGCGCAGCCCGTCAACCAGCGCGTCCCACATGGGGCGCAGCGCCGGCGATTGGAAACCGATGGTTGCCGCCGGCACGACAGCCGACGCGCTGCCGATGGAGAGACCGGCCATGGCCGCCAGCACCAGGACGACGATGGCAATCACGTACAGCATCCAGCTCAGCACCCGCAACCCACGTGTTCGATTCTGCTTCGTCTGCATAGTTCCCTCATGCCCGCCCCATGGTGAGCGGCTCTCTGCCGGCCCTGCGCCGTCGGGTTCATGCTCAGGGAGTGTGCGGCGGGCTATCTCTACTTTAGCGCGTTTGAGCCACGGCGTACCCTTGCGCGTGGCTCAAAGTGACCTGGGCAGTGGTAAAGTTCGCCATCTGTCCGATCGGACAGGTGGCGCGCAAAGCCGGTTATCTCGCACCGTGCGGCGCAAGATAACCGGTGTCCGTGTGTTCGATTGGCTCAGCGGACGACGATCGGTTCGCCGACCGCGACTGGGTGATAGGCCGCGCCAAAGGCCGTGGCAAATGCCTTCAGCCCGGCCGCCCCCGTATCGTGGGGCGAAAGCGCCACCAGCGCCGCGTCGTGTTCTTCCAGCAGGGCGATGCCCGCATTGACGGCCGGCGTCACCCCCTCGCCGTAGTGCAGCCCGCCCACGATGCCCGCGACAGGCTGGCCCAGCACCTGCTCGGCCGTCTCCACCATACGTTCCAGTCCCGGATGCCCGCAGCCGGAAATCAGGATCACCCCCACATCTGCCACGTTCACTGCCAGCACCTGCTCGATCATCTGCGGGCGCACCAGCGAGAGCGGAAAGACATCCACAAAGGGGATCGCACCCAGGGCGACGATACCCGGCGCCAGCACGCGCGGCGCTGCGGCCGCTTCCGGCTTTGCGCCCGGATAGGTGAGCGCAATCGGCGTCAGGATCTGCTTGTCTGCCAGGTCGACCTGGGTCGTGCCGAGCGAGAAGGTGCCCTGCTGCCACCACGTCACGCCGCCGGTGTGGTCGGGGTGGTGGTGGGTGATAAAGATCGTGTCGATGGTGTCGAGCGTTACGCCCAGGGCCGCCATGTTCTGCTCGATGGGCGACGGGTCGAGGTTCTCCGGGTTGAAGCCCACGTCGACCAGGATGGTGCCTGCATCTGTCTGTACGAGATAGCCGACGCCATGCCCCATGGCCAGGTCGGTGCTGGATGTCGCCTTCTCGAAGAGCGGCAGGATCGTCAGATGCTCGACCGTGCCGATGCTCTCCAGACGGGTCGGCGGCGTGCGGTCGAAGCGGTCGACCGCTGCCTGGGCAATGCCGAAGCGCACGCCAACGATGACAGACGATGCGACAACCACGGCCAGTAGGCTCCACCCCGTCACGCGCAAGAATCGCTTCATACTCTCCCTCAATTCTGGAGCTTTGCAATCAGCTCGATCAGGCGGTCGGGGGCCGCGCCTTTGCGAAAACAGGCCACCGCGCCTGCCTCCAGCGCGGCGGCCTCCTGTTCCTCGTTGGCGGTGAGCACGACTACAGGCGTCTGCGCCAGGCGTGCAAGACACGCATCGTCGTCGCCGTCACAACAGAGCCCGGTGAGCGACCAGTCGAGCAGCGCAAAGGCCGGCTCCAGCCGGGCCGCGGCCGCATAGAACTCGTCGCCGTCGCACGCCTCACCGACGACGGCCATGTGCAGGCGCGTCGTCAGCACGGTCTTGAGCGCGCGGCGCAGGGATGCATCGGCAGCCGCAATCAACACAGCGTGGTCGCTCATCGATCCGATCTCCACGGCACACTCACATCATCGCCCACCGCGCCTGCGTGGTGCTGAACACCACCAGCTCGTTGACCCACTGCGGAGTCTGCGACCGTACTTCTTTGCGCGGGAACCAGCGCAGCGAGCGCCGGAACTCAGTCAGGTGCCAGGCGTGGCGCACCGAACGCTCCATGGCCTCGGGCTGCTGACGGGCGATCAATTCCTCGACACCCAAATGGATAGTACTCATGGTTTGCCTCTCCAGTGCTCGCTTGACGAATCTTCCTCTGCTGCCTCTAGTTTCGCGCCGAACAGGGGACGCGTCGCCGCGCGCAGGGCAAGGGTCTAACTCGACCAGCGAAAGGAGTTTGACTGTCCGTCCGGACAGGTGATGGGGTTGAAGTGGAAGGGCCGGCGCGCAGGGATGGCCGGCACAATCCGCCGGTCGCCGGGGCGGGACGTGCCCACCGGCGGCCGGCGTACAGGGAGGGACAGGCTAGACGAGCCGCCGCTGGATTGCCATGGTCACTGCGGCCACGCGGCTGTCCACGCCCAGCTTGGAGTAGATGTTGCCGGCGTGAAACTTGACCGTGCCCAGACTGAGAAAGAGGCGGTCGGCGATCTCCTGGTTGCTCAGGCCGTCGACCATGAGCGCCAGCACCTCGCGCTCGCGCTCGGTCAGCTCGTCGGCCGGCACGATGGGATGCGCCGCGGCGTGGACCAGCGCCTCCGTCGCTTCCGAGGAGAGGGTCATGCGGCCCGCATGTGCGGCGCGTATGGCATTGGCCAGCTCGCTCACCGAGACATTCTTGAGCAGATAGCCAGTGGCGCCGGCTTGCAGCGCGCCCTGCACCATGTTGTCCTCGGCAAAGCTGGTCAGCACGAGCACGCGCGTATTGGGGTGGCGCTGGCGCAACTCGCGCGTGGCGGCCACGCCGTCCATCTCGGGCATTTTCAGATCCATCAACACCACGTCGGGGTGCAGTTGCCCGGCCAGCCGGATGGCTTCCTTGCCATTCTCCGCCTCGCCGACCAGCTCCAGATCCTTGTGCACCTGGAGAAACTTGCTCAGCCCGCCACGCACGACGGCATGGTCGTCAACAATCATTACACGAATTACTTTGGGCTCACTCACGCTTCTTCTCCCTCTGACTCCTGCCAATCCGGATCATTCCAGGTTACCATGACAATGGTGCCATGGCCGATTTCACTTTGCACGGCAAAGCGGGCGCCGATGCTCTCGGCCCGTTCGCGCATGATACGCTGGCCCATGTGCCCCGACCGCACCGCCGCCGGATCGAAGCCGACGCCGTCGTCGCTGATGCTCAGGCGGACGCCCATGGGCTGCTGGCGCAGGTCCACGCTGACTGTGTTCGCCTTGGCATACTTGACGATGTTGTTGAGCGCCTCCTGCGCAATGCGATAGAGCGCCACTTTCACGTCGTCGGGCAGGGGACGCTGGCCGTCAGCGACAAAGTGCACGGTGGTATGCCCGCGGCCCACGCTCGCCTCGATGAGTTGTCGGATCAAATCGTCCAGCCGCGCCTGGGTGACCGCACCGGGGCGCAACTCAAGCAGCAACGTGCGCATCTCGGCCAGCGCGCCGCGCGTCAATTGGCGCAACTCCTCCGTTGTGGCGCGTCCATCCGCCGGGTCGGCCTCCCACAGTTCGGGCAGCACCTCGGCGGTGAGACTGGCCGAGAAGAGCGTCTGCGTCACGGCGTCATGCAGGTCGCGCGCCAGGCGCGTGCGCTCGGCGGCGACGGCCTCCTCGGCGGCTTTCTGCGCCAGCGCGGCCTCCGCCTGCTGGCGCTGCTCGATCTCGCGGCGCAACTCCGCCGTCTGCTCGGCCACCGTACGCTCCAGGCGGCGGTTCTGCACGCGGATGTTGTTGATGCGCCAGCCGATGCCGCCCACCAGGAGCATCATCATCATGAAGACGGCGCCGCCGCGGAACCAGCCGGTCTGCCAGACAGGCGGCGTGACGCGCAGGGGGATCGCAACGCCGGCTTCGTTCCACGTGCCGTCGTTGTTGGAGCCGCGCACGCGGAAGAGGTACTCGCCGCCCGGCAAGTTGGTATAGCCGGCATAACGGCGGCTGCCGGCGTCGACCCAGCCCTCGTCGAAGCCCTCTAGTTTGTAGGCATAGCGGTTCTTCTGTGGCGCGTGGTAGTCGAGCGCGGCGAACTCGAAGGCGATGAAGCTCTCGTCATAGGTCAGGTCGATGGGCGTCTTGCCGGTCAGGTCCACGGGCGCCGGCTGGTTGAAGATGCTGAAGCTCGTGATCACGACGGGCGGCGGCGCCGGGTTGCGCTGGATGTCGTCGGGGCGAAAGACGTTGAAGCCATGCACGCCGCCAAAGTAGAGTTCGCCGTTGCGCGAGCGCAGACACGCGCCCGAGTTGAACTCGTTACTCTGCAAGCCGTCCCGCTCGTCAAAATTGCGAAAACTGGGCAGCACCGTGTTGAAGTGGGCCAGCCCGTTGTTCGTGGCGATCCACAGATAGCCGCGCTGGTCTTCCTCGATGCAGAGCACGGCGTTGTTGGGCAGGCCCTCCTTCTCACGGTAGCGCGTAAAGGTGCGCCCGCCGCCGTCCAGCCGGTTGAGGCCGACCTGCGTGCCGACCCACAGCCCGCCCGTGTGGTCCTCGTGGATCGCCCACACCGAGTTATCGCTCAAGCTGGATGGATCGTCCGGATCGTGCTGGTAGGACACGAAACGCACCTCGCCATCGGCCCACGCCGCCGGGTCGAGATAGGCAAGCCCGCCGTGCCAGGTGCCAAGCCAGAGCCGGCCATCACGCGCATGGTAGAGTGCGGTCACCTGGTTGTCGGGCAGGCTGGCCGGGTCGGCATCGTCGTGCAGGAAGTGAGTGAAAGTGCCCGCCGCCGGATCGAAGAGATCGAGGCCGCCCAATGTGCCCAACCACAGCCGCCCGTCGCCCGCCGATGCGATGCGGTAGACGCTGTCATTCACCAGCGAGTTCGGCTCGGTCGGGTCGTTGGTAAAGTGGGTGAACGCGCCGGTGGTGCGATCTAGCTTGAAGAGGCCGTCGAAGGAACCGATCCAGATGTTGCCCGCTTCGTCCTCGAAAATGGCGCTGATGGTATCGTTCGTCAGGCCGCCTTCGATAACCGGGTCGCTGCGGTAGTGGGTGAACTCGCCGGTGGCGCGGTCGAAGTAGTCGAGCCCGCCGCCCCACAGGCCGATCCAAATTCCCCCGGCGCGGTCTTCATGGAAGGCGCCGACAACGTCGAAGCCCAAGCTGTGCTCGTTCTCCGGGTGATTGCGGTAGAGGCCAAAGCGCTGCACCTGCGGGTTGATCTTGCTGATGCCGCCGTTGATCGTGCCGAACCAGAAGACGCCGGAGCGATCCTCCAGCATGGACCAGACGATGTCGGCGCTGAGACTCGTCGGGCGATAGGCATCGTGGCGATGGTGCACGAAGCTGGCGGTGCCCTCCTGTTTGGGCAGCCGATCGACGCCGCCGCCCCACGTGCCGATCCACAGGTCGCCGGCCGAATCGCGATAGAGGTCGATGATGTCGTCGCTGGCCAGGCTGGCCGGCTCGGCCGGGTTGTGACGATAGCGCACCGCGCGTCCTGTCGCCGGGTCGAGATGGTTGAGCCCGGCGCCGGTCAGGCTGAACCCGCCGGTCCCGACCCAGAGTGTGCCGTCGGAATCCGGGAGGACCGCCGAGATGGTGTTGCTGCTCAGGCTCTCCGCGTCCAGGACATCGTGCCGGAAATGGGTGAAGATCCCGCTGGACCGGTCAAGGCGATCCAGCCCGGCGCCGGGAATGCCAAAGCCGCCGGTGCCCACCCAGAGCGCTCCGTCCTTGTCCAACGCCAGCGTCGAGACGGCATTGGCGGCGATCGAGGCCGGATCCGCCGGGTCGTGGCGATAGGGCGTGAAGGTGCGGGTCTCGCGATCGAAGGCGCACAGGCCACCCTCATTGGTGCCGACCCACAGTGTGCCGGCGCCGTCGTCCAGCAGCGCAGTCACGGTGTCACCGCACAGGCTGGTGGCGTCAGCGTCGTCGTGGCGATAGCGCAGCCAGAGATTGCTCTGCGGGTCGAAGTGGTTGAGCCCGCCGCCCCACGTGCCGATCCACAGCGTGCCGTCGTCGTCCTCGTGTAGCGCCAGGACGGAGTTGAGGCTGAGGCTGTTGGAATCGTCGGGGTCGTTCTTGTAGACGACGAAGGTGTAACCGTCGTAGCGGTTGAGACCATCCTGCGTGCCGAACCACAGAAAGCCATGCCGGTCCTGGAGCATGGCCAGGACGGCGTTCTGCGAGAGACCATCTTCCAGCCCCAGCCGCTCGAAGCGTGCCGGTGTCGGCGGAGCAAACGGCGGCTGCTCCTGGGCAACGCCGTCGCGTGCGTGCATCTGTCCCGCCGAGAGCAGGAGCAGACCAAGCGCGCAGCAGAGCGCACGCCAGCGCACGCCCTGCCGGCATCGGACTATGGCAATGCTCCATCGTTGCAACATGGCGATGTTTAGCACTTCTTCCTGTTCACGGCAAAATGGCACACCGAACCAGTGTAACGGCTTTGCGATCGCCGCGCCAGGGACAGGCGTCCCGCTCAGCCGGTGACAACAGGCCAGGGTCTGGCGTCATTTCACGGCTGCGGCTGCGCCATGCGGAAGATCGGCATGCCGTTCTCCTGCACTTCCTCGACACGCCCATCCTGGATCAGACTCTCCAGGCGCCGCAACATGGAACTCTTGGAAAGGCCGATCGCCTCGCTCACTGCATCCAGGTTGCTCCCGCCCTGCTCGTTGAGATAGTCGAGGATGGCCGCTTTCTGCTGTTCGCGCATGGCATACAACTCGGGGTAGAGTTCATGCGTACACTCGGGGCAGAGACCGTGACTGAATTCGGCATCGGTGTGCGTGCGCACGTACTGATCCAGCGCAACCCAGAGCCCCTGCTCATCGCGCACCTTCTTGCATTGCGCGCAGGTGTGCAGCAGCCCGCGCAGCGTCTTGACCTGATCCAGTGCATCCTGCAGGCCGGCGATGATGCGCTCGCGTTCGTCCTGCATGAGCGTGTGCGCCGTTACATCGCGCGCGATGACCAGCGTCCCGCGCCGGTGCTTGCGACGGTCGGTCACCGCGATTTGCTGCAAGTCCACAAAGCGAACCGCGTCGCCCGGCGCCCGTACGTTGTATCCGCTATCGCCGACGCCGGTGCAAAACTCGAGCAGGGCCGGCCACACTGTTCTTACGGCCGCCAGCGGCTGGCCGACAGGATCGGCGGTGTGGGGTGCAAGCAACTTCAGCATGGCCGGGTTGATGTCGACGATGCGCTGCGCGTTGTCCAGCACGAGCACGCCGTCGCTCATGCTCTCGACGAGCAGATCGCGCGCAATGGGCGCAACGTCCAGGAAGCGATATTGGATCAGCGCAACGGCCAGCAAAATACCCGTCAGCGTGAATGCCAGCGGTGTCATGTCAAGTCCGGGAAACGGGCCCAGACCGGCCAGGCTGACGATATTGCTAGCCCACGGAATGATGACAGCCGTGATGATCAGCGCCGCCTGACGGCGATAAAGCACAGGCAAATGAAAGAGTGCGGCGATCAGCAGGATGCAGGCAACGAGAATCAATGTGTAAGAGTAGACGATGTTGAACCAGAAGGCTGGACCACCGGTCAGAATCGCGCCGGCTGTTGCGCTTCGCTGCGCACCAAAAAAGAGGCCATGCCAGGGATCTGTCCAGAGCAGAGCCAGCGTCACGACCGGCTCGATGGCGAGGAAGAGGATCAGCCCGCGCGTGAGCCGCGCCTCTCGCCCGGTAAATTCCAGGCTGAAGGTCAGCAGCGCCGCCGGAACAATGACCACGCCAATATAGGTCACATCCAGCCAGAAAAACGGTGTCGGGCCGGGTGTGCCGAGCCAGAAGAGTGCATACGTGGCGCTCCACCACGTCAACGCCGCCATGAAAAGAATGACCGAGCGTGCCCCGGCGACGTGACGGCGCGGCCACAACAGGAGAATCACGACGGCCGAGACAGCAGCCGCCGCGCCCAGCAGAATCGCATACAACAGGTTTGGCGTTGTCATTCCTCCACCCGGCCACCTATCCTTCGACAACCCATCTCAGCACATATTCAGTCGTTCGCGATTCGTCGTGATGGCTTCAGCCACTCCAGAGAGCCAACGTCTGAAGTCATCACGACAGCCAGTGTCGCAAACCACCGGAATCGGCAGCCGGAAGGCGCTCGCAGCGCAAATCGTTCAGTTGCCCAGCGCGCTCCACACACGTTCCGGTGTAAAGGGAAGCTGGCGCAGCCGCAGACCCGTGGCGTCGCGGATCGCGTTGGCCACCGCCGGCGCCACACCATCCATGGGAATCTCAGCCACGGCCTTGGCGCCGTACGGCCCGCTCGGCTCGTAGGTCTGCACGAGGATCGCCTTGATCGCCGGCACTTCGTCGGCGGCATAGATGCGATAGTCGCCCAGCCGCGGGTTGAGCAGCCGGCCGGCGTCGTCGTAGACCATCTCCTCGCAGAGCGCGTAGCCCAGCGCCTGCACCATGCCGCCTTCCACCTGCCCCGTCGCCGTGACGGGGTTGATGGCGATGCCGCAGTCGACGGCCATGACAAGATCGGTGCAGGTGACCTGGCCGGTCTGCGTGTCCACTTCCACGGCGGCGAACTGGGCGGCAAAGGGCGGCGGGCTGATATAGCTCATGTGCGAGGCCGTGGCCATGATCTGATGCTGGTCGGCCTGGTGCAGCGAGTGCAGCGCCACCGTTTCCAGGCTGACGCGGCGGCCATCGGGCGCCACGACTGCGCCATCCTCCAGCCACAGCCGGTCGGCATCCATCCCGGTCAGCAGGTGGTTGGCGGCGTGGCGCACGATCTGCTCGCGCACCTCCTCGGCCGCCTTGAGCACGGCGCCACCCGAGATGTAGGTCGTGCTCGACGCATAGGCGCCGGTGTCGAAGGGGGTGAAATCGGTGTCGCTGGAATAGATGATGATCTGCTCCAGTGGTACGCCCAGCGTCTCGGCCGCGATCTGCGCCAGCACCGTATCGGAGCCGGTGCCCAGGTCCGTGGCGCCGACGAGCAGGTTAAAGCTACCGTCGTCGTTGAGCTTGATCGAGGCCGCGCCCATGTCCAACCCGGCGATGCCCGTGCCGTGCATGCAGATGGCCAGGCCAATGCCGCGGCGGATGTGCGGCCGCGCCGGGTCGGCCTTCCACGCCGGGTCGAAGCGCCGATCCCAGCCCACGGCTTGCTTGCCGGCCGCCACGCACTCGTCGAGCCCGTTGGAACGCACGGTCTGCGCAAAGCCTTCGCGCCCCTCGCCCATCGCCTTGGCCAGCGGCAGATCCTGGCCGACCTTGACCCAGTTCAGCCGCTTGAAATCGAGCGGGTCCATGCCCAACTGCTCGGCGAACTCCTCCATGTGTTGCTCCAGGCCGAAGAGCGCCTGCGGCGCGCCGTAGCCGCGGAAGGCGCCGGGCGTGGGCTTGTTGGTGTAGACGACGTCACAGTTGAAGCGGGCGTTGGGCAGCCAGTAGGTGCTCAGGCCGCGGAAGCCGGTCACCATCTGCACGGTGAGGCCGTGAGTGCCGTAGGCGCCGGTATCGGCCACGACGGTCAGGTCCATGCCAACCAGCTTGCCGTTGGCGTCGACACCGCTGCGATAGCGCAGCACCTGCGGGTGACGTGAGCGGGAGCTGGTGAACTCCTGGGCGCGCGTGTACTCGAAGCGCACCGGACGCCCCGTGGCGATGGTCAGGTGCGCGCACAGGTCCTCGATGAGCATCTCCTGCTTGCCGCCAAAGCCGCCGCCGATGCGCGGCTTGACGACGCGGATCTTGCGCGGGGGCAGACCCAGCAGCGGTGCGACCATACGCCGCACGTGGAAGGGCACCTGTGTGCTTGTTCGGATCACCAGGCGGTCGTCCTCGTCCCACCAGCTCAGCACGATGTGCGGCTCGATTGCGGCCTGCTGCACCTGGTGGACGCGGTACTCGCTCTCATAGACGTGCGCGGCCCCGGCCAACGCGGCGTCGACGTCGCCGAGGTTCACGTGCAGATACTGCGCCATGTTGCGCGCAGCATCGTGGATCTTCACGGCGTCGGGTTCGTCGTGGATGATCGGCGCGCCCGGCTGCATGGCATCCACCGGGTCGAAGACGGCGGGCAGAATCTCGTACTCTACCTCGATCAACTCCAGCGCATGCTGGAGAATCTCGGGCGTCTCGGCGGCGACGACGGCCACGCGATCGCCGACATGGCGTACCTTGTTGTCCAGGCTCACCTGGTCGTAGGGCGGCGGGTTGGGGTAGCTCTGCCCGCCGGAGGCATACAGCACGCGCTCCACGTCCTCGTGGGTCAGCACCGCGTGCACGCCCGGCAGCGCCAGCGCCTTGCTCTTGTCGATGCGCACGATGCGGGCGTGGGCGTGCGGGCTGGTGAGCAGGCCGCCGTGGAGCATGCCAGGCATCTCCAGATCGTCGGCAAAAACGGCGCGCCCCTTGACGAGCTTGAGCGCATCGACCTTCGGCTCCGGCTTGTTGACGACGGCGGTTTCGGGCGGCGCCAGCTTCACCGGCACCGTCTGCGTGCGCGTCTGCACGTCGGTGCCGCCCGGCTCGATGCCGTCGCCGCCGTCGCCCCCGGTCGGCCATTCCCAGCCTTCGGGCGCGTCGATGATGTCGACGGCGTAGGGCGGCAGCTCCTCGCCACGCAGTTGCGCCGCCGCACGCAGCACCGCTTCCACCGGCTTGAGATAGCCCGTGCAGCGGCAGAGCACGCCCGCCAGCGCCGTGCGCACCTCGCCTTCCGTCGGGTTCGGGTTTTCGTCCAGCAACTGCTTGGCGGCCAGCAACTGCGCCGGCGTGCAGAAGCCGCACTGGATGGCGCCACAGGTGACGAACTGCTCCTGCAACGGGTGCAGATCGTGGTCGCGCGGGCTGCTCAGCCCTTCGGCGGTGACGATGGCAGCGCCGTCGGCCTGCGCCGCCAGCATGACGCCGCTGTTGACAAGGCGGTAGCTGTGCGGATCGTCGGGCGTGCGCGTCAGCAGCACTGCATCGGCGCCACTCTCGCCCGTCTCATCGCCATGTTTGACGCTGAAATAACGCAGGCGGCGCAATGCTGTGCGCAGCAGTTCACCAGGGTGAACCTCGATTGCATGGTCGGTGCCGTTAACAAGTAGCTGGATCTGCATAGCGGTTTCCGATCTTTATCTGCATGGAGTGAAGTAGCCAGGATGCCGTGCCCGGCACGCGTATTTTGTTCATTGTACCGGCAGAGCGACTCGCCAACAAACCGGCAACGCTGGGGCCTAGAGGCGATTTTTGGTCGAAAAGATACATATCTTTGTCTCGAATTTTTCGGGACATTCTGCCTTTGAGTTGGGCGCGGGACTCTGACAGACTAGGGGACATGTCTTTGACAGGGATCAAGGACATCAGACCATGAAGGGGGAACAAGGATGCGTAGAAAGCTAACCGCAGGGGCGCTCATCTGCATCGCAGCCGCGATCCTCGGCTACGCCGGCTTCATCGCCACCGCAACGGATGCCGTTGCCGGCGATGTGCGACCGGCTGTCGAGCAGGCGTGCAGCGGTGCGGAGTGCGCGCAGCCCGATTCGGCCGCGGCGCCGCTCTTCTTGCCGTACATCGGCAACGGCGACGAACCAATCGGGACCACCGATCACGACGACGACGATGACCATCATCGCCCAACGGCGACGCCGGCGAAGACGCCGACGCCCACGCCAACCCAACGTCCGCAGCCCACGCCGTCAGCCACGCCGCCCAGCCAGGGCGGCATCCCCGAGCACCTGGCCATCACCAGCTACGAGGGACCGAAGACATGTGTCGCCTGCCATGCCGAAGAGGCAAACGGCGCGCTGCACTCGATCCACATCCAGTGGAAGGGTGACACGCCGGACGTGCCGAACATCCCGGACGCTACCGGCAAGTGGGAGCAGGTCAACACCTACTGCACGGCACCGGCGCCGGCCGACTTCGCCTGCCGTTCCTGCCACGCCAGCACGGGCAAGGTCGCCAACCTGACCGAAGAGGACGTCGACTGCCTGGTCTGCCACCAGGACAAGTACCAGCGCTCACTCGGTCCGCTCAACGATCCGGTCTCGGTCGTCGACTGGACGGGCCAGACACGCACCTACCAGTTCCCGCGCAAGAACGCGCTGGGCGAATATGAGATGCTGCCGCGCTACGATCTCATGGCGCCCGGCACGACCATGGAGGCGCTGGCGCAGAGCGTGCACCTGCCGACGCGCACTTCCTGCCTGCGCTGCCATGCCACGGCCGGCGGCGGCGACGGTACCAAGCGCGGCGATCTCAACAAGACCAGTGCCAACCCGTCGGTGACCTCCGACTTCCACATGTCGCCCAACGGCGCCAACCTGCTCTGCCAGGATTGCCACCAGACCGAAAACCACCAGATTCCCGGCCGCGGCATCGATCTGCGCCCGTCGGAAGGCGGCGCCGAGCCGGCCTGCACCGACTGTCACAAGCAGGCGCCCCACTCCAACAGCGGGCTGAACCAGCACACCAGCCGCGTCGCCTGCCAGACCTGCCACATCCCGACCTACGGCAAGGACACGGGCACCGAAATGTCGCGCGACTGGACCGAGCCGGAGTGGAATCCTGGCGGCTGCCAAGGCCAGGGCGCGTGGATCGGCACCGAGGTACGCGAGATCGATGTCAAGCCCGAATATCGCTTCTGGAATGGGCAGAGCTACGTCTATGACTCGCGGCAGCCCATCACGGCCGACCCGGATGGCGTCTACACCATGGCGCGTGCGCTGGGCAGCATCGACGACGGCAAGATCTATCCCATCAAGGTGCACTACTCCTACCAGCCGCGCCACGACGAGAGCGGGCGCATGGTCATGTACGACGTGCTGTGGAACTTCATGACCGGCAAGTACGAGGAAGCCGCGCAGCGTGGCGCGGCGTGGATGGGTTTGACCGGGCCGTACTCGTGGGTCGACACGCGTGCCGAGCAGTTGATCACGCACGGCGTCGTGCCGGAAGACGACGCGCTGGAGTGCAACAACTGTCACAACGGCGGCAGCCAGATGGACTTCGACGCGCTGGGCTACACGCTCAAGGGGCCGGAATCGGTCGTCTGTACGCAGTGTCACAAGCAGGAAGACGACAATCTCAGCTTCACCAAGCTCCACGGCAAGCATGTCACCGACAAGCGGTACGACTGCCAGTGGTGCCACACCTTCTCGCGGCCGGAGCGCAACCTGCGCCAGCCGTAGCCGCCTCCACACAAAAAATACGGCGGGGTCGATCGCTATTGATCGACCCCGCCGTGTTGTTCTTCTCCGTTTGCGCTGCGGGCAGCAACCTACTGCGACATACGCCAGCCGCCACCCACATAGAACAATTGCCCCGTCAGCCAGCGCGCCTGTTCCGAGGCCAGAAAGACGATCACATCCGCCACATCTTCCGGCGTACCGAGCCGGCCGAGCGGGGTGCCTTCGTTGATGACGGCTTCGTTCGCTGGCGTGATGTAGCCGGTCTGGATGGGGCCGGGCGCAACGATGTTGACGGTGATCCCATACCTGCCCAGCTCCGCCGCCGCCGATCGGCTGTACGACTCGATGGCGTGCTTGCTGGCCGCATAGCTGATGTTGGCCGGGTGGGCGTGCGCGGCGTCGGTGCTCACCGTGACGATGCGCCCCCACTGCGCGCCGCGCGCCAGGTAGCGCTGCGTGAACTCGTGGATGAGCAACGCGACGGCACGGCTGTTGACGGCAAAGTGCCGGTCGATGACATCGGCCGTGGGCAGAAAGATCCCGCTCTCGTCGGTGCTGACCAGTGCCGGGTCGAAGGTTTCGAGCACGCAGAAGGTGTGGTTGGCGACCAGGATGTCGGCCGGACCCAGTGTCGCCTCGCAGCGGTCGAAAAGCTGCGGGATCGCGGCGGCGTCACCCAGATCCGCCGGCCAGGCAACCGCCTCACCGCCCGCCGCACGGATGGCATCGACAATGACCTCGGCCGGCTGCTGCTGCATAGCACGATAGAGCGCATCGCCGCCGATACCGGCCGCACGCGCCTGTGCCAGTTCGTCCGGCGCATAATCCACCGGCTCGTGAAAGTAGCTCAGCAGGACGCGCACGCCCTGCACCGCCAGCGCCTGCGCCGTAGCCGCACCGATGCCATGGTTGGCGCCCGTGACGATGGCAACTTTGCCGGCAAGGTTTGGATCGATCATGGCAGTGTCCGGAGTATTGTGCGGGCCTATGCCGCCACTTCTGCCAGCGCGCGCTGCCTGAGCACGGCCACCATGCTGCGGCGATAGGCGGTGCTGCCCTTGTAGTCGTCGGGCGGGTCAAGCGGCGCACCGTCCAGCACAGGCCGCGCCGCAACGCCGCAGAGCGCCACGCGCGTAGACGTACCGTGCCGCACCGCCACCGCGGCGACGATTGGCCGGTCGGCCGGGGTGCGTGAAATGCGGGCGATGGCGCCGGCTTCCACCGCTTCGGGCAGCAACACGGCGGTCACCAGCCCGTCAATCGCGCCGAGATCGGCCAGCGGCGTCACCATCTCGCCGGCCGCACTGGTCGTGACGACGCGTGCGCCCAGGGCTAGCAGCGCGGCGTAGACCTCGCTGTCCTGCTCCGCCGCCACGACGACGCCGCCGACGGTCGCCTGGTTGCGCAGGTTGACGGGCCCTTCGCCCTGCGCAGCCTGCACGAGCAGCCCGCCGGCCAACGCCGCCGCGCCTTCATGCTCGCAGACATCGGTCAGCGTGGCCAGCGCGCCCAGCGACAGACAGGGCGCGCCGTCGACGATTGCCGTCTGGATGGCCCGGAGCGGCAGGCCGCCCAGGTCGACGACGCCATCGACACCAGGCGCAGTGCGCGTCTCCAGCGCGCCGACGAGGCGCGTGCCGCCCGCCAGCGGCACCAGGTTGACATCGGTGCGCGCCAGCAGCGCCAGCGCTTCCGGAACGGAGGTGGGCTTGTGGTATTCCTTCAAAATGGCCATGGGTCTCTGCCTGCTTTCGCGGAGTGGTTGATGGTCTGCCACCCATTATAGCGCAAACAGGCGTTCACTTCAGAAGTACGGAACGGGGATGAGTTGGGCGCTGGATCGAAGGCGCGCCAGGCCGGTGTCGCGAGCGGGTGGCGTGCGGGCATCCCCATGTCGGGGCGGGAAATGCCCGCACGCTCTCTCAGCGCAGATTGCTCGTCTGGATGCGCACGACCTCCGCCTCGATGAACGCCTCGCCCAGGGCGTGGGCGACCGAGATACGGTGGTGGCCGTCGCGCACGTAGTAGCGGCCGTCCTTTTCCGTCAGTTGCACCGGCGGCATGGGCGTGCCGTGCAGCCGAGCCTCGGCGATGCTGATCCAGCGCTGCCGCGGCCGCTCGCCGATGGGGTGAAAGGTGCGGTCGAAAGCCGGCGCACGCTCCTCGCTGCCGCGAATGGCGTCGATGGGCACATCCTTGAGCCCGGCATAGGTGCGGACGAGGCTGGCGCTCTCCTCGCTGTGCAGCGTCTCCAGGCGCGGGCTGCGGCGCAGCAGCCAGTCAAAGAAGCGGCGCCATTGTCCCTGCCACGTCTCGCGCCAGTAGAGATGAACGAGACTGTGACGGGTTTCCAGCGGTACATTCATGTTTTGCTGCAACATACTCTTCTCCTCGTCGTTTCCTCACCTGCCCTGATCGTACCGAAACAGCCTGCGGCCGGCACCTGTCTTCAGTGCAGTTCGACCCTGTCCAAAGGGGAAGGATTGAACCCGGCCCGCGCCCACATCGGCAATCCCGCGTGCCTACATCCTCTTCGGTCGGGTGACTACATGAGCATGTGAGGCAAGAAGAGCGGCAAGGCGCGACACTGGAGGCAGGCAGGTAGTGAGGAGACGGCCATGTCACAACTCGACGAGCGAGCAACTTACACGATTCGCGTGCAGGGCTGCGTGGAACAAGCACTGATCGACTGGTTTGGCCCGGTGAGCATGACCACGGCGCCGGCAACCGACGGCCCGGCCGTGACGACGCTCGCCACCACGCTGGCGGATCAGACGGCGCTGGTGGGGCTTGTGCGCCATCTGCATGCGCTGGGCATCGTCATCCTTGCCGTCGAACGCACTGTGGACTCGGGGTCATCAGGAGCACCGCAATGAACACTTCTCGAACAGTAATCGTGTTGACGATCTTGATCGCCGGGCTGGCGCTCGTCGCTGCCGGCGCCGGGCTGCTCTGGCCGGACACGGGCGCGGCGCGCACCTTCACGTCGATCCAGGGCGATACGGTGCAGATCTACGGGCGCGGCCTCTACGCCAATGAGTCGGTCTTCAAGAGCGGCGCCACGCGCGGGACGGACCTGGTGACGGCCTTGCTGGCGGTCCCGCTGCTGCTCGGCGCGCTGGTGTTCTACGGCCGCGGATCGACACGCGGTGCACTGCTGCTCACCGGGGCAATCACCTACTTCTTGTATGTGTATGCCACCAACGCCATGAGCGTCGCCTACAACCAGTTCTTTCTGCTCTACGTGGCGCTCTTTTCGCTGAGCTTCTTTGCCTGGTTCCTGATGTTCACGGCCATCCAGCCGCTGGCGGAGCAATTCGCCACACAGTTGCCTTTCCGCGGCATCGCCACCTTTCTGCTCGTGTGCGCCGTGCTGACGGGCTATGTGTGGCTGGAGCCGATCGTGACTGCGCTGGCCGGCGGCACGCACCCAGCCCTGCTCGGCCACAGCACGACCATGGTGACCGAAGCGCTCGACCTGGCGCTGATCGTGCCGGGCTGCGTCGTGGCGGCGGCACTGCTGTGGCGGCGCGACCGGTGCGGGCTCATCGTCGCCATGCCGCTGCTCGTCCTGCTGCTGCTCATCGGCCCGTCCGTCGCAGCGATGACCTACTTCCAGGTGGCGGACGGCGTCGTCTTCACCGTGCCGCAGATTGTGGGTCCCATCGGCGGCTTCCTGGTTGTCGGGCTGATCGACATCTGGGTGCTGGTGTTTGTGCTGCGTGCGGCGCCGGCGGGTGTCACATCGACCCCGAGTTCAAAGGGCCGGGCAATGGCACGGACATAGATCATGGCGTGTCCCAGGCAAGCATCTTCAATCTTCAAGCGAGGGCATCATGAGGGATGAAACTTCGATCAGCCGGCGGCGCTTTCTGGTAGCGACCGGCGGAGTCCTGGCGGCAAGCACGCTGCTGTGTGGCGGCGTGACGGTAGTGGGCGCCCAGACGCCCTCCATCGAGTTTGTTCATGCAGAATGCGGAAGGAGGCCCGCAATGAGTAAGGTGTTGGTGGCATACGCCAGCAAGTGTGGTTCGACCGGCGAAGTGGCGCAGGCCATCGCGCAGTCACTGTGCGCGCAGGGCATGACCGTCGATGTCCGCCGTGTCGACGAGGTGAGCGATGTGGCGGGCTACGATGCGTTTGTCGTCGGCAGCGCGATTCGCATGGGGAGTTGGCTGGGCGAGGCAAAGCGCTTCGTCGAGACCAATGTGGCGACGCTGCGCGGCGCCCCGACGGCATACTTCACGGTGCACATGCTCAATCTCGACGACAGCGCGGAGAGCCAAGCCGCGCGTGCGGCGTATGTGGCGCCCGTACACGCGATCATGCAGCCGCAGGCCGAGGCCTTCTTTGCCGGCAAGCTCGACCTCGACCGCATGTCCTTCGTCGATCGCATGATCTCGAAGATGATGAAGGCGAATAACGAGGACAAGCGCGACTGGGCGGCCATCGAGGCATGGGCGGGCGAACTTCTGCCGCAGGCTACGTCTGCCGCGTGATCCGCGGCCACGGCACGGGTGCGGCGATGGATCACGCTTTGCCCACGGCTGTGCGGAGGGTAAACTGAAGCGCATCAACATCCAACAAGATCAGCGGGTATCGGAGAGAAGATGAGCGCAGCCCTGTCGGAAATCCTGGCCCACCGTCTGATCGGCATCATCCGCATGAAACGCTATCACCACGCCGTGGAGATTGCCGAGTCGCTGGCGCGTGGCGGCCTGACCGTGCTCGAATACACCATGAGCGGTGAGGGTGCGATCGACTGTGTGGCAGAGGTGCGTGCGACGCTTGGCGAGCGCGTCTGCGTCGGCGCCGGCACAGTGCTGGATGCAGCCGCGGCCGAAGCTGCCATTGCCGCGGGCGCGCGCTTCCTCGTGACGCCGGCGGTGGTGCCCGATGTGATCGAGGTCGGCCGGCGCCGCAACGTACCCGTCATCTGCGGCGCGCTGACCCCGACGGAGGTGCTGGCAGCCACGCGCGCCGGCGCCGACCTGGTCAAGATTTTCCCGGCGCGGCTGGGCGGGCCTGCCTACATCCGCGACCTGTTGGGACCGTTCCCGCAGATGAAGTTCGTGGCAACCGGAGGCATCAGCGCCGAAAATGCACGAGCATACCTCGATGCCGGCGCCGTGGCGGTGGCCGTGGGCGGGAACCTGGTGAGCGAACAGGCCGTCAATGAAGGACGCTGGGCCGCGATCGAAGCAAATGCCCGCGATTGTGTGGAAGCCGTGAAGTAGAGGTCCAATGAGCAATGAGACAGCAATGATGATCCTGATCGCCGGCCCGTATCGTTCGGGCACCGGCGATGACCCGGCGAAGATGGCCGAGAACGTGCGCGTCATGGAAGCCTACGCCCTGCCGATCTTCCGCGCCGGCCACATCCCGCTGCTGGGCGAGTGGCTGGCGCTGCCGCTGGTCACCCTGGCCGGCTCGCAGCGTGTCGGCGACGAACCCTTCAACGAGATTTTTCACCCGATTGCGGAGCGCCTGCTTGGCCACTGCGATGCGGTGCTGCGTGTAGGCGGGGCTTCACAGGGCGCCGACCTGATGGTGGACGTTGCGCGCCGGCATGGGCTCCAGGTCTACCATCGCCTCAGCGAGGTGCCGGGCTGTGAGTCGTTGACGGAGCCATACCCAGATGGAAGCAAGCGTTAACAGTGCCGATTCGGCACGGCGGAGATAAGCGATGCCCGCAACCATGGCCGACCAAAGCTACATCGGCGATCTCGGCAACGGCCTGATCTGCCGCTGGTCCACACCCGCCGACGAGGCCGCCATTGCCCGCTGCCTGACCTCTGTCTTTCGCAACGGTCCGGATGCACCGATCTATCCGAACATTGCTGACGAAGTCAGAATCATGATGAGCCCAGGCTATCCTTTCATGGGTCCCGGGGATTTCGCGATTGTCGAGGATACGAGCCTGCCCGATCGCCCCATCGTCGCCTGCACCTGCCTGTGGAGCCACCAGTGGAGCTACAGCGGCATCCGCTTTGGCGTCGGCCAGCCCGAATTGGTTGCGACGCTGGCGGCATACCGCAATCGTGGCCTCATACGCAGCCTCTTTGCCATGGTCCATGCGCGCAGCGCCGCGCGCGGCGACCTGGTGCAGGCTATCACCGGCATCCCTTACTTCTACCGGCAGTTTGGCTATGAGTACGTCCTTGATCTGGGTGGCCAGCGTCTCGTCGACGTGGCGGCAATTCCACCGTCGACCGGCGAAGAGGCTGAGCCGTACAGGTTGCGTCCGGCCACCGTCGACGACGCGCCCGATCTCCAGGCGCTCTACGAACAGGATCGTAGCAAGAGCCTGGTGTGGCATGAAAGCGAAGAAGGCTACTGGCGCACCGTCATCGACTATTGGGATGACCCGCTCGTACGCGACAAACCCGTCGCCGAAGTCGGGTTAATCGGACGAATCTACATGATCGTAGATGCGGACAGCGCGGTGTACGGCATGGTCTGGCCGGCAAGCAAGCGGTTCGGCGGCCCACTGTATATCTTTGGCCTCCGCCTGTTCCGGCATGTCAGTTGGCAGGCCGTCATGCCCTGGCTGTTGCGCGCATTGCGGCCGTTTGGGGAGAATGCCCCCGCGCTCTCACCCGACGCCAAACCCTTCCGCGAATTGAGCCTGCGCCTCGGCCGCGACCATCCGGCCTACACTGTGCTGGGCGATACCCTGGCGCCGCGGCGCGAGGCGCCGTATGCCTGGTATCTACGTGTCTCCGACATACACGGCTTTCTCCGCCATATCGCGCCGGTGCTGGAGCAGCGCCTGGCCGACTCGGTCCTGCCGGGCCACAGCGGCGAACTCATCGTGGACTTCTACGGCGACGGGCTGAAAATGCGCTTCGAACGCGGCAAGCTGGCGGAGGTGGCGCCCTGGCGCGCCCCGGCCTACGGCGATGAGGCACCGTCCGGCTGTCCGCGCCTCATCTTCCTGCAACTGCTCTTTGGCTACCATAGCCTGGCGGAGTTGCGCGCCACCTTCCCGGACGTCTACGCCGAACAGGAGGCAGCGCTGCTCCTCGACATCCTGTTTCCCAAGTCGCCATCCACGGTCTACAGCATGAGCTTTACATGAACGGTGACAGCAGCGCGTCACAGCTTGCCCGGCGCATCGTGGCCGGGCTCAACGTCCAGCCGGGCGAGCTGATCCAGGTACGCGACCACGTGGATCGGCCCGACGTGCTAATCGAGGTACTTCTGGCCATCGACCTGGCCGGTGCGACCCCGATCATCGATCACCAGTCGCCCGCCTATCTCAACCGCTGGCTGGCCGCGGCCACGCCGGAGAGTGTCGCGCAGAGTGGGCTCCAGCGACGGCGCGTGCTGGAACAGATCGACCGCGTCGTCTCGCTGAGCGGCGACATGCCGGACTTCTCGCTGGCTGCGCCAGAGGTACTCGCTGCCTGGCAGCAGATGGACGAGGAACTCACTACGATCGAGGAAGCGCGCCATTTACCGATACTGGTCGTCGCCGTACCCAGCGCGCCGCGTGCGGCGCGTTTGGGCATCACGCTGGAGGCGCTGGAGACCCATCTCATGCCTGCGTTGCTGCTCGATGCGGCAAGCAGCCGCACGCTGATCGACCGTGCGCTGAAAACGATTGCCGGCAGCCACATCGTCATTGGCACGGGCAATGGCTGCGAATTGCATCTTTACCACGGGGATCGCCGCTGGCACGGCGACGACGGCGTGATCGACGATGAGGATCGCCGGCGCCTGACCATCGTCAGCAACCTGCCGGCCGGCTCCGTCTACACGACCGTGCTCGAAGACAGAACGTACGGAACGCTTTTTCTGCCGTCGACGCCCGGCGCTTCTGACGTCACGTTACACTTTGGAGAAGGTCGAATCGTTGCCATCGACGCGGCACACGGCGCCGGCGCGCTGGCAGATTGGCTGGACCGCCACAGCGGCGAACCGCGCCGAGTCAGCCATATCGGCATCGGGCTGAACCCGCACCTGCACTCGCCGATTGGCTGGACGCTGGTCGACGAACACATCGCCGGCGCACTCTTTCTGGCGCTCGGCGAGAATCGCTACATGGGCGGCCAGAACGCGTCGTCGCTCAACCATGACTTTGCGCTGGTTGGCGCATCGCTGGCCGTGGACGGGCGCCCGTTCCTTCCCACCCTGCTCGATACGCCAAATAGGCCGTAACCAACGCCTCCACCTCCTCCGCCGAGGATGTCAACACCAGGTCGCGGCGCAAGCCCGACGCGCCGGGCAGGTTGCGCGCATACCACCCCAAGTGCTTGCGCATACCGAGGAAACGCTGCGGCCGGTCGCGGCTGAGGGTGGCAGCGTGGAGCTGGGCATGCTCCACAGCGATATGCAGCAACCGGTACGGGTCGCCGGCCAGGGCAACTTCGGCCCCGCCGGGCTGGAAGACGAAGGGGTTGCCATAGCTCGCCCGCCCGATGAGCACGCCGTCCAGTCTGTAGTCGGCGGCGCGCTGCTGCGCATCCTCCAGCGAGCGCGCATCGCCGTTGCCGAGCAAGGGCACGCCTGCCTGGCGCGCCAGTTCCGCCGCGCGGGCGATTGCGTCCCAGTCCGCCGTGCCGGAATAGCCCTGGCGCAGCGTGCGCCCGTGCAGGGCAATGGCGGCCGGCTCGCTCTCCAGCAGGCGCGGGATCCACGCATCGACTACCGGCTCGTCGAAGCCGATGCGCGTCTTGACGCTGACCGGAATCGCCCGCGGCTGCCGGTAGGCCGCCGGCAACTTCGCCTCGAATTCCTCGACTTGCGCTACGAGATGGGGCGGTGCGCCGCGGTCATCGCGCAGCCTGGCGCCCTCCTGCCACTCGCGCACGCCCGCCCGCGCCGCCCGCACGATCTCTTGCGCCAACACCGGCGTGCGGATCAGCCCCGCGCCGGCGCCGCGCTGGGCGATGTTCGGCGCAGGACAGCCCATGTTGATGTCGATCCCGTCGAAGCCGAGCTGGCAGAGCATGACGGCCATACGCCGGAAAAAATCGGGGATGTGGCCAAACACCTGCGCGACGATCGGTCGCTGGCTTTCGTCGTAGAAGAAATCCTTGAGCAGGGCGTGATCGCCGATCTCCAGCCGGTCGGCGGCCGTGAACTCGGTATAGATCAGCATGGGCACGCCATACTTCTTCTGGATGTGACGGAAGGCGTGGTCGCCCACACCATCCATGGGCGCGAGGCCGATAATCGGGCGAGGCAGCAAATCCCAGAACGTCGATTCCATCATTCGATCAGCAGGTTTCCTTGGCCTGGTCAGGTTGCGGCGCCATCTTACCATGCGCGTCGCCGCACCGGCAACGCATCCGGCGACCGGGGCGCGGCCTGCACACCTGGCAGATCGGGTCCCGGCGTGCGTCGCACTGGTCAAAAAGACGCTTTCGTGAGCGATATAGCCCACGTGGCGTCACGCACGCCAACAACGATTTCGGGAGATTCACGGCAGCCGGGCAGGGAGGCAGTCTGCGCACATCGTCAGGTTGATCGCGACAGAGCGGAAAGCCGGAAACGACGAATGTCCGTTGATTGAAAGGCCACAATAGCATTTACTGGAATCAGAACATGCGATGCAGCGCCGGCCCGACCGGCAGGTGCATAGGTAAAGAAAAGGGAAGGATCGACGATGTACTATTATCCAAGTTTCTGTTCCTGCGCCGACCCGGAGGAGGAACTGCGCGAGCATATCGAGAAGCGCCGCGAGTTGGAAGAGAAGTTCGGCGTGTCATTCCGCATCGACTTGCCGGAGCCGACACCCGAAATCGATGCGTTTCTCGATTCGATCAACAGCTTCGCCGACGCGCTGGAATCGGACGACCGCATTACGTTGCGCGCCTACCTGAACAACCCCAAGGTCCTGCCGCCGGACGCACTGAACGACCGCAGGCGCCTGGGCGAGGAACTTGACGCGCTGATCGAGCTGCTGGCGCTGCACCACGTGCAGATCGACGTGCTGTATGACGTGTCTGATTACGAACTCTATCGATTCATCGTCGAGGAGTTGTTTGACGAACTGGTCGCCGACATTCGCCGCCCGGAGATGAACCTGTGGTTCTCCTACGAGGAATATCATCCGAACGACGAAGCCGACACCATCATGTACACAGATATCTTCCTGCGCCATCTCCTCTCGCGCGACAGCCGGATTTCCATCCTCACACTGGGCAGCAACGGCTTCATCACCGGCAGCGGCGCACTGCTGTCGCAGCAACAGTTTCGGCATCTCGTACGCAAGTTCTGGGGCACCTACACGGTCATCTATGACATAGAGCTGCTTTCGCCCCAGAGCACCGTGAACGGCGACGAAGCGACCGTCACGGCGCTCGTTGCGTGGACCGGCCTGCCACGGCACAGCCGCGAGCCCGTGCGCGTCAGCGGTCGCGCCACCTTCCGCCTGATTCGCAGCGCAGACATGGGCTGGGATGTGATCCAGGCGCGCGTGCCGGGCGTACTGGGCTCGCTCCCTGGGTATATCGATCCGGCCTTCTGATCCTCACGCATCACATCGTCACAGCGGCGGCTGCTCCCGCATAGTGCGGGCCAGCCTGCCGCGCCCCTGCCCTGCCAAGCTAATGCCCCTGCGCCGGTGCTCAATCAATCCGGCAGTCAACGGAAGAGGCGACGTATGCCGGCGCAACGCGCAGCGATTTCGGACGAAGTACGGCGATTCTGTATAATGGCGGTCAGCCGCGCCGCCGGGCAAGCGCTATCGCTGTGAAGGATGCTACAAGTGACAACCACGTTGACCGACATTGTCGAGACGATCCGAACCGAACTCACGACACTCAACACGCTGCGCGATGCGACGCTGGCGCGCAGCCGTTCGCTGACCCGCTCCTGCGCGCACAGTATTCGCGCCATTCATCGCCACGAATGGGCGGAGGCGGATGAACTGCTCGCACAGGCGCGAGCCGAGGCGAGCGCCATGGTCGAGGCAATTGCCGGGCAGCCCACGCTTTACCACGCCGGCTACACGCAGGATGCCCTGAAGGAGCTTGTCGAGGCGCACCTGGTCAATGCCGTTTCGCGCGGACTGCCGCTGCCCACGCCTGGCGAACTCTTTGTCACCGGACCGACCTACCTGCGCGGTATGAGCGAGGCCGCCACTGAAATGCGCCGCTTCGTGCTCGACCTCATGCGTCGCGGCCAGGTTGTCGAAGCCGAGCAGTATCTCGAGTTCATGGACGAAGTGTACAGCCACCTCGTCACCGTCGACTTCCCCGACGCCGTGACCGACGGCCTGCGCCGCCACACCGACGTGCTGCGTGGCGTGCTCGAACGCACGCGCGGCGACCTGACCATGGCCATCCGCCAGGACCAGATGCGCGAGGCGCTGCTTGGCTTCGAGCGCAACCTCGACCGCAACCTCGGCACGAATTTTGCGGCGACGGAGCATGGCGTCGAAGCCGGCGACGACGATGAGAGCCAGGAACTCTATGGCTAAGGATCGCTCGCTCGTGCGCGCCAGCGACATCGGCATGTGGGCCTTCTGCCAGCGTGCCTGGTGGCTCGCCCAGGTCAAGGACGTCGCCCATCAGGATCCTGCGCGCCTGCAACAAGGTTCACGGGCGCATGCCGACCACGGCGCCCGCGTCCGTCAGGCGCAGATGCTCCAACGTGCCGGCTTGATTATCCTGGCGGCAGCAGCACTCTTCTTGCTGGCGGCGATCATCGCCCAGTTGCTGGCATAGGGCCGGGAAGCACACCATGACCACCTCGGCTCCACCCACCGTCGCCGCCATGCCGGAGACGCTGCCGCCCGGCGCACCGCCTGCGCCGGAACGATCCACGCTCGTCCAGGCTGCGCTCGAAGCGCTCACCATCGCAACACAGCGCCAGGGCGAGGAAGGACAGCCCGCCCCTTTCGAGCGCGCCGTCTTTCGCCCGGACTCGTGGCTCATCCAGAAATGCTGGGAGACGCTTGCCGACGCCGGCGCCCCTTCCGCCGCACTGGCCGTGGCGCAGATGGCCGGCTCTCGCCAGCCGCTGGCACCCGTGCAGGCGCTTTACCGCCTGTCGGCAGGCATCGACAAACAGATCGGCCTGGCGAACGTCATCGCCCAGGAACTGAAGCGGATGACGCCGCAGATCCTGGCGCCTGCCGCCGCACCCGACGACGTGACCGCCCGCGACCGCCTGCTCTATGCTGCCGCAACGGCCGCCGCAGTGGGCAACCCGCAACTGGCGCTTACCTGCCTGGAGCGGCTCGACCAGTTCGCCACGCCCTGGGAGCGCCCCGTCGTCGTGCCGGAGCAGCGCCAAATGCTCTCCGACACCGTTTTCGAGCTTGGCCTCCATCCGCTCACCATGACGCTGATCACCAGCGCGCTGCGTCGCTATGGCGATGCCGGCGCGCAATTCGTGCTGAACATCACGACCGCGGCGGGCGAGCAACTGCGCGAGAGACCGGCCGCGGCGACGCGCGTGGCGCGCCAGCTCATGCTCGGCGTCGACACCTTTCGCAACGCCACGCTCACCAGCCTCCACTCGCGGCGCCTGACGGCCATTGCCCTGGCGCAGGCCGGCGCCGTCGACGAAGTGCTGGGCCAGTTGACCGCCATCGCCAACATCCAGGCCGCGCGGCGCGAGAGCGGCCTGTCGCTGCGCAAGGGCGACCAGAGCATCCTGCGCCAGGTCAAGCGCCCGACGGCCGACGCCGACGTCGACTTCCAGGTCTACACGTTGCAGGAAGCCGTGCGCGCCATGCCCGTGCGCCAGATGCCGCGCGAGCAGCGCATCGACCTGGCCAACCGCCTGGCCATGCTGGGCACCAAGAGCGATGGCTGGACGGCGGCCGGCGCGGCCGCTACGCTCATCGACCTGGGCGCGGTGAAGTTTGCCATCGACGTGGTCGACTCGATCCCCGCCAACGACCCGACCAAGGCCGAGGGATTCATCGCGCTGGCCAAGGGGCTGCTTGGCGTAGATGAGCCGGCGCTGGCCGAAGAGCAGATTCGCAAGGGGCTGGCGTGGGTGCAGGCGTATCCGGGGCGCAACCCCGAACGCGCGCTCATCTGGGGTGTTGCGCAGGCTTATCTGGAACGGGGCGAGCCCGACAACGCCGTGGCGATTCTCGACACGTGGCAGGAACCGGCCGGCTTCTGGCGCAGCGTGCGCGACCTCTTCGGCCGTAAGCTCTCCGACGACGAGTTGCGTAACAGCGGGCTGCGCCTGCGCGCCCTGCTCTTGCAGGATGCGCCGCCGCCAAAGGCCGTGCAGCAGCAGGTCAGCACGCTGATGACCTGGGCGCCGCGCCTGCTCGATGGCGAGGCGCTGGTCAATTTCCTGAGCGAGAATGTGCTGGAGCCATTGCTGGCCGCCGGTCGCGTGCAGATGGCGCTCCAGACCCTGCCCGTGCTGCAACAGGCAGTGCAGCCTGGTAGCGGCGAGAAACACGCCGACCGGCTCACGAATCTCGCCAACGTACTGGTGGCCGAGTTGGGGCCGGAGCTGAGCACCGGCGCATCGCAGGCAAATGGGCAAGGCGATGCGACACGCGCCGCGCTGGAGAACTTTGTAACCGCAATCTGGGCGGCCGACCGCACGCGCGGGCTGTGGCAGACGGTCTACGGCATCGAGGGGATGCTGCCGCTGGTGGCGGCGCTGGAAGGTCCCGACGCCCTCGTCGCGCTGGCACGCGGCGTGGCGCAGGCGGGCAGCCGCTGGAGTGACTGATGACCGACGAAACACCGCAAGCTTCGCCCGACCCTGAGCCCGTCGCCGACGAATCGCTACAACTGGGCCTCGAGCGTATCGTCTTCTTCAGCGACGCCGTCTTCGCCATTGCCATCACGCTGCTGGCGCTGGAAATCCGGCTGCCGGAAGGCGATTTCAGCGACAACGCAGCCTTGACGCGCGCACTGTTGGCCATGTGGCCCAAGTATCTGGCCTTTGGCATCAGCTTCTGGGTCATCGCCTCCTTCTGGCTTGGCCACCACCGCATGTTTCTCAGGATCAAGCGATTTGACCGCCGGCTAATCCTGCTCAACTTCGTACTGCTGATGCTCATCGCCTTTATACCGTTCCCCACGACCTTGATCAGCGAATACGGCAATCGCACCGCGTCGATCTTTTATGCATCGACGATGGTGGCAATCGGCCTGACATTGGCGGCCATGACAGTCTATGCAGCGGGTCCTGGCCATCTGGTGGACGAAACGGTGGGGAGCATCTGGCGCCAGCGTGGGCTGTGGCGCTCGCTGGCCGTGGCAGGGGTTTTCGCACTATCGATCGTGATCGCGTTTTTCAGCGCCGATCTGGCAATGTATAGCTGGTTGTTACTCGCGCCTGTCTCGTTCTTGGGGCGGGATCACTCACACGGCTGACAGAAGCCCGGCCGCGGCGGCGTAGGGATCGCTCTCGCGGCGGCGGATGGCCTCCACCAGGTCGTCGAGCCCGCTAGCCGGCATGCTGGCCGCGATGCGCCGGTTCAGCTCGGCGCGGATGATGTTCTCCAACGTGTTGGCGATGCGCAACTGCTCGCGCAGCGCCATCTCGCCCGACTCCATGAGCCAGGTGCGATGTGCTTCGATGCGCTGGCGCAGTTCCTCGATGCCGGTGCCGCCCATGGCCACCGTCTTCATGACCACAACCTTCCAGGTCGCCTCGTCCTCATCGCTTTCCACGGGCGACTCGACGCGCAGCAACTGGCCGTGATGGCGCACATAGCGGGCGCCGTTGCCTTCGATCTCCAGCATCATCTCCAGCGCACGCAGCGTGCGGTCCAGGCCCGGCCGGTCGGCCTTGTTGACGACCAGGATGTCGGCGATCTCGAGGATGCCGGCCTTGATCGCCTGCACTTCATCGCCCAGGCCCGGCGCTTCGACGACGAGCGTCGTGTGCGCGGTGCTGGCGATCTCCACCTCGGCCTGGCCGACGCCTACCGTCTCCACGATGACGCGGTCAAAGCCGGCGGCATCCATGACGGTGACGACATCGCCCGTGGTCTTGCTGAGGCCGCCCAGGCTGCCACGCGTCGCCATGCTGCGCACGAAGACGCCGGAGTCGCCGGCCAGTGCGCGCATGCGAACGCGATCGCCCAGCAGCGCGCCGCCGGTGAAGGGGCTGGTCGGGTCGATAGCGACGATGCCGACGGTCATGCCGGCGGCGCGGTAGCTCTGCGCCAGCGCCGTAACGAGCGTCGACTTGCCGGTGCCCGGCGCGCCGGTCACGCCGATAATGTGGGCGCGGCCGGAGTGGGGATAGAGCGCGGTGAGGAGCGCGGTGGCGTCCGCTTCCTGGTTCTCGACGCGGGTGATGGCACGCGCAAGCGCCAGGCGGTCGCTGCCCAGCACCCCTGCAACGAGATCGGTCGTGGATCGTGCGCCGCGCGTGCGGGTCAGCCCCATTTAGGCGGCTACCTGCACGTGCTCGCGCAGGAATGCGACGTATTCCTCGCTGGAGGTGCCGGGGCCGAAGACGCCGTCGATGCCGGCCGCCTTGAGCTTCGCCACATCCTCGTCGGGGATGATGCCGCCGACGACCACGAGCACGTCATCCTGACCCTGGGCACGCAACAGGTCGACCACCTTGGGGCAGAGGGTCATGTGCGCGCCGCTGAGAATGCTCAGGCCGACGACGTCGACGTCTTCTTGCAGCGCGGCTTCGGCGATCATCTGCGGCGTCTGGCGGATGCCCGTGTAGATGACCTCAAAACCGGCGTCGCGCAACATGCGCGCCACCACCTTGGCGCCACGGTCGTGGCCGTCGAGACCGGGTTTGGCAACCAGGACGCGAATCTTCCGTTCACTCATGGAATCGACTCCTTGCGCAGAACTGCGGACTTTGGCACTCCATCGTTTTGGAATCGGCGCTGCCTCACATTGAAACAGCCGCCGCCGGCGTCATACTGGCGCCGCAGGAAAGTGTAACATGGCGCCCCCGCTCTGTACACACCCGCCTGAGCAGGCGCGATCCTGGCTAGATGGCGGGTGTGATTCTGGTGGGCAGCAGTGGTCAGGCGTCAAACGTCAAACGTCAAACGTCAGGCGTGAGGGGACAGATGGTTACGGGTGCCCCAGGTGCACCGGCGGCTTCGGGCAATCCCCGTTTTTCTGCTACAATCAGCGCCGGCGCCGGAATTCCCGGCATTGAGACCGCCAGGCAGACCGGCCACCAAGAGGAAGACGA
>JACKBA010000022.1 GCA_020634815.1 Caldilineaceae bacterium | reverse complement strand
AGTTGAAGACGGGACATATTCCCGTGGAGACGACACCGCAGGAATTGGCCGACTTGTTGCTCGAAGTGGCGTGAGCAACGCCGGCTGAGGAGGTAACCAGCAGGCTTCAGTACCGCCCTGCTGGCGAAGCGCGTGGGCGGAGTCAGATCAATGAGATCTGATACTCGTGCCACTTTCCGTGCAGGGTGTCGTACTCCGCCGCAGCTTCCTGGAGGCTGAGTGTGCCCAGTTGCGCGGGAAGGCCGAGCCGGTTGAAGCGTGCCAGCAGATCGAAGCGCGTAAGGCCAAGCAATACCGCAGCGCGTCCCAGCCTGATGTCGCCGTCAAGATAGGCCGCGATCACCAGGTCCCAGGCTTCCTGCGGATCGCCGCCGCCGGCGTCGACTCGCCGCTGAACTTCCTGCTCGCTCAGACCTTGCGGCGTGGCAGTCGGATCGGTCGCCGGTGCCAGTGGCCGGCTTTGGAAAACGGCAACCGCGCGCAGCAAGCGATAATCCCTGGCATCGACGATGGCCGCCTGCTCGGCACCGTAGCTCTCAATGAAGACCGTTTCTCCGCGCTGGGCATGCTCGATGGCGTCGCGCGTGCGCCGCGCCAGGTCGGTGCGCGAGATTGTCAGAGTCAAGGTTCATCGCTCCATCTATATCGTGCTGTATCGGCTGACCTATTCAGCGGATCGCATCGTCTCAACACGATACGCATTGTACATAGAGTCGGTAGACTGAGCAATCACAACGACCATCGCCCCTCTGCGCCTGAGCGGTAAGTGCCCGAAGGTATGCCAGGGACATTGGCATTCCTGGGCTCTCTGCGAGGACAGCAATGGTATAATGGATGCGCACCGAATCGTAATTCCTGAGCACGGAGGCAGAGCCCAATGTCATCACCCTTCCCCGGTATGGACCCCTATCTCGAAGGCGACATGTGGCAGGAGTTCCACGAGCGCCTTGCCAATCAGATCAGTGTGCAGTTGCTGCCGCAGCTCGCACCCAAGTACGTGGCACTGCTGGCCAAGCGCTATGTTGTCCATCGTCCCGCGATCGGCATCTTCTCGCCGCCGTCGGATCGCATCGTCTACCCCGACGTGCATGTCGTCGCCGAGCGCGCGCCGGCGTACCAGACCGCGCCGGGTGCGACTGCGGCCACGCTGGAGCTGACCAGCCCCATGCTGGAGCAGGTGCCGGTGCTCAGCGTCGAAGTCCGCGACGTGGCCGAACGGCGGCTGGTGACCATCGTCGAGATCCTGTCGCCGGTGAACAAGCGCGGCGCGGGCGCACAAGAGTACCTCGACCGCCGCATCGAGTTGATGCAGACGGCCACGCACCTGCTCGAGATCGACCTGCTCACCGTGGGCTACCGTATCGCGCTGGAAGGCGACCTGCCACCGGCGCCTTACTACATCTACCTCAGCCGCATGGAGCGCCGCCCGCGCACGGAGATCTGGGCGATCCGCCTGCAAGACAAGCTGCCGCGCGTGCCGGTGCCCCTGTTGCGCCCCGACCCCGACGTGGTGCTCGACATGCAAGCGGCGGTCGATGCCTGCTTCGCCCTCGTCGGCTACGAGCGCCTGCTGGACTACCGCGCCGACCCACCCGGCGCGCTGTCGGCGGCGGACCGTGCGTGGGTGCGCGAGCGGCTGGCCGCCCACGCCAAGGAGTGATGCCACAAACACCGCCGGTTTGGCGTGGCTCCGCGGGCGGGCGTAGAATGAAGCGCTGCCCTTTCAGGACAACGCGTCCATCTGCCCCGCAACCGAGGAGTCTTTGCCCGCATGTCGTTATCACCTTCCGTTCCTGCCCGGTCGCCCCAAGCTGAATCACCCAAGTCGAACCGGCCCGCGCTCGCCGTCCTCTTTGCCTCGCTGGTCATCGTCATGCTGGGCTTTGGCATCGCCATCCCGCTGATGCCCTTCTACATCACGCATTTCAACGCCTCCGGCACCGCGCTGGGGCTGATGATCGCGCTCTACTCCTTCATGCAGTTTCTCTTTGCACCGCTCTGGGGCCGCCTTTCCGACCGCATCGGGCGCAAGCCGGTGCTGCTCATCGGCATCGCCGGTTTTGCCGTCGCCTTTTTCCTGCAAGGCATCGCGCAGACGCTGCTCTGGTTCATCCTGGCGCGCTCGCTGGCCGGCGTGCTCTCGTCGGCGGCGCTGCCCACCGCCATGGCCTACGTCGCCGACACGACGACGGCGGAGAACCGCGCGCGCGGCGTCGGCATGATGGGTGCGGCCATGGGGCTCGGCATGATCTTCGGCCCGCTGCTCGGTGGCCTGCTCGCCCACGCCAACCCGGCCCTGCCCGCCGGCATCACCGCGCTGCTCCAGACCACCACCGACCCGGCAACCGGCGAGACGATCAACCTGTCGCTGCCCTTCTTTGTGAGCGGTCTGCTGGCGCTGGCCGCGCTACCGCTCATCGCCTTCCTGCTGCCCGAATCGCTGCCCGCCGGCCAGCGCGGCGCCCAGGCCGCTGCCGAAGGCAACCGCTTCGCCCATCTACTCGTCGGTCTGCGCGGGCCGTCGGGCTTTCTCTATGCGCTGGCCTTTCTGCTCGCCTTTGCGCTGGCGAACATGGAGGCGGTGCTGGCGCTCTACGGTGCGGCGCGCTTTGGCATGGGACCGGCGCAGGTCGGCTTCATCATGGGCGGCATGGGCATCCTCTCGGTGATCCAGCAGGGCGCGGTCATCGGCCCGCTGACACGCAAGGTTGGCGAGGCGCGCGTCGTGCAGGGTGGGCTGGCCATCGGCATCCTGGGCTTTGCCGGGCTGGCCCTGGCGCCGACGCTCTGGCTCTATGCGGGCGCGGCGCTGCTCTTTACCGCGGGCAATGTGCTGCTCCAGCCCTCCGTCACCGCGCTGATCTCCAAGCGCGCGGTCGACGGCCAGGGCGCGGCCATGGGTCTCAACAACTCCTTCCAGGCGCTCGGCCGTGCCACCGGCCCGCTGTGGGCCGGCTTTGCCTTCGACCTGACTGCCACGCTCTCGTTCTGGACGGGCGCGCTCGTACAGGCGATCGCGCTCTATTACGCCACGCAGCGCCTGCCCGCGCTCGCGCCGCAGCCGGAAGAAGTGCCGGCCGCGGACTGAGTTCTTCAACAAGGAAAGTGCAATATGACAAATGCGACTACCCCGGCGCCACTGCCGCTCTGGCAGCAGCGCTTCTTTGTCCCCATGGTCGTCGGCGCGCAGGTGGCGCACGGCAACCCGGCGCGCGACATGGCGATTTCCACCGCAGCGGGCGGACAGGGCCAGCTCTACGCGTGGGAGAGGGCGACCGGCGCGCTGCGCCAGCTCACCGACGCCGCGCACGGCCAGTGGGAAGGCTGGCTCGACCCGCTGGGCCGCCACGTCTACCATCACCAGGACGTCGACGGCACGGAGTTGGGCCACCTGGTGCGCGTGCCCTTTGCAGGCGGTGCGGCCGAAGACACGACGCCCGACCTGCCGCCCTACACGCTGCGCGGGGTCGGTTTCTCCGGCGACGGGCGCCGCCTGGCGCTCGATGCGGTGAGCGAGGCCGGCTTTCAACTGGTCGTCGTTCCCCTGGCGGACGATGGCACGCTCGGCCAGGCGCGCATCGTCTTCACCAGTGCGAAGGAGGCGTGGTACGCGCTGCTCAATCACGACGGCAGCCGCGCCGCAATGATCTCCACGGCACGCGCCGGCGGCCAACGCCGCTACAGCACCATCGTGCTCGACACGGCCACGGGCGAGACCGTCGCCGAATTGTGGGACGGGCTCGAAGCCAGTGTGGAGGCGGTCTGCTTTGCGCCCCGGCCGGGCGACCCGCGCCTGCTGGCCACGACGACACGCAGCGGCTTTACGCGACCGCTGCTCTGGAACCCGGTCACCGGCGAGCGCACCAACTTTGACCTGCCTGAGCTGGGCGGTGAGGTGATGGCGCTCGACTGGTCGCCGGACGGGCGCGATCTGCTGCTCTGCCAGATCGACCGCGCCGCGCAGCAACTCTACCGGCTGGAGGCGGCGACCGGGGTGCTGGCGCGCATCGCCCACGCGCCGGGCGGCTACTACAACCCCTTTGGCGGCGGCTCCTTCTTCGGCCCGGACGGCACGATCTACGCGCTGTGGGAGAATTCCGTCCATCCGCCGCAGTTGGTCGAACTGGCCGCGGACGGTTCGGTGGCGCGCGTGCTGCTCAGCGCGGGCGATGCGCCGTCCGGCCGCGCCTGGCGTTCGATCACCTTCGCCTCCTCCGACGGCACGCCGGTGCAGGCGTGGCTGGCGACGCCGGAGGGTGATGGCCCCTTCCCCACCATCGTGGAGATGCACGGCGGCCCGCACTTTGCCGTGACCGACGCCTTCAACCCCATTGCCCAGGCCTGGCTCGACCACGGCTTTGCCTTCTGCTCGATCAACTTCCGCGGCTCGACGACCTTTGGCCGCGCCTTCAAGGAGCAGATCTGGGGCGATGTCGGCCATTGGGAGGTGGAGGACGTGGTGGCCGGCCGTGCCTGGCTCGTGGCGCAGGGCATCGCCGACCCCGCCAAGGTCCTGCTCTTTGGCGCGTCCTATGGCGGCTTCCTGACGCTGCTGCTGCTGGGCAGGACGCCCGACCTGTGGGCCGGCGGCATGGCCATCGCCGCGGTGGCGGACGAGGCGCTGGGTTTCGCCGACACCAACGACGCGCTCAAGGCGGCCATCGCCGGCTGGTACGGCGGCACGCCCGACGAGGTGCCGGAGCGCTACCATCGCTCGTCGCCGCTCACCTATGCCGAGCACGTGCAGGCGCCGGTCATCATCTTCCAGGGGCACAACGACACGCGCACGCCGCCGCGCCAGATGGAGGTCTACGTCGAGCGCATGCGCAGCCTGGGCAAAGCGATCGAGATCGAGTGGTACGACGCCGGGCATGGCGTGGGGACGGCGGAGGTGATCGCGTTCCTGGAGCAAATGTTCGAGTTTGCCAAGGAGCGCGTTTGAACCACAGAGAGCACAGAGGAGCGCAGAGAATTGTTACCTGCATCCAGTCGTATCCCGAACCAATGTGCTCATTGCGCTGGCGGCGCCCGCTGCCCCTGGCTTCACCTCCAGCATGAGCAGCCAACACCCAGAAAAACGCCGCTTGCATCGTTACGCACTTTGGCTATAATCGCGCGGCTGCACTCCGTAACGGCAGCCCGACTTCTCAAGCCAATTGAATAGCGTGTGGACGTCGCGGTACTCACTCGGCGTTTGGTCACCTGGTATGGTGTTTGATAGGAGCATGACATTTCCCGATGTCTGCCGACTTGGAACTCAAGCTGCTTGGCGACTTTGCAGTAACGGCAGCGGGGGCACCGGTGCCGGGCCTCAACGCGCCGCGCCTCCAGGAATTGATCACCTATCTTGTCGTCCATCACGGCGTGCCGCAGCCGCGTGCCCGCATCGCCTTTCTCTTCTGGCCCGATACCTCCGACAGCCAGGCCCAGACGAATCTGCGCCAACTGCTACACGCGGTCCGCCAGCGTCTGCCCGCCGCCGAGGCGCACATCGACTTTGGCGACCGCACCATCCACTGGCGCGCCGACAGCCCGGCGGCCGTCGACTTGCTGCGCTTCGACATCGCGGTGAAACGCGCGGCGCGCGAAGAGGCACCTGGCGAGCGCATTGTCTCCCTGCGCGCCGGCGTCGATGCCTATGGCGGCGAACTCTTGCCCGGTTCGTACAGCGATTGGCTGCTCGCTGCGCGCGAGCGGCTGGCGCAACAGTACGCCACGCTGCTGGAACAGTTGGTCGATCTGCACGAAGCGCGCCGCGCCTACGCTGAAGCCATCGCCTGCGCGCAGCGCCTGCTCACCCACGACCCCTTGCACGAACGCACCTACCGCGTCTTGATGCGGCTGCACGCGCTCACCGGCGACCGGGCGGCCGCGCTGCGCGTCTACCACACCTGCGCGTCGATGCTGGTGCGCGAGCTGGGCGTGGAGCCGAGCCCGGCGACGCGTGAGTTGTATGAACGGCTGGTCAGCACGGCCGGCGAGGCGGTGCCGCCGTCACCAGCCGAGGCGAGCATTCATCTCGTTGGCCGGCAGCCGGAATGGCAGGCGTTGCAAGGCGCCTGGCGTGCCGCGGCGCGCGGCGGTGTCCGCTGCGTGGTCTTGAGCGGCGAAGCGGGCATCGGCAAGACGCGGCTCGGCGAGGAGCTGGTGAGCTGGGCGCGGCAACAGGGTGTGCTCTCCGTCACGCTGCATGCCTACGCCGCCAGCCGCGACCTGGCCTACACGGCGCTGGTCGATGCGCTGCGCAGCCCGACGCTCGCCCCGCTGGTGCGCCGGCTCGACCCAGTCTGGCGCACGGAACTGGCGCGCCTGCTGCCCGAACTGCTGGCCGAGTTTCCCCAGCTTGCGCCGCCCGAACCGCTGCTCGAACGCTGGCAGCGCCAGCGCCTCTTCGAAGCGATCGCCCGCGTCCTTGTGGGCGACGACCGCCCCGTCGTTCTGCTGGTCGATGACTTGCAGTGGCACGCCGTCGAAACGCTGGAGTGGCTGGCATTCCTCTTCCGCTTCCGCCCCCAGGCGCGCCTGCTGGTGGTCGCCGCGCTGCGCACCGATGAGGTGGACGCCAGTCATCCGGCCGCAGCGTGGCTGCTCGACCAGCATAGCGCCGGGCTGGTCACCGAGTTGATGCTGGCGCCGCTCTCGCCGGGAGAGACCCACGACCTCGTGCGTCAAGTCGCCCAACGCGCGGTCGATGAGGCGACGACGCAGTCACTCTACCGCTTCACCGAGGGCAACCCGCTCTTTGTGATCGAGACGCTGCGTTCCGCGCCCGATTTTGCCGCGCCGGATATCGGTGAGACGGCGCCAGCGCCGCATACGCTCTCGCCGCGCATGGCGGCGGTTATCCAGTCGCGGCTGGCCTATCTTTCGCCCCCGGCGCGCGACCTCGCCGCGCTGGCCGCCACCATCGGCCGCTCCTTCTCCTATGCGGTGCTGGCCCAGGCGAGCGAGCAAGGCGAGGAACTGCTTGTGCGCAGTCTGGACGAGCTGTGGCAGCGGCGCATCGTGCGCGAGCAGGATACGAATGACTATGACTTCACCCACGACCGCCTGCGCGATGTCGCCTATGCCGCGATCAGCCCGGCCCAACGCAAGCTCCTGCATCGCCGCGTCGCCGGCGCGCTGGTGCAGGCCAGTGCGGACACGGATGCGGTGAGCGCGCAGATCGCCGGCCATCTGCACGCAGGTGGCGATCTGCGCGGCGCCATCGGTTACTACCAGCGCGCGGTGGTCGTGGCCTTGCGCCTGTTCGCCTACCAGGAGGCCATTGCGCTGATCGAACGCGCGCTCGCCCTCGTGCAGGCACTCCCGCCCAGCGCGGTCACGCTGGAGTCTGAACTGGAATTACAGATGAAGCTCTGCACAGCCTGGTCCGCGATTACCAGCTATCTGGGCAAGGAGGCGGAGCGCGCCTATTCGCGGGCGCTCGCCCTCTGTCGCCAACTGCCGCAGACGCCGCACCTCTTCACCGTGCTCTGGGGCCTGCACGAGATTGCGCTCTACCGTGCCGACTATGGCGCGAGCGTCGAGTTGGCCGAACAATGCCTGGCGATTGCCGAGGAGATGGGCGATGCCGGGCTGCGGCTCGAGGCGCACCATGCGGCCTGGGGCCCCTACTATTTTCTGGGCGAGTTTGACAAGGCCATGACCCACATGCGCGCCGGGCTGGCGCTCTATGACCGGCAGACACATGAGGCGCTGAGCGTCGAATATGGCGTCCACGATGCCTGCGCCTGCGCCTTGTACGAATCGGCGCTGGCATCGTGGAGTATGGGCTTGCTCGACCAGGCCCAGGCGTGGCTGGCGCGCGCCGTCGCCCATGCGCAAGCGTTGACGATGCCGGCCAACATCGCCGATGCCCAGGCATACGCCGGCCTTCTCTATCACCTGCTGCGCGACCCGGAGCGCACGCAAGCCGCAGCCGAGCGGGCGCTGGCCATCAGCATGGAGAAAGGCTATCCCTACACGCGCTTCCTCGGTGCGGTCGCGCTGGGCTGGAGCCTGGCCATGCAGGGCAACACGGCCGAAGGCGTTGCCCTGGCGCAGCAGGGCATGGCGGCCAGTATCGAATTCGGCCAACGCCTGCACCACAGCCAGTTTGCCGCCATGCTGGCGGAGGCGTATATCCTGGCCGGCCACCCTGTCGAGGCGCTGGATGTCGTGGAGGAAGCGATTGCCGCGTTCGACGATTACCGCGATCACCTCTGCGCACCCGACCTCTACCTGTTCAAAGGCGAAGCGCTCGACCGGCTGGGTGCGCCCGCCGAAGAGATCGAAGCGTGTTATGTGGCCGGGCTGACCCTGGCCCGCCAGCTCGGCGCCAGAGTCTCCGAACTGCGCGCCGCCACGCGGCTGGCGCGCTTTCAGCAACGTCACGGTCAGGCGGACAAGGGACGCGACCTGCTGAAGCCCGTCGTTGCCTGGTTTGGCGAGGGGCGCGACAGCGCCGATCTGCAAGCAGCGTACGCTTTGCTGCAAGAACTCGTTTGATGCGCGCCGAGTACCTTCTCCGCCGCCTGGCCTCCGCCGTCCTTGTCATTGTGGGCGTCGTCACACTGACCTTCTTTGCCGTGCGGCTGACGCCCTCCGACCCGGCGCGGCTTTATGCCGGGCCGCGCGCGCGACCGGAGCAGGTTGAGGCGCTGCGGGTAAGGTTGGGGCTGGATCGCTCGTTGCCCGAGCAATACGTGCGCTACCTGGCGAACCTGCTGCACGGCGACTTCGGCGATTCGTTCAAGACCCGGCGCAGCGTGCGCGAGGACCTGGGCATCTTCCTGCCGGCCACGCTTGAACTGGTGATCGCCGCCTACGCCCTGGCGCTGTGCATCGGAATACCGGCGGGCATCGTCGCCGGCGCGCAGGCGACACGCGCTTTCGACAAGGCCACCGGCGTCGCCGCGGTGTTGGGTGCGTCGGCGCCGGTCTTTGCCCTGGCGCTGCTGGCGCAGCAGATCTTCTTCAACCAACTGCACTGGCTGCCACTCAACGGCCGCCTGAGCGCCGACGTCAGCATCACGCACCCCGTCACGGCAATCACCGGCTTCTGGCTCCTCGACACCGCGCTGACCGGCAACTGGGTCGCCTGGCGCGATGTGGCCGCGCATCTGATCCTGCCGGCGCTGGTGGTGGCGATCTACCCGCTGGCCATCATCCTGCGCATGACGCGCAACAGCATGGTCGATGCGCTGCGCCAGCCGCACATCGTCGTTGCGCGCGCCAAGGGTTTACCTGCACGCCTGATCCTGCTGCGCCACGCGCTGCGCAACGCCATCCTGCCTGTCCTCACCGTGGCCGGGCTGAGTTTCGCCTATGCCGTCACCGGCAGCGTCTTCGTCGAGGTGCTCTTTCGCTGGCCCGGCGTAGGCGCGTACATGGCCGACGCCATCGTGAGCAAGGATTTCCCGCCGATCATGGCGGTGACGCTGGTGAGCACGGTGATCTTTGTCGCAGTGACGACGGCGGTGGATGTGGTGCGGGCGGTGTTGGATCCGCGGGTGTGATGGGTGATGGGTGACAGGTGATGGGTCGCGGAGTGTGGCAGGTGGTGAGGAGGCCCGGCGTGATGGGGGCGCTGGTGCTGCTGGGTGCGGTGGTGATGGCTGCGCTCTTTGCGCCGCTGCTCACGCCCTACGCGGCGGAAGGCGCCGGGCTGCCCAACATGGCGCATAAGCTGCTACCGCCGTCGCTGGAGCACCCGTTTGGCGCCGACGAGATGGGGCGCGATCTGCTGGCGCGCGTGTTGTACGGCGCGCGCACATCGCTGCTGCTGGCGGCGCTCGTCGTAGGCAGCAGCGTAGCGATGGGCGTGCTGGTCGGGCTGGCTGCCGGCGCCGCGGGTGGCTGGCTGGACGAAACCGCGATGCGCGTGACGGACATCTTTCTCGCCTTTCCGCCGCTGCTGCTGGCGATCCTGCTGGTGGCCGTGCTAGGCGGCGGCTTCAGCAGTGCGGTGCTGGCGCTGGCCATCGCCTGGTGGCCCTTCTATGCCGTGCTCGTGCGCGGCCAGGTGGTGAGCGTGCGCCGGCTCCCCTTCATCGAAGCCGCGCAGGCAACCGGGGTTTCGCCGCTGCGGATTGCGTGGCGCCACCTGCTGCCGAACGCGCTGGGGCCGCTGCTCGTCCAGGCCACCGTCGACATCGGCGCCGTGATCCTGGTGGCGTCGGGGCTGAGCTTCATCGGGCTGGGGCCCCAGCCGCCCACCGCCGACTGGGGACTGATGATCGCCAGCGGGCGCCAGTTCGTGTTGAGCGGGAGCTGGTGGGTCGCAGGATTTCCGGGGCTGGCGATCCTGGTGACGGCGTTGGCCTTTGCCGTGGTGGGGGATGCGCTGCGCGCGGCCACGCACGGCGGGTGATGTCTAGGAAGCTGACGCTGCGCCTGGTTCGCTATAACGACGCACCCATTCGGCCAGGTCCGCTTCGGTCATTTCGCCGGCCGCCACCGCGACCATGACCTGTACGACTTCGGCTTCCGGCGCATTCAGCCGCCAGTTATTGAGGTCGAGAAAGATCGCCATGGCCATGAAGCCAATGCGCTTGTTCCCATCGACGTAGCCATGTGTACGCGTCAATGCAAACCCATAGGCTGCCGCCAAACCAGGCAAATCTACGTCGTCAGTGTCTTCCCAGCGATTACGGGGGCGCGCCAGGGCAGCATCGATGGCACCGGCGTCGCGGACGCCAAACAGCCCGCCGAACCGCTGCAACTGCTGATAGTGGATCGCATCAACCCAGCGGCGTTGTAGCCATTTTTGCTCGCTCACTGCGCCAGTTCACGCAATGCGTTCTGATACTGCTTGCTGATGCGCGCTTCGGCCTCCATGACGCTCAGGAAATCGGGATCGTACGGGGTCAGCAGGATTCCCTGCTCAGTTTCGATCACAAAGACACTATCGCCGGCAGTGAGGTTGAACCGATCGGTCATCGTCTTGGGCAGCGTTGCACCAAGTGAGCCGCCATATTTGCGCAGGGTAGTTTCTTTGATCAAAAGCTGTCTCCTTACCGCCCATAGCAAATTGTAACAAAAGTATATATTTCTTCATATTCGGTGTCAATCAGTATGCTTCACATACGCCTGCTTGGCAGCTTTCGCCTCTATATCAACGATGCCTTGGTCGACGCGATCGATAGCCCGCGCCAGCAAGAGTTGCTCGCCTATCTGCTGCTGCACCGTGACGCACCCAATGCGCGCACAGAGGTAGCGCAGGTGCTGTGGCCGGACTCGACCGCCGCACAACAGCGCACGAACCTGCGCCAGCTTCTCTTCACGCTGCGCAGGCGTCTGCCTGCGATCCAGGATTTTCTGACCGGCGACGAGCAGACGATTGGGTGGCGGGGTGATCTCGCCTTCACGCTTGACGTCGCCGACTTTGAACAGGCGCTGCAACACGCCAACGCCAGCGCAGGCCATGTACGGGTGGCCGCGCTGGAAGCCGCCGTCGCGCAATATACGGGCGATCTGCTGCCCGACCGCTACGAAGATTGGATTCTGGCCGCACGCGAAAGGCTTGGCCAGCGTTACGTTGCGGCGCTTGAGGAATTAATCGATCTTCAATCAGAACGCGGCGAGTACAAGCCGGCTATCGCCCACGCGCAGCGACTGCTCCGCTACGATCCCGTCCGCGAAACGACTTATCGCCGGCTGATGCACTTGCATGCCCTGGCCGGTGACGCCGCCGCAGCGTTGCGCGTCTATCACACATGTGTCACAGCCCTGGCGCAAGAGCTTGACGTCGCACCTGCGGAAGCAACGCACAACCTTTATCTTCGTCTGCTCGATAGTGGCGGTGCGCCGGCACTGTCGACTCCCCGTCCTGTGCCGGCGGATTCGACAGCGCTTGTGGGACGGCAGACAGAGTGGGCGGCATTGCAGGCCTGCTGGCAGCAATCCGTGCGCGGCCGTGCCCATCTCTCTGTCATTGCCGGTGAGGCGGGGATCGGCAAGACGCGGCTGGCGGAGGAACTGGTGCGCTGGGTCGTGCATCGCGGCGTGACCGCCGTGCGCACACGCGCCTATGCGGCGGTGGGCAGCCTGGCCTATGCGCCAGTCATCGAATGGCTGCGCAGCGTCCTGTATCGGCCAGTTCTGGGCGAGATGGCGCAGGATCACCGCGCCGAGTTGATGCGCCTGTTGCCCGAGCTCAGCTCCCAGTGGCCCGAACTGCCACAACCGACGCCAATGTCCGGCGCTGCGCAGCGTCTCCTGTTGCTGGACGCGTTGACGGCCGCCATACTGCTGCCGAAAGACCCGCTGTTGTTGGTGCTGGACGACCTGCAATGGTGTGACGCCGAATCTCTGGAGTGGTTGGGGCATCTGCTCCAAGTGGCCGAAGACCGGTCGCTGCTGGTGGTGGGCACACTGCGTCCGGAGGAGGTCGCACAAGGACATCCGTACACAGCGCTGCGCTACTTGTTGCAGAGCCGCGGCCAACTGACGACGATCGAGCTCGACGCGCTCACGCCGGAGGAGACGGCGGCGCTGGCGGAGCAGGTAGCGGGTAAGCATCTGGACTCGACGCAACGCGAACGCCTCTACAAATCCACCGAGGGCAGTCCCCTCTTCATCGTCGAAACTGTGCGCGAACAGGACAGTGCGGCGCGCGCCGGCGACGATTCCATCGCAATGCCGCGCAAGATTCAGGCCGTGATCCAGACACGGCTGGCGCGCCTCTCGCCGCCGGCGCGCGATTTGGCGGGCATCGCCGCGATTATCGGGCGCAATTTCGCCGTCGACCTGTTGGCCGCGTCAGCCACCCAACTGCCGGCCACGCTGCTGCCCGCGCTGGACGAACTCTGGCAGCGACGGATCATCCGCGAGCAGGGAACCGACGCCTATGACTTCAGCCACGACCGTATCCGTGATGTCGCCTATGGCGAATTGAGTCCGCCGCGCCGCCGGTTCCTGCACCGGCGCGTCGCCGAGGCATTGGAAAAGGTGAATGCTGCTGCGCCGGGCGACATGAGCGGTCAACTGGCGGCGCACTATGAACAAGCCGGAGCACCCGACCTTGCCATTGCCTGGTACTGGCAGGCGGTGGAGGCGGCGCGCCGACGCTTTGCGCAGCGGGATGTCATCGCCCTGGCCAGGCGCGGCCTGGCGCTGCTTGCGCCACTGCCCGATAGCGTCGAGTGGCAGAAGCTACGCCTCTCGTTCTCAATTGCGCTCGCCGGCGCCATTACCGCAACAGCCGGAATCCTTGACCCTGAAGTGCTGGATCTCTTCACGACGATGCAACAGTTGGCCGCACGCCTTGGCGACAAGGTGCAGCAGTATGAGGCCCAGCGCGGCCTGTGGGGCTGCTACCTGAACCGGCTGTGGGTGCCGCGTGCCCGCAGGCAGGCAGCGGATAATCTCGCCCTGGCACAGTCAATCGATAATCCCCGCTGTCTGCGCGATGCCTACTGCAATATGGGGCTGGCGGCGCTGGAGATAGGTAGCTTGGAGAAGGCTGTCGGATTCCTGGAGCAGGCGATGGCGGTCGTTGTCCCGCCAGAGACGCCGCCCCTCACCGTCTTTGGCTTCGAGCTTGGCCTGGAAGCGCCCTTATTCTGCGCATCCGCCGAGTTCTTGTTGGGTCGCGCCGACCGGGCGCGCTGGCGAATCGAATCGGCGCTGGCGTACACGCGCACGCTACCTGACCTCTTTACGCAGCAAATGATGTTGGTCTTTGCCTGCCAGGCGTATCAGATCGCGCGGGATGTGGCGGCATTGGAACAGGCGGCCCGGCAGTCGGTTGCGCTGGCCAGGCGCTACGACCTCTTCAGCGCCGACGTCGAACTCTATCTCGAATGGGCGCTGGTTCAGCAGACGCGTGCGGTCGATGCCTGCCTGCGTCTGCGCGCGTGCCTGGAGCGCTATCAGCAAGGCGAAAATTACCAGTTGACCTATTACCTCGGCTTGACGGCCGAAGCGTACGCTACCGTTGGACTTCACGACGAAGCGTTGGCCCTCCTTGACACGGCGCTGGCACGCGTGGCCAGCAGCGGTGAAACCTTCTGGCGCGCCGAGTTGCATCGGCTGCGCGGTGCGAGCCTGTTGGCGCTCGGTGCGGGCGACGCCGAAGCCGATCTGCAACAGGCACTGGCGATCGCACGCGCCCAGGGCGCCAGGCTCCTTGCTATGCGCAGCGCCATCGACCTGGCCAACCATTGGCAGGCACAAGGCCGGAGCGCCGACGCGCGCCGGCTCATTGCCGAGGCAGAATCCGAGTTCGGCGGCGACGCTACGCTGCCGGATCTTTCGCTCCCCAAAAGCGGTCCGGGCGCCCTCCAGCCAAGGTTACCGCACGGCTGATTCCCAGAACGTCTGGTTGTGATCTCTAGAACGCTCGCATAACGCCGTGCGTGGCAAAGTGTGGCGGCGGCATTGCCACCCGCCGCACACCTGTAGGCGGAGTAGAACAAGTGGATTGATTCGACAAGGAGGATCACCGATGTCTCGCACCAAAAGTTCCGTGCTTTTGTTCTTTTTGCTGAGCGGCCTTGCCCTGCTTGTGGCAGGCTGCGCACCGGTCAGCCCGGCAGGGATGCCTGCGACCGGCGCTGCGCCGTCCGAACGCATCGCGCGCCAGGCAGCCGAAGCGACGACCTTCGCCGACCTGAACCCGGCCACGGCCTGTGTAACGCAGGCATGGGTCTTTGGCAACGTCTACGAGACGTTGACGCGCTACAACGTGCCGGGCGCCGAGCCGTTCATCCTGCCGGGGCTGGCGACCGACTGGGAAGTCAGCGACGATGGGATGACCTGGACATTCCACCTGCGCGAGGGCGTGAAGTTTCACGACGGCGCCGAATTCACGGCGGATGCCGTCAAGGCCACGGTCGATCGCAACCGTGAGCTGAACACATGCTCCGCCTATATTTACAGTGCGGTCGAGTCGATTGAGACGCCCGATCCGCTCACGGTTGTCTTCAATCTGTCGGCGCCGGCGCCGATGGATGCGACGTTGGCCAGCGTCTTCAACGCGTGGATCATGAGCCCGGCGGCTGTGGACAAGGAGAGCGCCTGGTTCAATGAGGGCGGCGACGCCGGCAGCGGACCGTATCGCATTGCGCAGTTCGAGCCAGGCCAGCGCATGGTGTTGGAGCGCTTCCCCGACTACTGGGGTGGCTGGAGCGGCGAGGAGTTCGACCGCATCGTCTACGAGTTGGTGGGCGACATGACGACGGCGGAACAGATGCTGCGCGCCGGCGAGCTGGATTTTGCCACCAGCCGCGCGCTGACGCCCGAACAGATGGCCAGCCTGGCTGGCGAAGCTGCGCTGAATCTACTGGCCGCGCCTGGTTACGGCAATTGGTATATCTTTCTCGATCAGCGCCGCGCGCCGTTTGACAATGTCCTGGAGCGGCAGGCGCTGGCCTACAGCTTCCCCTACGATGCCGTCCTGACCAATACCAACATGGGCAAGGGGACGCGCGCCCACGGCGCAGTGCCGGTGACCGTCGCCGGACATGATCCGGAACCGCTGCCGTACACCTATGACTTGGAGAAGGCTGCGGCGCTGCTGGCCGAAGCCGGACTGGCCGATGGCTTCGAGTTCAGCATGGGTTTCGACCCCGAGGAGCGCCCGATGGCCGAGCTGTGGCAGGCGGAGCTGGCCAAGATCGGCGTCACGCTCAACCTGGAACAGGCAGACTTCATGACGCGCTGGGAGACCGCAATGGTCAACGACTCACCCGATGCGCCGGAGGCGAACACGATCTTCTGGGGACCAGACATCGTCGGCCCGTACACCTACCTGGTGCCGTTCAACATGGCGGTGCTGCCGGACTGGAACTTCTCGCGCTACGACAACCCTGCCTACAACGCGCTGATCGACGAGGCGAACGTGCTGGCCGTGACCGATCGGGAAGCCGCCGAAGCCATGTTCATCGAGGCGCAGCGCATGTTGCGCGACGATGTGGCGGCCATCTTCATCATGGACAAGCCCGATCTGTCGATCATCGCCAGCGACCTCACCGGCTACACGCCCAACCCGGCCTACGGGTTCACGATTCCGTGGTACTACGTGCGCCGGTAACGCCTGGTCGCTCACGAGCTCGTTCCTGATTTCCCCCGGTCCGGAACGGGCTCGTGGCGCGAGCCACAGTGATGCTACTTCGAGAACAAGAGTATTCACTCGATCCGCAGATAACGCAGATTACCGCAGATAGCCGCACCAAATCTGCGCAATCTGCGTCATCTGCGGATAAACGGCCAGCAGGGCGAGCGCGCTTTCGTCTTCGCGGGCCAATGGCTCATCCAACCAAGAGCAAATGCGAACTGCCAACTGTATCGGCGCGGCGATACCAACCGCCCGGTTCCGCCTGCTATGCTCGCTGCACCCGGCGCAATGGTTGCCGGAGGTAGTAAGCAGAAAGCGTTTTTTCCAAGGAGGAACCAGATGTACATGCGACGTATTTTCACGATCGGCGGCGTGCTGGCGGTGCTGTTGGCTTGCGTGCTGGGCGCGGCGCCGGCGCGCGCCGAGGATTTTCCCGCGGTGATCCCGCTGCCCAATGGCTTCGAGCCGGAAGGCATCGCGATGGGGCGGGGCGCCACGGCGTATGTCGGCTCCGAATCGTCGGGCGCGATCTACAAGATCAACCTGCGCACTGGCGAGGGCGAGACCTTTGTCGAGGCGCAGCCGCCGCAGGCCGCGCTCGGCATGATGATGGACCCGCGCACCGGCTATCTCTATGTGGCGGGCGGGGCCGGCGGCAACGCGCTGGTCTACGACACAACCACGGGCGAGCTTGTGCAGGAGATCGAGTTGACGACCGAGGCCGACACGTTGGTCAACGACGTGGCCGTGGGCTGGAATGCTGTCTATTTCACCGACACGCATCTGCCGGTCTTCTACAAGGTGCCGCTGGGTCCCGGCGGTACGCTGCCCGATTCGGCAACCAGCGAGGCGGTGGCCATCACCGGTGAATTCGTCAACAACCCCGGGGGTCTCAACGGCAACGGCATCGTCGTTTCGGCGGACGGCAAAAAGCTGATCATCGCACAAACCGACCTGGGCCAGCTCTACGAGGTCGACCCGGTCAGCGGCGTCTCCACGCTGATGCAGATCGACGGCGAGATGGAAATCTACCACGACGGGCTGGTGCTGGCCGGCAACGTTCTCTATGTGGTCAACTATAACGATTCCGTTTACGTCATCACGCTGGCGCCAGACTGGCTGTCGGGCACGCTGGACCGCACGATCACCGACCCCAACTTCGAGGCGATCTCCACGGGTGCACGGCGCGGCCCGAACCTGTACGTGGTCAACGCCCGCTGGGATGCCGAGCGTACGCCCGACACGGAATACTGGGTAACGCGCGTCAAGCGGTAAGTGTTACTGGCGGAATGGCTCGCGGGCAGGCCCCCATGTTCCGCGCAGCGCCGCCATGCAGGAGGCAATGCCTTGCTCGTCGCGGCGCGCCTGGAAGATCGCAAGGCTCTCCTGCAAGGCAGATGCCACGCAGTCGTCGTCACCCTCGGCGGCGGCTGCGTGCGCCACGTTCCACAGCGACCACGCCACGGCGCGCTGTACATCAAAGCGGCGGAACACGTCGAGGGTGGCTTGATACAGCGCCCGCGCCTGCGCAAACAATCCCTGGTCAAAGTAGCAGTTGGCAATGCCGCTTTCGCAATAGGCGACGGCCAGCGTTTCCTTGCGGTCGGCCCACAGCCGGGCGCTCTCGGTGTAAAACGCGGCTCCCTCCTGTGCATCGCCGACGGTGAGCATGATCAGCCCCATTTTGTAATAGGCCCAGGCAAGCTGCTTGCCATTGGGCAGGCGCTGCGCGGTCGCGAGCACTGCCGACATCGCCGTCTGGGCTGCGTCCAGGTTGCCGGCCGTATATTCCAGCATCCCCAGCACGGCCAGCGCTTCCTCTGCCGAAGGTTCGTCGTTCCACTCGCGGGCCAGACGTAGCGCGCGCTCGGCATAGGGAAGACCTCGCTGCGCGTCGCCGGTAAGCTGGCAGATGCCCCCTGCATCCAGCAGCGCCAGCAGGTAATTGCGCAGATCGCCGGCGGCCAATAGCCCGGCGGCAGCCTGTTCGGCCAGCGCAATCGCTGCTTCACACTCATTGTCGGCCGCGAATACAACCCAGCCGAGATCGCGACGCGCCAGAGCGACCGTCCAGCCGTCGTCGAGCGAGGCGGCCAGGGCAAGGCTGGCTTCCGCATAGCGGCGCGATAGTTCAAGGTCGCCCTCCTCGCCGGCAATGTGTCCTACCATCTGCAGGATGCGGGCGCGGGCGTGGGGCGGCTGCGTAGCTGCGGGTGTGGCCAATGCAGCGTCAAGCCAGGTGCGCGCCTCGACGCGCCGCCCGTTCATCTCCCAGAACCAGCCCAGCGCTGCCACCAGCCGCGCCAGCAAGGCGGCGTCGCTCTGCGCTTCTGCCCAATCCAGTGCGGCACGCAGGTTGTCGTTCTCCGCCTCGACGCGTTCGAGCCAGGCGCGCCGCTCCAGACCATGCAAGTGGGGCGCGGCCGTCTCCGCAAACAGGCAGAGCGTCTCGGCATGGCGCAGGCGAATCAGTTCCTGTTCGCCTCGTGCGGCCAGCCGGTCGCGTGCATAGTCGAGCACCGTCTCCAGCATGGTGTAACGCACGCCGCCGACGCCGTCATCCTCGGCGCGCACCAGGTTGTGGCTGACCAGCGTCTCGATCTGCGTCTGCACGTTGCCGGTCGGTTCGTCCACATCACCGCACACAGCCTGCGCCAGATCCACCGTGGCGCCGTGGACAAAAACGCCCAGCCGCGCAAAGACGCGCTGCGCGGCCGGCGGCAGCAACTCGTAGCTCCAGGCGATTGCGCTGCGCAGGGTGCGGTGGCGTTCCGGCAGCTTATCGGCGCCGTCGACAGGAAGCGCCAGCCAGTCGGTGAGGCGGGCAAGCAGCGCGTCGGGCGTCAGCGTCTTCAGCCGCGCCGCCACCAGTTCGATGGCGAGCGGCAGCCCATCGACGCGCGCACAGATGGCGACGATGTCGCCGGCATTTTCCGTCGTCAGGGCAAAGGCCGGGTTGGCCGAACGGGCACGACTGACCAGCAACTGCACCGCGGGAAAGCGAATGGCCGCCAGCGCGGAGGGTGCGTGCGCCGTGACCGGCATGCTCAGCCCCGGCACCGTATAGACCTGCTCGCCAGATAAGCCCAGCGCGACGCGACTGGTGACCAGCATCTTCACCTGCGGGGCCACCGCCAGCAATTCCTGCACGAAGTCGCGCGCGGCCAGCACCTGCTCGAAGTTGTCGAGCACCAGCAGCAGATGGCGCTGGCGCAGTTCGACGCGCAGATAGTCGAGCGGCGTCGCAAAGCCCGACTCGGCAAAGCCAAACAACTGCGCCACCGCGTCTGGCACCAGCGCATGATCGCGCAGCGGCGCCAGCGGCACAAACTGCGCGCCGTTGAGAAAGGCGTCGCCCAGCTCGGCGGTGACATGCAGGCTCAGCCGGCTCTTGCCGATGCCGGGTGGCCCGACCAGCGTCAGCAGCCGCACGTCCGGTTGCTGGAGGAGATCGCAGATTTGAGCCACTTCCTGCGTTCGGCCCAGAAAGGAGGTGTTGGGCATGGCCAGGTCGGCGCGGCTGAGCACGGGCAGCCAATGGCGCGGCCGCTCGACATCCGCCTGGAGCAGCGGCAGGTGATCCACGCTGAGGTCGCCGCGGGCGACCTTGAGAAAGCGCGGCGCCAAGTCGGCGGGTAGTTGCAGATGCTCGGCCAGCCCGCGCGCGATCTCCGGCGAGGGGCGCCGTTCGTCGCCCTCGATCTTGCGAATCGTGATCTCCGAGCAATAAACCCGGCGCGCCAGTTCGCCCTGCGTAAGATGCAGCGAAGTTCGGCGCAAGCGCACCCACTGGCCGAAAGATGCAACGGAGTCCATTTTCTTTAGTTGATTGCGAACGGATGGCGCCAGTTCAACCGCGCGAAGCGGGCGTAATCTCGGTCCGTCGTAATCCACTCACTACCTGATTCGATGGCCAGCGCCGCAAGATATGCATCAGGCACGAGATTACCCTTTACACCGGCGCTCCTGCACAGATCCTCGAAAATCGACCAGTGACGGACACCAGGAGCAACAATGACACAGTTTGGCTGGTTACGGACATCCGCGACAAAAGCGAGCGCCTGTTCCATCGTACTCGGCGGATTGAAGACCCGCGTGTGGGTGACAATGCGGAGAAAACCGCTCAGAACAATGTCGGACATACCATACGCCTGGTCACCGTTGATGACCGCCTCCAGCCACGCACGATAGGCGGCATGATCCGGAGCGTCCTCACGATGGGCGTAGACGAGAATGTTTACATCAAGCAGAATCATCGTTTGCATCCATATGCGCAAGTAGCGCCGCCGAATCGTCCAAATCGACGCCAGGTTGAGGGCCATTGCCTTCTACAGTGGTCACTTTCACCTGTCTGCGCTCAGGCGCTGCGTGCGAACGCGCCAGAGCGGCTCGCAGCGCATCTTCAATGACCGCAGTCAGGGTTGTACCTGAGCGAGTTGCAAACAGCTTGGCATCGGTCAATAGGTCGTCGTCAATCTGAATAGTCGTTCTCATGCATCAAAGCATACTGGCAGCGCATCAATATGTCAAAGCCGAAGAATTCCTTCATCCCGCGCTTTATCAGCATTTGTATCGCACAACCGATACCACCGACATCGTCACTCTTGCTACTATAGCCGGCAGACAAGCCGAGAGTGCGGCAGCCGGTCTATGCAGGTGAGTCCACTTCTGTCGCCGCACTCGGCTTCACCCCCTCAGAACCTGTTTGACAAGGGTGGAAGTTTGACGCAGAGACGCGACGACGCAGAGGTTCGCAGAGGAGTTGGATAGCTGGCTACTGCTGCGCATTCTCTTGATTCTCTCTGCATTTCTCTGCATCTCTGCGCCTCTGCGTCAAATTGGGTGACTTTTCAAACAGTCTCTAGGTTCGGGGCAAGGAGACATTCATGGGCCGGGGATGGTCGGGCGCAGAAACAATAGAGTCGATCGTCCCGCTGCCCGACGGCTTCCAACCCTCCGGGATTGCGCTAGGCCATGGCAACGTCGCCTATGTCGGTTCGAGCGGCAGCGGCGCGATCTATGCCGTCGACCTGGGCACGCGGCGCGGCGACTTCCTGATAGCCGAGCAGCGCGGGCAGGTCGTGCATGGCCTTGCCTACGATACGCGTACGGGCTATCTCTTTGCGGCCGGCGGCGCGACCGGCAACGGGCTGGTGCTCGATACGCGCACCGGCACTCTGCGCCACGACATCCAACTCACGACCGACCCGGCCGGCCTGGTGCTGGGCGTCACGCTCACGGCGGAGGCGGCCTGGTTCAGCGACGGTGGACGGCCCTGTCTATACCGGATCGCGTTGGGGCCGGACGGCCGGCTGGTTGCACCAGTACGGAGCGCAGAAGTGCGACTTGGCGCGGCCTATGCGTTTGTCGGGGGCGACCTCAACGCCAGCGGGATCGTGGCAGTCGCCGGGCGCGAATCGCTGCTGATCGTGCACACGGCGCTGGGCCTGCTCTACAGTGTCGAGCCAGCAAGCGGCGCCGTCACGCCGATCGACCTGGGCGGCGTCACCGTGCCGGATAGCAGCGGCCTGGCGCTGGCGGGGACGACCCTCTTTGTGGCCAACTTCAACAACCAGGTGTTCGTGGTCGAACTCGACCCGTCATTGACCAGGGGGACGGTGCAGCGCGCACTCACAAGCCGCACGTTTGACAACCCCTCGGCACTCGTCGTCAACGGCAGCCAGTTGTGTGTGGTGAATGCCCGGGTCGCCACCGACCCGCTGCCCACGACGCCCTACTGGCTGACGTCGCTCACATTCAGGTAGGTAATCCATGTGTGACAACAAACGGAGTGGATGAAGTGATAGATCAGAACATCGCCACTATCGTCTGGCAGCGCGAACTGGCAACCCACGGCTACATGCTCGCCGGCGATGTGGCCGCGGCCCGCGCCGACACCGCCGCCGACCTGCTCCACATCAACGTGGAAGGGGTATGTCACGGGCTGGATCTCTTCCTGGAAATGGTGGCCGCCGAAAACGGGGTGCGCCATCTGGGCGTCGACGCCGGCCCCGGCGAAGCGATCGTCCTGTCGCCGGACGCCGTGCTGATCACCTATCCGTTGACTGCCCACCTCGCCGTTGCGGGCAAGGCGATGACGGCGACGGAGCACGCGTCGATTCTGTGGATGCGGCGCGCGGGCGACTGGCAGACGGTCTTCATCCATGCCACGCCCCTGGTTGATGCCGCGCCGCGCTTTGCCGACCCCGCCGCCAACGGACGACTCGCCACCGTGCTTGCCTTCACCGAGGACGACCGTGCGATCAGCGATGCCGTGATTGCGGAACGCAAGGCGCAAGCCTTCGCCTGCGAGCAGGCTGCGGTCGAGAGCCTGCGCCGCCACGATCTCGCGGCCGCGATGGCCGCCTTCCACCCCGACTGCATCTTCGTCGAGTTCGACGGCAGCCGGTGCGGGCGCGACACATGGCTGGCCCTCGTCGGTGACCGGCAGCGCACGCTGGACGCCACGCAAATCGACCTCATCGACGTGATCGCCGTCGCGCCGTATGCCATGCTGGTCGTTTACACCATGACGTCGTCGGGTGACTATGCAGGCGCGCCCTTCCACCTGGATGAGGCGCTGTCGGCCCTGTGGATCAACCAGGGGACCACCTGGCAATGCGTCTTCGCCCAGGTAACCTTGCGCCAGACAATTCAGCGCGAAGCCATGTAGATGGTGCTTAAAGAATTGTACACTTTGACGCAGAGTCGCAGAGATGCAGAGAAAACGCAGAGAAACGCATCGGGGAACCACTCTGTTCTATCTCCGCGATCCTCTGCCACTCTGCGACTCTGCGTCAGGCAGCCAGCCACATTTTCAGAAAGGGAAGAGAGTATGAAACGCTTGGTGATCTTGAAATGGTGGGGTTTCGTTGCAGTGCTGGCGTTGCTTCTGGCCGGCTGTGCGACGCCGGCGACGAAGACAGAGGTCGCTGCGCCATCACCGGCGAGCGCGGCGGAGCGTGTGGCACGTGCGATGGCTGTACCAGGCACCTTTGCCGACCTCGACCCAAGCTCGGCCTGTCTGGTCGAATACCAGGTGCTGATGAACGTCTACGACACGCTGACCGTCTACACGCCGCCGGGCAGCGCCGACGCGGTGCGGCCGGGGCTGGCCACCGCGTGGGAGACGTCGGACGACGGCCTCAAGTGGACCTTTCACCTGCGCGAGGGCGTGACCTTTCACGACGGCGCGCCCGCCGACGCCGCCGCGGTCAAGTTCAGCGTCGAGCGCAACCGCGAGAAGAGCACCTGCGCCGCCTACATCTATGACGCCATCGACTCCATCGCCGCTCCCGACGCACAGACGGTCGTCTTCACGCTGCGTTACCCGGCCCCGCTCGACCTGATCCTGGCCAGCGGTATTGCCGCCTTCATCATGAGCCCGGCCGCGGCCGAGAAGGACGGCGCCTGGTTCAATGCCGGCAACGACCTCGGCAGCGGCCCCTACCGCATCGCCCAGTACGAGGCGGGCCAGCGCCTGGTGCTGGCGCGCGACCCCAGCTACCGCGACGGCTGGCAGGAAGGCCAACTCGATCGCGTCATCTTCGAGCTGATCGAGGACCCCGTCGTGGCGGAGCAGATGCTGGCCGCCGGCGAGATCGACTACGTGGCGGCATCCTTCATGAATGACGCGCAGGTCGCCGCGCTGGCGCAGCAGGACCACCTGCGCCTCGACATGACCCCCAGCCTGAGCAACGAACTCGTCCTCTTCAACCACCGGCGGGCGCCCACCGACGACCCGCGGGTGCGTGCGGCGCTGGCCTACAGCTTCCCCTACGACGAGGTCATCGCCAACACCTGGCTGGGCAAGGGCACGCAGGCGCACGGCGCGGTGCCGGTAGCAGTCTGGGGCCACGACCCCGACGCGCCTGCGGTCCGCTACGACCCGGCCAAAGCCAAAGCGCTGCTGGCCGAGGCCGGCTATGCCGACGGGCTGGAACTCACCTTCACCTTCGACACGCAGCAGCGCGTGACGGCCGAATTGTGGCAGGCGGCGCTGGCCGAAATCGGCGTAACGCTGAAGCTGGAGGAATCGGAATGGATGATCCGCTGGGAGAACGCACGCAGCGACCCGGCCAACGCGCCCGAGGCGTACATGATCTCCTGGCTGCCCGACGTGGTAGGGCCGTACACCTATCTCTACAATCTCTTCCACAGCCAGGAGCCGACCTCCTTCAATCTCGGCTTCTACAGCGACCCCGCCTTCGATGCGCTGGTGGAAGAGGGCAACGTGCTCTCCGGCGCCGACCGCGCCGCCGCAGCGGAGAAGTTCATCGCCGCGCAGCGCATGCTCGGCGCCGGCTTCGACGCCATCTTCATCCAGGACCTGCCCGACCCGCACCTCGTCGCCGCGGATTTGCAGGGCTATGTGAATGTTCCGGGGTACAGCAACGGGGTCTTCTGGGTGGAGGTGACGCGGTGAGCGGGTAGATAGAACGCTGATAGAACGCTCGCCATGAGATAGTGCACACGTCCTGATGCACCGCCCGGCAATCTCGATCAGATGCAACGCCACGCGCCAACATGCGAGTATCGAAAGGAATGAAGTTCATGCCCGAAAGGCTGCCACAAGCCATCGAGTCGCTGCAGTTGATCGAAGCGGGCTACTGCAGCGACGAAGCCGGCTGCCAGTTCTTTCGCGACGCCCGCACCTGTCTAGGTCACTTCAGTTGGGATGTGGTGTTCAAACGCGGTTATTGACGGATACCCTATCCACCGACGAAATCGTGCATGATCAAGGAGTCCCCTATGCAGACTTTGCATGTCACGCTATTTGGAACGGTGCATGTCGACCACCCCTCACAAGGCGAGCGGCTCAACCTGGCGCCCGGCATCCAGGCGTTGTTTGCCTATCTACTCCTGCAATCGCGCCCTGTCCCGCGCGACGTTCTGCTGGAGGTCTTCTGGGGCGAGCGGCCGCCGGCACGTGCGCGCAACAGCCTGAACACGGCTATCTGGCGGCTGCGCCAGGCACTGGAGCCCGACGGCATCGCGCCGCAGACCTATCTGCTCTCGAACTCGACGGGCGAAGTCGGCTTCAACTGGGAGAGCCAGCATTGGGTCGACGTCGAATGCTTTGCACGCCAGACCCACAGTCTGCTGCGCAAGCCCGCCCAGGAGTTTGGACCCGCCGACGCAGCGCAGATCGAGGAGTGCCTGGCCCTCTATCGCGGCGAGCTGCTGGAAAGCCTCTACGACGACTGGGCGCTACGCGAGCGCGAGCGCTATCGCACGATCCATCTCAATTGCCTGACGCGGCTCATGACGTTCTACGCGACCGTCCGTGAATATGAACGTGCTATCACCTGCGGGGATGAAATCCTGCGCCGCGACCCTGTGCGTGAAGATGTTCATTGCGAACTGATGCGTATCTACCTGGAGAGCGGGCAGCGCGGGTTGGCTACGCGACAGTATGCCCAGTGCCGGGAGTTTCTGAACCAAGAACTGGGCGTACCTCCACTAGAAGAGACGCAGACGCTCTACGCACAGATCGTCGGCGCGTTGCCGCCGGGTGGGCGTGTGCCTGTGGGGTCTGCAGCAGTCCCAAATCTGGTGCTCCTGGTTGACGAACTTCAGCGCGTGCAGCAAAACATTGACAAGGCGAGCAGGATGTTAGCGCAGATCCAAGCCGCCGTCAGCCAGTTGGCGAATCTGTTGTGATTTTGGGGTTCCGGTGACGGCGCCGTGATGCAACCGTGACACGCCGGTGATTTTGGTTCAGTAGGATAGAGCACGCGCCCAATACCGGTTTCCATAACGGCTGGGTCAACGGTTGAAGATTTTCGATGGGACTCATTCTCGATTTCGGTGGAGTGCCATATAGGCCGGTGAGGCAGGAGGACAAAATGCTTATCGTCAACAAGGTGAAAGCTCTCGCTGAGGTGGTTGGGTTCGCTACAATTGCACTGCTGGCACTCTACGGTCTTGTTGCACTATTCAACAATGCGGACTCTGCCATTGCTGCGGACATGACTTTCAGCGGTGCAGCCGTATTATTGCAGGCGGGCGATCAGGCATCACCAGGGATTCCTCCATATATCAATTATCAGGGAACTTTACGTGATAGGGATGGCAATCCACTAAGTGGTGTCTACACCATGACGTTACGGATCTACGACAGTCTCGGGTTGGACGCTCAACCGAAACTCACCAGCCCAGACAACTCGGTGACCGTCCGCAATGGAAACTTTAGTATCCTATTGGGCGACAATCCTGCGGATACGCCCTCTCTGTCCAAAATCAGATTTACCGGTCCTGATCAATTTATTGGTGTCACAATAGCTGGCCACAACGAAATGCCGCGCCAGCGCTTTGCTGCAGTCCCATACGCGTTTCGATCTGGCCATGCATATGCGTTGGGCGGACAGGGTGACGCTCCCTATACGGCTGTTTGGGTGGATCAAGGAAAAGTACGGATTGGTAACCAGGAGTCAACTCACCCAGTGTTCACACCAAGTGACGATGCTCAGGTCACGATAGAAAACCAAGCGAACAATCGCTGGGGGATGTTGGTCACTTCCACGGGAGGAGGCAGTGCCTATGGCTTGAAAATCAAGACCGCCTACCAAGGCCACGCAGATGTTCCTCTGTTCTTGGCAAGTGCCGGGGGGGGGGACGACGAATATCAACGATTTGTTATTGAGGCAAATGGCAATGTTGGCGTAGGTGTTGATCTACCTGAATACAAGCTGGATGTCGGCGGTCGTGCTCGAATTCTGGGCGCAGGCGGGAACAATTCCGCTGGCATCTGGTTTAGCGATACGATCCCATCGCAGATTGGGTTTGTGGGTCTGAATACCGCAGATACGATGGGCTTCTATGGCTCTGGAGCCGGTTGGGGATTGCTGATGAATACAGCCAACGGCAACGTCACTATGCCGGGAAGTCTCAACACGGGTAACCTCGGTGTTGGAGGCAATCTTGGTGTGAATGGTAGTGTAGATGTGGTAGGAGAGATTCGAGGGAAAATGCAATACACGGGCGAGTACGAGGTAGATTCCGGAGATCCTGTGCAAATGATTCATAGCTCTCATGGTTTCTGCTTTTTGACCTACATTCGAGGTGAATTCGAATGGGATTCCAGGACTGCAAGAGTATTCATCGGGGATGATGGCTATTGGTATCTGGACGCAGGTCCAAATGGCGTATGGGCAAATGCCCGGTGTGCAGGCGTGAGCGGATAACGCAGGCAAATACGTGGGAAGTCAAGCTTCTCTTCGCCGCCCTTGATTTGTGTCAGTTTCATGCCGCGAGCGGGACGGTTTCCTTCGACGCTTCTCTTCTGGATCGAATTCCGACCTTTTTGCAGTGGACTCATTCGAGGACACTGATCGAATGATCGCATTAGATCAGTTCAGCCAAAAGTCAGGTTTGAGAGGTCTATTGGGTTCGCCCATAGCGATTGTCTCGGCACTTGATAGCATGAGGTGACAACATGCAAATACTTAGATCATTGGCCACCCTATTGGTCGTTATGATCCTTCTGATAAATGGTCAGAGTCATGTCTTGAGTCAAGAAGGTGACGGCTCCACATTAGATGGGATGGGAGCCACTCTTTCGTCGGCTGGCGGAAGCATTGATGACGAAGGCGGCCTGGGACTTCTTGTGACCAGCCAGCCCCCTTCCTACTTGTCGCGCCAGGACTACCAAAATGTCTACAACCAGGCGTACGAACTTGGCCAACATGGACTCGATTTCCGACAAAACGAATTACAGCTCTTACCCTCAAATAGCATTACGCGCACCGAAGATATCAAGAATAACTATCAGAATTTCAACGGCGGTGACCTCTATTACCGATTCTGCTTTGACTACTCTGGAATCACCAGTCGCGGATATTGTCCTGAAGCCAACCGGGACGAGCTCGCACGAAAGGTCTCTACATCGGCGGAGGGTGGTACGTTGGGACCAGAGGTGACAGAAGCGAAAATCAACATTCGCAACCAGATGCTCGCTGCCCGTTCACTCTATACCGCATTATTACTTGCGGAACCACCCAATGTTGAAATCCAGGCCTATGCGGAGGACAAAAATGGAACAAAGACCTTGACATCCCGACGTGCGCGCGAGGTGGGGCGAGAAGGTATCCTCGAGATGACGCGCGAGATTGCGTACGTGCATATTATTTTCGGCAATGAATTTTTGGTCGATGCAACCGATTATCGGTTTGGCGGTCCTGGCTGGACCGCAGAAAAAATCCTCGAAGAGGAATTTGCCCTACTAGACAAGGCGAAAAACCAATTCGAACTGGCATCCAATGTCTTGCTTGACTCTTTTCACACTGATATCGGCTGGCCTAGCAAAGTGTTCGTGGCGGACATGTTTACTCCCCGCGAATTTGAGCTTTTTGCGGTTGCAACCGAAAGCATGGTCACGGCTCTTGATGAGGAGGCCATCCGCTATCGACAGCAACGCGAAGACGCCATAGCGCTCACCACCTATCAGGATGCCTTCACCACAAGCTACCTGCAATCCGCAGCATTGGCTCAAAATGTAGCCGACCGCTGCGAAGAAAAGGCGGAAGAGAATCACCTGACGGGCACAGCCCGGAAAGATAGTATCGACAGATGCTTTGCTGACTTCACGGCTACGGGAGCGCCATTGCTGTTGAGCAGCCTCGAATTGCTGCGCAATCGTGCACAAGTGATCAGGAGTGGCGTCAATCCCTTCGGATTCACCGACAAGTATGTCCCATTGCAGCTCTACGGTGATTACGCCGACTCCCGCTCCATTCGCGGCCAAGCGGAAGCCTTCTACGCAATGGCTAAAGAAGACGAGCAGGCTGCCTTCAATGCACAGCGAGATTTCGATCAATCTAGGGACGCAATCAATAAGCGCCTACTGGAAATTCCTTTGACCTACGATACTCAGTTATTGCAGATTTGTGGCAAAAGCAGCGACGACACCAGCAACAACTTCGAAACCTGTATGAACAATATTGCGTGCGACGCTGCTACGTTAGCCCAGAACCCTGGCGAACTTAAGCAGAATTATTGTGCCCTTGCAGCCGCAGGAGACAACATTAGTGCCATTAGACAACAAATCGAGAATCTTAACGAGAAGATAGTTATTGAACAAAGTCTTGTGAAAGACAGAGTCGAAATGCTATTGCAGAATGCTGGGATACAAGGTGCCTTTGAGGTTTCGAAGGGCATTGAGAGTCGAGTTAGAACAACAGTGGCCAACATCGATTCTAGCACACAAACGTCTAGTCTCGGATTCGGTTTTTCGCAAACTGCCAGTTGTACGGCAGAGTTTGGCCTTAAGTTCTTGTTTAGCGGCTGTTCTGCGACAGGATCCACCACCCAACATATAGACTTCGACTGGGCGGATGCAACTATAGATTCAACAACAACGACCACGGATGAAGATGCCGTATCACTCGCTAAGTTGACACGGGATGCAATTCTAGAAGACGCGGATATTCGTGCCGAGATGGAAAAAAGAAACAGCGAAGCACAAATCCTGACGTGGCTGCTTGAGAAATCCACCTTGGAGATTAACAAACACGCTGCCGAGGCAGAGTTTAACCGCTTGGTCATGCGCCATAATCATCTTGGTCAGCAGTATCACCACTGGAAGAACTTACGTGATATGGCAGTCGGAATTGAACTGGATAGTTATTTGAACAATCCTATCTATCGTATCCTACGCGAAAATCTCACGATCCAATCATCTCGAAGCTTCCGAATTGCAGCTCAATACGCATACCTGGCCGCAAAGGCACTGGAATACGAATATTTGATGCCGCTTAATGGCGGATATGATGCCTTAGCCGATGCTCGGAAACCGAATATCGACGACATCTTTAGCGCACGAACCGCTGCGGAAATTGGCAACTTCCTGACGGCTTTGGATAACTACAGACGGGCCAAGACCGATGAGCTCGGTGTGATCTCCAGAAGCCACACACCGTACTCGATTTCGGTCAGAGAAAGAGTGTTCGGGTTATCTGAAAGAGTCGAGGACAATGGTAGCTTTAATTCAATGCTCCTAAGGTACTACGATGTCAACAGTCGCGTTCTGAGAATTCCGTTTGTCACGACGTTGGAACAGTTTGACACAAGTCTACTTTGGAATTATCGCATTGCACCTGTCGATCCTAACAATCCAAACATCGGGTGTTCGCCTGGTTGCAACGGTGTGGCAGTCAGTATCTTACACCGTCCGGGAGTTTTTGTTGGGACGCCACAGATTCGGATCGAGCATGGCGGCACGGAGACGTTTATGGACCGCGAAGGGAACGTGGTCGAGTACACGCCAGGCAACTCAAGTAGTTTTGTCAGCGGTTTACTGGTCGATTACGGAAGCAGTACGATGATCGAAAACCAATTGGGAAGGATTCCAGATAGGCCACGGCGTGGAACAGTGACCGCAGGATTCGATTGTGAACCACCACCTTCACCACAAATGTGTGGGATACCAACATCAGAATTGTTCAACCTTAGTCCTGCAGCATCAAGTTGGTTTTTGGTCATCGACTTATCTGATAATGCGCCATCAAATAAGTATCTTAAGCTTGAAATGATCGACGACATCATCATTTACATGGATGTGACGCGCATTTCACGTCCATAAACACATGCGCCATTAGCCTATTTTGAGTCCAAGATCATCAATATGAGAAGAGCGATCGACAGGCAATTCCATACTACATTGATCGCCTGCGCCGCGCTCACCATCTTGTTCGGCTTGGCCTGGCCCCAGCCAACTAAGGCAGACGAACCGGAGGGAAAATCCGGGGTAACCCCACAGGTAATCTCACTCCCAACCGGACCCGGTTCGCTTGAAGGGCTCGGAGAATCGTTTCAGCCCAATCTGAGTACAGGCACCGCTGCCTACCCCTTCAATTTCGTTGTTCCCCCTGGCGTCAATGGCTTTCAACCACAGTTGAGCATGCAATACAACGGCGGGAACCCGAATGGCCCCATTGGTATCGGATGGAAGCTCGATATTCCCTATATCCAGCGCCAAACGGAGAAAGGTTTGCCTACTTATGGCGCAAATGACGAATTCATCTACAGCAATGCCGAAGAGCTGGTGTCAGTCGCTGAAGGCACTTTCCGTCTTAAAAATGAAAGCCTGTTCATTCGCTTTCAGAGAATGACGGTAGATCAAGACCACTGGGTGGCAACCCTACCGAATGGCACTCAGATGTATTTCGGCACCGATGATTCGAGTCGGATTGACCATCACCAGCTCGGTGTCTTTCGCTGGAACTTGGATCGGCAAATTGATACGAACGGCAACGAGATTCAGTACCTGTACAAATCTGTCGATGGATATCCCTACATATCTGAGATTCGCTTCAATTTCGCTGCCGACGGTAGATACAATTCTATCTCGTTCCACTACACGGATCGGCCGGATGTCTTCACGGATCGAACCAGCCGCGCACCGATTTCGATTTCCCAGCGTCTGGCAGAAGCGCAGATCCGGGTATTGGGCGACCTGGTGCGAATCTATCGGTTTGGCTACAAACTCGAAAACTCGACGGAAAGGCTTTCCCTGCTCGAATCGATCACAACTACGGCAAGTGATGGAGTCACTGTCCTCCCACCTACAACATTCTCATACACATCGTTCCGCAGCGATCTAGCACAAACCGTCACGATTTCGGATGTGCCACCGAGACTCGTCGACGGTTACAACGCCGACTTGGTCGATGTCAACTACGATGGCTTGCCAGACATTTTGCAGACACGAGATAACGACCAACTCTACTACCTCAATTTCGGTGAGATGGGTTGGCAACAGACAACAACGCGGCTGGATGATGTGCCATTGTTGCGCTCTGGCGTACGCATGGCGGACATGGATGGCAACGGACAATCTGACCTGCTCGTCAAATCAAGTAGGTTCTTCTACTATCGAGCCGAACCAGGCCAGTTGTGGTCGCAACGAATTGCCTTTCAGTCAAACCCGAATCTATCACTCAGTGATAGCAATGTGCGGTTGGTCGACCTTAACAACGACAAGCGTATCGATATTCTCAGGACCACTTCACAGAGATACCAGGTTTGGATCCTCCAGGCAAACGACATAGATGGTGCGTTCGACACCTGGCATTATGCACAGACCAACCATGGCGTGGCCATAGGTCAGGGCCTCGGGTTTTCGAATCCTCGCGTTCAACTGGCCGATATGACGGGGGATCGCCTGCAAGACATGGTCTATATCCGGCCCGTGGACGGTACGCTCTTCTATGCTCCGCACAACGGCAATGGCGAGTTTGGCGAAGTCGTACGCATGCGCGGTGGTGTACACGATATCGGGGCTGTTCCCGCCAGCCAGATTCGACTTGGAGACATCAACGCAGATGGGCTGGCTGATCTCATGGTCATTGGGAACCGATCTGTCCTCTATTGGCTGAACCGCGGCGATGACACCTTTACGCCGATGATTACAATAGACAACACTCCGCCACATCAGGTTGGCTGGTCCGTTCGGTTGGCTGATATCGATGGTGATGGGGCAAATGAGCTGCTATTCAGTCAGGGGCTCGAAAACGTCGCCTATGTCGATTTTTCCCAGGGAACACAGCCAAATCTGCTCAGTCACATTGATAATGGTTTGGGACGCACATTTGAGATCGAGTACAAACCGTCGACTGACGATTATCTCCTCGACCGTAGCCAGAATATCACCTGGACACACACCGTTCCGTTTCCTATCCAGGTCGTGAGTCGGGTGACAGTGCGTGATGCCAATAGCCAAGATGCCTATGTGACGGAATACCATTACCGTGATGGCTACTACGACGGTGAGAAGAAAGAATTCCGGGGTTTTGCCGAAGTCATCGAGACTCATGTTGGTGACGAGTCGGCCCCCACCACAGTTACCCATTATTTCTATGATGTTGGCGATACAAATGAAAGCCGCAAAGGACTGCTCAAAGCACAAACCGTCCTGGCAGAAGAAGCCGACTGTAGTGTCCCTGAGACAGGCTGTTATCTGCAAGTCACAAACACGCTGACGACCTACGAGATTGCCGGCGGCGTGAGCCAATTTTCCACCATAACCGGGACGCAAACGCTGGTCTATGAAGCCACGAACCAGCCGGTTCAGCTACTGCAAACCTTTGGCTACGATCAATACGGTAATCAAACGCAAAACTTCAACTTCGGTCAGGTTTGCCCCAAATCCGATGGCGCGCTTGATCTATCCTGTGGTAACGATGAGTTACTCCAGCACACAGACTACGCCATCAACCCCGAGCGCTGGATTATCAACACGCCTGCGGTGATCACGCAAACCGACGCGGCAGGCAATATCGTCAGCCTGGCTCGCCTCTACTATGACGGGGACCCCTATGTCGGCTTACCGCTACAAAGCGTTGAGCGCGGGAATCTGACACGACAGGAGGAATTCTTGGGGCCGCTCGGTGACAATCGCTTCGTCCCGACCAAACGCCAAGCCTTCGACACCTACGGGAATGTCATCGGCATCATGGATGCCAATGGTCACCTGACCACAATTGGATATGATGATCTAACCCATGCTTTCCCTGTCACGGAAACCATTCATCTTGAAGCCGGTCGCGTGCTTACGTACACCGCTGCCTATGATATTGGCTTTGGCAAGATCATCAGCGCCACCGAGTTCAACGGCAACACCACCTTCTTCACCTACGATGCGTTCGGGCGCATTGCCGACATCGTCCTCCCCGGTGATACGCTGGAACTGCCAACTCAACAGTTCCACTATGACTTAGGTAGCCCGCGCAGTTCGATCACCACCCATCAGCGCGAGCAGTCGGGCACCGAAAACGTGCGCACCAGTATGGTCTACTTCGACGGTTTGGGGCGCAAGCTCCAGACGCGTAGCGAGGCCGAAAATGGACAAGTGGTCGTAGCAGACGCCGTGACGTTCAACGCCCGCCAGAGCGAGCGCGACCAATTCCTGCCGTATTTCGATGTTGACTTCGCCTATCATGCACCTGATCCTGCCCTTCCCCACTCCAGCAAGGAGTATGATTCACTGGCGCGGGTTGTGCGTACGAACAACCCTGATGGCTCCTTTGCTTCGGTGGAGTATCACCCACTTGTGCAGATTCAGTCGGACGAAGAAGACAATCATCTGGGCTCACCCTACGTGGGCACCCCAAAAACGCTACGATACGATGGCCTGGAGCGGCTCGTTGAGGTCGTAGAGACCAATCGTGTCAGCGACACAGTGGAGAGTTACCACACATACTATGGTTACGACCCCTTGGGCAATCTAGTCCAAATTACCGATGCCCAGGGTAACGTCAAAACCATGCAATACGATGCCCTGTCGCGCAAGGTGCGCATGGTGGATCCGGACCGTGGCGAGATGCATTATGTATACGATGACGTTGGCAATTTGCGGCAGACGAAGGACGCCAAAGGCCAAGTGATCACATACACCTATGATGCGGCCAATCGCCCGCTAACCGAACAGTGGCCGACAGATAATGATGGCTTCGAGACTGTTTTCACCTACCACTATGACGATGCGCTTTCCCCACTGCACCTTGATGCGCGCAATACGTTGGGGCAAGTGACATATGTCGAAGATCCGGAAGGAGCAGTCTACTTCTCTTACGATGAGCGCGGGAACGTCGCTGGGCGTATCCGAAGCTTTACCCAAGAAGGTCTCAGCTTTGTCACGCGTATGCGTTACGACGCCATGGATCGACTAAGCGAGTTGATCTATCCCGACGGCTACACCGTTACCTATCATTATAATGACCAGGGGTTGCTCGAAACGATCCCTGACTATGTAACCAATGTCGACTACACACCCTCCGGTCAGCGTAGCGCCATTGCCTATGCCAACGGCGTCACCACCCGATATGGCTACGATGTCCGTCTACGGCTTGAGCATTTGCAAAGCGCCGCTGGAGAAAACGTGTTGCAAGATTTAGGATACGAATTCGACCGAACCAGCAACATCGTTTTGATTGAGGACAATCGTCCCTTAGGTGTGCGCAACGATGCCAACGATCAAACCCAGAACTTTGGCTACGACAGCCTCTATCGCTTAGCCTATGCCACAGGCACGTACGGCCGGATCGACTATCGCTATGATGCCATCGGTAACCTAGTGCGCAAAACCAGTACCGCACTGGACGCACGGCTGAACCTAGGCGACCTGCAGCATGGCCAGGCCGGTTCTGGTCCTCATGCCGTGACGATGGCAGACGGTAAGGCCTATACCTATGACACCAATGGTAACCTCACCCGGAAGGGCAACACCCAATACACCTGGACGGCGCGCGACTGGCTAGCGAGTGCAGAGGACGGAGTTACCGTCTCTTCCTACGAATACGATGCGAACGGTCAGCGCATTCGACAGACGGTGCATAGCGATGAGCTCGTGACCAAGACACTCTATATCGGCACGCATGCCGTGGCGCAAGGGGATGAGTTCGTGCGCTATGTACTATTGGATGATCAGCGTCTGGCTCAAGTGACGATGCCCTTCGATCCAGCGCAACTGATCGCCGGTTTCGGCGGGCGGGCTAAGCGTCAACTGGCAGGGCAGAACAATTCCAGCGCCACGCTGTGGTACGCCGCGGACCATCTCGGCGGGACCAGTCTGCTGTTGGAGGCAGGCGGCAATGTCAACTCTGAGGTAGTTTACTACCCCTACGGCCTGACGCGCTACGAAAGGAATGGCCAGGAAGCGCGCTACCAATTCACGGGCAAAGAACGGGATACCAGCGGGCTGTACTACTACGGTACCCGTTACTACGACGCTGTTGTGGGCCAGTTCATTAGCACGGATCCCCTGTATGGCGAACAACCAGACCAGCAGGCTGACAATCCACAGTCGCTGAACCTGTATGCGTATGCACTGAACAATCCGGTCAGGTTTGTTGATCCAAACGGCACCCAGGCTGAGACCAAGATAGCAGGACCGACGGTCAAGCACTACGAGGTGACAGGCAAGACTCTCGAAGAAGTGGGCAGTGACCTCATGAGAAAGCGTGGCGAGGAATGGGGTCGTATGGAGTGGTCTAGTATGCAGTACAATTTCGAGACCTCAACTCCAAATAATAGAATCACTAAGGTAACAATCGAGGCTAAATTGGTGATTGAGATGCCAGAGTGGAAAGACCTCAGCAAGGCAGGCCCTAAGACGAGTGCCGAATGGAACCAAATGTACATGGCTTTACTCAAGCACGAGACTGTTCATGTCGGGATTTTCAATAAATACTTCAAGGGACTCGCAGAACAGATGCTTGGCAAGACACCCCAACAGGCAGAGAAACTCTGGCAGAGCGTAACTACACAGCATGAAAAGGCCCAGAAGGCGTTTGACTGGAAAGAGACCAAAGGGAGCACAAAGCGCGTCGTCGAGCTAAACCCAAATATCAAGGACTAGCAGAGTACGAGGAACGTTGAGAGAGTGCACAAAAGAGATCATGTTCATATCGCCTTGGAGATGTAGATGAGCGCCTATCAAATACGCGGAACACTGCTTCGCTTGCCGACAAGGTTGTTTTTTTGTCTGTCGATTCTCTTGTCTATTTCGTTATCCCTGCATACACAGGCAGATGCCGCTCATCAACATTCGGTGTCAGCTGCCCCGTATCTGCAACGAGCAGGGACAGAAGGAACGCTCGGTGGAGCTTATATCGGCACGATTGCCATCTCTGAACCCGCATCGCTTGGTGTCATGGATCTTGCTGTCGATTTGTCTGCAGTTGAAGAAGGTGGACTTTCCGGCACCATCGATTCGACCCGAACACAGGCATTTCCTGGTTCGCCAGTATTGTCTGGTTCAATCACGAGCGCCACGGACGCCATCACGCCCACATTCTCCATCTCCGGTACGTTTGGAAGCGTCACAGCAGGCCGCACGATCTCACGCACTGTCACGCTGGAAGGGGATGTGCTAGATCAGGGCGACACATTGCGTGGCATCTATAGCGAGCGAATCGAAGGCTTCACGCGCAAACCCTTGAATGTCCAAGGGGCGTTCTTGCTCGTTCGTCCCGCGTCGCCAACTGCGGAAGGCAAGTAGGCGATTGCCTTGGCATGTTCGATAGTCGACAAACCGACTGTTGTTCCAAAGATTTGGCGGACGAACAAGAACAGCTCTTCGCTCTATTCTTCACTTGTGGGTTTTTCTGGTACAACCACCGGAGTTCGCAACAGGGTCCGCTCAACGCTCGCGTCATCGACTGTTGCGAGTGCGAACCAGGATCTACATCCAGCCCGAATGTCTCAAAACCATGTCTGGGCGAATAGCGCAGCATACATACGTCGGTTGGATTCAACTGAGTGTGGCCGTTGAACTGGCAGAAAATTGTGTCCGCCAGGATCGAACTGACATAGCCCGGATCTGGCGCTGGCTTCGCTCTTGCATTGCCATTCAGCACCAGCGATGCGCAGCACTCACCGCGTCGACCAGCCTCGCCAGTGCCCCTGAAGCTTCCACATCCTCACAAACGTCTATTCTGAACACGTCAGCATACGGGCGGCCCATGGGCGCTGATAGAGCTAGGCAATCCGATTCACACTGCCCTGCGAATTGGCGAGTCGTCCAAGGTAAGGAGAAGGAAATACCATGCGACATACCGCTCGCGTCTTGTTTGTCAGCCTGCCAGCTTTCATGGCTGTACCCATCCTGCTTCTCTCAGGAAACCCACCCGCCGCAGCGCGCGACCTGGACGCACCCCTGCCTTGCGCCGACCGTCCCGACTGCCCGACCCCAACGCCCCAAACAGCCTTCATCACCATCACGACGCCCAGCCAGGCCAAGCTCCCGGCTGATAGCCGCGCGTTCGAGGTGGCCGGCACGGCGCGCGGGCTGACCGACGCGCAGATTGTCGTGCGCGCCCGCGATCGCGGCCATCGCATCATCGACGAACAGGTTGCGGTGGTGGAGGGATCGGCGGATGGCGAAGGCGCCTGGCGCACGACGCTGCACCCGCAACCGGATCTCTTCTTTCAAGACCTGACCATCGAGGCAACCGCCGGCGATGCGAAGAACGGCATCGCCGCCCAGGACTTTGTATCGCTGGACTTCTATCGCGGGCCGCTTGTCGAACCGCTGCCTGACCCGCACATCCTGCAGGAGGAGTTGAACCGGCGCAATCGCGCAGAGCTGGCGAACCGCTGCCAGGAGCATGTCACCTGGCCGGCCTACACGGTACAGGCGGGCGACAGTATCGCCGCGCTGGCTGCGCAGACCGGCGCCACGGAGCGCCAGGTGCGCCGCGCCAACTGCCTGCGCGTCCTCGTACAGCCGGCGAGTGGAACGCTGCTACGCGTGCCGCGCCTGCCCGGCACGCCGCCGGCTGCGCCAACCCTGCTCATCGATGCGCCACTGAGCAACGGCGTGCTGATCCCCAACGCCTACTTCCCGGTCAGCGGCACGTTGGCCAATGCGATGACAGGCACGCTGGCCGTGCGCGCGGTGGACGCATTGGGCCGCGTGCTGGCCGAAACGATCGCGGAGGTGACGCCGCGGCCCGCTCAGCCCGGCCCGCAACGCTGGCGCGCCAAGCTTGTCGTCCCCGACGTGACCTCTGGAACGCGCGCGCAGATCTACGCCTACTGGGTGACGCCAGACGCGCCGGCCATCGGTGCCGCTGACGCCGTGCCGGTCATCTTTGGCACGAACGAACCGGACGCGTATCTGGCAATCGACGCGCCGCTGCCTTACGCACAGATCGACGCCAACGCGGTTGTGACCGTGCGCGGGCGCGGGAAATATGAGGGGCCGGTCATCGTGGAGGCCGTCGACAGCGCCACCGACTGCACGGATGCCGGTGATGCTCTCTACCTCGCCCCTACCTGGCGCGTTCCTGCGCGCAAGGTGCTGGCGAGTGTACCGGCCCAGGACGATGGCGTCGACGCCTACGGCGAGCAACGCTGGCACGCCAAGCTGAGCGTAGCCGGCGCCCAGCGTGCTCGCATCTGTGTCTACAATTTGGTCCGATATGGCGGCCCGCGCTACGTACCGGCTGGCGTCGACGTACGCTTTGTCGATCCTGGCGGCACACAACTTGCGACCCGGATCGACTTCCCGCTGCCGGAAACGGTATTCACCAATCGCGACGAGGCGTTGCATGTGCAGGGCATCGCACCCGCACCGGCACAGTTCTTGGTCCAGGATGCGGTCGGTAGAGTGCTCCACATGGCGCCCGTCGTCCCCGAACCGGCGAGCGGCGTGTGGCGCGACAATGTGCCGCTGCCGCCCATCGCCGACGATGGCATGTTGTCGCTGCAAGTGATCGGCGCCGCCGCGCCTGGCCATTTGCCCGAGAGCGACCGGCTGCGCGTGCGTACCAGCGCCACGGACGCGCTGTTAACCGGCGTGGTCTCCTATACCTTCGCCGCCGAATCGCCTGACCCCGTGATCGTGCGGGTCTTCATTGACAAGGTCGTCGCCGGCTCGGAGCCAAGCAATGCCACCTTGCTGGCGCAACAGCGCATCGAGGTCGACGGATCGCAGCCGGTGGCGGCTTTTGCTGTGCGTTACTCATCGGCGGCGATTGATCCAAACGCGTCCTACGCGCTGAGTGCGCGTATTGAAAACGGATCCTACATTGTCTTTGGGATAAGCGACCAGCCGGTCGCCGTCATCACGCAGGGCGCGCCCACGCGCGATGTGGAAATCGTTGTGCGCCCATTCATGGGTTATGCGGGTCGGCTGGCACGGGTGGGCGTGACATCGCTGGACCCGTAAGCGATTACCAAAACCGGTGATTTTACGCGGCCGGCTACGTCGCAGCAACTCTCCACCCAGCGGGCGATCTGCCGGCTGCCGGCGTCCAGCCGCTAGAACGCTGATAGAACGCTCCGCCTGCCATACTCTTCCTCGCAAGCACCATTACCGTATCGCACAGCCCTGATTCGTGGCCTGATGGCCTGTACGCGGAGGCCTTGATGGAGCCGACCGTTCCAACTGACGACCCCTGGCGTCATTCCCACCTCTTCACCCTGCGCGTCTGGTACGAGACGCTGGATGCGGAGCAGCGCGAGGTGCGGCTCCAGGTGCGGCACGTGCTGAGCGGCGAGACGCGCTATTTCCGCGATTGGGACACCTGCGCCGCGTACCTGCTCGGCAAGATCGATGGAGCACCGGAGGCGTGAGCCGGACGCGCAAAGCTGTGCGCGCCAAGTACCAGGCGAGCGTCCGCCGACGCGGCCCCGCCTGTTCCCATATAGCGTGGTGAAATCAGGATCGACTTTTCCCAGAGGAGGAACCCGAATGCAATTCGTATCTCGCTGGCTCAGGGCACTGCTCGCCGTTGCCTTGCTGTGGCCTGCCCTGGCCCTCACGATGCCCGCGCAGGCGGCGCCGCCTGCGCAAGATGACGCGGCCGCCATCGCCAACGCCGAGAGCGCGGCGCCGGCCGCCATCGCCCGCGATGCCACGGTCATGGCCTATGACGCCGACGGCATGCCCACCGTCGTCCTGCGCGAGGGGACGAACGGCTGGACCTGCTATGTCGACTGGCCCGTTTCGCCCGGCAACGACCCGTCGTGCCTGGACCTGGTCTTCGATGCCTGGAACGCCGCCTTGATGGCGGGCGAGGAACCGGCCGGCGAAGGGACAGGCATCGGCTACATGCTGGCCGGCGGCTCCGACCCGTCCAACACCGACCCCTTCGCCATGGAGCCAGCCGCGGGCGAAGATTGGATCAGCACGGTGCCGCACATCATGCTCGTGACGGAGGCGGGCTTCGACGCCGCCGACTATGCCAACGAGCCGCAGCAGGACGCGCCCTACATCATGTGGGACGACACGCCCTACGAACACCTGATGGTGCCGGTGGTGCCGACGGCGGACGACCTCATGGGCGATGTGGATGAGACAACCGCCAATATCCTGCGCTCGGCGCCGGCCGGCGTGGCCCTGAATGCGACGATCATGGGCAACCCGGAGACAGAGGGCGACCCGATGGTGGTCGTGAAGGAAGGGACCAACGGCTGGGTCTGCTACCCGGACGGGGCGGTCTCGCCGGGCAACGATCCCTCCTGCAACGACCCCATGATGGAAGCCTTCTGGTCGATCGGCGACACCGAAGGCGTCACCCGCGTCGGCCTCTCCTACATGCTGCAAGGGGGATCCGACGCCAGCAACACGGACCCGAACTTGCCCGCCCCGCCCGAAGGCGAGGATTGGGTCGCCACCGCGCCCCATGTCATGCTGGTAGTGCCGGGCGGCTTCGACACCGCGCAGTTCAGCACCGACCATATGTCCGGTCTGCCCTACATCATGTTCGCCGACACCGGCTATCAGCACATGATGATCCCCGTCGCCGATTTGCCGGAGATGGAGATGGGCGACATGGAGGGGGATGCGGCGGCCGGCGCATCTTCGCCAGACCTTGAGCAGATGATGGCGGAGGCGATCGAGCACGAACTCGGCACGTTCGATCTCTACATCAATCGCGACTGGGAGACGCTGGATGCTGAGACCGGCGCCGATTATTTCGGCGTCGCTATCGATGGGTCGTACACCGAACGCGATGCCATGATGGCGGGCCTACAGGATGAGAAGCTCACTGTGCTTCCGCCTGACCTGGGTGAGATTCGCGTGCTCATGATCACCCCGGAAGCCTACATGGTTACCTATCCGCTCAACTTCAACGGCAGCTACGATGGCGCAGCGTTCTCGAACCCTCGCACCGTCTCGTCGCTGTGGGTGAAGCGTGACGGAAAATGGCAGAACATCTTCCTGGCCGAACAAGAGCGCGCTGCGCCACTCGAGGCAACAGACAACACCGCCCCCACCGTAATGCTGCCCAACGGTTTCGAGCCGGAAGGGATCACCGTCGGACGCGATGCCACAGCCTATGTCGGCTCGGTTGGCTCCGGGGCAATCTACCAGGTCAACCTGGCGACAGGCGAAGGCAGCGTCTTCGTTCCTGCCCAGGAGACACAGAAAGTAGCGGGCATGGCCTATGACCGGCGGACCGACCTGCTCTACGTGGCCGGCGTCGAAGCCGGCAACGGGCTGGTCTACGACGGGTTGACCGGCGAACAGGTTGCCGAAATCCAGTTCACGACCGGCGGCCTGGTCAACGATGTCGCCCTGACTGATGACGCTGTCTTCTTCACCGATTCCTATCAGCCGGTTGTCTATCGTCTGCCGCTTGATCCTGAGAGCCACTTGCCCGACCCGGCTGCAAGCGAAACAATCGCGCTCACTGGCGATTTCGAGAACCTGCCAGATGGCCTCAACAGCAATGGCATTGTCGCTTCGGCGGACGGTGCGAAGTTGATCATAGCCCACTCCGATCTCGGCAAACTTTACGTGGTCGATACGGCCAGCGGCGAGGCCATGGAATTGGCGCTTGATCGGGATGCACAGCCTTACCACGACGGTCTAGCCTTGGACGGTGACACACTCTATGTCGTCGACTCCACCATCGATCAAGATAATGTCTACGTCGTGGCCCTCGACCCGGAGTGGAAGTCAGGCGAAATCGTCCGCACCATCACCGATCCGACGATGGAAGCCCTGTCTACGGTTGCGATCTACGGCGATGCGCTCTACGTAGTCAACGCGCGGTGGGATGCCGAACGAACGCCTGAGACGGAGTACTGGTTGACCAGGGTCAAGCGGTAGCTGACACTTGATTGAGGTAACCATGGAGTGGTGGCTACGTGCTGATCGGGGAAACGCGCTCGTTCATTACGTGGCCACCACGGATCGACTACCTGTTGCGCAAGCTGAATGCGCCGCCCGCGCCACAATACTGTGGCTGAGCACAGCCGACGTGTTGGTGAAATGCGACGGCCGCTGGCAGATGCTCAAGGGCGGCTGATAGAAGGGCGCAGGTGAGCAGGGCCTCCCTCGGTCCTGCTCACCTGCGCCGCCGCCCCTCCTCCAGGTCTACTACTCGTTCCGCGCTGGGTTTTCCATTCACGATCTGCTGGCCGCAAAGTCCTGTTCCGATGCGTTGGCGCAAGATGTCAATCCATCTGACACCTGACGCTTGACGCCTCACGCCTCTCAGCGATTCTCCAGCACCCCCACCACCTGCATGAAGATCGGCTCCGGCAGCGGGTTGCGCTCGATGGTCATGCCCAGCCTGCGCATGACGCCGATCGACGCCGTGTTGTCGTAGGTCGTGGTGGCGACGATACGCTGCAAGTTCAGCACGTCGAAGGCGTAGCGGATGAGGGCGGCCCCGGCTTCGGAGGCATAGCCCTGGCGGCGGTGGTCTGCGGCGATCTCCCAGTAAAGCCCCATTTCGCTCGTGTTGGGCGCCAGCCAATCCGGTGCGGCGTCGGGCGGTCGCAGGCCGGGCAATTGCGTAAACGGGAGCAACGCCGGCGCCAGCCCCACCGCGCCGATCAGTTCGCCGCTCGCCCGCAGCACCACGGCGCGGTCGCCGTAGGGCGGCTGGTGCAGCCGGGCAAGCGCGTCGTAGTTCAGGATCGACCACGCCAGCCACGCCTGCCGGCCCGCCTTCGCTTCGGCAACGGCAGCGGGATCGTCGAGGTCGACGTCGCCCGGCGCCACGTCGAGGATCTGAAAAATGGCGTCCAGGTCCTCCGGCAAGAATGGCCGGAGCAGAAGGCGTTCGGTCTCGATCGGCGGCATAACCATCGGTTGTATCCTGAACAGCAGAGTCACTACGTCTGCGCATTGTACAGGCACGGGCCGGGTTCGGCTAGCGCCGCTTACGCCGTAAAGCGCACCTTCCGTGTGACCACACAGCACCGGTAGGCACCGGCCTGGCTCGCAGGTAAGCTCCTTGTTTCGCAGCCGTCGCCCCCGAATCCCACCCAATTGCGATGACAATACTTTTGTGCTACATTTGCCCGGCGCCGGCGCCTGCTCATGACAGGCAGGCGGGTCAAGTTCCTTCCTTCGTGTGCCATCAGGAGTTGTAGTATGGGTCATACGCTGAGCCGTCGCGACTTTCTCAAGGCGAGTGCTGCGCTGGCGACGGCGCTGTCGTTGCCGGCCTGGTTTCCGGCTGCGCAGCCGGCACTCGCTCGCAGCAATCAGGTCGGCAAAATTGCGCCATCGCTGTCAGCGGTCAACTCTCAACTACCCACAAACCAGCCGATTGCCGATATCGCCGCCGGCTGGGATGGGACACAATGGGCGCTGGATACGATCGGCGTCGCTCACCTCTACGACCCGCTCGCCCAGACCTGGCAGCCCTTTGGCAGGGGCGTGGACGCCGCGACAAAGATCGGCGACACGTTCTACCTCTTCCGCGATGACGAGGTCGCTCTCTATCACCTCCAGCAGGGACTCGTCTCGCTACAGACGATCGGCACGCTATGGCCGCAGCTACCCGCCACTTTTCAAGGCAGCCTCGACGGCGCCTTTGCCAACGGGCAGACGATCTACCTGTGCCGCAGCGGTCGCTTCGTTTCGGCCGACTTGTCCTCCTCGCCTGTAACCTTTAGCCAGCCGATCCCGCTCGCCACCTGGTATGCCTGGCCGACGACCGCGCCGTGGGAGCAGGGCGTCGTCGGCAAGGCGGGCACGTGGATCGACAGCAACCTGCCGGCCACGCTCTTCTTCCCGGCGCAGTCGCCGCCGCAGACATTTGTGCTGGCCTTCCTCGTTCAAGGCGGGGCCGCCAATCTGAACCCCATCGCCGAGGTGGGCAACACCATCCCGCCGGCCGCGAGCCAGATTGTCGACCTGCTTGCCGCCGGCGATTTCGACGCCTATATCACGCAGACAGACGGGCCGCGCATCCCCAACGAGCACTGGGTATTTCAAGGCCCGATCCTCTGGACCCAGACCAATACCGACCAGAACACCGGGGCCGTCACCCCGATTGCGCTGGCTTCGTGGGTCCCGGCATGGTTCCCGCAGCTCGCCCAGGCGCCGCGCGGGCGCGTCGGCAACCTGTGGAGCCTGACGCCGGGCGGGGCAGTGCTCTATCACGACGGCATCGCCTGGCAGACGGCGCCGGCGATCAGCGGCGCCACTGTGATCAGCCTTGATGTCGGCGAAGATGCCATCCCCTTTGCCATTGCCACCGGCGGCAGCGGCGCGGCGCTCTACCCGTTCGACCCGGCAACCATGAGCTGGCAGCAGCCGGTCGCGCTGGGAGCGATCACGCCCAAGCAGGTGGCGGCCGGCGACGCCACGCGTGTCTATGTGCTGGACACCGGCGGCGCTGTGAGCAAGCTGGAGAACAACAGTTTCGTCCCGGTCGGTACGCTGCCGGCGGGCATCACGCAGCTTACCGCCAACCATGACGGCACGCTGTGGCACTGCGACGGCAGCAGCCCCAACGCCTTCCGCTTTATCTCCGAGCGACCATACCAGGCGACGGTGCCGGTTCCCAACGTGACGAGCGTGCAGCGCGTCGCCAGCACGGCCTACGGCAACGCCTTCATGTTGGTGCAGCAGGCCGGCGCCAGCCAGATCTACACCTATGACTCGCCCTTCCTCTTCAAGACATCGCCCTCCTTTGTGCCGCTTGCCAACGGTCGCGTGCTGCAAAACCCGCAGGTGACGCCCGGCGGCGGGCGCTGTTTCGTCAACGTGGGCAGCGGCATCGTGGCGCTGGACAGCCGCACCGGTGAGGAACTCTGGGCGCAATCGCTCCCCAACCAGGGCCAATGCGCCTCCATTATCTATGATCCGCCCCACCAACTTCTGTATGCGACCGACAACGCGCACATGCTCTTTGCCATCGATGCCGCCACCGGCGCCGAACGCTGGTCCTACCAGGTGATCGGCACGGTGGGCCAGCCGGTGCTGAGCGGCGGCGGGCTGTGTGTGCTGGGGCAGATGGATGCCGGCGTGAATGCCTACTGGTTCAATACGGCCGCCGCACTCAACCAGGCCGCCAACAATCAGCCGGTCACTCCGGTGTGGCAGCAAGAGGTGGGCAACGGCATCCCCGTGTTGTCGGCGGTCTATGTCGATGCGGGCTATGTCTATCTCTTGCTCGTCCTGACCGACATCATGAGCACGGCCGAGGGCGTGGTGCGGCTGAATGCAGCCGACGGCAGCGCGCCGACCGTGCTCTATACCTACGGGCTGGCCGGAGAGGGCGGCAACGGCGACTGGAACGGAAACCTGGCGGCGGTCTTTGGGCGGCAGACGATCGCGGGGGCGCACAACCAGATCCTATTCAGCAACACGAGCGACGGCGTGCAGGCATTTCCTTTGCTGCCGACGGGCGCCGCCGTCCCGATCAACGCGCCGCCCGCCAATGGCTTTACCGAGGGCGTAGCCTGTTACAACGATGCAGTCTATGTCTGCGGCACCAACGGCGTGCTCTATACTCTCGACCTCAGCCAGCCGCTAAATTCCGGTTCGACCTTTCAGCCCGTGCCGCAACAGGCGCCCATCAGCGGCGGCAGCTTTGGCGCCGGCCCCGTCGTCGCCAGCACCGCGGCCGGCGCGCTCATCGCCTTCAGCATGAGCGCCGGCGGCAAGAACAGCGTCTGCCTCTACGACCCGGCCGACGGCAACCTTCTCCAGCTCGACACCGACCAGATGCTGGCCACGCAACTGATCGCAGACGACGACGGCATTCTCTACGCGGCGGGGCTGGATCCGGCTAACCCCAGCGATCCCTTCGGCCAGGTCTATGCCATCCGCATCGACGAGATTCTGCAACAGGAGCGTGCCTTCATTGTCGAGTCGGAGCTGATGCAGGACTTCGATGAGCCGTCCGCCGGCCAGTTGGCGGCGACGGCGCGCTACCAGACGCACGTGACCATCGTCGACGCGCTCAAGGCGCCGCGTCCCTTCCAAGCCGTCAAGGTCTGGGCCGACACCGACAAGGCAACATCCGTGCTCATCGACGGCGTCGCCTACACCATCGACGCCACCACGCCGGCCGTCGTGCAGACCGACGCGACGGGTTCGCTGACCATCGTCAGCGACGCGACCGATCTGTCGACCACGGCGCTCAAGCTGTGGGCCGGCTTCATGAACTTCTACGAGCGCATTGTGGTCTACCCCGACCGCGAGTTTCACAGCCGGCTGACGACCACGCACGCCGACGCCGCCTCCACCAACCCGGACCCGACGCGAATCAACCTGGCGACGGCCACCACCTACGACGTCAACAATCTCACAAATCCACCGACGCTCTTTGCGCAGAACGAACAGGCACAGGCCGGCGCCGCCGCAGGCGCCGTGAAACAGTTGACCACGGCGGTCGGCTATCCGAGCGGCGTCACGACGAACGGACGGCAGCAGGCACGCGCCGCCGCGCCGCCCGCCAACAGCTATCTCGCCTACAGCGACCTGCCGGGCGCGGCCTACGGGCCGGTCAACACGCCGGCCAATCGGGTGGTGTCGGCGCTTGCCGTAGCCGGCTTCACAGGCTTCACCTACGACGGCACTTCGGTTACGCCCCTCTCCGTTGTCGATGCGGCCAACGCCATCGATGCGCTCCAGGGGCAGGCACTCGCCGCGCCCGGCAGCTTCTGGACTGCGCTCGGCGAGTTGTGGGACAAGATCAAGAGCGGGGCCGCCAAGATCGGCCAGATCGTCGTCAGCATCGGCAAAGACATCTACGCCGGGTTGAAGTACATCGAAGCGGGCGTGGAGAAGGTGCTGCGCCAGGTGCTGCACGATATCGAGGACGTGGCCATCATCATCGGCAGCGTTTTCATTCAACTGGGCAAGCTCCTCGTCGACGTGGCGGAAGCGCTGAGCCTCATCTTCCACCTCAAAGAGGTGCTGGCCACGGCAGACGCCATCAAAGGCGTTTTCACGACCATGACCACCAATCTGGCTGCGGCGATTGCGGGCGCAGCAACGACCGTCACGACCTTCTTCGCCGATGCAGAGACCACGATCGACGACGCCTTCGCCAAGATCACGGCGAAGCTGGGGGGCGCAGCAGCGGCAGCGCCGGCCATCCCGGCGGCCGGCGGGATCGGCGGGCTTCAAGGCATGGGCGCCACGCCGCACACCGTCTTCACCGTCGGCCCCAAATCGTCGTCGCAAAGCTCGTCCCAGGCGGTGCCGGCCATGTGGGGCGTCCACAAGCTGCGCCAGAAGTACCCGCAGGGGACAAGCCAGCCGTCGGGCGCGCTGCTCCCGTCATCCGGCAGTGACCCGTTGACCCAATTCCTGCAATCGTTTTTCACCGATGCGGGCAATACGACACAAGTCGGCCAGTTCAAGGACAGCTATCACACCCAGATCCGGTTCGGGTCGGCCAAGGAGTTCTTTGCCTCGCTGCTGGTCACATTGCTGGACGCGCTCCAGGCCCTCGTGGACAAGGTGCTCACCCTGTTGGGGAGCCTGGTGGACGGCGTCATCGACAACGCAAGCGCCATCGCCGGGCTGCTCGGCGCGGAAGGCAACGTGCAGATCCCGGTGATCTCGGCCATCTGGCACGCGCTGACCGGCAACACGCTGACCTTCCTGGACCTGATCGCATTCGTTGTCGCCATCCCCGTGACGCTCGTCTACCGCATCGTGGAAGGGAGCTACCCCAGCTTCCAGTTGCTGGCCGCCGGCGCGGCGCAGACCGCGAGCACAGTTCTCGCCCGTGTCCAGGGAATTTCTTCGGCCATTGCCAATGTGCTCGCCGGCTTCTTCAACGCCATCTTCGATTCGATCAGCATTGCCGGGGGTGAACAGACGCTGCTCAGCACCATCATCAATGTGATCGTGTCGATCGACCTGGCGTCCAATCTGGTGATAGGCGATGTCCTGACCCCGGAGGTGTGGGTCGTTGTCGCCTCGATTATCTCGCTCTTGATGCTGGTGCTGAATTCGATCCCGGGTCTTCCGTCCGAGATTCCTTCGATCACCGGGGTCGCGCTCTCGCCACTGCTGCTGGTCGCCTATTGGCAGACCTACGCAAAGAGCCAGGAAAGCGCGACGGATGCGTTGGGCCTGTCGGCCAATGTGGTCGGCGCGCTGCCGGCCATCGTCAACCCCATCAAGTTTGCGCCGCTCACCACGCCGGCGCCGCTTGTGGCGCCCATCGCCGATCTGGTCTGCGGCCTGGCATCGGCGGGGTTGACGCTGGGCGCCACCATCGCCGGGTGGGATGCCTCGGCGCCGCCCACCGCGCTGCCCGAAACGGAGGAGCCGGCGACCGGCTCGCACCGGATCTTCATGCCCGCCATTTTGGGTGGTTCGTAGCGCCCTCCGTCAGCCGCTCTTGCGCCCCGTCGCCAGCTTCTTTTGCACCTCGCGCACGACGGTGGATTGCAACTCGCCGGCGTTCTCGTCCAGGTAGCGACGCACCGTCTCCGGCTGCGCGGCGACCATGCTGCGCAGCACCCAGGAGACGGCCTTGGTGATCATGCGGTCGCGTTCGCCTTGCAGCCGCTGCACGTTAGCCAGCGCCCGCTGTGTCAGGCGCGCATCGGCGTTGTGACGCAGCGGCTTGACCAGCAGCACCAGGCTGGCGCGCCGCAGGCTGATGCTCTCCGACCGGCTTAGTTCTTCCAGGAAGGGATCCCATTCCGCCGAACGCGCCAGCACTTCCTTGTCGGTCCAGCTCGACTGGCAGGTGGTGTCGACCTCAGCCCAGCCGGCCTGCTGCGCCAGCCAGTCGCGCAGATGCGCCAGGTCCAGCCGGCGGCGCAGCGGGTGCAGCAGGCCCAGCAACAGCCCGGCCAGGCTGCGCTGCTCGAAGAGATCGCCGGTATAGAGCGCGTCGAGCAGCGCCAGCCACGCAGCGTCGTCCCAGCCCTGGTTTGCCTGCGCCGTCGCCCTGGCCAGCTTGCGCAGGTCGTCGGCGCGCACGCCAAGCACCTGCCGCGGCGTGCCCAGGTAGCGCCGGATAAAGGCCTGATCCGGGTTGCTGTTGGGCAGCGCGTGAAGTTGGTCGGTTATGTCGTCAAGTGGCACCGGCGGCAAGCGCATCCCCCGCTCAAAGTTTTCTGACCGAGTCGCCTACGCGGATCGTCCCCGGCTGCACCACCTTGGCATTGATGCCGCGCAGGTGCATTTCCATGCCGGCGGGCGAATTGACGAACTTGAAGGCGTCCGTGCCAAAGCGGGCGCGGAACTTCTGGCAGCCGGTGTGCGGCTGCGCCGTCACTTCGATGATCGCGTCGCCGATGGCCAGGCGCGTGCCGGGCGGCAGGTTGGCCTCGCTCAGGTCCAGGTCGACGTGCAGTTGGTCGCCCGCCAGCGGACGCCGCGCTGCATCCGGGGCGATCAGCGCAATGGCGCGTGCGTTGATGATATTCAACTGCATGTCCGGATGCGCCGAGCCATCCGCCGTGCGCGAGCTGCGGCGCATGCGCCAGGTATCGCCCACCAGCCCCTCGTCGAGCGACAACTGCCCCTCCTCGAGTACCTCGCGCTCGTCGACCGCCGGCCGGCGCACGATCAATGCCAGCGTGCCGCGATCCTTGGGCGCTTGGCGAATTTCATCCAGTCCGGCCTCCAGTTCAGCCGCACTCAGATGGCGTACCTCATCAATCGTTGCTTTCTCCATGGTTCTCCTCCTCAAAACCGTGATGCGTAGTGTGTCAAACGTCAAACGTCAGGGGCGAATCGTCGGGTGTGATGCGTAGCGTAGTGCGTGATGCGTGATGCGTGACTCGTCAGGCGTCAAACGTCAGGCGTCAAACGTCAGGGGCGGTTCGTAGTCCGGCGTCCCCCGTTGTCCATCTTTCCCGCTCTCCCTCTCTCCCGCTCTCCCTCTCTCCCGCTCTCCCTCTCTCCCCCCATTCGCCGCTCGCAACTCGCCCCTCTTCCACTAACCGTTGACCATTGACCGTTGACCATTGACAATTCCTCTTCGCCCCTCGCCCCTCCTAACACTCAATCACATTCACCGCCAACCCGCCGCGCGAGGTCTCCTTGTATTTCGTCTTCATGTCGGCGCCGGTATCGCGCATGGTCTTGATCACCTTGTCTAGCGAGACGTAATGCGTGCCGTCGCCGCGCAGGGCGATGCGTGCGGCGTTGATCGCCTTGACCGCGCCCATGGCGTTGCGCTCGATGCAGGGAATCTGCACCAGCCCGCCCACGGGGTCGCAGGTCAGCCCCAGGTTGTGCTCCATGCCGATCTCGGCGGCATTCTCCACCTGGTCGCAGGTACCGCCGCGCACTTCGGCCAGGCCGGCCGCGGCCATGGAACAGGCGACGCCCACCTCGCCCTGGCAGCCCACGTCGGCGCCGGAGATACTGGCGTTCTTCTTGTAGAGCGTGCCGATCGCGCCGGCCGTGAGCAAAAAGCGCACGATGCCATCGTCGCCGGCGCCGGGGACGAAGCGCGCATAGTAATGCAGCACCGCCGGGATGATGCCGGCCGCGCCGTTGGTGGGCGCGGTGACGACGCGGCCGCCCCACGCGTTCTCCTCGTTGACGGCAATGGCATAGACGTTGACCCAGTCCATGACGCTGAGCGGGTCCTGCATGCTCGCCTCGGGGCGCTCGGTCAGCTTGCGGTAAAGTTCGGCAGCGCGGCGTTTCACCTTCATGCCGCCAGGCAGGATGCCGTCCGAGGTGACGCCGCGGCGCACGCACTCCTGCATGACCTCCCAGATGCGCAGCAGCCCGGCGCGAATCTCCGCTTCGCTGCGCCACGCTTTCTCATTCTCCAGCATGAGCTGGCTGATGCTCAGGCCGTGCGTCTTGCACTGGACGAGCAGTTCCTCGCCCGTGTCAAAGGGGTAGGGCAGGACAGTGTCGTCTTCCTTGATGCGGTCGGCGCCGGTGGCCGTTTCATCGACGACGAAGCCGCCGCCCACCGAGTAGTAGGTGCCGGCATCGAGAAAGGCGCCCTCGGCGTTGAGCGCGGCGAAGGTCATGCCGTTGGGATGGTAGGCCAACGCCGTGCGCCGGAAGTGCATGTGTTGCTTGTCCACAAAGGCGATGGGCCGCACGCCGAGCAGGTCGAGTTGCTGCGCCGCACGCACGCCGTCGATGCGTTCGACGACCGTGGCGGTGTCGACCGTCTCCGGCTCCTCGCCCATGAGACCGAGGATGACGGCCTTGTCGGTGCCGTGGCCCTTGCCCGTCGCCCCGAGCGAGCCGAAGAGTTCCGTACGCACGGCAGCCACCTGCGGCAGCAGCCCGTCGCGTTCCAGGCGCAGCGCAAAGAGCCGCGCCGCCTTCATGGGCCCCACCGTGTGCGAGCTGGAGGGACCGATACCGATTTTGAAGAGATCGAAGACGCTGATTGACATGGTTTTTTCGTGACAAGATGACAGGATGACAGGATGAGGAAGTGACAAGATGAGGGGATGAAGCGGGGGTCAGCAATTAGCAATTAACAATTGACTATCAACAATTGACAATTACGAATTGCTGATTGTTGATTGCTAATTGCAGATTGCTAACGACGTCCCCCCTCATCGCCTCACTTCTTCGCCCACCGCTGCACCAGCCCCACCAACACCTCCACCGACTTCTCCATGTCCTGCACGCTTACCCACTCCAGCGGGCTGTGGATGTTCTGCATGCCGGTAAAAAGATTCGGCGTCGGCACGCCCATCTCGGTGAGTTGCGAGCCGTCGGTGCCGCCGCGGATGGGCGGGCTGAGCGGTTCGATGCCCATATCGTTGAGCACGTCGACGACATACTCCACCGGGCGCATGTCGTTCTGCAGCCAGTAGTGCATGTTGCGATATTGCGGCGTGATCTCGCAGGTGATACGGGCGCGCGGCTCGGTCATCTGCACCGTCTCGCAGACCGACTCCAGCAGCCGGCCGTGCTCCATGAGTTTCTCCTCGTCAAAGTCGCGCAGAATGAAGTGCATCTTGCACTCCGCTGCGCTGCCCTCCTGCTTGTAGAGGTGCAGGAAGCCCTGGCGCCCATCGGTCGTCTCCGGCGTGAGCTTGGCGTGGGGCAGCGTCTGGGCCAGGCGCGAGGCCAGATAGAGCGCGTTGACCAGCTTGCCCTTGGCGCGGCCGGGATGCGTCGAGACGCCGGTAATCGTCACGGTCGCCTTGTCGGCCGAGAAGGTCTCGTAGACGATCTCACCCACCTCGGCGCCGTCCAGCGTGTAGGCAAAATCAGCGTTGAGGCGCTGCAAGTCGATCTTGCGGATGCCCGTGCCGATCTCCTCGTCGGGCGTGAAGCAGATGCGCAACTCGCCGTGCGGAATCTCCGGGTGTGCGAGCAGGTGGCGCGCCAGCGTCATGATGATGGCGACGCCGGCCTTGTCGTCGGCGCCGAGCAGCGTGCCCCCGCTGGCGGTGATGATGTCGTCGCCGATCTTCTCGTCCAGATAGGGGCTGATCTCGGGCATGAGCACCAGCAGCGCATCGTCGGGGAACACGATGGGCGAGCCGTCGTAGGCGCGGTGGACGCGCGGCTTGACCGGCCCCGCCCCGACGCCCGCCACCGTGTCGACGTGTGCCAGCAGCGCGACGCGCGGGATGTCGCCGCCCGCCGTCGCCGGGATGGTGGCATAGACAAAGCCGTTGGCATCGAGCTGCACATCGCTGGCGCCGATGTCGACCAGCTCGCGCTGGAGCATGCGCTGTAACTCCAGTTGCGTGGCCGTGCTTGGCATGGTCGCCGATGTCTCGTCGCTTGTCGTCTCGACGGCTGTATAGCGCACCAGCCGCTCTTCCAGTTCCGGACAGAAGGTATTGCTCATGATTGCTCTCACACTTTCTATTCTTCTGTGGATTCTTCCATGTCGCCGCCCAGGCGCGTCCACAGGTGCAGACAGAGATTTTCAAAGCCCAGCGCCGTGTACAGACGTTGGGCCGCGGTGTTGCGGAAACCGGTATTGACCTTCAGCTCGGCGGCGCCTTCCACGCGCGCCACCTCGATCGCCTCGCGCATGAGCGCCGTCCCTACGCCCATCTGGCGATAGCCCTCGCACACGTACAGCTCCGATACCTCGGCATACGGTTCGGGATAACAGACGATGGGAAAGAGCCACAGCGACAGAAAGCCGACGGCCAGCCCATCGACCTCGGCCAGAAAGACGCGCTCGGTGGCTGTGCAGCGTTCGATACGCGCGGCCACACCCTGTGCGTCGGCCGGGACGCCGTTGAAAAGGTGGTTGAGCTGGGCGACGGCCGCGCCATCGGCCGGCGTCGCCTGACGGATGACCAGGGACATGGCGCCATTGTATCACAGCCGGCGTGTCGCACTGCGACCGATGTGCCGTCAGAAGTGCGTCGCAGCTTGGGGACGACCTTTGCGCCGGGATTGCGGCATACGCCGCACCTGTGACAAGACGCGACGATCACGCGACGCTCGCCTGGTAGCCTGTGCGCTAGGACACAGGCAGGCCGTGCCGCACGACGCTGCACCGGAGCACGCAAGACGGTAAGCTGCTGACAACACACATTGAGCAAGAACCTTTGATCGTGCATGAAGGAGCACATCAACCATGACCTACGAACCGAAAGTCAACGAGGGCGCCATCTATGCATCCGGCATCTGGCTGGCACACGTCCACTTCACCGTGGTCTCCAGCGGCGACGCCATTGCCGTGCGCGTCTGCGACGGCGAACGCGACCTCTTTGCGCCGCCCGTGCCGGCCGACGACCTGCGCCTGGAACTGGCCGACGGGCGCTCCTACCCCTTTGTCCCCAGGTCGGGCAACCCGGTCGCCGGCACGTACACGGCCTCCTGGCTGCTGACCGTCACCTGCTGAGCGCACCTGCATCTCCTTACCCCGTCCCCGCCATCTATCAAAAACACATCACGAATGACCGGCCCGTTCCCCCCACGGGCTGCCGGCGATCCCCCCTTGCACCCATCGTCTATAATGGAACGATGGACGCGCCGCTGCTCACCACCAAGCTCTACATCCCGGCGCCGCCGGCGGATGCGGTGCCGCGCCCGCGCCTGCTGGCCCTGCTGGACGACGGCCTCGCCCGCAGACTCACGCTCGTCTCGGCGCCCGCCGGCTTCGGCAAGACGACGCTCGTCAGCGCCTGGCTCGCCGCGCGCGCCCGGCCTGCCGCCTGGCTCTCGCTCGACAGCCGCGACGGCGACCCCGTGCGCTTTCTCACCTACGTCGTCGCCGCGCTGCGCACCGCCCTACCCGCCATCGGCGAGCGCGAAGCGCGCGCCCTCGCCGCGCCGCAGCCGCCGCCCGCCGAGAGCATCCTCACCGCGCTCGTCAACGCCCTGGCCATGCAACCCGATCCGCTCGTGCTCGTGCTGGACGACTACCACGTCGTCGACGCGCCGCCCGTGGATGAGGCCGTCGCCTTTCTGCTCGACCACCTCCCACCCCACGTGCACCTCGTCATCACCACACGCGAGGACCCACGACTGCCCCTCGCCCGCCTGCGCGCCCGCGGCCAGATGGTCGACGTGCGCGCCGCCGACTTGCGCTTCACGCCCGCGGAGGCCGCCGCCTTTCTGGAGCAGGCCACGGGGCTCGCCCTCGCCGCCGCGGATGTGGCCGCACTGGAGGCACGCACTGAAGGCTGGATTGCCGGGCTGCAACTGGCCGCCCTCTCCATGCGCGGGCGCGCCGACGTGCACGGCTTCGTGCAGGCCTTTGCCGGCGACAACCGCTATATCGTCGACTACCTGGTAGAGGTGGTGCTGGCGCGCCGGCCTGACGCCGAGCGCGCCTTCCTGCTCCGAAGCCTCCCGATCCTCGACCGGCTCTGCGGCGACACTGTGCGCAGCCGTCACCGGCCCGGGCGGCGAGCGGCAGATGCTCGCCAGGCTGGGCGCGCCCAACCTCTTCGTCGTGGCCCTGGACGTCAGCGCCGCTGGTATCGCTTCATCACCTCTTGCCGTATCACGCGTGCGCACCTGCTGGCCCGAAAACGCCCGGCGCCAGTGGCGGCGCTGCACCGGCAGGCGTGACGACGCGCACCGCGCACGGATGCCGGCGGCCGATGCCATCCGCCACGCTGGCCGCCGACGACCACGCCCGCGCCTGCCTCATCGAACCCGAATGGCCCGACCGCAGACCACACCTTCCAGACCCGACCTGGCTTGGCTGGGCTGTCACGCTGCCCGCCGCCGGGTCGATGCAGCCCATGCTGGCCAGCGCTTGCCTGGGCGCTGCTCAATGCGGCGAAATCGAGGCAGCGGAGACTCGGCTGGCCGCAGCCAGACAGTGGCTGCAAAGGGGAGCGGCTGCCACCGGTGCGCGAACTGCGGAGGTCGTTGCCAGCGCCGCCGCAACTGGCGTGCTGCCGGCGACGGTCGCCGCCGCGCGCGCCTTCATCGCCCAGGCCCGCAGCGACGTGACCGCCACCATCGCCCACCGCGCGCCCTCGACCTGCTGCCCCCCGATGATGACCTGCACCGTGGCATTGCCCGGCACGCGCTGCTCAGCATTGCCTGCTGTTCGCCGCGACCTGGCCTGTCAGCTTGCTTTGGTCGAAGGCATGGCCCGGCTGCAAACGGCCCGGCGCGCTGCTCTTGCCCTGCGGCACCTACGCCTGGCCGACATCCGCCTGGCGCAAGAGCTGGCGCAGCCGTCCACACCTACAAACGGCCATCCGCCTGGCAGGACAGGAGGGGCGAGCACATCACGCAGCGCAGCCGACCTGCACCTGCGTGGGCGAACTCTATCGCGGAAAACGACGACAGGAGGCGGCGCGCCCGCACGCTGGCGCGCGGCGAAGCGTTGGGCGAGCAGAATTAAATCGCCCTTCTGGCGCTATCGGCTCTACCTGGCACAGGCGCGCTGGCAGCAGGCGCACGGCGATCTGGCCAGCGCCGCTCGGCGTCAGCTCGATGCGTGAGCGCCACCATGTGCGCAAGCGAGGGTGCCCGACATCAGCCGCCGGCTGCCTCAGGCGCGCATCTGGATCGCGCAGGACGGCTCGGCGCGCAGGCATGGGCGCGCACGCGGTGACTGCCGCCGGCGCCTTCGAGCTACCTGCGCAGACCGAGCACATCACGCTGGCGCAGCTGCTGCTGGCAACAGGCAGCGCACCCGACAGCGACCGCGCTGCGATCGACCAGGCGTGGCCCTGCTTGGTCGCCTCCAGCGCGCGAAAGCCGAAGCAGGTGGTGACGGCCCGGCAGCGTGCTGGAGAGATTCGCATGAATTGCGATCAGCGCGGCACACGCAGCGCAGAGTGCTTACAGACGCCGCGCTGACCGTGCTGGCCCCGCCCTGGCCCGACGACCGAGAGCTGTGCGCGCAACCTTCACCGATGAGGCGCGCGCCGCTGGCGTCGCTCCTGGCCGCGGCGGCTGCGCGCGGCATCCAGGCCATCCCTAGCGTACGCTGGCGATCCTCGTCAGGAGAGCGCAGCGGCCGCGTCGCGACAGAGCCGCAAGACGATCGCCCTGCAGTCCCCGCCCAGCCCCTGGTCGAGCCGCTCCAGCCGCGCAATGACTGGGTATGCAGGCTCGTGGCGCAGGAAACCTCCAACCGCGACATCGCCGCCCGCCTGCATCTCACCCTATGAGCACCGTCCAAGGGACACCAACCGCATCATCTTCGGGCTTTCATGTCCAGCGCCGCGCAGGGCAGTCGCGCGAGCGCGCGAACTGGGCACCTCCTCCCGTAGTAACAATTTCAGTCGACCAACCTCCCGTAAATACCAGCTTCCCGGTCGTCGCTTTCTCGTAGTAACGCGACTTCGGTCGTCGTGCCCCCGCCCACGGGCGGCTAAAGCCGCCACTACCGGTTCCTGGGCCTCCTCGTGTCAGCCGATGCTTCGGCGTGAGCATACCCAGCAATACCTCCCCTGCGCCAAAACAATACCCCGCAACCCTACCAAAGTAGCTACCCGCCCTTACCCTCGCCCGCTATGTGTTTTGCCAGAGCAACTACATTGCCCCTTCGTGCCCATCAGGTCATTGTGGCGGGCGGTAATCGCGCAGGCGCAGAGGAAGATGATGAGCGTGTCGGATCAGAAGCCAAAGCAGCAACAGCGGCGAGATGGCGACCTGCACATTTCGCGCCTCCAGGGGCGTCTGGGCGACCACTGGCGCGCCGTGCTGAGCAACGTGACCATCACCCTGGACGCCAACGGCGAGACGCTGCTGATACCGTGCCCGACCAGGCGGCACTCGCCATCCTGCGCACGGTGCGCGATGCCAGCCTGCCGCTGCTCAAAAATCACGCGGCCGCCCGCCAGCGATAACCGTATCGTTCGTTCCACCAGTTTCACAACAGGAGAAACCGCATGAGTACCTGCTTTCGACCTCCCCAACACCTACGCCCGCATCGCTGCGTTTATACCTGACCATCATCGGCGCCGGCATTTGCCCGCCCAGTTCTTCCGTGCGGCAGCCTCATCGTGCCGGGCGATACGCGGCCACGGCGCGAGCCATCACCGCATCGGAATCGCTCACCCGGCTCGGCATCGCCGGCGACCGCCAGTCACCGATCGCCGCCGACATCGCCCTGGCGCTCGTCTACATCCTCTTCCGGCCCGTGAGCCACGCTCTCACTATTGGCCGCCTTCTTTCGCCTGGTGCAGGCCGCCATCCTGGGCATCAACCTGCTCCAACCTCTTGCAGGTGCTCAAGCTGCTCGGCAGCGCCATTTTATCTGGCAGTCTTTGGCGCGGATCAACTGGCAGCACAGGCGCTCTTCTATACCGAGGCGCACGGCATGGGCTACTCGCTCGGCCTGGTCTTCTTCGGGCTGAACTGCCTGGTCTTCGGCTATCTCGTCGCCAAATCGCGCTACGTGCCGCGTATCCTGGGCTTCCTGCTCATCTTCGCCGGCGCCGGCTACCTGGTCGACTGCTTCGCCGGCTTCCTGCTGCCTGACGTCTACGCAGCCTACGCCGACCTCTTCGCCCTGGTCGTCTTCCTGCCCGCCATCGTCGGCGAGCTGGCGCTCTGCCTGTGGCTGCTGATCAAGGGCGTCAACGTGCCACAAGCACCGCGCACCACCGCCACCCTCCACCCCGCCCGCGCCGCTGCATAAGCAAAGAAAGAGAAGAGTAGCCACAAAGACTCGAAGAACACAAAGGGGCACGAAGGTACATTCCAGAAATGAAACCCGGAAATTCCTTTGTGCCACCTTTGCGTCTTCGCGTCTTTGTGGCTCTCTTCTCTTCTTCTTCTCTTCTTCAGAACGGAGACTGAACGATGAAAGCAATTGTCTACAGAACGTACGGCTCACCCGATGTGCTCGAATTCACGACGCTGGCGGAACCCACACCCAAGCCGGACGAAGTGCTGATCCGCGTGGTGGCGTCCTCCATCAACCAGGGCGACTGGCACCTGTTGCACGGTGAACCCTTGCTGGTGCGGCCCAGCGCCGGGCTGTGGCGGCCGAAGCACCCGATCCTGGGCGCCGATGTGGCGGGCGTCGTCGTGGCGGTTGGGCGCGCCGTCACCCGCTTCGAGCCGGGCGACGCCGTCTTCGGCGACCTGTCGGCATCCGGCCGCGGCGGCTTTGCCGAGTACGTAGCCGCACCCGAAGACGCGCTGGCATTGAAGCCGGCGGCCGTCCCCTTCGCCGATGCCGCAGCCACGCCCACCGCCGGCGTCACCGCGCTGCAAGGACTGCGCACCCACGGCCGCCTCGCGCCGGGCCAACAGGTGCTGGTCAACGGCGCGTCGGGCGGCGTCGGCACCTTCGCCGTGCAAATCGCCGCCACGCTGGGCGCCACGGTCACCGCCGTGTGCAGCACACGCAACGTGGCGCAGGCGCGCCGCCTGGGCGCCGATACCGTCATCGACTACACGCAAGAGGATTTCACGCAGGGCGGGCAGCGCTACGACCTCATCTTCGACACCGTGGGCAACCGCAGCGTGGCGGAGTACCGCCAGGTGCTGGCGCCCCAGGGCCGCTTCGTCACGACAACCTTTCTGCCCGCGCTAGCTCTGCGCGGCCCGTGGCTGGCGCGGCGCGGCGGCCCGTCCATGCAGAACATGATGGCGAAGCCGGACCGCGACGACCTGGCCTTCCTGGCCGGGCTGCTGGAAGAGCGCCGCCTCACCCCGGTCATCGACCGCTGCTACCCGCTCGACGAGACGGCCGATGCCTTGCGCTACGTGGGCGCCGGCCACGCGCGCGGCAAGGTAATCGTCGTGCCGGAAGGAGCGGACGGTTCGGCACCCACCGCTGCCCATGCCATCGCAGAGCCGGGAGATCGGCCGTGACCGCGCTGCGCCTGGAACTCTTCGTCGACGATCTGCCGGCCGCGCGCGACTTCTACACGCGCGTGCTCGGCTTCAGCGCCGGCCCAGCCCACGCCGACGGCTACCTCCCGCTCCAACGCGGCACGGCCCGCCTTGCGCTCAACGCCCGCGCCACGCTGCCGCCCGACCATCCCATCCAGGCCGCGCCCGGCGAGCGGCTGGGCCGCGGTATCGAGCTGGTGCTGGAAGTAGACGATGTCGCCGCCGCCTGTGCGCAGGTGCAGGCCGCAGGTTGGCCCCTCGCCGCCCCGCTGGCGCGCCGCCCCTGGGGGCTGGTCGACTTCCGCGTCGTCGACCCCGCCGGCTACTACGTGCGCGTGACGGAGGCGTGGGCGTGACGGCCGCGGGCCGATGGGGCATCCCAGAATACTGGCGGCGTGCGTCGCACTGGTCACGATCTGGATTCCCGCGAGGGATCGTTTGACCAGTGCGACACACGCCGGCGCAACTTCATCAACTTCCTGGGAGGTACCCGCAACGAATCGCCGGTTGCCAGACGGGGCAGGCGCCCCTATAATCGGGCAGATCGAAAGACGAGCCGGCGCACGCTTCCGAGCGCGGCGCAGCGCCCCCGGGACCTTTCGTCGCCCACAGAACGGCCCGCATCAGGAGCATTTCATGTCTGACAACGAGAAGGTAAAAGGTCCGGCCTCCTACTTCCCCTCAATCGAGAAAAAGTACGGCTACCCCGTCGAACATTGGTTTGACCTGTTGGGAGAGCACAAGGAGATCAAGCACATGGCGATGGTCGACTGGCTCAAAACCGAGCACAAGCTCGGGCACGGCCACGCCAACGCGCTCGTGGCGTATTACCGAAATCGGGAAGGGATGTAAACGGCAGTGGAGAGAGACGCGCCAACGGATGCTTTGCCTTGCGCTCTCTCCCTCTCGTCTCGGCGCGTCGGCGGATCGATCCATGGCGCCGCGCCCTGTCACCGTCTGGTCGCGCCCGACGAACGCGCCGCCGCCCGTGTTGATCGCCGTGCGGCTTTCCACCGGGCGACCTCCCTCCGTCGGGGAAGACGCGGCATCCGCGGCTCTCCACCGTAGACGCCCCTTCGGCCCCGGATCGCCGAGCCCCAGCTCGGCCAATGACGTTCGCCAACGAACAACGCCGTTTCGTCGATCGAGCCCCGTAGCCAGCGGTTTCCATACCGCCGGTGCCCGCCGCACCAAATACCCCGGCACCCGTAGCCGGCGGCTTCCATACCGCCGGTGCCTGCCGCACCAAATGCCCCGACACCCGTAGCCGGCGCTTTCCATACCGCCGGTGCCTGCCGCACCAAACACCCCGGCACCCATAGCCGGCGGTTTCCATACCGCCGGTGCCCGCCGCACCAAACGCCCCGGCACCCGTAGCCGGCGCTTTCCATACCGCCGGTGCCTGCCGCACGCGGATGTACGGATTACTCGCGGCGTCCCCCAACCGGCTTCCAGCCGGTTTCGCCTATCAGACGCCGGTTTGTAACCGGCGGTTGCTCTCGCCGACCAACATGGCCGCTTCGTCGGACAAGACCCTGCGGCTACGAGCCGCAGCTACGGTCCCCTCCGCCGCAGACGTCCCTCCGCCGGATCGCCGAGCCCCAGCTTGGCCAGCCCCGCCATCCGCTCCCGTCCGCATCCCCTGTAGTACCAAGCCTCTGCGCTCTCTGTGGTGAACTCCTCTTCCCGCTCCACCCACGATCCACCCGCCTACGCCGATCCCAACTCCGCTCCTTCCACAAATCCGCTGGAGTGCCGGGCGAAGGCGCAAACCGCCGCGCCCTCGCCGGACCGCCGCGCCCCAGCTCGGCCAGGCCCCACCCGCCAACGTCCCCACACAGGCCGGCCCGCTCTCCACGCACACCGGGCGCACCCGCAAAAGCCGATTGCCATGTGCAACCGGCGCGCCTATAATCACCGTCACCGTACCGCACCGCAGCCCGCAGCAACGCTGTGCCCGGCCCGCCGGCCTTCGCCTGGCCGTGCCATTCGACGCCGCCATGGCTTGCGCGATGCTGCGCTGCTTGTCCGGCGAAATCACTCCCACTACACACAAAAGGAAACCGACCCATGCACCCGATTACAGACCCAGAATTGGCGGCCGGCCTGGCCATGTTCGAACAGTTGATCCCCGGCGGAATCACACTTGACGACATCCCCGCCACGCGCGCGTTTCTCAGCGCCTTCAACGCGGCAATGGCGACCCAGGTGCCGGACATCCCCGGCGTGGCGACCGGCGACCACTACGCGCCGGGACCGGATGGCGCACCCGACGTCATGGTGCGCATCTACCAGCCGGAGGCGCGGCCCGCCGTGCTGCCCGCGCTGCTGTGGATTCATGGCGGCGGGTACGTCCTCGGCGATGTGGCAAGCGATGACCTGAAGGCCAAAGGGCTGGCGCTGGGGCTGAACTGCGTCGTCGCCTCGGTGGAATATCGCCTGGCGCCCGAACATCCCTACCCCGCGCCGCTGGAGGACTGCTACGCCGCGCTCAAGTGGCTGTGGGCCAACGCGGAGCACTTCGGCGTCAACCCGCAGCGCATCGCTATCGGCGGGGCCAGCGCCGGCGGCGGACTGGCGGCCGGGCTCGGCCTGCTGGCGCGCGACCGCGGCGAGGTGCCCGTCTGCTACCAGCTCCTGATCTACCCGATGATCGACGATTCCAACGTGGCGCAGGCGGGGCCGGGCGTGCCCGATGCGCCGCTGTGGACGCGCGCCAGCAACCTCATCGGCTGGCGCTCCTATCTCGCCCAGGAGCCGGGCAGCGACGGCATCCCCTACTACGCCGCGCCCATTCGCGCCGAGGACGTGCGCGGCCTGCCGCCCACCTACATCGGCGTCGGCACGCCCGACCTCTTCCGCGACGAGGATATCGCCTACGCGCAGCGGCTCATGAAGGCCGGCGTCAAGACGGAACTGCACGTCTACGCCGACGGCTTTCACGGCTTCGATGGCTTTGCCGCCGAGTCCGACGCGGCGCAGCGCTTCATGGGCGAACAGGTGCGTCTGCTGGCGCGGGCGCTGCATAGATAGGAAGCAATTGTATGAAGTAGCCCCCTTACTTTCTTGTCCGTTGACATTCACGCGCCAACTCTCTAAGATTGTCGGCGCTGGCAGTTCCTCGCGTCTGGGCGCTTTTTACCTCTGAACACACCTCAGAGGCGCCCACCTGCTTCTGCTTCAATCGGACATCCACCAACCTCTCCGCACGGTCAATTCCGGCGCGGCACGCACATGGTTCGTTGGACACACCAGCCGCACGGTCAATTCCGGCGCGGCACGCACATGGTTCGTTGGACACACCAGTCCACCGGACAGCCACACGCACCGCACATTTCCGGCGGGACGCTAGTTGCACACACTTGTTCAGGAGAGAACCAACATGAATGTAGGAAGAACCGCACGACGCTTGCAGAGGCTTGTCGCAGTCCTGGTCGTCCTTGGACTGCTAACCGCACCGGTTGCCGGCCTGGCCCAGGATGGCGCGCCCGATGCGCCTGCGCCCGACGCGGCATCACAGATCTTTTTACCGATGATCAATCGAGACGAAGCGGGCGCAAGCGTCACGGACGCGCCTGTCGTCGAACCGGTCACCGCGCCGGAGGCCGACCTGCTGCCGGAAGTCGATGCTGCGGGCGGGCCGTCGAGCGAAAAGGCCATATTCTTCGTATCGGACGGGCTACGCCAGGATCTGGTCGAGACCTACGCCGCGCAAGGAGCGCTTCCGGCCCTGGCAAAGTTGCTACGTTCCGGCGCCAAGGCGGCCGACGGCGGCCTGCTCACCCAGGCGCCGCCCAACACGGGCGCCGGCTGGTATAGCCTGGCCACCGGCGCATGGCCGGGCGTGCACGGCTCCACCAACAATACCTTTGCAACCAATGGCGCGGCCTTTGGCAACCGCGTGGCGGCGTTCGACAGCGGCGTACTCCAGGCGGAGACGCTGGCGCAGTCGGTTGAGCGCGGCGGCAAGAAGGTCGCGCAGATCGAATGGGCGGGCGGCCGCGTCGGCGTGATCGCCGGGCCTACGATTGACTACCGCGGCTTCTTCTCCGGCCGCGGCGTGGCGACCAACTACATCAGCCCCAGCGATGACGCCAACTTCGTGGCCTCGTTCGGCCTGCAATTCGACCACCCGGCAGGCTTTGCCGGACAGGCGCCCTTTGCCGCTGCCGCGCCCAGCCCGGCATCTGGCTGGGCGAACGTGCCGCCATCCTACAGCCCGGCTCAGGAGATGCGCCTGCGCGTGCTGGACTTTGGCACCGACAAGTACGGGTTGAATGCCTATCTGTACGACAGCACCAACGACGGCGTCACCAACTACAACCGCGTCCTCTTTGCCGCGGGCAAGGATGGCGCGGCCAAAGTGGCCAACCTGGGCAAAGGCCAGTGGGGCGACGTCAAGGTAACAATCAATGGCGGCGCGCTGAACGGCCTCACCGCCGGCATGCTGGTCAAGGTCGAGGAACTAACCGGCGACCTGAGCAAGGTGCGTCTCTTCCACACCTCGGTGACGCGCGCCAACGCCAGTTGGGTTGGCTGGTCGGAACCGGGTTTCACCGGCGACTTTGCCGAATTCGTGGCGCAGAAATTCCCCACCTCCACAGCCGCCGACTTCGCCATTCTTGAGGCCGGCATTGTCAGCGAGGAAACCTACGTCGAGCAGGGGCTATTCTGGGAGAAGGGCCATCACCCGCTCATCAAGTACATCATCCAGAAGTACCGACCGGACCTGGTCATGGCCGGCTACCCGGTGACCGACGAGTTCCAGCACCAATTCCTCGGCCTGGTGACGCCCACGCTGCCCAACGGCGCGGCCAACCCTGCCTACGACGACGTGCAGGTCAACGGCACGCCCGACGGCCGCGTCGCCCAACGCGAAGCCTTCCTGCGCCGCGCCTACCAGGGCGCCGATGCGACGCTGGCCCTGGTGCAGTCGCTGATGTCCAAGAACGCAACGACCTTTGTCTCGTCGGACCACGGCTTTGCCCCGCAGTTCCTCGCCATCGACGCCAGCAAGGTGCTCGTCGACCTCGGACTGCTCTCGCAACCGCAGACCTCCAACTGCCGGCCGGCGACGGGCGAGACCATCGGCAAGGCCAAGGCGTGCTGGGCCGGCGGCACAGTGCAGATCTATCTAAACCTGGCCGGCCGCGACCCGGTGGTCGCCGGGCTGCAACAGGTGCCGGCCGCTGCCGAAGCGGCGACGGTGGCCCAGATCAAGGCAGCCTTCCTTGCGTTGAGCGACCCCAACGACTGGAACGGCGACGCGCAACCGGAAGGCTGGAAGGTCATCGACCGCGCCTTCACCAAGGCTGAGGCGCGCTATATCCCCAACGGCGCCGGCAGCACGGCCGACATGGCACACCCCACACGTACGGGCGACCTCGTCGTCTTCGCCTACCCGCCCTACCAGTTCGATGCGGCGACGCCGGGCACGCTGGTCGCCCGCTCGGCCTTCTTCGGCCAGCACGGCTACGTACCGGATGTGCAGAACCTGGCGGCTTGTGTCAACATGCGCGCCACCTTCATCGCCGGCGGTAGCGCCGTCCGGCCAAACGTCGTGGCGGGCGGCCTGCGCACCATCGACCTGGCACCGACGCTCGCCTACGTGCTGGGCGTGCCCATGCCGCAACATGCGCAGGGCATCGTGCGGTTGGACCTGCTTCGCGGCGGCGAGGCGCGCACGCTCATCCCCGTGCTCGGCCTGACCGACTTCCACGGCCAGCTCGAGCAGACGACCATGACAATGGACGGCCGCACGGTGACGGTAGGCGGTTCTGCGCAACTGGCCACCATGTTCGACGAAGAGGCGGCGCAGTTGCCGGCCGGTTCCTTACTCTTTGCCTCGGGTGACAACGTGGGCGCGTCGCCCGCCAACTCCGGGCTATTGGAGGACATGCCGGCCATCGACGTGGAGAATGCCTGGGGTCTCGACGCGACCTCCTACGGCAACCACGAATTCGACTACGGTGTGGAGCGGCTGCTACGCCACCAGGCGCGCGCCACTTTCCCCTTCCTGGGCGCCAACATCGTCGACGAGGCGACGCTGAAGAATCCGGACTGGGTCCAGGGCACGCACGTCTTCCAGTATGGCAACCAGCGCGTGGGCGTCATCGGCATCGAGCTGAAGGAGACGCCGGAACTGGTCAGCGCCGGGGCGACGGCCGGGCTCAAGTTCCTTGATGAGGTGGAGACGATTCGCGCCGAGTCGGAGAAATTGCGCAAGCAGGGCATCAAGATCCAGATCGTGCTCATCCACCAGGGCACGGCAACGGGCAGCAACGCCGTGGACGGCATCGCCGCGGTGCCGTGGGCCGGCCCGATCATGACCATCGTCCAGGGCATCCAGGATACGTCGGTCGACGTGGTGCTGGCCGGCCACACGCATCGCGTCTCCAACCTCATGGTGGGCCGGATTCTGGTGGCCGAGGGCATCAATGCCGGCGCCAGCTACTCCGTGGTCCAGATGATCATCCACGGTCAGGATGTCGAGTGGGCGGGCGCGGCGACGCGCATTGCCAAGAACCTCGGCGTGGCGCCGCGGCCGGACGTCAAGGCCATCGTCGACGACGCCAATGCGCAGACGGCGGTGCTGCGCAACAAGGTCATCGGCACGCAACAGTTCGATATCCGGCGTGCGCCGACGCGCCTCTTCGAGTCGGCCATGGGCAACATGGTGGCGGACGCCATGCGCTTGAAATATCCGGGCGTGGATGCGGCTTACACCAACTCCGGCGGTCTGCGCGCCGACCTGCTCGTTGCGCCACCCAATGCGGGCGAGCAGCCGGGCGAGATCACCTGGGGCGAAATGTTTGCGGTGCTGCCCTTCGGCAACCGCACGGTGATCCTGACGCTGACCGGCGCGCAGTTGGAGCAAGCCTTCCTCAATGGCTTCTCGCCCAAGTGCAACGTGGCGGTAGCGACGGGGCGCTTCCCGCAGATTTCGGGCTTGAGGGTCACCTATGGGTGCGACGGTCTCACGCCCGTTGTCACGGGGATGTGGAAGACACCGCAGGGCGTGAACGGCCCGCAGATTCCCATCGGGCCGGCGGACAGCGTGCGCTTCGTTACCAACGACTTCATGTACACGGGCGGCGACGGCTACACGGTCTTCACACAGGGCACGAACGTGCAGCAGCCGGGCGACGACCTGTTGCAGGTTGCCATCGACTACGTAGCAGCGAACTCGCCGGTCGGTCCGGTGGTGGACGGGCGCATCGTCGGGCCGTGATCGGCTGACTGTGCGGCAGTGTGCGCCGCCACAAAACCCGGCGTTATCGGGAGGCCGGGCCATTCTTGATGGCCCGGCCTCCCTCTTCCGCTCCTCTGAGTTCTCTGCGCTGAGTTACCGGCGTCGTTCCGAAACAAAACCCGCAGCCCAGCCGCGCACAGCCTGCCGGCCACGGAGAAACCAATGCAAGCAATCGACACATTGACCTCGCTCTTCCGCCATCACCGCTGGGCCAATCTGCGCCTGCTCGAAGCATGCGCGGCGCTGACGCCGGAGCAACTGGCGGCCACTTCGACCGGGAGCTACGGCTCCATCCGCGCTACGTTGGAGCACATCGTCACCGCCGAGCAATCGTACCTGGCGCGCATTAGCACGGGGCGGCGTTTTCCCCACGTCGAAGGCGCGCCGCCCATGACCATCACCGCCATGATTGACGCCGCCGGTGCGACGGGCGACGGTCTGATCGAGTGGGCGCCGCGCGTCCAGCCGGACGACACCGTAGAGATCACCTGGGACGGTATGGCGCGCGCCGTGCCCAAGACGATCCTGCTGACGCAGGCGATCAATCATGCCACCGAACATCGCGCCCAGGTCACGGCCCTGCTCACGCAGGTGGGCATCGAGCCGCCGGACTTGCAGCCGTGGGTCTATTTCGACGAGATGGATCGCTGACACACGTTGGCGCCGGCCGTACCGACTTTCTGAATCGCACCTGGTGCGCGCAATCCGTTCGACGGCGCAGCCAGGCCGTGATAGCATTGGCGGCGTCGTTTCCCTTCACCCGCCACCTATAGAGGAACCCTATGTCCTGGCTCACCGGCAGCCGCAAACGCAGCGGCATCGTACTCGGTCTGTTGACTGTGCTCCTGATCCTGGCCCTGCTGGCGTCGCTCGTCATCGTCATGGGCACGCCCTTCATCTTCGACGCGCCGGGCAGCACGGAGATCGCCGCGTTGTGGACCATCTTCTGGGGCGCGCTCGGGCTGCCGGTGGTGATTGCCGCCACGATCCTGCTGAGCTGGGTGATCTTCCTCTTCAAGCGCAATGGCGCCGCGCTGCTGACGACGCTGCTGCCGCTTCTCTATCTCGGCGTGCTCGCCATCGTCTACCAGCTACAGGGCGGAGTGTGAGGAGGGGCGAGGGGCGAGGGGCGAGGGGCGAGGGGCGAGGGGCAAGGAGAAATAGTCAACGGTTAACGGTTAACGGTCAATTGTCAATGGTCAATGGAAGAGGGGCGAGGGGGCGAGGAAGAAGATAAACCACCAAGGCACAAAGGGCACAAAGGGGCACGAAGCGAAGAATCCAGCTAATCCACAATTGCTCTGCTTTTCTTCGTGCCCCTTTGTGTTCTTTGCGTCTTCGTGGCTCCGGATTCTCAAAGGGGCACGACGAGAAGAGTCCGGGCAATCCACAATTGCTCTGCTTTTCTTCGTGCCCCTTCGTGTTCTTTGCGTCTTTGTGGTTGCGGTTGCCTATTTGATCCGGCTGCGCAGCGTGTCCGAGAGCGGGGCGGCGGAGAGCGTCGCCTGTGCTTCGGGTGCCGGTGCAGCGGCCGGTATCATGCCGCCCGCCGCCACATCCACCACCGGCGCGCCAAGCTGCTCGCGCAGGGCCGGGTTGGTGGCGATCTGGAAGAGCAGCTCCTGCTCGACGCCCGCCAGCCGTGCATCCAGTTCCGCCTCCTCGACCTGCAAGAGCGCGGCCAGGCGCCGGCGCAACACATCCTCCGGCACGGTGGGGAAGGCGGCGGCGATGGTATCCACCGGCGTGACCGGCCGTGGCGCCGCGGGCGCGGCCAGGCCGGCAAACGCCAGATCGGCGACGCTGGGCAGCGGCGTGGCGAGGATGCGCCGTGCGTTGTAGATGCCGGCGCCGTAACCGCTGGGCCGATCGCCGGCGAAGTCGTCGCACGTGGTCTGCACGACGTGGCGGAAGACGGCGCTGAGCGTTGCGTGCCCGGCATAGCGGTGCAGCAGATAGTCGCGACCGTGATGGGCCAGCCACAGCGCGGCAATGCCGGCGAGCATGGCCGTAGCAAAGGAGGTACCGTCGCTCTGCCCGGCGCCGGGCAGCCCCGCTGCGGTGAACCCGGACACCCACACGCGCGCCGCCGGCCCCGTCACCGCAACCTGCGGCCCGGTGCATGCGCCCCACCACGGCTTGCGCTGCGCGTCGCAGCCCGCCACGGCAATCACCTCAGGGTAGGCGGCGGGCCACACAACGAGCTTCACATAGTTGCCCGACGCGGCGATGACGATGACGTTCTTGTCCACGGCCTCGCGGATCGCCTGGTGCAGCGACCAGTTGCCGAACCAACCCAGACTGATGGAGATGACGTGACAGTCCGCCTCATTCACGGCATAGCGAATGGCATCGCGCAGCGCTCGTGCGCCGCTGTCAAAGAGCACGGGCGCGGGCAGGCCAAAGCGCGGCTTCGTGACACGCAGGGGAACGATCTCAGCCTCGGGCGCCGCGCCGACCACGAAGCCCGTCACATCCGAACTCATGAGGACGCCACCGGTGTTGAGACCGTGGCCGCCGTCCGGGTTCTCCGCCTTGCTATCCTTGTCGACGAAATCGCGCTCGAGCGCGGTGAGCACGCGCACGGGCTGCCCGGCCGGCTCTTCGAAGAGGTCGGGATGGCGCCGGTAGCCGCTGTCGGGGTGGCCGACGCGGATGCCCTTGCCGCGCCGCTGTCCCCGTGCAAAGCCGGGAGCAGGCGGCGGCGGCTCCAGTTCCCACGCACAGGGCAGGTCGACCAGACGCGGCGCCCAGTCGAGCTGGTTCGGGTCGACGGACGCGGGCGGCGTATCGTCGGCACACGAGTCGAAGCCGGGCAGTGCGGCCGGCTGTGCGGCGGGCGCGGCGGGCAAGGTCTCGGCCGGCACGGCTTCTGCATCTTGCAGGACACGGAAGGAAGGCTCTGCATAGACGATGTCCGGCTGCTCGGCCAGCATGTAGGTCAGGTCCCACGCATCGGCGACGGGCAGGTGCTCGCCGTCGGGCGGGGTGATGTCATATTCGGGTTGGTCGCTGCCGCGCACGCGGCGCACGTGCCAGCCGGTCACGGGCCGGCCCAGCGTCAGCCGCAGGGCGGTCGCCAGGCGACGCCGCACCACGCGGCCGGGGTCGCCGCCGACGCGTGTACTCACGACGACTGTGATGGCTTCACAGATGGGTTCGGCCAGAATGTTGGCGTTTTGCTCGGGCATGGGACCTCCTTGGCGCGTGACGAAACTCTGAGCCATCCTGCTGAATGGCCGGTCAGAGAAGTATGCCCAATCTTCCGAGGTCGTTCAAGTCAGCTTTTGCGGCCCCGCCGGCGGTACATGTAATGGCCGTAGGCGCAGGTCACGATGTATTGCGGATTGCCGGGATCGTCCTCGACCTTGGCGCGCAGGCGGTTGACGACCCGCTCGACCAGGTTGAGGTTGACGCGCTGGCCGTTTCCCCACAGTTCCTCGAAGATCTCGGCCTTGCTGACCGGCTGGTCCGCCTGGGCGGCGAGCAGATTGAAGAGCCGATACTCCTGGTGCGACAGCAGGCGCTGCCGCCCGCCGATGGTGACTTCATTGGCGCTGCGTTTGACCTGCTGCCTGCCATCGCCCAGCGAATCACCGGGCAGCGACGTCTTGAGGGTTCCGGCGCGACGCAGTACGGCCAGCACGCGCGCCTGTGCCTCGCGAAAGCGGAAGGGCTTGGCAATGACGCTGTCGGCGCCGGCGTTGATGGACTGCACGACATCCTCGGCGCGGTTGAGTGCCGTCACCATGACGACCGGGATATCGGAGAATGAGCGCAACTCACGACAGAGATCCAGCCCGGTCATGCCGCCGGGCATGAGAATATCGAGCAGCACGGCGTCGAACGCTTGCGCGCGCAGCGCGTCCAGGGCACTATGCCCGTCATGGGCGACGTGCCCTTCGAAACCAATCATCTCAAAGGTGCGGACCATCAGATCGCAGAAGCCCCGATCGTCGTCGACGACCAGGACACGGAGCTTGGCATCAGGGGGGAGCAAGGACTGCAAGTAGGGCGTACGCGGTGACAATTCGTTCATTCGTCTATTCCCGAACTGCCTCACGTGAGGTCGGTCAAAGTGTCCCATCAGCCTGCCCGGCGATGGTCGCACGCAGCAGCGGAATTACCTTGATCTTATCCAGGTGGCGTTTTCAATGTCAACGGGATATGCTTACTATTCGTTGACAATCTCCGCGCTGCTCACAAGCGCCCTTTCTCTGTCCTGTTGATCGACTGGAACGCAGACAATGAACTACCGCACGCTTGGCCGCACCGGCCTCAAGGTCGCCCCGCTCGGGCTGGGCACCGATAACTTCGCCAACCCGCTGCCGGAAGCGACGGCGCACGCCATCCTCGATCGCGCTGTGGCGGGTGGCATCAACCTCATCGACACCTCCAACAGCTACTCGGGTGGCGACAGCGAGCGCTTCATCGGCCACTGGCTGCATGAGCGCGGCAACCGGCACGCAGTCGTCGTCGCCACCAAGGTGCACTACCCGGTGGGACCGGGCCCGAACGATCGCGGCAACTCTCGGCGCCACATCCTGGCCGCGTGCGAGGCGTCGCTGCGCCGCTTGCAGACCGACCACATCGATCTCTACCAGTTGCACCGCCCCTCGCCGGAGATCCCCGTGGACGAGACGCTCTACGCGCTGGACATGCTGGTGCGCGACGGCAAGGTGCGCTACATCGGCACGACGACGCACCCGGCGTGGCAGATAATGGAGGCGCTCATGGTGAGCGGGCAGCGCGGCTTTGCACGCTTCGTCTCCGAGCAGCCGCCCTACAACCTGCTCGACCGGCGCATGGAGAACGAACTGGCGCCGCTGGCCCAAAAATATGGGCTGGGCTTGCTGCCGTGGGGTTCGCTGGCGGCCGGGATCCTCGTGGGGCGCTATCGCGACGCGACGCACTTCCCGCCGGAGTCGCGGGCGGCGTTGCGTGGCGGCATCTACGCCGAGCGCGTCTCGGCGGCGGGCATCGCCGCGGGCGATCGCTTCGTGGCGCTGGCGGAAGCGGCCGGCATCCCGCCGGCGCAGCTCGGCCTGCTGTGGGTGAAGGAGCAGCCGGGCATCACCGCGCCGCTCTACGGCCCGCGCACCGTGGCGCAACTGGAACACGTGCTGCCCATCCTGGAGATGACGCTCTCCGACGAGCTGCGCCAGGCGTGCGACACCATCAACCCGCCGGGCAGCGCGGTGGCGAACTTCCACAACTCGGCGCCGTGGATGAAGATGCGAATCTGATATACTATGAAGACCGATGTTTGAACTGTTCGTGGGAACGAGCAGCGGCTCTAGAACTTCTGGTGAGAATCGATGCCATGACGATGCAAGTGCTCGATAACCTTCAATCACTCTATGCAGCAGGATTTCACGACTCGTTCATCGACAATGCGCTGCGCAAGATCGTTGAACGCCAGGTTGAGCGAGATGAGGCCGATCTGCAACGCATAGAGGGTGAATTGCGCCGTTTTGAGACAGCGCACAAGCTGTCATCTGACGAGTTCTGGCAGCAATTCCAAAGTGGCGAGTTGTCCGACAGCGCCGATTACATGGAATGGAACGCGTTCTGCAAGATGCGAAATCGCATTCGGGCACGGCTGCACATTCTCCGCGGCGAAAGTGCAACGTGATCGAACCAGCTTCCTATGTGGCGGAGATTGAGCTTGCACTTGTCAGCAGCCCAGTCCTGGAGAACTTCCACGTCCTCCGTGTCTGGACAAACTCCGATGACGGTTACCTCCGGCTGCGCGCAACACTCGTCAACGGCGACTTCCTGGAAGCTGCCGAGTACTTTGTGCTGGACGTCGAGGCAATCAAAACGGTTGACTATCGTCATCAATGGATGGATGGCGCCAGGAAAGTCTTGCGTCGCCGGTGGGACAGCACCCCGGATCATCCCGAGTTGGGCAACTTCCCCTATCACGTTCACGTTGTGGACGAGCAAGATGTCCAGCCGGACAAACCCATGAGCATTCTCGAACTACTGAAGTGGTTTGAAGCCCACTTTCAAGAACTGAGTGATTAAAACGCCAGCACCGCTATCAATATGTTTCAAGGGGGACAGAGATCATGAACGGTAACTTTCACTGGTGGCAAACCGGCATCATCTACCAGATCTACCCGCGCTCCTTCCAGGACAGCAACGGCGACGGCATCGGCGACCTGCCCGGCATCCGCCAGCGGCTGAAGTACGTACAAAGCTTGAATGTGGGTGCGGTGTGGCTCTCGCCCATCTACCCGTCGCCCATGCACGACTTCGGCTATGATGTGGCCGACTACACGGACATCCATCCCATGTTCGGTACGCTGGCCGACTTCGACGCGCTGTTGGCGGACGTCCACGCGCGCGGCATGAAGCTGATCCTCGACCTGGTGCCCAACCACACGTCGAACGAGCATCCGTGGTTCCGGGAAAGCCGCAGCAGCCGCGCCAACCCCAAGCGCGACTGGTACATCTGGCGCGACCCCGCGCCCGACGGCGGCCCGCCCAACAACTGGACGAGCTTCTTCGGCGGTCCGGCCTGGACGCTCGACGAGCAAACCGGCCAGTACTACCTGCACCAGTTCGTCACGCAGCAGCCGGAACTCAACTATCGCAACCCCGCCGTGCTGGAGGCCATGCTCGGCGAGATGCGCTTCTGGCTCGAACGCGGCGTGGACGGCTTCCGCGTCGACGTGATCTGGCTCATGATCAAGGACGCCGAATTGCGCGACGAGCCGGTCGATCCCAACTGGGATGGCGTCAACCCGCACTTCCGCCTGCAACACATCTACACGCAGGACCAGCCCGAGGTGCACGACGTCATCCGCCGCATGCGCGCCCTGCTCGATGAGTACGACGACCGCATGATGGTCGGCGAGATCTACCTGCACAACGAACAGTTGATGACCTACTACGGCGCCGACTTCGACGAGGTGCACCTGCCCTTCAACTTCCAACTGATCCTGGCGCCGTGGGAGGCGCAAACCGTGCGCCGGCTCGTCGATCAATACGAAGCCGATCTGCCGGCGGGTGGCTGGCCGAACTGGGTGCTGGGCAACCATGACCAGCACCGCGTCGCCACGCGCGTGGGTGCGGCGCAGGCACGCGTGGCGCAAATGCTGTTGCTCACGCTGCGCGGGACGCCCACCTGCTACTACGGCGACGAACTCGGCATGGAGAATGTCCCGATCCCGCCCGAGTTTGTCCAGGATCCGCCGGCGGTCAACCAGCCGGAGATTGCCCACATTGTCGGCCGCGACCCCGAACGAACGCCCATGCAGTGGGACGCATCGCCCAATGCCGGCTTTGCGGCGCCGGGCGTCCAGCCCTGGCTGCCCCTTGCGCTTGACTATGCGCAGCGCAACGTGGCCGTGGAGAGTGGCGATCCGCGTTCTATGCTCAGCTTCTTCCGCGCGCTCACCGCCCTGCGCCAGTCGTCGGCTGCGCTGACTGTCGGCGATTATGCCGCGGTCGACACGGGCGTGGAGAATCTCTTCGCCTACACGCGCACGCACGGCGACGAACGGCTGCTCGTCGTGCTCAACTTCGCCGGCAGCACGCACCGCATCGATCTCAGCGCGCTGGGCAAGGAAGGCGAGATCGTGCTGTCAACGGGCATGGAGAGCACGGGCAAGCTCCGGCTGCGTGCGCTCTATGTGGTGGGCAACGAGGGAATAGTGCTTCGCCTGTAAGTTTCGAAACGAACACGTATCGAAAACGTAATGTCCTGCGTTTTGACAGCGCTTTATCCACGAGTTGTATAATGGCAGCGCCCAAAGATGGGCGCTGCTGTTTTGTTGCGTGAGATTTCAGCCAGCCCGAATCAATGACGTTATCCTCAAACTCACCGCCCCACTCCGCACCCGCTATGGCTGCAACCCGATCCCATGAGAGAACCCACGGCGCGCCCGCGCAGCGACGCACTACGCGCGCCGTTTTCTATCCATTTCAAAGGAGAAATAACCTGTGAGCAAACGAAAGCTGACCTATCTGCTCTTGCTGCTGGCGATGGTGGCATCGCTGCTGCCGTTGCCGGCAACGGCGGCGCCCGGCACGCCACAGGCGTGGCAGCAGGAGCCGGCCACCGCGCCCGATGCAGCAGGCCGCCTCTTCCTGCCGGCGATCCAGACGACCGGCAGCGCCGGCCTTAGCCAGGCACAGGCGCCGGCAGCCCCACCCGTCACGCTGCCGACGGCGCCTGCGCCCGACGAGACGCAAGCGCCCGCACCGATCTCGCTGGCCGCGAACACACCACCGCCTTCCGGCGTCGTCATTGTCGGTTCGCTGCAAAGCGAGCTTGGCTGCGGCGGTGACTGGGACCCGGCGTGCACGAGCAGCGCGCTGCTCTTCGATGCCGACGACGACGTCTGGCAGGCGACCTTCGCCCTGCCCGCCGGCAGCTACGAATACAAGGCCGCGCTCAACGGCACGTGGGACGAGAACTACGGCGCCAACGCAGTGCCGGGTGGCGCCAACATCGCGCTCAACCTGAGCAACAGCGACAACGTCAAGTTCTTCTATGACCACAAGTCGAACTGGGTCACCAGCAACCGCAACAGCGTCATCGCCTCCGTGCCCGGCTCCTTCCAGAGCGAAATCGGCTGTGCCGGCGACTGGCAGCCCGATTGCCTGCGCTCCTGGCTGCAAGATGTCGACGGCGACGGCACCTACACCTTCAGCACCGACCAGATCCCGGCCGGCAGCTACGAGGCCAAGGTCGCGCTCAACGAAAGCTGGGATGTAAACTTCGGCCAGGGCGGCGTGCAAGGTGGCGCCAACATCCCCTTCACGGTGCCGGCGGGCGGCACGGTCGAGTTCAGCTTTGACAGCGCGACCAATGTCCTGACGATCACAGTGCAGGGCGGCGGCTCCGGTCCCGACAACAACATTGAATACTTCGGCCTGGGCCACGACTCGCACGACAGCCTCTATCGCGTGCCCTTTGGCGCCGTCAACCCCAACGACACGGTGACGCTGCGCTTCCGCACCTACGCCAACGACGTGACGGGCGTGCGCGTGCGCGTCTGGAACACGACCGCCAATGCGCAGAGCTTCCTCGACATGGAACGCGTGGCCTCCGGCGTCTCCTGCTACGATGCCAGCCAGCCCGACAAGGTGTGCGACTTCTGGCAGACGACCGTTACCCCGGATGTGCCGACGACGCTCTACTATCGCTTCATCGTACAGGACGGCACGGCGACAGCCTTCTACGACGACGACGACTTCCGCAACGGCGGCTGGGGCGAAGCGCGGCCCGGCGTGCGCGACAACGGCTACGTCATCACCGTCTACGACCCGGCCTTCCAACCCATCTCGTGGATGCAGAACGCCGTCGTCTACCAGATCTTCCCGGACCGCTTCCGCGACGGTCGATCCAACAACAACCCCAAGGGCAACGAGCCGCGCTACGGCTTCCCGCCCGAATCGCTCGACCAGATCATCATCAAGAACTGGGGCGATCTGCCCGAAGGCTACTGCCGCGCCTACCAGAACGCAGCGCAGCCATGCAACGAAGCCCCGCGCGGCCGCGACTACTTCGGCGGCGACTTGCGCGGCATCATGCAGCGGCTGAATTATCTCAAGGCGCTGGGCGTCACCGTCATCTATCTGAACCCCATCTTCGAAGCCGGTTCCAACCACGCCTACGACACGCAAGATTACTACCAGGTCGACAAGTTCTTCGGCACCAACCAGGAGTTCCAACAACTCGTAAAGCTGGCCGAGCAGCAGGGCATCCGCATCGTGCTCGACGGCGTCTTCAACCACGTCTCGTCGGACAGCGCCTACTTCGACCGCTACGGCCATTTCGCCACAGTCGGCGCGTGCGAAAGCGTCGATTCGCCCTACCGCTCCTGGTTCACCTTCCGCGCCATGGCCGGCGGCCCTTGTGCCGGACCGGATGGCCCGAACACAATGACCTACGACGCCTGGTTCGGCTTTGACAGCCTGCCGGTGCTCGACAAGTACAACCCGGAAGTGCGCAACCTGGTCTACGCCGCCAACGATGCCGTGGCGCGCTACTGGCTCAACCTGGGCGCGGCCGGCTGGCGTCTCGACGTCATGGGCGACGGCTCCTTCCCGGCTGACTTCTGGCCTGCCTTCCGCGCCGCGGTCAAGGCGACCAGGCCCGACGCTCCCATCATCGGCGAGTTGTGGAAGAAGTTCGAAGTGCTGCCCAAGGTTCTGGGCGACCAGGCCGACACGGCCATGAACTACCGCTTCCGTAACGCCATCCTCGGCTTCTTCGGCAAGGTCGACGATAAGGGCTTCGTGGACGACGGCCAGAGCAACCAGCCGCCGAGCCTCTTTGCCGAAAAGCTGATCTCCGTGCGCGAGGATTACCCGGACGCCGCCTACTACACCCTGCTCAATCTCATGGGCAGCCATGACACGCAGCGCATCCTGTGGGCGCTGACGCCGGGTGAGCGCAACCGCGAGGATCGCGAGTTCAACGCCGCCAACCTCGCCGAAGGCAAGGCGCGGCTCATGCTGGCGGCCGTCGTGCAGATGACGATCCCCGGCGCGCCGACCATCTACTACGGCGACGAGATCGGCCTCAACGGCGATGACGACCCGGACGACCGCCGCACCTTCCCGTGGACCGGCGTCGGGCCGGCCGGCGCGGGCGGCGATCAGCGCCTCTTCCGCCACTACGCCACGCTGACGAGCCTGCGCCGGCAGAACCCGGTCTTCCGCAACGGCGAGATGACCTTCCTGCTGACCGACGACGCCAACCGTACCATGGCCTACCTCCTGCGCACGCCCGACCAGGCGGCCGTGGTGGCCATCAACCGCAACAGCACGCCGCAGACGCTCGCCATCCCGCTGAACGGCATGCTGCCGGCGAATGTGCAGCTTCAAGAAGTACTCTACCGCGTGCCGCAACTGGCGCCGGTGACCTACACGGCAGCGAACGGCGTGCTCAATGTCACGCTGCCGCCGCTGGGCGCCGTGATCCTGCTGCCCGCAGCCGGACAGGATCTCGTGGCGCCGGTAGCACCCGCCAACTTGACCGCCACCGCCGGCGATCGCCAGGTCACGCTGGCGTGGAACGCGGTGAGTGACGCAGCGTCCTATCGCGTCTACCGCAGCCCGGTGACCGGTGGCGGCTACGTGCCGGCCGGTGAGAGCAGCGGCACCACTTTCGCCGACAGCGGCCTGACCAACGCGCAGGCATACTTCTACGTGGTCAAGGCCGTGGACGCGGCCGGCAACGTGGGCGCCGCCTCCAACGAGGCATCGGCCGTACCGAGCTACCAGATCGGCTGGGCGAACCTGCAATGGCCGCCGACCATGGACCACACGATCAGCACCGTCAACCGCACGCCCAACGCGTACGGCCAGGTGTGGATCGACGGCGTCACCAGCGCGCCCGGTGCCACGCCGACGCTCATGGCCCAGCTTGGCTTTGGCCCGGCGGGCAGCAACCCGGCCGGCAACGTGGATTGGACGTGGGTCGATGCGTCCTTCAACGTCAACGCCGGCAACAACGACGAATTCGTCGCCAGCCTGCTGCCGGAGCAGACGGGCAGCTTCGACTACGTCTACCGCTACAGCACCAGTGGCGGGCGCACGTGGCTCTACGCCGATCTCAGCGGGCCGGTCGCAGCGGATGCGGCGCCTGGCAACCCGGGCAAGCTGACCGTCAACGCGAGCGGCGACACCACGGCGCCCTCCGTGCCGGGCAACCTGCAGGTGGTCAGCGGTTCACCGGCCGGCATCGCGCTGGCGTGGGACGCGTCGACCGACGATGTGGCGCTGCACGGCTATGAAGTGCTGCGCGGCAGCACGGCCGGCGGCCCCTACGCCCGCATCGCCACCGTCACCGGCGCCACCGCCTACATGGACACGTCGGTGGAAGAGAACCAGAGCTACTTCTACGTCGTGCAGGCGGTCGATACATCCTTCAACCGTTCGGGGGTTTCCAACGAAGCGACCGGCACGGCGGCGCTGCGCACGGTGACGCTGAACTTTAGCGTGACCGCGCCGGCCACGACGCCCGCCGACGCTACCGTCTTCATCGCCGGCTCCCTCAACCGTCTCGACGGCGGCTATCCGGAGTGGAATCCCGGCGCCGTCAGCCTGGCGCCGGCAGGCGGCAATGTCTGGACGATCACCTTCACGGGCAAGGAAGGCACGCAGATCGAATACAAGTACACGCTCGGTTCATGGGACTTCGTGGAGAAGGGCGGCGCCTGCGAAGAGATCGCCAACCGCACGCTTACGCTCAACTATGGGGCTACCGGCGTGCAGACGGTGAACGACACGATCGCCAACTGGCGCAACGTGGCGCCCTGCGGGAACTGAGACAAGGTTCACCTCAAAATCTTCCCGGAAGCTCTGAGCTTCCGGGAAGATTCTCCCAGAGAGAACGCCCGGTGGCTGGCTGCCACCGGGCGTTTGTTTCTTGAGGCAGGCGACCCGATAAAAAGATGGCATGTGTCACTCACTGGGCGGGCACTATCTGGTATGCTGGAAAGCACCGATCTCCCCCGCAACGTCACCACAGGAGCGCCGCCATGAATTCCAGAGAACGCGTCCGTCTCGCCATCAACCATGAGGAAGCCGACCGCATCCCGCTCGACCTGGGCGGCAGCCTGGTGACGGGCATGAATGTCACCATGGTCTACAAGTTGCGCCAGGCACTGGGGCTTGACGCGCCGGGCACGCCGGTGAAGGTCATCGAGCCCTACCAGATGCTGGGCGAGATCAGGAACGACCTGGCCGATGCGCTGGGTGTCGACGTCGTCGGGTTGCGCCACCCGCGCACCATGTTCGGTTTTCGCAACGACAGCGCGTGGAAGCCGTGGACGCATTTCGACGGCACGCCCGTGCTGGTGCCCGAAGGCTTCAACACCGACCCGGAGCCGGACGGCAGCATCCTCATGTATCCGGAAGGCGACAAGTCGGTGGCGCCGTCCGGCCACATGCCCAAGAACGGCTTCTACTTCGATGCCATCGTGCGCCAGGGTGAGGTCGACTACGACAACCTCGACCCCGAGGACAACTTGCAGGAGTTCGGCCCGATCAGCGACGTCGATCTCGAGTACTTCCGCGTCGAAGCCGAACGCCTCCGCAACGAGAGCGACCGCGCCATCTTCGCCGACTTTGGCGGCACGGGCTTTGGCGACATCGCGCTGGTGCCCGCCGCCTGGCTCAAGGAAATGCCGCGCGGTATCCGCGCCATCGAGGATTGGTACATGGCCACGGCAGCCAACCAGGACTACATCTACGCCGTCTTCGAACGCCAGTGCGAGATTGCGCTGGAGAACCTGGCGAAGCTCCACGCCGCAGTGGGCGAGCGCGTCGACATCATTTTCGTCACCGGCACGGACTTTGGCACGCAGCGCGGCCCCTTCATCTCACCCAAGGCGTACCGCACGCTCTACCAGCCCTTCCACCGCCGCGTCAACGACTGGGTGCATGCCAACACGACGTGGAAGACCTTCATCCACTCGTGCGGTTCGGTGATGGCGCTCATCCCCGACTTCCTGGATGCCGGCTTTGACATCATGAATCCCGTGCAGTGCTCGGCGGCCATGATGGACCCGCACGAGCTGAAGCGCCAGTTTGGCGAGCGCGTCACCTTCTGGGGCGGCGGCGTCGACACGCAGCAGACGCTGCCCAACGGCACGCCGGAGGACGTGCGCACCGAGGTGCGCGAGCGCATGCGCGTCTTCGGGCCGGGCGGGGGCTTCGTCTTCAACACGATCCACAACGTGCAGCCCAACACGCCCATCGCGAACCTGGTGGCCATGTACGAGACCGTGCGCGAGTACGGCGGCTATCCGGTGCATTAGCGGCTGCCTGCCGCGCCATTCATTGCCGCTCCAACTTGACCGCGATATCGGTTGCCAGATCCATCAGTGAGAGCACAACAAAGCCGCGGCTGTCGGCGATGACCGTCTCCGTCGTCGTCGGCAGCCCGTCTACGGTGTCGAACCACTCAACGCGGTAGCGGGCATACGGCTCGCCCATGGCCACGGTGACGGCGCCGCTGACCGGCGCGATGGAAGCACCATCAACGACCGCACGCCACGTGTGGTTGCGGTTGTCGATCCACAGGTGCGCCCGGCCGCCGGTCGTGTCCTTCTGCCCCAGCACGCGCAGGTCGGGATTGGTGACGGTGGCGGCCGCGTCTTCGTAGCGTCCGTTGGTCAGGGGAATGTCTTCCATGAAGCGCCGCCACGCCCCGAAGATGGGATGCAGCGCATGGGCGAAGATGTTGTCCGTGTACCAGTAGAGCGGGTAGACGCCCCCCGGCCCCAGCCGCGCCCACGTCAGCTTGTGCAGCCACACGCCGGCGACGTCCTCCGCCAGGCGCGGATCCTCCTCGTCCGTGGTCGCCGTCCCGTCGATGCCCAGCTCGCCCCACACGACGGGCTTGCCGAAGCCGGCCGCCAGCGCCGCCTGGTCATAGTCGGCAAAGAAGCGGGCGCTGTCGGCGGTTAGTTCGTCCTTTGGCTCGATCCAGCCGGTGCCGTTGACGTAGGCGTGAAAGTCGACATAGCCGATCGGCGCGGCGGCGGAATGCAGCCAGGCGTCCTCGGCCAGCGTCGCCCAGGTGGAGGCCGAGGCGAGATGGGGGTTGCCGTCGGCCGCGGCCATGCGTGCCAGGTCGGCCGCCAGCAGGAACGCATCGCCAAAGCCGGGCGCCGTCTCGTTGACCAGTTCCCAGGAGTGCACCGCACGGAAGGCGCCGTAACGCGCCGACAGATAACGCCAGTACGCGGCATGCAGCCAGTGCGCCGGCGTGCCGGCGCCATTGAAAAAGTTGCCACCCAGCGGATCGGGCAGCCCCTCCGGCCCCAGGTGGTTGACGAGCCACTCGTCCTTCTCGCTGATGACCAGCTTGAAGTAGATGCCGCGCTCATTCGCCTCGCGCAAGATAGCGTCGACGCCGGCGGCGCGACGATCGTCGAAGGTCAGGTGGCTGTTCATACGCGGCGAGCGCAGCAACTGCGGGCCGAGGGTACCATCGGGGCGCACTTCCTGCAACGTCACCGCATCGACATAGGCGGCGCCGCCGGAAGCATTCTCGAAGGCCAGGGTGATGTAGTCGTCGGGAAAAGAGCCGGAAGCCGTGAAGTCCGCTTCCGCCACATGCCAGGGCGTGTCGCCGTGAACATGCGCGGTGAGTGGCGCTTCCGCCGCGGTTTCGCCCACCTCGGGCCAGCCGGTGAACTTGAGCGCTACGCCGTAGGGCAGCGCCGGATCGACGGGGCTGTCGATCCCTTCCGTGCGCCAGCGCACGCGCAGGCGATAGGTGCGCCCATCGACCAGCCCCGGCCAGCCCGAGTCGAAGCCATAGAACATGATGGGGTTGGCGCGGTCGAGACGCAGGGAAGCCAGGCCGTCGCCGTAGGCGCGATCGAGCGTGAGCCCGGTCGCGGGCACGTAGCCGTCGGGTTCCAGCGTGCGCGATCGCCACGGCTGCCAGGCTGAACCCCAGATCGCGCCGCCCAGCCACCAGCGGAAGAAGTTCTGGTTGCCCCCGCCAACGGTGTCGAAGAGATCGGTCGCAGCGTAGGAAAAGCGTTCGGCGTCGAATCCCGTGCCGTGGCCGGCCCCGAGGAAAGGTGTGCCGTCGGCGAACTCGAAGTAGCGTGTGTCGGCCGCAGCGACTCCAATCGGGCCATGGTTTCCGGCGCTGTCGGCAGCGGACACCGTGAACGAGTAGATCGCCGACGCCGCAACGCCTTTGGCCTCACGCGCTTCGATGCGGTACTGCCACACGCCGGTCAGGGGCGGCGCAAAGCGCACCATCCACACCGGGTCGCCGGCGGGATAGAGCCACTCTCGGCCGTCTTTCAGCGCGCGGTCGTAGCGTTGTTGGCGGAAGGCCGGCCGCGTGTAGACGGTCTGCCACGCGTCGGGCGTGAAGTGCACGTCGACGCTGACACCGTCGACCCAGCCGAGGCCGGGCCGCGGTGTGGGTTCGTACGGCAGATGCGGGTGGGTGGCGGCCGAGTTGGCAAGGTCGAAGGTGATCTCCAGCGGATCCCAGCGCACGGCAGTAGGGGGCGAGTCGACATCACGCAGTGCCAGCCGGCCCGGCGGCACATAGCGCACGATCCGTTCGTCGGTGGCGATACGGCCGTCGGCATCAGTTGCCTGGACGAGGATACGGTTGGCGCCCGGATGCAGCGGGAGAAGCGCCTGCCACTGCGCCGTGCGGTCGGCGGCAACCGCTTCGTCGCGATCGCTGCTGACGCCGACATCCGTCACGGTCGGGCCGGCCGTGACGGTCAGGAGCAAGGTCGGCGAGGCGACCGTCGTGTGCGCCGCCGCCGGCCACGCAACCGCGAGGGTGGGGGCCGATGCATCGAGCGCTTCCCAACGCACGGTGCGCACGGCCACCGCGCCCTCGTCGTCGGCCACGCGCACGGTGGCGGTGAAGCGGCCGGTTGCGGCGACGCGGCGCGTGCCGGACGCGCTGAGCGCGCGCGTGCCGTCGCCGAACTCCCAGAGCACACGGGCGATGGCGCCGTCGGGATCATCGCCCGTGACGGCAAATGCCTGCATGGCCGGCCCGCCAGGCACACGCGCCGGCGACAGCGTTGCGGTGACGGCCGGCGGCTGGTTTGCGCGCTTGCGGAACAGCGCGATGTCATCAATGCACGTGCGTTGCTCGCGCCCGCCGCCGCCGAAATAGCCGGCATCGACCAGCACCGCATCGGTCGTAGCGGTGAAGGTAAGCGCAGCCTTGACCCAGTCGCTGCCGTGGGTGGCGGCCAGAAAATCATCGCGCTGCGCCAGCGTCTGCCAGTCGTAATCGGCGACGGCCAGCCGGAAGCCGCCCCACAGGTCGTCGCCCGTCTCACGCTCTTCGACAATCTTGATCCACGCCGTCAGCTTGTAGGCTGCGCCCGGCTCGACCGGCACCCACGCCGAGCGCAGACCGGCATTGGCCAGGCACGCAGCATAGCGGCCGTCGTGCGCCTCCTCCGTCGAGAGTTCGACCGTCGCGGTGTTGCCGGCCTCCCAGCCGTCCAGCGTGCCACGTTCGAAGTCGCCATTGACCAGCAGATTCACCGGCCCTGGGGCGGCGATGACGGGCAGAAAGTGAGTCAGGGTCGGCGCCTGTGCGGTATGCCCGATTCCGGCTGCATGGCGCACCGGGGTATGAAGGAGGTTGGCGTCGCGGGCCGCTGTCCGCGTTGCGGCCAGGGCCAGCGCGCCCGCCGCGACAATTGCCACAGCCATGCAGAACGCGGCCAACATCAACAGGCGGCCTCGGGTCGTTGTATCGCTTCTTGTGGGCATCATTATCACTCCTGCCGGCCGCCGGGCTCGGAGAGGCCGATTGGAAATTGCCGGATTCGACGCAGAGGGAACACGTCAACGAAGCAGGACTTTTCTTTGCGTTTTTCTCTGCGCCTCAGCTTCTCTGCGTCAAAATTGCGAGTTACCAGACGGACACCGGGAAAATAAGGCCGGAGACGTTGGGCCGGGAGCAGCCGCGCCTATGGTCGATCGGCGACCGTAGGCCCATCATCCTCGTTCTTGAGCACGCGGCGCAACACCTTGCCCACTTGGGTCTTGGGCAACTCGGCACAGAACTCGACCAACGTCGGCACTTTATAGGGCGCCAGGTTCTCCTTGCAAAAGGTGCGAATTTGGTCCACTGTCGCCTGTTGGCCCGCCTTGAGCACGACGTACGCCTTGACCGTCTCGCCGCGCTTCGCGTCCGCCACGCCGACTACGGCCGCCTCCAGCACCTTGGGATGCATGAAGAGCACCTCCTCTACCTCGCGCGGCACGATGTTGTAGCCGCTGGCGATGATGAGATCCTTTTTGCGGTCGACGATGGCAACATAGCCGTCGGCGTCCATGACGGCGATGTCGCCTGTGTGGAGCCAGCCCTGGGCATCGATGGCCTCGGCGGTTGCCGTCGGGTCGGCGTAGTAGCCGCGCATGACCTGCGGGCCGCGCACGAGCAGTTCGCCCGCCGAACCTGGCGTTACGGGCGGATAGTCGCCGTCATCGCCCTTCTCCAGCGCCACGATCGCAATCTCCGTGCTCGGAAAGGGCAGCCCCACCGAACCGGCACGAGCATCACCAAAGACCGGGTTGCCGATGGTAAGCGGCGAGGACTCGGACATGCCGTAGCCTTCGACCAGGCGACCGCCGGTCACGGTCGCGAACTGCTGCGCCACCTCCTTGGGCAGCGGCGCACCGCCGCTCAGGCAGACGCGGATGCTGCGCAAATCGTAGCGCGCCAGGTCGGGATGATTGAGCAGGGCGATGTACATGGCCGGCACGCCCGGATAAAAGGTGATGCGCTCGCGGTCGATGACCTGCAGGATGTGGCCGACATTGCGCGGGTCGGCAACCTGCACCAACTCGCCGCCCATACTCAGCGAGATCAACATGCCGACCGTCATGCCGTAAACGTGAAAGGCGGGCAACGCCAGCAACATCTTCTCGCCCGCCGGCTGCATGGAGGGCACCCACGCCCGGATTTGCGTCACATTCGCCACCAGGTTGCGGTGGGTCAGCACGGCAGCCTTGGGCAGCCCCGACGTGCCGCCGGTGAACTGGAAGACGGCCGCATCCAGCGCAGGGTCGATGGCCACCTCCGGCCGCGTGGCCGGCGCCTGGTCGATCAGATCGCGCAGGCGATAGACGCCGGGCTGTGGCGCCACCGGCTTCATCATGCCGGCGGCACGCGCCTGGCGATCGACCAGCATGCGCAGCGGCCAGGCAACGCGCTCGCCCAACTCCGTAAAGATGATGTGTTGCAGCGCGGTGGCCGACTGCACGGTGCGCACGCGTTCGAAAAGCCCGCTCACCGTGACGATGGCCGTGGCGCCCGACTTCTGGAGCAGCGGGGCGAGTTCGTGCGGCGGGTAGGTCGGGTTGGTGTTGACGACGACGGCGCCGGCCTTGAGCACGCCGAAAAAGGCGATGACCTGCTGCGGCAGGTTGGGCAGCATGATCGCTACACGATCGCCCTTGGCGATGCCCAGCCCGGCCAGCGCTGCGGCAAAGCGATCGCTCAGCCGTTCCAGCTCGGCGTAGGTGAGGCTCGCCTGGATCTTGAGCCCGAGCGGCAGATAGCGCAGGACCATGCGCACCGCACCATGGGCGGGATAGCGAGCGGCGGCGCCGGCCAGCAGATCCGGCACCGAGATCGACGGCACATCGACGGTCGCCGGCACGTCGGCTTCGTAGTGGGCAAGCCAGGGAAATGTCTGCGGTCATGGCAGCGACCATCAATTGGGCAGTGAGTCATCATGCCGTCATTGTACACCGCCCGCCGTGCGGCGATGCAATGGCAGGCAGCAACGCCACGGCAGCGCACCGTGTGTCAGCACATTCCCCGCCTTTGACGATCAGCCGTCGACCGTTGACCATTGACCGTTGACCGTTGACCATTGCCCATTGCCCATTCAATATCCGCCTCCGCTTCCCCCGACTTCCCTCACTTGGCGCACCTTCGCCCCGCTGCTACAATCTCCTTCACGCTTCATCGCCAGATCAGAGTCCTTTGCCACGCGGCCGGCCATCTGCGGCACGCGGCCACATCATCATGGAGGCAACCCATATGTCGCTCGTCGCAGCAACGCCCGAGAGCGCCGGCCTGAGCTCGGAGCGCCTGGCGCGCATTCGCCCGGCCATGCAGGCCGTGGTCGACAGCGGCAAGGCGGCCGGCATCCACACCACGATCACGCGCAAGGGCAAGGTCGTCCATGACGAGCGCGTCGGTTCGCTCGACCCTGCCACCGGCGCCCCGCTGCCGGCCGACGCCATCTATCGCATCTACTCCATGACCAAACCCATCGTGTGCGTGGCGCTGATGACGCTCTACGAAGAGGGGCGCTTCCAGCTCTACACGCCGGCGGCCCGCTTCCTGCCGGCGCTGGCCAAGATGCGGGTGCTGGAGGTGGCGCCGGACGGAAGTGAACGGCTGGCCGACCTGGCACGCCCCATCACCTTCGCCGACCTGCTGACGCACACGGCCGGCTTCAGCTACAGCTTTCTCGATTCGCCGGCGTGCGCGCTCTATCTCGAACACGCGCCCGTGATCGGAAATAGCCAACTGACGCTCAGCGAGTTGATCGCCAATGCCTGCGACTTGCCGCTGGCCTATCAGCCGGGCAGTCGCTGGCATTACAGCATCGCCATCGACGTGGCCGCCCACCTGGCCGAGATCGTCGCCGACCGCCCGCTGCGCGATCTCTTGCAGGAGCGCATCTTCGAGCCGCTGGGCATGACCGACACGGATTATGGCGTCCCGGTGGGCAAGCGCAATCTCGTCATGTCCATGCGCGGCGTCGCTGACATCACCACGCCAGGCACCACAATGACGAAGATGTTTGAACTATGGCAGCAGGGCGTCAATCTCCCCCTCGACGTGAGCCAAACCTACCCTGTCGACCAGCCGGAACGCTTCATGCGCGGCGGGCACGGCCTCTTCTCCACGGCGGCCGACTATCTGCGCTTCGCCCAGATGATGCTCAACGGCGGCGAGTTGGACGGGACACGCATCCTCGGCCGCAAGACGCTGGAGGTGATGCACACGAACCACGTGCCGCGCGCGCTGCTGCCCTACGAGCTTGGCGGGGTGGCCGCGCCCGGCTACGGCTTTGGCCTGGGCGAGCGCGTACTGGAGGATGTGGGGCTGTCCAATATGATGGGGTCGCCGGGCGAGTTCGGCTGGTCTGGTGCGGCGAAGACCTACTACTGGTGCGATCCGGCGGAAGAGATGGTCGGCGTTTTCATGACGCAACTGCAAAGCCCCGACGAGCCGCAGATGACCTTCCGCACGCTGGCCTACCAGGCGATCGTCGACTGAACACATACTCGCCAGGAAGGAGCACTCCTATGAACGGCGGCGAACTGGTTGCCGAGGTCCTGCGGGCGCAGGAGACGAGCTTTCTCTTCACGCTGGTCGGCGGGCACATCTCGCCGATCCTGGTGGCGGCGAAGCAGCGCGGCATCCGCGTCATCGACACGCGGCATGAGGCGACGGCCGTCTTTGCCGCCGATGCGGTGGCGCGGCTCACGGGGCGGCCCGGCGTGGCCGCGGTGACCGCCGGGCCAGGCATCACCAACACGATCACGGCGCTCAAGAACGCGCAGATGGCGCAGTCGCCGGTGGTACTCATCGGCGGCGCGGCGCCCACCGCGCTGCAAGGCCGCGGCGCGCTGCAAGACATCGACCAGATGTCGGTGGTGCGGCCCGTGGTGAAATGGGCGCGGCAGGTGCGTCGCGTCAAGGATCTGATCCCGGCCATGGAAGAGGCCTTCCGCCAGGCGCAGCAGGGCGTCCCCGGCCCTGTCTTTGTCGAGTGTCCGATTGACCTGCTCTACGACGAGGAGATGGTGCGCAATCTGTACGGCGCCGGCCGCGGCGGCAAGTCGCTGGCCGATAAGGCGGTGAAGCAGTACCTGCGCTTTCACGTCAATCGCCTGTTCAGCGGCGCGCAGAACGCCAAAGCCGGCCCGCGCATCGACGTGGCGCCGCCGGCGCCCGAACCGGCCGAACTCGCACAAGTCGTGGATCGCCTGCTGGCCGCCCAGCGCCCCGTCATCCTCGTGGGCAGCCAGGCCATGCTCGACGTGCCGCACGCCGGCGATCTGGCGGCCGCGTTGGCGCAGATCGGCGCGCCCGTCTACTTGTCGGGCATGGCGCGCGGGCTGCTGGGGCGCGACCATCCATCACAGATGCGCCACAAGCGCCGCGACGCGCTGCGCGAGGCAGACTTCGTGCTGCTGGCCGGCGTGCCGTGCGACTTCCGGCTGGACTACGGCAACCACATCCGGCGCAGCGCGGTCTACGTCTCGGCCAACCGCAGCCGGGCAGACCTGACCAAGAATCGCAAGCCATCGATCGGGCTGCTGGCCGACCCGTCGCTGACGCTGCGCAGCCTGGCCGCCGCTCTGCCGGCCGGCCACGCCGGCGCGCCCTGGAGTGCGTGGATTGCCCAGTTGCGAGCGCGTGACGATGCGCGCAACGCCGAGATCGCGCAGCAAGCCGCCGAGCCCACAGGCAAAATCAACCCGCTGCATCTGTGCCGCGAGATCGACCGGCAGATCACGCCGCAGACGATCCTCATCGGCGACGGCGGCGACTTCGTAGCGACGGCGTCTTATGTCGTGCAGCCGCCGGGGCCGCTGCGCTGGCTCGACCCCGGTGCGTTTGGCACGCTGGGCGTGGGCGCGGGCTTTGCCCTGGGCGCCAAGCTGGTGCACCCGCAGGCGGACGTATGGGTGATCTACGGCGACGGTTCGTTTGGCTACTCGGCGGTGGAGTTCGACACCTTCGTGCGCCACGGCACGCCTGTCGTCGCCGTGGTCGGCAACGATGCAAGCTGGTCGCAGATTGCGCGCGAGCAGGTGGAGATGCTGGGCGACCCCGTCGCGACGGAGTTGGCGCACAGCGACTATCACCGCGCGGTGGAAGGGTTTGGCGCCGCGGGCATCCACCTCGATGACCCCGAGCTGGCAGCCGAGGCGCTCGACCAGGCAAGGCAGGTCAGCGGCAACGGCAAGCCGGTCGTGGTCAACGCCATCCTCGGCAAGACCGATTTCCGCAAGGGTTCGATCTCGATGTAGATATGCCGCGGGTGGCTACGGAGTTGTCTCGCCACGCCAGAAAACGGGTGCAGCCGCCGGATGGCCGACAAAGGGTTCCCCCTCGGCCAGCACCTTCGGCGTATCGCTGTAGAAGTCACCGAGCAACACGGCATACGCATCGTCAGCTTCGCGGGCAAAGAGCATGGGCAGCCCGGTCCGCACCGGGTACCACGCCGGATGCTGCCCTACCAAGTGGCGCGTCTGGGCACCGAGCAGATAGGGTTCGTCCACACGGCTGGGCCGCAGCGCACCGGCCGCGTCGTCCCAGAGTGCCCAGGCGCCGAGCTGGTAGATGGCGGGCGTGCCGCCCTGGTCCGACACGAACAGCAGCCCATCCTCGGCACTCACGGCCGGGTCGCGTTCGTCGGCAGGGGTCGCAACGACCGGCACCGGCGAGGCGAGGTAGGTGTCGCCGCCATTCGGAATTCGCACGGCGTACAGGTCATTATTGCCGCTACGCGCCGACGTAAAGAGCAGGTGCCGGCTGTCGGGCAGCCAGGCCGGGCGCCACGCACCGGCTGGATCATTGGTCACACGCTGCACGCTGCCGTCGTCGAGCGTGACAAAGAAGAGATCCGCGCCCCCATCGCGTGTCGAGACGAAGGCAATGTGCCGGCCATCAGGCGACCACGCCGGCAGCATGTCGTCGGCGGGATCGTCGGTGAGTTGCCGTAGTCCGCATGCTTCCTCGCCCAACGTTGCGACATCACAGCCGGCACGAATGGTGAAGATGTCCCAGTTGCCACCGCGGTTGCTCTGAAATGCGATGTAGGTCCATGCCGGCGACCAGGTCGGGTTCTCGTCGTCGGCGCCATCGGTGGTCAGTCGCCGATCAGCGCCGCCCGGCGTCTCCATGAAGACGATGTCGCGCTGCCCGTTGATCTCCGCCGTGTAGGCAATTGGCGGCGCCCATGGATCCCATTGCACGCCGCCATCCGTCGATCGAAAGAGCGTCTCGGTGAGGGTGGCGGACGCAACCGCCGTGCCGTCGGAAGCGAAGGCCGGCGACAGCGAGAGCGCATCGACACCGGCAAAGGTGGGAAAACTGAGCGCCAGGTTGGGCACCCACGTTTGCCGGCTGTCGCGCGAGAGCAGCAGGCCATACGGATCGGGACCGACCGGCTGACGGCGCAGGGCAAATGCAGAGCCGTCCTCCCCTTCTGTGGGCGAGGCAAACACGCTGTATTTCACCCCGCGAGCAGTGGGAAGATCGGTCAGCGACGACAGCCCCAGTGTCTGAAGTTCGTCCGCTGCAACGGTAGCGAGTGACGACGGGCCGAAGAGGTAGAGATACGCGCCATCAGGTGAGATGGAGAGGGTTGCCGGCACGTTCCCAAGCCAGGGCATGACACTTGAGAATGTCATCTCGGGCAGCCCGAAGGCCCACAGCCCGCGGTCGTTGAGCAGATAGAGCCACTTGCCGTCCGGGTCGAGCAGCGCCTGGCCGTCGAGCAGTGGCATCCGGCGCAGGGACTCACCATCTTGCCACAGACCAACCCAACTGCCGAGCGCGCCGTTTTTCGCATTGAACGCCACAGCCAGCACGCGCCCATCGGCGGTCAAGGAGGGCCGGCTATAGCTGCCCAGGCTCGTATCGATCACTTCGAATTCTGGCCGGTCGATGTCCGCCACGAGCAAGCTTTCCGGATTGTGCGGCGGTGACCCAAATGCGTTGTAGCTCGTGAGATAGAGCCGCCGGCCGGCGGGGTCGACAGCTATCTTCTGCGGCCGGGCGCCATAGAACTGGTCCGGCTTCCATGGTTCCAGCAGCGTCTGCGGCGCAGCGTCGAGATCGGCCGTGTCGTAGCGATAGAGCCCCGTCCCGCCGATCAAATAGACTTCCCCATCGGGGCCGGCTGCCATTGGCCCAAAGCGTTCGATCGTATCGAGCGTAGCATAGCCGTTCCGATCCAGGATTCGAGTTCCGCCAAGCACCGCCGCTCCGACCCAAATCTGATCGCCTGCCACAAGCAACTCGGCCGGTGCGCGTCCCATTGCAGGCACCAGTTGCGGTGATCGCTGCACCGGCGCCAGGTTCGCCGGGTCCAGTTGCCAGATTCGATAGCGAGCGTCGAGCACGTAGGGTGTGCCATCGCCGGCCAATGTCCACGCCAGATAGGGCTGTAGCGGGGTGCCGCCTGCGGGCGGGCGCGGCTGGGCATGAGCCGGCGCCGCAGCAACAAAGAGAGTCACCAGACACACGAAGAGGAACCATCGCCGCGATTTCGAGTCCATCTTGTCACCTCGTTCGGTCAAAGGTCGACAGGCAGCCCAATGCCACGCAGGCACAGCCAGGACGCCCGGCTCGGCCGCCAGGACGTGATGCACTTGTACTTAGCACGGAGGATTGCCGTCTACCCGCGCGCCGGTGTCGATCACAGCGGGTCCGCGTCGGGCCGGCTCGATCGCGGATGGCGCTGCCGTGGCGGTAATATCTGGCGGGTGATACAGGCCCAGCTTCCGCTGCCGCCGGCGTCGCGCACGCGGGCGTCGTCGGCGTTGTGAAGCGGTCGAAGAGATGGGTAGGTCTCGGCGTCGATGGCTGCCGGTATTGGCGACGACGAAGCGCACGCCGCCGCCGGTATTCGCTGGTGGTCAAGGCAATTGCGCCCTCGGCTGCGGTGTGGCGCAGGCGTTATCAGCAGGTTATCGAAGACTTGCAGAGGCGAGCGCGGTCGCCTTCGATGGAGGGCAGGCCTGCGGTGCCTTCTGCCGCGCAGGGCGATGCCGGCGCACCGCGCCAGCGGCCAGCGGTGACGCTCTGCGCCACCAGATCGCCCGCGCGAGGGCTCTCCAGCTGAGCGGCAGCCGGCCCGCCCCGGCCTGGGTGGTTGCGCAGATCGTCGACCAGGCGGGCTGGAGGTGGAGCGTCTGCTCGTGGGCTACGGCCACGTGCTCGACATCGAGCGGAGGACGCCGTCGAGCATGGCCTCAGGTGCCCGCGCAGGACGGTGACGGCGTGCAACTGTGGGCGACGTCGGCTGCCATCTGCTGGAAGTGACCTGCTCGGCTGCAGCCAGGCGTTGCGACATAGCGTTGAACTTCGGCGAGCCTGGCGCACTGGCGCTGCCTTTCGACTGCTAAGCAATTTGCTCGCCGACCGTGGCAGGCGTTCACAGCGTGAGCTGCCTGGCCAACTGGGCGAAGCGGCTGCGCTTTCAGGTTGAAGGAGAGATGCCGAGCCCCAGCGCCAGCAGGGTCGTAGCGATGCCGGCGTAGAGCAACCCTGATTGACCTGGGCGGTGAAGTTGTGTTCGGCCTCGTCCAACGCTCTGGAAGCGGGCGTTCGCTGGCCGGAGAATGCCGATGCGTCAGTCTGTCGAGCAGCAGCGACGTCGTCCGGCTCGGCCCGATGGTCAGCGATTGCCTGACCAGGTGGTGTCTGCAGTGGCAACGATGGCGCGTCCGGCTCGGCGACGTGCCGCCAGGGCCGCGGCTGCTGGCACTACGCCGGCCGTGGTCGGGCTGGGCTCCAGGACGGTATCGACGCCTGCCCACGAACCCGTCGTGGCGTAGTATAATCCAGGTCGTCGATGAGCGGTTGGCCGAAGAAGCGCGGCGTCACGCCGCTCGTTGACGTACTGACGAAAGCCGGATTGCACGGAGCTATAGACGACGAGCGCGATGACGCCGGAGCACCGCCCACGTCACGACGAGGAACGCGAAGCGCCAGCCGCACCCAGAGCTGGTTCATCTCAGCTCCTGCGCCGTGTCGGGTCGCATGATAGCCGACGCCGTACACGGTCTGACGTAGTCGGGCGTGCGGTCGAGTTCGATCTGGCGCGCAGGTTCTGACGTGAACGTCGATGGTGCGTTCAGGCGGCGTAGGCTTCTACCCCTGCATCATCGAGAAGTTCCATACGCGGAAGACGCGGCCGGCCGGGCGGATCAGCGTTTGCAGCACGCCGAACTGCTGGGCGTCAGATCCACCGCCTGGTTGCGCACGGTCGCGGTATGCGTGTCGGCGTCGACCTTGCGGGTCGCGCACGCCAGCGACTGGGATCGGCTGTCTGCCGGGTGCGACGTAGGCACGTAATAAGCGCCACGAGCACGCGCGGCTGAAGGGCTTGCGACGTACTGTCCGCGCCGATCTCGAGCCCGGTGACCTGGTCGATGTCGTCGACGCAGGGTGAGAAAGATGAGCGGTACGTCGCCTTCCTTGTGGATGGCGTGCCACCGACCAGCCGTCCATCTCTGCATCACGTCGAGCACGACAAGATCCGGCTGTTCGTGGCTGAAACTGGAAGAGGGCATCTGCGCCTGTTGCCGGTGGCACAACCTGGTAGGATTCCTGGCGCAGATAGGCGCTCACGGTGTCGAGGATGGGTTGCTCGTCGTCGGCAACCAGAATTTTGTGGGGCATTGCTTCCGATTGATGATTCGGATTGACTCGATTGTCGAGCATAGCACAGGGTGCGGACACGCAGCGTCATTCACGCAGACGCCCGATACAGCTTCAACTGCGCACCGTCGATTATTCAAGAACAGCATGCGACACGTTATGATGCGGAATCTTCGGAATACAATTCCACCGTCAACTTGCACCTTTTCCTGCCCAAGTTGAGGCCCGTATGCAGATTACCGACCGCAGAATAGATTCATACATCAACTGGTGCTGGCCATTACATCCCCTGCTCACCGCCTGGTGCGTACCAGGCTTCCGCCTGAGCAGCACCAGGCCACGGCGGCGCAGGCCGCAGGCCGCCTGCGTACGGAAGCAACCGTCGCCAGCACGCGCAAAGTGGGATAGATGAGCATCGTCGATGGATGACATTCACCAACTGGCTCAATGCCACCAGCGCGCAGGATGCTGAACTGGCCGACTTCTATCGCAAGTGCTTCACGAACGCGCTCTTGCCGGCATTCGGAAGCCTGGTTAGCAACCAAGCCCCCTGGCGTAAAATCCTGACGCCGGAAATCGCCCTTGCCATGGAGGAGTATCAGCAGTCCGAATTCGAAAGCAATCAATTGAAAGACAGGCAACGCGGCGAGGCGTTTGCAATTGCCAATGCCACGCGAGCATGCTCTACGCGCAACACCGTACTCTTTGCGACGACGCTCTTCTTCGATGGCTGGACGCTTCGACGGCCGTGCAATCGCTGCCAGCTGCTCGGACTGGGACCGTACTGATGTTGGCCGGCCTGATCAACGCCGTGGTGATGGCGCGTGCCTGGTGTGACAATTGCGCTTGTGATCGTTATGCGGGAACGCGCTATGATCCTAGCGGTCGAGCGCAGCACGCACTCGAAATCGCCAGGGCATGGCGCAAACGGCTTGAGAGCAGGTCGGCGCCAGTAGTCAGCACGCCATACGGTAAAAGTGATCAGGTCGGCAGGATACCGGAAATATAAAGCACCTTGAGCGCAGGCCGTTGCAGGGCGATTTGCTGGCGAGCAGGCGCCCATTCATTTCCGGCATGATGACACCGGTCACCAGCAGGTCGATGGGCGGCGTGGCTTCTCCGCCACTTTGAGCGCCTCTCACCGGGCGTGGCAGCACCAGAACGACGTAGCTGTTGTTCGAGCGCTTCAGCCATCTCCACGACCGCGACTTCTGTCCTTCACGAGCAGCACCGTCCGCCGGCGCTGCGGGCGTCTCCGACGGGGCTTGACTCACCACCGTTCTTCCAGACCCGTGACGCGGCAAGCAGACGCGAAAGGTCGTCCCAATCCCCTGCCTCGCTGTAGACGCGCGGATGTCGCCGTTCTGCTGCACGCCGTAGACGGTGGCTGTTCCAATCCCGTGCCCTTCCCTAACACCTTTGGTCGTCAGCGGAACGGTCCAGTTATACGATCGAGGATCGCCTTATGTCGATGCCGCTGCCGTCGCTGCTGACGGTCAGAGGACATGGGGGATCGCCGCCTCTTCCGGGCTCTGCGCGGTTGTTTGTACGTCCAGCAGCACATTCTGCGTGGCAATCAGAATCGTGCCGGCGCCTTCAATGGCGTCGCGCGCATTGATTGGCTGTTGGCCAGGATCAGCTGAGTTAAGATCCAGCTTGACGCCACAGTTCCGGTCCCGGCTGCCACGTCAGGCGAATCTCCCCGCTGATGAGCCTGGCGCAGCATGCCGAGCATGTCCGCCACCGACGCGCAGGGTCCAGCACGCGGTGTGACGGGCTGGCGGCGGGCAACAAGCAACTGCCGGGTGAGTTCGGCCGAGCGCCGCCCGGCACGCGCCTCCTCCAAACTGGCGCGGATGGGATGGCCTCGGCTTAGCGCAAGCGCCATTTCCAGGCGCAAGGAGGATGACCGCGAGCAAGTTGTTGAAGTCGTGGGCGATGCCGCCGGCCAGGCGACCGATGGTCTCCATCTTCTGCGCCTGCTGGAGTTGCAGCAACAGCCGCTCGCGCTCCTGCTCGGCTTCCTTGCGCTCGGTGATGTCCTGCACGATGCCGGCAAGACGAACAGGCCGGCCGTGCGCGTCCACGGCCATTTCGCTGGCTTCACCCCATACCGTACGTACGCTCTGGTCGGGACGGATCACGCGATATTCCAGAGAGTGGGCGGTCCCCTCCTCGATCATGGCGCGGTACGACGCATCGATTGCGGCGCGGTCGTCGGGATGCACAGCCTGCGCCACGACGTCTGCCAGGTTGCCCTCAAATGTCGCGCGATCCAGCCCGAAGATGGCATAGAGCGTGTCGGACCATTCCATGCGATCTTCGGCCAGGTGCCAGGTCCAACTGCCGAGCCGCGCCACAGACTGCGCCTTGCGCAAATCGTCGGCGACAGCACGCAGCGATGCGACCAGGCGTTTGTACTCGGTGATATCGGTGATGATGCCAAGCAGGGCCGAGGGGTTGCCGGCCGCATCGTAGAGCGGGCGCGTGCTGAGCAGTCCCCAGAATTCGCTGCCGCCGACGCGCTGGAAGTGGCGTTCCGTCACCAGTGCATCCAGATCGCCGCCGGCAAGCCGCTCCATGAATTGTGAGGCGGTCGTCTTCTCGGCGGGGTGAACATAGGTCAAATAGGCCGAACCAACGAGTTGGGCCAGCGAAACACCGAAGAGATCGGCCGCCGCCTGATTGGCAAATTCGATAACGCCGGCCAGGCTCGACACAAGAATACCTGACTGTGAGGCATCAAAGATTGCGCGCAGGCGCCCCTCGCTGCGGCGCAGCGCTTCCTCCGTGCGCTTGCGCTGCGTGATGTCGACTTCGGTGCCGACCATGCGGACGGGTGTGCCATCTTCACCGAGTTGAACGACACCCTCGTCATGAATCCAGAGCCAGGAGCCATCCTTGTGGAGCGTACGATAGTCCTCGATAAAGCGCGGCGGATCCTGGGGCCGGCGGGCAGCTTCGGCAAGAAAGGTGGCAAATGCCTCTTCGACGCGCGCACGATCTTCGGGATGGACGCGTTCTGCCCACTCTTGATAGGTGTCCCCGACATCCTCGTCCGCGTAGCCGCGCATGCGCTTCCACTGCGGCGAGTAATAGACGCGCTGCCGGACGATGTCCCAGTCCCAGATGCCGGCGCCGGAACCCTGCATGACCAGCCGGTAGCGCTCTTCGCTTTCATGGAGCGCGGCCTCGGCCTGCTTGCGCGCGGTGATATTGGTCCACGTGCCGACCAGCGCAACCGGTACGCCCTGTTCGTCGCGCAGTGGTGAAACAGAGAGATCCGCCCACACCACCTGGCCGTCGGCACGCAAATAGCGTTTCTCAATGCGGTAAAATGCAATACGTCCCGCCGCCATCTCTTCCAGGTTGTACTGCGACTCGGCCAGATCGTCCGGGTGGGTAATCGCGCCCGTCTTGAGGTCTTGCACGTCAGCCTGCGAGTAGCCGAGCATTTCACGCCAGTGCGGGTTACAGTCGAGGAGCCGCCCCTCCATATCGGTCACAGCGATGGCAACGCCGGCAAAGCTGTAGATGGCATGGAGGCGCGCCTCGCGGTCCGCCAGGTCGATGACGGCCCGGCGCCACTCGGTAATGTCCTGCAAGTGGGAGATGAAATAAAGGGGATTTCCGGCAGTGTCGCGTACGAGCGAACTGCTGACGCGTCCCCACAACTCATGGCCGTCCCGGTGAAGGTACTTCTTGTCAAAGACGCCATGCTCGGACTTACCGGCGACAGCCTGACGGATAAAGGTCGGGCTTGCGTCCAGCGAGTCGGGATGCGTTAGATCTTGAACGGTCATCGCCTCCAATTCGGCTTTGGAGTAACCGAACATCTCGGACATGCGTGCATTGACGCGCAGCAGCCTGCCATCCTGGCCCACGAGACAGACGCCATCGTTGGCATTCTCAAACGCCAGGCGGAAGCGCTCTTCGCTCTCACGCAGCGATACGACCACCTGGCTCTGCTCTGTGATGTCCACGATGGCCGACAACAGCAGCGCGTGTTGCCCGACAGCCAGAATTCGCGCTGAGACAAGACAATCGCGCAGCTCACCCGACTTCACGCGGACGACCGTAGGGCGATTGACCAGCGATCCCGTCAGCCTCAGATCAGCCAGCAGCGTGGCACGCTCGGCGGGCGTAGCGTAGAGATTGATTTCGAGTGATGTTCGCCCGATTGTCTCGCCCCGACTGAACCCGGTGGCTGTTAGGAAGGCATCATTTACTTCGATGAACTCGCCAGTGTCGAGCCGGGTCAGCGACATGGCTATGGGGCTCAGGCCGAAGGCAGCGGCAAATTTGGCCTCGCTGTCGGCCAGCGCGCGTTCTGCCTCTACGCGGATGGACATATTCCGGACGATACCGCAGGCGTAGTGTGTGCTGCCCGCCTGGATGAGGCTGGTCGACACTTCAACAGGGAAAAGGGAGCCATCCTTGCGCCGGTGCAACCCATCGAAGCGCAAGGTGCCAGCCCGACCAAGTTCTGCCCAATGCGCTGCCCACATTTCAGCGGTGTAATCCGGCACCAGATCGGGGATGGAGAGGGCCAGTAACTCCTCACGCCTGTAACCAAGTTCACGGCAGGCCGCCTCGTTGGCATAGATAAGCCGGCCATCGAGCTGCACCCAGTACGCAGCATCCGCCATGCGCTCGATGGCCGTGTGGGTGAGCGTCAACGAGGCCGCCAGTTGATCGCGCTGCAATGTGGTTGCGGCCAGGTCAGCGCGCAGCGCCTGGATCTGGGCGCGCAGGTGTGCGGGATCGGAATCCGCCTGCTCGTTTTCGGCAATATAGACCGGCGCAGTCGCTTCCTCGTCGGCCGTCTTCTGTTGTGCTGCCTCACTCCTGGCAGATACTTCGCCAACAGTGCTACGCTGTGGCGTAGGAAGTGAGGAGCCGCCGTCGACTGTGGCTGTCATATGGATTCCTCAAGCTGTCAGCACACGTGCGAGTATGAGATCATGGGAAGGATCTGAGTGCCCACGTAAGCTGGCGAACACCTATGATGATCGCACGGCCGGGGGTGGATTCTCGGAGTCTGTAGGGTCAGGTTCGACAGTGATTTGGCTACAGGCTGAATCAAAGTATAGCACACATTCCGGCAGCGGGTTGCCGGACTTTGCGCCGTTGGTGTAGCCCACGCCTTGGCGAGTTTGGCGCCAGCGTCGCCTGCGCTGGACTCAATTCATTGCACCGAAGGGGAGGAGACAGGCATGATTTTTGGTGACCATGCGGTTGTTCAGACGGATATTGCGGTCGAGGCTGACCGGCACTTTGTATCGGCCCAGTTGCGGCACTTCAACAACATCACGTCGCCGCACCACCTGCATATCCGCACCAACCCGCCGCAGCCGCTCGATCTTTTCGTGCGCGACGCGGACGGGGCGATCGTGGCGGCGCTGGTGAGCGACACCTATTGGGGCTGGCTCGACATCGACGACTTGTGGGTGCATGAAACGCTGCGCGAACGCGGCTTTGGCGCCCGCCTGCTCGGCCTGGCCGAAAGCGAAGCCCAGCGCCGCGGTTGCCGTCACGCAAAGCTAACCACCTTCAGCTTCCAGGCGCGTGGCTTCTACGAGAAGTACGGCTATCACGTCGTCGGTGCGATGGAGGACTATCCTCCTGGCGCGACATACTTCTGGATGCGCAAGGAGTTCGCGCCGGACGTGACTAGCGACGCGCCGTAAGTGGCGCGGAGATCTCTCATGCCGCGGCTGTGCGCTGCGCGATCTCGCGGCGCACGACCGGCGCCACCTGCGTGCCCAGCAACTCGACGGCGCGCATGACCTTGGCGTGCTCGATGGTGCCGACGCCGAGTTGGAGCAGCAGGCGTTGGTGGCCAAAGATCGCGTGCTGGAAGAGGATCTTCTCGACGATCTCCTCGGGCGCGCCCACGAAGTCGGCCCCGCGCAGCGTGCGCGACGCCTCGAATTGCTGGCGCGTGATGGGCGCCCAGCCGCGCTCGCGGCCGATCTTGTTCATGACGATGGCGAAGGAGGGGAAGTAGTCGTCGGCCGCCTGCTGTGAGTCGTCGGCGAGGAAGCCGTGCGAATTGATGCTGATGGGCAGCGCCGCCGGATCGCGGCCGGCGCGCTGCACCGCCTCGCGGTAGAGACGCGCCAGCGGAGCGAAGCGCTCGGGCACGCCGCCGATGATGGCAATGGCCAGCGGCAGCCCCAGCGTGCCGGCGCGCGCCACGGAGGCCGGCGTGCCGCCCACGGCAATCCACACCGGCAGCGGGTTCTGCACCGGCCGCGGGTAGATGCCCAGGTCGTCGAGCGCGGCGCGGTGCTTGCCGGACCAGGTGACGCGCTCGCTCTCGCGCAGCTTCAGCAACAGCTCCAGCTTCTCGGCAAAGAGTTCGTCATAGTCGGCCAGGTCGTAGCCAAAGAGCGGAAAGCTCTCGATGAAGGAGCCGCGGCCGGCCATGATCTCGGCGCGCCCGCCGGAGAGCAGGTCGAGCGTGGCGAACTCTTGGAACACGCGCACCGGGTCATCCGAACTGAGCACGGTGACGGCGCTGGAGAGGCGGATGCGCTGCGTGCGCACGGCCGCCGCGGCCAGGATCACGGCCGGCGCCGACGAGACAAAGTCGGGCCGGTGGTGCTCGCCCAGCCCGAAGACGTCCAGCCCGACCTGGTCGGCCAACTCGATGGTCTCGAGCAGGTTGCGCAGCCGCTGCTCCGGGCTGATACGCGCGCCGGTGGCCGGGTCGGGCGTCAGTTCGGCGAAGGAGTAGATGCCCACTTCGAAGGGTTTTGCAGCAACGGTCGTCTCGGTCATGGTTCACTCTCCAGTGTGGCCGCGCGGCCGGCGATTGATCGGGCGCGCCTACTGTAGCACAGCGGCCGCACTGCGGCACAAAAAGGCGGCACCCGCTCAGTGAAAGCCGGGTGCCGCGTCTCAGTTTCTACATTTCGGCGCGCCAATCAGCTCGCCTACGCGCCAGCCTCGATTACCAACTCATCCGAAACCTGGCCGGTGGGCGCGTCGCCCTCGTTCTTGAGCGCGTCGATGAGCTTGTTCAGCGCCTGCATGTAGGCCTTGGCGCTGGCGACGATGATGTCCGTCTCCACGCCGCGGCCGCTGAAAAGACGGCGGCGCTGGCGGCCCTGCGCGGTCTCGGTGTAGCCGCGGCTGTCCGGCACCTCGATGCGGATGGTGACGTCGCCGTTGGCATCCATGCCCTCGGTGATGGCCTGCACCAGGTACTCGACCAGGTTGTTCGGCACCTGCACGACCTCGTTGATCGCGCGGTAGACGGCATCGACCGGGCCGGTGCCGATGGTCGCGCCCAGCTTGATCTCGCCGGTGGCGCTTTCCTTGAGCTTGACCACCGCCGTGGGCGTCAGCGCCGTGCCGGAATGAACCTGCACCTCGACCAGTTCCCACGCTTCAACCGGCTGGTAGAGCTCGTCGCCGACCAGCGCTTCCAGGTCGACCTCGGTGACCGACTTCTTCTTATCGGCCAGTTCCTTGAAGCGGTTGAAGATCTCCTTCAACTCTTCCGGGGTGACGTGATAGCCCATGCTCTCCAGCTTACGCGCCAGGGCGTGCTTGCCGGAGTGCTTGCCCAGCACCAGCTTGCTCGTGTTGAGGCCGATGGTGGAGGCATCCATGATCTCGTAGGTGCGCTTGTGCTTGAGCATGCCGTCCTGGTGGATGCCGGCCTCGTGCGCAAAGGCGTTGGCGCCGACGATGGCCTTGTTGGGCTGGATGACCATGCCCGTGTAGCGGCTCACCATGTCGCTGGTGCGGTGGATCTCGTGGGTGAGGATGTTCGTCTCCAGGTGGTAGGTCTGCGGCCGCACGTGCAGCGCCATGACCGACTCTTCCAGGCTGGTGTTGCCGGCGCGCTCGCCGATGCCATTGATGGTCACCTCGATCTGGCGCGCGCCGTTCTGCACGCCGGAGAGCGTGTTCGCCGTGGCCAGCCCCAGGTCATTGTGACAGTGACAGGAGAAGATGACATCCTTACCGCCGGGCGTGTTCTCGCGCAGGTGCTTGATGAGCCCGCCGTACTCGTCGGGCGTGGTGTAGCCCACGGTGTCGGGAATGTTGAGCGTGGTCGCGCCGGCCTGGATCGCCACCTCCAGCACCTTGACCAGGAATTCGGGGTCGCTGCGCCCGCCATCCTCGGGGCTGAACTCGACATCGCTGCACAGGCTGCGCGCGTACTGCACCATGTCGCCGACGGTCTCCAACACTTCGTCGCGCGTCATGCGCAGCTTGTGCTGCATGTGGATGTCGCTCGTCGCCAGGAAGGTGTGGATGCGCGGGCGGACGGCGCCCTGCACGGCCTCCCACGCCTTGTCGATGTCGTTCTTATTGGCGCGCGCCAGGCCGGCAATGGTGGGCGGCGCCTTGATCTCGCCGTCCTTGCCGCGCCGCGGCTGGCGGCCCACGGTGTTGGCGATGCGCTTGACCGCCTCGAGATCGCCGGGGCTGGCAGCCGGAAAGCCGGCCTCCATGATGTCGACGCCGAGGCGCGCCAACTGGTGGGCGATCTCCATCTTCTCCTGGATGTTTAGGGTGGCGCCGGGGCTCTGTTCGCCGTCGCGCAGGGTGGTGTCAAAGATGACGATGGTGTCGCCGTGCGCGATCGTCCGCGCAAACTCACGGATATCGTCGATGGCGAACTGCGCGACATCTACCTGAGGTACGCCCTCAATCGCATCTTCGCCGTCGTGCTCGGCATCGGTCTGGCCGTTCTGTACATCGGTGCTCATGGTCAAAATCTCCTAAGGCTGGCGCCTGAATGGAATGTGGTTCTACGATCAAACAATCAAATCGGGCCGGGTGCAAGTCAGCAAGGTCATCAAGACCATCGTCCATTCAGATCACCTCCTTTCAAGTGAAGAAGAGAAGAGAGCCGCGAAGACGCAAAGACGCAAAGGTCCACAAAGATAATTGATAGCTTTGAGTCAGGCGCCATCATGATCCGACCTCTCTCTAGAGCACATAGCGTTCGCGCTGGGCGGCTTCTAGCGGCGGGCGCTGGGTGAGACGCACGGTGGCGGCCGCCGGCATGATCGACAGCGGGTTGACGTCCTTCGATGTCGGCATGACGTTCTGGCAAATGTTGATCATCGTGCGCACGGCCTGCACGGGATAGGCGCCCACCGCCGTCTCGGCCGAGAGCATGACCGCGTCGGCGCCGTCGAGCAGCGCGTTGGCGACGTCGCTCACCTCGGCGCGCGTGGGGCGGTGGTTGTGGATCATGCTCTCCAGCATCTGCGTGGCGACGACGACCGGCTTGTGCGCCCGCCGGCACGCCCGCACGATCTGCTTTTGCAGCAGCGGCAACTGCCACGGGCTCGTCTCCAGCGCCAGGTCGCCGCGCGCCACCATGACGCCGTCGCTGGCTTCGATGATCGCACGCAGATTCTCGACGCCATCGGGCCGCTCGATCTTGGCCATGATGCGCGGCGGCTGATGCAGATGGCTGTGCGCCTCCGACGCATCCACGATCTCGCGCAACTCGTTGACGTCCTCGGCCGAACCGGCAAAGCTCAACGCGATCCAGTCGACGCCCAGGCTGACGACAAAGCTGGCATCGGCGCAATCCTTGTCGGTCAGCGCCGGGATGGGCAGCATGGTGTACGGCACATTGACGCCCTTGCGCGACTTGATCTCGCCGCCGTGCACCGTGACGCAGTGTACGTGGCCATCGACGATGGAATCGACGTGCAGCTCGATGTTGCCGTCGTCGATGAGCACGGTTGAATCCGGCTTCAGATGCGGCGCCAGATCGAAGTCAACGGGGATGATGGCCGCGTCGGGCGGCAGGTGGTCGGCGCGTTCACGCACGTCGATATGCATGCCGACCAACACGACCGGCTGGCCGACCGCCACCGGCACGGACTGCGCCAGCCAGCCGACGCGCACCTTGGCGCCCTGCAAATCGGCCAGCAACGCGACCGGCTTCTCCGCAACCTCGGCGGCCTCGCGTACCAGCCCGGCCATGCGCGCGTGAAACGCATAGTCGCCGTGGCTGAAGTTCATACGCGCCACGCTCATGCCCGAACGAATCATTTCGGCCAGCACCTGCACGTCGGCGCAAGCAGGCCCGATGGTTGCGATTATGTCAGTCATAGGTTGTCCAGGGTGGAGAGATTGGAGATTAGGAGACTGGAGACTGGAGATTGGCTGCGGCGAGAGCGTCACGCCCCAATCTCCAATCTCTAATCTCCAATCTCACAATCCCTTAATTCACTTCTTTTGCGTTCAAGAACGTCATCATCCGCCGCAACTGCTTGCCGACGACTTCGAGCTGCTGGTTCTGCTCGCCGCCGCGCGTGGCGTAGAAGACCTGGCCGCCGCTGTGATACTCGTCCATCCACTCCTCGGCGAAGGCGCCGCTCTGGATTTCCTTGAGGATCTGGCGCATGGCCTCGCGCGTGTCGTCGGTGATGACGCGCGGGCCGCTCTTGTAGTCGCCCCACTCGGCCGTGTCGCTGATGCTGTAGCGCATGTAGCTGAGACCGCCCTGGTACATGAGGTCGACGATGAGCTTGAGTTCATGCAGACACTCGAAGTAGGCGATCTCGGGCTGGTAGCCGGCATCGACCAGCGTCTTGAAGCCCGCCTTGACCAGCTCGCTGACGCCGCCGCAAAGCACGGCCTGCTCGCCGAAGAGGTCGGTCTCCGTCTCCTCGGCAAAGGTCGTCTCCAGCACGCCGGCACGCGTCGAGCCGATGCCCTTGGCGTAAGCCAGCGCATTCTGCATCGCCTTGCCGCTGAAGTCCTGGTGTACCGCGACCAAGGCCGGCACGCCGGAGCCTTCCTTGAAGACCTCGCGCACGCGGTGGCCGGGCGCCTTGGGCGCGACCATGGTCACGTCGATGTTGGCCGGCGGCTGGATCATGCCGAAGCGGATGTTGAAGCCGTGGGCGAACATGAGCGTGTCGCCCTCTTTCAGGTTCGGCGCGATGTCCTGCTCGTAGACCTTGCCCTGGATCGGGTCGGGCAACGTCACCATGATCATGTCGGCTTCGGCGCAGGCCTCGGCGTTGGTGAGCACGCGCAGCCCGTCGGCCTCGGCCTTCGCCCAACTCTTGGAGCCGGGGTAGAGGCCGACGCGCACATCCATGCCGCTGTCGCGCAGGTTCAGCGCATGGGCATGGCCCTGGCTGCCGTAGCCGAGGATGGCAATCTTCTTACCCCGAATGTCGTCGAGGTTCGCCTGGTTTTCGTAATAAATCGTGGCCATGAGTTCTCTGTCCTAAGGGTTGAATGGTGTGATTGTCGTGTTGATGATGAATTGAGATCGTCTGAGATTGAGAGATTGGAGACTGGAGATTAGAGATTGGGCTGTGTCGAATTGAGCACGGCGCCTTTCCCAATCTCCAATCTCCTAATCTCCAATCTCTTAATCTCCTCTAGTACTACACGCCGCCCGTCTTGAAACGTTCGGTGGCCGTGGCGTCGCGGCCATTGGCCTGCGCGCGCCAGACAGCCGAGCTGCGCCGTGCCGTCCGTTCGGTGCGCCCGCGTGCCATCGCCACCGGCCCCGTGCGCACCATCTCGGAGATGCCGAAGTTGCTCAGTAGGTCGATGAGCGAATCGACGCGATCCTGGGCGCCGACGATCTGCACGATCATGGAATCCATCGCCACGTCGACGATCTCGCCGCGGTAGATGTTGACCATCTGCACGATCTCGGAGCGGTTATCGGCGTTGGTGGAGACGCGGATGAGCGCCATCTCGCGCGCCACGATGGGCTGCTCGGAGATATCCTCGACGCGCGTCACGTCGACGAGTTTGCGCAGTTGCTTGATGACCTGGTCCACCATGCGCTCGTTGCCGTCGACGACGAAGGTCATGCGGCTGATGCCCGGCGACTCCGTGTGGCCGACCTGCAAGCTGTCGATGTTGAAATTGCGCCGGCGCATCATCCCCGACACCCGGCTGAGCACGCCCGGCTTGTCGCGCATCCAGGCGATAAGAGTGTATTTCATGCGTTCCTCACCTTTTGTAGATTGGAGATCGGAGATTCAGAGATTTTGCATCCTGCGAAGCCAAATCTTTAATCTCATAGTCTCATAGTCTCTGTTTTTACCAACTCGGCTGGACGCCGCTATAGCCTTGCATGACGGCCGGCTTGGGGCGACGAATCAATTGATCCACGGCCGCGCCGGGCGCCACCATGGGATAGACGTTGACTTCTTCCTTGACGCGGAAATCGATCAGGAAGGGGCCAGGCGTGGCGTGCGCCTTCTCGAAGGCGGGCACGACTTCTTCCGGCTTGGTGACATGCAGCGCCGGGATCTGATAGGCGGCGGCCAGTTGCACGAAGTCGGGCGACCAGACAGGCGTGCCGGTGTAGCGCTTCTCATAGAAGAGTTGCTGCCACTGGCGCACCATGCCGAGGAAGCCATTGTTGATGATCGCGATCTTGATGGGCAGATTGCCTTCCTGCTTGATGACGGCCAGCTCTTGTAGTGTCATCTGGAAGCCGCCATCGCCGGCCACCGCCCACACCAGGCGATCGGGGAAGGCCATTTGCGCGCCGATGGCGGCGGGCAGGGCAAAGCCCATGGTGCCCAGGCCGCCGCTGGTGAGCAACTGTCCCGGCTGGTCGTGGGTGAAATATTGGCACTCCCACATCTGGTGCTGGCCCACATCCGTCACGATGATGGCCGGTTCCGACGACGCATTGCTCGTCGAATGCCACAGTTGGCGGATGACATAGGGCGGGATCAACTCGTCGACTTCGTAGTTGATGATGTCGGTCTGCGCCGAGTCCGTCTCCCATTCCTTGAGTTCCTGCAACCAGATCTGGTGGCGGCGCTCCTCGATCATGGGCAGCATGGCGGGCAGGGTCTCGGCCAGGTCGCCGATCACCGGCACGTCCGGCACGACATTTTTGCCGACCTCGGCTCGGTCCAGCTCGAAGTGGATGATCTTGGCCTGCTTGGCGAAGCTGTCCAGGCGGCCGGTGATGCGGTCATCGAAGCGCATGCCCATGGCAATGAGCACGTCGCACGCCTGGACCGCGCGATTGGCATAGGCCTCACCGTGCATGCCGCCCATGCCCAGGCTCAGCGGGTGGCTCTCCGGAATGTTGCCGGTGCCGAGCAGCGTAGTGACGACGGGGATCTCGGCGCGCTCGACCAGTTCCAGCAATTCGCGGCCCATGCGCGCCAGTTGCACGCCGTGGCCGGAAAGCACCAGCGGCCGCTCAGCCTTGTTGATCAACTCGGCCGCGGTGCGCACGATGTCCATGTCCACGTTCGGCCAGGGCTCGAAGCCGGGCAGGTCGATCTCGAAGTCGTAGCGGAACTCGCCGGTTGCGTTCTGCACATCCTTGCAGATGTCGATGAGCACGACGCCCGGGCGACCTTCGCGGGCAATATGGAATGCTTCTTTGAGGATGAGCGGCAGATCGGCGACGTCGGTAACGAGATAGTTGTGTTTGCAGACCGGGGCGGAGACGCCGACGACGTCAGATTCTTGGAAGGCGTCGGTACCCAGGAGATTGGTGGGCACCTGGCCGGTAACGGCGACGATGGGCACACTGTCCATCTGGGCGGTCGCCAGGCCGGTAATCAGATTCGTGGCGCCGGGTCCGCTGGTGGCCACGCAGACACCCACTTCGCCGGTGGCGCGTGCCCAGCCATCGGCCATGTGCGCGGCGCACTGCTCGTGACGCACCAGCACATGGTGAATCTTGCCCTCCTTCTCGTAGGGCGACAGCAGATCGTACGCCGGCAAGATGGCGCCGCCGGGATGGCCGTAAACGACGCGCACACCTTCGCGCACCATGGCCTCCCAGATCATCTGGCCGCCCTTCATCGGCACCGGCGTTTCGGGCGCCCTGTCGGGTTGATTTCCATTTTTCTTTGGCATGATCGACTCTCCTTTGGTAGCTCGATCGATAAACAACTCGAACCTGAAATCTGGATAAAAAAGACCCTTCCCGGTTGGGAAGGGTCTTCGGTGACCTGGTAGAACGCAGCCTGGCGCTCTATGCCTCTCCAACCAGAAATGGCCCTCGGCCAAGTACTACGACCGCGAGATCGACAAGAAGGATGAGGCTAATCAGAACTGAGAATGTCACCATGACTGCCTGGCTCGTGCAACAAGCTGCACAACGAAAACTGGGCAAAGTGTTAACGACGAAGCAAAGTATAGCGGAGCCTTTTGCTGCTTGTCAACTGTGGAGAAAGCCAAACGCACAAACTCGTCCTTCCTTATGTCAGACGCGTCCCAGAATGTTGGCGGCGTGCGTCGCACTGGTCAGACAATGCTTTCCTGCGACGGATCGTTTGACCAGTGCGACGCACGCCGGGGCTGACTTCGCCAATTTCCTGGGACGCACCCCCTTATGTCGATGCAGTTGACGACTGCACCGCCCTTGTGCGAGAATTCACGCGTAGAAACTACGACAGTGCGTCAATTCCTATCCGTCTTGCGTCCGGTATACTTTCGATTCCGTACCTTGCAACAGGACTCACCCCGTCCGGAGGAGGAAACAATGCGGCCCCATCTGTCCTGGATCATCGGCATCCTGTCCGCCGCCGTCGTCATTTTTGGCCTGCCGGTTGCCGTGCAGGCGCAGCGCAGCGAAGAGCCGGGTCCGGCCAAGCCTGCCACCATCGTTCGTTCGGCAAGCGTGGCTGAAGACCCCGCCACGCCACTGGTGGATTCGGACAAGTTCTTCGAGAACAACTTCTTGCGCGTCTACTTCAACGCCAACGGGCAGTTCATCATCACCGCGCGCGAAGCCATCACGAAGAGCGAAGTGCCACTCCTCTATACCGGCCTCATCCACGAGTCCGCCGCCGAGGCATGGTCTACCTACGCCACGGTTCGCTATCGCTACCGAGACACGCCAGTAGATAGCCGGAATCGCGGCCAGTGGTCGGTGGAGCACACTTCCGGCACGGTACACCCTTCGGCTATCTACGTCGATACGAATGGGGACCGCGCACAGATTGTCTATGCGCTGCCGCGCGCCGACGAGCTGCTTGCAGCCGACGGCAGCGAACTGCCTTCGCCCCTGCCCATCTGCGGGATGTACCTGACCCAGTCGCTCTCCTTCATGACCAACCCCTTCACCGGCCGCGAAGATATGGTGCGTATCCGCTACACGCTGGCGCATGAACAGGCGATGTCGCTGCGCCGTTGTAGCACGGAGAACAACACGTTGGGCAATGTGGAGTTCGACCTGCGCCTGCTACTGGACACACAGATCGGCGCAACCGACAACGCGCACGTGGTAACGCCAGGCCCCGGCGCCGCACCCGACTATCTGCGCGTCTTTGCGACCAAGACCCCGGAAGTCACGGACTGGCAGGCGTTGATCGACCTGAGCAGTTCGCAGCAGCCGGGCGCGCCGCAGGTTTCGGTGAGCACCGGGGAATGGGGAAAATATCACGCCGATAAATGGGGCACCTACACGGGCGCCGACTCGCCCATCGACAGTGCAGTTGCGATCCGTTGGGATGGCCTGATTGACCCATGGTCCGAGGTCTTCGAGATCGGCTATGGCCTGGCGCCGGCCCGTGGCGGCGAAAGCTGGATCGACGCGCCCGTGATCCTGCCGCACCCCAACACCATGCGCTCGCATGTATATGCCACTAACCCGGTGAGCGCCACAAGGCTGCACAACGGCTCGGTCACCCTTACCCTCCCGCCGGGCATGACTGTACCCATCGCAGCGGCAAGCAAAGTCAACGACGACGGAAACGTCTGGGAAGCACTGCTCGGCGACGTCGAACCCGGCGCAGTGAAGCACGCCGAATGGGAAATCGCTGTGACCGGGCCGCCGGGCCACTATGTCTACACGACGACGACGCGGTTCGACGGCGCGCCTGTCAACATTGTGACCAGTGCGGTCGAGTTGAAGCAGAGCTTCGGGTTCTCAAGCCTGCACACGATCGTGCCCGAGGGCAATCCGGCGGCGAATGGAGGCAGCTACGAGGTAGCAATAGAGGTTCAGCGTTACAACTCGGATGGCAAGCAAGCCAACGTTACCTTTGCCACCGCCGATGATGCAGGCAACGTCAATGCCGCGCTCGCCAGCAGCGACTATATGGCGGTCACACAACCCCTCATCTTCGCAGCCGGCGAAATCACAAAGACGGTGACCGTTACGATCCTGGACGACAGCGAGGCCGAGTCGGACGAGAGTATTCTCCTGACGCTGAGCGCTCCCAGCACCGGCGCCGTCGTTCTCGACCAGGGCAAGGCACTATTGACGATCGTCGACAACGACGAAGCGCTTTATTCCGATTTCCTGAACTTGCCGATCGTGGCGACGGCGCGCCCCTAGCGCCCCCCCGCCGTACGAATGGCGTTTCGATCATAGCGCGCCTGGAAACGCGTCGAGGCCGGCGGTTGTTGACACCGCCGGCCTCGATTCATAAGGAACGGAGCATTTCGCTACTCGTCAGGGGGCGACCGGCTCGTCGTAGCCGCGTGCGGCAATGGCTTCTGCGATCGTCGGCGTGCCATCGCCGTCGGTTTCCACCGCCGCCATGAGATCAAACGGATTGGCCGACGTGGGTGTCACTGCCAGATCGTCGGTGGTTTCGTTGACCGTGCCGTCGAGATCGCGATCGTACCAGAAGCTGTCGGTCCCGTCGTACTGGCAGCTATTCGTGGGCGCATAGCGCATATCCGACCCGCCCGCCGGCATGTAGAAATGGCCGGTACCCGTGTTGAAGGTAACAAATTGGCGCTGCGCGTAGGCCTGCATTCCGCCTGAAGAACCGGGAGCGGCCCAGTTACAGTAGATGCCATCGGCAACGAGCACGCCGTCACTGTCATCCTGGACGCGGGCGCCATAGCCGAAGTACGCCTCGCCGTCGAGCGGGCTGTGGTTGTTGACGCCGAGATTGAGAACACGCGATGCCCGGTCATGGACGCCGGCCTGCCAGGCATAGGCGTAATCACCCGCCATATTGGCAGGGTCAAAGTTGGCCGTGAACGAGGCATAGTTGTCGCCCCAGTTCAGCGTCGGGTCGACCACACCGACGTGGCGCGCATCGACGTCGTGGCCGCAGTAGGCGCCCGAACGCTGCTGGATGCGCAGTTCGCTTCCACCAAGCCGATTGAACGCCAGCGAGCCGTTGACCGTGACAGGTCGGGCGGTGGCGCCGCCGCCACCGCCACCGCCGCCACCACTCGCCGGACAGTTACCCCACTCCTGATCGTCATTGGCGCGGAAGTACATGACGCCGGTGTAGCGGCTCTCAGGCGCTGTAGCATCGGGCGTGTATTCCAGGCTGACGACCATGTCGTGCGTCGAGCCATCCGCCGGGTCGGTGTAGGTGAACTCGGCGTAATAGGTCCAGGTGCCCGCCGTGGCATCGTAGGTGATGGTGGCCGCCGAAAAGAGCACATCGGGGATGCCCGCTGCATTCATCTCGGCCGTCACGTCGACGGTGCCGCCGGCAGTGGGCAGCGCAATGCCCGCATCGTCGGCCGCGGCCAGGAGCGCCGCCATCAGGTTCAGCGAGGCCTGCGACTGCTTCTCGGCGCCGCCCAGCCGTGCATTCACCTGCGCCGCGGCACAAGCTTCGCCCGCGGTGTCAGTCTCCTGCCAGAGCCCCAGGTCGCCGTGCGGCAGTTCGCGGATCGTCGGGTCGGCGCCGCCGTCGTCGGGGTGGTTGCGGTAGCGCAGGGTCGGCCCGTAGCACGAGGCATCATTGCCCAGCGCAAGCAGCCCGCCGGCATCAAAGACATCGGCGATGGCCGTTGCGCCGGTCATCACGCCATGGATCTCGGCAGTGGCGATCGCGTACCCACTGACCCAGTCGCCAGCCGTGGCACTGGCGCTGACCGGACCGTCATAGTGCAAGTCGAGCGGGGAGGCAACAGCAAGGTTCTCCGGAAAGAACGCGGCATACGAATGGCCCGCGCCGCCGACGATGGCAGGCAGGAAAAGCGCGTACCCATCGCCCTGCGCGGGCTCGACATCCTGTGCGCGGCTTGCGCCCGGCACGCCGGCAAGCAGCGCCCCGACGAGCAGCAGGGATATGACCAGACGAACCGTCGATCGCTTGGTTTCAGATTTCATCGTGTCCTCCATTCACACACTGACAAGCTGTTGGTTGCGGATAAGTTCCCTTACAGTATGCGCTGTATACGCGTAGATTCAACGGGAAAACGACGGTTTTCTCGGCTCAAATCGGCTCATTTCCAGCTTACAGATAGCGACGCGTCAGGGCGCACGCCGGCGCACAGTTGCGAGGATGCGTGCAGCGCAACAAAAAAGCGAGCGGAGGGAGACCTCCGCTCGCTCGGACTCGAATGCAGTTGTCGAGGCCGGTGTCAGGTCACGGCGATGTGTACAGGTACCAAAAACGTTCACGCGGGAAGATGGGCGCCAGGCCTTCATCCCACACAAAATCGGCGGGTCTGACGATGAGACGGATGCGCTCGTCGACCCGGTGCAACTCACTCTTCAACGCGGGTGACAGGTCGTCGCCCAATTCAGCCGCGATAGCATCGATGCGCTGCCGGTTACGAATCTCGTAGGGGTACTCGCCACGCGCCCGTTTGGGATCGCCCATGACATCATCGAGAAACCAGTTCAGGCTGTCGATACGTGTCTTCATCTCGCGCTGGAGCAGGTCGTGAAAGCGCGTGCGCAGGCTGTACGCGGTCGACTCGGCGCGCAGTACCAGGTCTTTCACCTGGGAGCGCTGTTCGACCGGCAGGCGATCGCGCTCGCCTTGCAGCCGGAAGATGCGCGTCAGCAGATCGCCCCCCGACATCTGCACCATCTGGGCGCCCGATGGCGTCACCACGCGCAGCGTGCGGTAGACTTCGCCGGCAATGATGTACTCCTCCAGTTCGTCGACCTCGGTGCCCAGCACCGCAATATCGACGGCCGGACTCTCGGCCAGAACGTGGCTTTTCTGTGACATGAACTCTCCTTTCGGCTACCAGTGCGGATGCACGTGAGCGCGCACGTAGGTGTCGTAGATCACCCGCGTCGCCTCCATCTCGCTGTGGTCGATCGGCGCCAAGTCGGCCGCGGCGCAATTGTCACTGACCTGGTCGGATCGCTTGGCGCCGGGAATGGCGCAGGTGACGGCCGGGAACATGAGGATCCAGCGCAGGGCAAACTGCGCCATCGTCGCGCCGTGGGGCACAAGCGGCTTGAGACCATCCACCGCATCGAAAGCTGCCTCCAGGGGCACGCCGCTGAAGGTCTCGCCGACGTCAAAGGACTGGCCGTAGCGGTTGAAGTTGCGGTGATCGTCGGCGGCAAAGGTCGTCTGCGGCGTGATCTTGCCCGTGAGCAGGCCGCTGGCCAGCGGCACGCGCGCCAGGATACCGACATGCCGGGCCGCAGCGCTGTGGAAGAACATCTCGGCCGGCTTCTGGCGGAAGATGTTGAAGATAATCTGCACCGTCTGCACGTTCGGATACTCGATGGCCTTCAGCGCCTCGGAGACCTTCTCGACGCTGACGCCGTAGTAGCGGATCTTGCCCTCTTGCACCAGCCGGTCCAGCGCGTCGAAGACCTCGGGCCGGTCGTAGACTTCGCTTGGCGGGCAGTGGAGCTGCACCAGGTCCAGGCTCTCCATCTCCAGGTTCTGAAGGCTGCGTTCGACAAACGCACGGAGATTCTCGTAGTTGTAGCCATCGGCCACATGCGGGTTCAGACGCCGGCCGGCCTTGGTGGCAACGAAGATCTGATCGCCCGGTCGCTCACGCTTGAGGCGGGCAACCAGCCGTTCGCTGCGCCCGTCGCCGTAGACGTCTGCCGTGTCGATGAAGTTGACGCCCTCTTCAACGGCCTTGTGCAGGGCCGCCATGGACACGTCGTCATCAACCTGGCCCCAACTGCCGCCGATCGCCCACGCGCCAAAACTGATCTCGGACACATTCATGCCGGTCCTGCCCAGCGGTCGATAGTTCATGGTTCACCTCTATTTGTGTGGCGCACCCGGCTCCCGGTCCGCGCCTGGAAGATTGGAAGAAAGAGTCATCACTCCCGCAGGAGGATCATCCAGCCATGAGTTGCGCCGTATCCATCCAGATGGTCACCGGTCCGTCGTTGACCAGCGAGATCTCCATGTGCGCCTGGAAGACGCCCTGCTGCACGGCGACACCCTCGGCGGCCAGCATACGACAGAAGCGCTGGTAGAGTGGTTCGGCGTGTTCTGGGCGTGCGGCATCGATGAAACTTGGGCGGCGCCCCTTGCGCACATCGCCGTAGAGCGTAAACTGGCTCACCGCCAGCACGCTGCCCCCCACGTCGCCGAGCGCCAGATTCATTTTACCATCATTGTCCTCAAAGACGCGCAGCCCGACGATTTTTCGGGCCAGGTAGAGCGCCTCTTCATCGCCGTCGCCGTGGGCAATGCCGAGCAGCACCAGAAAGCCCTGGCCGATCTGCCCCACCACCTGGCCATCCACGCGCACCTGCGCCGAAGTAACCCGCTGAATCACTGCTCGCATCGAATCCCTGCTCCTGACTTTACAAACAGAACAAACGTTCGTATAATGGATGTATGAATTTCCGGATGGTACCCGACTCGATACAGAAGCTCTCGCTACTCGACGACGCCACGCAATTCGAGCCGGCCGGCGACCAGCCCATGGCCGAAGCGGCGACGGCCCAGCCGCGCACACCCAAGCCGCTGCCCTGCATCTCCGACGTCTCCACGCCGGCGGGGAAGAAGCCGATCCTCAAGGCGATGATGACCACGGCGTGCGAGCGTAACTGCTTCTACTGTCCCTTCCGCGCCGGGCGCAGCAAGACGCAGCGCGTCTCCTACACGCCCGACGAGATGGCCAAAACCTACGATACCATCCAGCGCGCCGGCCTGGTGGAAGGACTCTTTCTTTCCTCCGGGATCATCAAGGGCGGCGCGCAGACGCAGGACAAGATCATCGACACCGCCGAGGTTCTGCGCAAACAGTACAGCTATCGCGGCTACATCCATCTCAAGATCATGCCGGGCGCCGAGTACGACCAGGTGCGGCGCGCCATGCAACTGGCCGATCGCGTCTCCATCAACCTGGAAGGCGCCACGGCCGAACGGCTGGCGGCCCTGGCGCCCAAGAAGGACTACTGGAACGAGTTGTTCCCGCGCCTGCAATGGATCAGCCGGCTACGTCGCGAGGAAGGGCTGCGCGCCAGCGTCGTGACGCAGTTCGTCGTCGGCGCGGTGGGCGACACGGACCTGGAGTTGCTGCACACCAGCGACCACCTGTACAACCAGCTCGGGCTGCGACGCACCTACTTCATGGCCTTCAACCCGGTCAGTCAGACGCCCTTCGAACACCTGGACCCCGTCTCACGCCAGCGCGAGTTCCGCCTCTACCAGGCGAGCTTTCTCCTGCGCGACTATGGCTGGAACGTGGAGGATCTGCCCTTCCTGCAGAGCGCCAACCTGCCGCTGGACATGGACCCCAAGCTGGCGTGGGCCAGGGAGTATTTGCGCGACGCGCCGGTCGAAATCAACCTCGCCGCCCGCAGCGAATTGATGCGCGTGCCGGGCATCGGGCCGAAGACGGCGGACGCGATCCTGCGCGAACGGCGCCGCCAGCGCATTCGCGAGACGGGTCACCTGCGCGCGCTGGGCATGCGCGATGTACAGAAAGCGGGGCCGTTCATGCTGTTGGATGGCAAGCTTGCGGAACAGCAGTTGAGCCTGTTCTAGCGGGCGGCGCTGGGCCAGATCTCTACACCGTCGACAGATCCCACTCCTCGTAAATCTTGGGCACGTCGTTGAGCAGGCGCTTGGTGTAGGGTTGCTGCGGGCGCAAGATCACGTTGTCGGCCGTGCCGCTCTCGACGATCTTGCCGTGCTCCATGATGTAGACGGTGTCGGAGACATAGTAGGCCAGGCCGATGTCATGGGTGATGAAGATGAGCGTCATGCCGGTCTCGTCGCGCAGCTTCATCAGGTAATCCAGGATCGTGGCGCGCGAGCAGGCGTCGATCATGGAGGTGGGTTCGTCGGCGATCAGGATTTTCGGTTTGAGTAGGAAGATACGCGCGATCATCAAGCGCTGCATCTGGCCGCCCGACAGCTCGAAGGGATACTTGTTGGTCAGTTCGGCAAACTTGAGGTTGACGAAGCTGCACGCTTCGGTCATCAGCTCCACTTTTTTCTCGCGCGGCAGCCCGCCGCCGCCACGCATGCGGATGCAATCCAGGAGCACGGCGTCGATCTTGTGAAAGGTATTGTAGGCCGAGAATGGATCCTGAAAGATCGCCTGAATGTTGCGCCAGTACTCCTGCTTCTTCTTGCCGGAGCTGATGTCACGCAACTTGCCCTGAAAATAGATCTCCCCTTCCGTGGTGCTGATCAATCCCAGTAACATCTTGGCGAGGGTCGTCTTGCCGCTGCCCGACTCGCCCACGATCGAGACGATCTCGCCCTCATGGAAGGAAAATTCCACGTGGTCGACCGCCACAGTCCGGGTGCGGCCAAAGCCGAAGATCTTGGTGACGCCCTTTCCACTCAGGCACAGTGGCTTGTTACTCGCCATGTTCATAGAATCTCCTCAATTCCGGTTCGGGCACGACACAGCGGTAGCCGCGTCCATACCCCGCAGGGTTCAGCATGACCGACGTCACCTTGCATTCGGGCCGGACATACTTGCAGCGCTCGGCAAAGCGGCAGCCATCCGGCGGGTTCTTGAGATTGGGCGGCGTGCCGGGGATGGCCGTCAGCTTGACGTCGCGCAGACCGCTCTCCGGCACGATGATCGACCCCATGAGGCCCTTGGAATAGGGATGCAGCGGGTCGAATACCAGTTGCTTCGAGCTGCCCTGCTCCACGATCTGCCCGGCGTACATGACCATGATCTCATCCGCCACGTTGTAGAGTAGCGGCAACTCATGCGTGATGAAGATCATGGCCTTGATGAAGCCACTCTCCATCATATCGCGCAGCATCTTGATGACCATCTTCTGCGAGGTCACGTCGAGCGCGGACGACGGCTCGTCGGCGATGAGCACCTTGGGCGAGAGGGTAACGGCCACGGCGATCACCGTACGCTGTTTCATGCCGCCCGACAACTCCACCGGGTATTTCTGCAAAACCTCGGCCGGCAGACCCAGCGTTTCGAAGAGCGACCGGGCATGGTCGTGGACCATTTTCTTGGTCCAGGTCGGGTCATGCGCGCGCACGACGTCGCCGATGAAGTCGATGATCTTGCGCGTGGGATTGAGCGCATTCATGGCGGCCTGGGGGATGTACGCAATCTCGCGCCCCAGAATCGACTTGCGCACATCGTCGGGCTTCATGCCGGTGATGTTCTGGCCGTCGATGATGATCTCGCCGCTCGTGTAATGCAACGGCGGGAAATAGTAGCC
>JACKBA010000021.1 GCA_020634815.1 Caldilineaceae bacterium | reverse complement strand
ATTGGCAGTCTGCGGCCGAGTTCATGCAGCGCATCGGCCTCGTCGACACCGTGGTTCCGGCCGATGAACTGTTCACCAACGAGTACGTTCAGCCGTGACGGCCGGCCGCCACCATGACTGAAACAACGCCGCTTTTCGTAGCGGAGGGAATCTCCAAACGATTTGCCGACGGGCCGCGCCCGATCCAGGCACTCCAGCCGGTGAGCTTCCGTCTGGCGGAGGGCGAATTCGTCTGCCTGGTCGGGCCGAGCGGGAGCGGCAAGAGCACGCTGCTGCGCATCATGGGCGGCCTCGTCCCGGCCGATGGCGGCGCGATGTGGTTTGCCGGCGCGCCGCACAACGCGCCCGACACGCAGATTGGCTTTGTCTTCCAGAAGACCAATCTCATGCCGTGGCGCACCGTCCTGCAAAACACGCTGCTGCCCACCGAGATTCAGCAAAAGAAGGTGACAAAGGGCGACCAGCAGCGGGCCGTGGCGCTGCTGGACACCATGGGGCTGGCCGATTTCGAACATGCCTACCCGCGGCAACTTTCCGGCGGGATGAACCAGCGTGTGGTGCTGGCGCGGGCGCTCATGCAGCAGCCGCGCCTGTTGCTCATGGACGAACCCTTTGGCCAACTCGACGCGCTGACACGCGAGCGACTGAACCTCGAACTGCTGCGCCTCTTTGCCGAACAGCGATTCACCGTCTTCATGGTGACACACAGCATCACCGAGGCCGTGCTGCTGGCCGACCGCGTCTTCGTGCTGAGCGAGCGGCCCGGCCGGCTCATCGCGCAGATCGCCGTGCCCCTGCCCCGCCCGCGCCGCCTGGACATGATCAACACCGCCACATTCGGCGAGATCGCCATGCAGGTACGCGCCAACATCGGCGAAGCGTGACCAGCGCGCACCGGTCGCCGCGCACAATCCATGACGCTTGGAGAATGGCGTATTTTTGACACTTTCCGGTGAGCGTGCTATTCATATCGGATACGCGCCGTCCGGAAAGGGAATGTTGCGCCGGTAAAATCGAGCCGGCGGCTGCACCGGCCGGCGGTCATCAACGAATCGAGTCTTTATGGTGCCTGGAATGAGTAACAGCGAAACGACCACGCCTGTCCGCCGCGAAGGGCTGGATTTCATTCGCGAGATTGTCCTGCGCGACACCGACGCCGGCCGCTATGCCGGGCGTGTGGCGACGCGCTTCCCGCCCGAGCCGAACGGCTACCTGCACATCGGCCACGCCAAGTCCATTGCGCTGAACTTCGGCATCGCCGAGGACTTCGGCGGCGTCTGCCACCTGCGCTTTGACGACACCAATCCCGAGACCGAGGATATGGAGTACGTCGAGTCGATCATGCGCGATGTGCGCTGGCTGGGCTACGACTGGGGCGACAATCTCTTCTTCGCGTCCGACTACTACGACCAGATCTACGAGTTTGCCGAGCAGTTGATCATGGAAGGCAAGGCCTACGTCGACAGCCTGGACGAAGAGGGGATCCGCCAATATCGCGGTACCGTGACTACGCCTGGGCGCCCCGGTCCCTACCGCGACCGCACCGTGGAAGAGAACCTGGATCTCTTCCGGCGCATGCGCGCGGGCGAGTTCCCGGATGGCGCACACGTCCTGCGCGCCAAGGGCGATCTTGCTGCGCCGAACATGAAGATGCGTGACCCGCTGCTCTATCGCATCCGGCACATGGACCATTACCGCACGGGTGACAAATGGTGCATCTATCCGATGTACGACTTTGCGCACCCCGTCTCGGACGCCATTGAGCACATCACCCATTCGGTCTGCACGCTCGAGTTCGAGAACAACCGCGCCATCTACGACTGGACGCTGGACAACCTCTACGAGGAGCCGCGCCCGCACCAGTACGAGTTCGCCCGCCTCAACCTCGACTACACCATCATGAGCAAGCGCAAGCTGCTGCAACTGGTCGAGGAGGAGTACGTCGCCGGCTGGGATGACCCGCGCATGCCGACGATTGCCGGGCTGCGCCGCCGCGGCTACACACCCGAGGCGATCCGCCTCTTCTGCCAGCGCATCGGCGTGGACAAGACTAACAGCCGCGTGCAGATCGAGGTGCTGGAAAACGCAATCCGTGACGACCTGAACGCACGCGCACCGCGCGTCATGGCCGTCCTACGGCCGCTGAAGGTGACGCTCACGAACTTCCCGGCGGACAAGGTCGAATGGCTCGATGCCTCCTACTGGCCGCGCGACATCGACAAGACGGGGTCGCGCCAGGTACCGCTGACGCGCGAGATCTACATCGAGCGCAGCGACTTCGACGTCAACCCGCCGGCCGATTTCACCCGCCTGTCGCCGGGCGGTGAGGTGCGCCTGCGTAACGCCTATTTCATCCGCTGCGACGAGGTCGTCACTGATCCGACCAGCGGCGATGTGCTCGAGCTGCGCTGCACCTACGACCCCCACTCCATGGGCAAACCATCGACTGCGGGCCGGCGCCGCAGCACCGCGATCCAGTGGGTGTCGGCAGCACATGCGCTGCCGGCTGAGGTTCGTCTTTACAGCCGGCTCTTCACCGTCGCCAATCCGGACGAGGTGGAAGAGGGCAAGACTTTCAAGGATTACCTGAATCCGCAGTCGGTCGAAGTTGTGAGCGATGCGTTGGTCGAGCCGAGCCTGGCTGCGGCCAACGCCGGCGAGCGCTTCCAGTTCTTGCGCCACGGCTATTTCATCGTCGACGAGGACACCCAGCCCGGACGGCTAGTCTTCAACCGCATCGTCGAGTTGCCGGACAGCTATTCCGGCAAACGCGGAGGCGATGACCCTGCGCCCAAAGCCGAGCCGGCACGGCAGGCCGCGGCACCGGAGCCCGTCGAGTCCATCGGTTCGCTCTCCGAGGGACGCGAGCGCGCGCGCCAGGCCGACGCTGAGTTGGCGGCGCGTTATACCCGCTATCAGGAGGACCTGGGGCTCGCCGCCGAGCAGGCCGACATTCTCACCGGCAGCCGCGACCTTGCCGACTTCTTCGAGACGGCGCTGGGTGTGGGCGGCAGCGCTCGCACGGTGGCCAACCTGATCACGAATGACGTGCAGCGCGAGTTGAAGGACAAGAGCGTGGCGGAACTGCCTTTCACGGCGACGTACCTGGGCGAACTGGCACAGATCATCGATGCCGGGACGATCAACTCCAACGCAGCCAAGACGGTCTATGCCGAAATGGCGGCCGGCGGCGGTTCACCGAAGGCAATCGTCACAAAGCTCGGGCTGGACCAGAGCGTCGATGCGAGCGAACTCGAAGCAATCATCGCCGGCGTGCTGGCAGGCATGCCCGACAAGGTTGGCGAATATCGAGGCGGCAAGACATCGCTGTTAGGGATGTTCACCGGACAGGTCATGCGTGCCACCGGCAACAAGGCCGATCCCAAGCAAGTGCAGCAGATTCTGAAGCGGCAACTGGAAGCGTAACTGGAGAAATCTCATGGCCGACACACCGGCACCGGCCCGTGTTCGTTTTGCGCCAAGCCCGACGGGCTTCTTGCATCTGGGCGGCTTGCGCACCGCACTATTCGACTGGCTCTTTGCCCACCACACGGGCGGCCAATTCATCCTGCGCATCGAGGATACCGACCAGAAGCGCTACAACCCGGAGAGTCTCCAGGATCTCATGCGCGGCCTGCGTTGGCTTGGGCTGGAGTGGGACGAAGGCCCCGACATCGGCGGCCCGTACGCGCCCTACATCCAGAGCGAGCGCAAGGAAGCCTACGGCAAGTATGCCGACTGGCTGGTCGAGAACGGCCACGCCTACCGCTGCTACACCACTGCCGAGGAGTTGGAGGAACTGCGAGCGCGCAACCTGCCCTACGACCGGCGCCATCGCACTCTGACGCCGGAGCAGCGCGCCGCCTTCGAAGCCGAGGGCCGGCCTTCCGTCGTCCGCTTTGCGGCGCCGCTGACGGGCACGACGACCGTGCACGACGTCATCCGCGGCGACATCACCGTGGAGAACACCAGCGTCGTGGACCCGGTGCTGCTCAAGAGCGACGGGCTGCCGACCTATCACCTGGCCGTGGTGGTGGACGATCACCTGATGGAGATCACGCACATCCTGCGCGGCGAGGAGTGGATTCCGTCGGCGCCGCTGCACAAGATGCTCTTCGACGCCTTCGGCTGGCCTGCACCCGAGTTCGTGCACCTGCCCGTAATCCTCGATCCGAGCGGCAAGGGCAAGATGAGCAAGCGCAGGACCGTCGTCGACGGCAAGGAGTTCTCGCCTTTTGTGAGCGATTACGTCACCGGCGGCTACCTGCCCGACGCCATGTTCAACTTCCTGGCCAACATGGGCTGGAGCTTTGACGGTGACCAGGAGATATTCACGCGCGCCGAGGCAATCGCGCGCTTCGATGTGAAGGACATCTCGCCCAAAGCCACAGCGCTGCCCTTTTCCAAGCTGGACTGGCTCAACGGCATGTACATCCGGCAGATGGCGCCGTCAGAGTTGCACCAGGCATTGGTGCCCTACCTGGCGCCGGCACTGGGCATGAGCGAAGGCGACCTTGCGCACGACCGCCGCCTGGCCGAGTTGACGCCGCTGATCCAGGAGCGCATCAAGCTGCTCACGGACGCGGCACCCATGGTCGACTGGGCCTTTTTGCCGGCCGAGGCCATCACCTACCCCGATCCGGCGCAACTGATCGGCAAGAAACTCAGCGCAGCCGAGAGTCTCGACGTGCTGGCTGCCGGCGCCGAGATCGTGGCGGACATCGAGCCCTTCGAGGTGGCGGCGTTGGAGGCGGCTTTCCGCAGCCGCGCCGAGGCGATGGCGATCAAGGTGGGTAGCTTCCTGGCGCCGGTGCGCGTTGCGATCACAGGCAGACCGGTCTCGCCGCCCCTTTTCGAGAGCATGCACGTCCTGGGTCGTGAGGAATCGCTGGCGCGGATCGATAATGCCAGGCAGGCGTTGCACGACTACGCAGCAACGCTGGCCTAGCCCCTTCCCGCGTAGTTGAATCGCTTTTCCAGCCGAGAAATTTGCCGGTAGGCTGTCCCTGCGGTATACTCGTTGGATAGTGAGTCAGGCCGGTGGGGGATAGTTTAATCGGCAGAACACCTGACTCTGGATCAGGCAGTTGGGGTTCGAATCCCTGTCCCCCAGCCAACACGAAACGCATCGGGCAGCAGCCCGGTGCGTTTTTTGATCCACGATCGGGCCTGCGCTGACGAGCGCGCCGGGACGCGGCCCGAGGTTACGCCATGTCGGCGTTGGCAGGTGCAGCCGGCTGATCCACAGGCAGGGTGAAGGTAAAGGTTGCCCCCGCACCAGCCGCGCTGGCAAGCGTCAATTCGCCACCATGACCCTCCACGATGCGGCGGCAGATGGCCAGGCCGAGGCCGGTGCTCTTTTCGCCGCCGGTCGGGCGCGATGACAGCCGCGTGAAGGGCATAAAGAGCTTGTCCTGCTCCGCCAGGGGAATGCCGGGGCCTTCGTCGGCAACGGTCACCGTGACCACATCGTTGCCGCTGGCAACAACGATACGCACGACGCTCTCCGGCGGCGAGTATTTGACGGCGTTCCCGATCAGGTTGTTCAGCACCTGCTCGATCTTCGTCGCATCCACGGCGACAGGCGGCAGATTCGGCTCGACCGCCAGATCCAGCCGGGTTGCCTTGCGATTGGCAAGCACCTGATTGCGCCGTACGTTGTACACCACCAGGAGCGCCAGGTCAACCGGCATACGATCCAGTTGGAGTTTGCCGCCCTCGATGGCCGAGTAATCGAGGATATCTTCCACGAGCGCCAGCATGAACTCGCTGGCAGTGCGCATGTCAGAGACCAGTTCGGCCACCTCCGCTTGCAGCGGCGGCTCCAGATCCTCGAGCATGTATGCACTATAGACGGTGATGACGCCCAGCGGATTGCGCAGGTCGTGGGCGGCGATGCCAAGCAGTTCGTTCTTGAGCCGGTTGAGCTGCTCCAATTCGAGATTCTTGCGCATCAGTTCGCGTTGCAGGTTCACAAGTTCGTTGTTCAGCCGCATGAGATCGTCGAGATGCGCGTCGCTATCAAACTGAAGATGGCTGGCGGCAAGCTCGAATTGCTGCTTGGCGACCTGACGCAGCACAGCGGCCTGCTCGTTGACGATGCGCGCCATGTCCTCGAAATGACGATCATGGGCGCCCGTATCGAGGACAGCGCCAACAAAGAGTGCGCTCCCGTGGCGTATCCCGGAGAGCAGGAGCGGTTGATGGCCCTCCCGGCTTTCGGTCGCCAATTCCCATCTTGCCGTCGATTCATGCGTCCGTATGGCGTCCAGGAAATGCAGTGCCTTCTCCAGCATCGAGGCCGGAAAGAGGCGCACAAGGCTTTCGCCCGGCTTCAAAGCAGCAAACAGCGAAGCAGGATCGACGATGATCGATTCGACAACGCCGTCGAGGTCACAGCGCACCACGGAGATCGATTGATTGGCGTCCATTGCGTTCGGTCCTACGCCAGGAGCGATTCGGCCAACTGTACGGCGCCCCGCGCGTCGACGGCGGTGCCATCGGCACCCAGGCGGCGCCACAATTCGGGAGAGATGTTGAAGGGATAGCCACCCACGAGAACGACAGGACGATCCGGGATCGCGTGCAAGGCGTCGATTACTTCCGCCACGCGCATGAGGTGCGTGGTCAGGGTTGCCGAAAGCGCCACCACGTTGGGCCGGTGATCGGCAATCGTGGCAATCAGGTCGCGGGTCGGTGTGCTGGCGCCGATATAGTACGTGTCCCATCCCGCCATCTCGAAGAAATCCGCAACCATGCGAATCCCGAGTTCGTGCAGTTCGTCCCCAACGCTGGCCGCAACCAGGCGCAAGCCCTTCCGGTTTGCCGAAAAAATGTAAGGATACAGTTGGGCCATGACAAACTGAGTGGCGGCGGTGACGTAGTGTTCTTGCGCCACGGTGATACGGTTCATCTGCCAGAGACGCCCGATCTCGGCCTGGGTCTGCTGGAACACATTCAGGTAGATGTCGTCCACCTTTACGCCCGCGTGCACAGCATCGAGAATGATCCGCGTGGCATCGTGACGCCGCCCGTCGAGCAAAGCTTCGAGATAGGATGCAGCCAGCGCATGATTAGGGTTGCGGTCGTCAAGATAGGACGGTGTTGCAACGCGCTGCGCAAGCGCACTATGCGCGGCGACAAAAAAGTCGTTGACGACCTCAACCTGGGCAGCCTGGAGATTTCGATTCACCTCCACCTGCATGGCGTCTAGCAGGTTCGGCAACATCGAAGGGGAAAAGCCAAGCGCAGCGAACAATTCGGCCGCCCAGCAAACATAGCCGGCGAAAAGCTCCCGATCCTCTGCCCAGAGTGCTTCGCAAAGGTAATCGAGGTGGTAGGCGACATCACGCACGCTCTTTGCCAGGTATTCCGGACTTGGGGTTGCGCCTTGATGATAAGTGGCGTAGTAGCGATCCGAAGATGCCTGGGCAGTGTCCGCAAGATTGTATCGAATGGCGACACTTGCCAGTCTCGTTACTGTCTGTCCTTCCATATGGCAGATATGACCTCTCGTCTTTGAGTGAACCGGAAACTGGTTGGCGCATCCAACGGCCGCGGTGCGGTGCCCATTATTTCTGCATACGCGCACAGTCTAGCAGAGCGGCGCCCGGCGTTGATCGGCTATCTGACCAGTTCGTAATCGGCCTGTGCCGCAAAACACTCTGGAACAAGCAGCACATTTTACAGGATCTATGTATCGCCCTTACGAGATCACACTATGACAGGTTGGTGATATACTGTCGGCGGAAAGATCTCTACCATCAAACTCTGCAAGCCGTTCTCGGCTCGACACCAAACTATTTGCCTTTTCAGGAGCGACCCATGCCAGCCTATCGTCAGTCGGTTTCTTGGTGGTGTTTCGTCCCCAACTTGTTGTCTCCGCTGGAGTTCGTGCGCATGGCCGCCGATCTGGGCCTGGATGCGCTCGAACTGTTGCCACGCGAGCATTGGCAGCTTGCCAGGGATCACGGGCTGGCGATCGCTGCTGTCGACGGCCACGCCTCGATTCTGGAAGGCCTCAACCGGCGCGAGCATCATCCACGCATCATCGCTGAGTTGCAGGCGAAGATCCGTCTGGCGGACGAATGGGAGATCGCCAACCTGATCTGCTTTAGCGGTAGCCGCGCCGGGCTCGACGACGCGAACGGCATTGCCGTCACCGCCGAGGGGCTGGCCCGCGTGGCCCCGCTGGCCGAAGACGCCGGCGTCACCCTGGTGCTGGAGACGCTAAACAGCAAGGTCGACCATCCCGACTATCAGGCTGATCGCACGGCATGGGCCGTGGAGGTGTGCCGGCTGGTCGACTCACCTGCCGTGCGCGTGCTGTACGACATCTACCACATGCAGATCATGGAAGGCGACATTATCCGTACCATCGGCGCCGAGCATCCGTGGATCGGCCACTATCACACGGCAGGGAACCCGGGTCGCCATGAGTTGGATGACGATCAGGAGCTGAACTACCCGGCGATTTTCCGGGCGATAGCCGCCACGGGTTATGGCGGCTACGTGGGTCACGAATTCATCCCGACCGGCGATCCGGTCACCGGCCTGCGCGCCGCAGTAGCCATGGCAAGATGCGACTGACCATACAAGGGCGACAGCCATCGGGCGGGCGTGTACCTGAATCGGATTTTCCAGTATTTGGCATAGCGATCTGAGGCAAAGCACGGTCGAAATGCGGATGACACGATACCGGCCGGGCGAGTACACTCGAACCAGATTGGGATCCATGGAAACGGGGCGCGAGCCCGATTGAAACGTAACACCCTCGTCAGGCGCCGGCGGCGGATTTGATGGAGATGACGGACGCGGGCATGACATCCGGACGAACGAAATATGTGACCCTGGTAGTGCTGGCGGTCCTGTGGCTGGCCGGACTTCTTGTGTTTTCCCGCGGCGTGCTGCCGGCCCCGCTGCTGTTGGCACTGGGCACGGCAGCAACGATCACGCTCGCCGCCGGGCTCGATCGCACAGGTCGCATTGCGGCCGATGCAATCGCAGCAGCAGGACTTGGCCTGGCCGTTGTTGCAGGCGACGGCCAGTTGGCGCCCTGGAGCGCAATCCTCACCTTTCTGGCGATGGCCGGCGCTGCCGAGTACATCGCCGCACGCGCGACAGGCAACGCCCGCCAGGTTCGACGCTTGCAGGAGCGAGCACGCCTGCTCGAAAACATTGTCGACACCGATCCGACCATGGTCTTCGTCAAAGACCGCCAGAGCCGTCTCACCTTTGTCAACGAGGCCGTGCGGCGCTTTGTCGGCCTCTCCGATGCACAGATTCTGGGCCGTACGGACGAAGTATTTGGCTGCACCCCTGAAGAAGTCGGAATGTACCAGGAGTCGGATCGCGCTGCGCTGGCAGCAGACCAACCGGTTCACTACCCCGCCGGGGTGCTCACCGACAGCCACGGCACGGCCCATTGGTTCGAGTCGATCAAAGTTGCGCTTCCTGCCGGCAACGACAATACCGACATCCTGGTCATCGGCACCGATGTCAGCGACCGCGTCAAATCGGAGCAGAACACACAGGCCGGTGCTGACCTGCTACTGGCGCTGGCCGAAGCGACAGCTCTGCTGCTGGCCGAAACCGATATCGAAAGCGCCATGCTGAGTGCGCTACAACGGATCGGCGCCGCACTGCCAATCGACCGGATTCAGGTAATCGAGCACCGCGATGCTGCCGTCGACCGGCAGGCGAGAACGACCCGGCATTGCGTCTGGACGGCAAGCGCCGCCATCGCATCGCCGCCGGGCAATGGTGAGACATTCTTGTCCTCGCCCGGCTTCGCTCAGTTCGTGGCGACGTTGCGGCAAGGCGTCGAAGTCGCCTGCGCTACCTGCGACTTCGACGCGCCGGTTCGGGATGCCCTACACGCCCAGGATGTCCGGGCGCTCTACGCATTGCCAATCCGGGCTTCCGGCGAGTTCTGGGGCTATGTCACCTTCGAGAACTGCCGGAGCGACGAAAACATCTCAGAGACCCTACGCCCGGCGCTCGGTACGCTGGCCAACTCGCTCGGGGCTGCAATCACGCGGCATGACGCCCGGCTGGCGATTCAGCTTCAGGAGCAGGCCATCCGCGCAATGCTGGACGGGTTGCCGTCACAGGTCGTGGTGCTGGAGCCAGGCGGCAGGATTCGCTTCGCCAACCAGGCGATCGCGGATTTCTTGAACACGTCCGTCGAGGAACTCATCGGAGAATCGCTCAGCAGCGTCTTGCCGCAGCTTGCGTTGATTGCGCCCGTACCAGGGGTAACCGGTAGCGACAGCGGCGATGTCGCCGATACGCGGCATGGCCTGCATCCCGTGCGCGATCTGACCGGGCAGTTCCATTGGTTCCAGACCGTCACGCGGCCACTACCTGATCCGGCAACCGGCGAGATCCTGACTCTTTCCGTGAACACCGATGTCAGCGCGCTCAAAGAGGCCGACGAGGCGCTCGGCGCTGAGCGCACCATGTTGCAGGTGTTGATCGACAACCTGCCCGATCTGATCTTTATCAAGGATCGACAGAGCCGGTATGTGACCGCCAACGCCGCTCATCTTGCCCTGCTTGACGCCAGCCGGGTCGAGGATATCATCGGCAAGCGCGACTACGACTTTTTCTCAGCCGCCTCCAGCGAACCCTTCTACCGAGAAGAGCAGGCGATCATGGAGAGCAATCAGGCCGTGCTCGAGCGCGTCGAAGAGATCAACGTCGATACGCCGGACCGCCGGCGCTGGGTGCTGTCCTCGAAGATTCCGTTGACGGATGCGCAGGGCACGGTCACCGGCCTGATTGTGATCAGCCGCGATATCACCTCGCTGAAGCAGGGCGAAGAAGCACTGCGCGCCGCAAAGGAAACCGCAGAAGCCGCCACGGCCGCCAAGTCGGTCTTCCTGGCCACAATGAGCCATGAAATCCGCACGCCGATGAACGCCGTGATTGCCATGACGGACCTGCTGACGGGCACGAAGCTCACGCCCGAACAGGCTGACTATGTCAACACCATTCGCGTCGGCGGTGAAAGCCTGCTCAGCGTCATCAACGATATCCTGGACTTCTCAAAAATCGAGGCGGGCAAGCTGGAGTTGGAGGAGTACGCATTCAATCTTGTCGAGTCGATCGAGGAAACAATGCACCTTCTCGCCCCACGCGCCTCGCAGAAGCTGCTCAATATGCGACTGGAGCTTGGAGACGACGTGCCGGGCTGGGTTGTCGGGGATGCCGGGCGTCTGCGGCAGATCGTGATGAATCTGCTCAACAACGCCGTCAAATTCACCGAGAGCGGCGAAGTGAACATCGCCATCACCGCCACCGGCAGCGGCGCCCAGCGCAGGCTGCATTTCGCCATCCAAGATACGGGCATCGGCATCCCGGCCGAGCGGATGAACCGCCTGTTTCAGTCATTTTCCCAGGTTGACAGTTCGACGACGCGACGCTTCGGCGGGACGGGCCTCGGACTGGCGATCTGCAAACGCCTGGTGGAGTTGATGGGCGGAACCATCTCCGTCGAAAGCATACCGGGCGTTGGGTCGACCTTCACCTTCGATGTCGTGATGACCGTGGCGGCGCCGCCCGTCATGGTGGACCGCGCGCTGTCGGGTGCGGAGGTAGCCGGGGACAGCACCGCCGCCCTGTCGCCGCTAAGCATCCTACTCGCCGAAGACAACACAATCAATCAGAAGGTTGCGCTGCGCGTGCTGGACCGCCTCGGCTATAGTGCCACCGTGGTGGACGACGGCCAGAAAGCCGTCACTGCCGCGCTCGAGCAACCGTACGATGTCATCCTCATGGATTTGCACATGCCGGAGATGAACGGCCTGGATGCGACACGCCTCATTCGCGCCGGCACGCCGGGGAATGCCCGCCCATACATTATCGCCCTCACGGCCGACGCTGCCGACGGATACGAGCAACGATGCTTCGAGGCCGGCATGGATGCGTATGTCATGAAGCCGATTCGCATCGATGACCTCGCCAAGGCGCTGGCACACGCCCGCGACGCGCTGCGCCTGGCGCGCCACCCCGAGTAGCGCCCCGCCCACGCAAAGCCGACCAACCGGCGCCCACGTTCAGTCGAATTCGTCGGCAGCGCGTTCGCCCAGCGAGCGCCCGCCGCGCCGGCGCGTCTCGGCAGCCGGCGCAACCCGGCTCACCTGTTGAAGCATCCCCTTCGGCGCGGCCACCTGGGACTGCTCCACGACAGGGTACGCGGCCATCACCGCAACATCATCCGTTACGTCCTCGAAGTAGAGGTATTCCCTACGCAGCGTGCGCGGGAAGTCGTCCAGCCCCAGGGCGTCGACCACTTCGTCGGGCCGGCCCGTTGCGCCCGAGCGCATCTGCACGCGCAGAAAGATGCGGTGCTCCTCGGTCGCTGCGTCGTACCCGGTGTAGCGTAAATCGAGGACAAGGGGGCGCAGGTTGTAGGCGTAGGGCTTGCCTTTGCGCTCGCGCACGCGCCAGATTTCGTCGGTTGCGAGCAGCCGATCAATGCGCGCCTGGAGGCCGGCGCCGTCGATCTCACCGGGTTCAGCGTAGAGCACAATGGCATAGTCGGCGCCGATGATCAGGTTCTGCAATGCCGTCGGCTTGCCGGGCAGCTCGCGCACGTCGACCAGCGAGACGCCGGGCGGCAGCTTGGCACGCAGGCGCGCCGTCACCTCCTCGACCGGCAGCGGCGACGCCAGAACGATGTCGAGCGGCTCGCGCGCGCCGGTGATGCCCACGCCCAGCGGCGCGGCAAACTGCATGTGCGGCTGCGGGTTGAAGCCCTGCTTGTAGAGCAGCGGCAGGTCGGCGCGGCGCAGCGCCCGCTCCCACAGGCGAAACTCGTCGTGGTGCGAGATGAACTTCACCGCCTCGCCCTTGGCGTAGAGGATGCGGATGTATTGGCGGGGCGGAAGTTGCGTTTCGTCAATCATCATTTGATCCTGAATGGAGATTGGAGAGTAGAGATTGGAGACTGGGGAGAGTGCACTGGCGCTGCTTCCTCAATCTCCAATCTCCCAATCTCTAATCTCTCAATCTCCCAATTTCTCAATCTCCAATCCTCTTGCTCACCGTGCCCTCGCGTCGCTGCGGCACGCGGTGGTCAAACTGGCCGGTAAGTTCGGGCGACATGTCGTCGTTGAAATAGAGCGGGATAGGCGCGATGTCGACCGGCTGGCGCTCCTTGCCGCGGCCCAGGCTCGGGCAGCCCCAGCCGGCATCGGGCGCGTCACGCCGCTGCTCCTTGAAATAGCCGAGAATGCCGCACGAGAAGCAGTGCTCGCGGCAGTCGTCGACCACGCCGCCCTGGTAGGTGTGCACATACTCGTCGACGAGGAATTGCTTCTTGAGACCGGCCGAAATATGCTCCCACGGCAGCACTTCGTCCAGGGCGCGGGCGCGGCGGGCATACCAGTCCATGTCCAGCCCCAGCTCGGCGAAGGCATCCTGCCAGGCGGGGAAGTTGAAGTACTCGCCCCACCCCTCCAGCTTGGCGCCCTTGCGCCACGCCAGCTCGATGACGTCGCTCAGGCGCCGGTCGCCGCGCGTCAAGAACGCTTCGACCAGCGTCTCCTCGGGGTCGTTCCACGAAAAGTGGATGCCGGGACCGCGCAGCTCGCGCTGGAGCAACTCGATCTGGGCGTTGATGACGCGCTCGTCTTCCATCGGCACCCACTGGAAGGGCGTGTGCGGCTTGGGCACCAGCGTGCTGACACCGATGCGCACGTTCGCCTTCTTGCCGAGCACGCGCCGTCCCACCGCCAGCACCTCCTTGGAGAGATCGGCGATGGCCTGCACATCCTCCAACGTCTGCGTGGGATGGCCGATCATGAAGTACATCTTGATCGTCGTCCAGCCGCGCTTGTAGACTTCCTCGGCGGTGGCGAGCAACTCGGCCGAGGCGATGGGCTTGTTGATGACGTCGCGCAGGCGGTCGGTGGCGGCCTCGGGCGCAAAGGTGAACCCGGAGCGGCGGCGCCCCTTTTCCAGCAGATCCATGAGATCGACGCTGAAGCTCTCGATGCGCAGGCTGGGCAGGCCGACGCTCAGCTTCTTGGCGCCGTGCCGCTCCACGGTGCGCCGCACCAGTTCCTCGACATAGCTGTAGTCGCTGCTGCTCAGGCTGAGGAAGCTCACCTCCTCGAAGCCGCAATGCTCGATCATCTCGTCGACGGCTTGCAGCACCTCGTCCACCGGTCGCTCGCGCACGGGGCGGAAGATCATGCCGGCCTGGCAGAAGCGACAGCCACGCGTGCAGCCGCGCATGATCTCGATGGCGGCGCGGTTGTGCACGACGTTGATAAAGGGCACGATAAACTTCGTCACGGGCGGCGGCAGGACGGTCACAACGCGCTTGAGCACCTCGGCCGGCGCCGCGGGGTGGTTGGGCGTCACGGCTGCGACAGTGCCGTCGGCGGCGTAGCTCACGTCGTAGAGGGCCGGCACGTAGACGCCGGGGATGGCGGCGAGCGCTTCGAGAAGAGTGTGACGACTGGGCGATTGAGAGATTGGAGATTGGAGATTGGAGATTGGCGATTGGGAACGTTGCGCCTGATCCTCAATCTCCAATCTCCAATCTCCCAATCGCCATTTCTCATACGCCGCGATCACGTCGAAGATGACTTCCTCACCCTCGCCGATGATCATGGCGTCGAAAAAGGCGCTCATGGGTTCCGGGTTGTAACAGCCCGAGCCGCCGGCAATGATCAGCGGGTCGCCGGCCGTGCGGTCGGCCGCGCGCAGCGGGATGCCGGACAGGTCGAGCATGGTCAGCACGTTGGTGTAGAGCTGCTCGTAGGGCAGGCTAAAGCCGACGATGTCGAAGGCGCGCATGGGATGGCGCGTCTCCAGCCCATAGAGGGGAATACCGTCGCGGCGCATGAAATGCTCGAAGTCGGGCCACGGGCAGTAGATGCGCTCGGCCAGCATGTCGGCGCGGCGGTTGATGAGGTCGTACAGGACCATCAGACCGAGATTGCTGCCGCCCAGTTCGTAGATGTCGGGGAAGGCCAGCGCCACGCGGGCGGTGATGGCCGGGTCGTCCCAATCTTTGACGACACTGTTCAACTCACCGCCGGTGTAGCGCGCCGGCATTTCGACTTTGTGCAGCACGCGGTCAAGGGCGCGCGTGATCTGGCGTGGTGTGGTCAACATGGCGATTCCTTTCCTTCGTGTCGTCCGGGCGTCATGCCCGGGTGGGATTCGAACCCACGGCTAGAATGGGTGCCTATGATACCACACAACAGGCTATTGGCGCGCCGCAGAAAGCGCCCGCGGAAATGCGACCGCCAGCACTGCCGTCCCGGCCAATGCCGCAATGCCCATGCCGAAGAAGACCGTACTCAACCCGAGGTTCTGCGCCAGCGCGCCGAGCAGGATGGGGCTGAGCGCGATGCTGATCCCGCCGGCCATGTTATACGCGCCCAGCGACGCGCCACGCACCTGGGCATCGGCATACTGGGTCACAAAGGCATTGCCCGCCGTCAGAAACATGCCGTAGGAGATACCCTCGGCCACAAGCACGACGCTGAGCAGCGCATACTCCGTGATATAGGCCATTGCCAACACGGCGAGCCCGCCCAGGAACAGCGAAAAGAGCATGAGCCGGTAGCTCCACGCCGGTGTGCTAATGGCGCCGGTCGGCAGCCGCGTCAGCGTCGACGCCAGCGCACGCAGCGTGAAGAGTGAGCCGATGGCCAGCGCCGAGAAGCCCAGCGCGCCCGCCTGCAGCGGCATGAAGTTGACGACGACGCCGTTGAAGACGGGGCTCAGCAGAAAGTTCGCGACCGCGGCTAGCAGGATCAGCCGGTTGGCGCCCAACACGCGCAGGTTCGCCAGCGGATTCCCTGCGCGCACGCCGCGACCAATGCCTTCGTCGACCAGCGTGAACCAGGCAAGCCCGGCTGCCGCCATCGCCAGCAGGGCCATGAATGACAGGCTCGTCACCACACCGAACGCCTCGGCGATGAGGCCGCCAAGCAGTGGGCCGGCGGCAAAGCCCAGCCCCATGGAGGTCGTGAGCATGCCCATGGCCAGCCCGCGATCGGCCGGCGCGGCATAGTCGCCCACCATGGCCGCGCCCATGGCAAAGACACAGACGATGCCAAGCCCGAGCAGCACCTGGGCGAGCAGCAGCCACAGCGGCGCCGGCGCCAGGGCCAGCAACAAGCCGGCCGCCGCAAAGGCCGCCGAGCCGGCCGCAATCAGCCGCCGCCGGCCGAAGCGATCCGAAATGACGCCGACGGGCACCGAGACGAGCACCTGCGTGGCACCGTTGAAGGCCGCCAGACTGCCGATGAGCAGCAGCGACGCGCCGATCTCCCGCGCCCGCAGCGGAAAGGCCGGCAGCAGATAGCCGACGACGGTGTCAGCCACGAAGATAGTGAAATAGAGGGCAAAGAGTTCACGGCGCAGCAGACGCTGCCAGGGCATGGTCGAAAGCATAGACGCAGAAAATCCCTCAAATCCGAAAGAAGTTATCAACAATAACCGTGGACTATAGGCGATCTCCCGTGCAATGCGCAAACGTGATCGACCCCTGGCGCATATTGCACGCGGGACGAACGAAGAGACCGCGATGGCTTGGCCGGCCCATGCTTTCGGTGTAGACTACAGCGCCGGACGGCGCATCCTGCTGGCCGGCCAATTAGCGGGAGGGGAAACTGCATGCAGGTCGATTCGTTCAACGACTATCAGCGCGAGTCGCGCAAGACGTGGAGTCTGATCCACACCGACCACGCCATCACCTACCCGACCCTGGGGTTGGTCAACGAGGCCGGCGAAGTGGCGGGCAAGGTCAAAAAAATCTTTCGGGACAAGAATGGAGTAATCTCCGAGGCGGACCGCGAGGCGCTCAAGCAGGAATTGGGCGACGTGCTGTGGTACCTGACGCAGATCGCCACAGAGATCGGGGTGAGCATGGAGGAGGTCGCCAGCGGCAACCTGACCAAGCTTTTCGACCGGCTGGAGCGCGACGCGATCCGTGGCGACGGCGATACGCGCTAGCCGGGCCGCACAGCTCGACCGCTAGCGTACCCCCAGCCGATCGCGGCAGAAACAATCCACCACATGGTCGTTGACCATGCCGCACGCCTGCATGTAGGCATAGCAGATGGTCGGGCCGACAAAGGTGAAGCCGCGGCGCTTGAGGTCCTTGCTCATGGCCTGCGCCTCGGCTGTCTGGGCCGGAATCTCGCGCAGGCTCCGCCACGCGTTCACGATGGGCGCTCCGCCCACGAACTGCCAGATGTAGGCGTCGAATGAGCCGAATTCTTCCTGCACCGCCAGAAAGGCGCGGGCATTACGCACGAATGCGTTGACCTTGAGCCGGTTGCGCACGATGCCCGGATCGTCGAGCAGCGCGGCAATCTTCTCATCCCCGTACGCAGCAATGAGCGCCGCGTCGAAGTTATCGAAAGCGCGCCGGTAGTTCTCCCGCTTGCGCAGGATCGTAATCCAGGCAAGGCCGGCTTGCGCGCCTTCCAGACAGAGCATCTCAAAGAGGTGGCGGTCGTCGTGGGCGGGGATGCCCCATTCCTCGTCGTGATATTGCACGTAGAGCGGGTCGGTACCCGCCCACTCGCAGCGAACCAGGTCTGTCATGCGCCGTCCTCTCGTCCAACGATTGAGCCATTGGGGTCGCCAAAGTATAGCCGATTCCCGGCGGCTCGCCAACGCACCGATGAAAATTACGTCATTTGCCCCATGCCCATTCGCGTCGCGGGGCGTCAACCTATATGCAGTGTTGGCACTGTACGATCGCCTTTCCCCCTTGCCGGCTTGTTCGTCAACTCGTTCTTACCAAAAGGAGCAGCTATGTATCGCAACATTTCGGTAGTCATCCTGTCCTGCCTGTTGATTCTGGCGCTGACCGGCGCAACCGTCGCCCAGCAGTCGCAGGCCGCGCAGCGCATCAACTTTGCGCCGGGCGCGATCTCCGCCACCGAGTCGGGCAGCCTCACCATGGGCGGCATGGATCGCTACGTGCTGGGCGCCGAAGAAGGTCAAAACATGACGGTCTCGGTGGCATCGGCCGACAACAACGCCCTGCTGGTCATCTACGGCCGCGACGGCACGGTGCTCATCTCCGACCATGCCGACGCGTCGAGTTGGAGCGGCGTGCTGCCGTCGACGCAGGATTACTTCATCGACGTGCGCGCCATCGACGGCTCCTCCGCCGACTACACGCTCACCGTCACCATTCCGCCGAACCCGCCCTCCCCGCCCCATCCGTCGATCCAGCGCATCAGCTTTGCGCCAGGCACCATCTCGGCGACCGTCCATGGCAGCGTCACGCCGGGCGGCTACAATGAGTACGTGCTCAAGGCCAGCGCCGGCCAGAATATGCTCGTGCGCACGACCGCCGAAGAGCAGCAGGTGGCAATCTCCGTGGTGGGCGCCGATGGCACGGTGCTGCTCTCCTCCATGGGAGGAGCTGACACTTTCAGCGGCGACCTGCCGTCGACGCAGGATTACTTCATCAAGGTCGAGATCGACGGCGAAGGCTTTGCCATGTACCAGATGACGGTAACCGTGGAACCGCTGGTCTACTGAGCGGCAGTGCACTCGACCCCGGCGATCTGGCGCCGGTGAAATGTGCCCGAATTTGACAGCCCGCACGGAAGCGGGTAGAATCGCAATGTTTCTGGGCAACGACATGAAACACATGGCGTGGCGCATTCGTCTAGGGGCCCAGGACACAGCCCTCTCAAGGCTGAGACACGAGTTCGAATCTCGTATGCGCTACCATGAAGCATTGCACGGATGAAAGTCCGGTCGTGCACAAAGAGGCGACGGTCAATGACCGTCGCCTCTTTGTTTTGTCGCTCCCGCCACCGGGAATCTCCCACGATTCAGCACGACGCGCTACCTGCCCCGGCGCCATGCACGCGCCTTCCGCTTTGGACATACATGGCACAGCCCTTACCCAATCGTTAATCCACCTACCCCTATCAACCACAGATACAGCACGAATTTCCATTAAATGTCGCATTGATCTTGAAGGCATCGGGTATATCCTGTGAGATGTTGTCCTGCCATGGCGTAAGGTGCGAAGGAGAGCCACCACATCCTGGCCGGCAGGACGACGACGCTCGTCCGTGTAGATGTTCAAAGGAATGGAACCCATGTCTAGATTTCTTGCGACCGACTCGACCGTGAGCACCATGCGAGTGGTGGACTTTCGTCCGAGCCTGTGGCGGCGCCTTGCCGCCTGCCTGCTGGCGGCGGTCATGCTCGCCACGATCGCCGTGCCGGTGGCCTCGGCACAATCAGCCCCGCTCAAACTCATCGTCGATACGGACCCAGGTGTCGACGACGCGCTGGCACTCACCTGGCTGCTCAGCCAGCGCGAGCGCCCCATCCAGGTGCTGGGCATCGTCTCGGTCTTTGGCAACACGACGGTGGACTACACAACCAGCAATGTGCTCACCGTGCTGGAATTGAACGACCGGACCGACATCCCCGTGGTGAAGGGCTCCGCTGCGCCGCTGGCCCAGGCGTCTTCGTTGACCGGGTGGTTTATTCACGGCCCCGACGGGCTGTGGGGAATCGGCGGTCAGCACCCACACGACATCGCGGGCCTGCCAACCGATTACGTGGCCTTCTACTGCGCCGCCGCCGCCGCCAACCCTGGCGCAACCATTCTGACGCTGGGGCCGCTCACCAACCTAGCCGGCGCCACCTTGGCCTGCCCCGAGGCGCTGCGCACGATGCGCATCATCACGCTGGGCGGCGCAAAGGCCGGCGGCAACAAGAGTGCGGTCGCCGAGTTCAATTTCTGGCAGGATCCGGAGGCCATGCAGCGCGTGCTCGACGCCGGTCTCCGCCCGCAGATAATCCCGCTCGACACCTTCAGCCGTCTAGCAACCGACAACAATCAGCTCGACAAGGTGCTACGTAAGGGCAGTGCTGCCGTGCAAACACTCTCTTTCGCCATCAGCCAATACGCGGCCGTGCAGGCACAGAACGGCGGGCAGGTGCTCTTCCCCGACGTGGCCGCCGCCGTCTTCGCCGCCGAGTCGGTGACGGCGGGCAGCCGGCCCGCGCTCGTCAGGATGGCGGCCGGACAGCCCGCCAATCGCGGCCAGTCGATCGTTGCGCTGGGCGTGCCGGAACGCCTGGCCCTCATCGCCGACGACGCCGAGCTGAGCGCGCTGGCCGTCCAGGCCTTCACCACGCCAGGGTTCGATCTCAACGCGGCCTTCGGCGCCATCCTCATGCGGCAGCCTGATAACGCCCAATGGATCAACGACATCGACGCCAAGGCGCTCTTCAAGGCGTTTGAGCGCGGTCTGCGGTAGGAGCGGGCCCTATCTCACTATCGAACAGGTTATTGACAATGACGCACGACATCGCTTGTATCATCGACGAAATCCGACACTTACTGATGACCCTGGACACCGATGGCGGTCTTCTGACCCCTTCCGTCTACGAGACGGCGCAGGTGCTTCGCTTCTGCCCCGACACCTCCCATCCGGCCGGCGTTGCCGAATGGCTGCTCCGCCAGCAAGAGGCGGACGGCGGATGGGGCGACCCTGCAACTCCGCTCTACCGTGCCGTGCCGACCGCTGCCGCGCTGCTGGCGCTCGTCGAGCGCGCACCGCAAAACGTCCGCACCAGACAAGCCGTCGCCGCAGGCATCGAGGCATTTGCGACCATGGCAGCGCACTGGCAGGCGCCGCTACCCGACGACCTCCCGATTGCCGCCGAACTTGTGCTGCCGCAGATGTTGGACGCGGCGCAGCGCAGCGGGCTTCCGCTGCCGACGACCCACTTCGAGCCATTGCGACAACTTGGCCGTCGGCGCCGGCGGCTGCTTGCGTGCATGCGACCGGCAGCAGCAACGGCGCCGCTGCACTCGTGGGAAGCCTGGGGCCGGCGCCCCGCACGCGCGCTGCTGGACGGTTCGGGCGGGGTGGGGCATTGCCCCGCCGCCACAGCCTGGTGGCTGCACCTGGCCCAGACGCGCCCTCATCTGCGCGACCGGCAGGCCGGCGCCCGCGCCTATCTGGCAGCGGCGACGAGCGGGAGTTGGCCAGCGCAGCCCGGCATACTGCCCTCCGCCTGGCCCGTACAGCGCTTCGAGATGGTCTTCGTTCTGCATACCTTACTCGTCGCGGGCATCCTGCATGACCCGCGGCTGGCCGATGTGGCCGCGCCGCTCGTCGGGCGCCTGGCGGGCATGGTCACGCCGCAGGGTGTCGGCTTTAGCGAGCATTTCGCGCCCGACGGCGATGACACGGCCGCGGCCGTAGCCGTGCTCGCGGCGTCTGGCCACCGCGGCTACGATTCGGCACTCGCTCCGTTCCAGGCCGCCGATCACTTCAAGGCCTATCCCTTCGAACTGCACCATGCACCCACGGTGACGGCGCGCGGGGCGTGCGCCCTGGCGCTATACGGCCGCGACGATCGGCCGTGGCTGGACGCGCTGGCGGCCAGCCAACTGCCCGATGGCCGCTGGGTTGGCGACAAGTGGAATCGTTCCTGGCTGTATACCACCGCCGTCGTGCTGCATGCTCTCTCCGGCGGCAGTCATCCGGCAGCAGCACGCGCCGGGGTGCGAGCGATTGTGTCGCATCAGCACGCAGACGGCGGCTGGAGTTCACGCGGTCCTTCGTCTCTCCAGGAGAGTGCCTATGCGGTGCTCGCCCTCAATACACAGCGCCACTCCTCGGCATGGGATGCGCCGGCCGAGGCAACCTGGCGACGTGCGCGGGCCTTCCTGGCACGCCACGCCGCTGAACGCGGGCGGCTGCCCGAGCGCCTGTGGATTCACAAGGAGCTGTACACGCCAATCCGCATCGATCGGGCTTTTCTCCTGAGCGCGCTGCTGCTTGCGCTCGAATCGGAAATGCCTGCTTCGCAACATCTCCCGTTCGAGAATCGCCCGGTGCGCTATGACGCTTGAGCATCAGGCAGGCACGACATTGGCCGACTTCCAGGCAGCGCCGGCTGCGGACATTGCCTGGGCGGCGCCGGCCACGATGGTCTACGCGGCTGCCGGTACGCGCCGCGCCGCAGCCCTCGCCGGCATCGCGTCGGAAAGCGAGGCATACGCAAGCTGGTCCCGGCGCCAGATGATGGCCGCGTGCCGGCTGATCTTTGCTCACGGCGTCAAGCACCTGTTCACAATCCTGGCGACGCCGGGCCAGTTCCAGGAGGTGGGGCGCTACCGCGATCGGCTGCTCGAATGGATCGCCTGGGGCGCCGCCGGCCCGGAAGCGATGGACGACTACCGCGAAGTGGGGTGGCGGGTGCGGCTCATCGGCGGCCACGAGATCGACCGGCTTGCCGCACCCGCCACGCGCCTGCGCGCGCTGCCTGCACCGGAGGGCGCACCGACGCTCTGGCTGTGGGTGATTCCTGACGAGGAGGCTCCGTGGCGCTGGCAGCAGCAGGCCATGCAGGCGCCTGTCCGCACGCGCAGCGACGCGATCGACGCGCTCTATGGCGAGCCGGTGCCTCCCGCCGGCCTCTTCCTTGGCTTTGGCAAGCCCGCCGTCGCCGACTATCTGCTGCCGCCGCTGCTGGGCGGAACAGTCCACTGCTACTGGACGCAGCGGCCAGGCTACTCGCTGACGCAGGATGAACTGCGCAAGATTCTGTTCGACTTTGCTTGCGTGCGTCCGACCTGGCGCCGCGACAAAAGCGGACGCGCAGAAGCGGCGCTCACCGACCGCGCGCTGTGGGAACGCGAAGCGATTCTCGGGCTCGGCCGGCGGGCCGGTCCGTTCTGGTATCCGCTCCTCCCGGCGAACGCTGCTGCGCCCGGCGGTGGCGAGGGGGCGCCCTGATGGCGATTCGTGCGTTGATCTTTGACCGCGACGGCGTGCTCACCTATTTCGCACTGGCCGAAGCCGCAGCGTTTTTCCGCCCCTTGTTGCCGATCTCGATCTGGGAAATGGCGCAGGAGTGGCAGGCATTTGGCGAAGCGCGGGGCTTCCCCACGTCAGTCGACGACGAGCGGCGCTTCTTTGCTGCCTTCTGGGAAAAGGAGCGCGCCCGCCACAGCCTGTCGCCGGCGCAGCACGAGGCGCTGCTGGCGTTCGACTACACGCAGTTTGTCCGGCCGTTTGCGGATGCGGAGGCAGCCTTGCGCCAGGCCCGCCAAGCCGGCTATCGCACCGGCGTGCTCTCCAACTTCTCGCTGGCAAGTCTCGATGCATCGCTGCACGCAGCAGGTCTGGCAGAGAGCGTCGACGCAGCGTGTGCAGCCACGGTGATCGGCGCATCGAAGCCGCAGCCTGCGGCCTACGATCGAATCGCCGCAATGCTGATGGTGGAGCCGCACGAATGTCTCTTCTTCGACGATGAGCCAATCTGTGTCGCAGGGGCGCAGGCGGCCGGCATGTACGCCTGCCTTGTCGACCGTCGCCGGCAAGATTCGGACGTGGCAGCCGGCGTCATTCACAGCCTGGAGATGGTGCCTGCCGTAATCGAACGGCTTGCAGGATGAGACGGGACCCAGGACGCAACGAATGAACCATCACAAAGCGGCGGGAGCGTTCAGGAACTCTCGGCGACGGCGCGCTCCACTGCGCCGAGGAGATCCTTTGCCTGCGCCGGTTTTGCGATGAAGTCGTCCATCCCCGCCGTAAGGCAGGCGTGCCGGTCGACTTCGGTGGCGGCGGCCGTCAGCGCAATGATGTATGGCTGCCTGGCCAACTCGGGAAGCGAGCGGATTGTCCTCGTCGCCTGCAATCCGTCCATCACAGGCATCTGCACATCCATGAAAATGACATCGTAGGCGCCGGTGGCGATCGCGTCCACCGCCTCGGCGCCGTTGGCAACGACGTCAACCTCGTAGCCGCCACGCTGCAAGATGCGCAGGATGACTTTCTGGTTGACCAGGTTGTCTTCTGCGACGAGGATACGGGCGGCACGGATCTCGCCTTCTGCCGCAGCGGGCGGTTCGGGCGCCGTCGCAGGTAGGGGCCGGCTCTGCGCCTGAGCCGACAGGATGTTCCATAGAGCCTGTGCCATCACGGGCTTATTGACGATGCCCGTGGCGGCGCGGCTGGCGAAGCGGTCGCGCGCGGCCCGATCCTGTGGCGAGATTAGCACCAGCAGATGGGCCGGGCCGGTCAACGCATCCAGTGCCGCTGAATCGACGCTCTCGACAAGCACCTGATCGACCATGACGAGCACGGGTGTCATGCCGCCTTCTCGAAGGGCGTTCGCCTCGTGCAATGTCGCTGCCGCCTGCACCGCAAGACCCCACGCGCGCAGGTGCTTCGTGAGGAAAGCGCGCACGGCCGCACTCTGATGAACGAACAGGACAGACTGGCCGGCGCGATCGGGAAGTTGGCGCGACACGCCAACACGCTCGTCGTAGCGCACGGCGACGTGGCAGGTAAAGGTCGACCCGCCGCCCGGCCGGCTGGCGACGCTGATGTCGCCGCCCATCACCCGGGCCAGCCGCCTGGAGATGGCCAGCCCCAGGCCAATCCCACCAAAACGGCGCGTATGCGAGCTATCCGCCTGGGCGAACTGCTCAAAGATTGCCCCTTGCAGTTCCTCGGGGACCCCGATCCCGGTATCGCTTACGGTGAGCCAGAGCCGGGCTTCGCCAGGGGCCAGTGGCTCGGCACGCAGGTTGACGACAATCTCGCCCCGATCCGTAAACTTGATGGCGTTGCCGATCAGGTTGAGCAGGATCTGCCGCAGCCGATGTTCATCTGTCCGCACGGCAGGCGGGACGGAGCCATCGATCTCGCAGATGAGTTCCAGTCCCTTCCGATTCACTTCCAGGCTCACGAGATCCACGATCTGGGTAAGCAGTCGTTCCAGGTCGCAGGCGCCCAGTTCGAGCGCAAACGCGGGAGACTCGATCTTGGAAAAGTCTAGAATGTCGCTGATCAGGGCCAGCAGCGCTTCACTGCTGAGCCGGATAGTGTTCACAAACTCGTGCTGTTCCGTGGTCAGCGTCGTTTCGTCGAGCAGGCTGGCCATGCCGACCACCGCATTGAGCGGCGTGCGGATCTCATGGCTCATGTTGGCGAGAAAGTCTGACTTCGCCCGCACCGATTCCTCTGCACGGGTGCGTGCGGTCTTGAGTTCCTGCTCGTACATCTTGCGCTCGGTGACGACGGTCACCGTCACCAGGACTTGCAGGGGCGCGCCGCCGGCGTCTCCCGTCAGCATTGTGACACGGCTATACAGCCATTCCCACTCACCGTCCGGCCGACTCATACGAAACTCGACGCCTTGAAATGCGCCAATCCCGCCATCCAAACTCCGCCACTGCGCCTCCACCTCCTCCCGATCATCTGGGTGAATCCAATCGAACCACGTGCCCGACGTGGCCACTTGGGCAAGCGGGCGGCCAAAGAGCGACTCGCGATTCACATAGATCCACTGCTGGGCCGGCAGGTCAAGAATGCCGATCAAATCGGGTGAGCGCTCGGCAAGCCGGCGAAAGCGCAGCTCGTTCTGCTTGCGTTCGGCGACCTCGTGTTGCAGCGCGAGATTGACGTGGTCGAGTTGGGCGGTGCGCTCGACAACCCGACGCTCCAACTGCTCTTTGATCTCGCTCAACTCGGCCTGGCTCTGGCGCAGCGACGTGTTGGCGGCAGCCGTTTCCGCCGCCGCCGCTTGAGATCGCGCTGCATGTTCGTCTGCGATGTGGAGCGCCGTCAGCAGTAGGACGGCATTCAAGCCAATCCCGATTGTGATGAGCAAGAGCGTGTCCAACCCCGTCGCCCCTGTGAGATTCGGCTGCGTGACCCCGATCGCCTCCAGCACGTACAGGACGACCACCGAAACCACGCTCACCCACAGGACGTGAATGGTGGCGCGCTTGCCCAACAAGAGCGCTGTCAGTGGAACAAGAACGAATAGACCGGCGATATTGGGTGCGCGGATGGAGCCAAACAAGACAACCGACGGCAGCATCGATGCCAAATAGACAAGAGTGACGAGACAGAAGGCCGTGAGCGTCACATGGCCCTTGCGAGCCAGCAGGAGCAGGGCAAGAAAGAGGAAGAGAACGGCCGCGTCCAGCACGAAGAACGACAGCTTGTCCGCCAGCGTCATCGGGCTCCACGGCGTGGTAGCCATCAGCAATACTACGATGACGATGACGACGTAGAGGATTGGAAAGAGCCAGCGAGTAGTGCGATCGGCCTGGGATGTTTCGGTATAGTCAAAGGACCAGAACTTACGAAGGAATTGCAGCATTGCCTGTGAGCCAGCACTTCCGAGCAAAACACACGTTCGCTCGCCAGGACAGCGAGCGACACGCGGATTGTATCACAAATATAGCGCGCTTCATTCGTCGGGATGACGTACCTTTGGTGCGTATACTGTCAGCTTGGGTCCAGAATCGCCCTGTGCGGGGGTCTACTTCACATTTAGGTCAAACAACGTCCCCGGCACTGTGCAGCAGCAGACAGGACGAGCAAAATACTTGTGCACAGTGCCGGGGACGTAATGCGCGCCCCCAAGTTGAATTGCACCTCCTGTGCGGCCTGCATCAGAGAATACAAGCCGCACAGGGTGGAGGGGTCTGGCGAGACAACCCGCCAGCAGATCACATCACGAATAGGTAAAGACGTAGGCGCCTGCCCCAATCTCCACGACCACCGCACCGGCCTCCTGGCGGGCATTCGCGCAGCCGTCCGCCATGGACAGCGGCGCCCCGCCCTCGGTCACGGCATCCAGCGTGGCGCCGGGCAGCCGCACGAGCGCGGCGCCATTGGCCGGCACCGACAAACTCACTTCCATCTCGTCGTTGTGCCGGCGCCATTCCACCGCATAGCGGCCGACCATGCTCTCCAGCGCACTCTTGGCCCAGGTGATGCCGCCGCCTGGGCGCGGCGCCACGAGCGCGCGCTGGAAGCCGGGATTCTCTGCATCCACATCGAGCCCGCCCACGACGCGTACCATCCACTCGCCGATGGCGCCGTACGCATAGTGGTTGAACGAGTTCATCGACGGCGTCTGGAAGGAGCCGTCGGGCTTCTGCCCATCCCAGCGCTCCCAGATCGTCGTCGCACCCTGCGTCACCGGATAGAGCCAGGAAGGATAGCTCTCTTGCAGCAGCAGTTCGTAAGCAACGTCCAACGCGCCGTGCCGCTCGAGCACCGGGCAAAGATACGGCGTACCGAGGAAACCGGTCGCCAAGTGATTGTCGCGCCGCCGAATCTCCTCAACGAGCCGGCGCAACGCCTCGCCGCGCTGATCCTCCGGCAGCAGATCGGCCATGAGCGCCAGCACGTAGGCGGTCTGCGTGTTGCTTGCCAGACGCCCGGCCGGCGTGAGAAACTCGCGCTGGAATGCAGCCACGATGCGACCGTGCAATTCGCGGTAGCGCGCTGCGTCCGCCTCCTTGCCCAGGACAACAGCGGCGCGCGCGAGCAGGTCGGTCGAGTGGGCGAAGAAGGCGGTCCCGATAAGTTGCAGATCGGTGGCGCCGAAGACCGCCCCGTCGATGGGAATGTCGAGCGCCAGCCAGTCGCCAAAGTGGAAGCCTTCGCCGAAGAGCAACTCGTTGCTGCCGTGCCCGTGCATGTACTCGACCCAGGCCGCCATGCTCGCGTATTGCTGTTCGAGAATCCGCTCGTCACCGTACATCGTGTAGAGCGTCCACGGCACGACGACGGCCGCATCACCCCAGCCCGTGGCGCCGGCCGCAAACATGATCTGCCCGTTGAACTCCAGCCCGCTGAGCACATCCGGCACGACATGGGGCACCGCGCCTTCGACAGTCTGGTCCAGCGCAAGATCTTGCAGCCACTTGGTCATGAATGGGGCGATGAGGAAGTTGAACGCGGCCGTGCGGGCGAATACCTGCGCATCGCCGGTCCAGCCCAACCGCTCGTCGCGCTGCGGGCAGTCGGTAGGCACGTCGAGGAAGTTGCCCTTCTGCCCCCAGACAATGTTGTGCTGCAATTGCGTCAGCAGCGGGTGCGAGCAGGAGAACTCGCCCGTGGCCGGCATGTCGGAATGCAACACGACGGCCTCGATCGATGCAGGCGCCAACTCGCCCGGATAGCCGGTGATCCCGACGTAGCGAAAGCCGTGAAAGGTGAAGCGCGACTCGTAGCACTCATCCTGCCCGGCGGCGACGTAGCGGTCGGTCTGGGCGGCGCTACGCAGGTTGTCGATGTAGAGATTGCCGTCGGCGTCCAGCACCTCGGCGTAGCGCAGCGTAATCGCGGCGCCGGCCTCGCCGTGCAGCCACAGGCGCACGCGGCCGACCAGGTTCTGCCCGAAATCGACGATGAGTTCGCCCGACGGCGAGCGCGTAACGGTTTGCGCGGCGACCGTCTCGATGGGGCGCACGGGCGGGCCATTCTGCGCGACCAGACGAGCGGCCGGTGCCTCGACGACGCGCACGCCGCTCCAGTCACCGTCATCATAGGATGCGCTATCCCAGCCGGGGCGCTCCAGTCGCGCATCGTAGTGTTCGCCGTTGTAAATGTCCGACGCGCGCAGGGGGCCGGTCGCCGCGCGCCAGTCAATGTCGCTGCCAAAGAGCGCCTCGCTGCCATCCGCATAGGTCACGTGCAGGTGCAGCAACAGGGCCAGGTTCTCGCCGTAATAGTTGCGCTTGCCCTGGAAGCCAAGATAGCCGCGATACCAGCCATCGCCCAGCGTCACGGCCAACGCGTTGGCGCCGGCTTGCAGCAGGTTGGTGACGTCGTAGGCCTGGTATTGGAGGCGATGCCGGTAGGTCGTCCAGCCCGGCGTGAAGGCCCAGTCGCTCACCGCCTGGCCGTTGATTCGGGCATCATAGAGACCGAGCGCGGTCACGTACAGCCGCGCCGAGGCGACATCGCCTTCCAGTTCGACGACGCGCCGCAGCATGGGGCACGGTTCCGCAGTACGCGTGTCTTCGTACCAGTCGGGCGCGATCCACGCTGCCTGCCAGTCACCCGCGTCGAGCAGCCCCATTTCCCACCAGGCCGGTGCGCTCCACGGCGACGCTTCGCCCATTTCATCCCACAGGCGCACCTGCCACCAGCAGCGCTGGCGCGAGCGCAGCGGCGGCCCGCCGTACGCGTGGTGAAACGATGTGCTGCCTTCGACGCGCCCGCTGTCCCAGAGAAAATCGCCTGATGCCAGGCCGGCCGCATCACTGGCAACGACGACCTGCCACGCTGTCTGGCGCGCGCCGCGCTGTGATGAAGTGCTGCGCCAGCTCAGGCGCGGGTTAGCGACGTCAATCCCGAGCGGATCGGTCCGGTACTCGCAGAGCAGTCCGGTTGGTTCAAGCATGAGCTTTGTCCCCTTGATGAATGATGGCGAAAGTGGTTGCAAAACTCATTCTACCATCACCCATTTGGTTCATCCATTTCCTGCTTGCGAATCCGTTTCGACACCGCGCCGCAATGGGCGGATCCAGAGATTCTTCCCTTGCCCGGAAAAGAGTGAGGGGCAGACCGCTATGGTCTGCCCCTCACCTTATCTATTTGAACACCGTCGCCATTACTGCCGGTAGACCGGTCAAGATCGGGTGGCGGCAGGGACGGTGGCTGGCGCCGGGCGCATTACTGCGGCGGCAGGATCACGGCATCGATTACGTGGATGACGCCATTGCTGGCCTCCACATCGGCTGCGACGACGTTGGCCGCATCGACCTTGACCGCACCGTCGGCCACGGTGAAGGTGACCGGCGCGCCTTGCAGCGTCTCTGCCGTCATGCCGTCACTCAGGTCACCGGACATGACCTTGCCCGCCACGACGTGGTAGAGCAAGATGTCGCGCAGCGCGCCTTCGGGATCGGCCAGCAACGAGTCGATGGTGCCGGCAGGCAGGGCGGCAAACGCATCATCGGTCGGTGCAAAGACCGTGAAGGGGCCCTCGCCCGTCAGCTCGTCGACCAGCCCGGCCGCTTTGACGGCAGCCAGCAGCGTGGTGAAGTTGCCGGCGCTCGCCGCCACTTCGGCGATGTTCCCGGCCGGTTCGGCCATCTCCGCGCCTTCCGCAGCCGCTTCCTCGGCTGGCGGCAGAATGACCGCGTCGATCACATGGATGACGCCGTTGCTCGTCTCGATGTCGGCGGTCACAATGTTGGCCTCGTTAACCATAGCCATGCCGTCGCCGATCATGAACGTCACCGGGCTGCCCTGTACGGTGTCGGCCGTCATGCCATCGCTGAGGTCGCTCGACATGACCTTGCCCGCCACCACATGGTAGAGCAGGATCTGCGTCAACTGGCCCTGCGGATCTTCGAGCAAGGCTTCGACGGTGCCCGCCGGCAGGGCGGCAAAGGCGTCATCGGTTGGCGCAAAGACCGTGAATGGCCCCTCGCCCTTCAGCGTCTCCACCAGGCCGGCCGCCTCGATGGCGGCGACGAGCGTAGTGAAGTTGCCTGCGCCCACGGCGGTATCGACAATGTCGGCCATTTCGCCCATCGCGGCTTCCGTGGGTGCTTCGGCCGGCGCCTCGGTGGCGGCGGGCGCAACCTGGGCTGCGGGCAGCGGCGCACAGGCAGCGACCAGCAGTGCGGTGATCAAGAGCAGTGCAAGTGTAGTGAACTTCATCGTAGGATCTCCTCAAGTGTCAGGACAACAAGTTTCGGTACAGCAATACCAGCTCAACTGTCAACTCGAACCGTCATGGTGTGTCTGCAGAACACACGCAACATACATTGTACAATGTCTGTTCAATACGTGATCAGAATATGATTATTTTGCCGCCGCGCACGTGAGAAGAGTTCCATTTTCAGCTTCTTTTAATCCAACTCGCTTGATTGGCGCCGCCCTGGCTCACAGGGGAATGCCGGCGCTATGGTAGAATCCGGAATAGAGGATTTCAGGAACGTATGCCGCAACTGGTCGAGTCGATTCGCACGTTTTTTGAAGGGCTGGGTACCCTGCCATCTTGGCAGCGTATCGTGGCGTCCATGGACCCGGTGGCATGGGCACTCATCCTGTTGCTGGGCGGCGCCGTCGTGGTCGGACTCTTTTTCAGCCTGACGACGCGACGATCCTTCCTGCAACCCGACGAGATCGAGGCAACGCCGCAGATGCTGCTGGCGCGGCTCAAGCAGGACCCCACGCGCCTGCCTCCGGTTGCGATCGTCAGCCGTCTCGGGTCGGACGCAACGTTGGAATTGCTCGAGTATGGCGACCAGATCCGCACCAACGAGTGGCGCTACAAGTGGAGCACGGTGCGCGAGGAGTTGCTCACGATACTCAGCGCGCAGAATGCCTTCGGCCCGACCTATGCGCTCGCCCGCTACTATCGCTCGGCCGACCGGCAGGAACCGGACACGCTGCGCATCCGGCGCACGGCGTTGATTCACAAGCTGAGCCAGCTCCGCTACGTCGAGCCCGACGCGTCCGGCCATGCCGCAGAGTTGCGCATCCGTGCGCATCCGGCCGAAGTGGAGGGCGACCTGGGCTTTGAAGGCGAGACGCTCTGGCTGCTGCCCGACGAACCGGCGCCCGCTGCGACGGGCCCGCTAGTGGAATTGGAACTCATCGAGTTTCGCACCTTGCAAGATGCCGACGTCCGCATCAATATCCGCCGATCGCCCACCGTGGGCGGCGGCTTCCGGCTGACGATGCACAAGCGCCACGGCATGTGGGTCGTCACCGACGAACAGATCGAGTGGGTGAGCTAATCATGTCACTGACTGACATTCTGAACTTCGTCAACATGCTCACCTCCAGCGTGTTGGTCATTCTGACCTTCTCGCTGCTCTCCTACACGCTGACCTATAACTTCCGTACGTCGGTGGCACGTCGCTTCGCCCTCCTGCTCGCCTTCGTCATGCTCGTCTATGCGGCGGATGTTGCGCTCGGCCGCGTCCTCAGCGCCGAGTCGGCCAATCGCTGGCTGCGCTTGCAGTGGCTGGGGATCACCATGGTGCCCGCCGCCGCCTACCACTTTTCGCTGGCCGTGCTGGCGACGACCAACTACCGCGTCCATCGCCGCCGCTGGATCAGCCATGCCTTCTATATCCTGTCCATTGCCAGCGCCATCGACGCCGTGGCCGGCAGTGCGATCGTGGGCGAGGTGCGCTACACACCGCCCCTCAGCTACCTGGAAGGCGGCCCGCTCTTCTGGCTCTTTGCCGCCTATTTCGCTCTGGCGATCGGGCTGGCGCTGGGCAATATCTGGAAGGCGCGCCAGCGCTGCCTGACGGAGAGCACGCGCACGCGCATGACCTACCTGCTGCTCGGCTTTGTGGCGCCGGGCATCGCGGTCTTCCCGTACCTGGTCGCCATCACGCGCCTGCTGGGGCCAAACGAACCGAGCGCGCTCGTTCTGCTCATCTCGATCCTCGGCAACGTCGCCGTCGGCTTCATGCTCCTGCTCATGAGCTACACCGTCGCCTACTTTGGCGTGCTGACTCCTGACCGCGTCGTCCGCTACCGGCTGCTGCGCTTCTTCATGCGCGGCCCGGTCGTCGCCATCCTCGTCATTCTGGCGATCCAGATCACGCCGCCGGTGGAGCGCATTCTCGGCCTCCCGCGCGACGTGATCCTCTTCAGCATCATCACCGGCGTCATCGTCCTCAGCCAGTTGGCGCTGAGCGTGACAAAGTCGGCGGTCGACCGGCTCATCTACCGCGAGGACCGCGAGGAGATCGCCTGGCTGCGCGAACTGGACCGGCGCATGCTTGCCACGAGCGACCTGCGCCAGCTCCTCGACAACAACCTGGTGGCGCTCTGCGAGTTGCTGCGCGTGCCCTCGGCCTTTGCCGCCGCCGCCGTCGGCCCCGACCTGATCCTCGAAGCGGTCGTCGGCCCGGAAGCCACGCGCACACAAATCCTGGCGGTCAAGGATTGGTCGGACGCGCTGGGCAAGTCCATGCGCGACCTGCGACCGCAGCATCCCTACTCGCACCAGGGCTACTGGCTGTGGCCCCTTGCCGACCACGCACCGGATGATGAATCGAGCCGTGTGCTCGGCATCCTGGGCGTCGAGGCGCGCACGGCGAGCCCGCTCCTGGGCGCCGACGAAGTGCGCGTCGTCGAAGCCATCCTCGAACGCACGACCAGCGCCCTGGCCGACCGCAGGCTGCAGCAAAGCATGCTCGCCAGCCTGCGCTACCTGATCCCCGACATCGACCGCATGCAGCAACTGCGCGGCGTCATCCCCTACGCGGCGATGGACAGCGAGCGCGAGCCGACAGCCGCGCTCCTCGACCCCAGCCCCATCCATAGCCCCGAATTCGAGGCGTGGGTAAAGGATGCCCTCAGCCATTACTGGGGCGGTCCCAAGCTGACCCACAGCCCGCTCATCAAGTTGCGCACCGTGAACGAAACGATGGCCAGCGCCGACGACGACCCGACGCGCGCGCTGCGGCTCGTCCTGGGCCAGGCGCTGGAACGGCTGCGGCCTGAGGGCAAACAGAATTTCACCGCACCCGAATGGCTGCTCTACAACATCCTGGAGATGCGTTTTGTACAGGGGCGCAAAGTGCGCGAGATCGCCGATCGCCTGGCCATCAGCGAAAGCGACCTCTATCGCAAACAGCGCGTCGCCATCGGCCAACTGGCGCGCGTCCTCTCCGAGATGGAGCAGACTAACGCCGCCGAGGCGATTGCCGCCGGCAGCCCCGGCGCGTCACGTCGCCCTGCGCCCGTTCCCATGAGTGTGGAGAAGTCACGCTAAATCCACCGCTACCTAAACCGGCCTTGCAACGTCATGTGAATAGACACGGGATTTCCGTGAGCCACATGACATTGCACGATGCATCGCAGTCATCTTTCGCACATATAATTGCCGAAAAGGAGGGACGGCATGACTGTCCAAAAACGCGTATCGTTGGTGTTGGGCGGGCTTCTTCTGGTGGCCATCCTGGGCGGATGCGTCACCTTCAACCCGGGCTATCGACCACCCGCGGCCCAGCCTCAGACGCCGGCACAGTTCACGGCGGATCTGATCGCTGCATTGGTCAATCGTGACGTCGAAACGCTCCAGTCCGTGATGAGCGATCCCTTCATCGTGGCAATCTGGCAGGGCGAGGCAAGCGAGCAGACAGGCGCCGCTGCGCTCGGCCAGTTGGAGAGCGAACTGATCGGCCCGGCATCATCGATTACCTTTGTATCGAACGAAGTCGTCGTCGGCTGGCTGGGCGGCGTCGACCCGCTGTCCATCTGGCCGGAGGGTGTCAATGCCGTCAGCAGCGTTGGCATCAGCGGCCTGGGCGCGGAAGGGCGCAGCGAAGCGATCCTCATCATTGCCCAGGCGGAGAACGGATCCTATTCGTGGCAGGCGGCGCTGATCGCCGTCGACGGCTTTGCCGCAGCAGGCGGCGGGCCGGCCGCCCCCATCGTCATCGCACCGGGCCAACCGCCGCTGACCTTCCTCCCGACAGATGTCAGCAAGGTGCTCATTCTGGGAACGATCGGTATCTTCGATGGCCCCGGAGCAACCTTCAACCAGATTGGTCTGGCCTTCCGCGGGGAGACCTACGCGGTGCTCGGCGTCAGCGCCGATGCCCAGTGGTGGGCCGTGCGCTGCTCGTTCAGCGACCTGCCCTGCTGGATCGGCGCCAATCCCACCTTCGTACGTCCGGTCGATGGCCCCCCGCCCGCTGCACCGACCTCGACCCCGCGGCCGACGGCCACGCCGCTACCGCCCACCTATCCGATTCGCATCCAGTTCGCGCCGGGCCAGAGTTCGACGGTCGTACGCGGGAACATCAGCCCAGGCTTCACGCCTCAGTACGTGCTCTTCGTGCGCGGCGGGCAGACGCTGCGGCTGCTGGTCGATTCGCCCAGCCCGTCCACCAATTTCTCGGTGCGCGGCGTCAGCGACGGCGTGACTTACAAGGCAGGCAGCGATCCGCTGCGCGAGTGGAGCATGCTCCTGCCACGCACGCAGGATTACCTCATCACGCTCACGGCAACGGTGCGGACCAGCTACATCCTGGAAGTGACAGTGTCGCAGTCGCCCACACCGCCGCCGGTGCCGACGCCCGAGCGTATCAGTTTTGGTCAGGGCGAGACGAGCGCCGTGCGCAACGGAGCATTGCCGACCAGCCAGATCAAGCAATACATCTTCCGGGCGCAGGCCGGCCAGCAGTCGCGCGTGCTGCTCTCGTCGCCCGGCGGCGCGGTCAACTTCTCGCTGCAAGGCGTCACCGACGGTGTCACCTACAAGCCCTTCACGAATCCGGCGCGCGAGTTCAGCCTCACCCTGCCGCGCACGCAGGACTACCTCATCTCGCTGAGCGGGCCGGCCGCGATCAACTACGCGCTGGAATTGACCGTGCTGCCGCTGGGGCCGACGCCCACGCCGACCACGCCGCCGGCGGCGCCCGAGCGCATCAACTTCAGGCCGGGCGAGACCAGCACCACACGCAGCGGCAGCCTGCCGGCCAGCCAGATCAAGCAGTATGTCTTCCGCGCCCAGGCCGGCCAGCAGACGACCATCCTGCTCAACTCGCCGGCCAGCGCGGCCAACTTTGCGCTGCAAGGCTTCTCCGACGGCATCATCTACAAGCCGTTCAGCAGCCCGGCACGCGAGTTCAGCCTCACCCTGCCACGCACGCAAGATTACCTGATCTCGATCAACGGCCCGGCCTTCATCGACTACCTGCTGGAGTTGACCGTGCTGCCGCTGGGACCGACGCCCACGCCGACAACGCCGCCCGCTGCGCCCGAACGCATCAACTTTGCGCCGGGTGAAACGAGCGCCGTGCGCACAGGCGCGCTCTCCGGCGCCGGCAGCAAGCAGTACGTCTTCCGTGCATTGGCCGGCCAGCCGGCACGCATCCTGGTCGATTCGCCGGGCGCGGGCGCCAACTTCGCCCTGCAAGGCGTCAGCGACGGCATCGTCTACAAGCCGCTCAGCAACCCGGCGCGCGAGTTCAGCCTGACCCTGCCGCGCACGCAGGATTATCTCATCTCGCTCAGCGGGCCGGCCTTCATCAACTACTCGCTCGAACTCACCGTCCAGCCCACAGGGCCGACCTCCACGCCGCCGCCCGCCCCGCCGGAGCGCATCAGCTTTGCCCCAGGGCAGAGCAGCGCCGTACGCAGCGGCCCGCTCTACGCCAACACGCCGCGCCAGTTCATCTTCGGCGCGGCGGCCGGACAGACGGCACGTATCCTGCTCAGTTCGCCCAGCCCGGCCGCCAACTTCTCTGTACGCGGCGTCAGCGACGGCGTGACCTACAAGTCCATGAGCGATCCTTCGCGCGAGTGGTCATTCACCCTTCCTACCAGCCAGGATTACCTGATCACGATCCAGGCGCCGGTCAACACGTCGTTCAGCCTGGAGCTGATCATCCCGCCGGCCACGCCGCCGACAGCGACACCGACGGCCACCGCACCACCGACCGCAATGCCGACGGCAACAACGCTGCCGAGCGCAACGCCCACCCTGGCGCCCACGGCAACCGACATACCGACATCCACGCCGACGGTGGTTCCCACGGCGACGGAGACGCCGACCGTCGAACCGACGGCAACGGAGACCGCGACGGTGGAACCGACAGCGACTGCGACCGTAGAGCCCACGGCGACCGATACCCCCACGATCGAGCCGACGGCAACGGAAACGCCGACGCTGGAACCAACGGCAACGGAGACACCGACGCCCTAGCGCGCGTCGTGGCCTGCTGAATACCCTCCATCGTTCTGACAAGATGGGGGGGTGACAAGATGAGGGGATGAAAAGATGAGGGGATCGGAGGGCAGTCCGATCCCCTCGTGCGTTTTCAGGCTGGACGCGCCAGAGCGAAGTCGCGTTGTGAAGGGGGGATCAATGAAGGCTGCCGACCGGTAAGCGCGTGCCGCGACGAGAGCCCAGCAAACAAAACTGCCGCCCCTGGAGGCGGCAGGATCGATCCGATGTATGTGATTGCCAGCGGGCTATCGTTCGCCAAAATCGACGAGCGAGGACATGTTCCACATGAGACGTGCGTCCTGCTGGTCTGGGGTGATCACGACTTTGTAGACGACGTCGCCGGTGAGCACGTCCTCCGGTGCGCCGGAATCATAGAGCGTGGCCGTGCGGCTGTTCTCGCCGACAGGACGGACATGCGCCACGGTGCCGGCAAGCGCCAGGTCGGGCAGCGCATCGAACGTGACGGAGACCTCTTCGCCGGGCAGAATCCCGACTACATCCATCTCGGTCAGATCGAGCGTTTCCACCTGCCACAAGGTGGTGTCGGCCAGTTGCAGCAACGGGGCACCCGCCGCGACCTGCTCGCCGGCGCCAATATTGAGCGCCGTGACCGTGCCGGCAAAGGGCGCACGCAACTCGCTCTCGGAGAGCGCAACCATGGCCTCCTGCAAGCCGGCCAGGGCGACGTTGACCTCCGCCTGCGCGACGTCCACCTCTTCGCTGCGCACGCCGGCGCGCGCCAGGTCGAGCTGCGCTTGAACTTGCTGCACCACGGCGGCAGCCTCGGCCAGTTCGCCGGGCAGCGCATTCTTCAGCGCATCGACGCGGGCCTGGGCCTGGCGCACAGCCGCGGCGGCGCCGGCGCGTTGGGCCGGCGTAGCGCCCCCTTGCAACAGATCGATCTTTGCCTGGGCGGCGTTGAATTCGGCCGTAGCTTTTTGCAGGGCAAACGCTTCGGGCAGGGAAGCCGCATCGGCGCGGCCGCTGACGGCGGCGTACTCAGTCTCCGCCTCGGTCAACTTTGCCTGCGCCAGGTTGAGTTCGGTCGTCGCCTCGGCCAGCAACTGCGGGCTGGCCGCCTGGGTGAGGAAGGCATAGTCGGCCTGCGCCTGCGCCAGCGCTTCCTCTGCCTCGGTGATGGCGCCGGGCAGCAACCCATCGGCCAGCTTGCTGTAGTTTGCCTGGGCAGCCGCCAGCGCGGCCTCCAGTTCGGCGATGAGTTCAGGCTGGGGCGCGGCCTGGGCCAGCTTGAGCGCCGCCTGGGCGCGATCGAGTTCGGCCTGCGCCTGCGACACGAGCACGCGCTGCCGCGTATCCTTGAGCTTGACGAGCAATTGACCGGCCTCGACTGTGTCTCCCTCGCGCACGAGCACTTGCTGCACGGTGCCGTCGAGCGCCATGCTGAGCTGGGCCCAGCGCGCCGGCACGACGCGCGCTTCCGCCCGGATACGACGTACGGGCGACGAGACTGCCAGCGCGTCGTTGTGGCTGTCGTTGGCGTTCAGGCGCGGCGAAGCCAGTACCTGCACGAATTCGGCAGGCCAGTAGCCCAGCGCGTACGCGCCGTAGGCAATACCAAGCGCAGCCAACAACGCCGCCAGCGGGATATACCAACGTCTCATCGTTTCTTCCATCACCCTCTTGTGCGCCGGTTCGCTCCCAGCCGGAGCCGGCCGGACCGCACCTATTGTACCAGCTTTGGCCGTATTTGGGTGATTGACGAGCAGGCAAAGTATGGAGATAACACCGGCTGAAGGTTACGCAGAGGCGGACGGGGCAAAGTAGAGTTGGATTACGGCGCCAAGCTGCCGTGCTGTATCCTGCGCATATGGGCCCTCGGCGCGCCAGAGAATCTTGCCCGATGGTTCCACCAGCAGCAGGGTGATACTCTCCTCGGACGGGATCTCCAGCGCGCTGCGATAGCGATCCTTGTCAATGTAGAGCGTGATGGTGGCTTCGCGTGCGGCGCGATCGGGAATTCCCATCTTCATGCCGAAGTCAATGCTCATGCGCGCAAAGGGGTTCATCTGCGGCAGCGTGGGCAGTTCGTAATAGCGCAAGCCAGGGTAGGTTGCCGCCAGTTGCTGTGCGGTCGGGATCCACGAGTCGACCCAATCCTGGTGCCAGCGCTGAAAGGGAATGAAGAGCAGGTTCAACTCGCCGGCGAGATCGCGCGGCAGGGTGAAACGCTGCCCTTCCAGGTTCGATCCCTTGACGGTAGGAAAGGTCGCCATGGCTAGATTCCGTGCACCGCTGCAATGGGGTCGCCGGCCAGAACCGGCTTGCCGTTGGTCGGTACGGGGTGGCCATCCATGGCATCGGCGGCCCCGGCCAGGCGCAGAATCTCGGCGCGATCGGCGATGACGCGGCTGATGCGCCCGTCCACCATCTGGATGACGCGGTCGGTGTACTTGCACATGCGCAGGTCGTGCGTGACCATAACGCCGGCGCGGTTTTGCTCGTGAATCAGTTCGGCGAAGGTCTGCACCACCTGGTGGGCGCGCTCGGTGTCGAGGCTGGCGGTCGGCTCGTCGGCAAGCACCACCTCCGGCTCGTGGATGAGCGCGCGCGCGATGGCGACACGCTGCTGCTGGCCGCCGGAGAGCTGGCCGGGGCGGTTGCGCAGCCGCTCGCCCAACCCCAGCCGCGTGAGCAGATCGAGCGTACGTTGGCGCCCCTGGCGGTTGTACTTGCCGTTGAGGCGCAACAGAAGCTCCACATTCTCCTGCGCCGTGAGAAAGGGCACCAGGTTGTTGGCTTGAAACGCAAAGCCGATGTACTTGCCGCGAAACTTGGTACGCTTGCCTTCTTTCATGCGGCCGATATCTTTGCCGGCGATCATGATCTGCCCGTCGCTGGGCGAAAGCAGGCCGGCGAGCATGGCCAGCATGGTCGTCTTGCCCGACCCGCTAGGTCCCACCAGCCCGATGAACTCGCCGCGATTCACGCTGAGCGAGACATCGTTGACGGCGGTCACCGCGTTGACGCCGGTGCCATAGATTTTGGTGACGTTAATTGCTTCGAGTGCAATCATGAAAATCTCCAGGGGCGAGTCGCGAGGGGCGAGGAGCAAAGCTCTCTGCCACATGTCCCGCATCGCTCATTCCCATTTACTGCGCCATGCCAAGCGCGCGCAGCGGTTCGATACGCAACAGCACGAAGACCGAGACGATGCCGCCGAGCGGGCCGATGGCCAGCAGCGCCAGCACCGAAGCCAGCGCCGTCGGCCCCGTCAGCATGATGGGCACGGTCACCGGGAAGTTGGCGGTGAGCGCCAGCGTCCCGGCCGCGCCGATCAACACGCCGATGGCGTTGACGGTGACGATCTGGACAATGGCCGTCCAGCCCACGGTCCAGTTCGACAGGCCGATAGCCTTGAGCATGCCGATCTGGGCGACCTTTTGCAGCGTCTGGATCTGAAAGAAGCCGCCGACGACGAGCACGCCGATGAAGAAGGTGAAGAACTGCTGCGTGCTCAGCGTGCTCTGCTGCGCGGCATAGCCGGGAATTGCCTCCCACGCCGTCTGGCGGTCGACCACTTCGACCTTGTCTACATCCTGCTCGATCTTGTCAGCCATGGCCTCTAGGTTTGACGGATCGGTCAGCCTGGCTACGGCGATGTTGGAGACCAGCTCGCCGGCGGGTTGGCCATCGGCGCCCTGCGGGCGAATCTTGTCCCAAGTGAGCAGCGGGGCAAAGACGGCAGGCTGGAAGAAGTACTGGCGCCGATCGGTCAGGCCGACCACCGTCAGATCGTAGAACTCTTCGTCCGTGCCCTGCGTCACCTTGAGCCGGATCGTGTCGCCGACCTTGGCGCCGATGCGGGCGATGACGCCCTCGTCGACGATGACGTTGTTGGAACGCGAACGCTCCAATTGCTGGCCCTCAAAGACGGCAGGCTCGCCGGGCAGGCCAGGCTCGATGCCGATGAGCGAGACGTCGAACTCACCATCACCGCTGGCCGGAACCAGCTTGGCCGACGCAAAGCCCACCTGCCCGACCTCCGCGACACCGTCCACGCGGCGCAACTCGGCGATGCGCGAGCGGCCGATGCGGCTGGCCGTCGTCGAGAGCTGAACGCCTTCCTGAAAGACGATCAGCTCGCCGTTCAGCTTCTCGATGTATTCACGGTTGGCAGAGGCCAACCCTTCTGACAGGGCGGCGATGAAGAGCACGAGCACCGTGATCAACGACACCACCGCCGCTATCAGCAGGAAGCGGCCTTTGTTGCGCCAGACTTCCTTGAGGGCCAGGTAGAAAGACATGGTTTACTTGACTCCGAAATCCACGACGGCGGTCATGTTCCACAGCAGGCGGTTGTCCTGGCTGCCCGGGACGACGACGACGGTGTAGACCGTGTCGCCGCGGTTGTCCTGGCCGATGGGCCGGATGCGGCTGACGGTGCCGCCCAGGGTCAGGTCGGGCAGCGCATCAAAGGTGAGTTCCACCTTGGCGCCTTCGGTCACGCCCACCACATCCAACTCGGTAAGGTCGGAGGTTTCGATCTCCCAGGCAGTGACGTCGGCCAACTGCGCAACCGGGGCGCCAGGTGAAACCTGTTCACCAACCGCGGCGTTGAGCGTCGCGACGACGCCGGTAAAGGGCGCCCGCAGCTCGGTGTTGCGCAGACCGACCAGCGCCTGCTGCAGTGCGGCGGTGGCGGCCGCGACGTCGGCCTCGGCGGCCGCGATGTCCTCACTGCGCGCGCCGGCCATCAGTTCGTCCAGTTGCGCCTTGGCCTGGTTGACGGACGCCTCGGCCACTGCCATGTCGGAGGGCATGCTGTTCTGCACCGTCTCGAGCTGGACCTGCGCCTGGCGCACCGATGCACCGGCGCTGGCGATGTCGGCGGCGGTGGCGCCGTTCATCACGTCGTCGTAGCGCGCCTGGGCAGCTTCGTAGGCGATGGTCGCCTGCTGCATGGCCAGCGATTCGGGGCGCATGCCGGCATCGCTTAGGTCGCGGATGCGGTTGTAGGCCGAGCGCGCCTGGTCAAGCTGGGCCTTGGCCGACTCGAGATTGGCGCGGGCCGAGATAATCGTCTCTTCCGACGGTCCCTGCACGACCCGGCTATACTCGGCCTGGGCCTTGGAGACGGCCGCCTGGGCTGACGCCACGTTGCCCGGCGCTGCGGCGTTGACGAGCTTGTCGTAGTTGGCCTGGGCAGCTTCCACCGCAGCCTGGGCAACGGCAATGTTTTCGACACGGGCGCCGGCCTTGATCTTGTCCAGGTTGGCCTGGGCGCGGGCCAGGTTGGCCTGGGCCTGTGCCACGGCGACGCGCTGCTGGGCATCGTCGAGCTTGACCAGCAGGTCGCCGGCCTCGACGCGATCGCCCTCCTTGACCATCACTTCCTGCACGAGACCGCTGGCAGCCATGGCCAGGTCGGAGCGCAGCACCGGCACGACCTTGGCATCGGCCAGGACGCGCGGCAGCACCTCTTCAACCGGAGCGACTTCGGCCTCGGCCTTGGTATCCTGCTCGGCCGGCGCAGCAATGACGCTGGTCAACTCGGCCGGCAGATAGCCCATTGCGTACGCGGCATAACCTGCGCCCGCCAACACAACCACAAACAACAGCACCATCATGAAGCGTTTCATCGTTCTGTCACCTTTTCATTAACTCACTTCTGCACCTGGTTGCCCCTGTAGTAACCAGGCATCGTTTATTCTTAACTTCCACGCACGGGCGTTATTCCGCCCTGATTGTTCCTAACATCAATGTGCCGACACAGGTCCGGCCGGCGCGTATCCCTGATCGCGCCCCGAAGCACGCGGCTCCAGCGGCGGGTCCGGGTTGACAAAGAGGCGCCGCCAGATAAAGGAAGCCACCCAGACCATGATCACGCTGGTGAAAATGGCCGGACCCCACGGTCGCGCTGCCGCGAGCAGAACGCCGCCCAGCGCAGGCGCAATCACGCGGGTCAGGCTCTCCAGCGAGGCGGAGATACCCAACGTACCGCCGATCTCTTCCGGGTAGACGGCCTTGCTCAGCGCGCTGTTGATGACCGTGTTGAGCACGCCACCGCCAAAGGCCAGCGGCGCCATGATGATCAGCAGCGTCCACACGTTGGGCACGAAGCCCCACAGGAGCAGCGAACCGGCCATGAGTAGCGACGAGACGAGCATCAACTGCTTGTCGGAATAGCGTTTCGCCAGCCGGCCGATGGCAAAGCCCTGCACAATGACCGACAGCACGCCGACGTAACCGAGCACCAGCCCCGTCTGTTCGACGCTGAGGTTGAGCGGATAGCCCGCCGCGTAGAGCGCAAAGATCGACTGGAACATGGAGAAGGCCATGCCAAAGAAAAAGCGGATGTGAAAGAGCGGGCCAACGCGCGGTCGCTGCAATGCCGTCCAGAGCGAGGCAAAGCTGAAGGCTGGTCGCGGGCGGTGCGTCATCTCGGCGCGCTGCTCCGGCGTCACTGATTCGGGCAGGAAGAGATAGACGGCCACCAGGTTGATCGTGGCGATCGCCATGGCGACGAAAGCGGGCACGGCGTAACCGAAGCGTTCGCCGAGGACGCCGCCGACGACTGGCCCGATGATGAAGCCCAGGCCAAAGGCTGCGCCGATCAAACCGAATGCCTTGGAGCGATCCTGCGGCGGCGTCACGTCGGAAATGTAGGCCTGGGCCACGCTGATATTACCGCCGGTCAGCCCGTCGAGAATGCGGCTGACAAAGAGCAGCGTGATGACCAGCATATTGATGGCAGCCATGTTGGCGCCAAAGAGTGCCACCCCGACTGACCTGCCAAGGACCTCAGCCAGACCAAGCAGCAAGAAGCCCAGTGCGGTGCCGGCAATGCTGACGAGCAGCACCGGGCGGCGTCCATATTGGTCGGAGAGACGGCCCAGGATAGGCGCGCCGATGAGCTGGGCAGCGGCATAGGACGCCGTCAACAGGCCGATGGTGATTTCACTGGCGCCGTACTCTTCGGCATAGTAGGGCAACAGCGGCAGGATCAGGCTGAAGCCCAATAGATCGACAAAGACAACCAGGAATATGGTCAGAAGCCGATTCCGACCGGCAGCGTCACGCATTGATGATCTCCAGAAGATTTCCGTTCATGAGAACACTTTCCACAATAGATTACGATGAACGACCCTGTCCGTTTCGTCCCGAGTCCACAAGCCCGGCGTCCGCGGCGACCGGCCACATTGCCGACATGGCCGGCACAAACACCCCATCCCGCGGCAGCAACCCGTCGAGCATCATGGAGATGACATCTTCGGCCATCGCTGCGCGCGGCGGCGCCCCCGTGCGCGTCTCGCCATAACTCAGCCCATCCATGAGCCACAGAAAACAGCCGGCGAGCAGGTCCGGGTGCATGGCGCGGATTTCACCGCGTCCCTCGGCGGCAACGAAGGCCTCACGCAGCGGCCGGAACATCGCGCCGTGAGCCTTCTGCGCCAACTGCTCCTTGTGCTCCTCGCTCAGCGCCGCAACGTCGGCGTGCATCATGCCCATGAACTTCATGGGGCGCTGCGACGCAAACCACTCCGCCACGCCACGCAACTGGGCGCGCAGGTCCTCCTCGCCGCCGGCCAGCGCATCGACGACACCCTGGTGGTGGCGGTCGAACATGCGCTCGGCCATGGCGAGAAAGAGTTGCTCTTTGCCGCCCGGGAAGTGGTAGTAGAGCGAAGCCTGCTTCATGCCGAGTTCGTCGGCGATGTCGCGCAGCGTGATTGCGCTGTAGCCGCGGTCCATGAAGAGCCGTTCGGCCACATCCAGCACCCGCTGTGTTGAGTCGCGTACTTCCTGTTCCATCATAGATCCTGAATCAGAACGCTTCCTAACTTGCCTACCTACCGATTGGTAGGCAGCGCTGTAATGTAGCATATGCGTCTTCTACCTACTCTTCGGTAGGTAAACGTACAATCTACAAAAGCACGGCAAAACCTGGACAGAACGACAGGCGTTGCGACTTCCAATAGCAATTTCCGCGCTTGCCGGTTTGACCGAACGCGCCGGTCACGGTATACTGTGCGTTCGTGGGTGAAACGATCACACACGCCCGAACGGCGGCAGCAGAGCGCCGGATGGGGCTTAATCAAACGAGTTGTGCCCTCGCCTTTCAGGGCACGCTGCCGCACCGAAGTTCTGGCGGGAAATCTGCTGGACGCGGCTGAGGAAAGGAGCAAGGTATGTATGCAGTAGTTCGCACGGGTGGCAAGCAATATCGCGTCGCTGCCGGTGACGTCGTCGAGGTGGAAAAGCTCGAGGGCGCAGTGGGTGACTCCATCACCCTGGAGGATGTGTTGCTGGTTTCAAATGGCGATGCGGTGCAGGTTGGTACGCCCCGCGTAGATGGCGCCAGCGTGACCGCCAAGATTACCGGCCAGTACCGTGGCAACAAGATCATGGTCTTCAAGTATCGGCCGAAGAAGCGCATTCGCGTTCGCAAGGGTCATCGCCAGTACCTCACCCGCCTGCAGATCCAGTCGGTCAACGCCTGAGCGCGCGTGCGCAACGTACAGAAGGAGTAAGTTACCATGGCACACAAAAAAGGTGGCGGTTCCAGCCGCAACGGTCGTGATTCGAATGCACAGCGCCTGGGCGTCAAGCGCTTCGGCGGCGAGTTTGTGACGGCTGGCAACATCATTTTGCGCCAGCGCGGCACGCGCATCTACCCAGGCACGAATGTCGGTATCGGCAGAGATGATACCCTGTTTGCGAAGGCAGACGGGTTTGTGACCTTCGAGTGGGCACGCAAGGGCCGCAAGCAGGTCAGCGTCCATCCGGAAAAGGTGAATTGACATGAAGGCAGATATCCATCCCAAGTACTATCCCAACGCCCGCGTCATCTGCTCGTGCGGCGCTACGTGGATGACAGGCAGCACCGTGCCGGAGATCCGCACGGATGTGTGCAGCACCTGCCACCCGTTCTACACCGGCGAGCAGCGCATCGTCGATACGGCCGGCCAGGTCGAGCGCTTCATGAAGCGCCTCGAACGCCGCCAGTCCGAATCGGCCCGCCGCGAGTTGGAAGCCCAGGTGCGCAAGGAAGCCGACGAGGCCGCCCGCAAGGCGCGCGCTCGCGGCGGCGATGCCGAGGCAGCCGCTGCCGAGGTCTATGCCAAGTACGAGATGACCACCCAGAACTGAGTGGCGTGGTTCGATGTGAATGACAGAGGGCAGAGATCCAGTTATCTCTGCCCTCTTCTTTTGGAGCGCCGGCGCCAATCCGCCAATCCCGGTAGAGACAAAGCAAGTCTACCGGCGACAGCGTCTCATCCGGCGTTCAGCACACAGAGGACGAGCACTCCATGCACCACCAACCTTCCGGCGGCTGGCTGGAACTGATCTGCGGCTCCATGTTCAGCGGCAAGACCGAGGAATTGCTGCGACGCATCCGCCGCGCCGAGATCGCCCGTCGCAAAGTCCAGATCTTCAAACCGGCTATCGACAACCGCTACGGGCTGGTACGCGTTGCTTCGCACAACGGCGTGGCGCGCGAGGATGCGGTCGTCGTCGCCTGCGCGCAGGATATCGTCGACCGGCTGGAGCCCGACACCGAGGTCGTGGCCATCGACGAGATCCAGTTCTTCGACGACGGCGTCAGCCACATCTGCACGCTCCTGGCGGGCCGCGGGCTGCGCGTCATCGGCGCCGGGCTCGATCAGGATTTTCGCGGCGAGCCCTTTGGCCCCATCCCGACGCTCATGTCGCTGGCCGAGTATGTCGACAAGCTCCAGGCCATCTGCGTCGTCTGCGGCGCGGCCGCCAGCCGCACGCAACGGCTCATCGACGGCCGACCCGCGCGCTACGACGATCCCATCATCCTCGTCGGCGGCAGCGAAAGCTACGAGGCGCGCTGCCGCTCCTGTCACGAGGTGCCGGGCGCCCCGCGCTAGCCTGCTATGGCACTCCCCATCGTCCACAATCCCGACCACGTTGCACCGCTGCCGGCCGGACACCGCTTTCCCATGGGCAAGTTCGGGAAGGTGTATGAGTGGCTGGTGCGCGATGGCGTGGCGACGCTGGACCAATTCCACTGCGCGCAGCCGGCGACCTTTGAACAGGTCACCCTGGCGCACGACGCCACCTATGTAAGCGAGTATGCGGAGGGCAGGCTCGATGGCCGGGCCATGCGCCGCATTGGCTTCCCGTGGAGCGAAGCGCTGGTGCGGCGCACCTTCACGGCGCTGGGCAGCACACTTCTGGCGGCCGAACTGGCGCTGGAGCACGGGCTGGCATGCAGCACCGCCGGCGGCACGCACCACGCCTTCCGCGCTGCCGGCTCCGGCTACTGCATCTTCAACGACCTGGCGGTTGCCGCACGCTGGCTGCACACGCGGGGACTGGCACGCCGCGTGCTCATCGTGGACCTGGACGTGCACCAGGGCGACGGCACAGCCAGCATCCTGCGCGACGATGCCGACCTGGTCACCTTCTCCGTGCACTGCGACGCCAATTTCCCATTTCGCAAAGAGGCGAGCGACCTGGACGTCGCGCTGCCGGTGGGCGCGGACGACACGACCTACCTGGCGGCGTTGGCCGCTCATCTGCCCGACCTCCTGGCGCAGACACGCCCCAACATCGTGCTCTATGATGCCGGCGTCGACCCACACCGCGACGATGCGCTGGGCAAGCTGGCGCTGAGCGACGAAGGCCTGTTGCGCCGCGACCGTTACGTGCTGGAGACGTGCATCCAGCGCGGCATCCCCGTCGCCACGGTGATCGGCGGCGGGTACAGCAAGGATGTCGACACCTTGGGGCGGCGCCACACGATCGTCCATCGCGCCGCCAGCGAAGTGTGGCGGCACACGTAGCCGCTCGCCCCGCCTACCGTTCTCGCAAATTCTCCCCGGCTGCCTACAGAGGCGGCATGAAACGCCCGTCCGCGGCAGTCCAGCCGCCATCCACGAAGAGCACCGTTCCGGTGACATAGGAACTGGCGTCGGAGGCGAGGAAAACCACGGCGCCGGCCATCTCGTCGGCGCGCGCCCAGCGATTCAGGATGCTCTTGTCGGCGTAGGCCTGGTACCAATCCGGCTTCTGCTTGATGGGCGCGGTCAGCGGCGTGTCGACGACGCCGGGCGCAATGGCATTGGCGCGCACACCGGCTGCCCCCAGTTCCGCCGCTAACGTGCGTACCAATTGCACCGTGCCCGCTTTGGTGGCAGCGTAGATGCTTTGCCCCGGCTCGATGACCTGTGAGCGGATGCTGGAGAAGACGATGATGCTGCCGCGACCGGCTGCGGCCATGCGCCGCCCGCCGGCGCGCAGGAGCGAGAAGGTCCCGCGCAGGTTCAGCCCGATCACGCGGTCGAAATCCTCCTCGGTCAGTTCCAACATGGGCTTGCGCACATTGATGCTGGGCGTGGAGACCAGGATATCGAGCGCCGGCAGCGAGGTGACCAGGTCGTCGATCTGCCCTCGGTCGCGCAGATCCACAGGTGCGGCGGCCGCGCTCCCCCCGCCGTCCACGATGGCCGCCACCGTGGACCGGGCCGCGTCGACGGCGATGTCGGCACAGACAACGTGCGCGCCGAATGCTGCCAGCGCTTGCGCCGACGCCTGCCCGATACCGCTGCCCGCGCCGACGACCAGCGCCGTCCGTCCGGAGAGATCGAAAAGCGATACGTAGTGATTCATCCTCAACTCCCTTTTTTGTTCATGAATGCTGCTGTCCCTGAAAGACCATCCGCAGCCAAAATGAGACCAATTTTGAGATTTTCGGGAAATTGCCCGTTTCTGAGCGCGTGATCTGCATGCTTACAAACGATAACAATAGTAACAGGCAAATCCCGCAGCGATTTACGACAGCGAACCGCAAACCCTGGAAATACCGATTTCCGATAGCGCCAGCACAGCCGAACCAGGTGGAGATCGTGGATCATTATACCCGCAACAACGCCACGGGCGAGGAGAGACGCCAGACCGGCATGGATCATGGTGCGCCTGCCGGCGCGCCCGAGACACCCACCGGCCTCGCCATGGAGACGCTCGGCCGCTTCGACATCAAACAGAACGGCGTATCGATCACCGACATCTTGCCGATCAAATCGCTGCTCATGGTCACGTTCCTGGCCTGCTCGCCGGGAATGGTTGCCCGTACCGACATCCGCGATCTGCTGTGGGGCGGCGAGCGGTTGACGAGCGGGTCCACGAACCTGCGCGTGGCGCTGACTGCGCTACGCCGCGCGCTGCCCTCTGCGCTGGAGATCACGCGGCACTCGATCGGGATAGCGCCGGAGCTTGCCGTCGATGTGGATGCCCTGGCCCTGGAAGCGGCGGTGACAAACGCGCAAAATCGGGCATCACGCCTGCCTGTACTTGACGTCGAAACGTGCCGTACGCTGAGCGCCAGGTTGGCGCTCTATCATGGCCCCTTCCTTCAGGAGATCGCTCCGCCCAACGCCCCGCACTTTGAGACCTGGTGCAGGTACCAGCAGGCGAAGTATCAGGCACTCGCCCATCAGGGGTATGCGCTGCTGACCGAGCACCTGGTCGCGCGGGGCACGGTCGACGCTGCCATCGTAGCGGCTGAGCAGTGGCGGCGAGTCGACGACCTTGACGAACTGCCCTATCGCACCTTGATCAAGCTCCACGCCCGGCTGGGCCGGCTTGAGGAGGCCCGGCAGTGGTACGACATCTACCGCAGCACTGTCTTCGATGCGCTCCACCTTCCGCCGAGCGAAGAGATGCGCTCGATCCATGCGGCGCTCATCGACAGGCGCCCACCGCCGCGCTCGGATGCGCTACGCCAGGCAAGGCATGCCGCTCGCCACGTCGAACGCATGGCAGCGGGTGACGCGAAAGACGCTGACGCAGAAAGCCCGGTCATGCTCCGCCACAATCTTGGGACGGAGCCCGCGGCGATTTACGGACGCGGACGGGAACTGGCGCTGCTGGCCCGCCTGCTTCTATCCGGCCGCCATCGGCTGGTGACGCTGACCGGCGCCGATGGCATCGGGAAGACGCGCCTGGCCATGGCGTTGGCATGGTGTCTGTTGAACGATGCGCAGGCGGCGGAGCGATTTAGCGACGGAATCTTCTTTGTGACGGTCGAGGGCTGCCGTTCGGAAGCGGCATGCCTCGCTGCAATTGGCGCCCAGTTGAACCTGGCAACATCGGAAATCGGCCAAAGCCTGCTCACGCAAGTCGCAGAACATCTCGCCGAACGCCGGTGCCTGCTCATCCTGGACGGGCTGGAATTGCATGCCGAGCAGGCCATGTTCGTCACTCACCTGGTGGCAGCAGCGCCAGACGCATCGATCATCGTCACGGCGCGGCGAGAACTCGGTCTCGACGGCGAGGCTCCAGTGCCGATCCAGGGACTTGACCTAATCACAGCGGAGCCGGAAACGGACGACGCCACCCAGCGACCGGCATGCCGCCTCTTTCTGGACCATGCCGCGCTCAATGCGCAGCCCTTCTCCCTGCCGGAGGAAGATCAAAGCATCGCCGCCATCTGTCGACTTCTGGATGGGATACCACTCGCAATTCAACTCACCGCGGCGCTGGCGCAGACCCATGAAATCGGAACGCTCTACGCTCACCTCAAGAAGAGAGTCGCGCAGTTGGACACTTTGGGCGCCGAGGGTCAGGGCTCGATCGTGCGAACCGTCATCGACATGGCCTGGCAGCGGCTCGATCCATGGCTGCAGCGTGCTTATCTGCGCCTGGCTGCCTTCGGCAACACGTTCGTAGGCAGCTCCGCAAGTGCGGCGGCACTCGTCATGCCGAACCAAATGGCAGAACTCCAGCGGCGCTCGCTCATCGAGCCCGTGCCGCAGGCAGCGGATGCCGCGCCCGGCACACAACGCTATCGGCTGCACCCGGCGCTGCGCGCCTTTGCCGCAGAAGCGTTGGCAGCATCAAATGGGGCCGACGCCGCAAAGCGCCGTCATGCCGAGCACTTCCACCGCTTCATCCAACAGCACGACGTCACAGCCGGCAGCCAGGATCTTGTCGGCCGGCTCGATGCGCTGGATCGCGAGATCGACAATCTTGGCGTTGCGCTTCGCAACGCCGCAGCAAGCGGCTTGTGGGAGATGCTGCGCGACGACGCGCTCTGCCTGGGCATCTACTTCACGCTCAGGAGATCCGCTGCGTTTGCCACGATCTTTTTCGACGAGATTCGCAGCGCGATCCCGGTGCCGGCTCCAGACGAGGCGGCAGCAGCGATCGCCGCAGTCGACCTGGCACAGGCGGTGCTGCACAACCGCTACGGACATTACCTGGCGGCAGTCGAGCTGGCGCGCGGCTCGCTCCAACAAGCTCACCAGGATCGCGAACTGGCGTTGCTCGCCCAATTGGAGATCGGGCGCGCCGGTTTCTTCACCGCGAACTATACGGACGCACAGGTCTCGTTGGAGAGGGCTCTGCATCTGGCGCAGGTCGGCGGCTTTGCGCACTGGGAATGTCGCGCCCTCGGCCTGTTGGGGCTGACGCTTCTTTACGCGGGCGAGCACGAGCGCGGCGTCCAATTGAGCTACGCCGCGCTGCACCTCAGCCGCAAACAACACCTCGCCCTGGAAGAAGGGAAGCTGCTGAATCAACTCGGCATGATCTTCTACTACCAGGGCCGCTTTCCTGCTGCCGCCCAACACTACGAGCACGCGCTTCGTCTCGGCAGGTCGTGCGGCGACAACGGGATCATGATCGCCACGACCATTTCCCTGGGGGCAATTGCGCAACAGATCGGCGACTATCCGCGTGCGACCGCACACTACCGCGAGGCGTTACGTATGATGGACGGCTGCGGCGACCGCGGCAATGAGGCAATCGCCCTGGCCAATCTCGGCATGACGCTGCACTATGTTGGCGAGAACGAAGAAGGGCTGGTCCATCTGAAACGAGCAGAAGCCGTGGCACAGCGCCGATCACAACGCGACGTGGAGGCCTTCGTCTTCACATCGCAGGGGCATGTGAGCTTTGCGCTCGGCCAGCTGCAGGAGGCGGAAGATTGCTTTGGGAAGGCACTTCAACTGCGCCTGGCATTGCGCCAGCAACAGCAGGCGATGGAGCCCCTGGCCGGCCTGGCCCAGGTAGCATTGGCACGCGGTGAGGTCGATGAGGCGCTTGCCTATTCCGAGCGAATGTTGCCGGTGATCCGTTCGCCGTGGTTTGCGGCGGCGGTCGAGTTCTTCCGGGTCTTCTGGGCCTGCTACCGCGCCTTGGATGCAAATGGCGACAGCCGTGCCCCGGAAGTGCTGGCCGACGCCTATCACCGCCTGACCGCGCGCGCCGGACAAATCGAGGACGAAGCCATGCGCAGCGCCTACGTGACACGCATCGACGTCCACCGCGCCATCGCCGACGCCTACCGCGCGCGACTTCAGTAGTCCGCCACTTGTAGGGGTGGCTTCAGCCATTCCGGAGAGCGGCAGCGACTGAAGTCGCCACTACGGTCGGAGTTGTGAACGCTTGGATTTGGCGGGTCCGGCGCTTCGGGAGCGTAGTTCAGTCGGCGCCGCCAGGGAGATCGTTGGTCTTTGCCGCCGTCTGCTGTCCCGACGTCTTGCCGGCTTCCATGTTATTCAGATCGGCCAGAAGAGCGCCGATCGCACTATTCTTCCCCAGCACAATGAGACGGTCGCCGGTGCGTAGCGGCCTGATTGCCGGCACGTAGGGCGTTACCTGAGCCCCCTGCGCGCGGTTCTCCACATAGCCAATCACGTTGACATCGTAGCGATCGCGCAGCGCCAGGTCGCGCAACGTCTTGCCTTCCCAGGCCGGCGGCAAGTTGATGCGACGCACGCCATAGCCCGGCAGGATCTCGCGGCTCTCATCCTGATCGCGCTGCGTGCGGTAGACGCTGGTCGGGTGCGAGAGCAGCAGCGTCACGAGCAGGACGACCAGTGCCGGCAGCAGATAGCTGGCGCCGAAGAGTTCCACCGTGAGCATGATTGCGGTGAGCGGCACGTTGATGAGCGACACGAGGCTGGCCGTGATCGAGGGGATCACCAGCAAGGGTTCCGCATAGCCGAACGTGCGTGCAACGATGACGCCGGCCATGCTGCCCAGATACATGGAGGGCACGAGCATCCCCGCCGAGCCGCCCGACGCGATGGTACTCATGGTGGCCAGCAATTTCCCGACCAGGGCGACGGCCGCGATCCAGATGGTCAACTGGCCGGTAAGTGCGGCGGCAATCACGCGGTCGCTGGTGCCGAGGACCAGGTCGAGCGACTCGCCGGTGAGCAAGGCGGCCGTCAGCCCAATGACGCCGGTCATGACCGCGCCGACGACGTGACGCTGCCAGGGCTCGGCAAAGCGTTCATGGAAAAAGGCCGAGAGGCCGCCGCGCACCTTGCGCAGATAGATGTCGACAAAGGCCACGCTGATTGCCAGCACGACGAGAATCAGGTAGTAGCGCCAGTTGAGCGGCGGCGGCAGCAGCCCGCTGACGGTGACGAACTTGGTATTGGTGGGCGACGCAAAATGGCCAAGAAAGAAGGCCGTGAGCGATGCAACCAGCGCGTAGATGAGCTTCTCGATCACCGGGCGCCGCCGGTACATGACCTCGATGGCAAAGAACGCGCCAGCCAGCGGGGCGCCGAGCAGCGTCGACACGGCTGCGGCCACGCCGCTCAATTGTGCGGTCTGGAGTTCATCCGGATCGAGCGTGCGCCACCAGCGCCAGAGGCGCAAGGCCCAGAGATTGTGCGGAATCATGCGCGGGCGCGGCTTGAAGAGACCGACGGCCAGGCTCTCGCCAATGAGGGTGACGCTGGCCTCCAACCCACCGGAACCGCCGCCGCCGAGCGTCACCAGCGTCGCTAGGAACTTGCGGAACGCCAGGCTGAAGGTCGGCATCTCCCAGCGGGCTCGCACGCCCTGCGTGCCCAGCAACGCGCGATCCAGCGCCGGCTCGGATGTGTAGTAGAGCCCGATGGTTCGTTCCAGCCCGTCGCCCTCGACGTCATTGAGCGCGTGCAGGTGGTTGTCTTTATCCCGATAGTAGACGAAGCTAGCGCGCCATGCCGCCAGCGCCGCGACGATCAGGCTTCCGGCCACGAGCGGCACGAAGATGAGCAAGTGAAACGGAGTCTGTTCGACGATCTCCAGGATGTGTTCCGACAGCCAGTGGACGGAGAGCTTGAGCAGATAGACGGCGCTCCACACGACCGCGCCCACAACGATGGACATGACCACGAGATGCTGTTCGCGCCGATCAAATTGTGAAGGGACGGCAATGAATCTCGCCATCAGGTCCGGCGACAGTAGCCGGCGCACTCGTTCAATCATGCGCCGTATGATACCACGTCCTCCCTGACGCGCGGAGGTCAGGAGGGCGTAGGTGTGCGTTCGACCGTTTCAGAACGGGGGCGGCGCCGCTGGATGGGCAGCGCCGGCGGCTCAAAGCCATAGGCGTCCGAGACGATATAGAGCGGGCGATTCTTGACTTCGTCGTAGATGCGGCCTAGGTATTCGCCGATGATGCCGAGAAAGATCAGTTGGATGCCGCCCAGGAAAAGCACGCTGACCAGCGTCGTCGCCTGGCCGAAGAGCACGTCGTGGCCAAAGAGACGCAGCAGTACGGCGATGACGATACCCAGCCCGCTGAAGCCGGCGAAGAAAAAGCCGGTGTACATGGCCAATTGTAGGGGAACATGGCTGAAGCTGGTGATGGCGTTGTTGGCCAGGCGCAACATCTTGCGCAGTGGGTATTTTGTTTCTCCGGCAAAGCGCGGCGCCCGCTCGTACTCGACGGCGATCTGCTTGAAACCGACCCAACTGCTCAGCCCGCGCATGAAGCGACTCTTCTCGCGCAGGCGGCGCATGGCCAGCACGACGCGCCGATCCATGAGCCGGAAATCACCGGCATCGAGCGGGATATCCACGTCGGCAATGTTGCGGATCAGCCGGTAGAAGATCGAAGCCGTCCAGAGCTTGAAGCGGGTTTCGCCCTCGCGTTTCGTGCGGACGGCGTAGGCCACGTCGTAGCCCTCACGCCACCTCTCGATCATGCGCAGCAACACTTCGGGCGGGTCCTGCAGGTCGGCATCCATGACGATGACCGCATCGCCGTCGGCATAGTCGAAGCCGGCGGTGATGGCGATCTGGTGGCCAAAATTGCGGCTGAAGTTCAGAAGCTTGACCCGCCTGTCCTGCTCGTGAATCTCGATGAGCATCTCCATGCTGCGGTCGGCGCTGCCATCGTTGACGAAGATGACTTCCCAGGGATCGCCCGTGCTATCCATGACCTCAACCAGGCGAGCATAGAGCACAGGGATGACAGCCTCTTCATTCCAGACCGGAATGACGAGCGAAAAGACCGGGCGGTCGAGCGAATCTGCACCATTCATGGTTGCTATGGTAAACCATGGATATGCCGCGGTCAAGACCGTCGCTCTGACATATGCCTTACAGATCGGGCCAAACCGTCAGGGATCATGAGCTGCGCCTGGATGCGCTGGAGACAAATCGTCCGGGCCGGAAACATTTGGGCCGCCGGCACGTACTGCTCACCGATAAAGGAGTGCCAGAGCCGGAGAAATTGACGCGTTCAAGGGGCGATGCTAGACTTTTTCGAGGGCGCAAAGCGATCGATCTGGCAAGCCCTCGGCAAGATAAGACGGACTGTACGATTCACATGACCATTGCACGCAGCCAACCCGCGCGAACCGGAAGCGACCTGGCCGGCAGCGATCCGGTGTTTCCGGGTCTGCCCGGCGCCACGTTGCAGACGAGCCTGCGCCTGCCCGGCTTCCAGCAGAAACGGCTGATCTTCAACCGGCTCGGCCAGCCGGGACAGGTTCATGTCTATTCGGCCGAATGCCGCGCTGGTGACCGCATCCGCATGCAGATGCTCGTGCCCGTGCTGCCGCTGGGCGGGTCGGTGGTGCCGGCCTTTGCCGTGGTCGCACAGAGCTTGCCCTACAAGGCCGACATCCAGAAGCTGCCCTTCACATTGCCGGCAGGCTTCAGCGCCGTCGTCGCGCCGCCGCCCACCGAACTCGTCTCGCCCGTCAAGGACGCATTGACCCGCGCCCACTATTACCCAGGGCCGACAATCGACACCCGCACGCTGGTTGGCGGGCGCGTCTATCTGGTCGTGTGGAGCCCGCACAACCACATGGGCAAGTACGTCATCCAGACCGGCACGCGCTGGCCGCTGCGCTGGACCTACTGGACCAGGGTCCCGGCAATCTGGTGGCGAATCCGCGGCTGGTTTGGCCTGAGCCGTGCCGCAGCCGTGGCCGCGCTTGGTGCGACGGCGCTTGGCATTCTCCTGCTCATCAGCCTGCTCGGCCGGCGAGGTCGAGCGTAGACGGAGCCGGCGCAAACCGGCGTTCATGCCCGAAAAGCCTGCGTGACATGGCGCCGGGCACTTTGGAGACAAATTACGGACTATGCGAATCATTCTTTACCTCGGCAAGGGTGGCGTCGGCAAAACGACGACCGCTGCCGCATCCGCCATCCGCTGCGCCGATCTCGGCTATCGAACCCTGGTCGTCAGCACGGACATCGCCCATAGCCTGGCCGACAGCCTCGATATCACCCTGAGCGCGCAGCCGGTACAGGTTACGCCGAACCTCTTCGCCCAGGAGATCAACGTCGTCGAAGAAGTGCGCGAGCACTGGGGCGAGATGCAGGGCTACCTCGGCAACGTGCTGCGCAAACAGGGCATGAACAAGGCCGTCGCCGAAGAGATGGCCATCATCCCCGGTATGGAGGAAGTGGTGAGCCTGCTTCACATCAACAAGCAGGCCAAGGAAGGCCATTACGACTGCGTTGTGGTCGATGCTGCGCCGACCGGCGAGACCATGCGCCTGCTCACCATGCCGGAGAGCTTCCAGTGGTACGTGGGCCGCCTGCGCGGCTGGGGCGACACGACGCTCAAGATCGCCAGCGGGCTGCTCAACCGCATCGTGCCGGACAAGGATCTCTTTACCGGGCTCAACAACCTGGTGGCGGGTGTCAAGGAATTGCAGACCGTCCTCACCAATCCCGAATTGACCAGCTACCGCATCGTGCTGAATCCGGAGAAGATGGTCATCAAGGAAGGGGCGCGCGCCGTCACCTACCTGTCGCTTTTTGGCTACCCGGTGGACGCGGCCATCGTCAATCGCATCCTGCCGGGCGTGACCAGCGACGGCGCCGGCAATTCCTGGGTGGCAGAGCCAAGCCAGGATGCCTATCTCTTCCACCTGCAGCAGATCCAGGCGCGCTACCTTGGCGAGATCGAGCGCGACTTCTACCCGCTGCCGATCCTGCAATCGCGGTGGTATGATCAGGAGATGGTGGGCGTCGAGCGGCTGCGCGCGCTGGCGACCGACCTGTTCGTCGACCACGATCCGAGCCAGTTGTTCTTCCGCGGCCAGATGCAGTCGATCGAGGAAGAAGGCGAGGACTTCGTTTTGCAACTGCCGCTGCCGCAGGTCGAACTGGAGAAGGTCAAGCTGACCAAGCGCGGCGACGAGCTATTCGTGAACATCGGCAATTTCAAGCGCGAGATGCTGCTGCCGTCGGTCTTGTCGCAGCGCGACGCAAGCGGCGCTACCTTTGCCAACGGAATTCTCAAGATTCGCTTCCCGCCGGCGCCGGCCGAGGCGCAGCGCGCCGGGTAGGCCTGTAGAGATAGGGGAAATCGCTGTGGCAGGAATCATCGATCTGTTCGCCAACATGGCAATGACGGGCGTCGGCACGGTTGCCGGCTTTCAAGTCTCGCTGCGTGCGGCGCAGAATGTGCAGCCACACCCCATGCCGCACCAATTCGCCGCCCTGCTCGAGCACCCCATGCGCCTCCAGTACCTGGATCCGGCCGAGGTGCTGGGCATGTACGGCATTAGCGCCGACATGACGGTGCTCGACCTGGGCTGCGGCACCGGTCTCTTCACGCGACCGGCCGCGCACATGGTCGGCGAGCGCGGGCGTGTACTTGCCGTCGACGCACAGCGCGCGATGCTGACAGCGACCGAGCGCGGCGCGCACGCTGAAGGCATCAGCAGCCGCATCACGCTGCACCATGCCGGCGCCTACGAGTTGCCCCTGCCCGACGATTCGGTCGACCTTGCCATCCTCGTCTCCACCATCGGCGAGATCCCCGACAAACCGGCCGCCCTCTCCGAGCTGCGGCGCGTGCTCAAAGGTGGCGCGCGCCTCGGCATCAGCGAGGAGTTGCTCAATCCGGCCTACGTGCTGGCGGGCAGCGTGCGGCGCTGGGCAGAGGAAGCAGGCTTCTTTTTTGTGGCCAAGACGGGTTCGCCCTTCTGCTATCACATGGCCTTTGCCAACGCCAAGTAACGCCTGGCAGCGCCTGCCTGCCGGTCGCCTCGTTTCTTCAGCGCACAGTTGAATTCTCCGCAAGGTTTCGGATACCTGGGCCGGTCCGCGCCCAGCTTTGGAACCTGCCTTCCTGCGAAAGTTTCATTCAAGATGCACAATGCAGACGTGGATTTTGATCTCTCACTGCCCTATCTGACGGCTTCGCTGCCGGGCGTCGGTGGTACGTTACGTGCCACCGCGGAAGACTTCATCGTCGAAGAGGTTGGTCTGTACGGCGCGGCCGGTGATGGTCAGCACTTGTACGTGAACCTTACAAAGTCGGGGCTCACGACCAAGGATGTTCAGGTCCGGCTGGCAAAGCTCTTCGGCCTGGAGCGCGAGAGTGTGGGCTTTGCCGGGCTGAAGGACAAATATGCGCAGACGACGCAGACCTTCAGCCTGAGTGTGGGCTATCGGCCGGCCGAGTTTGCCGCAGAGGCAAGCGAACGGATTGCAGCAGAGTTGCCTGTCACCGTGAACTGGGCGCAGTTTCACCGCAACAAGCTGCGAATCGGCCATCTGCTCGGCAACCGCTTTCAAATTCGCGTCACTCAGTTGGCCGTGCCGCCGGAAGAAGCGCTGGCGCGGGCACAGGCAGTCAGTGCAGAGATCGTGAAACGCGGGCTGCCGAATTACTTTGGCGCACAGCGCATGGGCAACAACGGCTCGAACGTGCGCCGCGGCCATGAGTTGCTGACCGGCGAGCGGCAGAAGATGGACAAGTGGCTGCGCCGCTTTCTGATATCGAGCTACCAGAGTTACCTGTGCAATCGCTACCTGGTCCGCCGGCTCGAGATCGGCGCCTTTGACCGCCTGCTGGCGGGTGATGTGGCCAAGAAGTACGCTACGGGCGGCATGTTCGACGTGAGCGATCTCGATGCCGAGACGCCGCGCTATGCGGCACAGGAAATCAGCTTTACGGCGCCGCTCTACGGCCCCAAGATGTGGGCCGCGCAAGGCGAAGCTGGAGAACTGGAAGTAAGCGTGCTGGCAGCGTCGCCGGTCAGCATGGAGGAGTTGGCTCGCGCCCGTGTCGAAGGCACGCGACGCATGGGCCGCCTCCTGGTGCCGGATCTGTCGGTGGCGCTGGACGGCGATTCGTTGGTTGCTACGTTCATGTTGACGAAGGGGGCTTTTGCTACCGTCGTCATGCGTGAGTTGATGAAGGTCGATGACGAAAATTTGTCGGTTGTCGATGAAGACAATGAGTGAGTTGAAGCAAGATGAACAGGAAACTACCGGCCGCTTTGGTGGTCGATTCCAGCACTGAGGCGCGTCGGAACCGCACCATGGAAATGCCAATCTTCCCGCTAAAAAACGTCGTGCTCTTCCCGGGCATGGTGCTCCCGCTGCATATCTTCGAGATGCGCTATCGCGAAATGATCGGACGCTGTCTCGAAGATAAGATACCGTTTGGCGTGACATTGATCGACGAGGGCCAGGAAGTCGGCGCATCCGCGCGACCGTTCCTGGTCGGCACCGCAGCGCGCATCGTGCGCTCCGAGCGGATGGAAGATGGCCGCATGAACATCACGACCGTCGGGACGCAGCGTTTCCGCATCCTCGAGTTGCACCATGACCGCAGCTACCTGACGGCAACCGTGAGCCAGTTCCCCGTCCCCAATGGCGCGACACGCCGGGCGGCTGAATTGAGTGAGCGTGTGCGGCCGCAGGTCATCGAGTATGTCGAACTGCTCTCCAAGGCGAGCAAGACGAACCTGCAACTCAACCGCCTGCCGGAAGACCCGCTGACCCTCGCCTTCCTTGTCGCTATTTCGATGCAGGTCAATGCGACGGAAAAGCAGCAGCTTCTCGAAGCACCCGGCGTGCCGGAGATACTGGCCCTGGAGAGCCGGCTGCTTTCGCGCGAGTCACGCCTGATGGAGTTCATGATTGACACAGGCGAAGAGGTGCGTGCCATGAACGGCGGTCCCACGGGGTACGTCTTCCCCAATTGAGCCGGCTGCATCGCATTGCGCAGGGCGGGAATTTTGCGGCGCCTGGGCAGCGTGATATACTTTGCAACGTCTTGGGGGATTAGCTCAGCTGGCTAGAGCGCTACGTTGACATCGTAGAGGTCACTGGTTCAAGTCCAGTATCTCCCACTCACAATCAAAGCGTCGATCAGGACAGCTTCCAAGGATACATTCCCTGCCAGAGAGCGGCGACCACCGGCTGAAAGTCACCGCAAGGAATCCCTCAGAAGACCCCCTGAGAGTGAACAGCAGAAAGCCAAGGCAAGTATGCTCTTCCGGATCGCCCCGTTATCGGCGCCACGAGTGGTCTGGGTGCAAGCCCAGGCAAAATGGGTGGAACCGCGAGCGACAGCTTCGTCCCATATGGGCGAGGCTGTTTTTTATTCACGAGCATAGCCATGGACTTTTCGGCAGAACGCAAACGGCTTGTCGACCTTTGCATCCAGATTCAGCAGATCGCGGCGCCCACCGGCGCTGAAGAAGAGCGCGCCCGCTGGGTGGCCGACTACCTGCGTGCGCTCGGCTATGCGGTGGAGACGGATGACCTGCACAACGTCTATGCCTGTGCGCGCGGCAGGCAGCGCAGCCCCGCCCTGGCCGTCACCGCCCATACCGACACGGTCTTCCCCGCCGCCACCGACCTGACGGTACGCCACGATAGCGCCCACCGCCGCGTCTTCGGACCGGGCATCGGCGACAACTCCATGGGCGTCGCCTCGCTGCTCTGGCTGGCACAGGTCCTGCGCGACGCCGAGTCCCTCCCCGTGGACGTGTGGTTCGTGGCCAACGTGGGCGAGGAAGGCAACGGCGACCTGCGCGGCATGCGCGCTGCGGTCGATCGGCTACAGCCGGTGCTGGGCGCCGCCATCGTCATCGAGGGCATGGGCATTTCGCGCATTGTGCACCAGGCGCTCGCCTCGCGGCGCTATGCCATCGAGGCCACGGCGCCGGGCGGCCACAGTTGGAGCGACTACGGCGCGGCCAGCGCGATCCACGTGCTGGCCCAACTGGCGGCCGAGCTGACGCAACTGCGCCCGCCGGCCACGCCGCGGACGACCTTCAACATCGGCGTGATCGAAGGCGGCACCTCCGTCAATACCATTGCGCAACAGGCGCGTCTCGAGCTGGACCTGCGCAGCGAGGACCCCGCTGCGCTCGCATCGCTGATCGGACAGGTGCAGGCGATTGTCGGCCGCTACCAGACCGTGCGCTGGCAGCAGGCCGGCGTCGCCGTCACAACCACCGTCATCGGTGACCGGCCGGGCGGCGCCATCGCCGACGACCACCCGCTGGTAGAGGCGGCGATCCGATCGCTGCACGCGGTGGAAGTGAAGCCGCAACTGTCGATGCGCATCAGCAGCACCGATGCCAACATCCCGCTGAGTCGCGGCATCCCGGCGGTCTGTATCGGCATCACCGACGGCGGCAACGCCCACCGCACCGACGAGTGGATCGCAACGACGCCCATCAGCCGGGGCTTGCGTCATCTGCTGGCGCTGACCATGTGGGCGGCTGAATGGCTGGGAGAGAAACGATAGCAATTGCTGGGGAAACCAGCGTTATGAGAAGTGAGGAAGATCAAGATGGCTGCTAACCAATCACCTGAACAGGATCAACTCTACAAGATCCGCCACAGCGCCGCACATGTCATGGCGCAGGCGGTGCTGGAACTGTACCCGGAGGCGAAGATCGCCATCGGCCCGCCCATCGACACGGGCTTCTACTACGATTTCGACCTGGGCCGCGATGAGAACGACAAGCTGCGCTCCTTCTCGCCCGAGGACCTGGAGCAGATCGAGAAGCGCATGCGGCAGATCATCGCCGGCAAGCATGCGTTCAACTATCGCCAGGTCAGCGGCGAGGAGGCGCGCCAGCTCTTTGCCGGCCAGCCCTACAAGCTGGAATTGATCGGCGGCCTGGAGCAGGGCGGCATCGACGAGTACGGCAACGAGACGGCGGAGAAACCCGTCATCAGCACGTACAGGCAGGACACGTTCGAGGACCTCTGTCGCGGGCCGCACGTCGAGCACACGGGGCAGATTCCGCCCGATGCCTTCAAGCTCATGAGCGTCGCCGGCGCGTACTGGCGCGGCGACGAAAACAACCCCATGCTCCAGCGCATCTATGGCACGGCGTGGCGCAACAAGAAGGAACTCAACGAGCACCTGGCCATGCTCGAAGAGGCCAAGAAGCGCGACCACCGCAAGCTGGGCCGCGAGCTGGAAATCTTCATCTTCGACGAGGAGGTCGGGCCCGGCCTGCCGCTCTGGCTGCCCAACGGCGGCGTCATGATCGCCGAGTTGGAGAAGTTGGCCGCCGACACGGAGCGCAAAGCCGGCTATCAGCGCGTGCGCTCGCCGCACCTGACGAAGGAAGACCTCTTCCTGCGCAGTGGCCACCTGCCCTACTACGCCGACAGCATGTACCCGCCCATGGAACTGGAGGGGGTCAAGTATTACGTCAAGCCGATGAACTGCCCCTTCCATCACAAGATCTATGCGGCCAAGCCGCGCTCGTACCGCGAGTTGCCGCTGCGTCTGGCGGAATACGGCACGTGCTATCGCTACGAGAAGAGCGGCGAGCTCTTCGGCCTCATGCGCGTGCGCTCCATGCAGATGAACGATGCCCACATCTACTGCACGGAGGAGCAGTTCGAGCAGGAGTTCATGGCGGTCATCGACCTCTACCGGCTCTACTTCGAGATCTTCAACGTCGAGAAGTTCGTCATGCGCCTGAGCACGCACCACCGCAAGGGGCTCGGCAAGAAGTACATCGACAACGAGCGCCTGTGGCTGAAGACGGAGGACATGGTGCGCCGTGCCATGGACAACGGCGGCGTGCCCTACGTGGAGGTGCCGGACGAGGCCGCCTTCTACGGCCCCAAGATCGACGTGCAGATCTGGAGCGCTATCGGCCGTGAGTTCACGCTGGCCACGAACCAGGTCGACTTCGCCCAGCCCAGCCGCTTCGACCTGCGCTACACGACGAGCGAGGGCAAGGAGGAGACGCCGCTGTGCATCCACCGCGCGCCGCTTAGCACGCATGAACGCATGATCGGCTTCCTGATCGAGCACTACGCGGGCGCGTTCCCGGTATGGCTGGCGCCGCAGCAGGCGCGCGTCATCCCCATCACGTCGGAGCACAACGACTATGCCACGCGTCTGGCGCTCGAACTCGAGGCGGCCGGCGTGCGCGCCGGCGCCGACCTGAGCGCCGAGCGTATGAACGCCAAGATTCGCGACGCACAGCTCATGAAGGTGCCGTATATGCTCGTCGTCGGCGACCAGGAAATGGCCGACAATACGGTCGCTCTGCGCAAGCGCGACGGGTCGCGCGTCAACGGTATGCACTTCGGCGCATTCATGGAGTTCGTGACGCAACAGATCGCGGATCGCAGTTCGGTTCTGTAGAGTTTCTCGGTAGGAATCGGCCGTTTGCTGCGCAGCGGGCGGTCGATTCCCGCCCGTGCGCGCCGGCTGCCACAGATCCCCGGCCAAGCCGGTCCAAGACGCGCCGATCTCCTCCTGAAAAATTTCGCCTTCCACTTGACGCACCAGAGGCAGAGTGTTATACTCCGCTACCAGTTGTAGTGGAATGGCGCGCCCTATTTACACCGCTTGCGACCCAGTGAATCAGCGCGTCTTCCCAAATATCTTCTACCCATAAGGAGCGTTCGTATTACGAGGAAAGACTTTACACGACGAAGTCCGGCAGACACGACCCGAATCAATTCCGAGATTCGCGCGCCAAAGGTGCGCGTGATCGACAAGTCCGGCGAGCAACTGGGGATTCTGAGCATCCGCGACGCCCTGGCAATCGCCACGGAAAAGGAACTGGATCTGGTCGAGGTAGCCCCCAATGCCGACCCGCCCGTCTGTCGCCTGATGGACTACGGCAAGTACCTGTTCGAGAAGCAGAAACGCGAGCGTGAATCGCGCAAGGCGCAGAAGCAGATCGAGGTCAAGGAACTTCGCCTGCGACCGAAGACGGACGAGCACGATGTCCAGGTTGTCATCAACCGCATCCGCAAGTTTACCAAGGAAGGGGCCAAGGTGCGCGTGCGCATTCGCTTCCGCGGCCGCGAGATGCAGCACCCGGAAGTGGCGCGCGTCCTGCTGGAACGTGTGGCGAATGATACGGCCGACGTCGCCACGGTCGAGTCCATGCCCGCCTTTGACGGCAACAGCATGATCATGATTTTGGCGCCGGCCGCGTAGGCGCCCGCCCGGAGGATTTTATCTGTGCCGGGCCACCCTTTTAATTGACATTTTGGCGCGCGTCAGGTATTCTTCGACGCTGCGGTTCGCAACAAAACGGGCCTTCGTGCCCGTTTTTGTATGTCTGCGTGGGAAGCCGCATGAATGTCGAGACAAGATAGAGGAGGCTATTATGCCGAAGATGAAAACACACAAGGGAACGGCCAAGCGCTTCCGCCTTACCAAGAACGGCAAGGTGATGCGCATGCTGGCCGGCCGCACCCACTTGCGCCGCCGCAAGAAGTCCAGCAAGAACAGCGACTTCCGCCACGCGGTCTCCAGCGATGTCAAGTACATCGTCAAGCAGGTGAAGCAAACGGCCGGCGATTCCGCCAAGTAAACCAAACGTCGAATTTTTACCAACTACCGCACGTGATCGGCTTGTAAGCGGTCTGGTCATCGGTCGAACGGCCAACGCCATCGAGATCAGCCAGACCCGCCCTCACGGAAGGAGAGATGAAAGATGCCACGCTCAAGACCAAAGGTCTATGCCCACAAGCGGCACAAAAAAGTACTGAAGTTCACCAAGGGACAGTATGGTACGCGCTCCAAGCTTTTCCGACGCGCCAACCAGGCCATGCTCAAGTCCCTCTTTTATGCCTATCGTGACCGCCGCAATCGCAAGCGCGACTTCCGCAGCCTGTGGATTCAGCGCATCAATGCGGCGGCCCGGCTGAATGGCCTCAACTACAGCCAGTTCATCCACGGCCTCAAGAAGGCCGATGTGCAGGTCGACCGCAAGGTTCTGGCCGCCATCGCCGCCAATGATGCCGCGACGTTTGCCAAAATCGCCGACGTCGCCAAGGCCCAGTTGAACTGACGCCGTCACCGGCTTGTCGAATCCAGGCTTCCCACAGAAAATGTGCGGCAGGGGCTGAATGGCCCTTGCCGCATTTTTCTTTTTTGACGCAGACCCATGAACGAGCCGATCGACCTCATCACCAGCCAGGAGAATCCGCGCATCAAGGCGGCGCGCAAGCTGCACACGCGCAAGGGGAGGATAGCCGCCGGCGCCCTGCTCGTCGAAGGCGTGCGCCTGTTGAGCGACGCCTGGCGCAGCGGCATTCGCCCGGAAATCGTCTTCTACGCACCGGAGATGCTCGGCAGCGACGAGGGCAATGCCCTGCTGGCAAGCCTGCAAGAAGCGGGCTGTGCGTGCTTCGGGTGCGCGCCGGCGGTCTTCGCTGCGCTGGCGGAGACGGTCACGCCACAGGGCATTGCGGCCGTGCTGCCCCTGCCCGCTCTGCCGATGCCGCCACAGCCCACGCTCATCCTCATCCTCGACGGCATCGGCGACCCGGGCAACGCCGGTACGCTGATCCGCAGCGCGGAGGCGGCCGGCGCCGATGCCGTGATCGTCGGGCCGGGGACGGTCGATCCCTTCAACGACAAGGTCGTGCGTGCCGGCATGGGCGCCCATTTCCGGCTGCCGTTGCGCCGCTGCGCCGGCTGGAATGACGTGACAGCACTCCTGCCCGCAGAGATGGCGTGGTACGTAGCAGACGCTCATGGCGGCGCCGCGTACGACACCGTCGACTGGCGGCAGCCCAGCGCTATCGTCGTCGGCAGCGAGGCGCACGGGCCGAGCCCGCACGTGAGCGAGCGCAGCACCGGCATCCTGATCCCCATGGCCGGAAGCACCGAGTCACTCAATGCCGCCATCGCCGGCTCGGTGATTCTCTTTGAGGCGGCACGGTGGCGGCGGACTGCCGTCTGATTGCGTTGACACGTCGATCCCCCCGTTGTATCATTACGTTGACTTCGTGGCCATAGTTCGCCAGGTTCATGGCATAAACGGTCCTGCTGGAGGACGATGCAATGACAGAGGCATTTTGGTGGTATCTGCTCGCCGGCTTCATCGTCGGCTTTATCCTCTCCACGATCTGGGAGTGGCTCTATTTCCGGCGCAAACGCATGCGTATCGAGAACCGGCGCATTGCCGAGTTGGAGGCCATGCTGCGCTCGTACACCATCGCGCAGGAGAGCCAGACGATCGCCGGCGCCCCGCGCGACAACTGGGTATCGCCGCCGTTCGATGACCCCGGCGCCTATCTCGACATCGAGGATGCCGCCGCCGTTTCGTCGGCGCCACCGGCCGACCTCCCGCCGGTGACCTATCGGCCAGCCCCCGTGCCCGTCGTCAGCGGAGAGATCGGCCCGGCGGTCCCTGCTTCGCCGCCGCCGTCCACGCTGCCGGAGGACTCGCCGGGCACGGGCGCACAGGCTGCCGCCACTGTTGCAACGGTTGCAGCCGTCGCCGCAGCCGGCACGATGGCGGCCAACCGCGAGGAGCCGCCGGCGTCGCACACAACCACAGCCCTGCAAGCCTATTCACCGCCGCGCAGCAGCGCCTTTCCGACGGCAGCCGCGCAGGCCACATCGGCGCCGGGCAGCGCCGGACACACGATCCCCAAAGGGGTCACTGCACACGACACGCTGACCAGCTCACAGCCTGCGGCATTTCCGTCAGCCGCAGCGCAACCGGCGCCCACCCGCGCCCCTTCGGCATCCGCCACTGCACCGGCAGGCGGTACGTTGGTGGCCGAGGCCGTCGCCGAGCGCGACGACGAGGATCGGAACCATGTCGCCGCATTGGCGGCAGCCGGCACGGTAGCCGCCGTCACCGCCACGCAGCAAGCGACAACCGAAGCCGAGCAGACAGAAGCCGAGGAGGCTGAAGCGCTTCCTGCCGAGCCTGACAGCGACCGGGCAGAAGCCGATACCCTGGCCGAACTATTTGGTGAGCCCAGCCCGCCGGCCGCGCTGGCAAGCAGCACCGCACAGGATGACCGCGCGGCGGGGAAAGTGGCCGCCGCGACAACCACGGCCGTCATCGCCAGGGAAGTGTCGGAGAAGCATCGGGAGAGCACCGCCGGCCAGCCGTATGCCAACGGCCATCGGAGCGAAGGGGTGCCCGGCGTAACCGCTGCGCCAGCAGCAGCCGCTGTGGCGGGGACCAGTAGCACGGACAAAGCCGCCACCGGCAGCGAACCCATCACCGCCGCCAAGATCGACGCGCTGGTGGCCTCGATTCACGAGTTGATCGACGCGGTCAACCAGGATCGCACAGGGAGTGCCGGCGAGGCGGCGGTGCTTGCTGCAGCCGCCGGCCAACTCCAGGCAGGTGGGATGGCCGAACCGGCCCCGGTCCAGCGCGTCGCAATGGCCGAACCCTCACCCGAGCCCACTGTCACAACGACCGGAGAGCCTTCCAACCGCGCCGAGGAAGCGCTGATCTTGCTGGTGCGCAGTATTTCCCGCTTTTTCCGCCAACTGCGGGCGATCTTGCGCGGCGCCGACGCTCCGCCACCACAACTTATGCGCCGGCTGGCCAATGCCGACCTCACGCAGATCGACGGCATGAAGCAGCAGCATATCGAGCGCCTGCGCGTGGCGGGCATCACCTCGCCGGCGGATCTGGCGCGCCTGTCGGAATCCGAGCTTCGTATGATGTTGCTCACGCCGGGCGAAGAAGCGCCGCCCGACTATAGCGCGCTGCTGGCCCGCGCCGCCGAGATCGCCGCCGGCGAAAAGATTGCCCTATGAACGACAACCCATTCCGCCGGCGGCCCTACACCGATATCAGTATCGATAGCTGGAAAGGCATCGTGATCACACTTGCCTTTCTGGCGCTGGTCTTCCTTCTTCTCTATCGCTGACGCTCGGCGTCGCCCGCCAGATAGGGCTGGCGCATGCGCTCCAGGCGCGCCATGCTGGGACGGAAACCGCCGGCCCGGCTGCGGGCGTGCCAGATTGCCTCGTACTCTGGCAGGAGCTTGTCGGCATCTTTCTGCAGCCACTGGCGCAGCGTATCGTTCTCCGTACCACGTTCCTTGCCCAGCACCCACATGGCTCGCCAACAGGCATGGCGCAGCATGTTGGCGCCCCACGTGAACTCACGCTTGATCAGTTCCGCATCCGGTCGCTGCATCTCCACATTGGCCAGGTTGCCCATGATGCCGTCGATGGCGTCGAGGACGGCGCGCAGGCGCGGGGCCGGTTCCGGAACCTCGTTGTTCTGCATCCACTTGATGAGATCGTCGGGGTCGGCCTGCAAGATGCGGAAGAGCACCGACGCATTGTGAAAGTGGAATCCGGCCAGACGGTAGATGTCGCCCAGGTCCACGGCAATGCGCCCCATGATGCCGGTCGCATCTTTGAAGGCGTGCTGTCCCACGACATCGGCCAGGTTCAGGTCACGGTTGGCATCGAACGCCCACGCATAGCCGGCGCCGGCCGCCAGGCCCACATAGCTGGATGGCAGCGGCTGCCAGTGGCCGTTGTCGCCCCAGTCGGTAATGAGATACCCCACGGCGCCGTGCTTGAGGCCGCTGCGTGCGGCGTTGCGCAGATTCTCCACAGCGTTGGCCGTGCGTCCGACCAGCGAATTCCACGTCGACGTGCCGGGGCAGACATAGAAGGGCACGCCCGAAGCAGCAAAGAGCGCGCCATGCTCGTCGAAGGGGTGGTCCGCCTCGTAGCCCCATTCCAGGGCAACGGCGTCGCGCGGCAGTTCGCGCACGAGTTCGGGGTAGTGCGTGATGATATCGCCCCAGAACTGCATGGTGCGGCCACGCGCACGCACCTCGCGGTGAATCTTGAGCAGGAAGTCGAGATAGAGCCGGCCGACACCGACCTGCTCGGCGATCTCCTTGCTGCGCACCTTGCCGAGATCGATGGTCTCGTCAAGGCCGACGTTGAACTGGCGGCTGCAGAAATTGGGTAGCAGTTCGTCGTACAGCGTCCGCAGGAAGTTCAGGCTCTCCTCGGTCGGTTGCAGGCCAAAGGGCGTCGAGCGCGAGCCCCACTCCGTCGCACAGCCTTCGGGCGCCTCGGCGAGATGGCTGTACTCCGGGTGAAGCAGCCAGTTCGTCAGGTGGCCAAAGGAATTCTGGTTCGGCACCAATTCGATGAAGCGATCGCGACAGAAGCGATCGACCTCGGCGATCTCCGCAGCGGTAAAGGGTGAGACATCCTGCCACACGCCGGCGTGCTGCTGATAGGCATAGGCATTTTCAAAATAGAGCTGGACCTGGTTGATCTTCCACGATGCCAGCAGGTCGATCAACTCCAAGAGCGTGGCCATGGTCGGCACGCGATTGCGGCTCACGTCGAGCATGACGCCGCGATTGGGGAAGTCCGGCCAGTCGACGCAACGCAGCTCCGGCACAGTGCGCCCGCATTGACCGAGAAGCTGGCGCACCGTCTGCACGCCATAGAACAGACCGGCCGGCGTGCTAGCCACGACATGGATTCGACCATCGGCGATCGTCAGCATGTAGCCTTGGCTGTGCACCGTGCTGCCCGGCACCAGGCTGAGCACGGCGCAGATTCGGTCGGCGGGCACGGCCGTTCCGCCGACGATCGCCCAGCGCATACCCGGCAGCGCGTTGGCGCTCGCCTGCAATTGACGGGCAGCCATCAACAGCGGCTGGACCTGGTCGGCCTCGATGCAGATGAGACCGTCGGGTGGAAGCGCCATCGTTTTGTCCGACAGTACCAACTGCCGGGGATGGGGGAGCAGGATTAAATCGCACTCCATAGGATAGCTCCTGATTATTTTGGTTTTGAACGAGAAATGCCGATAAAAAAACTGGGTGGTGCTCACACACTGTAGCACACACCCAGTTCGGTAACCGTTTCGCTGCTGTTATCAGGCAGTCGCGCTCTCCGCTCAGTTGATACGTGACCACCAGACCCGTACAAAGGCCGTGCCCGTACGTTCGTAGAACTCGACCCGGATCGTGTGATTGCCGCCGCCAAGCTGCCGGAACGTGTTGGACGGTTCCTTGTAGCCGTCGTACCAGGCATCGATCAGCAGGATGTTGTCGATGTAGACACGCACGCCGTCATCGACGCGGCTGTAGAACTGATAGTTGCCGGCATCGAAGTAGAAGACGCCCTCAAACTTGGTCGAGAAGTAGTCGGCGTTGACCCCCGGCGCCGGCGAACCGTTACCCCAGTCGAGATCCAGCGGATAGGCGCCGCGGCCGACATACTGAATATAGGCAGGGCCGCCGGCCAGATCGGTGTTGTTAAAGAACTGCGCCAGCCACTGGTTTTGCGGAACCGTCCAGTTGCCTGACGGCGGCTGGGGCTGGGGCGGCTGCGGTTGCGGCGGCGCGCTGGGCTGGATGCTCAACTGCACGGCAGCCTGGCCGGTATCCTCGAAGTATTCGACCACGTAGTTGTGCGCGTTCCCGTCGACATAGCGCACCGTGCTGATCTGGCGGAAGGAGCCGATGCGCCAGTCGTTGATCACGACCTGGCCGTCGATGAGCAGGCGGGCGCCGTCATCCATGCCGAGCGTGAACTCATAGTACCCCGGCGACATGGTCATGGTGCGCTGGTAGCGCGCCGAGAAGTAGTCCGGCGGCACGCTCGGTCCCGGGCTACCGTAGCCCCAGTTGAAGTTGATGTCCTGCACCGTCTGCACGAGCACCGGGTTGCCCTGGAGGTCGCGATTGGCGAAGTAGGACGCACTCCAGCCACTGGGCGGCGGCGTCGGTTGCGGCTGTGGCTGCGACGGGGTTGGGCCGGCAACCGTGTAGAGCGGCACACCGTTGGGGTCGCCGATGATGTTGACGAGGTCCGGTGAGACCCAGCCCGTGACGCCGTTCGGGCACTGCAAGAGCCACCAGCCGCTGATGGTGTCGCGGCCGATGACGGGGCAGCTCTGCCCGTAGGCCAGCGAACCGACAACCGGGTAGCCGGTACTTGGCCCCGAGCGGATGTTGACGGAATCGGCCTTGGCAACGGCGATCGTGCCGCCCGACTGCGCCAGGGGCGCCGCAACGGCGCCGGCTTGCGCGGCTGTGCCGGTCGCCAGCACGAGCATCAGGGACGCGGCAAAGACCACAAGTGCGCGCATGAAATAGGAAGTCTTGTGTCGTTTCATCTTGCAAGCTACCTTGGTTGGGAACCATGAGCTGGTGCTGTTGCCGCGCCAGGCAATCGGCAGAAGCTGTTGTTCATCCACGCGCATGGTCAAAAGGTTTTCAAAAGCGCTGCCGCCATTATAAAGGAACAGCGCCCGGACAACAACAGGCGCTCCGGCAAATACGGCGGCCAGACGTGCCAGTGCAACTCGCTCAGCCCAGGATGCGCCGGCCGCGTAACAGTGTCTGCAGGCGATCGAGCGGCAGGGCATGCGCCGTGCGCCCCTGAAAGCCCACCAGCGTCTCGGCTGCCGTCAATGCGTTGAGGATCGCCTCTTCCACAGCCTCCACCGTCGCATAGAAGAGCGGGTTCATCATGCGGTTGGGCAGATAGCTGACGTCGGTCGGGCTCTGCGCCTGGTTGGGGATGTGATTGCCCGTGGCAAAGGCCAGGAAGATGTCGCCGCTGCCGTTGTGACCGATGCCGCCGACGCGCCCCAGCCCGACCGTGGCGCGCTGGGCAAGCCGCTCGCACTGGTAGGGCAGCAGCGGCGCATCGGTCGCCACGACGATGATGATCGACCCGCTACCCGGTTCCGGCAGCCACGGCAGCGGCACCTCCGCCTCGGAGATCTCGCGCCCGATGGGTGCGCCGTCGACGCGGAGATCACGGCGGTCGCCGTAGTTTGCCTGCACCAGCGCGCCCACAGTGTATTGCTCGCTGCCCACCGTCGCCACACGCGACGACGTGCCGATCCCGCCCTTGAAGTCATGACAGATCATCCCGGTGCCGCCGCCGACATTGCCCTCGGCCACGGGGCCGGAGGCGGCCGCATCCAGCGCGGCAAAGACGTGATCGTGGGTCAGGTGAAAGCCGTTGATGTCGTTGAGCCAGCCGTCATAGGTCTCCGCCACCACCGGCAGCAGCCACGACGCGTCCGGGTGATGGCGCGCCTCGTAGTCCACCAGCGCATCACGCACGATGCCCACCTGGTGCGTGTTGGTGATGGCGATGGGCGTGCCCAACTGACCCGACTCCTTCAGCCAGAGCACGCCGGTCATCTCACCGTTGCCGTTGAACGAGTGGTAGCCGGCAAAGCACTGGTCGGTGTAGATCTCGCCGTAGCGCGGGCGAATGACCGTCACCCCCGTGCGCGCCACGCGCGGCTGGTCGTAGACGAGGGTCGTGTGGCCCACCCACACGCCCGGCACGTCGGTGATGGCATTGTAGGGGCCGGTCGGCAGTTCGCCGATGACGATGCCCAGATCGCGGAGTCTTGCGCGTCCCATAGGTGCCGCCTTTTCGCTGATTGGGTGAGAGCCGCAGAAGTTGCTTGCGTGAGATGATGATACTGATACGATGACAAGATGACAAGCAAGACCTGCTGCGCGTTCACGCTTATCCAACGCCAAGACTGGCGTCCGGCAACTGTCGTGGCTGTGCTGCCCGGCACGACGGTTGCCGGCGCAGTAGTTACCCGGCCCGCTCGATCAGCCGCCGCGCGGTCAGGTGATCCGTCACCAGCACGTTGACCCAGCCGCCACGAATCGCGCCCAGAATGGCATCGAATTTGCGCTCGCCCCCCGCCACGCCGATCGAGCGATCCACCGCGCGCAACTGCTCCGGGCGCATGGAGATGACGCGTTGGTTCAGCGGAGTATCGACGAGCGAGCCATGCGCGTCGAAAAACCTGAGCAGCACGTCGCCCACCGCACCCTGGGCGCGCAACTCATCCAGTTCGACCATCGAAAAGCGGTTGCCGCTGTCGGCCAGGAGTTTGGACGGCTCGATGGCACCGATGCCCACCAGCGCCGTCGTCACCTGGTCGAAGAGGTCGATGGCGTCACGCACGTAATGGTCGCCGGTGATGGCCTCCATCGCGGCGGCCGAACCGACGATCCCCGGCGCAGGCAAGAAAATCGCCGTGCCGCCCAGCAAGTCGGCCAGGCGCGAGGTCAAGCGCCCGGCGTGCGCCTCCGCCGACGGCGAGCCCACGCCGCCGAGAATCTGCACGACCCGCACGTCGCCTTTGCGCGGCGTCGGGTGCATGGCATCGACCAGCGCCAGCAGCGTCGCACTCCAGGAGGAGATCCCCACCACTTCGTCGGGCCGCAGCGCCGACTCCAGATAGTAGGCCGCGGCCGCGCCGATCTGCCGCTCGATGAAGCGTTCGTCGCTCTCGCCGCTGCAATCGACGACGATGGCGTCGCGCAGGCGAAATTGCTTGACCAACTGCTCTTCCAGGTCGGTGTAGACGCCCTGCGGCACGCTCACGGAGATGCGGATGATGCCCATCTCCTTGGCCTGCTGGAGCAGACGCGAGACCGTCGGCTGCGACAGCCCCAACTGCCTGGCGATCGCCGCCTGCTTGATGTCCCATTCGTAGTACATACGCGCCACCCGGACCACCAACCGCATTTCATCGATCTGTGCCATCGATAGCTCCTCATTATTCACGCATGCATGTTTATTCAAAAATGGTTGCAATCTTGCGTCTCAAGAGATAGAATAGCGGATACCGAATGAAGTTGCAAGATTGAATATTTATTCAGAACTTCGCGCAGAATTGGCGACGCCTATGCAAATTCCTGAACTGGAACGCAAGTCGATCGAATACCGCAAGACGATCCTATCGAGCATCGCGCAGGCTGGCGCGGGGCACACCGGCGGCAGTCTGTCCTGCACCGACATCCTGAATGTGCTCTACAACGCCGTGATGCGCGTCGATCCGCACAATCCGAACCGGTCCGAACGCGACCGCTATATCCACAGCAAGGGGCATTCCGTCGAGGCGCTCTACACCGTGCTGGCCGACAAGGGCTTCTTCCCGGCGGAGAAACTCGCCACGATGGGACGCGGCGGCTCGCACTGGGTCGGACATCCGACACGCAAGGTAGCGGGCGTGGAGCAGAATACGGGCGCGCTGGGACACGGGCTTTCCGTCGCCGTCGGCATGGCCATCGCCGCCAAGCAGGATGGTCTGGCGCACCGCGTCTTTACCCTCATGGGCGACGGCGAACTCACCGAAGGCTCGATCTGGGAAGCATCGATGAGCGCCGCCTTTTACAAGCTCGACAATCTGATCGTGATCATCGATCGCAATACCTTGCAGATCACCGGGCGCACCGAGAACGTCATGGCGCTGGAGCCGCTGGCCGAACGCTTTAGCGCGTTTGGCTACGCCGTGCGCACCGTCGACGGCAACGACGTGGCCGCGCTGGTCGATACCTTTGCGCAGATTCCCTTCGAGCCAGGCAAGCCGAATCTGGTCATTGCACGGACGACCAAGGGCAAGGGCGTCAGCTTTATTGAGGACGCTGCCGACTGGCATCATCACGTGCCGACCGCCGCCGAGCTGACGACGGCGCTGGCCGAATTGGATCAGGCCGAACAACGCCGGCAGGAGCGCTATGCAACCGCTTGAAGTGGGCAAACCCAATCAACAGATATTCTCTGACACGCTGCTCAAACTCGCCGAGAGCGACCGCAATCTGCTGGTCGTGACAAGCGACTCGCGTGGTTCCGGCCGGCTGGTCGCCTTTGGCAAGCAGTTGCCCGCCCAGATCGTAGAGGTCGGTATTGCCGAGCAGAATCTGGTCGGGGTGGCGGCAGGGCTGGCCGCGGCGGGCAAGCACGTTTTCGCCGTGTCGCCGGCTTGTTTCCTCACCGCGCGCGGGCTGGAGCAGATTAAGAACGACGTGGCCTACTCCGATCAGCCGGTCAGATTGGTGGGCATCAGCGCTGGCGTCAGCTATGGCGCGCTGGGCACGACGCATCACTCGCTACATGACCTGGCGGTGCTGCAAGCGATCAACAACATCGACATCGTCGTACCCGCCGACAACTTTGAGACACAGGCTGCCGTCGAAGCGGCGATCATGCACCCGCGGCCACTTTACCTGCGCCTGGGGAAGAAGGCCATGCATCACCTGCATGCGCCGGGCGCGGACTTTGTCATCGGCAAGGCGCTGCGCATCCGTCGCGGCGATGACGTGGCGTTGCTTGCCAATGGCGAGACCGTTGAGATTGCAGCGCAGGCCGCCGATCTGCTGGCGGCGCGCGGCATCAGCGCCGACGTGCTCAGCATCCACACGTTGCGTCCCTTCGACGAAGCCGCGGTGCTGGAGACGGCACGTCGCGTCAAGGCTATCGTCACGGTAGAAGAGCACAGCGTCCATGGCGGGCTGGGCAGCCGCGTCGCCACCTTGCTCATGCAGGCGGGTGTTACACCTGCGCTGCGCATCGTCGGCATTCCCGATGAATACACCTACACGGGCAGCCAGCAAGAGATTTTTGCGCACTACGGCATCACCCCTGCCGACCTGGCACAGACGGCCGAATTACTGCTCCATGCCACGCGGGTAGAGGCGATTTAGATGGAGACGCTGGGACGCTTCACCGGCAAGACCGTCGTGCTCACGGGCGCAAGTCGTGGCATCGGCCGCGGTGTTGCGTTACGCTTTGCCCAAGAAGGCGCCAATGTTGTCGTGGCAGCGAATGAGGAGAGGGTTCATGATGTCGCCGCCGAGATTCGCGACTTGGGCCACCAAGCGATTTCCGTCGTCTGCGACGTAACCGACAAGGCAAGCGTCGAAGCGCTCTATGCGAGTGCCGTCGAGGCCTTTGGTGCAATCGACATTTCGTTCCAAAATGCCGGCGTGATCACGATTGCGCGGTTGGAGGAAATGACCGAGGCGGAGTGGGACAACGTCATGGCGGTGAACACGAAGGGTGTGTTCCTGTGCTGCCAGGCGGCGGCGCGCCATATGGTTGCACGCGGACAGGGGCGGTTAATCAACACGGCATCTGGACAGGCGCGCCAGGGCTTCATCTACACACCGCACTATGCAGCCAGCAAAATGGGCGTGGTCGGCATCACGCAATCGCTGGCCAAGGAGTTGGCCCCGCATGGCATCACGGTCAACGCGATCTGCCCGGGTATCATCGACTCCGATATGTGGGCCTATAACGATAAAGCGTGGGGCGCGCTGCTGGGCAATTACGCTCCCGGTGAGTTGATGAATGAATGGGTTCGTGACATTCCGATCAGCCGGGTGGGAAAACCTGAGGATGTTGCCGGGCTCGTGACGTTTCTTGCCTCCGACGACGCATCTTACATTACCGGACAGACCATTAATGTGGACGGTGGGTTGTTTATGTCGTGACTTTGCCTGGATAGGCTCAACCATGCTGCCTTGCCGTGGCTTGGCAGTTGCGTAGCATCCTGACAGCTCCCTACGAAACGTTTGTACAGACAATCGAAAAACGTCAAGGCGGCACATGATGAATCCGGCCGGAGCGTCGATTCTCGCAATCGACCAAGGCACAACTAACACAAAGGCAATCCTTGTGGATGGCGCAGGGCAGGTTCGGGCGCGCGCGTCGACAGCCTTGAGCGTCAGCTATCCGCGTCCCTCATGGGTTGAGCAAGATGCCGCGGCCATCTGGCAGAGTGTCGTTCAGTGTGCGGCCGAAGTGCTCAGCACGGCGCCGGAAACGCCCGTGGCGCTTGGCATCTCCAACCAGCGCGAATCGGTGGTGTTGTGGGAGCGAGCGACGGGTGAAGCACTTGCGCCGTGCGTGATCTGGCAGTGCCAGCGCGGCAACGCCCTGGTCGAGACGCTCAAGCAGCCGGGCGTGGCGGAAGATGTGCATCGCCGCACCGGGCTGGAACTCGACCCCATGTTTTCGGCGAGCAAGATGCGCTGGCTGTTGGACAACACGCCAGGCGCACGGCAGCGCGCCGCAGCGGGCGAACTCTGTCTGGGCACGATCGATAGCTGGCTGCTCTTCAAGCTGACGGGTGGGCGCGTCCATGCCTGCGACATGACCAACGCCTCGCGCACGCTGCTCTTCAACCTACACACACTGGACTGGGACGACGATCTGCTGGCGCTATTCGGAATCCCCCGCCAGGCGCTGCCCGCGGTGCAGCCGTCGACCGGCGCGGTCGGCCACACGGCGGCGGAAAGCACGCTGCCGGCCGGCATCCCCATCGCCGGGCTGATCGGCGATTCGCACGGTGCGTTGGTCGGGCACGCAGGCTTTGCGCCGGGTGCGGTCAAGGCGACTTATGGCACCGGCTCTTCGGTAATGACGCCCGTCGCCACACCGATCCTTTCACAGCGCGGGCTGTCGACCACCATCGCATGGTCGAGCGCGGAGCAGGTAACCTATGCGCTGGAAGGAAACATCTACGCCACCGGCGCCACGATCGGCTGGCTCGGCAAGCTGTTCGGCTGGCCCGATGCGGCGGCCACGGTAACCGAGTTGGCAACAGACTGCCCCGACAGCGAAGGTGTCTATCTGGTGCCGGCCTTTGTCGGGCTGGGTGCGCCGTGGTGGAACGCCAATGCGCGCGGGATGATTCACGGGCTGACGCTGGGCAGCGGCGCGCCCCACCTTGCGCGCGCCGCGCTGGAGTCGATCGCCTATCAGATTTACGACATCTTTGCCGCGGTGCAGGAAGAGGCAGGCATCCCGCTCACCGTGCTCCACGCCGATGGCGGCGCCAGCGCTAACGCGCTGCTGATGCAATTCCAGGCTGACCTGGTGCAGTGCCCCGTGCTGGCCAGCACGTCGACCGATGTTTCGGCGCTGGGCGCTGCTTATCTGGCCGGGCTGGGTGTGGGTGTGTGGTCATCAACGGAAGAATTGATTGCTCTCCAACGCGGTGACTCGCGTTTTGCGCCGCAAATGATGGCGGATCGCCGCGACACCCTATTGAGTGGTTGGAGAACTGCGCTGGCGCGCGTGTTATTGCCATAAGGCAGGCATTAGCGCAGGCTTTCATCGGTGATCCATTCAGGGTTTGACAACTCAGTGTGCTCAAATCACACCGATTTGGTTGCTCGCTCAAATCATTGTTCAAGAGGAGAAAGGCATATGCGACGACGATCTTTGTCCGTAGTTCTCGGAATTGCAGTGATTATGTCGCTTCTGCTTGGCGCCTGTGCGCCGGCAGCAGCGCCGGCAACCCCCGCAGACGATGCAGCGGCGCCCGCGGCTGGGGCGGCGGAAGCAAAGAAGGATTTCTACTTTGTGTACGTACCGAAGCTTGTGCATCCGTGGTATGAGGATGTGAAGAACGGTGCGGATCGCGCCATCGCCGAGCTGGCGGAGCGCGGCATCACGGTGAAGTATGACTGGGATGCGCCGCCGACGGCCGATGTGGTGCAGCAGACGCAGCGCCTGGAAGCGGCGATCGGCAAGAAGCCAGATGTGCTCTTTGTGTCGTGCCTGGATGTGGCAGCCGACAAGCCGCTCATCGAGGAGGCTGTGGCACAGGGCGTACCGGTGATTGGCTTTGACACGCCCTGTCCGGACACGCCGCTGACCAGCTTCGTTGGTCACGAGGCGTATGTCCAGGATGGAGCCGACCTGGCCGAGGTGCTGGCCAAGGCGATGGACTACAGCGGCGAGGTGGGGATCCTCTTGGGCAGCCCTGGCGCAGAAAACCACAAGCAGCGCGTCGAAGGCTTCAAGGCAGCCCTGGCCCAGTATCCTGACATCCAGATCGTCGCCGAGGAGTACGACAACGACGACCTGGAGCGCGCAGTCAATCTCACGGCCAGCATGATCCAGGCGCACCCGAACCTCAAGGGTGTCTTTGGCGCAAACGCGTCAGCCCCGATCGGCGCAGGCCGCGCCATCGTCGAGGCCGGCAAGAAGGGCGAGATTCTGCTCGTCGGCATGGACGACCTCCCAGAAATGGTCGAGTTCATCCGCGACGGCACCGCCCTGGCGATGAGCGTTCAGGCCGTGCCCGAGATCGGCTACTGGTCCATCATGCACGCCGTTGCGCTGGCCGGCGGCCAGACGACGCCAGTCGTTCATGACACCGGATCCCTGGTTGTCGACCAGAGCAATCTCGACTCGTACAAGGGCGGTGGGGAAGCAAAGAAGGATTTCTACTTTGTGTACGTACCGAAGCTTGTGCATCCGTGGTATGAGGATGTGAAGAACGGTGCGGATCGCGCCATCGCCGAGCTGGCGGAGCGCGGCATCACGGTGAAGTATGACTGGGATGCGCCGCCGACGGCCGATGTGGTGCAGCAGACGCAGCGCCTGGAAGCGGCGATCGGCAAGAAGCCAGATGTGCTCTTTGTGTCGTGCCTGGATGTGGCAGCCGACAAGCCGCTCATCGAGGAGGCTGTGGCACAGGGCGTACCGGTGATTGGCTTTGACACGCCCTGTCCGGACACGCCGCTGACCAGCTTCGTTGGTCACGAGGCGTATGTCCAGGATGGAGCCGACCTGGCCGAGGTGCTGGCCAAGGCGATGGACTACAGCGGCGAGGTGGGGATCCTCTTGGGCAGCCCTGGCGCAGAAAACCACAAGCAGCGCGTCGAAGGCTTCAAGGCAGCCCTGGCCCAGTATCCTGACATCCAGATCGTCGCCGAGGAGTACGACAACGACGACCTGGAGCGCGCAGTCAATCTCACGGCCAGCATGATCCAGGCGCACCCGAACCTCAAGGGTGTCTTTGGCGCAAACGCGTCAGCCCCGATCGGCGCAGGCCGCGCCATCGTCGAGGCCGGCAAGAAGGGCGAGATTCTGCTCGTCGGCATGGACGACCTCCCAGAAATGGTCGAGTTCATCCGCGACGGCACCGCCCTGGCGATGAGCGTTCAGGCCGTGCCCGAGATCGGCTACTGGACCGTCATGTACGGCACGGCGCTGGCCGGCGGCCAGACGACGCCAGTCGTTCATGACACCGGATCCCTGGTTGTCGACCAGAGCAATCTCGACTCGTACAAGTAAGAACCGTTCGGAGGGGGCATGCTTGCCTCGCAGGTGTGTCCCCTCAATTTCTGATTAGCTACACTGATGCAGGGTTTCTCTTCACCTGAGGTTGCGGCGATGGACGGTACGAATATTCTCGAGTTTGTCGAGATCAGCAAAGGTTTCCCCGGGGTGCAAGCCCTCGACCGGGTGAGCTTTGCCGTGCGCCGCGGCGAAGTGCACGCAATTGTGGGCGAGAACGGCGCCGGCAAATCGACGCTGATGAAAATTATCGCCGGGCTCTACCAACCTGACGGCGGCGAGATTCACCTGGACGGCAAGCCCGTCGTGCTAAAAGATGCACATCGCGCCCTGGGCCTTGGAATCGCCATGGTGCCCCAGGAACTGAACCTGATTCCTGAAATGAGCGTTGCCGAAAACATCCTGCTTGGTATGGAGCCACATAACAGCCTGGGCGTTGTCGATCGGAATCGCCAATTGCAGCGTGCAGGTGAGACTCTGGCCTCGCTCGGCCTTGAGGGCGTCAACCTGGGGCAGCGCGTGAAAGGGCTATCGGTTGCGCAACAGCAGATGCTGCAAATCGCTCGCGCACTGGCGTTTCAGTGCAACGTCTTGATCATGGACGAGCCGACCGCTTCACTGAGCGAACGCGAGCAGATCGCGCTATTCGAGCGGCTGCGCATGCTCCACGAAAAAGGGACCACCATCCTCTACATTTCGCACCGGATGGAGGAGGTCTTTGACATCTCCGACCGCATCACCGTGCTGCGTGACGGGAAGTTCGTCGGCACGCTTCCCCGCGAGGAAGCCACCCAGGATGAAGTCGTGCGCATGATGATCGGCAGCACGATGGCCGATTACCTGCACGGGCGATCCGCCAGGCTTGAGATGCGCAGGGCTGTACTTGAGGTGCGCGATCTTGGGCGGCAGGGGCACTTCCATGAAATTTCCTTCGATTTGCATCAGGGAGAGATCCTGGGATTTGCCGGCCTGGTAGGGGCTGGACGAACTGAACTTCTGGGTAGCATCTTCGGTGCATTGCCGCGCGATACCGGCGACGTGCGCGTGAATGGGCAACCTGCGACCATCCACCACCCCGCCGATGCCATCAAAGCAGGACTGGGTTATGTGCCCGAAGAACGCAAGCGGCTCGGGATTTTTCCCGAGCTAAGCGTTCTCACCAATACGACGATTCCCTTCCTGCGCAAGTTACAGCGCATGACCGTCATCGACCGCCGCGCCGAGCGTCAATCTGGCGAACAGCTTGCGCGGCGCTTGCGGGTGCAGACACCGTCGCTGGAGCAGCGCATCGTGAAGTTAAGCGGCGGTAACCAGCAGAAAGTCATTCTGAGCCGCTGGCTGGGGAGTGGTGCCGACATTCTCATCCTGGATGAGCCTACACGCGGCATCGACATCAATGCCAAGGCAGAGATTCATGCGCTCATCGCCGAACTGGCGGACGAGGGCAAGAGCATCATCATGATCTCCTCCGAGATCCAGGAATTGCTTGCCATCTGCGATCGCATCCTTGTAATGCGTAATGGCGCCATCGTCAGTGAGGTTAGCTCGGCCACGGCAACCCAGGAAGATATATTACGGCTCGCGATGTTTGGAAGTGAAGCAACGCTCCAGCCAGCAAATCCGAAAATCTGAAAGAAAATGACCTCCCTGATCGATGGGATCAGGAAGTCATGGAGGACATAGAGATGAGCGAAGAATCACCGATGAATCGAGGCTGGGGCAGTGAAGCAGCGCCAAAGACGGGCTGGCTGCGGCGCACATGGGAAACTATCATCCAATCTCAGGCGCTCGTGCTCTTGCTGTTCCTGATCATCATTTCGACGATAATCTGGCTGATCTCGCCGCGCTTTTTGGAGGTCGGCAATCTTGCCGTCGTCACACGCCAGACATCGTTTATTGCGCTGGTGTCGCTGGGCCAAATGTTATGCCTTATTGCTGGCGTAATCGACCTTTCCGTGGGCACCACAGCCGGCTTTGCCGGAATTTGCGCGGCATTGTTGATGCACAACACGACCATGAATCCCTATCTGGCCATGGCGTGCGGCCTTCTGGTCGGGGCAACAGTCGGGCTGGTGAATGGGCTCCTGGTTACCAGGGTAAAACTCAATCCCTTCATCACCACGCTGAGCATGTCGTTTATCATCAGCGGCCTGATCCTGGTGGTGACGGGGGGCTGGGCAATCCCAAACCTGCCGGAATCGATCCAATGGCTTGGCAAGGACAGCGTCGGCTCTGTTCCTGTCCCGACTATCGTCACACTGATCGTTGCTGTGATTCTGGCGTTTGTTTTGAACCGCACCTTCATCGGCCGGCATATCTACGCAATCGGCGGCAACAAGGACGCAGCGCTCATTGTCGGCATCCAGGTCAACCGGCTCACGACGTTGGTATATATTCTCTCCGGCACGCTGTCGGCGCTGGCCGGCGTGTTGATGCTGGCCCGTCTGGCTTCCGGGCAACCGACGGTCGGCGACACCTGGTTGCTGCCTTCGTTTGCGGCGCCAATCCTGGGTGGTGCGGCCCTCAATGGCGGCGCGGGATCGGTGCTGGGCACGCTGGTTGGAGCCCTCTTGATGACGGTTATTCAGAATGCCATCGTGATGACCGGCATGACGGTGTATTGGGAAAATGTAGTGATTGGGCTGGTGCTGGTGGCCGCAATCGTGTTGGACCGCGTGCGTACGGCAAAGCGCGGCTAACCTGTCAACGCAAGGCGAGGAATCGCCACGATAGCAGTGGGTGGACCTATGAAGAAATATCTACCGTGGATTATTGGGCTGGCAATCGTTGCGGCTTTTATTGCGATATTACCCTTCTCCGTGACAATCGTGCCCATCGCCGAGGTAGAGGCGCAGCAGCGGAGCGAAGCATTCGATCCCGTGGCTTACGTGGACGGCATCTGGGAGAGTCAGATTCTTCCCATCGTCGAGGAGAAAGCTGTCGACCTGGCTGCCATCCTGAGTGAAATTGAAGTCGACGAGAAAGGGTTTGCCACCAAGGAGCAACTGACCGCCATTGCCGAGGAGAGCGGCCTGATTACGGTGGGTGAAGCCCATGTCTACCTGGTCAAAGGCGAAGGTGTCGTTACGGCGATCGACAGCGAATCGCGCACAGGAACGTTGACCATGCAATTGGTTGGCTACGATGGGCCGATTACCGTCAAGCTCTATATCGGCCCGCGCATTCCCAGCGACGAAACCGCGGTACGCGATGCTGTGGGCTTCATCAACTTCGGCGACTTCCGTGACCAGACCGAGTACGGCAAAGTGGGTGCAGAGCTCAACAAACGTGTCGCCAGCACAGTGTTAAGTGAGCTGGACTTGAGCGCGCTGGAGGGCAAACGGATCGCATTCACCGGGGCTATGGGGATTCGCACCTTCAATCTCATCAACATCGACGTCAGCACGATAACGCTGGTTCCGATTCAAGTCGAGGTCTTGGAGTAGCGCCATGACGACCGCACCTACACCGCTAGCCGGCCAATCCGCAGCACAAGACGACGCCGTGGCGCTGCATGCCGATCAGGTTACCAAGGTCTTTCCCGGGACGGTGGCGCTCGACCACGTCGACTTCAACGTCTACCGCGGCAAGGTGAATGCACTCATCGGCGAAAACGGTGCAGGCAAATCGACGCTGATGAAGATTATGGCCGGCGTCGAGCGCCCCACCGGCGGCGAACTGCTCCTCGACGGGAAGCCGATCCAGCTCCGCTCGCCGCTTCATGCCGAACAACTGGGCATCGGCATCATCTACCAGGAGATGAATCTCTGCCCGAATCTCAGCGTTGCCGAAAACATCTATCTCGGGCGTGAGCTGGCGCCGACGGGGCTGGTCGTCGACAAAAAGGCGCAGCGCACACAGACGCGCGCCTTGATGCAACGACTCGAACATGCCATCGATCCCGATACGCTGGTCAGCGATCTGCGCATCGGCCAACAACAGATCGTCGAGATCGCCAAGGCGCTGGCCCAGGATGTGCGAATTCTGATCATGGACGAACCGACCTCCGCGCTGAGCGCCTCCGAGGTCGAAGTGCTCTTCAAGGTGATCGCCGATCTGAAAGCGCACGGCGTTTCGATCATTTACATCTCGCACAAGCTGGAAGAGATCACCCAGATCAGCGACTATGTCACGGTGTTGCGCGACGGGCGCCTGGTGGCCGAGGCGCGCAATGCAGACATCGACGTACCCTGGATCATTGAAAAGATGGTCGGTAAAAACCCGGCGAATCTCTTTCACAAGGGACACACCGAGGTTGGCGGCGAAATCTTGCGCGTCGAGGAGATCACATTGCCGCGGCTGGGCGGCGGCTTTGCCGTCGACCACGTGTCGCTGACGCTGCGCCGCGGCGAGGTCGTCGGCATCTACGGCCTGATGGGCGCCGGCCGTTCCGAGCTGTTCGAATGCCTGGCCGGCGTTCACCCGGATGCTGGTGGGCAGGTTTTCCTGGAAGGCAAGCTCCTGCCGGCAGGGAACGTTTCCGGCCGCATCAGCGAAGGCATTGTGCTCGTTCCCGAAGATCGCCAGCGAGAAGGGCTGGTACAGTCGCTGTCGGTCGCACACAATGTGCTCCTTGCGAGCCTGCGCAACTATTTCAACGGTCTGTTTCTGGCGCCGCGCAAAGAGCAGACGGCAGTCACGGAGATGATCAAGGGATTGACCATCAAGGTGGCAGATCCAGGCCAGATCATTACGTCTTTGAGCGGCGGCAATCAACAGAAGGTGGTCGTCGCCAAAGGACTGCTGACTTCACCCAAAATCCTGCTGCTCGACGAACCAAGCCGCGGGATCGACGTTGCCGCCAAGTCGGAAATCTTCGCCATCATGGAGCGGCTGGCCGCACAGGGCTTTGGCGTGCTCTTTATTTCGTCGGAACTAAAAGAAGTGATGGCCATGTCCGACCGCATTCTGGTGATGTCCAAGGGCAAGATCACGGGCGAATTCTTGCGCGAAGAAGCGACCGAAGAGGCGCTGGTTGCAGCATCGGCGATCGGTCACGGTGCGGCGGAGAATGGCAGCAAGCTCGCCACGGCTGCCACGCATGAAATAATTACAGCATAGACAGGGAACGTATGAGCGAAACAACTGCAGTGCCGGCCAAGAAGCCAAACAGTATTACGTGGACTGACGTACAGCAACTGCTGCTCCGTGGACGTGCCTTTATTGCACTCATCCTGGTGGTGGTCGTGTTCACGATCATTGCGCCCAACTTCCTGGCCGCCGCCAACATCGAGATCATGGCGAAGCATGTGGCGATCAACGCCATCCTGGGCATCGGCATGACCTTCGTCATCCTCACCGGTGGCATCGACCTTTCGGTCGGCTCGCTGGTCGGGCTGTCGGCCATGATTGCCGGCATGTTGATCAACCAGGGGATCGTGTTGCCGCAACTGGGCATCATCATCTACCCGCACACGTGGCTGATCATGTTTGTTGCCATCGTCGCCGTTACGTTGATGGGTGGGATCAGCGGCTTTATCATCACGCGCTTCAACGTGGCGCCCTTCATCGCCACGCTTGGTATGCTCTACGTGGCGCGCGGCATGGCGCTTTTGATCAACAACGGCTATACCTTTCCCAACCTGGTGGGGCGGCCGGAGCTAGGCAACACGGGCTTTCCCGAACTGGGCGCCGGTTCGTTCATCGTCAACTATTCAATCTGGATCATGATCGGGTTTGCGCTGGTGGCGGCATTCGTGGCGCAGCGCACGCCCTTTGGCCGACAAGTCTATGCCATCGGCGGCAACGAGCGCGCATCCGAGCTATCCGGCGTAAAGGTCAAACGCGTCAAGCTGCTGGTTTACATGATCAGCGGTTTCTGCTCAGCGGTCGTCGGGTTGATCATCGCCTCGCAGTTGGTGGCAGCCCACCCGGCGACGGGACAGTTCTTCGAGCTAAATGCCATCGCGGCGGTCGTGCTCGGCGGCACGAGCCTCTCGGGCGGGCGCGGCAGCATCGGCGGCACAATCATCGGCGCCTTTGTCATCGGCGTCTTGGGCGACGGGCTGGTGATGGTCGGCGTCTCGTCCTTCTGGCAGCAGGTTATCAAGGGCCTGGTCATCGTCCTCGCCGTCATCATCGACCAGATCCAGGCACGGATGCAGATGCGAATTGCCCTGCAAAAGCAACAGGAGCTCGGCTAGCGATTGCTACCGGCCGGCGCGGCGCTTTGCGGACCAGCTTTCGGACAGAAGCCGGATCCGCCGAGCACAGCAGCAGTTTTGTCGAATACGTCTGGCGGCGAGCAGCTTTTTGCACAGCCCTGCGCTACCGACGTTTTCAAACAATCGATTATGGCGCTCTCGAATCAACGCACAGGAGGTGAAACATACCCCAGTATACACAGCGACTTACGAACAGGTTCGAATTCGATCAATCGGTAGTGCTACAGAGTCTGCAATCAGGAGAACAGTATGAAATCAAGTAAGAGTCTGAAGGTTTTGGGTCTGCTGTTGGTCTTCACCTTGTTGCTTGGCGCATGCCAGGCGGCGCCGGCCGCGCCCGCGGCCCAGGAAGCTGCGCCGACCGAAGAAGCTGCGCCCGCGGAAGAAGCCGCACCCGCCGAGGAAGCTGCCCCGACTGAGGCCGCTGCCGAGGAAGCCGCGCCGGCCGAAGCCGCCAGCGGCCCGGGGCTGGTCTGCGTGATCGTGCCGCCGGTGGAGAACCCGTTCTTTGGCGCCATGTCTGAGATCGCCGCGGCCAAGGCCACCGAACTCGGCTACGAGGTTCTGCAACTCGTCCATGACGACGATGCCAACAAGCAGATGGAGCTCTTCGAGACCTGTATCGCCCGCGCCGCGTCCGCCATCATCCTGGACAACGCCGGCGCCGATGCCTCGGTGGCTGCGGTGCAGAAGGCCAAGGATGCCGGTATCCCGAGCTTCCTGGTCGACCGCGAGATCACCCAGGAAGGTGTGGCCGCCGCCCAGATCGTCTCCAACAACTACCAGGGCGCCACGATCCTGGCCGAGTACTTCGTCGAGATGATGGGGGAGGAAGGCAACTTTGTCGAGCTGACCGGTCGCGACACCGACACCAACGCCCACATCCGCTCGCAGGGCTACCACGACGTGCTCGACGAGTACCCGACTCTGGTGATGGTTGCCCAGCAGACGGCCAACTGGAGCCAGACCGAGGCTTATGGCGTCATGGAAAGCATCCTGCAGGCGAACCCTGAGATCAAGGGCGTCATCGCCGGCAACGATACCATGGCACTGGGCGCGCAGGCTGCACTGCTGGCCGCCGGCCGTGACGACGTGATCGTCATGGGCTTCGACGGCAGCGACGACGCCATCCAATCGATCATGAATGGCGAGCTCAAGGCCACGTCGCTGCAGCCGGTCGCCGAGATGGCGAACCAGGCCGCGATCCAGGCCGACGCGTTCATCAAGAACGGCAGCACCGACAAGCCGGAGAAGCAGTCCATCGACATGGTGCTGCTCACACCGGAAAATGCCTGCCAGTACAAGACCTTTGCGCCGACCGGCTCGACCGATCCGTGTGAGGTTGCCAACTAGACGTTCGTTTTGTTTGGTATTAGTATCATGGCGGCAGCCATCACGTTCTTGATGGCTTGCCGCCATGATCGACGTTCCGTTCCCTGTCACCTCAGAGTAAAGTATCTAGAAGTTTCCCAAGGAGGGAACCAATATGGCATCTACGCATCGGATGCTCCGTTTGTTGTTGCTGCTTTCCTTTGTTCTCAGCATGATGGCCGGTTGTGCTGCACCGGCTGCCGCACCGGCGCCCGGTGAAGCAGCGGCGCCAGGCGGCGAAGTAGCGATGACCGAAGTTGGCACGCCGCGCAACGAGACATTGATTGTCCAGACGTTCGATGGCAAGACCAATGCCCCTGACAACATGAACCCGCTCATGAGTGGCTACTCAATCTGGCGCGGCTTCCGCGAGCTGGCGTGGGGCTACCTATGGGAGATGGACACGGCCACCGGCCAATCCTACCCCGAGCTGGCTGCTGAGCTGCCGACGGTATTGAACGATGAGTACACCCAGTTCGAGATCAAGCTGAAGCCCGGCACCTACTGGAGCGACGGCGTTGAACTCACGGCTGACGACGTGATCTACACGCTCGACACCTACTTCAACAACAAGGACAAGCTCACCTATTGGGGTGTGTCTGCCATCACCAACTATGTGAAGTCCTACGAAAAGGTGGATGACTACACCGTACGCATCGAGACGGTAAAACCGGCGTACGACTTCGTCACCACCTTGGGCGTCTACACGTGGGGTTCGGCCTTCAATATCGTGCCCAAGCATGTGTTCGAGAAAGTCGAAGACCTGGCTGCCTTCAAGAACGAGTACCCAGTGACCCTGGGCGCGTACACGCTCAAGTCCTACGACCCCAACGGCCAGTGGCACCTGTGGGAACGGCGCGAAGACTGGGATCGCTCGGCAACCGCCCCGCTGGGTGAGCCGGCGGCCAAGTATGTCTTCTACAAGAACTTTGGCGACGAGCAGACGCGGACGCTGGCCTTCATCAAGAACGAGTACGACGTCGACACCTTCATGAGCCCGGACAGCATCGCCGCGGCGCAGGCGCAGAACCCGAACGTGCATACCTTTGCCGCCTCGTTGCCCTACCATGACATGGGGGATGCCTGCTCCTACGGCATCATCATGAACAACCTGAAGGCGCCGCTGGACAAGCCCGAAGTGCGCTGGGCGCTGGCGCTCTCGCTGGACCTGCCCAACGTCGGCACCAACTCGATGAGCGGCCAGTTCAAGGGCTCGGCACTGCCCATGCCCGACACCCAGATCACCCGGCCGGCCTTCTTCGAGCCGCTCCAGGAATGGCTGAACGAGCTGACCCTGGCCGACGGCTACAAGCCCTACAACCCCAACTTTGGCGCCGACATGGTGACCAAACTGACGGAGATGGGGATGGACCCGGCCCAGTTGCCGACCGGCGATGCCGTGACTGATAACTACGGGCTGGGCTGGTGGAAGGCCGATCCGGTTGAGGCCGAGAAGCTGATGAACTCGGTCGGCATGTTCAAGGGCGCCGACGGCTTCTATACCATGCCCGACGGCTCCCCGTGGACGCTCGAACTGGTCATCCCCAGCGACTGGAACAAGGTCATGCAGCGCGTCGGCTTCTCCATCGCCGACAGCTGGACTAAGGCTGGTTTCAAGGTCAATGCCCGACAGGTCGACAACGGCGAGTTTGGCACCGTTCAGTCCACCAATTCGCTCTTGCAGACCATGGTCAACTGGACGACCAGCTGTGTGTTCAATACCAACTTCGTCAACAACTGGCGCTCCTGGACGGCGGAAAACCTAAAGCCGGTAGACTCCTCCGAGCAGGTCATCGGCAACCTGAATCGTATCGACAACCAGGTCATCTTCGACAAGATCGCAGAAGCCTCGGCGATGGACATGTCCCAGCCTGAGTTCCTGGCCGCCGGGCAGGATGTGATCAAAGAGACGATTCAGAACATGTACTACATCAACATGATGAACATCCCGACGACCATCCCGACCAACGAGACCTACTGGACGAATTTCCCCAAGCAGGAGAACCCATACGCGGTGCCGTACACCTGGTGGAGCTCGTTCAAGAAGATTCTCACCAACATCGAGCCGGCTGCGCAGTAAAGCTACTTGTTCGGCGTAACAACGCCGCTACCTTCTTGCCTGGACATTTGCAAGAAGGTGGCGGCGGCAGCCCTGCAAGGGCAACCGTTCGTGCAAGGCAGCAAGTCCCCCGCTGCCTTGTTTGCCATCGACGAGGTGCTTATGAAGCTACTCCAGTACATTATCCAACGGTTCGTGATGTATTTCCTGGTACTCTTTATTGGCATTACCATCACGTTTTTCTTACCTCGGCTGATGCCGAGCGATCCGATCAACAACTATATCTCACAAGTGCAGGCACGCGCTGGGCAGTCACTCTCGACCGAGGCCACCCAGCAACTGCGCGACCAGCTTGCCGAGCTGTACGGCCTCAAGGGCGACCTGTTTACACAGTACACGAGCTATCTGGCCCGCGTGGCACGCTTTGATTTCGGCCCCTCGTTTACGTATTACCCGGAACCGGTCATTGACATCCTGATGGATGCACTGCCATGGACGGCCGGACTGTTGATCACGACCACGCTACTGGCCTGGCTGATCGGCAACAGCATCGGTCTCATCGCGGGTTATTTCAACAAGCGGCGCTGGGCCGGCGCCCTCGAAGTCGTCGGCATCATCCTCTATCCGATTCCCTATTACATTCTGGCGCTCGTCGTCATCCTGATTTTTGCCTATTGGCTGGCCCTCTTCCCGCTTTCGCCCACCTTTCTCCCCGGCCCCATGTCGTGGAGCAAGACCGTCTCGATCCTCTACAACTCCTTCTTGCCCGCGCTGACGCTGGTGCTGGCGGGCTTCGGCTGGAATGTCCTGGCCATGAAGGCGCTGGCCGTCGCCACGAAAGAAGATGCCTACGTGCAGTTTGCCCGCTTGAAGGGCACGACGGATCGCACGCGTATGACCAACTACGTCTTCCGCAACGCCATGTTGCCGCAGATTACGGCGCTCGTCCTGTCGCTCGGCTTCATCTTCAACGGCGCCATCCAGACCGAGGTGATTTTTTCCTACCCCGGCATCGGGATGACCATGCGCGCCGCCGCCGGCAACGGCGACTACAACCTGCTCTATGGATCGATCATCTTGACGATCATCTCCGTGGCGACCGCAGCGCTCGTGCTCGACCTGATTTATCCGTTGTTTGACCCGCGCATTCGGTTGGGAGGGTGAGCACGATGCAGACAGACAAGAAACGGCGTTGGCTGCCAAAACTCAATGCACGGCTTACCATCGGCCTCACCATCGTGACGATTTTGACGACCGGCAGCCTGATCCTGCCCTTTTTCACGACCGTCGACCCGGCAGCGCAGGGCACCTACATGAAGAATCTGCCGCCCAGCCAGGCCCATCTGCTGGGCACCAACGCGCTGGGACAGGACATCTTCTGGTACCTGGTCTTTGCCGTGCGCAACTCGCTGCTGCTCGGCGTTACCGTCAGCATCGGCGTGACGATCATTGCGACGTCGCTGGGGCTGAGCGCCGGCTTTATCGGCGGCTGGTATGAACGGGTCGTGGTCGTCTTCATGGACACCTTCATCACGATTCCCGTCCTACCCGTGCTGATCGTCCTGGGCGCGGTCGTGCGCGGCAACACCTCCTTCATGGTCGTCGCGCTGATCTTGATCGTTTTTGGCTGGGCATGGAACGCACGCACCATCCGCTCGATGTCGCTCTCGTTACGCGAGCGCGAATTCGTCAACATGGCGCGCTTCTCGGGCGCCGGGGTTGGCGCCATCATCGCCCGCGAGATTTTCCCGTTTGTCTACGCGTTCATGATCGTGGGCTTCATCAACACGATCCTCTTCGCCATCAACACCGAGGCGGCGCTGGCCGTCATCGGTCTCTCCAACGTGGTGGTGCCGACGCTTGGCTCAATCATCTTCTGGGCGCTCAACTACAACGCGATCCTGATCGGCCAGCCGCTCTGGATCATCGCCCCCATCGTGACGACGGTCGTGCTCTTCCTGGGGCTGTTCCTGACTTCCAGCGGCTACAACGACCTCTCCGCCGAAAAGCGAGGTGTGGCATGATCCGTCTCGACAACATCGTCGCCACCTATACCACGCAGCGCGGCCAGGTCAACGCCGTCGACGGCGTCACGCTGGAGATTCCCGACAGCATCGTCATGGGCATCGCCGGCGAGTCGGGCTGCGGCAAGAGCACGTTGATGAAGGTGCTCTACGGCGACATCGGCTTCCCGCTCAGCCTGAGCTCCGGGTCGGTGGACTACGGCCTCGTCAACGAGCGCGGCGAACCGGTGACCACCGATAACATTCGCAGCGAGTGGTTTCGCCACATCTCCTACATCCCCCAAAGCTCCATGAGTTCGCTCAACCCTGTCGTGCGCATTCGCGACCAGTTTGTAGACTTTCCCGCCACCGCCGGGCGCAAAAAAGAGGTGCTCGCGCAGGTGCGTGACTTTGTGCAGAAACTGGGTCTGCCGCCGGAGTCGATCGACGCCTATCCACACCAGCTTTCGGGCGGCATGCGCCAGCGCATCATGGTGGCCATGGCGACCTTCTTTCAGCCGGAGATCATTCTGGCCGACGAGCCGACGACCGCGCTCGATGTCGTGGTGCAGAAGAGCATCCTGCTTCTGCTCCTCGATCTACAGAAGGAAATGCGCAATACGATCATGCTCGTCTCACACGACATGGGCGTGCATTATCAAATCACCGACAAGATGCTCATCATGTATGCCGCCAAGGTGGTCGAATACGCCGACACCGACGACATCTTCCAGAGCCCGCTGCATCCGTACACGCTGATGCTCACCAACTCGCTGCCAACGATTGGCGACGAGCGCGCCCGGCGCGGCCTGCCGGGCAGCCCGCCAAGTCTGTGGGAACCGCAAGTGGGCTGCCGTTTCGCTGCGCGCTGTCCCATCGCGGCCGATCGCTGCCGCCAAGAGGAGCCACCGCTCACCGAGTATCAACGCGGCCATTTCTCCGCCTGCCATTTCGCCGGTGATGTCGCCGCGCTGAAAGAGAGCATGCAGGCCGGCCCGTCGTTGAGCGAGGTGGCCCACGACACGTCCAAACTCATGTTGGATCTGGAGGCGGACCGATGAACACCATCCTGAAAACACAGGGACTGAACAAGGTCTACAGCTTGGGCAGCTTCCCACGCACCATCAAGGTCCAGGCGCTCGACGACATCAACCTGGATATCGAGAGCGACCAGCCGGTGATCGTCAGCCTGGTCGGCGAATCGGGCAGTGGCAAGACGACGCTGGCCAAGGTGATCTTGCGGCTGGTGCAGCCTTCGTCCGGCGCGGTGACGGTTGCCGGCCACACGGTTGCCGGGAAAGGCACGCGCCCCAATCACAACGAATTTCTGCGCACCGTGCAGCCCATCTTCCAAAACCCATTCGAGGCCTTCAGCCAGCATCGCACGGTCGACTCCTATCTGCGCGAGACGGCCGAGCGGGTCGGCAAACTGCACAAAGATGCCGCCATTCAGGCCGTCGAGGAGGCGCTGGCCGCGGTCGGCCTGCAATACAGCGACGTGCGCGGCAAATATCCCAACCAGTTCTCCGGCGGCGAACTGCAACGCGCCTCGGTGGCTCGTGCCCTGATCCCGCGCCCGCAGCTCATCGTCGCCGACGAGCCGGTGAGCATGATCGACGCCTCACGGCGCATGATCATCATCAACCTCTTCATGGCGCTCAAGGAGGAATACCGGACCAGTTTCCTCTACATCACGCACGATCTCGCCACAGCCTACTACATCAGCGACTACATCGCCGTGATGAACAAGGGGCGCATTGTCGAGTTCGGCGACGCCAAGCAGGTGCTCTCTCAGCCACAGCATGAGTACACGCAGTTGCTGCTCGATTCGATCCCGCGCCTGAATTCCCGTTGGGTGGAGCGGCGCAACCCAACCACAGGCTGACAACACAGATGGTCGCAAGCAGCGATCATCAGAAAGACAGGAGACTTCGCGTGCTCAAAATCAGCGAGAATCGTCGCTTTCTAGTCTATGACGACGGGACACCATTCTTTTACCTGGGCGACACGGCGTGGGAACTGCTCCACCGCTGCACCTATGAAGAGACGGCGCGCTATCTCGCCGACCGCGCCGCCAAAGGCTTCACCGTCATCCAGACGGTCGTGCTGGCCGAGCTGGATGGGCTGCACACGCCCAACCGCAACGGCGACGTGCCGCTCATCGACGACGACCCCACGCAGCCCAACGAAGCCTACTTTGCGCACGTCGATGCCGTCGTAGCGCTGGCGGCGTCGCTGGGCCTGCACATCGGCATGCTTCCCACGTGGGGCGACAAGTGGAATGTGAAATGGGGCGTCGGTCCGGAAATCTTCACGCCGGAAAACGCCCGCGTCTATGGCGAGTTCATCAGTCGCCGCTACGCCGACGCGCCGATCATCTGGATCGTCGGCGGCGACCGGCCAATCGAGAGCGAGTCCCATCGCCAGATCGTGCGCGCCATGGCCGAAGGGCTGCGCGCCGGCGATGGCAGAAATCACCTGATCACCATGCACACGTGGGGACAACACAGCACCGCCGAATACGCACACGAGGAGACCTGGCTCGACTTCCACACCTGCCAGAGCGGCCATGCCCGCAACTCGGCCAACTGGAAGTTCATCGAAGCCGACTATGCGCGCACGCCGACCCGCCCGTGCATGGACGCCGAACCCGGCTACGAGGACATGGCCGACAACATCCGCAATCTCGACGACGGCTATCTCGACGACTGGGACGCGCGCAAGGCGCTCTACTGGGGGCTCTTTGCCGGCGCCTGCGGCCACACCTACGGCTGTAACCCGGTCTGGCAGATGTGGGCGCCCGGCCGCGACCAGGTGATCTACGCCCGCCGCCCGTGGTACGAAGCCATGCACCTGCCCGGCTCCGGCCAGATGCAGCATGCCCGCAGCCTGCTCCTGTCGCGCCCATACCTGACGCGCATCCCCGACCAATCGCTGATCGTGACGCAGCCAGGGGAAGGCACGCTGCACATGCAGGCGACGCGCGACAGCGAGGGACGTTATGCCATGCTCTATGTCCCGGCCGGCGTCATCATGGGCGGCACGTCCGTCGAGGTTGACCTGGCGAACCTTGCCGGCGATACCATCGCGGCGTGGTGGTACGACCCGCGCACCGGCGTCGCCCGCAGTCTGGGTGTGATGTCGAAGCAGCCGCGCCTGACCTTTGCGCTGCCCCAAGGCGGCCCCGACTGGGTGCTGGTGCTGGACGATGCGGCGTGCGGCTTTCCCGCGCCAGGGCGAGCGTAGGGCCTAAACCATCTTCCTGGAAGCTGTGAGCTTCCGGGAAGATTCCGGCGACTGAAAAGAACTCAACGCTAAGGAAGCAATCATGACCGACTCGACAACCGTCACAACCCAGCCGTGGCGTGAAGTGGAAATCACGCTGACCGCGGCCCAGGCGTACGCCAACGGCTACACCGACGTCGAAGTGTGGGCCGATTTCACCCACGACGACGGCACGATCCTGCGCCGCCCCGCCTTCTGGGACGGCGGGTGCACCTGGCGCATCCGCTTTGCCTCGCCGCGCGACGACGGGCGCTGGACGTGGCGCAGCTTCAGCTCGGCGGACGACGCCGGGCTTGCCGGGCAAAGCGGCATCGTCGCATGTACGGCGGGCGAAGAGAGCGCCAACCGCTTCCACCGCCACGGCTTCTGGCGCATGTCGCCCGGCAAGCGCAGCCTGGTCCACGCCGATGGCCGCGCCGCGATCCTGGCCGGCGACACGGCCTGGGGCCTGCCCTGGCGCGCTACGCACGCCGAGTGCGAGATTTACGCCGCCGACCGCCAGGCTAAGGGCTTCAATGCCGTGCTGCTGATGAGCGTGCAGCCCGACATGGGCGCGCGCGGCCCGCGCGACCGCACGGCGGACGAAGGCTTCGACGTCGGCTTCGAAGATCTGCCCGACGGTCACATCAACCGGCTCAACCCGGACTATTTCCAGTACCTCGACGGCCTGAGCGCGATCCTGGCCGAGCACGAGATCGTGGCGGTGTGGCAGCCGGTCTTCCACGGCTTTGGCTGGAAAGGGCTGCAAACGGCTGGTCCGGTCGTGCCGCCAGCCGAATATGCGCGCTACTGCCGCTATCTCGTCGCCCGCTATGGCGCCCGCCCGGCCATCTACCTGGTGGGCGGCGACGGCTCCGGCCGCGAACCACAGATCGCGGCGGGTGGGCAGGAGGTCGAGCGCTGGGACGCCTACCAGCAGCCGGCCGGCATCCACTACCGCCCGCACATCGTCGCCAACGCCTCGCAGGACGCCGACTGGCTCGACTTCCAGTGGTGCCAGACCGGGCACAGCGGCGAGCATGTGCCCGAGCGCGTGGCTGACATGGGACGCAACCTGCCCGTCAAGGCCGTCGCCAACGGCGAGCCGACCTACGAGCACGGCGGCCGCCAGGGGCGTGCGGCGGGCTGGTGGCAGGGCCACGAGGCGTGGAGCAACCTCTGCGCCGGCGGCACCATGGGCGTGGTCTATGGCGCGGGCAGCCTCTGGCAGTGGGCGCACCGCGGCGACGAACCCGGCCAGTCGGACTTCTTCCTGGCGCCGGGCGCGGGCTGGCGAGAGGCGCTCGACTTCGAGGGATCGCGCTACGTCGGTCTGGTGGCGCGCATCCTGGACGGGCTGCCCACCGCGGACATGGCGCCGAACTGGGAGGTGACGCTGGGGCGGCGCGGGCTGCTCGTGCCGGACAAGCTCTTCATCTGCTACACGGAAGAGGGCGGTCCGCTCCTCATTTTTGGCGACGAGGCGCCCGACCGCTACCGCATCGTCGACCCGCGCACCGGCGCGGTGGTGAGCAGCGGCGTCCGCCCCAAGGGCCGCGAGTGGATTCCCTGCGAATGGGGCGCGCCGCGGGTGTTCATTTTTTGCGATGAATAGAACGCGGATGGCGCGGATCGAGCGGATTTGCGCGGATTTCTTTTGATCCGCGTTGATCCGCCCAATCCGCGTCATCCGCGTGCCATTTCTCAGTTAACTTGCACACGATATTTCAAAGGAGGCAGGTATGGCCCGTGCGACATTGGCGGTGATTGTTGGCAACCGCGACTTTTTCCCCGACAAGCTGGTGACGGAGGCGCGGCAGGATATCCTGGCGTTGTTTGCCGAGATGGACATCGAGGCCGTGATGTTGGACGAGAATGCGACCAAGCTCGGCGGCGTGGAGACGTGGGACGACGCCAAGCGCTGCGCTGAACTCTTCCGCAACAACGCCGGCCGCATCGACGGCATCCTGGTCTGCCTGCCCAACTTCGGCGACGAGAAGGGCGTGGCCGACACGGTCAAGCTCTCCGGGCTCGACGTGCCGATCCTGGTGCAGGCGTACCCGGACGACCTGGATCAATTCTCGGTCGAGCGGAGGCGCGATGCCTTCTGCGGCAAAGTCTCGGTCTGCAACAACCTGCGCCAGTACGGCTATGCCTTCACGCTCACCGACCTGCACACCGTGCATCCACGCACGCCCGAGTTCCGCCAGGACCTGGAAAAGTTTCTCGGCGTCTGCCGCATCGTCAACGGGCTGAGCACGGCGCGGCTTGGCGCCATCGGCGCGCGGCCGGGCGCGTTCAACACCGTGCGCTACAGCGAGAAGCTGCTGCAAGCCTACGGCATGAGCGTGCAGACGCTCGACCTCTCCGAGGTGCTGGGTTGGGTGCAGCGCCTGCCCGAAGACGACGGCCGCGTGGAGAAGAAGCTGGCCGACATCAAATCGTACGCCGACTATGGCAGCGTGCCGCCGCCTTCGCTGGTCAAGATGGCGCGGCTCGGGGTCGTCATCGAGGATTGGATGGACAAGAACGACCTCGTCGCCACGGCGATCCAGTGCTGGACGTCGCTGCAGCGCAACTTCGGCGTCAACGTCTGCACGCTGATGAGCATCATGAGCGAGCGGCTGATGCCCTCCGCCTGCGAAGTGGACATCACCGGCGTCGTGTCGATGTACGCGCTGCAACTGGCGTCCAACTCGCCCAGCGCGCTGGTGGACTGGAACAACAACTACGGCAGCGCCCCGAACAAGTGCGTCCTCTTCCACTGCGGCAACTGGGCCAAGGCTTTCATCCCCGACGCTGCGATCAAGACCGCGCCGATCCTGGGCACGACGCTGGGCGAGGAGAACACCTACGGCGCCATGGCCGGTCGCACGCCCGCCGGCCCCGTCACCTTTGGCCGCGTCAGCACCGACGATGCGCAGGGTCTCATCCGCACCTACGTGGGCGAAGGCGTCTTCACCGACGACCCGCTCGACACCTTTGGCACGCGCGCCGTGGTGCAGGTCGATGGCTTGCAGCCGCTGATGAAGTATGTGTGCAAGAACGGCTTCGAGCACCACGTCGCCATGAACGCCTCGCACACGGCGGGCGTCCTGGCCGAGGCCTTTGAAACCTACTTTGAGTGGGATGTGTACGTGCACTGAATGTGACGCAAAGGAAGCCGGCCGCGTAATCGCACGCGGCCGGCTTCCATGACAAGCTACTTACGCTCATTCCTCGGTCTACAGGACGTCTTGCTGGGCGGCAATGATGCCACGATCATCAAGAAATTCGACTGGCTCCTGGTTCTTTCCATGTTCCCACATCAGCGAATAGAACCAGATACCGCTTTCCCCAATCCAGAAATCGGCAGGTGTAAATTGCATCTTGGAGTCAGTCGGCTTTTTCCGATGCTCGGGTGTGTATTCCGCCGACCAGCCGAACAATTCCCCCTCCCAATGCTTTCCCATTGAATGAAGGTGTCTGGCAAAGGCTTTCACCTCATTCAGGTCTGGTACAGCCAGTGGTAAAACAGGAGAGTAATCTGCACGTTGCGGAATCTTTGCCTTAACTGTTATCACGTTTGCTTTGCTCCACTACCCATGCGTTCAACAGGAAGTCAAGATGATCGTCAATGATGCGCTCAATATCTCTGAGTTCAACAGGTCGAAATCCGCCTGCCCGAGATCGGCCCACGGGTTTCAGCCAGAATTTCGCTTCCTTGCTTTCTTTCCCCACATGAACATGGGGTGGTTCATCGAGGTCGGCCTCGTAGAACCAGAATTTGTATCCTTTGACCCGAAGAACGACAGGCATGCTACATCCCTCATCGTCACTTGCATTGAGAAAAGTGCAGTCTACCCAAGCGCCTTTGTAACTTTGAGAATCGTATCGAAGCCAGGAACCCTTTCTCCTGACAGTGTCGTGTAAAGGATTTCACGCGAGACTTCACGTTGCAACATGCATCGGGGGCTGGCGTACTGTGACCTCCCGCTTCACACGTTCTGCCAATTCGGCTTCGGCTACTTCCAGATCGTAGCGAGCCTGCAACCGCATCCACACATTCGCACTGGTGCCGAAATAGCGCGCCAGGCGCAGCGCAGTATCAGCCGTCACCGCACGCTTGCCGTGCACGATCTGGCTGATACGCAAGGCAGGCACGCCTAAGTCCTGGGCAAGACGGTACTGACTCAAACCAAGCGGCTTCATGAAGTCTTCCAGCAGTACTTCGCCAGGATGGACCGGTGGCAATCGCTCTTCTTCTGAGATACTGCTTGTGTCAGTCATGATAATCCTCGATCTTGACCTGTTTCGCTTTGCCCGCTTCCCAGTAGAAGCAAAGACGCCATTGCTCATTGATCCGCATGCTGTATTGCCCTGCACGGTCGCCGCGTAGAAGTTCAAGTCGATTGCCAGGTGGTGAGCGCAGGTCATGTAAGTCCTCTGCTTCTTCCAAATAGAGCAACTTGCGGCGGGCGGTCTTTTGGATGGTCAAAGGCAGCTTGCGTGAGACGCGCCCCTTGAAGATCTTTTCAGTTTCTTCATCAGCAAACGACTCTATCATGTGACGATATTATCACGATGCGATACTATTGACAAGTGCAACCCACCACTGCCGTGCAAGGCGTTGGCATGCCTGCGCTATCACCGCCGAACTTGTCATTATCAAGCGAATCGCTGGGTATTCGCCCTGTAGAGGACATATCGTCCTTTTCGACAAATATGATCCGCTACGCAACCGGCTATGTGCCGAATGTTTCACATGAATACAGACTCAATCTTTGCGGGAGCAATGAGTCGCCGCCAGAAACAGAGTAAAATCTATCCTGGAAACCGGTCCGAGTCAACATTGTGAAAAATGTCACTTCGATTTGTCTCCGGTAGCGGGTCAGTTGTGCACCTAAACCATCCTTATTCCAGGTACTTTGCTGCCCTCACCCCACCTTACATCCCCTCATTCCCTCATCCTGTCACCCCCTCATCCTCTCATCTCCTCACCCCTCATCCTCTCATCTCCTCACCCCTCATCCTCCCATCCCCACCGCCCCCCACACCAGCACGCTGACCGAGCGACTATTGCGCTGCACGGCGCCCTCGGCGATCAGCAGCGGGTTGGTGCGGATGACCTCGCGCAGGCGGGCATAGACGTCGGGCTTGACGACCAGGTCGAGCAGGCCGCTCTCATCCTCCAGCGACATGAATAGGATGCCCTTGGCCGTCGCCGGCCGCTGGCGCACGACCACAAAGCCGGCCACGCGCACGCGCTGCCCCGCCTCCGCCTGCTTCACCTGCCACGTGCTGAGAACGCCCTGCCGACGCAGCCCATCGCGGTAGTGTGCCATCATCTGGCGCTCGGGCGACATCCCCATGAGTTCGTACTCCCACGCCGTCTGCTCGATGGCTTCCAGCACGGGCAACTCGGCGGCGACGGGCGCGCTGGCGAGATCGAACTCGTCAGGCCGGTAGTCGAGTTCGCCCAGCCGCCAGAGCAGGCGCCGCCGCTCGCCAAAGGCCGCCAGCGCACCGGCGCGGATGAGGCTGGTCACGCCATCGACGGGCAGCCGCGTGCGCCGGCAGAAATCGTCGAGCGTGGCAAAGGGCCGTTCGGCGCGCGCTGCTTCGATGCGCGTCCACGCCTGCTCGCCGAGATGGGCGATGGCGTGCAGCCCCGTGCGCAGCGCCCAGCGATGATTGTCGAGCCGCTCCAGCGTGTACTGCCAGCCGCTGCGATTGATCTCGGGCGGCAGCGTGTCGACGCCGTGGCGCCGCGCATCGCCGATGATCACCTCCGGCGGGTAGAAGCCCATGGGCTGCTGGTTGAGCAGCGCGCAGTAGAAAGCCGGCGCATGGTAGCGTTTCAGCCAGAGCGTCTGGTAGGCGATGAGGGCAAAGCTGGCGGCGTGCGATTTGCAAAAGCCGTAGCCCGCAAAGCCGGCAAGCTGGGCAAAGATCGCCTCGGCTGTGGGCGTGTCGATCTCCTTCTCCGCCGCGCCGCGCACGAAGCGGGCGCGCATGGCCGCCATCTCCTCCTGCGAGCGGGTGCGCGAGAGCGCGCGGCGCAGGCGGTCGGCCTCGCCCGGCGCAAAGCCGGCCGCAGCCACCGCCACGCGGATCGCCTGCTCCTGAAAGAGCAGCACGCCCAACGACTCGCGCAGCACCGGCTCCAGGCTGGGATGCAGATAGCTCACCGGCTCCTCGCCGGCGCGGCGGCGCAGGTAGGGATGCACCGCGCCACCCTGGATCGGCCCCGGCCGCACGATGGCGACCTCGACGGCGATGTCCTCGAAGCAGAGCGGCTTGAGGCGCGGCAGCATCTGCTGCTGGGCGCGGCTCTCCACCTGGAAAGCGCCGATGGTGTCGGCCTGGTGCAGCATGCGGTAGATGGCGGGGTCGTCGAGCGGCAGCGCGTCGAGGTCGGGCACGGCATCGCCGGCACCGGCGATGTAGCCCAGCGCCTCGCTCACCAACCCCAGCGTGCGCAGCGCCAGCAGGTCGATCTTGATCAGCCCGGCATCCTCCACACTCTCCTTGTCCCACTGGCAGACAAAACGGCCGGGCATGGTCGCCGGCTCCAGCGGCACGATGGCGTCGAGTGGGGCGCGGGTGATCAACATGCCGCCGCTGTGGATAGAAAGATGGCGCGGGCAGCCCGCGATGTGGCGGAGAAGCAAAGGCAGGAAATGGTCAACGGTCAATGGTGAATTGTCAATGGTTAATGGCAGGGTCGATGGCTGCTCGTCCCCACCCGTTGACAATTGACCGTTGACCATTGACCGTTGACCATTGACTTCTTCCCCCTGCCCCGCCCCGTCCCCACCCGTTGACAATTGACCGTTGCCCATTGACCATTGACTATTTTCCTCCCCCCACCCCTCAATCACATCCGCTGCCTTCCCCGGATCGTTGGTATCCAGCCGCCCCTGAATGCGCGTGATGCTCTCCTCCGGCAGCCCCAGCGCCTTGCCGATGTCGCGCAGCGCCGAGCGCGCCTGGTAGGTGACGTGGTTGCAGACCATGGCGGCGTGGCTGTGCCCGTATTTGGCATAGACGTACTGGATCACTTCCTCGCGGCGGTCGGCGGCAAAGTCGATGTCGATGTCGGGCATGGTGAACTTGTCGCTACTCAGAAAGCGCTCGAAGAGCAGGTTGTGCGCCAGCGGGTCGATGCTGGTGATGCCGAGCAGGTAGGCGACGATGGAGTTGGCCGCCGAGCCGCGCCCCTGGCAGCGGATGCCCTGGGCGCGCGAAAAGTGCACGATGTCCCACACCACCAGGAAATACTCGGCCAGTTCCGCCTGCTCGATCAGATCCAGCTCGTGCGCCAGTTGCTTGAGCACCGCCGGGCGCAGGTCGGGGTAGCGTTTGGGCAGGTTGGCGTGGCAGAGTTCGTAGAGATATGAAAAGGGCGAGATTGGAGATTGAGAGATTGAGAGATTGGAGATTGGAGATTGGAGATTGTCTCCCCGTCTCCCTCTCTCCCCCTTTTCCCTCCTCTCTCCCTCTCCACTCCCCTCTCCCTCTCCCCCTCTCTCCCCTTCTCCCCTTCTCCCCTCTTCCTCTGCGCCTCTGCGCCTCTGCGTCAAAATATCTTCCTCAAGCGTAAAAACCGGCAATCGCTGTGCTGAGAAGTCGAGCGAGACCTGGCAGCGCTCGGCGATGGCGAGGGTGGCGGCGATGGCATCCGGGCGCTCGGCGAAACGGCGCGCCATGGCCGCCGGTGCGAGCAGCGCGTAGTTGCTGTTGAGCGGCAGGTGACCGGCGCGGCGCGCCTCGAGCAGCGTCATGTTGTGGCGGGTGGCGATGAGCACGTCGCGCGCCATGCTGCGATCGCGCGTGGCGTAGTGCGCGTTGTGTGTGGCGACGACGGGCACGCCCGTGCCATGCACCAGCCGCAGCAGCCGGCGCACCAGCCGATCGTCGTCGGGCAGGTCGTGGTGCTGCACCTCGACAAAGAACTGCTTGCCGCCAAAGAGATCGAGCAGACGATGGAGCGCGGCGAGCGCGGCCGTCTCGTCGCCGCGCAGCAGGGGCGCCGCCACCGGCCCGCGCCGGCAGCCGCTCAGCGCAATGAGCCCGGTCGTGTGCGCGGCCAGGACGTCCCACGCCAGCGCCGGCTCGACCTTGCCGGGCCAGGGGTGGGGGGATGGGGGGGGGGGGGGGTGGGGGGATGAGGGGATGTGGGGGTGAGAAGATGAGGGAGTGAGGGGATGAGAAGGTGAGGGGGCGGTTGCGCGATCTGTTGACAATTGACCGTTGACCGTTAGCCGTTGACCATTTTCTGTTGGCTGTTGACCATTCACCTCCAACCATTGACCATTGTTCGCCGACCGCCGCCGATTCAACCGATCGATCCTGCCCTGCATCCCCTCTTGCGCGCGGCCCGTTGACAATTGATCATTGACCGTTGCCCATTGACCCTTGATCCGGCTCGCCGTCACCAGCCGGCAGAGATTGCCGTACCCTTCCTGCGTCTCGGCCAGCAGGGTGAGATGCACGCCATCCTCCAGCGTCACCTCGGCGCCGAAGATGGCGTGCAGGCCGGCCCGGCGCGCAGCCAATGCAAAGCGCACCGCACCGGCCAGGCTGTCATGGTCGGTCAGCGCCAAGGCGGACAGGCCAAGCTCCGCCGCGCGCGCCGCCAGGTCCTCGGGCGACGAGGAGGCGTCGAGCAGCGAGAAGTAGCTGTGACAGTGGAGTTCGGCGTAGGGAGGTGGCATGGTGACAAGGTGACCGGATGACAAGATGAGTGGGTGACAAGATGAGAAAGCGCGCGTGCTGATGTGGCCGATCAGTCGTAAATTTTGGCCAGGAACCAGCCTTCCGTCAGCAAATCTTGATAGATGACGCACAGCAGGCCGGTGGTGGTGGTGGCAGCCAGGTACTCGCGCCAGACACGGCCGTCGTCGCTCCACCAGTCCGTATCGATCTGCCAGTGCTGCTGAATCTGCACCAGTTGGTGCGAGCGCGTGCGCCAGACAAAACGCAGCGGGCGCCCCTGTTCGTCGACCTGCACAACAATCGGTTCGCCCTCCGGCCACAGACGCGACATGCGGACTCTGTTCTAGACGAGGGGCGAGGCAAGGGCAAAGGGCGGCGGGCGCCTCCTCCAATCAATCTCTCAATTGCACGATTTTGGCTCACACAAAGCCGCAAAGTCACAAAGGTTGAAGATGGTCTCTTTGTGCTCTTGGTGGCTTTGTGTGAGTGTTGTGAAGCACCAAATTTCCTTCCCACCGGCGGTTTTGGCCGGCAGGGAAAGCACTAAACAACGAGCGTCGTCAGCGCGGATCAGCGACAAGGGCGAGGAATTGGCTGCGCCGTTCGGCCAGGGGGTGGCGCGGTTCGACAAGCTGGCTGCGATAAAAGCTGGGACCGTAGCGCCCGACCAGCCCGTCGGCCACGCTGTCCAGCGCGGCGAGGCGCGCCGGCGGGTCGGCAAAGAGCGTGGGCTGGTACGCAATGAGTTCTCCCGTTTCCAGCACCTGCCAGCGCGCGGCCTGCACCTGCCCCGGCCACGCCAGCGCGCAAAGCTGCTGCATCAGCGCAGCCTGCACGCGGCCGGGCTGGCTGGCCGGCTCCACAAAGGTGATGTCCAGCGTGCGCTCGCCGCCGGTGACAAAGTCGAGCGTGACGCGCAGGTGACGCACGCCGGCCAGTTGCTTGGCCCAGCGCGCCAGCGCCGGTTGCAGCGTCGCCATGAGCGCGTCCAGCACCGGCCGCAGCAGCCCGGAGGGCGGGTCGATGGTCACCGGCGTCACATCCGGCATAGTGGCGACGCCGGGCTGCACGGCGCGATCGTCGCGGCCCTGCGCCCACAGGTGGGCGAGCTTGCCCGCCGTGCCAAAGCGCTGCCAGACCGCGGCCGGCGGCAGCGCGGCGAACTGCCCCAGCGTGCGCACGCCCAGCCAGTGCAGTTGTTGCAGGTGCGGGCGCGGCAGCGGCAGCAGCGTGATGGGCAGCGGGTTGAGAAAGCGCGTCTCGTCGGCCTTGTCCACCAGGCGCACGCGGCCGGGTGCAGCCTGCACCGCAGCGGCGCGTGCGGTGAACTTGCCCGAATCCCAGCCCAGCGCCGGCTGCATGGCATCGCCAAACGCGGCGCGCACGCGCTGCCCCAGCTCCACAGCCAGCGGGCGCACGGCCGTGGAGGTCGCTCCCACGCTGTGCAGGTCGACGTAGGCCACGCCCCACTCCTGCGGCTCCACGGGCAGTTCCCACTGCGCGGCCGCGGCCAGGAAGGCGGCCTGCTCGGCCTGGCTGGCACCGGCATCGAGTGAGCGCAGCAGCACCTCCGGGCAGTAGATCTGCGCCTGCTGCGGGCGCATCTGCGGCTGGACGCCATAGCGCTGCGCGGCCGGCGAGACGGCCCAGACGCGCTCGTCCGGCCCCAGCAGGGCCAGCGGGCGCTCGGCCCAGGCCGGCTGCTGGCGGCAGGCAAGGGCGATGAGGAAGTTGGGAATGCGACAACAGAGAACGCTCATGGAAATTCAAAATGGGCAATGGGCAATGGTCAATTGTTAATGGTCAATGTCAACGCCGACATGCGGCGCTACCAGGTGGTGGCGGCTTTGACGGTGCCGTTGAAGAGCACTTCCACCGGCGCACTGCGAATGCCGTAGACCCAGCGGCTTTTGAGCAGGCGCGCCTGCGCACGATAGCCGATGAGTTCACCGCCCTGGCGCAGCCACTGTTCGCGCTGCATCTCGATGTGCAGGGCCGCGGCCCAGCGCGTAAGATTGCTCGAATCCAGGTTGAGCCAGCGCAGCCACGGCGCGCGCGGTTCGTCGAGCACCAGCAGTGCGCAGCCGCTCATGCGCGCCACCTGCTGCAAGCGTGGCAGCGCGGCATTGAAGGCGCGCAACGCCTCCTTGTCCACCGCCAGGTCGGAGAGGCTGTCGACCACCAGCGCCCGCAACCCGCGACTCTGCACCAGGTCACCGATCATGGCCACGGCCTTTGGCCCCACCGCCGGCCGCCCCACGAGCAGATACTCCAGATCGACGCCACAGCGCGCCACGTAATCGGGGTCGGCGGTGCGGCTGAGGTCGATGAGGCCCACGTTGTGCGCGGCGCCGGCGTGCGTGGCGGAGCGCTGCGCGTTGGCCAGCACTTTGTAGGCCAGCGTCAGCTTACCCGACGTCGAGCGGCCGCTGATCAGCGTCAGCATGCCCAGCGGCGCCCCGCCACAGCCGGTGATGGCATCCAGCCCGGCAAAGCCGGTCGACACGTGCGGCAGTGTGGCGCGCGGCGCGAGTTCGCTGCCGCGCAGCACCATCTGCGGCCCGTGCCGCTGTTGCACGCCTGCCACTGCATTCTCCACCTGGCGTTGCCTGGAATCAGCCATCTCTCCGTCCCGTCACGCTTTCAAGAAATTGGTATCTCGATTGTATAGAACATACGTTCTAATGTCAATCTGTTTTTTGACCAATTTGCGCCGTCCGGCAAGTACGCACCGGGCAGGAGATCGCCAGGTCTGGGACGCACGGCCGTTGGGATTCCCGCCGCTTTCGAGTACAATCCAGGTGAAATGCGCGGCCCGGAAGCGAGGCCAGGCGCCCTTTCCCGCCGCGGTTTGCCAGGAGAACGCACACATGAACAAACGAATCGAGGCGACCGTGCGCGGCCGCGTCCAGGGCGTCGCCTTTCGCTACTACACGAACAACCAGGCGCGCCAGTTGCGTCTCACCGGCTGGGTGGCCAACCGGCCCGACGGCAGCGTGCGCGTTGTGGCCGAAGGCGCGCCCGGCCCACTGGCTGCCTTTGCCGAGTGGCTGCACGAGGGGCCATCCACCGCGCACGTGGAGACGGTCGATCTGCTCTGGCTCGATGCCGTGGACGAGTTCACACGCTTCGAGATTCGGGGGTAGCTGAGTCTTTGGAGGCGTTTGAAAAAGCTAGCCACGAAGCCACAAAGGACACAAAGGGGCACGAAGAAGAATTACACGGACAAGTTGTCTGGCAGTCGCATGTCCGGTGAACAGACTGCACGAAGGCGCAGCCACGAAGGGAAACAGGGGATGATGAGGATTCCTACCAAGATACGGTTCGGGGCTGTCCTGCTGGGGCTGGGCGTGATGGCGTTGCTGGCCGGCTGCCGGCCGGTGCAGCCCGCCGCCGGCGACACGACAGCCAGCGTCGTCACCACCGGCGCCGGCGACAGCGTGAATCTGCTCGGCAGCGACGATATGCTCGTGGTCGAGATCAGCAGCGAGCGCGGCATCGGCAATGCGTCGCTGGCGCTGGACCCGGCCGCGTTGCCGGAAACGCTCCTGCTGCGCCTGCACCTGCACGGGCTGGAGCAACTCACCGTCGACAACGGCGCGCAGCAGATGGCGATCGCCGTGGCGAGCAGCCCGCCCTACGCCGTGACGCAGACGCTGACCGGCACCGAGGGTTCGCAGCCGCTGCAGGAAGGCGATGATCTGTGGGCGGCGGTGACGCTCGTGACGGATGACGGCAGCGCGCCGGCCATCCCATTGCAGGACGGCTACTTCGACGTGCTGCTGCCGGCCGGCCTGGTCGATGCCGGGCACGCGAGCCTGGAAATAGCGTGGGTCGATTTCTACCGGTAAAACTCCAACCAACAGCCAGCGAGACATGATCATGAGCACCAAACCTTCTTTTGTGCGCTGCCCCTACTGCCGGCACAAGCTGGAAAAGGTTCCCAAGCGCAAAACCAACTGCCCCGACTGCGGCAAGCCGATCTACGTACGCGGGGGCGATTTGCTGCGCGAGGACGAACTCGACCAGGCCGCGGCCAAGCCCAAGAAGCCGGCCAAGAAGAAACCCGCGGCCAAGAAGGAGAGCACATCGAAGCCCGCGGCCAAGAAGAAGCCGCGCAAGAAAAAACCCGCGGCCCAGGGCCAGCTTGCCGCCGATCTCAAGCGCAAAAAGAAAGAGAAGTACGGTCCCGACGACCTGCTGGCCGGCTTGCAGCTTCTCCTGAAGGTGGCGGGAACATTGCTGGCGAGCGGCGGATTGGGCAAACTGCTGGGCAGCTTCTTTGGCGGCGGCACGCCCGGCGAGGCCACGCGCAGCGCCGACGGACTGGCCGGGCTGGTGCAAAGCGTGGACAGCGACGAACTGCTCCAGACGGCATCCGAGGCGTACACGTCGCTCAACGAGGAAGAGCAATTCCAGATGCGCGCCGTCGTCGCCTGGATTCAGAACGGCTTCCAGTTGCCTGAGGTTGAGACAACCTGATCGAGCCGGTCGTGGTCGCCCGAACACGTGCGATATGGAAATCGCACCTACGATGGAATGGCAACCCGTAGCGGCGGTTTCCATACCGCCGGTCGTGGTCGCCCGAACACGTGCGATATGGAAATCGCACCTACGATGGAATGGCAACCCGTAGCGGCGGTTTCCATACCGCCGATCGGGGTCGCCCGAGCACGTGCGATATGGAAATCGCACCTACGATGGAATGGCAACCCGTAGCGGCGGTTTCCATACCACCGATCGTGGTCGCCCGAGCACGTGCAATATGGAAATCGCACCTACGATGGAATGGCAACCCGTAGCGGCGGTTTCCATACCGCCGGTCGTGGTCGCCCGAACACGTGCGATATGGAAATCGCACCTACGATGGAATGGCAACCCGTAGCAGCGGTTTCCATACCGCCGGTCGTGGTCGCCCGAACACGTGCAATATGGAAATCGCACCTACGATGGAATGGCAAACCGTAGCGGCGGTTTCCATACCGCCGATCGTGGTCGCCCGAACACGTGCGATATGGAAATCGCACCTACGATGGAATGGCAAACCGTGATAAACCTGTCACCCCTCGCCCCTCGCCCCTCCCCCTCTACCTCCGCAACCGCGGGTCGAGCACGTCGCGCAGCCCGTCGCCGACGAGGTTGAAGCCGGCCACGGCAAAGAGCATGGCCATGGCGGGGAAGAAGGTGAGCCACCAGTGCGTGGTGATGTAGTTGCGCCCCTCGGAGATCATGACGCCCCACTCCGGGATCGGCGGCTGGGCGCCAAAGCCGATGAAGGAGAGACCGGCCACGGCCAGAATCACGGTGCCCATTTCAAAGCTGGCCTGCACCAACAGCGGCGAGAGCGTGTTCGGGAAGAGGTGGCGAAAGAGGATCTGCGTGTGGCCCACGCCGACGGCACGCGCCGCCTGCACGAATTCGCGATCGCGCAGCACGATCACCTGCCCGCGAATCAGGCGCGCATAAACCGGCCACGTCACCACAGACACGGCGATCAGCGCGTTTTGCAGGCTCGGCCCCAGGGCGCCGGCAATCGCCATGGCCAGGATGAGGCTGGGGAAGGCAAAGAAAATGTCGGTGATGCGCATGAGCGCCTCGTCGAGCCAGCCGCCCACATACCCCGCCACAATGCCGACCGACGTCCCGACCAGACCAGCCATCAACACGACACCCAATCCCGCACCCAGCGAAATCCGCGCGCCGTAGAGCATGCGGCTGAAGATATCGCGGCCCAGCTTATCGGTGCCCAGCCAGTGCTCGGCCGAGGGCGGCGCCAGACCGTTGGGGATGTCCTGCGCCAGCGGGTCGTAGGGGGTGAGCAGCGGCGCAAAGACGGCGACCAGGGCAAAGAAGACGATCACAGCGAGCCCAAAAACGGCGGTCTTCTCCTTGGCGAAGCGCCGCAACATCAGCCTGTTCGGTGATTGAATGCGGCGCGTCTGGAGCGGCGATGCAGGTGCGGGTGCGGTTGCTTGCATGGTTCAGTTCGCCCGCACGCGCGGGTCGATGACAGAGTAGCCGATGTCCACCAAGGTGTTCACCAGCGGGTAGATGACCGCCGCCACCAGCGCCACACCCATGACCGCCGGATAGTCCAGCGTCGTCACGGAGGTGGTGGCGTAGCGTCCGATGCCCGGCCAGTTGAAGATGGTTTCGGTGAGGACGGCGCCGCTGAGCAGGCTGCCAAAGAGAATACCGATGATCGTCAGGATGGGCGGCAGCGCGTTCTTGAAGACGTGGCGCCCGATGACCAGCCGCTCGGAGAGCCCCTTGGCCTTGGCCGTGCGTACGTAATCCTGTCCCAGCATCTCCAACATGGAGGAGCGTGTCATGCGCAGCAACACAGCGGTCGAGAAGAGGCCGAGCGTGATGGCCGGCAGCACCAGGTGCGCGCTGGCGTTGGCTAAGACCGGCCAGTTGCCCGTGAGCAAGGCGTCGACGGTGTAGAGGCCGGTGATATGCGCCGGCGGCGGCACGGTGGAATCAAGCCGGCCGGGGCCGGGCAGCCACTGGAGCTGGCGGTAAAAGACACCCAGCAGCACCAGACCGACATAGAAAATCGGCATGGCGCCACCGATGAGCGCCAGGATGCGCGCACCGGCATCGATCCAGGTATTGCGGTTGAGCGCGGCAATAATGCCCAGCGGAATGCCGAGCAGGATCGTCACGATCATGGCGGCCATCGTCAACTCGATGGTGGCGGGCAGATAGTCACGCAGGTCGTCGATCACGGCGCGCCGCGTACGGATGGAGTTACCCAAATCACCGCGTACGAGACGGCTCATGTAGATGCCGTACTGCACCGCCACCGGCTGGTCGAGACCAAGCTGAAGGCGGTACGCCTCGATCTGCGCATCGCGTGCGTTCGACCCGAGCGCCGCCGCCACCGGATCCGCCGGCACCAGTTGCGCCAGAAAGAAGGTCAGCAGCGAGACGCCGAATATGACGAAGACGAGACCGCCCAGGCGGCGAAGGATGAAGGCTGTCATGGTGGAGATTGGAGATTGGAGATCAGGAGATTGGGGATTAGGAGATTAGAGATTAGGTGCCCGGCGAGCGAATCCCAATCTCCAATCTCCAGTTTCCAATCTCTAATCTCCTAATCTCTCAATCTCATAATCCCTTCTACTACTTGCTGATCAGCGCGAAGCTGACGTTGGGCGTATCGCCCGGATCATAGATGAAGCCCTGGACGTTGTTACGCAACGCATAGACACGGCTGGGTTGGTAGAGCATGGCGAAGGGGCCGTTGTTCTGCATATACTCGACCAATTGGGCGTAGAGTTCGATGCGCGTGGCCGGGTCGAGTTCGACGGCAGCCTGCTTGCTCAACTCGATGGCCTGCGGGTCGTTCCAGCTATTGCGCCACGCCAGCGAGTTGGCTTCGTAGTTGGCAAAGGGCGTACCGTTGGCATCCGGGTCGGTATAGTCCGGGCCCCAGTTCATCAGCAGCATCGGCAGTTCCTGCGCACGGTACTTGGTGAGCAATTCCGACTGCTGCAGCAACTGGATGTCCAGGGTGATACCGATCTGCGCCAGATCAGCCTGGATCGAGGCGGCGATGGTCGCCCAGTCGACGCCGCCGGGGCCGGTGCCCGTAGCGACCGTGAACGGGATCACAGCGCCTTCCGTGACGCCGGCGTTGGCGAAGAGTTCTTTGGCCTTCTCCAGATCCTGCGTGAAGGGGTTGTTGCCCACATGGCCGGCAAAGCCAATGGGGATGATCTCCTGCACCAGTTCGCCGTTGCCGCCCAGCAGCGTGATGATGTTATCGTAGTTGATGGCGTAGCGCAGCGCCTGGCGGGCATCGGCGTTGTCAAAGGGCGGCATGGTGGCATTGACCGAGGCATAGGCGAGCAGCGTGCTCAGACCCTTGACCAGGGAGACATCCGGATTGCCTTCCAGCGCAGCGGCCTGCTCCGGCCCCAATTCCTGCACGATGTCGGCATCGCCGGTTTCAATGGCGGCCTGGCGGTTGGCGGATTCGGGCATGTTCTGCAAGATGACGCGCTTCATGGCCGGCGCCGTGCCACCCCAGTAGGCGGGATTGGCGTCGAGCGTAACGGTCGAGGAGCGCTCCCAGCCGTTCAACACGTAGGGACCGCTACCGACGGAATTGTCGTTGAGCCATGACTCGCCCATGTCGTCGCCCATGTTCGGCTCCAACGCGGCCTGCTCCACGACGGCGGCCACGGTGAAGGTCAGCACGGCGAGACAGACATTCGGGCTGACCGCCTTGGGAATCTTCAGCTCGACGGTGCCGGCATCGACGGCGACGATGGTTTCCTTGGTCATCTGGCAGACGTCGATGAGCAGCCAGGCCGGCGACTTGTTGATCTCCATGGCGCGGTTCCAGGAGAAGACCACGTCATCAGCCGTGACCGGGTTGCCGCTGGAGAATGTGGCAGCCGGGTTCAGCTTGAAGGTCATGGTCCACATATCGCCGGCGTCGGCAATATCCCACGACTCGGCCAGGAGGGGAACGATCTCCGGGTTGCCGGGGTCGAACGAAGCCAGCGTCTCGTACATGTTGCCGACGGGCAGGATGCCGCCGAACTCGTAGGCGACGGCCGGGTCGAGCGTGATGATGTCGGTCATGTCGGCGGCAAAGACGAGCGTGTTGTCACGCGTGATTTCGTCGCCGGCCGGGGCGGCTGCCTCTTCGCCGCCGGCAGCGGGTGCGCTCGGCGCCGCGGCCGGGGCGGCGCAGGCCGACAGCACCATGGCGACGAGGACGAGGAGGGCCGTCCAGCGCCACAGGGTTGAACTCCGTTTCTGGGTCATGGTACTTCTTCTCCTTTGGTGTCGTGCAGACATGGTTCACAAACGAGCATGACGGTTGGTTTCCTGCCGCCAGAGCACGGAAGCTGGGCGGTTCGATGATGGTGCGTGTTGTCAGAATCCACGGGCTGCGGCGTTGCAGGGCAGGACGAATGTGGGGATAGTGCTCTATTATACTCGCGACTCGACAGGTGACAAACGGCCCGGCGTCTGCCGGACGCATCGCAGAAACTCGGCGAAGTCAGCCCCGGCGTGCGTCGCACCCACCCCTGCCGGACGCTTGGCTTTCGCCTGCCATGGGCTATAATCGTCCCATGCGGCCATGCCTGCCGCACCGCATCTGCCGAGGAACTGCCCACATGACGCGATCCAGGCGCACACGCAACAACGCCGGCCGGCGCAATACGGCGATCATGGCCGGCGGCGGCCTGCTCCTGCTGGGGGCGCTGCTCTACTGGGGCGGCACGGCACAGCCCGGCGCCGCCTTCTGGCCGGGCGTTGCCGTTGCCGGCGGGCTGGTACTGGGCGTCGGCTGGCTGATCTGGTGGTTGCTGCTCAGCTCGCTGCCGGCCGGCGAACGGGTCGCCGCCAACCCCGCCCCGGCATTGCGCCAGGCAGCAGCCTATCTCGTCGCCGCCGGCGGCGTGGTTTTCCTGATCGGCGCGCTGTGGGACGCAGCATGGCGGCAGATGGCTGGCGCGGCTGATTCCGGCGGCTTCGGGTGGCAGCCGAACCTGCTGATTTACGGCAGCGTGGGCTTGATCGCTGCCACGGCGCTGGGTGCGGCGCTCATGGCAGCACGCGGGCCGGGCAGCCTGCGTGCGCGCTGGCGCAGCGACGCCCCACTCGGCCTGCTGGGGCTGCTCTCGCTCTTCGCGCTGCTGGTGATGGCTGCCGGCCTGCTGTGGCCCGGGGTCGATGCCACGGGCGTGCCGGCGCAGGACACATCGCACGTGCTGCTGGGCGTGGGCATGGCGGCGGTCATGCTCGGCGCCGCGGCCGTGCAGACGTCGCTCTTGCCGCAGCCGGCGGGGTGGACGGTCCACCGGCTGGGCGGGGGCGAGCTCAACACCATCATCCTGCTGGCGGTGGCGGCGGCGATCCTGCTGCTGGCCGGCGCCGGTGCGTGGGGACACCCGCCGGACGATGCGTTGCGACCGGCCTGGTACTATCCCGCCGTCATCCTCGGCGTCACGCTTTTCATCGGGCAGGTCGGGCTGCACGTGTTGCAACGGCCCGGTGCGGCGATACTCATCTTTGCCGCCGCCCTCTTTTTGCGCGCCATCACCAACTTTCTTTTCCAGCAGTTCTACGGCATGACCGAGGCTGGCGCGACGGCCGAGTTTCTGGCGCTGATTCCGGCGGCGGCGATGGATGTCGTCTACGTCTATCGCACGGACGAGGCCGGCGCAATGAGCACATCCTGGCTGGCCATTGGCGTCGGCAGTGCGGCCATGCTGGCCGGCGGGCTGTGGCTGCTGCCGCGCCTGGTAGCTTACCCGCCGGTCGATGGCGCCACGCTGCCCGGCCTGCTCATTGCCGGGGCAGGCGTAGGAGTGTTCGGCGGCTGGTGCGGCGCGCGCCTGGGCCGGGCCGTGGCCGGCGTGCGGCGAGTGCCGCTGCCGGCGGCCATGCAGGCGCGCGTGGCCGTCATTGGCGCCGGCGCCTACATCATCCTGCTTGTCGCGGCCTTTTTTCTCATGCAGTCAGCGTCATTGCCGCAGTGAACTGGCCGGCTGTTCAGCATCATTTTCATAACTCATTTCAAGGACCGAGATATGGCTTTCATCCAGTGCAACTTCCGCTCAAACGTGCTCAATCTCTGGGCTTCCATGGATGTCATCCTGCCGCAGCCGGCGCCGGGGACGCGGCGCGGGGAGCGCAAGCTGCCCGTGCTCTGGCTGCTGCACGGCCTCTCCGACGACCACACCATCTGGCAGCGGCGCACCTCCATCGAGCGCTACGTGGAGCCGCTCAACCTGGCCGTGGTGATGCCGGCCGTGGATCGCAGCTTCTACACCGACATGGCACAGGGCAACCGTTACTGGAGCTTCATCGCCGACGAGCTGCCGGTGGTGGCGCGCAGCTTCTTCCCGCTCTCGGCGCGGCGCGAGGACAACTTCGTAGCCGGGCTTTCCATGGGCGGCTATGGCGCGTTCAAGTTGGCCTTCCGCCATCCGACGCGTTTCGCCGCCGCGGCCAGCCTCTCCGGCGCGCTGCGCGACTTCGCCGAGGATGCGGCGGCCAGCAACGACCCGGCCTGGGTGGCGGAGTTGGCGCGTGTCTTCGGTGACCTGGACAAATTCGCCGGCAGTGACAACGATGTCTATGCGCTGGCCGAGCGCCTGGCGCGCAGCAAGGGGCCGGTCCCCAAACTCCACCAATGCTGCGGCACGGAGGATTTTCTCTACGCCGACAATGTGCGCTTCCGGGCGCACGCCGAGGCGCTTGGGCTGCCGCTGACCTACGAAGAGGGGCCGGGCGAACACGAGTGGGGCTACTGGGACGAGATGATCCAGCGCGTGCTGGCCTGGCTGCCGCTGGCGGCGGAGTGAAAACCCTATGAACGACACCACCCAATCTCCAGATTCCACACCGTCGCCCGCGTCCGGGCGCTACCCGCGCAACGTCTACGTCACCGCTGGCGCGTCGTTACTGACCGACATCTCCAGCGAGATGGTGATCCACCTGGTGCCGCTCTTCCTGGCCGGCGTGCTCAAGACATCGACGCCGCTCATCGGCCTCATCGAGGGCATGGCGGAGACGACGGCCAGCCTGACCAAGCTGGTCTCCGGCTATCTCTCCGACCGTATCGGCAACCGCAAGTGGCCGACGGTGGCGGGCTACAGCCTGTCGTTGCTGGCGCGGCCGCTGCTGGCGGTGGCGAACGCCTGGCCGGCGATCTTTACGGCGCGCTTCGCCGATCGCCTGGGCAAGGGCGTGCGCACCGCCCCGCGCGACGCCATCATCGCCGACAGCGTCAGCGCCGATCGCCGGGGCGATGCCTTTGGCTTTCAGCGCGCCGCCGACACGCTGGGCGCCTTCATCGGGCTGCTGATCGCCATCGCCGTGGTCTTCTGGAGCCAGCAGCGTGACGCGCAGTTGGAGCGCGCCACCTTCACCACGCTGGCCTGGCTCTCCATGATTCCGCTGGCACTGGCGGTCGGCTTGCTGGCGTGGGGGCTGCGCGAGGTGGCGACGGCAAAAACGGCCGCCCGCGCGCCGGCGCGTATCTCGCTGGCCGCCTTCGACGGGCGCTTCCGCTTTGCGCTCCTCTGCGTGGCGCTCTTTACCCTGGGCAACTCGGCCGACGCCTTCATCGTGCTGCTGGCGCAGAACCGCGGGGCGAGCGTGCTGACGACGCTGATCATGGTGCTCATCTTCAATGGCGTCTACACGATCTTTGCCCAGCCCTTTGGCCGCCTCTCCGATCGCGTTGGCCGCCTCACCGTGATTATGGTAGGCTGGGGCTTCTATGCGCTGGTCTATCTCGGCTTTGCGCTGAGCAGCACCGTCTGGCAGGTCGGCGTATTGTGGGCGCTCTACGGTCTCTACTATGCGATGACCGAGGGTGCGCTCAAGTCGCTGGTGGCGGACCTGGTGCCGAGCGCGCAGCGGGGTACGGGCTATGGCTGGCTCAACGGCACGATCGGCGTCATGGCGCTGCCGGCATCGCTGCTGGGCGGCCTGCTCTGGCAGTGGTTCGGCCCGTCGGCAACCTTCTTCTTTGGCGCGCTGATGGCCGGCGTGGCGTTGATCTTGCTGCTGCGGCTGCGTGGTAGACCGCTGGCGGTGGCGTAGGGATCGGCGCAAGATTTGTAGTGGTGGCTTCAGCCATTCCAGAGAAAGCCAACGACTAAAGTCGTTACTACGGTGAGAGTCGTGTCGACCTGAGAAGGAGCGGAATCACGGATGGAACACGAAGCGATCGACTGGCGCGCACACGGCGTGCGCATCGTTCATGGCGACCAGTTGGACACGAATACGCCGCAGACGCCGGGCATGGACCGGGCGGCGGCCATCAATTACGCCACGGCCGGCGCGCAGAAGCTGTGGGCCGGCACGGTCACGATTCATCCCGATGCCAAGACGGGCGCCCACCATCACGGCGAGTTGGAAAGTGTGATCTACGTCCTGAGCGGACGGGCGCGCATGCGCTGGGGCGACCGGCTGGAGTATGTGGCCGAGGCCGGGCCGGGCGATTTCATCTACGTGCCGCCCTTTGTGCCGCACCAGGAAATCAACGCCAGCCCCGACGAAGTGCTGCAATGCGTGCTCGTGCGCAGCGACCAGCAGCCGATTGTCGTCAACCTCGACATTGCGCCGGTGGAGGCGCCCGAGGCGGTCCACTGGATCGACCCGATCCACCCGGCGCCGGACGAATCGAAGTAAAGGCCAACTTGCGCAGCAGGAGCAGATTCGATTGAACCATTCAACACGACCGGCCGGTATACGCTTCGTGCCCGCCATCCTCGTTGCCGTGCTGGTAGTGCTGGCCGGCTGCCAGCTTCCCTATCTCAACGCAGCGGGTGTGCCAGGAACACGGGTACAGCTACCGCCGCGCCCCGCCGGCAGCGATGTCACCCGGCTGGCGGTGATCGGCGACTTCGGCATGGACAACCAGCCCGAAGCAGACGTGGCGGCGCTGGTGGCAAGCTGGCAGCCGGATGCCGTGGTCACGGTGGGCGACAACAACTACCCCGACGGCACAGCCGAGACCATCGACGACAACATCGGCCGGCACTATCACGACTTCATCTACCCGTACAAGGGGAGCCACGGCGCGGGCGCAACGAGCAACCGCTTCTTCCCCACGCTAGGCAACCACGACTGGCGCACGGCGTCGGGCAACCCACCGCTGCCCACGCCCTATCTCGACTACTTCACCCTGCCCGGCAACGAGCGTTACTACGACGTGACGGTCGGCCCCGTGCATATCTTTGCCGTGGACAGCGACCCGCACGAACCGGACGGCATCGAGTCGACCTCGGTGCAGGCGGACTGGCTGCGGGCAGCGCTGGCCGGTTCGACGGCGCCGTGGCGGCTGGTCTTCATGCACCACCCGCCCTACTCTTCGTCGAGTTCGCATGGTTCCACGCCGGAGATGCAGTGGCCCTATGCCGAGTGGGGCGCCAACGCCGTGCTGGCCGGGCACGACCATACCTACGAACGCATCGAACGCGACGGCATCCTCTACTTTGTCAACGGCATGGGCGGCGCGGCGCTCTACACCATCGGCCTGCCGGTCGAGGGCAGCCAGGTGCGCTACAACAGCGACTATGGCGCCATGCTGATCGAGGCGACGAGCGAGACGATCACCTACTGGGCCATCAGCCGGAGCGGCGCGCAGATCGACAAGGTAGAGCAGCGCATCGAGGATGTCCAGCGGGCGCCGCTGCCGGCCGTGGGGGTGGTCGAGCAGCGCATCGTGAGTAGTGAGAACGATGCCGAGGAAATCATCGCAACGGGTGAGATCGTTCTCACCAGCAGCGACCTGGAGTTTATCTCCGACCCCAACCAGGGCGCGCAAGTTGTGGGCATGCGCTTTGCCGGCATCTTGCTGGGCCGGAATGCCGATGTGCGGCGGGCCTACGTGGAGCTGACGGTGGATGAGGTGGATGAACTTTCGGGCCAGGGCGCCACACTCACCTTTGCCGCCGAAGCGCGTGCCGGGCCGGCGCCATTTCAGGATGTACCCTACGACCTCTCGCAGCGGCCGCTGACCGCAGCCCGCAGCGTATGGCGCAGCGTGCCCGGCTGGACGACGATCGAACAACGCTTCCGTTCGCCCGACCTCGCGCCCCTGATCCGCGAGGTGATCACACGTGCCGACTGGCAGCCCGGCAATGCGCTGGTGATTCTGGCCAGCGGCAGCGGGCGGCGAACCGCCGAATCCTTTGACGGCGACTCCACGCTGGCGCCGGTGCTGCGCATGGAAGTCGTGTTCGACCGCTGGCTCTACCTGCCGGCCATTCTCGGTACCCCATAGCAGGAAATCGCTCGCACAGCTCGCTGCCGTCCGGAAGAGAAGACAGGTCACCGGAGCTACCGCACATGAGGCGCGGCGGCATAGTCCGGCGTCCGCCACGCCCTGACGGGGCATCGAAAGCGGCGCCTGGGAGTGTGCCGAGACCTGGCAACATTCCGGGCGGGGAAAGGGGCCGGCCCGGCAGATCGGGGCGGCGCCGCGTCGTATCCTCCGTGCTGAGCGACGGCAGAATCACCGTGAAGCGGCTGCCGGAGCCGGGCATGCTCTCAACCATGACCTGGCCGTTATGCAGATGCGCCAGTTGCGCCACCAATGCCAATCCCAGCCCCGTGCCGCGCTGTTTGCGGTTGACCTCGTTGTCCAGTTGCGTGAAGGGCTGGAACAGACGCCCAAGTTCAGTCGGTGGGATGCCGATGCCCGTATCCCACACCGTCAGCCGCACCTGGCGCTGCACGTCGTCGCTGGCCAATTCCAGCCCGACGACGCCTCCTTCCGGTGTGAACTTGACTGCGTTACTTAGCAGATTGACGAGGATCTGCTGGAGACGCTGCGGGTCAGCCTCGACTTCCGGCACATCGGCCAAGGCCTTCAACTGGAGTTGCTGGCGCTTGGCCACTGCCAGCGGTTCAACCAACCGCATGCTGGCCTGCGCCGCTTCGGCAAGTCGCACGCGGTCCATGTGCAACTTGAATTTGCCGGACTGAAGCTTGGCCAAGTCGAGCACGTCGTTAACCAGGTCGCCCAGATAGCCAAGATTGGCCTGCATACGTTCGAGCGCCATGGCTTGCCGCTCATTGAGCGGCCCATAGTGCTGCGCGTGCAACATCTCTGCCGTCATGCCAAGGGCCTGCAAGGGCGTGCGCAGATCGTGGCTGACGTTGGCCAGGAATTCATCTTTCAGACGCAGCGCCAGCGTGAGATGTTCGTTGGCGGCGCGCAACTCGGCCGTCTGTTCCGCCACGCGCTGCGCGAGCGAGTTGCGCTCGGCGACGAGAGCCTGTTCGGCCAGGCGCCGCCGGGTCGTGTTGCGCAGGTAGGACTGACTGGCAATGATGCGGTCGCCGTCACGGCGTTGCGTGGCATTCCAGTCGACGTAGAGATGTTCGCCCGTCTTGGTGCGCAACACGAGTTCCTGCTCGACGATATCTTCGCCGGCCAGGATGCGCTCAAAACATGCCTGGTAGACCGTATGCCATTCTGGGTCGATGACATCCAGCACGTGCAGAGTAGCGACCTCTTCGGCGTTGTAGCCCAGGTTCTCACGCCAGGCACGGTTGACGAAGAGGAAGGTGCCGTCCGGCGCCACACTTTGCACCAGGTCGTGGCTCTGTTCGACAAACGAGGCCAGCAACTCATTGGCTTCGCGATAGGCCGTACGCATGGCTTCCATCTCTGCCTCCAGCGCCGCGAACCGGTCGCTTGCGCCCATTTCCGATTGGTCCGCATTCGCATGGGGCATGACGCACGAACTCCTTCTGCCTGGCATACGCCGCGGTGGCGTCTGCCGGCCGTACCTACAATATAAGCACGAACCGCGAGCGTGGCTCTGGCGCGTGTACGGGTGGCTGGACGAACGCGGGCGATTGAAGGCGGAGTCGACGATTGCGGAGGACGAAGCTGGCAATGACTGGGAGATCCCGGGCGGATAGATTCCTGTCCGCAACTATTCCATTATAGCACTTCGCCACAATCAGCCGTGAATAGATTCCAATCAGCATAAGGTTTCCGATCGATCAGCCCAAGATTGCCTCGCAAACCTTGAAGGCTCGACCACACTTGTAGCCTACATCTTCCAAGAATATGCCTAAATCTCTGCAATTCTAGACTAGATATCTGGATGGAAATCAACGGGTGGGGAAGCGGCAACGGCCGGGGTTCTGTTCTGCGCAAAGGGCGATGCGCCAGCATGCGCCACATCAACCATATCATCGCGGCCCGAACGCAACAACCGGCATTTGGTGTATGTTGCGCTTTGCGTTGGCGCGGCGATGGTGCAAAGTTCCCG
>JACKBA010000020.1 GCA_020634815.1 Caldilineaceae bacterium | reverse complement strand
CCGGGTGGCGAATGACGGCTTGCAGCGCCACGCCGCCGCCCAGCGAATAGCCCAGCACGTCAGCTTGCTCAAGCCCCAGGTGGTCGATGAGCGCGGCGATATCATCGGCAAAGTACTCGTAGCGGAATGGGCGATCGATGTCGGCAGTGTGGCCGAAGCCCTGCAACTCCACGGCGATGACCTGGCGTTGCGCAGCCAGGGCGGGCAGCAGCGGCGCAAACATCCCTGTGACGCCAAAGCCACCGTGAATGAGAATCAGTGGTGCGCCGGCGCCGTGCACCTCGTAATACATGCCCACGCCATTCACCGGCGCATAGCCGACGCGGAAGTCGCTGGTGGTTGTCATGATTACTCGCCCCCGAGTCCGACAACGATTGCAGCAATGCGCCGCTCGCGCGTCGCCTGTGCCTTGGCCGATTCAACCTGGCGCACATGCTCCTTGCGCATGGTGTAGGAGAGCGCCGCGAAGGCTTCGGTCGCGCCGGGCCGCGCGGCTAGCGCCGCGGCCAGATCGTCCGGCACGTCGACGGTGCGTGGCGCAACATCCAGCTCCAGCGTGATCTCCACCACGTCGCCGGCCTTGACGCCGGCCGCGGTACGATGCTCGGCCGCCAGCGGCAGCATGAAGACGTCGCCATAGGCGGCGACGGTGCTGCGATAGCTGTAGCCGCCGTTGATTGTGATCACGACCTTGGGGCGCTTCGATGTCCCCAACGCGGCGACGGCTTCGGCCGGCACCGGCAGTCCGGTTGCGTTCATGCCCTCGGCCTGGGTGACGGTCGTCGAAAAGGTAGTTTTCATCTGTTCGCTCATCGTTGTTGGGCCGGTGGTTCGCCGGCGAAGGTTAGTCCGCGCGCGGCCAGCGCGTCGCTCAAGATGCCGATCGCCTTTTGCCCCACGCCGTGCAACTTCTGGAGATCGGCAGCGCTTACCTGGGTCAACTGCGCCAGGTGGGTGTAACCGGCGCCCGCCAGCGCACGCCTGGCCGGCGCCCCTAGCTTTGGCAGAGCGATCACTGTCGCGTCGTCTGCGTTGCCGTCAATCCACGAAGACGGTGTGTTCCCTGACATGACTCCTCCTGGCGCACGATGCGTTACTGGATGTGGGCGGGGTCCATGTAGACGAACTCCCAGATGTGCCCGTCCAGATCCTCGAAGCCGTGCTGATACATGAAGCCGTAATCCTTCGCATCGGCGTAATTGTTGGCGCCAGCCGCGAACGCCTTGGCGACGAGCTCTTCCACCGCCTGCCGGCTCTCGAGCGCAAACGACACCAGCACTTCGGTGGCTTCCCTGGCGTCGACGATCGTCTTTGGCGTGAAGTCCTGAAAACGCGCCTCGGTGAGCAACATCACGTAGATATCCTCGCTCACCACCATGGAGGCTGCGGTTTCGTCGGTGAACTGCGGGTTGAAGCTGAAGCCCAACGCAGTGAAGAACTCCATCGAGCGAGCGAGGTCCTTCACCGGCAGGTTCACAAAAATCTTGGGAAACATAGTCGTATCCTTTCCACGTAACTGACAAATGGACGGCCGATTATGCCAGACCGGCGGCATTCTTGTCGAACGCACATCCTGGTCTCGTTGTAGCGAATCCGCCTGCGTGTCAATGGCGCTGATCGGCGACGCCACTACATGGACGCCAGATAGGCTTCCAGCCGGTCATAGCTCTCGTTGGCGCCGCTTTCCATGCCGGAATCGCGGTGGCCGTCGCGGTCCTCCTGCGACTGGTAGACGAGCGTGCTGGTCACGGTTGTGATGCCGTCCTCCTCTTCATAGATGCCCGTCACCTCGTAGTCGTGCCCTGGCATGGCCTCGTAGCATTCGGTGAAGACGACGCGGTGTGGCGGGTCGACCTCCTTATACACGCCGGAAAAGGCAAACTCCATGCCATCCGGCGTCTCCTGGGCAAAGCGCCATTTCCCGCCGGGCCGCAGGTCGATCTCGCAGACGGTCATCTTGAGCGAACGCAACCCATACCACTGGCGAACGTGCTCGGGCTGTGTCATCGCCGCAAAGACCAGATCGCGCGGCGCGACAAAGGCGCGCTTCATGACCGTCACGCGCACCGAGGGGTAGGTGAAGAGCAGCTGCCCTTGCTTCTGGCCCGGCGAGAGGTACTCCTCCAGGCGATCCAGCGTACCGCCAAGACCCTGCTGGATCGAGCCACGCGCGGAGGTGAAGAGCTGCCACTCGGCGGCGGTTGCGTTGTGCGGCCCGCCGCGCATGACCAGGGTCGTCTTGCCGTTCTCCTCGGTCAACGTGACCGTGTTCATGATCTCCAGCGGCCAATCGGCGCTGAAAGGGGCGCGCACCGTGTTCCCTTCCGGGTCGGAGAAGGCACTGGTGAAGCGCAATCGCTCCGGCGCCTGCACCTCGTGATAAGTGAACTTGCCCCATAGCTCCATGCCGTTTGGGCCGCTCTGGCTGTAGAGCAACATACCGCCCGGCCGCAGATCGCATGTCACCACGTGTGTGGTGAAGCCGTGGTTACCCCACCACTGGGCCAGGTGCTCCGGCTCGGTCCACGCGGCGAAAACAAGCTCGCGCGGCGCAGCAAAGACGCGCGTCAGTACAAGCTCCGTGCGCGTGTACGCTGTGGTTGTTTCATCCTGTGCGGTCATTTTCCCTTCTCCTTTGACTGTAACTCGGCAAGATACGCTTCCAGGCGGTCCAGACGTTCGTTCCACAGATGCTCATACGTCTGCACCCAATCATGGATCGGCTTGAGGCCGGCGCCGTGCAGGCGATAGAAGCGCTGCTTGCCTTCCTCGCGCACGCTGACCAGGCCCACCTCGCGCAGCACGCGCAGGTGTTTGGATGCTTGTGGCTGGCGCACGCCGAGCGCGTCGGCAATATCGTTGACGGAAAGCTCGCCCTGCGCCAGCAAATCGAGAATCTGGCGGCGCTGCGGTTCCGCCACGGCGTTGAAGACGTCCGAAGTGGTTGCCATGCGTGCCATGCGTTGCATTATATTCCAATATAGGAATGTGTCAAGCCCCAATTCTACGTTGTCGTGTTGAGTCCCGGGCAGTTGCGAGAAAACGCAGCACACTCTACACTGGCGGGCAGCAAAATTCAGACTACGATACGATAAGGAGCTTCACGGCCATGGATGTCAATGCAATCATCGTCTCCCAGTATCTTGCCGCGCTGGAGATGCTCAAGGAGAGCGTCATCCGCTGTCCCGACCCGCTGTGGGACAGCCCGGAGGACAAGGCGAAATTCTGGCACGTCGCCTACCACGCGCTCTTCTACACGCATCTCTATCTCCAGCCGACCGGCGCCGACTTCACGCCATGGGTCAAACACCGCGAGCATTACAATGTCATGGGCGGGCGCCTGCCCTACCCGCCGCACACGGAAGTCGACACGAGTGAGGCCTATGACAAGGCGAGCATTCTCGAGTACCTTGCCTTCTGCCAGGAGGAAGTACGCGCCCGCGTGCCGCAGACCGACCTGAGCGCGCCGTCCGGCTTTGACTGGCTGCCCATGAACAAGCTGGAACTCCAGATCTACAGCATGCGCCATCTGCAACAGCACGCCGGCGAGTTGATGGAGCGGCTGGGTTCGCGCGCGGGAATCGACGTGCCGTGGGTGGGCATGAAGCCCGCCTAAAGTTGATAGTTGTCGCACTCATGAGGTAACTTTCTGGTCTATGGTAGATAGCATGCGCGTGCCGCGCACTCCATTTCAGCCCAGCCCGCTCGTGCGCTCCGGCAGCGCCCAGACCATGCTGGCGATGATCCGTCCCAAGGGCATCGACATCACGCGCGATGAGCGACCCATGCTGCTCGACGCCGGCTACGACCACACCGGCGCCGACCCCGAGCAGCCCGTGCGCCTGCTCGGCTACTACAATGCCGGCCGCGTGCCGGGCATCAACCGTGGTCTCGTGCTGATCCTGCACGGCTGGGAAGGGTGCAGCCACTCCAACTACAACCTGATCCTGGCCCAGTATCTGGCCGAGCGCGGCTACGCCACCTTCCGGCTCAATCTGCGCGACCACGGCCCGCACCTGCACGTCAACCCCTACGCGCTCAACCGCGGCGTCTTTCGCGCCACGCTCATCGAGGAAGCGGCCACCGCCACGGCGCAGATCGCACACCTGGCCGGCAATCGCCCCTTCTACATCGTCGGCGCATCCATGGGCGGCAACTTTGCGCTGCGCCTGGCAAAGTGGCACAGCGAGCAGGCGCCCTTCGCCAACCTGCGCAAGGTCGTCGCCGTCTGCCCGGCCATCAACCCGGCGCGCGCAACGGATGCCCTGGACCGCCACCCGGGCACGCGCCGCTACTTCCGCAAACGCTGGCTGCGCTCGCTCTATGCCAAGCAGGCGCTCTTCCCCGATCGCGTCGACGTGCGGGAAGTGGCCGAGATCGCGCTGGTGCGCGACATGACCGAGTGGTTCGTCCAGCAGCCGGACCATATGGGCGGCCGGCGTTATCGCAGCGCCGACGACTATTTCGCCGACTACACCGTGACCGGCGACGCGCTGGGCAGCCTCGCCGTGCGCACGAGTATCATCACCGCGCAGAACGACCCGGTGATCCCCGTCGTCGATTTCTACACAATCGCCCCGCATCCGCTGCTCGACGTGCAGATTCATGCGTCCGGCGGCCATTGCGGCTTCGTCGATGGGCCGCCGGTGCGCCACCTCATGCCGGACCTGATCTACCCCGAACTACTCGCCGCGTAGGACGACCGATCGGAAATAGACCCGCCCGTCCCCCTGCCTGTTTCCCGCCGCGCCCGCTGCGGTGGTACAATCGCTCGGATGTGGCAGAAGTTGCGCCAGTGGATGACCATGAGCGACGACGCGGCGAGCAAGCCTTTCCCGTGGGCCGACCAGTGGCCCGAAATTACCGATGCGCGCGTGCGCGCTGCTTTTGCGCGTGTGCCACGGACAGCCTTTATTGCGCCGGAACTGGAACGTTATGCCGGGCAGGATGCACCGCTGCCCATCGGCGAAGGGCAGACCATCAGCCAGCCCTTTGTCGTGGCGCTCATGGTGCAGATGCTCGCCTTGCAGCCCGGCGCACGTGTGCTGGAGGTCGGCACGGGCTCCGGCTACGAGACGGCGATTCTGTGCGAGATGACGCGCGTAGCGGACGAACCAGCCGGCGCGGCAGTCTACAGCATCGAGCGCTACCCGTCGCTGGCGGAGCGTTCGGCGCAGGCGCTGGCGGCACAGGGCTACGCGCCGCACCTGCGCGTGGGCGACGGCGCGGCCGGCTGGCCGGAAGCTGCGCCTTTCGATGCCATCATCGTCTCGGCGGCGGCGGCGCACGTGCCAAGGCCGCTCTGCGAGCAACTGGCCGACGGCGGGCGCATGGTGCTGCCGGTGGGCGAGCACGAGGGCGACCAGGACCTGTGGATCGTGAGCAAGAGCCACGGGCGCCTGCACTTTGAACGCAACGGCGGCGTGCGGTTCGTGCCGCTGGTCTCGCCGGTGCTCGATGACCCGGCGCAGTGGGCGGAGGAGTTTTGATGCATGTATTGATTGTCGGTGACGGCCAGTTGGGCTCCGCACTGAAGCAAGTCTACACGGCCAAACCGGTGCAGATAACCGTCTGGGCGCAGCCGGTCTTCGACATTACGCAGCCCGCCGTGGCCGACCAGGTGGCGGACCTTGCGCCCGACGTGGTCATCAACGCCGCGGCGTGGACCAATGTCGACGGCGCCGAGAGCAACCCCGACGGCGCCTACGCCGTCAACGCACTGGGGCCGAAGTATCTCGCCGAGGGCTGTGCGCGGTGTGGCGCCGCGCTCGTCTATGTGAGCACCAACGAGGTCTTTGCCGGCGCGCCCGGTCGCAGCTACCGCGAATACGACCAGACGTCGGCGAGTAGCGCCTATGCGCGCTCCAAGCTCGCCGGTGAAGTCGCCGTGGCAGCCGCGCTGCGCGAGCTGTATATCGTGCGTGTGTCGTGGCTCTTTGGCGCGGGCGGCGCCAACTTTCCGGCCAAGATCATCGCCGGCGCCGATCGGTTGGGCGCGCTGCGCGTCGTCGCCGACGAGTTCGGCAACCCGACCTACGCGCCCGACGCCGCCGCCGCCATCGCCCAACTGGTGGAGACGGGGCGCTACGGCACCTATCACCTCGTCAACGAGGGATGGTGCAGCCGCTACCAACTGGCGCGCCACGTGCTGGAGAGCAGCGGCCGCGGTCACATCGAGGTGACGCCGATTTCGCACAAGGAGTGGCAGCGCCCCAGCCAGCCGCCGCTGCATGCGGTGCTAGTTAACCAGGCGGGCGCGGCGCTGGGCATTCGCCTGCGTCCGTGGGGCGAGGCCGTGGAAGAGTTTTGTCAGGTGGAGTTTGCATGGCAGAAGAATTGAAACCGAAACCGGATGCGAGCAAGTCGGCGCAGCGCAAGTCGACTGACGAACGCAAGCAGCAGATCGACCAAGCCAAGAGCCGGCTGGCCGAAAGCGAGGGCGGCCAGAACCGCAACCCCATCGTGCTCGACGACACCTATAGCGAGTTGCGCGAGAACAACCGCGTCGTTATGCGCCACACCATCGCGCTCAACATCGACAACTTCCGTGCGGCGCCGGAGGACTTCGACCCGCGGCCGGCGCGCGCTTTCCCACCGCTGCAAGAAGTGGCGGCGCCCTTTGCCACGGTCGTGGTGCCGAATTATAACGGCGCGCGTCTGCTGCCCGTCGTGCTCGGCGCGCTGCGCGGGCAGAGCTTCGGCGACTTTGAGGTCATCGTCGTGGACGACGCCAGCACCGACGATTCGGTGGCGGTGATCGAGCGCGACTACCCCGACGTACGGCTCATCGCCAACCGGCGTAACGGCGGCTTCGTACAGGCGTGCAACACCGGCGCGGCCGCCGCGCGCGGAAAGATCATCGTGCTGCTCAACAGCGATACCGAGCCCGAGCCCGACTGGCTCAAGGAGCTGGTCAGGGCCATCGTCGCCAACCCGCAGGCGGCCATCGTCACCAGCAAGATGCTGCTCTTCGATCGCCGCGACACGCTGCACACCACCGGCGACATGCTCGGCGCCGACGGCATCCCGCGCAACCGCGGCGTGTGGCAGGTCGATCGCGGCCAGTTCGACGACTGGCGCGAAGTCTTCAGCGGCTGCGGCGGCGCCACGGCCTATCGCCGCGATGTGTGGCAGGCGCTGGGCGGCTTCGACGAATCCTTCTGGATGTATCTCGAGGACGCCGATTTCGGTTTCCGCGCGCAACTGGCGGGCTATGAAGCGATCTTTGCGCCGCAGGCGCGCGTCTATCACCACCTGAGCGCCAGCGGCGGCGACGTGCTGGCCAGCTACTACGTGGGCCGCAACACGCTCTGGCTGATCGCCAAGAACATGCCGCGCTCGCTGTTGCGGCGCAATGCCCTGGCCATCGTGCAGGGGCAACTGGCTGTGACGTTCGACGCGCTGCGCGCCATCCGCGGCGAGGCGGCGCGCGCCCGGCTGCGCGGGCAGATGGCGGGGCTGCTGGGCCTGCGCGAACAACTGCGCAAGCGCCGCGCCATCCAGCCGCGGCGGCAGATCGAGGATGACGACTTGTTGGCAAAGATGAGCAGATAAAACGAGACAATCAGGAGTACAACTATGCAATCGCCACCTGAACAACTCGGCTCCTTCTACCTGGGAGCGGCCTATGACCTGGAGAGCGGGCAGCGCAGCGAGACGCCCATCAACTATGACGCGCGCGACCTGGTGACGCACGCCGTCTGCGTGGGCATGACGGGCAGCGGCAAGACCGGCCTGTGCATCGGTCTGCTCGAAGAGGCGGCCATCGACAAGGTGCCGGCGCTGCTCATCGACCCCAAGGGCGATATCACCAACCTGCTGCTGCAATTCCCCGAGCTGCGGCCGGAGGATTTCGAGCCGTGGATCAACGCCGACGACGCGCGGCGCAAAGAAAAGACGGTGGCCGAGTTCGCCGCTTCCACGGCCGAGACGTGGCAGAAGGGTCTGGCCGACTGGGGCATCACCGGCGAGCGCATGAAGCTGCTGGCCGACCACACCGCGTACACGATCTTCACGCCCGGCTCGGAGATGGGCACGCCTATCAACATCATGGGCAGCCTGGCCGCGCCCAAGCTGGACTGGGCCGTGGAGGCCGAGGCGATCCGCGAACGCATCGGCGGCACCGTGGCGGCACTGCTCGGTCTGGCCGGCGTCAACGCCGACCCGGTGCGCAGTCGCGAGGGCATCCTGCTCGCCAATATTTTCGAGTTTTACTGGCAGCAGGGCGAAGACATGGATCTGGAGAAGCTCATCGCCGCCATCACCAATCCGCCGGTCAAGAAGCTGGGCGCGTTCGAGGTGGATGTCTTCTTCCCCTCCAAGGAGCGCTTCAACCTGGCCATGAGCTTCAACACGCTGCTGGCATCGCCCAAGTTCCAGTCGTGGCTCAAGGGCGAACCGCTCGACGTCGACCAGCTCTTCTTCACCGCCGAAGGCAAGCCGCGCCACAGTGTCATCTACATTGCGCATCTCAGCGACAGCGAGCGCATGTTTATCGTCACGCTGCTGCTGGAGAATCTCATCACCTGGATGCGCAAGCAGAGCGGCACCACCAGCCTGCGCGCGCTGCTCTACTTCGACGAGGTCTTCGGCTATTTCCCACCCACGGCCGAGCCGCCCTCCAAGCGCCCGCTGCTGACGCTGCTCAAGCAGGCGCGTGCCTTTGGCCTGGGCTGCGTACTCGTCACGCAGAACCCGGTGGACATCGACTACAAGGGGCTGACCAACGCCGGCACGTGGTTCATCGGCAAGCTCCAGGCCGAGCGCGACAAGGAGCGCGTGCTGTCTGGACTCAAGGGCGCGCTTTCGGAGGCGGGCAAGAGCGATGCCGTCGACTACGATAAGCTCATTACGCGCCTGGGCAGCCGCGTCTTTCTAATGAACAACGTCAACGACGACGGCCCGGTCGTCTTTCACACGCGCTGGGCCATGAGCTATCTGCGCGGGCCGTTGACGCTGCCGCAGGTGCGCACGCTCGCCGGTGCGAGCCAGCCGGCGCAGGCGGTGGCCGCACCGGCCGCAGCGCCGGAAGTCGCCGCCCCTGCAGCCCCGCCGCCCAGCGTGCAGCCACCGCCGCCGGAGACCTTCCCGTCGGCAGCGGTCACTGCCGTGCCGGCCGGCTTCCAGCCATCACCGCCCGCGGTGGCGCCGGAAGTGAAGCAGGCCTACCTGCCCTGTGCAGTCGACGACCGCACCGCCATCCGCCTGGCCGGCGAATCGGCCGGCGCGCAGATTGCCGTCAAGGGCGTGAACCTGGTCTACGACGTGGGCATCCTCGGCGCGGCGACGGTGCGCTTTGTGGACACGAAGCGCGACATCAACGCCCAGGACGAGGTGCTGCTGCTGGCATCCGGCGGCCGCCAGATGACCGGGCTGGATTGGGGGCGGGCAGAGCGCCTGCCGCTGGCGCCCAACGATCTCGGCCGCGATCCCGAGCCCGTCGACAGCGCGCAGGGGCCGTTCTTCGCCGAGCCGCCCGAAGGCTTCTCCAGCGTCAAGGCCTACAGCAGCGCGGCGAAGGATCTGGCCGACTGGCTCTATTACAACGAGGCGCTCGATCTGACCGTGCACCCCGACCTTGGCGTTTACCGCAAACCGGGCGAGGATGAGCGTTCGTTCACCATTCGCTTGCAGCAGGCCGCCCGCGAGCGCCGCGATGACGAGGTCGACAAGCTGCGCGCCAAGGCCGACAAGGAGATCCAGCGCGTGGCCGACAAGCTGGCCAAGGAGCGCCAGAGTCTGGCCGCCGATGAGTCCAAGGCGCAGGCAAAGCAGGCCGAGCAGTGGGTCAATATCGGTGAAAGTGTGTTGAACTTCTTCACCGGGCGCAGCACGCGCCGCGCCGTCTCCAGTGCCACGAGCAAGTGGAACCAGGCGCAGGCGGCCGCGCAGAATGTCGAGCAGAGCAAGCAGTTGATCGAACAACTCACCGGCGAAAAGCAGAAGCTCGAGGAGCAACTGCTGGCCGACATCGCCGACATCACCGCACGCTGGGAGCAGGTGGCCGACGCGCTGACCACCGAGCAGATCAAGCCGCGGCGCACCGATGTGGACGTGCGCACCACGGCGCTGGCCTGGGTGCCTATGTGGCAGGTGCAGTACGACGACAACCTGGGCGAGCGGACGACGTCGATTCCGGCGTACATTCGGCCGTAACAGACCGGACGACGTCTATTGACGCAACGACGCGCAACGAAAGGGCATACGCGGAGCAAGGGCCAAACCGGCGCCTCCCGCGTATCGCCCTGAACCCGCGCCATGCCGGCTCCACACTTTTTCACATGAATCGAACGGAACGAAAAATGAACATTACCATACTGGGTGGCGGGCTGGTCGGCAGCGCCATCGTCAAGGACCTGGCGGCCAATGCGGACTTCGCCGTCACAGTGGTCGACCTGAATCCTGCGACCGTGCAGCGCCTGGCGGATGAAGCCGGCGTGCGCGGCGTTGCGACCAACGTCGGTACCCTGGATCGGCTGGACGACTTGTTGGACGGCGCCGATCTCGTCGTGTGCGCCGTCCCCGGTTTCATGGGTTTTGCCACGCTCAAGAAGATCATCGAGGCGGGCAAGAACGTCGTCGATATCTCCTTTTTCGGCGAGGATCCCTTCCTGCTCGACGAACTGGCCAAAGCCAAAGGCGTCACGGCGGTGGTCGATTGCGGCGTGGCGCCCGGCCTCAGCAACATCGTGCTGGGCGCGCTGAGCCTGCATCTGGACAGCATCGACCGCTACGACTGCTACGTGGGCGGGCTGCCCCAGGAGCGGCACTGGCCCTACGAATACAAGGCCGTCTTCTCGCCCATCGATGTGCTGGAGGAGTACACGCGGCCGGCGCGCTACGTGGAATACGGCCGCGAGGTCGTCCGCCCGGCACTCTCCGACATCGAACTGCTCGACTTCCCGCACGTGGGCACGCTGGAGGCCTTCAACACCGACGGCCTGCGCTCGTTGGCGCGCACCATGGACATCCCCTTCATGAAGGAGAAGACGCTGCGCTATCCCGGCCACGCCAATCTCATGCGCGTCTTCCGTGATAGCGGCTTTCTGGACCAGCAGTCGGTCGAGATCGACGGGGCGACGATTGCACCGATCAAGCTCACCTCGCGCCTGCTCTTCGATCAGTGGAAGCTCAAGGAAGGCGAGTACGACATGACGGTGATGCAGGTCGTGGTAGACGGGAGCGAAGATGGCCGGCGCGTGCGCTACACCTACGACATGACCGACACCTTCGATCGCGCCACCGGCACGACCTCCATGGCGCGCACGACCGGTTACACCTGCACCGCCGTGGCGCGTCTGGTCGCCGCCGGTGCCTTCCGCCAGCCCGGCATCTGCCCGCCCGAGTACGTGGGGCGTACGCCCGGCTGCGCCGACGCCGTGCAGGCCGACCTGGCGGCGCGCGGCGTGAACTTCGAGATCACCGTCGTCGAACTGGCGTGAGATTGCGCCTCCTGACCGGCGCGGTGCTGGCCGGCGTGTTGCTGCTGGCAACCGCGTGCAGCCGGTTGCCGCTGGCGCGTTTGCTGCCCGAGGCAACCGCCGCCGGTCCTGCCGAGCACGGCGTCACGCTGATTCCCCTGGCCGGCGCGCTGGCGGAGCGCGATGCGGAATTCTCCGGCTTGGCGCGCTGGGGCGACGAGTACGTGCTCTTGCCCCAATACCCGGCGCGCTATGGCGGCAATCTCTTCACGCTGGGCGAGACGGAGATCGTAGCGGCGCTGGCCGGTCTTGACGGGGACGGCCTGGCGCCTGTGCCGCTGGCCTTTGACGACGGCGGGCTGTCGTCAGCCATTCGCGGCTTTGAGGGCTTCGAGGCCATCGCCATTGCCGGCGACCGCGTCTACCTGACCATCGAGGCGGATGACGGCCCGACCATGACCGGCTATCTGGTGGCAGGAACGATCGACGCCGCGTCGCGCCGCATCACGCTCGACCCGGCTACGTTGGCGCCCATGGCCGAACAGGCGCCCATCGACAACATGTCCTACGAGGCGCTCACCGTTCTGGCCGACGGACGTGTGCTGGCCCTCTACGAAGCCAACGGCGCCAATGTCAATCCGCAGCCGGTCGCCCATCTCTTCGATGCGGCGGGCGCGCCGGCCGGCACGCTGCCCAGCCCCACCATCGAATACCGCATCACTGATGCCACGCCAGCCGGCGCGGATGGCCGCTTCTGGGCGATCAACTATTACTTTCCCGGCGATGAGGCCAAGCTCGTCCCGGCCGCCGATCCGCTGGCCGAACGTTACGGCGAGGGCGCGACGCACGCGGCCAACCGTGCCGTCGAGCGGCTGGTCGAGTTGCAGGCGACGGAGACGGGCGTCATGCTGGTCGATCAGCCGCCGCTGCAACTCAGCCTGCTCCCCGGCGTGGCGCGCAACTGGGAGGGCATCGCCCCGCTGCAAACCGAGTACCTCGACGGCTTCCTGCTCGTCAGCGACACCTTCCCGGCGACGATGCTGGGTTTCGTGGAGAAGTGAAGAAGAGAGAAGAGAAGAGAAGAAGATAGCCACGAAGACGCGAAGGCGCGAAGGGGGCACGAAGGAATGCAGGTCTGGGGTTTCACGGATCCGGTGCACGAAATGTGTGGAGAGCGATCTTTGTGGCTTTGCGGCTTGGTGTGAGGCGAGATTCTAAGAAGGAGTGGGCGGCTACCGGCTGGCCGGCAGGATGTGCGCCTGGGCCTGGGCGCGCAGGGCCAGCTCCGACACCTGGAGGACGTGCGCCTGGGTGATGGCCGTCTCCGTGCGCTGGCGCAGATCGGCAAGGTAGTCGGCCATGAAGGGCAGCGGCGTGCCCGTCGCCTGGATGTGGCGCTCGCCCTGGCCGTCGACGACGAAGAGATGGTCGGTCCCCGCGCGGCCCTGCACGTCCCACGTCTTGCGCACCTCCATGTACCCCTCCGTGCCCAGCAGGAAGAGGCGTACGTCGCCCCACGTGTCCAGCCCGGCCGGCGACAGCCAGTCGACGCGGATGAAGCCGGTCGCCCCTTCCCCGCGCAGCAGCACCTCGCCAAAGTCCTCGAACTCCACAAACTGGCGGTGATGGTGGTTGGCCACGGTCGCCGCGACGATCTCAGCCGACGGGCTGCCGGTGAAGTACAAGAACTGGTCGATCTGATGGCTGGCCAGGTCGTTGAGGATGCCGCCGTAGCGCGCGTGCTGGAAGACCCACGCCGGCCGTTCGACGCGGCCAAAGAGGCGATGCGGGCCAAAGCCGGCAGTGTGCACGACGTGGCCGATGGCGCCGCCGCGCACTAACTCGCCGGCTAGCACCGTCGCCGGGTTGCCGACACGCTCGCCAAAGTAGACGGTGTACCTGCACCCCGTCGTCGCACCTGCGCGGCGTACCGCCTCTAGTTGTTCCAGCGTCGTGAAGCCGGGTTTGGTGCACAGAAAGTCCTTGCCCTGCTGCATGGCGCGCACGCCCAGCGCGCCGCGCTCGTCGTGGATCGCCGCGCTGACGACCAGGTCGATCGCGGGATCGGCCAGCAAATCGTCCATGAAGCGCGTCGTCTCGGCGTGGGGATAGGCCGCGGCAAACGCGGCCAGGTTAGCCGGATCATCGTCCCAGCACGCCACCAGTTCGGCGCCGGCCGCCATCAGCCGCCGCGCCATATCGTAGACATGGTTGTGCGCCAGCCCAATCGCCACAAACTTGATGGGATGATCGTTGCTCATCGAGACTGGTTCCTTTCCGGCAAGGAAAAATAGAACGCGGATAACGCGGATCGAGCGGACTGGCACGGATCAGAAAATCCGCTTTGATCCGCCCAATCAGCGTCATCCGCGTTCTATCGAAACCTCTCCGTTCATCGTCGAATAGTAGGGATCGCCCGGCGTGATCGAGCCGCGGCGCACGGGTTGGCCGGTGAAAGCGGACTTGTACAGGCTGGCGATGAACTCGACGATGCGGCGTGCTTCCAACCCGCTGACCAGCGGGCGCACGCCGCGATCCATGCTGTCGAGCAGCGCGGCCAGTTGGGCGCCGTGGCTGCCCATGCGGTCGACGGCCAGCGCGTTCCAGGCGGCGGCCAACTCGGCGTCGCCGGCCACCGGCGTGAAGGTCCAATCCTTGTTGGTATAACGGTAGAGCGTCTTCACTTCGGCCGTGGCACGCTGGTAGTCGAGACGCAGATAGCTCTCCTGGCGCGGTGAGAGCGCGCTGTTGACGATGCTGCCCAGCGCGCCGCTCGCAAAGCGCACCAGCGCCATGGAGACATCCTCCACCTCGATGGGGCGGTCGAGCGTGGCGGCCATGGCGCGCACTTCCTCCCACTCGCCCCACAGCCACAGAAAGAGATCCATGAGATGGATGCCCAGCGTGGCCGTCGGGCCGCCCGTCTCCGTGGCGAAGGTGCCGCGCCAGTCGACGGCATAGTAGCCGGCGTCGCGGTACCAGAGCGTCTGGCAGACGCCCACCAGCGGCCGGCCCAGCGCGCCCGCCGCAGCCAGCCCACGCAGGTGCTCGACGGCAGAGCCAAAGCGCCACTGGAAGACCGTGCTGGCGAAACGCCCGGTGCGTTCTTCGGCCGCGGTAATCGCGTCGAACTCGGCCAGCGAGCGGCAGAAGGGCTTCTCGCTCCACACCCACGCGCCGGCGTCGAGCGCGGCCACGATCAGCGGGAAGTGCGTGGCCGGCGGCGTCAGGATGTGCACGAGATCAGGCTGCTCGGCGTCGAGCATGGCTGCGGCGTCGGTGTAGGCGTGCGGAATGCCCGCCTGCGCGCAGACGGCCTCGACGCGCGCTGCGTTCTGATCCACGGCTGCCACCAGTTCGACGCGGTCCTGGAGCGCGGCGATTGCTTCCAAGTGGCTGCCGACGATGCCGCCGGTGCCAATCAGGGCGACGCGATAACGTGACACGGAATCCTCGCTTTACTTGAAGAGGTTTACTTAGCCCGCGCCTTTGCCGCTTGCAGCAGCGTCGCCTCCTCGCGCGTCTTGTAGAAGTCGTCCAGCGGGTAGCAGCCTGAGACCAGGCCGTTGCGTGGCGCCGTCGTACAGTCGCTGAAGGTGCGGCAGATGCGCTTACGCGCCAGCGTCCGCCCGGCCAGCATGTCGGCGGCTACCTCCGGGTAGGAGAGGATCAGCCGCCCCAGCCCCACGAAGTCCGCCATGCCCGTGCGCACTACGTGCTGCGCCACGTTGGGCAGCCACTCCTGCAAGTACGAATAGCCCGAGCCGACGTAGATCAACTCCGGCCGGTGCTGCTTGAGCGCGGCGACGGCCGCGATCTGGCGCGCCACGCCGGCCAGCGGATCCTCGGGCGGCTGGTAGCCATCGGAGGGCGGGAAGAGCGCCGGGCGCTGGATGTGCGGGTTGTAGTAGGGGCTGCCCGCCGTGATGCAGACCAGCCGGATGTCGAGTGCGTACAGCAGGTCGAGAAAGGCGAACGGCTCGGCCAGGTCGATGCCGTTGCCCGTGCCGTCGCCGCCAAAGGCATAGCGATAGGCGCCGCCCAATGCTTCCATCTCACCCGCGCCGTCGGGACCCGGCTTAAAAGGCGCCCAGTCGAAGGCGCTCAGCCGCACGCCGATGCCCAGGCCCGGCACTTCGGCGCGGATACCCTCGACCAGTTCGCGCAGGAAGCGCGTGCGGTTCTCGAAGGAGCCGCCGTAGCGACCGGTGCGATCGACGGCGCTGAGAAACTCGTGGCCCAGGTAGCCATGGCAGTGCTTGAGGTCGACGAAGTCAAAGCCGGCCTGGCGTGCAAAACGGGCGGCAATGATGAAGTCGTCGATGAGGCGGCGGACCTCGTCGTCGCTCATCACCGGGTAATCATCGGCGAAACCGAACTTGCGGTTCAGAAACGGGTGCGGGTAGAGGATGGCGGGCTTGAGCCGGTTATCGGCGTCGGGCCGGGCAAAGCGACCTGAATGTGTTAATTGTAGCCCGACGAGCAAATCGTCCGTGCGGTCGTAACGGGCGGCGTGCTCGGCCACCAGCCCTTCGCGCAGGCGCGCCAGGTCGGGCCACGTCTCGGCGTTGATCATCAACTGGCGCGGGTTGGCGCGCCCGTCGTGGCGCACCGCTACCGCCTCGCAGCCCCAGATCAGCTTGGCGCCGCTTGCGCCGAAGTGCTGCCAGCGTCGCGCCGTGAGGTCGGTAGGGCGACCGTCGGCGGTGCCGTCCCAGCCCTCCATGGGCAGCACGCTGAGCCGGTTGCCGATGGGGCGGTCGCCCACCTGGCAAGGCTGGGCCAGCGGCGCATCCGGCCCGCTCTCGACATGCTCGTCAAAGGGCAGGTCGACGCCCAGTTCGGCCAGGTAGGCGCGCAGGTCGTCGACGGTGCGAAGCTGCGCCACGCGCTTGAAGCGATCCATCTAGTTGTCCTCTCCACTGACGACACCCAGCCGTTGGCCGATGTCGCGCAGGATGTCGATATCGCTGTCCGGCCGGCGATCCGCGGCAGGGTGGGGCGCGTCGCTGGCGATCCACCCGCGCAGCTTGAGAAACTGGGCGGCGCTGTGCTTGTAGGCGGGCACGGGGCGGCGGAAGGCGAGAAAACCCAGGTATTGCAGCAGATCGTTGAGTTCGTAGAAGGCCGGGTCGCCCGCGGCCCACAGTGCATCGCGGCGGGCAAAGAGGTCGGGCGCATAGGTGCTGAGGCCAAGCAGGTAATCGCTGCCGTACATCACCATGTCGATGGCCAGGTCGTTGCCGGTGAAGACCTTGAAGTCGGGGCGGCGCGCATCGCGCAACAGCAGCCGTTCCCACTCCAGCGTGCGGCTGAGCGACGAGTGCTTGGCGCCGATGCACTGCGGCACGTCGAGCAGGCCGGCGTAGGTGTCGAGGTCGTAAATCTTGCCGAAGGGCGCAAACATGGTGCCAAGTTCGAAGGCGATGAAGCGCTCTGCCAGCGCGCCGATCGCAGCGTAGGCGGCGACGACGTTCTCCGGCGATTGGCCGGTGAGGCCGAAGGACTGGAAGATGACGGGTGTGCCGCCGGCCTGCTGGATCAACTCGATCTGGCGGGCGTAGGCGTCGCGATCCCACGTTGCGCCGGGCCGGTCGGCCACGAACGCGCCGGCGACAAATTCGCGGCCGGCAGCGATGGTCTGCGTGCGCGCCAGCACGGCCTGGCGCTGGGCAGCGTCGAGCAGGTTGACGTAGCCCGTGTCCATGTTCACCGCGGGCGCCAGGCCGGCTTCCAGCGTGCGCGCCACGTGCGCGTCAAAGCCGGCCCAGTCGATCGCGCCGTTCGCCGCAAAGGGCAGCAGGATGGCCGAGATGCCGGTAATCTTGCGGCGGGGACGGAGCAACGTGGCGGGATCGAGCCGTTCGGCGGATCGATCGGCGGGCCTTGTTTCTACAACCATCAGCAGCCTCCTTCGCGGCGGTCGAGAAATCCTTCCTGCAACATCAGGTCGACGTAGGCGGCCAGCGCGTGGCGATTGTGGTCGCGCAGCAACTGCTCGATCGCGTCGGCATCGCGCCGGCGGAACGCCGCCATCATCGCGCGGTGCTCCTGCTGCGCGGCGGGGATGCGGTGGAGCAGCACGTCCTTGACGTAGTTCAGGCGCAGGCGATCCCAGTGGTCGAGCGTGTTCTCCAACATGCGCTCGATCAACTGAACACCGGAGAAGCGGCAAATGAGCAGGTGGAATTCGCGGTTCAACTGCGACCACTGTTCCGGCTCGGTAACACAGCCATCCATCCGGCCGACGACTGCATCGAGTTCGTCCACTTGTGTATCGCTCATGCAGGTGCAGGCGCGGCGCCCGCAGATGACCTCCAGCGATTCGAGCAGGGCGAAGATCTCGTAGGCCAGGTCGGGGTTGAATTGGGTGACGGTAGCGCCGGTGTATGGCTCGACGGTGACCAAGCCATCCGCTTCCAACTGGCGCACGGCCTCGCGCACCGGGATCTGGCTGACGCCGAGCCGCGCGGCCACTTCGTCGATGACCAGACGCTCGCCGGGCCTATATTCGCCGTGAATGATCGACGAGCGCAACATGTCGTGAACGATTTCAGGTTTGCTGCGAAAGACTGGACGCATGGGCAGCCACCAGGTTGTGAAAAATTGGGTACTTGACGCTCAGGGAAGAATCCTATATCCTATACGATATAGGATACTCGGGTTCTTTCGATTTGTCCAGTGGCGAAAATTGCACAGCCCGGCACGGCAAATCGGTCCGATTTCCCCAGTTCACTTTCAGACTCAGCTTTACAAAGGAGACTCACGAATGAGAAGCAGACTCTCAGTTCTTGCCATGCTGCTCGTCGTTGCGGCATTGGTGTTGAGCGCGTGCGCGCCGGCCGTTGCCCCAGCAGGAGCGCCGGCTGCCAGTGACGCGGGCGCTACCGTGGACACCACAGCGGCGGAGAGCACAGGCGGCGAACCCATCGAACTACGCGTTGCCTGGTGGGGTTCGCAGAATCGTCACGATCGCACTATCGCCGTCATCCAGCAATTCGAAGAACTTCACCCAGATGTCAAGATTACCTATGAGTTCTCCAGTTGGGATGACTACTGGACGCTATTGACGACAGAAGCGGCCGGTGGCAATCTGCCCGACGTCATGCAGCAGGACTATGCCCGTCTAGAGGAATGGGTTTCGCGCGGCTTGCTCTCACCGATGGACGAATACGCAGCCGACGGCACGCTCAACCTGGCTGACGTCTCCGAGTCTGCCCTGTCCGGTGGGCGACTTGATGGTAAGCTGTATGGGGTCAACCTGGGCACCAATTCCATGGTGGTAGTGATCGACGCGGACAAACTGGCCGAAGCCGGTCTGGAAGCGCCCGCGCTCGATTGGACCTTTGCCGATCTGGAGGCACTTGCTACAGCTCTGCATGAAAAGCTAGGGATATGGGGGTTCTCCGGTGGCCTAAGCAACGAGCAACTGTGGAAAAACCTGTTTCTCAGCCAGGGCGAGTGGGTCTACAACGAAGATGGTACAGCTCTCGGTTACGAGAACGACCAATCGCTCATCGACTATATGACCATGGTCAAGCGGATGCAAGATGCCGGCGTCACCATGACGCGCGAACAGGAGATTGCCGAAACCGGCTCGAGCGTTGAGCAAAACAAGATTGTTACCGGCGAGGCTGCAATGACCTACATCTGGAGCAACCAGATCGTTGCGGTGGCGACGGCGGCCGGCGAAGGTCGCAACTTCATTCTCGTGCCGATGCCGCGCCCGGAAGGCGGCGCCTCTGCCAACTATCTTAAGCCGAGCCAGTTCTTCTCGATTACGTCGCAGGCCAAGCATCCCAAGGAAGCGGCGATGTTCATCGACTTCTTCACTAACAGCGTCGATGCCAACAAGGTACTGATGGCGGAGCGCGGAGTACCGGTGTCGTCGGTGGTGCGTGACGCACTCGGTCCGCTGTTGGATGTTCCCCAGAAGCAGATGTTCGATTATATTGGTGAGGTCGAACCCACAGTCAGTAAGTTGCCGCCGCCGGATGTTGCCGGACATGCCAATCTGATCACCAACGTCTACTGGCCGGTGGTCTGGGATCCCTTCCTCTTTGGACAGCAGAGTGCCGAAGAAGCTGCCAGCGCCCTGCGCGAACAAGGTAATGCCGTACTTGCCGAGTCTGCGCAGTAGTCGTACTCGTTAGTAGATCGATCAAGGCAGAGGCAGCGTGTTTAGACGGTGCCTCTGCCTGTTCCTTTGAGGCAAGCCATGACTGAAGCCGTTCCGACCGTCGTATCTCAAGCCGTACCGGCCAAAGGCCGAGGGCATAAACAGAAGAGTAAACGCCGGCGCAATGACAACGTGATGGGCTATCTCTTCATCTCTCCCTGGCTCATCGCTTTCTTGGCCTTCACGCTGATCCCGATCATTGCCTCCTTCGTGTTGGCCTTCACGAATTACGATGTGTTGAACCCAACCTGGAAATGGGTGGGGCTGCAGAACTTTGAGCGCATGTTTACGGCAGATCCGCGCTATATCAAGTCGGTGAAGGCGACGTTCTACTACGTCTTTGCTGCCATCCCGCTGCGCCTGGCCTTTGCGCTGGCAGTCGCCATGCTGCTCAACACGCCCCGACGCATGGTCAGCAGCTACCGCGCGGCCTACTATGCCCCGTCGATCGTGGGTGGCAGCGTGGCCGTGGCGGTCATGTGGCGCCAAATCTTCGGCACCGATGGGCTGATCAATGCCATTTTGGGCACGAACGTAGCCTGGCTGGGAAACCCCAACACGGCGATCTGGACGTTGATTATCCTGGCGGTATGGCAGTTTGGCTCGCCCATGCTCATTTTTCTGGCCGGGCTCAAGCAGATCCCCAGAGAATTTTACGAAGCCGCTGGCATCGATGGCGCCAATGGCTGGCAGCAATTCTGGCACATTACACTGCCCCTGCTGACGCCTATCATCTTTTTCAACCTGGTCATGCAGTTGATCAGCGGCTTCATGGTCTTCACTCAGGCCTTCATCATCACCGGAGGCGCGCCGCTTGACACAACGCTGTTTTATGCACTGTATCTCTATCAACGTGCATTTGTGAGCCTGCAGATGGGCTACGCCTCGGCAATGGCCTGGATCTTGCTGGCAATCGTTGCGATAATGACGGCACTGGTCTTCCGCTCGTCGTCGTACTGGGTCTTCTACGGTTCACAGGAGGAGTGACGCGGATGGAAACCGTATCACCGACAACGCCAGACCGGGTCAGCGTACATGCCCCGGCGAAGCCATTGTCCCAGCGCAACTGGATGCGCACGCCCCTATACCATGTGCTGGTGGCCGGCTTTGGCTTCGTCATGCTCTACCCGATCCTGTGGCTCTTTGCCAGCTCTTTTAAGGGGCGCGACGAAATCTGGACTAATATCTCGTCGCTGATTCCACAGAACTTTACGATTGAGAACTATGTCAACGGCTGGCGCGGCTTTGGCGGGTTAACCTTTACCACCTTCTATGCCAATTCGTTCTTCTATGCCGGCGCCGCCACGTTGCTGACCGTACTTGCTTCGGCCGTGGTTGCCTATGGTTTTGCTCGCATCAGATTCGCCGGTCGCAACATTCTCTTTGCCTGTATGCTGGCGACGCTCATGCTGCCGGTGCAGGTGCAGATCATCCCGCAGTACATCGTCTTCAGCAAACTGGGCTGGATCAACACATTTCTCCCGCTACTGCTGCCGCGCATCGGCGGGCAGGCCTTTTTCATCTTCATGATCATGCAGTTTATCCGCGGCATCCCCAAGGACCTGGACGAAGCCGCTGAAATGGATGGCTGTGGCAAGGGTAACATCTTCTTCCGCATCATCCTCCCCCAGATTACGCCGGCACTTATTACTGCCGCAATTTTTTCCTTTTACTGGACGTGGGAGGATTTCCTGACGCCGTTGATCTATCTCAACGAGCCTAAGCTTTACACCGTCTCTCTGGCGCTGCGTGCCTTTTCCGATCCTTCCGGACAGACCGACTGGGGCGCCATTTTCGCCATGTCGAGCCTGTCGCTCGTGCCGGTCTTTGTGATCTTCGTCGCCTTCCAGCGCTATCTGGTCGAAGGCATCAGCACCACCGGCCTGAAGGGGTAGTCCACTGTGCCGCCGCTGCCGCCGCGTGACATCCCGCGCACGCGTACCGTCGAGATCGTCTGCCACCAGGGCGCCAACGAGTACGCGCCGCCCAACACCTACGCCGCCGCGCAGATCTGCGTCGATTGGGGTATGGACTACGTCGAGATCGACGTCAACACGAGCAAGGATGGCGTGCTCTACGTCTATCACGGTCCTGATCTGGAAGTCACCACCAATGGCCGCGGCCTCTTTCATGAATTGACTGCGGCCGAGATCGACTGCCTCGATGCCGGGTCGTGGTTTGACCCCAGCTTTGCCGGCACGCGCGTGCCGCGTCTCGACGAATACCTGCGCTGGATCAAAGGCAAGGCCAAGATATTCTTCGACGTGAAGCGCGCCGACCTGCCGCACCTGCTCGCGCTCGTCCGTGATATGCAGATGCAGGACGACTGCTTCTTCTGGTTTGGCGACCCCGACGCCGCGCTCGCCTTCCGCCGCCTGGCGCCGGAGCTGGCGCTCAAGGTCAACGCCGACGACGCTGCCGGCGTGCTGGCTGTGCATGACGCCCTCGCGGCTAACATCATCGAAACGGGGCTGGGCAACCTGAACCAGGAGATGATCGACGCCTGCCGGGCGCGCGGCATGAAGCTCATGGTCTTCCACAAGGAGAAGGATCCCGCCGCCTTCCGCGCCATGCTCGACTGGGGTGTGGACATGATCAACTGCGACCACGGCGACGTCGTCGCGCAGGTTGCCGCCGACCACGCCGCCGCGCGCCGGCCCGCAGGGAAGCCATGAAGCGCCGCATCCGTGCCATCTTCCTCGACTGCGGCGATACGCTCGTCGACGAGGGCAGCGAGGTCAAGCCCGACGGCGAGGTTTCGCTGCGCGCCGATCTCATCCCCGGCGCCGGCGAACTGGTGCGCGATCTCAAGCGCCGCGGCTATGCACTGGCGTTGGTCGCCGATGGCCCCGTGGCCACCTTTGAGAACAACCTTGGCCCCTATGGTCTTTATGGTCTCTTCGACGCCTACGCCATCTCCGAGACGGTGGGCGCCAGCAAGCCGGACGCCGCCATGTTCCGCCGCGCACTCGACCAGTTGCAGATTCTACCGCAGGATCACGCCCGCGTGCTGATGGTGGGCAACCACCTCGGCCGCGACATCAAGGGCGCCAACGCGCTGGGAATCACCAGCGTCTGGCTGGACTGGGCGCCGCGTCGCGCCAAAATCCCGGCCGACGCCTCGGAGCAGCCGGACTTCACGATCAAGATGCCGTTGGAATTGTTGGATCTGGTGGATCGGATTGAAGCCGGGGAGTTGTTGCCGAAAGACACGACTATTTCTTCACCCGGTGCTCCAGCCCCGGCATGATCATGCGTTCGTCGTCGTCCCAGCCGGGCAGCGGCTCGGCGCGGTCCATGTCGTGGCGGTCGAAGAGGCGATTGAGGATGAGCACGATACTCGACAGGTAGATCGCGCTGCCGCCTACCCACAGCAGCCCGCCGCCTAGCGCCTGGTCGTCGGCAATGGTCAGCGGCAGCCAGCGATCGGTCGCGGCAAAGGCCGCCACATAGTGCGTGTAGAGCGGGTCGGTGGAGAAGGCCGTCGGCACGGCGATGGACATGCTCGTCAACTCGATGATGAGCAACGCGATGGCTGCCAGCCACGGCGAAAGCTCCGTGTGCAGCCGCGGCCCCGTGCCGATGAGATGCCACCACGCCAACATGGCCGCCCCGCCCAGCAACAGCAGCGACGCCGTGTGCCGCAGCGGGTCGGCCAGCAGCCACGTGGCGATGCGGTTGTCGTACCACGTCACAAAGAGCGCAATGAAGAGCATGAAGGCCAGCCACGCCGGTGTTACCCGGCTCACGGCGCGCCGCACGCGCCCCGTGCTGCGCATCCAGCGCGCCACGCCACGCCGTCCGCGCGCCGGCAGCCCCCACAGCATGACGTCGAACGCGCAACTGATAAAGAAGGCCGGGATGGCGAAGAGGCAGAGGAAGACATACTGCGCCACGCGGATGAAAAAGTAATCCGCGTTGAGCCAGTTCATGGGCGAGAGAAAGACCGTCGCCGTCGTGGTGACGGCAAAGAGGAAGACGCTGAGCCGGGCAAAGTTGGCAAAGCCCGCGCCGCGCCGGCGCAGCCGCACCCACCCGCGCAGGTAGAGCACGGTAACGGCGATCAACAGCAGGCCGACGGCCAGTGACAGGATATTCATCGCACCTCTACGGCGCCACCGCGCGTTCGATCCACGGCAGGCGCACCTCCACGCACGGCGTCTCCTGCGGCGCGTACGGCGGCACGCTGCCCCCCTCGCCGGCCAGGTCGATAAAGACCCCCGTCGGCACGCCCCACACACCGGCGGCGTCCTGCCCCTCCACGAAGAGCAGGTGGCGGCCCGGCGCCCAGCCCTGCGTGTCGATGACGGCAACTGCCTCCTCGACCGGTGCATCGAAGGTTCCGTCCGCCGGCGCCATGGGCCGCGCAAAGCCGCACAGCGCCCAGCTCGGCGCATCCACCGTGTAGCGCACGGCCTGGATCGCCTGTAGAGGCTCGGGTACGCGGTCGAGATCGGGGAAGTCTTCGGGGAACGAATTCGCGCGCCGCGTGTCGTCGGCCGTCACCGTCAACGTCACGGATTGGCCGCTCACCACCTGCGTCAACGCCACGGTGGCCGAGATGACCTCGGGCCCGGCCGGCGCCACGTATGGCTGCCGCGCCGCCTTGGCCGCATAGGTCAGCGCATCCAGCGTGCTGCTGACGATCGACGACTCGAAGACGCCGCACGACTGGAAGAATTCGCTGCCCAGCTCGAAGGTGTAGGCCGCCACGCCCAGTTCTCCGTAGGCAAAGTCGTCCGTCGTGCCGTCCGTCATGTAGAGACAGCCCTCGGCACCTGACTGGCAAACATCGTAGCCGGTATAGAAGCCGAACTTGCGACCCAGCGTGCGCAGGCCATCGGCATTAGGCGCCGGCGCCTGCGTCCACCCCCACGGGTAGAGGATCAGCGGCGCATAGCTGTGCAGCGAGACCATTACGCCGGAAGCGTCAGCGGGCGCCGTGTCGCTGTCGAGCGGGCCGCGTTGGTCGGCGAAGATCGCGCGCATGTACGCCTCGACGGCTTGAACTTCGGGCTCCGATGCCGCCGACGGGCCGCGGTAGGTGAGCGAACAGGCGTCGCTGCTCGAACAGCCGAAGCCGGTACACTGGTTCCAGCGAAAGCTGCTGTTGCGGTTGAGGTCGATGCCGACGCCGTTCGGGTCGAAGAAACATGACTGGCTGTCGTTGATGTTCTTGCGCCAGAAGAGGCCGCTTTCGGCCTTCTTGCGCCCGTCGGGGTTTGTCTGCGGCGCAATGTGGATCGCCGTGTGGTCGAGCAGCCACGTGGCATCCGGGTCAACGCCGTAGCCCTGCACCAGTTGCTCGGCAAAGCGCGTGGCCGCCTCCGCCGTCGTCAGCTCGCGGGCGTGAATGGCCGCCATGAGAAAGAAGACAGGCTTGGGGCCGGGCAGTGCCTGGCTGGTGAGCACCACGCCCTCGATGGGATAGCCGGCGCCGCCGCTCGTCGTCACGGATTGCCAGCTCTGGCCGATGGTCACCGGCTGCACCAGGTCAGGATGATCCACCGCCAGTTGCGCCAGCGTCGCATAGGTCTCTTCCACGGTGCGGTAGCAGGGAAAGCTGGGGATGCCGCCTTCCGCCGGCTGCGCCGCGGCCTGCACCGGCCACGCCGCCAGCCGCGCCGTAGCCTGCACATCAACCGTCACCGTGCGCCCCTCCGCGCGCAGGCGCTGCACCTGCGCCGGCATCAGCAGCATGGTCGCCCGCCGTGTGCCGTGGTCGACCTGCCAAATGTCGAGGTCGCCGGCCATGCGGTTGAGATCGTCCTGGTTGGCAAAGGAGACCTGCGCGACGACGGCTGCCGAGCTTTGCGTTGCGGCCGGCAGTGTGGGCGAAGGCGTGGGTTCCAGTGGCGCCGCCAGCACGGCCGCGTGAAACGTCACCGCCGCCGCCATCACCACGGCCAACGCCGGCCGCGAGAGAGACAAGAGCAAACCACGAAGCCGCGAAGCACACCAAGCGGCACCAGGAAGAACGTCGCAGCGCCCTTCCCCAGATCTCTTTGTGCCCCTTTGTGCCCTTTGTGTCTTTGTGGCAGCGTTTCTCAACCAACTTCTCATCTTCTACCGCCCAAAACCGAAGTCGATCGCGCTGAAGAAGAGGGGCACCATGAGCACGCCGCCGATGAGAATCGCGGCGATCTCGATGTAGACCCAGCCCTGCGCCGCGCGCAGCCACTGCCGCCGCCACGAGTTGGCCGCACGATGGCGCGCCTGGTAGACATAGCGCACGAGGTACTTCTCCTGCTCGCGCACGGGCTCGAGCGGCTGAATGTCCCAGCCTGCATGCTGGAAGAGGCGGGGCACGGAGGTGACGGCGCGGTGGGCCAGCCAGCCCAGCGGCAGCACGACCAGCAGCGCAAAGAGCGCCGTGCCGATCAGCACATCGAGCCACTTCCACGGCACCGGGCTGTAGAAGGCAAAGACATCGACCCACAGCCAGAGCACGAAGACGAGGAAGGGCGAGGCCAGCAGCCACATCCCCCACGCGCCCGGCGTCGCCTCCACCAGGTCGGCCGGCACTTCCCTCCGTTCAATCGCAGCACTCACACGCACACCTCGTAAGATTTGCCACTTTGACGCAGAGTCGCAAAGAGGCAGAGGAAGCGCAGAGAAAACTATTCTGTCATTCCTCTGCGCCTTTGCGTCAAAGACAATCAATTTTGACGCAGAGTCGCAAAGAGGCAGAGAAAAACGCGGAGAATACATCTCCGATTTCTTCCTCTGCGAACCTCTGCGGCTCCGCGCCTTTGCGTCAAAAATCATCACATCTCGACGCAGAGTCGCAAAGAGGCAGAGAAAGCGCAGAGAATGCACCTCTTGTCTTCCTCTGCGAGCCTCTGCGTCTCCGCGCCTTTGCGTCAAAAATCATCACATCTCGACGCAGAGTCGCAAAGAGGCAGAGAAAGCGCAGAGAATGCACCTCTTGTCTTTCTCTGCGAACCTCTGCGTCTCCGCGCCTTTGCGTCAAATCGTATCAGAGACCGCGCGGACACGAAGTCATCGCGCTCACTTTTGCAGGTCGCGGCGCCAGTCGGGGATCTCGGCGCGATGGCGCCAGCGCCAGAGCAGGCCCACGGGATAGCCCATCATCTTGGCTTTGTCGCCCGTGACGCGGATGAGCGGCACGAGCGCGGCCGCCAGCAGCCGCTGCGCCGGCGAGAGCGACGCGCCGAGCACGCGCAAGCGCTGCCACGGCCGCCGGCAGTAGAGCGCGACGCCGGCCAGCAGCCCCAGCCAGCCCAGCCAGCGCGCAAAGACGCCAAAAAAGGCATGGCCCAGCAGCAGCGGCAGCGCCACGAAGTAGGTGGCGTAGCGGATAGCGTGGCGCTTGCGCCACAGGTCGGCCTTGCCGTCGCCGCGCGCATAGCGGTAATACTGCGTCCAGAAGGCGCCCAGCGTCTCGCGCGGGCGAAAATGCACGCGGGCGTCCGGCGCCCAGGCAAAACCCGTCGGCGCGCCCGGCGCCTGGGCGTTGATGGCAAAGTCGAAGAGCAGGTCCTCGCAATAATCGAGCCACTCGGGGTAGCCGCCCGCCCGCGCCCACGCCGTCTTGGTGAAGGCGACCGAGCGGCTGGAGGGCAGAAAGCGCTGCGGGTCAATCTCCTCGACCAGCGGCAGCACGGTGGCGGCCATGGCCGTCTGGAAGACGCCCTGCGCGTCGGGCACGAACGCGCCCGCCACAGCCAGCATCCGGTCGTCCGCCGCCCACGGTGCGACGAGCGCTTCCAGCCACTGCGGCTCCAGGCGCACGCCCGCGTCCGTCGCGGCGATGAGCGGGCCGGCCGCCGCCGCAATGGCAATGTTGCGCCCGCGGCTGATGTTGGCGCCTGGCGCCACGATGACCTGCAAGCCGGGCAGCCGGTCGGGGTGGTGCGCGGCGTAGGCGCGGATGGCCTCGGCCGTGCCATCCTGGCTGCCGCCGTCGCAGAGGATCACCTCGTCGGGCCGCCGCGTCTGGCCGGCCAGCGACTCCAGCAGCCGCTCGATGCTGGCGCGTTCGTTGTAGACAGTCGCAATCACGGAAACATGCATGCGGGCCATTGTGCCGCACATGCGCGGGCGTTGGCAACTCTGCGCGGTGGTTCAAGCCGGTCCATGCCACTGGGGGCTACCCGTTGCGCCATCACGGCAGAGCGAGCACGCAGTGGCCGTATCTGTTGCTGACCCAGGGGGGCGACGATCTACATCTACGGCGAAAGCGCCGTTTCCAGCACTTGCTGAATATCGCCGGCATCGACAATGTCGAGCCGGTCGCGCATATTGAAGGTGAGCCGTTTGTTGACAACCTTGCCGCGGAAGACTTCTTTGAAGTGAAGGTTCATGGGATTTTGCCTTCGGCGCTGCCCACATAGCGCACCCAGGGCGCGCCCACTGCCTTGAACAGCTTGTGATCGACGGTCCACAGTTCACATCCCAGCCGCTGCGCCAGCGCCAGGTAGAAACTGTCATATGCGGCGGCGCGTTTGAGACGCAGTGTCCACGCATACGCCTGGCGCACCAACTCGTCGTCTGGCGAAACCAGGGCGATGGCGATTTCGCTGCTCAATTCGAGCGCCTGCCAGGCCGATGCTTCGCTCAACTGCCCAAAGTGGAGAGACTTTGTGAGGATTGAGGTCAGTTCGTAGCGCCAAAAGACGGGCGCGCCTAGCTTCACACCCTGGCTGACCTTGTTGGCGATGTCGGCGCGCAGGCGCGTGGTTGCCGCATCCGCCACACTCATTGCATAGCCGACGCCGGCATCGATGACCAGCCACTCAACGCTGGAAGAGTTCGTCATGGCGCGCCTCAAGATCTGCTTTGGCAGCTTGAACGACCCAGTCGAGGTCGAGCGGCTCGCCGTTGCGCTCGCGCAGAATCTCCTGACTGAGCGCCTCCGCTTTGCGCAGCCATGCCTGCCACCGCTCCATCTCGCTTTGATCCTCCCTGGCTTGCAGGCGTTCGTAATCGTTGATACTGACCAGCACGGCCTTGGGTTTGCCGCGTGAAGTCAGTACGATGCGCTCGCCGCCATAGGCAACGCGGTTGACCAGTTCAGAAATATCACGTTTGACTTCGCCGATACTGACGGTTGCATCCATTGCCTACCTCCCACAGAATTGCACTATCCTGATAATCAGTATAGCTTGGCGCTCGGCGCCCCACAAGTGTCTGCTGGGTACAATGAGGGGGCCTGTCAACTCCGCCGCACGCACACCTGGTAATTTCCCTCCACCTCGACCTGGGCCCCTGCGCTGAGCGTGCCGGAGTCGAAGCCGCCCCGCTCGTAGAGGGCGCGGCCGTAGGTGTAGAGCCCGGCGCGGCGGCACTGGCGGATCCAGCCGGCGGCGTCGGCCAGCGAGGCGGGCAGCCGGTCGGGATGGCGCGCGGCGTAGGCGCGGATGGCTTCGACCGTGCCGTCCTGGCTGCCTGTCAAATGCCGCCATCGCAGAGGATCACCTCGTCGGGCCGCCGCGTCTGGCCGGCCAGCGAATCGAGCAGCCGCTCGATGCTGGCGCGTTCGTTGTAGACAGTCGCATTCACGGAAACATGTATGCGGGCCATTGTGCCGCACATGCGCGGGCGTTGGCCTCTACGCGGCGGTTCGGGTGTGTCCCAGGAGAGTGACGTGGTCACCCCCGGCGTGCGTCGCACCGTTCAGCACACGGCGCCATGCGAAAGGTCATCTGACCGGTGCGACGCACGCCGCCAATCCTGCGGGTGATGGGCTGCGGCGAGATAACGTCCGGCTATCGTAAGCTGAAGGTTGCAGCATTTGTTGGATGCGCCGCAGGCAAGGACATGCTAGACTGGTGAACGAACCTCCTTTCTTGAAAGACCACCAGGAAAGCGACGAGGCCGGGGCAGGTGCCCCGGCCTCGTCCGTTTTGGCGCAAGCCAAAGTTTGCTGTGGGGCGCCGCGCCGCCGCCCAGGGTTGCCGCCACCTCGCTCTTTTCGTATACTGCGAACGCAGCCAGTGGACTGAACCTTCAGATCGCTGTCATGTTGCGCCGCGGTGCGCTCGTGTAGCGCGCCACCGAAACGGGATGATACGGACGACGATGACGAAACGGAGAACAACCGGGAAATGCGGCATGAGCTGGCGAGAGACGGACGCATGACGACCGCGCGCCTGTGGCAGCGGGCGTGCCTCCTCTTGCTGCTGCTCCTTCTTGCCGGCTGCCTCCCCGTGGCGCCGGTGGAGGATCTGCGCGGGCGCGTCACGCTCTGGCATAGCTGGAGCGGGGCCGACGCCGTCGAACTGCGCGAGGCGCTGACCCGCTTCCAGGAAGTCTACCCCGGCGTGCGCGTGGTCGAGATGGCGCTGCCTGAAGGGCAGATTCTCAAGGAGTTCGCCAACGCGGCCAACGACGGCCTGGCGCCCGATCTCCTCATCGGACAGAATCGCTGGATCAAGGAACTGGCAGATGCCGGCTCGATCCGTGCCGTGACCCAGGCCGACGCGCCGCAGGTGTTGGCCAGCGCGCGCAACCGTGCGCTCGTGGCGTACGCGGGCAAGCTCTTCGGCGCCCCGCTCTTCCTGGCGCCGCGCGCCCTCTACTACAACAAGGAGCTCGTCACCGACCCGGCCCAGACGCTCGACGATCTCTTGCGCGAGGCGGCGGCCGGCAACCGCGTGGAGTTCGTCCCCCGCTTCGAGGAGGCGTACTGGGGCATCCAGACCCTGGGGCAGGGGCTCTTTGACGCGGAAGGCAACTTCACCCTGGCCGAGAGCGGCTTCGAGCAATGGCTGCGCTGGCTGGACAATGCCCAGCGCGCGCCCGGCGTCATCCTGAACGTCGACGACGAGTCGCTCCTCGATCTCTTTGCCGCCGGCCAGATTGCCTACTACATCGCCGGGCCGGAAAGCCTGGCGCGCATCATGGAGCGCATGGACGCGGAGAATGCCTTCGAGGTGGGCGTGGCCCCGCTGCCGGGCGGACCCGCCGGAGCTGCCGGGCCCCTGGTGCCGGCCGAGACGATCCTTTTCTTCGCGCACAGTTCGCCGCTGCAGGCGCGCATTGCCAACGAACTGGCGGCATTTCTGGCCAACGAACGCCAGGGCATCCGCTTCATGCGCCAACTGGGCAAAGTCCCGGCCAACCCGCGCATCCAGGTGGACAGGCGCATCTATCCCATCGTCAGCGGCTTTGCCCAGCAGGCGCGCACGGCGGTCGCCCTGCCACTGGCACTGCCGATCGATGCGCTGTTTGCGGCGGGCAATCGCGCCTACAGCACCGTGCTCTCCGGCTCGGCGACCCCGGCCGATGCGGTCTGTGACTTTGGCCGCGAAGTGGTTGCGCTGCTGGGCGAGAGCAGTGCCGCGGTGAGCCTGCCACAAGGATGCGAATGGCCGGCGCCATGAGGTCCTGCGCTACCGCAGTCAGCAAGTCAGGAGTAGATGATGATCAACGACGGCACGCCCCAAGAGAACTTCCTGGGCCAAATCATACGCGGCCAGATCGACTTTCTGCTGGCCATGCTTGCGCGCCCGGTCGTGCAGCAGCAGTTGCTCGTCATCCTGGCGATCCTGCTCGTCGCCTGGACGCTGCCGGAGATTCTCCGCCGGCGCCGCAGGCCTGGCGGCGCCGGCCGCTACCCGCAGGGTGAGGGCGTGTCGCTCCGGCAGCGCGTGGCCTGGTTTGCGCACCTGCTGCTGGCACCCATCGTCGCCCTGGTCTTGCTGGCGCTGGCCAGCCGGCTCTATGCGCTGCGCGGTCTCCCCGACGGCCTGCTGGCAGACGTGACCATCCTGGTCTGGATGTGGCTGGCCTACCGCGGGCTGGTCGTCGTGCTCTACATCCTCTTTGGTGAGGCGGTTCGCCCCTACCGGCGGTGGATCGTCACGCCGGCCTTTGTCATCCTGGTCATAGCGCAGGCCATCAACATGCTGCCCGGCACCGTGACCCTGGTGGATGCCACCATCCGGCTGGGCACGCTGGCTATTACGCTCAGCAACTTGCTCCTGGCCCTGCTCACCCTCTACCTCTTCATCATTGCGGGCTGGGTCATCGGCCAGAGCATGATGCGCTGGCTGCCCGATCGCACCGGCGCCGAGCAGGGTGTCATCGACTCCATCGCCACGCTGACGCGCTATGCGCTCATCTCCGTGGGCATCGTCCTCGCGCTGAGCGTGCTGGGGCTGGACTTCACCTCGCTGGCCATCATTGCCGGCGGTCTGTCGGTCGGCATCGGCATCGGCATGCAGGAGTTCGTGGCGAATTTCATCAGCGGCCTCGTCCTCCTCTTCGAGCAGACGCTGCGCCCCGGCGACGTCATCGAGGTCGACAACCGCATCAGCCGTGTCCAGAAGATCAGCCTGCGCGCCACCACCGTGCGCACCCTCACGAACCAGGAGTTGGTCATCCCCAACTCCAACTTTACCTCTCAACAGGTCACCAACTTGACCAAGTCCGACCGCATCGTGCGCGTCCTGGTGCCTTTCAGCGTGAGCTACAAGAGCAAGCCGGATGAGGTCCGGGAAGTCGCCGGCGCAACGGCGCTCCAGCACGAGCTGGTGCTGGCCGAACCGCCGCCCTTCGTTGCGTTTCTGGGCTACGGCGAATCCAGCATCGACTTCAACCTCTCGGTGAGCGTGGATCAGCCGGACCGTTCCGGCCGGGTGCGGAGCGATCTCTACTACATGCTGTGGGACGCCTTTGCCGCGCACGGCATCGAGATCCCCTTCCCGCAGCGCGACCTCAATCTGGGCGATGGGTGGGAGAAGCTGGCGGGCATCGTGCCTCACAGCAAGGAGGCGTGAGGCGGGTTCCGCCACGCCGGCCACTCTCTGCATCTCCGCAACTTGGCGAGATAGCCTGCCCTGGCGCCGCCTCGCCCGCGCCGGCAAAAAGCACACACATGAAGACGCAAAGCCACGAAGGCGACAGACTCTTCCATCACCTCCTCATCCCCTCACCTCCTCATCCCCCTACTCAAACGCGGAAATCTCGACATGCGCATGCGCCACTGCACGTCCCACCACCACCTCGATCCGCCATGCCTCCGCCGCGCCGCGCTGCCCCAGCAGCCAATGCACCCGATCCACCATCAGCCAGCACGCCGTGCGCAGCTTCTCCGGCAGGTCGAAGTAGCCGGCGATGTGCGCCTTGGGCACGATCAGCGCGCGCAACGGCCCGCCCGCCGCGCCATCCAGCAGCGCATAGACCGACGCCGACTCCGACAACAGTTCCCGTTCCGCGGTGGGATGGCAGAAGGGGCAATCGTGGGGCCCCGCATGGGCGAGCTGGTTGTAGTGTTGATACTCGTAGACTTCGCAGTGCTCCACCGCCAGCACGCTGCGATAGGGTAGCACCACATTGCACTGGTAGACCTTGACGCCGTCGTGCTCGGTGTGGCTGCGAAAGCCCGCCCGCTTGATGTCGCGCCGCACGGTGAAGTAGGCGCGGCCCGTGGGCGCGAGCAACTCCGCCACCGCCATGAGCACCTGCACCTGCTCCTCCGGCAGCAGCACGTTGAGCACATAGTGGCAGAGGATCGTGTCGAAGCGTCCCGCGGGCCAGGCCGGCGCGTAGTGCGGATCATAGCCCGTGATGTCGATCCCCTGCCCGCGCAGAAAGGCCACATCCGTGCCCGTACCGCAGCCGAAATCGAGCACGCGCCCCTGCACCAGCCCCTGCGCCAGCAGATGTTTCGTGGGATACGATGGCCACTTGCGATCCTTGACCGTCAGGTGGCTGTGCGGGTTACGCGGCGAGCGGACGATCATACGCGTGTATAGCTCCAGCCGGCGGCAAAGCCCATGGTGCGGGCGATCTGCACCTGCGGCGCCAGCGTCTCTTCCAACGCGCGGCGGAAGTGGGCGAAGGGCAGCCCGCGCAGCGCATCGACCGAGGGCGTCTTCAGCAGCAGGATGTAATCTTCCAGCAGCGGCCCACTGTGCGCCTGCTGTGCCACCGCCTGCACGGCCGCATATTGCTGCGCGGCAAAGGGCTCGAAATAGCGGGCGAAGTCGGGCAGCCGGTCGCTCTTGGCCGAATTGACGCTGGCCGCGGTCGGGGCGATGTTCCACAGCAGGTCGTGCGCCACGAAACTCCACGGCAGGAAGTGATCGAGCGAGGCCACGCTTTCGAGCACTTCGCCCGAATACACGCAGCGCAGGGGACCCTGCACCGCCAGCGCCGTGCGCCAGAAGCGCCGCGCCGCGCCGAGGTCGCGCTGGCCCGGCTCCGCCAGCTTGCCGGCGATGTTGGGGACGTTGGGGTTGTTGCGCTGCAAATAGGTGACCAGGTTCCACAGACAGAAGCCGGTCACGATGGCCAGGTTGTGGTGCAGATACGCCTGCCAGCGCGGGTGCAGCTCGATGCTGCGCCCCTCGTCCGCAAAGCGATAGAGAGGGGGCGCGTCGCCCGCAAACGACTGCTCGGCCAGCGCCACCACGCGCCGATTCACCTCCCAGTCCGGCGCGCCGCGCACCTGCGCCGCAAAGAAGGGGCGCAGAAAGCGATAGACCACGTACTTGTCCAGCCGGCGGATGAGACGCCCCGCGTCCGAGCCTGCCGCCATGTGCGCCCGCGCCGCGTCCATGACCTGTGCTTGCGGCGCGTTGGGCGGCAGTTGCGCCGCGTCACGCAACGCCAGCGCGGCTTCGCCCAACTTGTCTTGTTTGCCAAAGGAGAGGCGGAAGTAGTTGCTCGGATACCACACCGCCGCCACCATGCGGGCGACCAGCTCCTCAATGGCCACGGTGGCCACGCCGCCCTCGCGCACATGGTCCAGGAGCGCCAGCAGCCAGTAGAACTTGTAGGAGTTGGTGACGTCGCGCAGGCTGGCCGCCAGGTCGGGGACTGGCAGGGGTGGGGAGGATGGAAGAGAGTTGGAGGTGTTCATGGGTTGGAAGTGTACTATATGGGACTTGTCGCTTCTGCCAGTGCACCTGATTGAAAGATCCAACATACCACTACGCTGACGTTATTGGGCCACGCATGAATTCCATCTTGCCATGTTGGCGCTTTCCATCGTCTCAATAAGGTTACTCTTCCCCAATCGGATCAGTGCCACCAACCTGCCCTCGTGCCTGCTCAAGGTCTTTGAGGAATTCCTGATAGGTACGAATAGACTTCGATCGACAACTCACCATGGCAAAGCGGACGATTTCACCGATATGACGGTCATTGACCTGTCCCCAATTGCGAAAGGCTGTATATGCCTCGGGCTGTAAATTCAACAGTGATTCAAATGCAGAACGCAGTTCAGGGTTACGCAACCTGTACTTGTCGCAGATTTGGGCCGTGTAGAACTGGGCCAAACCTTCGACTGTGTGCGTTTCTGTTTTCGCAAAATCAATGGTGGACCACTGAATGCCATCTACGTCACGACCGAGATGCGTGTAGGCATGTGCAAGTTCGTGAATCAGCACCACTGTAGTCAGAGCTTCGACGTTAACTCCCAGTATTCTAGCGAGCATACCAATCGCCATCCAATAGATTCGAACTTCGGGGATACGGAAAAAGTATGCACCGAGAATATCTTCGTTGATCCCCCGGAACTCCTCGTCAAGGTTCAGCCCACCAAGCCGCTCTAGCAAGCTGGACACAATGTCTCGTGTGTATTCTATGGCACGCACATCCACTTCGGTCTGCAACTGAGCACGTACAACGTCAGAATTGTCGATTACCAGTTGGGTTCCCCGGATGGTGCTCCTAAGTAAATTCTGGTTAAAAAGCAATTCCCAAAGCTGGAACGGGATGCGCTGTACGAGATCGGCAAATGGCCAGGGTAGACCAGGATGTATTCGGACAGGGACTGACTGTTGTTCATTGCCGAGGACAAGGCGGAGACCCGTATCTGCAATGATGGCATTGCGAATTGGTTGATTCCATTGTTTCACTACTTGCCGAACCCGTGTTTCAGCGTCAGGCATGTGATAGTGTAAGAAATGCTCGATATCCTTCTCTAGTTGTCTATTCTGCTGCGCATTGCGTCGCTCCTGGCCGTACCTACCAGCGTAATAGTGGTCTTCGCTGCCGAAGGTCGCTATGGGTTCCATCTAGAAGATAGCTCCATGGGCATCATAGAATTCCCCAATGCTCTCATACCTGTCGTCATCCCGCATCGTGATATACCCGCCGAACTTATAGCGACGCCAACATTGAATGCCGTCGACAAACACAGGATTGTCACCTGCATCCCCCATGCTATGGTGTTCTGGCCGCATCCCGTCCTGATTGACGGCTCGCGCATCACAAGCTCTGCACACAAAGTTCGGATATCGGCTCGCAAAACTTGGGTCGTCAAGCGGTTGTCCACAGATACTACAGTGGGTGTTTTTCATTGTTTCTCGTCCATCCTTGTTGTTTTATCAAAATCGTTGAACTCTATGCTGCCACCGCATAAACACTCTTCCCATCGCCATAATACTTGTCGAACACATGGTTGTAGACCTGATCGACCTTCCTGGCAAACAACTCTTGCTCCACAGATGGGGGCAAGAATCGATCCATTGCCTGCTCGACCGTCAGCCGCACGTCAGCGCGCGATTGTTGACGCTTGCGCCAGTCCAACACTAGCTTCTCCTGTTTGAGTCTGAGGAGTAGCTCTCTCGCCCCTCTCTTGACGCGGTCGATCTCTTTCTTCGTCATGTCAAGCCCTGGCTTCATGATGATGTCGAACAGCGCCAATTCTTCTTCGCTCAACTGCTCTACGATGGCGCGCTGCTCTTCTTCTTGCAGATCACGACCAAATGCCATCAAGCGGGCAAAGTACTCGTCGACATCGATCCGCCCTGCATTGTATTCATCGATGATTGCCTGTAGCCGTTCCTGATAGTCAAGCCGGGTCGGATTCAAGCGCACCATAGTGCGCACATGCGTGTTGAGGTTGCCGCGCAGCTTTGTGGCCTCGATGTTTTTCCTGCCCTGAGCAAATTTAGCCTTCAATACGTCAAAGTCGACCGTGCTCAGGTCAAATGGTTCTTCATCAAGAGCCGCCGGCGGCAAGACATAGATCGATCGGCTAAGCAGCGCTTCGACCTGGCCCATAACCACCGAGAGATCAACATCCGTTTCGTCGGCATCGATCGCATCGACCAGCGTACGCAAGATTGCGCGCCTGGCTGTGAATTCGTTGGCGGCTGGGTCTGGTAGGATCGCTTTGAAGAGACGCTCAACCAGCAATGCAAGAGCGAGGTATCGTTGCTTAGTTTCCTCAGTAGCTAGAATCTTGTTTACAGCATCCTGGCGCAACTGCACGCGGGCGAAGACATTCCGCTCGCTTTCCAACTGAACAATGTCGATCTCTAGCCCAGTACAGAATTCCGTAGCGGCGCTAATCGCTGCCCTCAGTGCTTCAACCTGCTCCTCTTTTGCCTTGATTGGCCGGTCAATGCCATCACCATCGCCAGTAGGCGCCGCGTAAATCGCAAGGGCGCGCTCCAGGTTGCGGAAGATGCCGATGTAATCGACGATAAGGCCGCTACTCTTGCCTTCATAGACACGGTTGGCGCGTGCAATGGTCTGCATGAGTGTGTGGTTGCGCATCGGCTTGTCAAGGTAGATGGTCGAACAACTTGGCACATCAAAGCCGGTCATCCACATGGCACACACAAAGACGATTCGCAGCGGGTGTGCAGGATCCTTGAAGTATTCGTCAAGAGGCTCTTTGTTCATGCGCTCGCGATGGGGCACGATGTCGAGACCCTTTTTTTTGAACTGAGCGATCTCGTTCTGCCCCTGCGAAACAATAAGCGCCTTGTCCGTCTCATTCATATAGGCGAGACGTGTTTCGATTTCCTGGCGTGCCGCCTCGTCTGTTGTGACCTCCAGCCGTTGCTTGTCTTCAGCAATCTGGCGCTGCCAATATTTCTGCACTTTGTCATACATCCGGCCGGCAGTCACCTTATCGATGCTGACGACCATTGCCTTGCCTTGAAAGCCACGGCCCAGGAAATGTTGCACGATGTCTTCAGCGATGCGTTCTAGTCGCTCGTCGTCCGTGATGATGCCGTATTCATTTCTGAACTGGCGTGCCAGACGTTCCTCTGCTTCTTCGCTGAGTTCGGCTTCCTCCAGTAGTTCTTCCAACTCTTCGCTGAATTGCTCGTTCAGCAACTGTACTTCGGGAACGCGGTTCTCATAGAAGAGCGGCACCGTGGCATTGTCGGCGATCGATTGGCGGAAGTTGTAGATGCTCACGTAGTCGCCGTATAGATCGCGCGTCTTTTCTTCTTCGCCCGCAATCAGCGGCGTGCCGGTGAACCCGATAAACGCCGCGTTGGGTAGAGCGTTGCGCATGTTCTGCGCCAGAATGTCATATTGCGACCGGTGAGCCTCATCCGTGATCACAATAATGTCGTCCCGATCGGAAAGCGTCGGATAGACCCTGCCGCGTTCGATGTGAAACTTCTGGATCAGCGTGAAGACATAGCGATGATCTTCCTGTAAAAGTTGTTGCAGGTGTTCGCCATCCTGAGCGCGGACGGTTTTCTCCTGTTCTGTAACCGTTCCAGTCGCCGCAAAGGTCTTGTAGATTTGGTCGTCCAGATCGCGGCGGTCGGTGATAATCACGAATGTCCAGTTGCCGGGAATGCGGCGGAAGATTTTCTGCGCCAGGAAGACCATGGAGAAACTCTTGCCGCTTCCCTGCGTATGCCAGAAGACACCCAGACGTCCTTGATTTTCGCGTATGTTGCGAACAGCTTCGATGGCATTATTGACGCCCAGGTACTGGTGGTTCTTAGTGAGCACCTTCGCCGTTTCTCCGCGCCCGCGGCTGAACAATGTGAAGTTCTCGACGATATCCAGAAGACGATCCGGCGGACAGATCGCACGCAACATGGTATCCAGCGCAATGACGCCGGCTTCGCCTTCGTCGTTGATCCGTTTCCACTCATTGAAGTGTTCCCAATCTGCCGTGAGCGAACCGATACGACTGTCACGGCCATTTGAGAGCAAGACGGCGGCGTTGTACCAAAACAACTGTGGGATGGTGTCTTTATAGTCGCGCAGGTTCTTGTTGAAGGCGTCCTGAATTGAGACGGTGTCTTTCTTCAACTCAAACAGTAGCAGAGGCAGCCCGTTGACATAGCCCACGAGATCGGTGCGTCGCGTATGATGTGGTCCAGTAATCCACATCTGCTGTGCAACGAAAAAGTCATTGTTCTGTGGCGTGTTCCAGTCGATGACCTGGATGCGTAGTGACTCCTGGTCGCCTTCGGTGTTGGTGAAGGTGATCGCAATCCCATCCTTGAGCTGCGCGTAGATTTCCTGGTTGGCGTTCACCAGGCTCAGGCTTGAGCGATCGCGCATCAACTCGTCTGCGACCAGGTCCAGTGTTTGGGGTGGACAATCGGGGTTGATGCGTTCCAGTGCTGCTAGCAGACGCATGCGCAGCACGACATCATCGCGCGACTCTCTGCCAACAGGGCTGGTGGCGCCAACGATTTCCTCATAGAGGTTTGCATGTTCGCCCCAACCAAGTTCGGCGAGTACATCGATTGTAGCAAATTCCAGGGCTTCTTCGGTGTCGTGATATGCGGTCATGGTGGGCTACACTCGGATCAGTCGGTCGACCAGGGCGACCAGGGCGTCGATACGTTCTTCAGTGATGGCGCCTTCGCGCAATTGCAGCATGAGATGCTGCGGTTTGCGACGCGTCTCCTTTGGTTCCTCGATGCCGAGAAAAGTTTCGATATCGTCGGGAAAAACTGCAACCTCCTTGGTGTGACCGTTGCAGGTTTCGCAGATCAACCGGTGGATGCGATCATGCGGTGGTTTGTTAGCATCACCATCGAACAGGATCGAGTGCGACACATTGAGCGCCCCGAGTATATGCATGAAGCGATGGAAGTTGTATTTGCCCATGCAGTCGAGGATGAACACGCCTCCCGTTGGCGGTTCAATGCGCCCTTCGTCGATCAGGTGGCGAAGCAGGACGTATTCGGTTGGACCTTCTACCATCAGCACATGCCTGGAAAAAAAGACACCGCAGCGTTCAGGTCCTAACCACAAGAAGTACTTGATGGCCTCCATGTCCAGCTTATAGTCATCGTCGTGTGGTTTGACAAGTGCATTGATGGCCTGATTGTCAGCGAAGATGGCTTCCAGTCTGCTTTGATCGATCTGGCCGACAAGCGTGCGCGCCTGCGGGCGAGAGAGTCGGATGATCGACGGAATATCCATCGTGTTGTGCGAGACAAAGTGCGGGGAGTGCGAGGTGAGCAGAACCTGGTTTCCTTCTTGTGCCGCCAGTTTTTTGAGACTGCGACACAACACATCCTGCTGTGTTGGATGTAGAAACGCCTCTGGCTCTTCAAACAGGTAAAGCGTTAGCGATGGCTTGAACTCTTTGCGGTCGGTTGGTGCCGCAGGCGTTTGATATTTGGCGGCAAGGCGGATCAGCGTATAGACCAGGTGGCGTTGGAAGCCCTGGCCCTGTCGCCTCGGGTCGGTGGCCTGTTGCAGCGCTTTGTCGATAACCTCGAAGCCGACGAGGTTCTTGATGATGTCGGCCTTATCAACCGGGTTGATCGACAGGTTGAATTCGGTGTCCCATTCGGCGGTACCACCACAGTTAAGCGTGGAAGAGGCATAGTCGACAAAGATAATGTGGGTTCGTGGTGATGTATACTCCTGGTTACCAAGCCAAAGGAGGCATCACCATGAACCCACAAAGTGTATTCTGTCCCAATTTGGCCTGTGCGGCAAGGGGAAAGCAAGGCCAAGATAATATCAGCGTGCATAGCCGTAAGGAAAAGCGTTATCGGTGCGCAGTCTGCCAGCAGACGTTCAGCGCCACGAAGGACACGTTGTTCTATCGGCTGCGGACAGACAGCGTGCAGGTGATGTTGGTCATCACGCTGCTGGCCTATGGGTGTCCGCCGCAAGCGATCGTGCAGGCGTTTGGCTATGATGAGCGGACGGTGAAGGAGTGGTGGCGACGGTCGGGTGAGCACTGTCGGCGGGTGCATGAACACATGGTGGAGACGCAGCAGTTGGACTTGCAGCAGGTGCAAGCCGATGAAATCAAGGCCAAGGTGCAAGGTGGGAGTGTCTGGATGGCCATGGCGCTGATGGTGCCCACACGGCTGTGGCTGGGCGGTGTCATCAGCCCGCGGCGTGACCTGGAGCTGATTGCCAAGTTGGCCGCTAAGGTGCGTGGCATGGCACTGTGCCGCCCACTCCTGCTGGCGGTTGATGGCTTGGTGAGCTATGTCAGCGCCTTTCGGGCTGCCTTTCGTTCGCCATTGCCGCGGCATGGGCAGCCGGGTCGCCCTCAGTTGGTGGCATGGTCGGACATCGCCATCGTGCAGGTGGTCAAACACCGCACGGCGGCGGGACTGGACATCGTGCGGCGCATTGTGCAAGGTAGTGCACCGGCGGTGACGCAGTTGCTCACCCGTTCGCAGGGCGGTGGCGTCATCAACACCGCTTACATCGAGCGGCTCAATGCCACCTTCCGCCAGCGGCTGGCCTGTCTGGCACGACGCACGCGTTCTCTGGCCCAGCAGCAGGCGACCTTGACTGCAGGCATGTATGTGGTGGGTTGTTTCTACAACTTCTGTGATGAACATGAAAGCCTGCGTCTGCGCCTCTGGATTACGGAACGACGCTATCGCTGGGTGCAACGGACCCCAGCGATGGCGGCCAAGCTAACTGACCATTGTTGGACACCGGCCGAACTGCTCACGTTCAAGGTGCCGCCACCACCCTGGACGCCACCGCCACGCCGAGGTCCACAGTCAAAACAGACAAAAGCGCTCGTCGCCAGGTGGTGCTCATGACGTCACGATTAAGTGCGGTGGTACCCATTCGGCGATACCGTTGCTAATCTCGGTTTCCAACCGGCTAATCGAGCGTTCGTCATCTGTCTGTTCGCACTTCACCGTTTGTGCGAAGTCCTGAAATTCCTTGGTCAACTTGGCAAAAGCGGTGCTGCCTTCCAGCACGTCAGTTAGCAGCTGGCTGAGCAGATCGCGCAGCGGCGATGGGCCGCTGAGCTTTGTCTCATCCTCCAGGCGACTTACAGCCTGAATGTAGATGACTTCGCCCAACTTACCCTGCTGAACAGGTTTCGCACCGTAGAAGGAATTCTTGGAGATTTCGGCGCCTTCATATGCATAGATGCCCGGCTTTGGCTCACCTGCCAGCACCTTGCGCACCCGCAGCAGGTTTCCCGGCTGGAGGTACTCGCCTTTAAGACCTTCGGCCTCGTCATCATTCAGTACAAATACAATCTCGATCCAGGCCTCTTCATCGTTGATGGGGACAAGCGGGCGGTCGCGCTTTGGGTCGTACTTATAGCCGTCCTTCTCGTAGAAGACGCGTAGCGCGTCGATGATATTGCTCTTGCCGGAGTTGTTGGCGCCGATTAGCAGCGAGTAATCATTGAGGCTAAAGCGCCCATCGACGATAGAACGGAAGTTGTGAATGGTGACCGTGCGAATCTGCATCGGGGTATCTTTCTACTGTTGGTTGTAGTGCTACTACCCTTCCAGGAAGCTGCGAGTTTCTTAGAAGGTGGTCTGCTATCTGTTCCAAGTTCAATCAGCCGCTACAGCATCCAAAGCCAAAATATCCTTCTCAACATATGCCCGGAACGTAGGGACATCGGTAAAGCAGCGGAAGCCGGCGGCGCTGGCAACCTCGAGCGTTTTGACTTCTTCGTTGAGCAGGAGTGCAACTGGCTCGCTGAACTGGGTTTGAATCCCCTGCGGCCACGCAAGATCGAGTAGCGCCTTGACGTCGCCAGTCTCGGCATCGACAAGCTCGTAGGACATTTCGCCCTCGGGCAGCGCTTGTTCCGTGATCCAGATGTTGACATCCAGCAGTTCAGTCTCTTCGTCGTCGCCGGTGATGCCGCCCGGCACGGCGGCGCTGCCCAGATCGATTGGGATTACTTCGGGCAGTGGCACATCCTGTAGTTGCGCTGCGCTTTCGCCTAGCAAGCCATTCAGGAATTCATTGGCAGCCGTAGCCAGCAGGCGTCGGCGTTCAGCCAGGAAGTCCAGATAATTCTCCACGCGCCACAACGCCGGGTCCATGGGCACCCACTGCGAGGCCAGCGCGCCCGGGTTCTTGGCTTCGACCTCGGGGAAGTAGACTTCGGGCAGGGTGTTGCTGATGTTCAGATTCGTTGCCTGGGTGAGGAAGCAATAGTTTGCGAGGGCGTTGACCTCGGCACGGCCGAACTCACGCTGGTAGAGCTGAGACTTGGGGAAGATATGATGGATTTCCAACCGGCTCGTCTTGCCCAACAGTCCAGCCTTTAGGACCAATCCGGTGTCCCAGTCGCGCGCCTCGCCAACGCGCGTCAGCAGGTAGAGCATCGGATAGAACCGGGCGCCGATGCTCCACGAAGCGAAGTTTTCCGGACGTACTATCAGATCGCCGCGCCAGATGCGCAACTGGTCAATCAATCCGTCGATGGCGTCGCCAGGGCGTTCCATGGCCGTCAAGTCCTGCATCAACACCGATTCGGTGGAGCCGGCATAGCGTCCCCACAGCAGTGTGTGGACATACCAGTAGAGCAGCCGATCTCGCTCCTTGGCGTTATGAAACTTGCCGCCGCGCTGGACGAGATAGCGTGACATGATGGGAAAGGCATAGCGACTGCCCAGCACGCGGTCGTGATCCAGCCCAAGCCGGCCGCTGATCACGTTGAGCAGATAATCGATAGCCTTATCCACCTGTTTGAGACCGCCTTGAAACTCCGTCGCTGGTACATCCTTAAGCGCCAGGAAAAGCGCTTTGCCTGTCACGACCGCATTGACGTTGCGCAGCAGCCAGTCCATATCAAAGCCAAAGCCGGCCTTACGCCATTTCGTCAGCAGCGAACGCAACTCCTGGCGTGCATCGGGCCACTCGGCGCAAATACGCGCCAGCGCCAGGTCACCCTTGGATAGCTTAGTACCGCCACTGTTGAGCTTGTTGAAGATCTCAACCACCACATCGACATCTTTGTCTGGACCGGTCACCTTTTCGATGTGTACCTGGATATCCTTGATGGTGTGAAGGCGATTGAGACGCTCGATATATGTTTCGGCGTTGGCCTGGAGCGGCTCATGTTGATAGATGCGCCCGATATACGGGCCCAGCCCACGTTTCATCAAATCCGTGACGCTGACCCAGTGCGGATTGTCCGCCATCTTGATGGGGCCGTAGAATTCAAAACTTTCGTCGGCCATATTGAAATACAGATCGGTGAAGGCATCGGCATTACCCTCAAAGAAGGGTGGTGGCGTACCGCGGATGATGCCGTACAATGACGTGACCCGCTGCTGGCCATCGAGAATCAACTCGACGTTACCGGCGGCCAGAGACTGGTCGCCTCGTGCGTTGGCCTGCTCGGTCTTGGTCACCCATACCAGCAGCCCGCCGACCGGGTGGCGCCGGTAAAGCGACCCCATGAACTCGCGCACCTGGTTGCGGTTCCACACATAGCCGCGTTGGAATTCGGGTAGCGCCATGGCGCCAAGGTCAATTTGATTGAGGATTGTGCTGACTTCCACAAGATACCTCTCGGTGTTCAAGCTAAATTGATGTTATCAATGTCCCATTCGCCAGACAGAATATTGGGCAATAGAATATCGCGACTTGTCCGGAGCACAATGTTCTTAGCGATGAAATTAAGCAGGAGGTCAACAACTGCGCCCACCGTCTCGTTGAACCAACCAAGTTGCGATTCTGGGGGCACAGCCAAAGGATACCTGACAAGCAAGTTCCAGTCAGCTCGTGGCATCTTTGTGCCTTGAGACGTTTGGGATGCATGTTCGACAAAAGCATCGCTTGAGACGCAACAGAGTGTAAGTGCCATCCAACGCTCCTCTGATGGTCGAACAACGATAATATCACTCGAACAAACGCCATCAACTGGTGCGACACCAACTTTGTGGAAATATGGTCGGATTTTGCCGAACAGTATCTCGCCAGTTTTGAATTGCAGCTTCGTACTTGATACTTCGTCGGCTCTGCCCCATTCTGATAGGGTAATTGAGCGCCTTGGCATATGTGCGAGACCGATGTATGGCGTCTCGCCTGCGATATCAGACGGTTGGACAGTACGCCTGACTTCTGACGCGACATTACCCAGCGTAGACCATGTCCACCCCTCTGGAATCAACCCCAACTCCGACTCCACCATCGGCACCGATTCATGCCCTGGGAAACGGAAATGAACAAACCATTCTCGATAGAGTAGCTGCACCATCTCTTCCAAAATGGCGATGCGCCGGTTGTTGTTGTCGATCAAATCGTCGTAGGCAGACAGGATGGCGGCGATTTTCCGCTGGTGTTCAAGCGGGGGCAATGGTACTGAGAGCTTGGCAAGGTCCGCGCCGCGAATGCCGGCCGCGGCAACCTGCATCACTATCGACTGAACTCTGCTTTTACCTTCAGAGCTACGAAAAAAATAGTAATAGAAGGTCGGGTCCACCTTTGACTCGTCAAGGCGCACACGAATTAAGTGAGACTCAAAGGTTGTTGTTTGTGGAACTTTGAGAATTATTGAACATTTTCCGGCGCCCTCGAGAACCAGTGACTGCCTGGCAAAAAGAAGGTCACCTTCGATGACCCGGTATTTCTCGATTTCATCCGGTGTCATCGGTACGAGTTCCATAGGTGGGTCCGCTATACGATCATAGGCGAAGAGTTCACCCATATTGATCATTTTGAACCCTTGTCCCCGCACTCGTTTTGGACGACTTAAGCCATTGCGTGATGGTGCTGAGTACAGGTCTTCAAATGGGACTTCCGGCCATCTCATTGTTGCTGGCTCATCTCAAAGATGGAATCGATTCGATCGCAGATTTCTTGTTCCATGGAATGGGCACTAGCGGTCAACAGCTGGAACTCTTCATATAGCTCTCCCAGCCTAACCGAAAAATCGATCTCTGAAGCATCGTCTTTGGCAAAGCCCACATAGCGTCCTGGGTTAAGGCTCCAACCTTGGGACTCGATATCCGTTCGGTGAGCTGCATTGCACAGTCCTAAAACATCGACATAATTACCATCTGGGAAGAGTTCTGCTAGAGTATTGACAGATCCCCATCCACCATCAACAGGAATAACACGATTTTCGAGGCTGATTCTTTCGCCTCGATATAGACGGGCGAGATCAGCAATAAACTGCAACTGCTCTTCGGTGAAGTCACGCACGGCTCGACTTACCTGCCGGAAGATTTTGCGCGCGTCAATGAAGAGTACAGTATCTTCACGCGGCGTACCGCGCTTCCCCTTGTCAAGAAACCAAAGTGTCACCGGCAATGTCACCGTGTAGAAGAAATTCGATGACAGGCTGACGACAATATCCACGGCGCCGCTCTCGATCAACTGGCGGCGGATCTCCAGTTCAGAGTGGCGCGCGTCGCTGGCGCTGTTGGCCATGACAAAGCCCGCTCGCCCCGTTTCGTTGAGCGCGCTGTAAAACATCTGAATCCACAAATAGTTGCCGTTGTCCACATTGGGCATACCAAAGGGAAAACGCTTGTTACCCTTCAAATCCTCACGGTTGACGCCGTTGACATTGAAGGGTGGATTCGCCATCACAAAGTCGAATCTGCCCACCAGATTGAACGGGTCTTCGTAGTAGCTGTTCCCTTGCTTGATGTCACCTTCCAGCCCGTGCACGGCCAGGTTCATGCGCGCCAGCCGCACCGTCTGGTTGACGCGTTCCTGCCCGTAGATCGAGAGGACGTCTCTGGGACCGCCATCTTGTTGGCGGTGTTCTGCCATGAACCGTGCCGACTGCACAAACATGCCCCCCGATCCGCACGCCGGGTCAAGAATGAGCCCGCGATACGGTTCGATGATTTCGACAATCAGACGCACGACCGACGTAGGCGTAAAGAATTCGCCGCCGCGCTGTCCTTCCGTACGGGCAAACTCGGCCAGGAAGTATTCATAGATACGGCCAAACGCATCGCCCTCGATATCCATCGGCACGCCGTTGAAAATCTTGAGCAGCGTCTTGAGTGTGTCGTTGCTCAGCCGGTTGTAGTTCTTGGGCAGCACGTCGCGTAGGGTCGAGTTGTCGCGTTCGATGGCGCGCATAGCATCGATGACTGCTCTGCCCACATCTTCGCTCTCCGGCAGATTGAGCAGGTAGTCGTAGCGCGCCTCAGGCGGTACATACATTATGCCACGTGCCTGATAAGGCAGCTTCGGATCGAGGATTCGACGGCTGCTTCGCCTGGGCGCGTAGATGCCCTCGACGCCCTCCTCGGCAACCGCGGCACGAGCTTCCTCCGCTGCTCTGGCTTTCTCGGCCAATTCTCGCTCGATTACGCCAAATCGAAAGTCGGCATAGCGCAAGAAAATCAGCCCCAGCACAGGTAAAGAATATTCCTGCGGACTCAGATTGGAATTGGCGCGCAGTTGGTCGGCAGCGCTCCAGAGTTGGTTTTCGATGTCGATAACGCGGGTTGCCATATTCGATTGCGTTTCTGGCATTTCGCCGGTTGTGAAGACTTGTCTTGTCCTTGGGGCGGCGTGGAGTCTCGTCACGCGGGAGCAAACGCCAGCCACTGATGTGACATCGCCAGTATAGCACGATCCACGCAGGCCATAGAAAAGGCCTTACATGTCTGTTCGTAACCCTCTCTATTGGTAATCGTAGTAAAGCTCCAAAATCCCGCGCGCTGTGCTGTCAATTTCCTGACATCTACTCCATAGTCGACGTTAGCAGTCAGTGGGCATTGGCGTCCGTTGCGCCTTCGTGGTGAGCGTGTCGCTATGCGGCGATCCTTTCTTGTCGCTGCAAACCTTCCCCGATCGCGGCACGCGCTGGCGCTGCTTGCACCGCCGCCGCAGCCCGGCTAAGCTGCGCCGCACCGCGCTCACCAGCCGCCCGCCGCGTGACACCGCTTCCGACCCAGCGGCGCCCTGTCCCTGCGATCGCCGCGCCCCAGCCCGGCCCCTGCCACACCAAACACAAACCCGGAACCTGCATCGATTCCGGGTTTGTCCCCTCGCTATTCAGTTGGTTCAAAGGCGCCGGCCGGACAATGCCCCCGCCCGGCGCCGCCGCCTCGACTCAGAATCCCAACGGCGTCACACACTCGGGATGGCGGCGCAGCACGGCTCGCATCTGCGCCCGCAGCGGGCGCACCATCCGGCGCAGGTCGCGCATGACCCGGTCGCGGTTCTCCGTCGCCTGCATCGCCTCCTTCTGGGCCAGCCCGCGCGCCCGTTCCAGTTGCTCCAGCACCGTGATCGCGGTCAACGCCGCCGCCACTGCCTCGGGCGGATAGGCCGCCGTCGCCAGCAGCGAGGCGTACGGCTCCGCCTGCGCCCCCTCGAACGCCGCCCGCGCCTGCAAGATCAACAGATCCATCGCACGCGGCAGCGGGTCGTTCAGGTGCAACTGCGTCAGGTCGCCCTCGATGCCCTCGGCCGCCACCGTGCGCCCCACAATGCGCAGCGTGCCCAGCGCATCCTGCACGATGAACTTTGCCCGTTCCATGGCAACGCCGGCATCCTGCGCCGCCTTCATCTTCGCCTGGCGCGTCTCCAGTGCCAACAAGGTCACCTCGAGCTGCGACTCCAGGTTGATCAGATAGGCCGTGGTCACGCCCCGCTCGGCCAGCAGCGCCGCCAGCACCGGATCCAGTGCCCGCACCGAATCGATCTGCCGGCGCGCCAGCGCCACCATCCGGTAGTAGTCCACGCGCTGCTTCTGCTTGACGACCGGCGCCTGCGCCTCGTCGTCGCCTTCCACCCCAGGCTGGTCCATCGTTCATGTCGTCGCGCGCTCCGCGCAGAGCCATTTCTCAGTCGTGCAGAGCCATTTCACAGTCGTGCAGAGTCATTTCACAGTCGTGCAGAGTCATTTCACAGTCGTGCAGAGTCATTTCACAGTCGTGCAGAGTCATTTCACAGTCGTGCAGAGTCATTTCACAGTCGTGCAGAGTCATTTCACAGTCGTGCAGAGTCATTTCACAGTCGTGCAGAGTCATTTCACAGTCGTGCAGAGTCATTTCACAGTCGTGCAGAGTCATTTCACAGTCGTGCAGAGCCATTTCACAGTCGTGCAGAGTCATTTCACAGTCGTGCAGAGTCATTTCACAGTCGTGCAGAGCCATTTCACAGTCGTGCAGAGTCATTTCACAGTCGTGCAGAGTCATTTCACAGTCGTGCAGAGTCATTTCACAGTCGTGCAGAGCCATTTCACAGTCGTGCAGAGCCATTTCGCAGTCGTGCAGAGCCATCTCACAGTCGTGCAGAGCCATCTTCCAGTTGCCTCTCGCCGCATATCCCGTCGTGCCCCTTGACGTCCGTTGTGCCTTCGTCGTGAGCGTTTCGCGGCGCGGCGATCCTTTCTTGCCGCGGCAAACCTTCCCCAATCGCGGCACGCGTCGGCGCCCCCAACGAGGAAAATGCCTTTCCCTTTGTGCCTTTGTGCCTTGGTGTGAGCGGATTATCGGAACAGATGCCGGCTTATGAATGGTGAGAACTTGATCCGGTAACGTCGTGCCGCCTGGGAATCAATTCCCGGCTGATAGCCAAAGTCCACTCAAGTGGACTGACGGGCGTCTCCCCAGTCGGCTTGTAGCCGACTTGAGCTATCAGCCTCGATTTGAATCGAAGGCGGCGCCGACGGCGCGATTGCCGGGTTGATTTTTGAACATTCATCGGCCGGCGGCTTCGGCGCGCTGGCCCATCGCCCGTGCCATCCACTCCACCGGCTTCGAGCCGGTTTTGCCTGGCAGACGCCGGTTTCGAACCGGCGGGGCGCTATCTGTCGAAAAGGTGATTCTGGAGCAATACAACAAGCGGCGGCAGATCATCCTGGACAGTACGCCACAAGATGTCGAGGTTGATATCGAAATGGATGGCGTCAAGCATGTGTTGTAACCGGATGCGATCATCATCGGACATACTGATCCTCCGCCTCGTCTAGCATCAAGTCGTCGTCTCGAAGCTGCCGCCAGGCAACTCGCGCCAGTCATGGATTTGCTGCAAGCCAATCAGTCGGCGTGACCGCCCCAGCGCGGCGTATCAGTTCGTCGTCCCACGAAATCAATTGCGCGGCACAAATTGCGGCAGTGGCGGCATAGAGTGCATCAGCGCCGCGCAGCAACTGTTGAGTCCCGAGGTGGGCGGCGACAGCAAGCAGGTGTTCATCCAGCGGCTGGAATATGAGGAGAGGATGCGCGCGTAGTGTTTGCAGTGCATCCTTTCCGGCAGCCGGACTCTGCGCGCGCCGGGCCAGTGCGCACGCTACCTCTACGACGACAAATGCCGGTCCATAGAGCGGGAGACGACGGCGTGTCACTGCGCCAAGAAAGGCTGCGCTGTGTGCGTGAAACGCGTCGCGGGGATCGTAGGCTGCGGTCCAGATATTGGCGTCGAGGGTCAGCACTGGTCACCGTGGTTCCAGCCGGTTGCGGTCGGCAGCCAGAATTTCAGTGGCCGTCGGGCCAGACGGGGCATCGCGCAAGCTTTCCTCACCGAGCTTGCGCCATTCCTCCAGCCACTGTTCCGGCGAAAGTGCAGCAGACGCCGCCGGTGCCTCCATCAGCCAGCCCTGGTAGAGTTCCATCGTTACTTCGCGAATGGTACGCCCTTGCAAAGCAGACTTCGCCTTGACACGGCGATACAGGTCATCGGGCACTTCAATGGTTGCTTTCATGCCACCAGTTTACTGGGTTGCCGTATTGCTGTCAATGCCGCAGCCGCGGGAATCTATCTCTTGCGGCTGGCTTTCCACGCGCTCCGATACGGTCCGAAATTCAGGCGTTTGTACCCGCAATAGGCCGTGTTGTGGCCGGCGCACCTTGTTCGATGCGAATGGCGAAAGCGGCGTCTGCCAGGCAGAGCAAACGCAAGGCCCGGCATCCGTTCTCGCCGCCATCCGCTGTCGTTCGCTGGCGGGGCTGGCATCCGTTTCCGTTTTCATCGGCTGTCGTCGGTTTGGCCCGGCCAGGCCGAGCTGGGGCTCGGCGATCCCAATGCCGTCCCACCCAACCGGCTTCGAGCCGGTTTTGCCTGCCAGACGCCGGTTTCGAACCGGCGGGGCGTGCCCGGCCAGGCCCAGCATCGGTTCCCGTCACCATCCGCAGCCGTTTGCCCACCGCGCCGAGACTGGCCAGGCCGTCGCAAGCAACAGGGGCCAGCGCCCCAGCGCTGACCCCTACTCTCTTACCATTCAGTTGTCCAGCAGCGTCATTGTGTCAGAATGGAGGCCCCGTGCGAGCCTGCCATCAAGCGCCGGTTTCCGTCTCAAGAAGTTGAATCAGCGCCACGATACTCAAGGGGGCGCCTGGTTCCACGCGGCTTTCTGCTTCGACATGAACATGATCGGGATAGCCGGCTAGCCCTGGATAGTGCGGAGCGTTGTCCCACCGCCTCCGAAGTTGTTGCCTAGTCGGATCCATCCATTGATGGCGATATTCTTTGGTGACCACCTGGTCGTGCTCAACTACAAAGAATTCGGACACTTCAAGAAAATCGCCGTTTTGCAGGCGCAAGCGGGCACGAAAGAAGCCCTGGTTCTCCACAGACGTTTCTCGGACGATCTCCACGTCCTGCACGAAATCGCTCGTCGTCAGGCACAGCCGGATCGAGTCCAGGTACGTTGCTGCGTCCATGTTAGTCGCGCACGGTCTGAAGCTGGCTCTCCACGGCTACCCACATCTGGTAGAGGGCGCTCCACTCAAAGAGATCGGCGTCGTCACCCAACTCGCCGGTCTGGAATCGGCGATAGAACGCAGCAGATGTCATCTTGTACGTCGCCTCAAAATGCCTCATCTGGCCGAGCAGATTATCTGCCTCAGCTTGCAGGCGACTGCGCTCCATATCAACCAATTTGGCAATCGTTGCGTCAACGGTTTTGCTACTGTAACCAGCCTCATAAAGCCGGGCCAAAGACTGAATCTTGGTCAACGTTTGCTCGGCAATCGCCATCAGTCACCTCCTGAACACCATGATTTCAGTTTGCCCTATTCTACACCAATCCGGCACCTTGGCCGACTGGCGATCACGGCTCGATGCGATGCTGGAATCAGCACATGCCCCAGCCTTCGTACCCGTCGCTATCCGCTGTCATCTGTTCCCGTCTTCATCGGCAGTAGTCCGTCTGGCCAGGCCCAGCATCCGTTCCCGTCTTCATCCGCTATCGTCGGTTTGGCCCGGCCAGGCCGAGCTGGGGCTCGGCGATCCCGATGCCGTCCCACCCAACCGGCTTCGAGCCGGTTTTGCCTGGCAGACGCCGGTTTCCAACCGGCGGGGCGCGCGCGGGCGAGCTAGGGCTCGGCGATCCCGGCGCCGTCGCCCGCCAACCGGCTTCGAGCCGGTTTTGCCTGCCAGACGCCGGTTTCCAACCGGCGGGGCGCTGGCCTTGCAAGTTACGCGGCCGGCCGATTGGCAGGGTGAGGACGCCGCGCTCGGGCTGGGCGGCGGGGATGCGACGGCTGCGCGCGCCAGCCTGCCCCATACCGCCGCCGATCGTGCGCTGCGGGTTCCGGCTTTGTGCCTTCCCTGCTATAATCAGGGCCTGATCCTGTCTCGCGTACCGGCCGCGCGCCGCGTACCTACACCTAGCAAGGAAATCCCACCCCATGGCAGAGCGCGTCTACGTCGCGCTTGACCTGGAGACCACCGGCCTGGACCAAAACCGCGATGCGATCATCGAGATCGGCGCGGTCAAGTTCAGCGGCGACCGCGTCATCGATCGCTTCAAGACCCTGGTCAATCCACAGCGCGCCATTCCCCGCCTCATCACGCAGATCACCGGCATTCGCGACGCCGACGTGGTCGATGCGCCCACCATCGAGCGCGTGCTGCCCGAGGTGCTCGCCTTTGTCGACAGCGAAGTCAGCGCTGTCATCGCCCATAACGCCGATTTCGATCTCGGCTTTCTGCGCGCGGCCGGCGTCAACTTCCGCCGCCCGGCCTACGACACGGTCGAGCTGGCCACGATCCTGCTGCCGGGCGCGGCCAGCTACAACCTGGGCGAGCTGTGCCTGCGTTTCGGCATCCCGCTCGTCGACGCGCACCGCGCGCCCGACGACGCCGAGGCCACGGGCCATCTCTTCCGCGTGTTGCACGCCCATATGCTGGCCTTGCCGCCGGCCATCGTGCGCCTCATTGCCGAAAGTGCCGAGGAGAGCGGCTGGCCGTTGGCCGGCTTCTTTGCCGAAGGCGCCGCGTTGCTGGCCGATGCGCCGCCGGGTGGGGCGCAACCCGCCTTTCAGCGCGTGCCGATCGCTGAGCGCGCCGTCGCCGGCGCGGAGGGCGAGCCGGTGGCCGTGGCGCCGGCGCTGGTCGATGCCATCTTTGCCGACGACGGGCCGCTCCACGCGCTGCTTGGCCCCACCTTCGAGCGGCGCAGCGGGCAGGTCGCCATGGCGCAGCAGGTGACGCACGCGCTCAACGAGGGCGACCACCTGCTCGTCGAAGCGGGCACGGGCACGGGCAAGAGCCTGGCCTATCTGCTGCCGGCTGCACTTTGGGCCATGGCCAACGACGATCGCGTCGTCGTCGCCACCAACACCATCAACCTGCAAGAGCAGTTGCTGGAGAAAGATATCCCGCAGGTGGCGGCACTGCTGACCGATCGCGGGCTACCGCCGCTGCGCGTGGCGCTGCTCAAGGGGCGCCAGCACTACATCTGTACGCGGCGCTTCCACGAATGGCGCACGAATCACCGTCTCACCCCGCGCGAGCTCACGGTGCTGGCCAAGGTGCTGGTCTGGCTGCCCACGACGCAGACGGGCGACGCGGCCGAACTCGCGTTCTTCAACAACGCGGAGCAGGCGATCTGGCGGCGCTTTGGGGCCGACGGCATGGCGTGCGCGCCCGAGCGCTGCGGCCGTCCGCTGGGTGCGGCCTACGGCTTGCCCGACGCCGACTTCTACCTGGAGGCGAAGCGCCGCGCCGAGCAGGCGCACATCGTCGTCGTCAACCACGCGCTGCTGCTGGCCGATCTGGCGGCGGAAGGCCGCGTGCTGCCGCCCTACGCGCACCTGGTCGTCGACGAGGCGCACCGGCTGGAAGAAGCCGCCACCGACCAGTTGACCTATCGTGTCGAGTGGTCGGACGCCAGCGCGGCTCTCAGCCGGCTGGCCGTCGAAGGCGATCTGGCAACGCACCTGCACCGCCGCGCCGCCGACGCCCGGCTCCAGCCCCTGCTCGAAGCGGCGCCCGCGCTGGCCACACAGGCGCGACGCACGAGCCAGCGTCTCGCCGCCTTTGCGGAGTTGCTGGCCACCTTTGCGCGCGGCCACAGCGACTTTCGCAGCGACGGGGGCTACGTGCAACGTCTGGCGCTCGACGGCAAGGTGCGCAGCCAGCCGCTGTGGAGCGAGGTGGAGATCGAGTGGGACCGCGCCGGCCGTGCGCTGCGCACGCTGGGGGAGGAACTCGCCGGCGTCATCGCGATCATGGATCACGCGCGCTGGGATGAGGACGAGCGCACCGTCAGCCTTGTGGCCGAGTGCCGCGTCGTGGCCGGCGATCTCGACGAACTCGCCCGGCGTCTGGACGAGATTGTGCTGGCGCCGCGCGGCAGCCGCCGCGACGCGGTCGCCTGGATGGAGGTGGGTGACAACGCCGAGGTGGTCACGCTGGCGCAGGCGCCCATCACGGTGCAGGAGATGGTGGAGCAGGGTCTCGTGCTGGCGCGGCGCAGCGCGATCTTCACGGGTGCGACGTTGCGCACCGGCTCCGGCTTCAATTACCTGCGCGAGCGGCTGGGGCTGTGGGATGTCAAGGTCTCCACGGTGGAGAGCCCCTTCGATTACAAGCGCAATGTGTTGCTCTACATGCCCAGCGACATGCCGTTGCCCAACGACGGGCGCTATCAGCAGTTCGTGGAGCAGGCGGTGGCCGACGCGGCCGCGGCGTGCCAGGGGCGCACGCTGGCGCTCTTCACCTCCTACCAGCAGGTGCGGGCCACGGCCGATGCCATCCGCACGCCGCTGGAACGTCTGGGCGTGACGGTGCTGCAACACGGGCAGAGCAGCCGCAGCCGCCTGCTGCGCGAGTTCCGCGCCAGCGAGCAGGCGGTGCTGCTGGGCACGCGCAGCTTCTGGGAAGGGGTCGATCTGCCGGGTGACGAGCTGCGCTGCCTGCTCATTGCGCGGTTGCCCTTTGCCGTGCCGAGCGATCCCATCGTGGCCGCGCGCAGCGCCGAGTTCGAGGATCCCTTCAACGACTACATGGTGCCCGATGCGGTGCTGCGCTTCCGCCAGGGCTTTGGCCGGCTCATCCGCCGCGCCGGCGATCGCGGCGTGGTCGTGCTGCTCGACAGCCGCGTCTGGCGCAAGCAGTACGGCCAGGCCTTCCTCGACGCGCTGCCCGACTGTACGACGCGCCGCGCGCCGCTCTCCAATCTGGCGAGCGCCGTCGAAAAATGGTTCAATCTGTAGATATTATGCGTGAACCAACCGTGCCCGCCGTGCCGCCGGCAGCGCCATCCGCCGCCCCGCCCGATACCGCCGCCGATGGCCGCGATGTCGGCACGACTGCGTGGCAACTGCTCTGCGACCCGTGGCTGCTGCTGGCGATTGCCGGCCTGCTGGGCGTGCTGCTCACCGCCGGTGCGCTGCTGCCGCAACTCCCGGGCCAGCTCCAGGATGAGCCGGCCGCGGCCGATCGCTGGCTGACGGCCACCGCCGAGGCGTTCGGTGCGGCCGGACCGTGGCTGCGCAGCCTCGGCCTCTTCGATGTGCTGCACAGCCCGGCCTTCCGTGTGCTGCTTGTGGCGGCCTTCTTCGTGCTCCTGGTGCAGAGCGCCAACGCCATCCTCTTTGCTGTGCGCTTTCGCCAGTTGCCCGCCGCGCTCGACCAGAGCAGCCAGCCGGGCGGTGAGCCGGTGCCGGTGAGCCTGCCGGTGCGCGTGTTGCGCTGGCGCGCCGCCTTCCCGGCCGCGCCGCTGGCCGTCGCCGCCGAGGTGGAAGCGGAGACCGCTGCCTGGGCCGCGCGGATTGACCGGCGCACCGTGCGCGTGCGGCCTGCCGTTGCGCCGGCGCCGGAGAGCACGCCCGCGCCGGACTCCGTGCTGGAGGAGCGGCTGCTGGGCCAGCGCGGCGTGCTGGAGGTGCTGCTGCGCCCGCTGCTGCCCATCGCCATGATTCTGATTCTGGCCGCCATGTGGTGGAACAGCGTGGCCGGCCGTCAGTTTCTGCCGTCGCCGCTGCTCCCCGCCGAGCGTGCATCGGAGCCCGTCCTGGGCGTCACCTTCGAGTACGAGTTGCTCTACCCGCGGGCGAACAGCGTGGGGCCGGTGGTGAGCGTGGCGGTCAACGGCGAGCGGCGCCAGTTCCCGCTGGAGGAGCGCGTGCGCGCCACGGTCAACGGCGTCGCCATCAATGCTCAGCCTGGCCCGCCCGGCCTGCTCGTGCACACCATCGACGATTCGGCGCAACTGGCGCGCCCTGGCCAGGCCAGCCCCGTGGCCGCGCTCGGTCTCGGCTTTCCCAGCCCCGGCAGCGAGGAGACGCTGGTGCTGCCGCAGCAGGGCGTGGGGCTGCGCATCATCCGCCAGGACAACGGCACCGCGCCGGCGGCCGATGACTCGTTCGTGGTCGAGGTGATCCAGGGCGATCGCGACGAGCCGGTGCAGCGCTTCACGGTCGGCCGCAGCCAGGTCGAGCGCGTTGCCACGCCCTTTGGCGAGATTCCGCTCGGCTTCGTGCCCATGCCCATGATGCAGGTGCAGGCCAACACGTCGCCCGGCCTGTGGCTGGTGCTGCCCGCAGTAGTGTTGGCGCTTGCCGGGCTGTGGGGTTTCCGGCGGCGACCGGCCTTTTTGCTGGCGCAGAGCGGGCCGTGGCCCGTCGAGCGCAGCGTGCTCGTCATCCAGACCGACCGGCCGGACGCGCTGGCGAGTGTGCGCCGGCGCCATGCCGAACAGACGGCGGCAAGCGAGGAACAGGAGCAGGCAGCATGAGCAGCAGCGAACCCATGGCCGTGCTCGAGGAAGGCGCCGGCGGCCGCGTCACCGTCATCGGTGTGGCCGGCGGCACGGGCAGCGGCAAGACAACCGTCAGCAGCCGCATCTGGGAGGCGGTGGGGCGCGAGCACCTGGCCTATATCCAGCATGACAACTATTACAAGGACCAGAGCCATCTCACGCCGGAGGAGCGGTCGCAGACCAACTACGACCACCCCGACAGCCTGGAGACGTTGCTGCTGGTGCGCCACCTGCGCGAATTGCGCGCCGGACGCCCCATCGACATGCCGCTCTATGACTTCGCCGCGCACAACCGCGCCCGGGAGACGCAGCGCGTCAACCCGGCCAAGGTCATCCTGGTGGAGGGCATTCTGATCTACACGGAGCCGGCGCTGCGCGAGCTGATGGACATGCGCATCTTTGTCGACACTGATGCCGACATCCGCTTTATCCGCCGCCTGCGTCGCGACATGGTGGAGCGCGGTCGCAGCCTCGACTCCGTCGTCAAGCAATATCTGGGCACGGTGCGTCCCATGCACATGGAGTTCGTGGAGCCCAGCAAGCGCTATGCCGACATCATCGTCCCCCAGGGCGGCAACAATCGTGTGGCGATGGAGATGATCGTCAGCCGCATCCAGGCGCTGCTCGCCGAGTAGGGACGCGTGACCGTTTCCGTTCGCTACGACATCGGCCCGGCCGTACACCAGGGTGCAGGGCTGGCGCGCTATGCCGAGCGGCTGGCCGTTCACTTGCGGCGTGACCAGGCGGCTGCGGTCGATCTGCGCCTTTTCTACAACGCGCACAGCGGCCACACCGTGCCGGAAAGCCTGGGCAGCGTCCCGGCCGACACCATCGCGCTGGGGCAGTACGCGTGGCGGCTGAGCGTGCTGGCCAGCCAGCTTGCTCGTCGCCCCTATGCGCCGGTCTCCCGCCTCGTCGCGCAACAGACGCAGCCGCCCGCACTCTACCATGCCACCGAGCACCTGCTGCCCTATCTGCGCACGCCCACGGTGCTCACTGTGCACGACCTGATCTTCGAGCGCTATCCCGAGCACCACACGCGGCGTAACACCTGGTTCCTCAAGGTGGGCATGCGGCTCTTTGCGCGCGCGGCCGATGCCATCATCGCCGTGAGCCGCCACACGCAGCGCGATCTCGTGGAGTTGTACGGCGTGGCGCCAGCGAAGATCCACGTCATCTACGAGGGTATCGACGCCGGCTTTCGCCCGGCCGGGGAAGCGGAGGTGGCGACTGTGGCGGCGCGCTACAGTCCGGCCCGGCCCTACCTGCTCATGGTCGGAACGCTGGAGCCGCGCAAGAATCATGCGGTGGCGCTGCACGCGTTGGCACGGCTCAAGGCGGCGGGTCTGCCCCATCGCCTGGTCATTGCCGGCGGGCGCGGCTGGCTCTTCGAGCCCATCCGCCGTCTCGTCGACGAGCTGGGTCTGGCCGATGACGTGATCTTTGGGGGCTACGTCCCTGCCGCCGACCTGCCGGCACTCTACACGGGTGCGGCGTGCGTGCTGCTGCCCAGCCTCTACGAAGGCTTTGGCTTCCCCGTGCTGGAGGCGATGGCGTGTGCCGCGCCGGTGGTGTGCAGCAACGTCAGCAGCCTGCCCGAGGTGGCCGGCGACGCCGCGCTGCTCGTCGATCCGCACGACCCGGTCGCACTGGCCGACGCCGTCGCGCTCGTTCTCACGCAGCCAGCACTGGCCGACGCCATGCGAGCGCTCGGTCCGCCGCAGGCCGCCTGCTTCCGCTGGGAAAGCTGCGCGGCGGAGACGGCCGCGCTCTACCACGCCGTGGCCGCGGACGGGCCATAGCCCGGAGCAGTTGTCCTCCTTGGGGAAATCCAGCGACCGGTGGGTTGCTATGCCGGTGTGAGCGTCCGGATGCGGCTGACATCCTGTTCGATCTCTTGCGCCGCATCCCACAGGTCCACCGCTCTCTGTGCGTTCAACCAGAACTCGGGCGAGTTACCGAAGAGCTTTGCCAGTCGCAGCGCCATTGTCGGGCTGACGCTGCGACGCTCGCGCAACAGCTCGTTGACTGACTGGCGTGATACCCCAATCGCCTCAGCGAGAGATGTTGCATTCAAACCATAGCGGGCAGGAAATCTTCGCGCAGCATCTCCCCGGGATGGGTTGGGCGGCGTTGCATAGGGATCATGGATGGAACTGTAGTTTGTCACATGACCGTTGTCAAAGTTCGGATCTGTAGCGACTGCCTGAAAAGTTGGTTATCGAGCTGACCACCATCTCACTGTCCCCGGACGATTGAGAGATGCCGCGGATTGCTGCCGCTGCAAGAAGGGGGCGTTCCGATGCTGGCGGCGTGCGTCGCACTGGTCAGCCGATCCGTCGTTGGGAACCACATTCTGACCAGTGCGACGCACGCCGGGGCTGAGCTCGCCAATATGGGACGCACCCGCAAGAAGGCGCCAGTTGGGCGGCGCTTGCGACGCGCAGTACAATAGGGCGCAATCTGGCCGCCCGCGTGCTGCGCGGCGATAAAGCTGTGAATGGAAGGCAACTGTGACCCTGCTGCCACCAACCTTTTCATTTTCACAATCGAGCCTCCAGGCATACGAGGATTGCCCGCGCCGCTTCTGGCTGGCCTATGTCGAGCAACTGCCCTGGCCGGCGGTCGAGGCGTCGCCGGTGCAGGAGCACGAGGCTGTCATGCGCCAGGGCGAGCGCTTCCACCGCCTGGTGCAGCGTGCCGAGATCGGCATCGCGCCCGCCGAGGTCGCGGCCGGGCTGGAGCCACCGCTGTCCGGCTGGTTCGATGCCTATCTGGCGCACCACCCCGACGATCTGCCCGATGCCGCCCGCGAGATCGAGCGTGTGCTCTCGATCCCCTTTCGTCTCGATGACGCGGCAACGCCCCAGACGACCTTTCGCCTGGCCGCCAAGTACGATCTGATCGCGGTCGAGCCGGGGGGCCGCGCCGTCATCGTCGACTGGAAGACGTCCAAACGCCGCGCCGACGTGAGCACGTTACGCCATCGCTTGCAGAGCATCGTCTACCCGTACGTGCTCGTCGAGGCCAGCGCCGGGCTGCCGTGGGGTCCCGTGCGCCCCGAGCAGGTGGAGATGCGCTACTGGTTCACCGCCGCGCCCGGCCAGCCCGTCACCCTGCGCTACGATGCCGCGCAGCATGCCGCCAACCATGCGCGCCTGCAACGCCTGCTGGCCGACATCCTGGGCGGCGGCAGCGAGGCGGACTTCCCCAAAGTGACGGACACGCCGGCCAATCGCAGCCGCTTCTGTGCGTTCTGCATCTACCGCAGCCGCTGCAACCGCGGCGCGGCCGCCGACGACCTCGACGACCTGGGCGACGCCGAGGACTTTTTCGCCGTCGATCTCGAAAAGGCGCTGGAGTTCACCCTGGACGACGTGGAAGAGTTGGCGTTCTGAGATGCAACAAGCCTGGATCGTCAAGCCTGCCGTCACCCCATCGCCTGAACTGGTCGCCGTCGCGGGTGGACATCAACTCGTCGCTCAGTTGCTGGCCCAGCGCGGGCTCGACACGCCGGAGAAGGCGATCCCCTTTCTCGACCCCAACCAGTACACGCCCGCGCCGCCGTCGGCGCTGACTGGCGTGGACGCCGCCGCCGAACTGCTGCATCAGGCCATCGCCGACGACGCGGCGATCCTGGTGTGGGGCGATTTCGACGTCGACGGGCAGACGAGCACCGCGCTCCTGGTGACGGCGCTGCGCGCGCTGGCCGGCAAGCAGAAGGTGCGCTTTCACGTGCCCAACCGCCTCACCGAAGGGCACGGCATCCGCCTGGCCAGACTGCGCGAGATCCTGGAGGCATCTACCGCGCCGATCGGCGTGCTGCTGACTTGCGACACCGGCATCGCCGAGGCGGAGGCGGTGGGCTTTGCCAAGGATCGCGGGCTCACCATCATCGTCACGGACCACCACGACCTCACGGCCGAATTTCTGGCGCTGACGCCGGGCAAGGATGCGCTGTGGGGTGTCGACGCAGGCACGGCCGGCGCGCAGAGCGTGCGCCGCGCCGACGCCATCGTCAACCCCAAGTTTCTGCCCGAGGGCGACCCGCTGCGCACGCTGCCCGGCGTCGGCGTCGCCTACAAGCTCATGCAGCAGCTGTACGAGCTGGAGGGGCGTGCCGAGGAGGCCGACACGCTGCTGGATCTGGTGGCGCTGGGCATCGTGGCGGATGTGGCCGAGCAGGTGAACGACGCTCGCTACCTTTTGCAGCGCGGGCTGGAGCGCCTGCGCACAACGCATCGGGTCGGCCTGTTGACGCTCATGGAAGTCGCGCGCATCACGCCCGAGGCGCTGACGGCGGAATCGATCGGCTTCCAGCTTGGCCCGCGCATGAACGCGCTCGGTCGTCTCGACGATGCCACGGTCGCCATCGAACTGCTGACGACGCGCGACGTACTGCGCGCCAGTACCCTCGCCGGCAAACTGGAGCGGCTCAATCGCGAGCGGCGCATGCTGACGAGCCAGATCACGCAGTCGGCGTTGGAGATCGTGGATCGCGACCCGACGCTGCTGCAATTCAATGCGTTGGTGCTCTCCCACCCTCAATGGCATCCCGGCGTGGTGGGCATCGTCGCCTCGCGTATGGTGGAAGAGTTTGGCAAGCCGGCCGTGCTGTTGCTGAACCCGCCCGGCGAACCGGCGCGCGGTAGCGCGCGCAGCGTGCCGGGCGTCGACATCGGCGCGGCGATTGCGGCGTGCAGCCACCTGCTGCTCAGCCACGGCGGCCATCCTGGCGCGGCCGGGCTGAGCCTGCTGCCGGAGAACATTGCCGCGTTCCGCCGTGAGTTGAGCCGCGCTATCCTCTACCATCGCGACGATGCGGTGGAGACGGGCCTGCAGATCGACGCCGAGCTGGAGCCGCACACACTGTCGTTGGATCTGGCCGAGGCGCTCGCAGTGCTGGCGCCATTCGGCCAGGGCAACCCGGTGCCGCGCTTCATCAGCCGCAATCTGGAGATCGTCAAGGATCGGCGCATGGGGCAGGATGGCGCGCATCGCAAGCTCAGCGTGCGCAAGGCCGGCAGCAGCGGCGCGGAGCACGACGTCGTCTGGTTTGGCGGCGGCGATGCCGAACTGGTGGCAGGTGCCATCGACCTGGTTTACACCCTGTCGATCAACGAGTATCGTGGTGAACGCACGCTACAGTTGATGCACGTCGCGCATCGTGCCGCCGAGGCCGACGCGGCGGCGACGGTCAGCAAGAAGCCGCGCGTCAAGGTCGTCGATCTGCGCCGCCATCCGCAACCGCAGGAGATCATACCAGCCAACGCGGTCTGGTACGCTGAAGGCGCGCGGCTCGACGCCGAGCGCACCGGCATTGTCTATGCCCCGCGCCACGATCTCGCCACTGCGCCGTCCGGCGCGCCGCTCGTCCTGTGGAGCACGCCGCCCTCGCCTGAACTCCTGCGCTGGATGGTGGCGACGGTCGAGCCGGCGCAGGTCTATCTGTGCGCGCACACCACGACCGACGACAACCTTCCGGAACTGCTGCGCACCGTCGCCGCCATGTGCAAGTACGCGCTGGGCCGCGATGGGCAACTCGACGTGGCGCGGATGGCCGCACGGATCGGCGCGCCGGAGAGCCTGGTGCGCAAGTGCCTCATGTGGCTCGAGGCGCGCAACGATATTCGCGTCCTCGCATGGGGCGAGGACGACACGCTGCACATCGAAGCGGGTTATTACCAGCGCACCGCCGACCTCGCCAAGGAGTTGCAGGAGGAGGTCAAGGCCGAACTGCTCGAGGTGCGTGCGTATCGGCGTTTTCTCCAGACGGTGCCGGTGGGTGATCTCGACCTATGATGGGCGCGGCGGAGTTGCAGGCTTCACACGACGGGACGACCCGCGCCGCTTCTTGGTGGCGCGCCTGGTGGCCCGAGATTGCGATCGTCGCGCTGGCGGCGCTCGTGCGTTTCTGGCGTCTGGACTATCACTCCTTCTGGTTCGACGAGGCGGTGAGCCTGGACTGGGCGGAGGACAACCCCGCCTTTATCTGGGCCAATACCTTTCCGCTGCTCAACGACAAGCACCCGCCCGCGTACTACCTGCTGCTGCACTACTGGCAGAAGGGGCTGGCACTCTTCGGCCTGGAGCACTCCGACGTGGCGTTGCGCTCGCTGGGCGCGATCCTGGGCGTGCTGACCGTGCTGGGCGTGCTGCTGCTGGCGCGGCGTCTGAGCGGGCGCGCAACGGGGCTGTTGGCCGGCGCGCTCGTTGCGTTGAGCCCCGTGCTCGTCTGGTACAGCCAGGAACTGCGCATGTTCCAGCCGGCGACGACGGGCGTGGTTTGGGCGGCCTACTGCCTGGCGCGCGGCTGGCAGGGCGCGACCATTGCGCGGCGCCTGGGCTGGTGGATCGGGTTGATCGCGGCCTTTACCTTTGCGCTCTATAGCTATCTCTTCAGCGCGTTCCTGCTGCCGGCGGCGGGGTTGACGTTGCTCGGTCTGTGGTGGCTTGCCACCCGGCCGGCGGAGAGCGATCCGGCCGCGCCGCCGCTGCGCCGGTTCCTGGAGGGGAGTGCGGCGCTGGCAATCACGGGCGCGCTCTTCCTGCCGCTGGCGATCAACGCATGGCTGGTCAACGACAGCGAGGGTCAACCCGGCCAGGCCTTCATGAATTTCGCCGCCACGCTGGCGCGCCAGGTGCATATCTTCACCGTGTGGCGCGCCGGCTGGCCGGAGTGGTGGGTGACGGCGGCGCTCGTCTTCTTTGGCCTGCTCGTGGCGGCGGGGCTGGTATGGTCGGTGTGGGCCACCGCGCCGGGGACGCAGCGCCATGACCGGCTGTGGCTCTGGCTCTGGATCGGCACGCCGCTGCTCATCGGCAACCTGTTGCTGGCCGTGAGCGACACGGTCTTCAACGAGGATCGTTACTTCCTTTTCCTGGCACCCTTCGTGCTATGGGCGGCGGCGCGCGGGGCGATTGTGCCGGCGCGGCGGTGGCGTCCGGCGGCGTGGCTGACGGGGGGTGCGGCGTGTGTGCTGCTGGCCGGCGCGCTGCCTGCGCTCTGGTCGCCGGCCATGCTGCGCGAGGATTGGCGCGCCGCGGCGGGCTACATTGCCGCGTACGAAGGGCAGAGCCCCGGCCTGCCCGGCGCGGTGCTGAGCCACGTGGACTTCACCAGCGACGCGCTCAAGTGGTACCTGCGCCCGGCGCGCACGGAGGAAGAGACGCCGCTCTACTTCCCCTTTGGCGGGACGTTGCAGCCAGAGGACGCTGAGAGTGTCGTGGCGCCGCCCATTCTTGGCATTCAGGAGAGCGGCGCTGAGACACTCTGGCTGGTGCAGAGTCACCTCGACGGCGTCGACGACAGCCGCGTCGTGCACGGCTGGCTCGGCCAGCACTATCCGGTGATTACCGAGCAGTACCCGACGGGCATCCAGTTGACCGGCTTTGCGCTGCGCCACCGCTACGACGCGCTGCCGGAGCTTGGCGCCGGCGCCGCCCTGCTCGACGTCGATCTGGCGCCCGGTATGCGGCTGCTGGCGTGTGAGATCATGACGCCGCGCCTCAGTGCGACGGACGAGCGTATGCATCCGCCTAGCGGCTGGGTGCACGTGCGGCTGTGGTGGCAGGCGATCGGCGCCATTGACCAGGACTATTTTCCCAGCGTGCAGATGGTCGGTCCGGAGGGTGTGTGGGGCGACCGGCTCTATCGCGACGGCGAGGTGCTGCGCCGCGACCCGCCGTCCACGTGGCCCCAAGGAACGATCGTACGCGATGAAGTGGACATCAACCTCAACCCGGTGACCCCGGCGGGAACGTATCCGGTGCGCGTTGGGCTGCGCGACAGCGCCGGCGCCGATGTCGGGTCGCCGGTTACGTGCGGCACCGTGGTGGTGGAATAGGGGCAGCAGCGAGGGAGCGCATGGACAACCAGAAACCGCAGCGCCTGGCGCGTACGACGATTTACGAGAATCCGTGGGTGACGCTGCACGTGGACCGCGTGCGCTTTCCGGGCGGGCGTATCATCGAGGCGCATCACGTGCTGCACTTCGACAAGGAGGCGGTTGCGGCCGTCGTGGAGGATGCGGAGGGACGCGTGCTGCTGGTGGAGGCGTATCGCTACGTAGTCGACAGCGTGCAGTGGGAAGTGCCTGCCGGCAGTATCGACCCGGGCGAAACAGCCATCGAGGCGGCGGCCAGGGAGGTGCGCGAGGAGAGCGGCTACGCCACCACCTGCCACGAACACGCGGCGGCCTTCGAGCCCATCAACGGCATCGGCGACAAGGTGCATCACCTGGTCTGGTGTCGGGCCGTGGGCGAACCGGGCGCCTTCGATACGAACGAAGTGCGCGCCGTGCGGTGGGTGTCTCGGCAGGAGATCGAGGAGATGCTGCGCCGCGGGCAGGTGCGCGACGGTTACACGCTCACGGGGCTGCTGTGGTGGCTCTGGCAGCGCGGGGATCGCACCGCTACGTAGCAGGCTATAACGGCTCGCGATCGCGTTCGTCGAGCCGTCGTTCCACCTCGACGATGCGCTGCCCCTGCGTCACAATCAGCTCGGCGAGAAAACCGACCAGGATCAGCAGGACGCTGATCACAGCCAGGATGCCGGCAGCGATGAAGATGGGACGCTGCTGCGTCTGCGCGACGAGGTAGAGCAGGATCAAGTAGGCAAAGATCACGCCGCTGACGATGAGCCCCGCCAGCCCCAGCCCGCCGAAGAAGCGCATAGGCGCATCGCTGAAAGCAAGCAAGAACTTGAGCACCAATACATCAAGGAAGCTCTTGGGGATGCGCTCCCAGCCAAACTTGCTGCTGCCCGCCGGTCGCGGCTGGTAGAAGGTAGGCACCTCGCCGATGCGGAAGCCGTTGTGTGCGGCGATCATGAGCAGGAAGCGGTGCCAGTCGCTGCGCAGCGGCGGGAAGCTGTCGATGACATCGCGGCGCATGGCCTTGATCCAGTTGCCGTCATGTACGTCGACGCCGCCGATCTTGGTCATGACGAAGTTGTAGATGCGGCTGGCCATCACCTTGTTGTCACGCCGCTCCTGGCGCCAGCCGGCCACCACGTCAAGGTCCTGTGCTTCCATGGTGTTGACGAGCGTCGGCACGTCGAGCAGCGGATCGGATTCCATGTCGGCCGGGATCAGGATGACGATGTCGCCGCGGCTGGCGGAGAACATCTGCTGCAGGGCGGCGGTCATGCCGCGGCTGCGGCGCTGCGTGAAGACGCGCAGCCGGTCGTGCCGCTGCTGAAGCTCGGCCAGTATCGCGGCCGTGCGATCGCTGCTGCCGTCGTTGACGACGAGCACCTCGCCGGCGCGTCCCAAATCGCTAAAGGCCTGGAAGGAGCGCTCGACGACCTGGGCAATGGTCGCTTCCTCGTTGCGCGCCGGCACCACCACCGAGATTGTCGCCGGGCGGGCGTGGGGTGCAGGATGTGTCATCCCCTCGATTAGTGGTGATCCGGGCGTCGGTCCGGTTTCCTGCGCGCGGCGCGCTTCGCTCACTTGTGCCGTGACATCCATCTCACTGATCCAGGAACGATCTGATCGCGTCGACAACGTACTCCTGCTGCTCATCGGTCATTTCCGGGTAGAGCGGCAGGCTCAGGCACGTGTCCGCTACCGTCTCGGTCACCGGCAGGTCGCCGCGCTGGTAGCCGAGGTCGGCGTAGGCGGGTTGCAGGTGAAGCGGCACGGGATAGTGCACGCCGGCACCGATCCCGTTGGCGTTCAAGTGGGCGAGCAACGCATCGCGCGCGGGGGTGCGGATCACGTAGAGATGCCAGGCCGGGTCGGCGGCGGGGTCCACATACGGCAGTACGACTTCGCAGCCGGCAAGCAACTCGCTGTAGCGTGCCGCGAGGCGCCGGCGCGCATCCGTCCAGTCGGCGAGGTGCTCCAGCTTGGCACGCAGGATGGCAGCCTGTAGCGTATCCATGCGCTCTCCGTAGCCTTTGATGTCATGCAGGTATTTGGAGTGGCGGCCATGGTTGCGCAACAGGCTCACCCGTTCGGCGATCTGCGCATCGTTGGTGGTGACCGCGCCGGCGTCGCCATAGGCGCCGAGATTCTTGCCGGGGTAGAAGCTGAAGCACGCGGCATCGCCCAGCACGCCGACGGTCCGTCCATTCCAGGTCGCGCCGTGCGCCTGGGCGGCATCTTCGATGAGTACGAGATTGTGGCGCGTTGCCAGCACCGCCAGGGCGTCCATGTCGGCCGGTTGGCCATAGATGTGGACGGGCAGGATGGCACGCGTGGCAGGAGTCAGGACGGCTTCGACCGCGTGCGCGTCCAGGTTGTAGGTGCGGGCATCAATGTCGGCAAAGACAGGGCGTGCGCCGACAGCGCTGATCGCTTCGGCCGTGGCAATGAAGGTGTGCGCGGACGTCACGACCTCGTCACCGGCGCCGATGCCGCACGCGCGCAGCGTCAGTTCGAGCGCGGCCGTCCCGCTGGCGACGCCCACCGCGTGGGTTGACGTACAGAAGCGGGCAAATTCATCTTCAAACGATCGTACGTCCGGCCCCATGATAAACGCCGTGCGTTCGATGACGGACTGAATGGCGGAATCGATGGCGGGTTGGATTGCCCGATATTGGGCGTGAAGGTCAACGAGCGGTACTTTTTGTGCCATGAAGCGAATCGGTTCTTTTCAACAAAAGGGCTGAGCGAAAATGCTCAGCCCGGTCATGCTTTGGGACTATGCTTGACAAGCCATCCCTCGATTTTACCCCACCCCATCGGGATGACAAAACGAGACGGTCATTTCATCTATCACACCAGTGGTGTCTGGTGACGGCGCAAGTAGGATCGCTCCAGGTCGCGCCGTGCGGCCTTCAGCAGGTGTTCGATGCGGTGGAGATCGGCACGGAGTGCGTCGCGCTGACCATTATGGTTGTGCGTAATATCTGCCTTGAGCGAGTCGTATGCCGACTCAAGACGCTCGATCTCGGCACGGAAACTCTGCACTTCCTGGGCGTGCCCGACCTTTAGCAATGTCTCAAATGTGTCATCGGTTAGCAGAGCATCGTTCATCCGTTCAAGATTGTCTAGCTCTTGCTGCAACCAACGGCGGAGATACTCGTTGCCGATCGTCCACTGGCCGTACACCTGGCGCAGGTGTCCCAGTTTTTCCATGCCCCAGAGAAAGGTCAGAATCCGATCCGGGCTCTGATCGGACAACAATGTTAGAATCTCGGCCTCGGTGACGATGCTGCTTCGCCCGATTGCCAGCAGAAGCCGGCGCTCCAGTTTCGTGAGATGCTGGAAGTCCACGAGAAAGAGACCGGCCAACAGATTGTCGGGATTCACGTCTTCGTCAGTCGGCGCCCGCAGATAGCCGGTGCCATCCTCTTGTTCGGCATAGAGGCGGTGGCAGAGGAACTGCATCAGGTAGGGGTGACGGTTGGTGTGAATCAGGATCTCCTCGACGATCTCGCCAGGCACCGTCACCTGCTCGACGGCCTGTCGCTGCTCGATCAGTGCAGTCGCCGAGTCAGGGTCCAGGCTCCATAAATTGAGCATGTTGAAGCCGAACAAGAAGGGGCTGGTCGGCCAGTCGGCGGTCAAATCGTTGAGCTGGGCCAGCAACTTGGTCGACGCCAGCACGCACTTTTGGTTCGGATCCTGGAGTGCGCGACGCAGGCGGGCCAGCCAGGCGGGCTCGGCGCGGGCGATAGCCAGCAGCGCCTCGGCTTCGTCGATCAGCAGCAGTAGGCGCTTCCCCGCACCATTCACCGCTCGCGTGAGCCGCCGCAGGATGACGAGCGCATCCTGGCCCTCCAGGTCGCTGACTTCGATGCCGCATTGCGTGAACCGGTTCGCTGCATCCTCCAGGGCCATATAGAGTTCCATGGAGAGATCACCGCTGGTTTCACAGCCCTGCATGTCCCAGAAGAGTGGGACGTAGCCCGAGTCATCGGTGTGGGACAGGAATTCCAGTTGGCGAAGCAGCGATGTCTTGCCAATGCGGCGCGCCCCCACGATCCACAGCGCTACGTCAGGCGTGTCAAGCAGGTAGGTGAATAGGCGATGACGACCGTAGTGATGGCGATCATTGACCCATCGCCCGACAATATAGGGGATACGCATCTGGCCCTCGACTTACTACAACTTCCTGATGGCCGGCTTGTTACTACGTTGCCGGCGCCGGGGTCTGCGGCACGCCTAGTTCGCCACGTGCCGCGTCCTCGCCCCATGAACCTTTTGGCTGCTGGCCTGACAACTGAATCAATTCATGTGCGACGAGCACATCGGCCAGCGTGATGACGCGTCGCTTGTGATGAAGCATCTGATTGACGGCCTCGAGCGCGTACTGCTGCAGGCGATACGGCCGGCCGTCGCTGTGTTCGACGATGAAATCCAGGGCATCGGGTTCAAACATGTAATATCCACGCACGGGTTCGGTGAGCAATTGGATCGCTTCGTCTGTGGAGAACGGCGCCATGGCAATTTCGTTGAAGAGATTGAACCATGGGCTTTCGACCCGTTCCCATTCTTTGCTGATCTCGATACCGGCGACCACAGCGCCCAGCGTTGCGGCAAAGTCTCGCATGAAGATTCTGCGCAACTGTTGCTGAATCAGGTGATTGAACCGGCTGAGTGTATCCATCTCGTCCATCAGCAAGATCAGCCGCACCTGGCAGCCTCGATGCTGCACGGCGCCATACTCCTCCAAAATATGGATGATCTGGCGCAGGTCGCGATTGAACTCACGGTCCGTGTACTGATTTTCAGCTAGGTGGAGGTTCAGGAGCCCATTCAGGATCTCGATTTGTTCAGGCGCCAGCTCAGGCAATTCCCTCACCGTTTGCGCGATCTCGTCCATCAACAGATGGAAGAACTCTTCTTCAGTAGTACCTTCGAGGTCGATGTAGACGGAGACAAACCAGAACTCCTCGTCTTCAACCTCCTGAAGCGCATTGGCGAGCTGGTATAGCAGCGTCGTCTTCCCAATGCGCCGCTCACCGTGAATCATGATGCTGTTGTTGTGCAGCGTCGAGACAATTCTGCGCAAGAGGTCGTGGCGGCCGAAGAACATGTCCACTCGGCGCACCGGCTCGCCGCTGATGTACGGGTTGTAGCCGCGCTCTACCGCAGCGACGATGCGCCGCCGATGCTGGACAATCTCAAAGCTGACGTAGCCAAACCCGAAGATTGCCAGCGAACCGAAGAGCACAAGAAGCTGGAATATTCGGACTTCGACCTCACCAAGGAGCGGGACTGAAATCATGGCTGGCACAGGAATGGCGGTCACGTCCACCGCCGTTACTGGAGAATAATTAAAGGCCTGGTCGCGCGCCTTGAATTCAAACGTATAGTGCCCGGGTTGCGCCAGGGTGAGCTGATACTCGCCGTCAGACGCCTGTACCCACGCTTCTGGCTGGCCGTTTTCGACCGAGCGCACGAAGACTGCGATCTTGTCCTGGTTGGTCTGCAAGTCGCCAAAGCTGAACTGAAACGTGAGGGGCTGCTCGGCATAAGCCTGCCATGAAGAGCCGTCCTGTTCCAGTTTTGCCCCAGACATCTGGTCGAGCCGCACCCAAGGCATGCTGGTTTCCGGCTCATAGTATGCAAGGCCGCGCTCACCACCGAACCAGTAACTGCCTTCACGATCGACGGCGATTGCGCGCACCGAACCGGTCTGAATACCGTCCTCTGTGTCATAGGTTGTGCGGCCCGTGCTGTCGATGCGGGCAAGGCCGGTTTCGCTGCCGATCCAGATCGAGCCGTCGCTAGGATCGGCCATCAGGCAGAAGATACGGTCACCCGTCGTTCTGCGCCCGCTTTCCAGGGCTTGCCACGTCAGCCCATCGGACCTGTATACACCGTATCCACGGAAGGCGGCGAGCACCGTGCCAGGCGGTTCGGATAGGTGCGTGAACGCGGTTACCGGTGCGCTAAACGGGATGTCACGCTGGATGGCTGCCATGTCACGCCACTTCCCATCGGCTGTACGCAGCCAAAGACTGGCGTCGCCGCCGGCAACCCATAGGCGCTCAATAGAATCATACTCGACGGCATTGATGCCGTTGTCTTTCGTCAAGGCTTCCCATTGCAGGGTGTCTTCCCCGAAGTTGTAGCGAGCCAGGCCCGTTGACGTTCCCAGCCACGCGCCACGATCGTCTGCGGCGATTGAACGGACAGCGGTACCGGAGAGCGAGAGCAGTGCCTTGTCGCGTCGCCACTGATCCTGTTCAAAATATGCGGCGCCCTGGTTCGTGGCTGCCCAAAGCTGGCCCGACGGACTCTGGGCGAGGTCATAGACGGTTTCGCCCGGGAGGCCCGACTCATCCGGCAGATAGCCGGCTGGTTGGCTCTCATTTTGCCGGTGACGCTGCACGCCTTCGCCGCCCGTGGCAATCCACAGATCTCCATTTGAGCCAACGAGCAGATCGTGTACGGGCAGAAAGTCGTAGCGCTCGTCAACGACATTCCATGCCCAAGGCTGATAGCGGAAAACACCGACGGCCGTCGCGAACCAGACCGAGCCATTCGCATCGATCGCAACGTCACGAACGCTGTTCGTACTGAGGCCGCTGCCCGCTGAACTGCCCAAGTTGCGCGCTCCGGTGATCCCATCGGTAGATAGCCCATATTCGACTGCACCGCCGGATTCAGAGCCGGCCCAGACAGCACGTCCGGGGCTGTGGACAATCGAGGATATCTGCGGGTTTCCAGCATTGGTGGAGAAGGGCGGGAAGCTCTGACCGCGCGCTGCACCGGGCGAAAACACGACAACCTTGTCCAGGGTGCCGAGCCACAGTTGGTCGGGCGGGACGACTGTAACCTCGAGGAAGGGGCCCTGTATCGGGGCGCCGTTTTCATCGCGAACTTCCACGAACGTTACGGAATCCGTGTCAGGGGCAACGCGCCACAGTCCGAGGTCTGTCGCTACCCACACAAAGCCATCCTGCGCAGCAAGTGCATGTGCCGTCTCGGTTCCAAGTTTAGCAACGGCCTCAACGGTGGTGCCGCGCTGAACCAGCACGCCTCGATCTGTTGCCAGCCAGAGTTCACCGTTGACATACTCCAGCGCGTTGACGCTCGTGCCGAGGCGCTGGATGACAGCCCACGTGCCATCTTCATACCGGCTCAGGATGCCGTTGGAGCCGGCAGCCCAGATGGTGGCACCATCTTCCGTCGACGCCATCGCCGTAATCCGCCCGAGATTCTCGGGTTCGCCATTGGCGGCGTCGCCGGACTGTGTAACGGCAAAAGTCTGCCAGCGGCCATCATACCGGCTGATACCGTTGGCCGTCCCAAACCATATGGCATTGTCCTGAACCAGGATCGAGAAGACATCATCTGATCCCAGACCATGTGACTGCCGGAAAACGACCCAATGTCGATCGGACATAAGTTGGGCATGAATGGGGCGAGGAAAAGCAAAGGAGTAGATGACCGCAACCAGCAAGAGCAGCAACGTGCTTCGGCGGTACCAGGAATATGACGATGCCAACAACGGGCAGCAAAGGTGCAGCGGTGAACGTTGCATAACTTGGCTGCTGACCCACCCAGATTCCAACGCCAAACCTCCGCACAGAGAATGGGTTGAGGACGAACCAACAGGCTTCTGGTCGTACTTCTTTGGCGCTGCGTCTCGGAGTTTTTGGCCCGAGTCTGGATTGCAGCTAGCTTCAACAACTCCTATCTATCATAAAAAGTAGACGCCTAACGGCATGTTTCTCATGTTAACATAGTATAGCGACGTTTTCTGTTATTGTCAATAGGGAAATTCCGATTCGGTAAAGTATACGTCAAACAACGTAAGGCTTGGCCGTGCGCGCGAGACGACGCGCTTGTCGAGCTATGGCAAAACGCTCAGACTTGGGTGCCAACCTTGAGACTTGCGTCGGAGGAAACCGGTCATTTGTCTGAGGAGAAATCAGCAATACCGGGCGTCCGGATCGATTTCCAAACTGATAGAATGAATTGTGGATGGCTCATTCAGCAGACGGGTTCCCCCGTCATCCTGAATCGACCTTACGTCTCTGTAGCAACATGGACTTCATAGTGAGGAAGCGACCTCAGGAGCAATGCCGTGAAAACCACATATCGTTCCGCCCCACCTGTTTTGTCAGTCCCCCGCCGGAATCCTTGGTCTTGCCGCTGCGCACGTGTTGTATTCCTCGTCATACTGCTAGCAATTATTGCAGTTCCTTCTAATTTTCACCACGCACATGCCAGCAGCAGCGAATTGACAGTCGAAGCGCCAGTCATGCTTGCCTCATGCTATGGTGTATATCACGTTGTCCGGCCAGGGCAAACGCTATACTCCATCGCCGCGGCGTATGGCACGACTGCCTATCGAATTGCGATTTGCAACGGCCTTGGATCCTATTCGGTGTACGCCGGCCAGTCACTCCTGGTACCAATCTATCGCCGCACCCGCTGATGCTGTGATACCGGCAGACACCGTGCTCTAGGTTCGCCTCGTCGAGGCGAACCTAGAGCACAATCTCTTCCCCACCATTTTGCAGGCTTTTTTCCCCGGCAGCGAGGACCTTGAGCACGCGCAGGCCGTTCTCGCCGTCAGTCAACGGACGCTTCCCGGAGTGGATACATTCAATGAAATGTGCGCACTCAACCTGCAGTGGCTCGCGCATATCGAGACGGGGAATCAGGATGTCCCCGCTGTGTAGCTTGTACTGAAAGTCACCGTAGGTGACATCCCCTTTACGAAATGCCCCTTTGTCGTAGACGCGAACCTTGCCTTCTGCACTGACGTCATCGTAGACGATCATCTTCTTGCTGCCGACGACCGTCATTTCGCGCATCTTGCTCGGATCCAGCCAGCTTGCGTGCACGTGACATAGGATGTTCTTGGGAAAATACATTGTCAGGAAAACAACATCCTCCACGGAGTCGCTAAGGCATCTGGCTCCCTGGCAGCGTACAGATTTGGGCATCTCTCCCAGTAGAAACAACGCAATCGAAATGTCATGAGGCGCGATGCTCCACAGCACATTCACATCGCTCTGCACGCGTCCGAGATTGACCCGCTTGCTATAGAGATAGTAGAGATCGCCGAGATCGCCATTGTCGATGGCCTGCTTGATGTACGCAACGGCTGGGTTGTACTCAAAGACGTGGCCGACCATGAGCGTTCGCCCGAGGCGAGCGGCCATTGCTACCAATTCCTCTGCTTCGCCCACATCCATCGTGAGCGGTTTCTCCACGAATACATGCTTGCCCGCTTCGAGCGCACGCTTTGCCAGCGCATAGTGTGTGCGTGCCGGTGTTGCGATGACGACGGCTTCGACATTCACGTCCGCCAACATTTCGTCGGTGCTGTCGGTCGTTTTGCAGCCATAGAGACGCTCCGCTCGCTGGCGCGCCGTCACGTCACGGTCGACGACGTACTCGAGCGTTGCGCCCGGCAGTTGATAGAAATTGCGCGCCAGGTTCGGCCCCCAGTACCCATACCCAACCAGCGCTACTCGTGTCAGCTTTTGATCTTGCATCTTTGTCCTCACCCATTCTTCGAGGAATTCTAGCGATTAGTTGCTCTGCCGGATCGTCACGGAGCGCAATCCGCCGAAAACTTCTGCCCCATCCACAGGCGAACCGACGGCAGCCGCCACCGGATGCAGCAGGTCGCTTGTTTCGACAGCTGCGCCCGGCTCCGCACCGACAGCGCCGACAAACGCATGGCCCCACCGCAGCCTGCCCCGCAGATCGGTGGAAACACCGGCGCGTTGCAACGCAGCTACCGCCTCTTCGCTTAGCTTGAGGCTTGCCTCGTCGGCGACGGCGCCGGCGAGGATCGTGCCGGGCGGCCACTGTTCCAGCCAACCCGCCAGGGCGCCCGAGGCTGCATCGTCGCCTGATGTGTCGAAAACCGCGCTCGCCAGGAGAGCCCCGGCTGGCGAGATTGCTACCAGGTTGTAGCCGCGCCCGTTCTGCGCGACGTCCTGGCCGTTGACGAAGATGTGTGCGAAGTCGCCGGTTTCCTCGCCGGCGCTGCGCACCACCACCCACGACGCTGCGGGGAGGGTCGCGCCCGTCGTGCCGACCGGCCAATCCTCCGCTGCCGGTGAGGCGATCTGGCCGGCAGTCATCGGCTCACCCCTTATCCGCACTTCCACGCGATCCACGGGATCGGTCGCAACGCAGGGCGGGATGGACACGACCGTCTGGCCGGCGCCAGGCGTCCGGCTGTCAAGCTCTCTCCCGTTCACTGCGATCGTAATCTCTTGGACCGGTGCGACCCAGTCCAATGTCAACTCACCACCTTGCTCCGGCAGGTCGAGCAGCAGCACCGGATTCGAGCGCGTCGCATAGCGTACGCCATCGGCTGTCGGCAGCGACGACCAGCCTTCACCCAGATAGAGCGAACTGGTGTCGTCGACCAGCGAGAGCGTGCGTACCGCCTGGCGCGGCACTTCTTCCACGGCATACAGGACGATCGTGGCCGGTGCACCTGACCAGTCGGTGCCCTGCCAACGCTCGACCTCGCGCAGCGGCAGTGCGTCCTCAACAAAGCGCAGCAACTGTGGCGGCGATTTTTCTTCGTGCATGAGTACGTAGCGAACGCCGAGATCGTGCAGGATCTGGCCGGCTGCGGGGCGCGCAGCAGCGACCAAATCTGGGTACCGTTCATCAATGACGGCGCCGATATGCGGTCGATCTGCGTTCATCAGGGCGATCAGATCGCCCAACAACGGCGCCTGTGTGAAATACTGGAACTTGTACTCCGGGTTGCGACTCGTGTTGCCACCGAGCCGGCGTTTGCCGTGTTCGGTCTGGTACCACTGCTGCATCATGATCAGCAGGTCGGATTTCCCCAGCACACGCGCACCGTTGCGCCATCCGGTCGGCAATTCGAGGACAGCGAAGTCGCCGGGCTCGGCGGCAAGCCGTGCGTAGATGCCAGGAATGCGGAAATCGCTCAACGGTAGCGGCGTGGCGAGATGCTCGAAGAGAAACGCACCGGCGACGACAACACCCGCGAGGGCGACCGGCAGGCGTTTTGCGTGCGTGACCCCGTTGAGCTTTTCCAGCAGCCAGGCAAGGCCGAACCCGCCCAACACAGCCGCACTCACCATCAGCATGACGCTGTACCGGCTTGGATAGCGGTTACCACTGAAGAAGGGCAACTGGCTCAGCAGGGCGAATGGGCCGGGAATACCGGTGTCGGCGCCTGCCCATCGGATGCTTGGGCCGAGCGTCAACCAGAGAAAGAGCAGCGCGCTGACACCCCACAGCCATGCAAGGCTGCGGCTTGCGGACTGCTTTGCCGCCGTCCAAAACCCGATCGCTGCCAGGATGAAGATCGTGTAGCCAAGGAAGATGTGCTGACCCTTGTCGTTCGGGAAGGGCAGCGTGGCGACCCACTCGCCGAAGATCGGGTGCAGGCGTGTCGGAACCAGGTAGCCGAGCACGTCGGCGCTGAAGATGTCGGCAAAGCCGCCGCCGCTGGCAAAGAAATCACCCTCGGCGCGCATGTCGGGGAGCATGGCCCACAAGAATGGTGCCAACCCTGCGATGACGAGCAGCGCCAGCAATAGATAGGGCGCCAGAAATGCCGGCACGTCGCGCAGTACCGCCCTGCGCTGGCTGAGCATCTGCCACACAAAGACGATAGCCACGAACAGCAACAGAAACGAGCCGTAGGTCAGCTCGGCCCAGAACTGAAAGGTGAGGAACAGCGCGGCGAATGCGGCGTTGCGCAGTCGCACACGCAGCGCTGCCGGACGCGTCATGCGCAGCAAGTACAGCATGCAGAACGGAATCCACTGGCTGCTGGCTATGTTGAACTGTCCCAGGCTGGCATAGAAGAGTTTGGACGAGGCAAGTCCGTAGAACAGGCCGCCGACCAGCGCCGCGAGGATGATACTCCTGCCGTACGTTCCTTCCCGCATGCCAATGTCCCCGGCGGCGCTCTGGTCGAGCACCAGCAGGAAGGTCCCGTACGCGCCAAGGACAAACGTAGAGAGCAGCAGCAGATTGCTGGCAAGGATGAGGGACAGGCCGCTCTGGAGCGCGATGCTCAACAGACCGTTGAGCGGCGTCAACGTGTAGAACGCCAAGTTGATCGAGATCGGGTGAAACATCCAGCCGGCATGGAAGATGTCGAGGTTTGCCTGGTCGACCACGCGTTCGCGCAGCCACCACAGGTTCCACGCCAGAGCGGGGTCGTCGATGCCGTCGCCGGGCACGTGGGTGGTGAGTTGAAGGACCAGCGGCCATGTGAGGACGAGCGCAAGGACGCTGTAGATCAACAGAGCCCAGAGATGTCTGCCCAGCGGCTGCGAAAGCGTGAACACTCGATACATCAAGGTGTGGGCGTGGCGTCTGCCGGTACGTCGGCGCCTGCCGGTAGTTCTGTGCTGCCGGTGTCGGGCAGGGCCGATTCGGGCATGGTCTGCAACTGCTGCAACAGCATGCCGTAGCGCATCTTGCTGACGACCGACAGTTGCGGGTTGTCAGGGTCGGCCAGATCGCCGGCCCTGGCAAAGGCGTCGATGGCGCCGCGGATGTCGCCGCGCGCTTCGGCCACATTGCCCAGCAAGAAGTAGACTTGCGGCTCTTCCGGCGCCAGGCGCAACGCTGCCTCGGCCGCAGAGACTGCGCCGTCGATGTCGCCGACCCGGAAGCGGGTAGAGCCGAGCTGGATCTGATAGCTCGCCTCATCGCCTGCGAGCTGTGCCTGGGCCTGTTCGGCATATGCTTGCGCGCGCGGCTCGTCCCCCAGCCGCTCGGCAAAGACCGCTGCCCAGATGAGTAGTTCAGCATTGTCGGGCAATGTCTGCAAGGCGTTCTCGACGGCGGCCATCCCGCCGCTCCAATCCTGCTCGGCCGCGCGCTGCTCGGCGCTGCTCAGTGAATCGACCAGCAGGAGCGTCTCGGCGTCCGGCGCTAGCCACGTCTGGTAGGCCCAGCCTGCACCGAACAACAGCACGGCAACGACCGCCAGCGTGATGAGTAGCGAGCGCGTTTGTCGCCGGCGCCGTGCCGCAATCATGGCGTCAAGCTGCCACCAGGGCGCAGTAGCCGGCGGATTCTGCGTGCGCAGCGCGGCATACCCGCCTGCCCCGTTCGCCAGCTTCACAATCCGCCCGGCATTGCGCGCGATCTGGCGCTGGAGATCATCCCACCGTCCCGCCTCAGAGCGGACGTCGACATTGTCGGCTGCCAGTTGGTCGAACAGTACGTCCATGCGATCCAGGTTGGACAGGAACCCGGCAACCGTCGCCGTGTCGAGCGACGGCAACTGGCGCTCGGCCTTGTCGAGTCGTTCGCGCAACTCGCTGGCCGGCGTGGTGATGCGTGACTCTACGGTGTGTGCCATCGAATTCTAGTCGTCGTCTTCCTCGCCATCGTCATCAAGCGACGACGGCGACTTTCCGGAGGCATCCTCTTCTTCGCGCTGGATTTCGCGGAAGACCCGATTGAGCCCCGATTTGATCTGGCTCTCGATCTTGGCTTTGCGTTCCGGCGGCACAGGGAACCACTCCAGCATCTCGCCCACAAGTCCGCTCTTCGTCTCGTTCTTGTTCTTGCCGGCCAGATAATACTCGCGCACGCGCCCGCGCATGAATTCAATGTACTCACCGACGCGATAGGTCGACTCCGGCCCCACCACGGGTCCGTGGCCGGGGATGAGATAGTCGGCGCCGATCTCGCGGATCAACTCCAGCGCGCGCAGCCATTCTTGCGTGTTGCCCTGCGCCATGTATGGGTGCTGATCGACCCACACGATGTCGCCCACGAAGCAGATCTTCTCTTCGGGCAGCCAGACGATACTCGTCGCCGGGGTGTGGCCGCCGACGTAGATCAGCTCGATCCTGCGACCGCCGTAGAGCAACTCGGCACGCTGGGTAAAGGTCAGGTGCGGCGGAATGATCACGATGTTGTTGAGCTGTGCCTGGATCTCGGGCTCGCGCTTGAAGCTGTTGCGCACGCGTTCCTTGAAGTTCTCAGTGTAGCCCGACATCTCCTTGTGTGCGCGCTCGTGGGCGATCACTTTGACCGGCATGAAATACTGGTTGCCGAGGGCGTGGCCGCGGTGATGATCGGTGTTGATCAAATAGAGGAACGGCGCATTGGGAAACTCGCTCTCGACCTGCGCGCGCCAGTCGATGGCCTGCGCCGGGATCAGCGGCGCGTCGACCAGAATCATCCCCTCTTCCGTGTAGATGAACCCCGGCGTGCAGCCGCGGTAGTGCGTGTTGATAAAGACGCCGGGGGCGAGTTCTTCCCGCTGGCCAAGCCCCGTCACGCCAATGCGCACTGCACTTCTTCGTCTTGCCATGCTTCCAATCCTTTTCCTCTTTCAAACCGTCGCTGTGCGCCTGTCTCGGCAGGCTGGTTCCCAGTCTAGCCGAAGAAGGCGGTGACGTCAAAACGCTCGCATTTATGTAAATATAGGTTTGGCAGGATCAATCTGCCACCCGACCGGAAGCCGCTGCAACAGGCCGTTAACCCTCTGATAACCTCAGTGAGCTAGTGTAGATACGACACTACCGGGATTTCCGCACCGGTGCTATAATTGAAACATTTGTGAAATTGAAATACCGAGAAAACAGAAGGGTCGATTTTGGAAATGAAACGCATTGGCGTCTTTACAAGTGGCGGTGATGCACAAGGGATGAATGCGGCGTTGCGCGCGGTGGTGCGGGCTGGCCTCGATCGCGGCGCTGAAGTCTTTGCCATCTACGAAGGCTACCAGGGACTCGTCAACGGTGGCGACTATATCCGTCCCATCGGCTGGAACGCGGTGGGCGGCATCTTGCAAATGGGCGGCACCATCATCGGCACCGCACGTAGCGCCGAGTTTCGCACGCGTGAGGGGCGCGTGCGTGCGGCCTACAACCTCATTAAGAACGGTATCGACGGCCTCGTCGTCATCGGCGGCGACGGCAGCTTGACCGGCGCGGACGTGCTGCGTTCGGAGTGGCCGGGCATCCTCGACGAGCTGCGCCAGGACGGCCAGATTGATGAGGACGAGTATGCACGCTACCCGCACCTGGCCATTGTCGGGCTGGTGGGCTCCATCGACAACGATATGTGGGGCACCGACATCACCATCGGCGCCGACAGCGCGCTGCATCGCATCACCTACGCGGTCGACTGCATCAGCAGCACGGCGGCCAGCCACCAGCGTGCCTTCGTCGTCGAAGTGATGGGGCGCAACTCGGGTTACCTGGCACTCATGAGCGCGCTGGCCACCGGCGCCGACTGGGCACTGATCCCCGAGAGTCCGCCCGACGTGGAGAACTGGGAAGACAAGATGTGCGAGGTGCTGAGCGCGGGACGCAAGGCCGGCCGCCGCGACAGCATCGTCATCGTGGCAGAGGGCGCGATCGACCGCAACGGCAACGAGATTTCGGCCGACTATGTGTGCAAGGTGCTGGCCGAACGCTTGCACGAGGATGTGCGCGTCACGATCCTGGGCCACGTGCAGCGCGGCGGCGCGCCCAGTTCCTACGACCGCACCATGAGCACCCTCGTCGGTGTGGCCGCGGTCGAAGAGATTCTCGGCGCCACTGCCGATTCGACGCCACAATTGATCGGCATGAAGGGCAACCGCGTCACACGCCTGCCGCTCATGGAGTGCGTCGAGAAGACCCGCGCCATCAATGCGGCCATCCGCGAGCGCAACTTCGCCCAGGCCATGGAACTGCGCGGGCGCGGCTTCCAGGAGTCCTTCCGCATCTTACGCACCCTGGTGCGCGCCCTGCCGCACGAACCCAAGCCCGGCCAGCGCCGGCTCAACCTGGCGGTAATGACGGCCAGCGCGCCGGCGCCCGGCATGAACACCGCCGTGCGCGCCGCCGTACGCTTTGGCCTCGACCGCGGCCATCACATGCTCGGCATCAACAACAGCTTCCTCGGCCTCATCGAGAACGACATCCGCGAGTTTGGCTGGATGGATGTCGATCACTGGGCCTCCATGGGCGGCTCGGAACTCGGTACGAATCGCCACGTGCCGGTGGGCAAGGATTTCTACGCCATCGCCCGCACCATCGAGGAGCGCGAAATCGACGGGCTGCTCATCATCGGCGGCTGGGCGGGCTACACGTCGGCGCTGCACCTGTTGCACGAGCGCGAGAACTTTCCCGCCTTCGACATTCCAATCATCTGTCTGCCGGCGACCATCAACAACAACCTGCCGGGCAGCGAGTTGAGCGTGGGCGCCGACACCGCCCTGAACAATATCGTCGATGCCATCAACAAGATCAAGCAGTCGGCCGTCGCCTCGCGGCGCTGCTTTGTCGTCGAGGTCATGGGCAAGTATTGCGGCTATCTCGCCCTCATGAGCATGCTGGCAACGGGCGCCGAGCGCGCCTATCTCAACGAGGAGGGCGTGACGCTGGAGGATCTCTACTGCGATGTGCAGATGCTCAACACCGGCTTCGAGCACGGCAAGCGCCTCGGCGTCATGCTTCGCAACGAGCGCGCCCATCCGCTTTACACGACGCAATTCATGGCTGATCTCTTTGAAGCCGAGGGCGGCGATCTCTACGAGGTGCGTATGTCGGTGCTCGGCCACTTGCAGCAGGGCGGCGATCCCACCCCCTTCGACCGCATCCTGGCCACGCGCTACGCCCACCGCTGCATCGGCTTTCTGGAGGAGCAGGCGAGCGCCAAGAGCAGCGATGTCACCTGTATCGGCGTTCAGGGGAGCGACTACAAGCTCAGCGACATCGACGAGATCGTGCGCCGCTATGACGCCAAACATGAACGCCCCAAGGAGCAGTGGTGGATGGGGCTGCGCGACATTGCCCAGATGCTGGCCCAGCCCGGCCCGCAATATCGCAGCAAGCGCATGCTGGCCGGCGGATAGCGCGCGCCGCTGCCGCCGTCCGGCGCAGTTCTCGATTTTCCGATGCTGCCGCTTTGATAGGCAACTGAGGGACATAGTGTTATAATGACCAATGGCGTATCCGGCACCGCTTCGGCAAAGAATTGGAGAATGCCGGCCCGCCAGTCAAACATTGCACGATCGTACGTATCCGAACCCCACCGATCTCCTCCCAGGTCGGCGCTGCCGCGAAAATGCTGCATCCGGCCGGATCGGCGTGTCTTGCGACATGTCAACGAGGACAGGCGTTTTTGTACGTACGTCAATTACACAAAACGTTTTTACTCAAAGGAGTAAGGCATGAAAATCGGTATTTTGACAGGTGGCGGTGACGTACCGGGCTTGAACCCGTGCATCAAGGCCGCGGTCGATCGCGCAATCGACGAAGGCCACGAAGTGGTGGGCATTCGCCGTGGGTGGGGCGGGTTGCTCCAGCTCAACCCGGCTGACCCGTCGACCTACGATGAGTGTTTCAGCAAGCTCGACAAGAACAAGGTGCGCACCATCGACCGCACCGGCGGCACCTTCCTGCACACAAGCCGCACCAACCCGGCCAAGGTCAAGCCCAAGGACGTGCCGGACTTTCTGCGCGACCCGGAGAACCCTTCTGCGGTCAATGAAAAAGGCGTCCTCGACTTCACGCCGCACGTGTTGCGCAACCTGGAATTCCTGGGCATCGATCGCCTGATCCCCATCGGCGGCGACGACACGCTCAGCTTTGGCGAGCGCCTGCACAGCGAAGGCTTCCCGGTCGTCGCCATCCCCAAGACCATGGATAACGATGTCTACGGCACCGACTACTGCATCGGTTTCGGCACCGCAGTGACGCGCTCCGTGCAGTTCATCCACCAGTTGCGCACCAGCACCGGCTCGCATGAGCGCATCGCCGTTATCGAACTCTTCGGGCGCAACAGCGGTGAGACGAGCCTCATCAGCTCCTACCTGGCCAGCGTCGACCGTGCCATCATCTCCGAGGTGCCCTTCGATGTCGAGAAGCTTGCCAAGTTGGTGATGAAGGACAAGAAGAGCAACCCGAGCAACTACGCGATGGTCACCATCAGCGAAGGCGCGCACTTCCTGGGCGGCCAGGTCGTCGAGTACGGCGAGGCTGACGCGTACGGCCACAAGAAGCTGGGCGGCATCGGCCAACTCACCGGCGAGGCGCTCAAGAAACTGACCGGCGAGGACATCATCTACCAGCAGGTCTCCTACCTCATGCGCTCCGGTGCGCCCGACGCGCTCGATCTCATGGTCGGCGTCAACTATGCCAACCTGGCGGTCTCGCTGCTCACCAGCGGCGTCAGCGGGCGCATGGTCGCCCTGCGCGACGGCACCTACACCCACATCCCCATGAGCACCGTCACCAGCGGCCTCAAGCGCGTGGATGTGAGCGAGTTGTATGATGTCGGCGAATACCGGCCCAAGGTGCGCCACGTTCTCGGCAAGCCCATGTTCCTCTACTAAAAAAGGATGCGCTGCGTCGTGACGGACAGACCGGCGCCGGCAACGTTTGCACGTTCGGCGCCGGTCCGCTGCCACAACGCAGCGTGCACGTTCTTTCATTTTTCCAATCGGAAAGGCAAGCAAAATGATTTACGAATCCACTTATGAACTGCGCCAGGAGCTGAAAGGATCCGTCGTCGTCAAGGGCGACAAGGTCGAGGTCGTCGATCTCGCCAAGCTCCAGGCCGATGGCATCGACCTGCTGGCTCGCTCCGCCACCTTCGGCACCGAGCCGGTCAAGGCCTACGCCCGCTGGATGATCTGGGAGATCGGCCAGGTGCTCGGTGCGCGGCCGGCCAGCATCCACGAGTTCTACATCGCCCGCGGCCGCGGCGAGTGGGAGAATCGCACCGTACCGGCCATGAACATCCGCTTCACGGCTTACGACACCGCCCGCGCCGCCCTGCGCGCCGCCAAGAAGACCAACGCCGGCGCGCTCATCTTCGAGATCGCGCGCAGCGAGATGAGCTACTGCGAGCTGCCGCCGGCCGAGTACAGCGCGATGATCATTGCCGCCGCCGTCAAGGAAGGCTACTTCCACCCGCTCTTCATCCAGGGCGACCACTTCCAGGTCAAGGCCGCCAAGTACAAGACCGACCCCGAGGGCGCCATCAAGGAAGTCAAGGACCTGATCAAGGAAGCGGTGCCGGCCGGTTTCTGGAACATCGACATCGACACCAGCACCCTCGTCACGCTCGACCCGCCGACGCTCGACGAGCAGCAGTTCCACAACTACTCGCGCTCGGCCGAGATCACGCAGTACATCCGCGAGGTAGAGCCCAAGGGCGTCACCATCAGCCTGGGCGGCGAGATCGGCGAGGTGGGTGAAAAGAACTCCACGCCGGAAGAACTCGATGCCTACATGCAGGGCTACGAACGCGCGCTCAAGGAACGGGGCGACTTCGCCGGCCTGAGCAAGATCAGCGTGCAGACCGGCACGAGCCACGGCGGCGTCGTCCTGCCCGACGGCAGCATCGCCAAGGTCGCGGTGGACTTCGATACGCTGGCGGTGCTCGGCGAGCGCGCCCGCGAGTACGGCGCCGGCGGTGCGGTGCAGCATGGCGCCAGCACCCTTCCCGATGACTTCTTCAACAAGTTCCCGGAAGTCGAGACGCTGGAAATTCATCTGGCCACCGGTTTCATGAACCTCTTCCTGGACAACGCCGACTTCCCGGCCAACCTCACCGAGAAGCTGCACAAGTTCCTCGACGTGGCCGCCGCCGACGAGCGCAAGCCCAACATGACCGACGCGCAGTTCTACTACAAGTCGCGCAAGAAGGCCATGGGGCCGTTCAAGCCCGAGTTGTGGGCGCTCAAGGGCGAAGCCAAGGATGCGCTCTACCAGGCCCTGGAAGACCAGTTCGCCTTCTTCTACCAGAAGCTCAACGTGACCGACACGCGCGATCTCATCGACCGCCTGGTCACCGTCGTCGAGTACCACCAGCCCAAGCCGGCCAGCGTCCGCGCCGCGGGCGACGACCTGGGCCTGGCTGACTGACCCGACTCTGACTCAAAGAGCGCCCGCTCCTGCATAGGAGTGGGCGCTCTTTCATTCTTCAGCGGCCAACGCGACGATCCCCTTGCGGATTCAGAGCTCCACAACTCCCACCGTAGTGACCTGTAGCGCCCCGTAGTGACGACTTCAGTCGTTGACTGATCGCACGCGGTCAGCGCCGCAATAGCAGATGGCTGTCGCCAAACTCGTGCCAGAGGTAGCGCTGTCGCACCGCCACGGCATATGCCGACCGCACGCTCTCCTCACCGACCACGGCATAGAGCATGGCCAGGTGGCTCGCCAACGGATCGTGAAACCCACTGATCAGCCCGTCGACCGTCTGCACGCCGCGGTCCGGGTGAATGAAGATCCTCGTGAAGCCCTGCGCCGGCCGCATCGCGCAGCCATCCCACGCCGTCTCCAGCGCGCGGACCACCGTCGTCCCCACCGCGATGACGCGCCGCCCGGACTGCCGCGCCCGGTTGACCGCGTCCGCCGTCGCGGCCGGCACCTGGAACGGCTCGGCGTACATCGGGTGCTCCTCGACCCGCTCGTTTTCCACCTCCAGGCTGGAGACGCCCGTGTGCAGGACGATGCTCGCGAACTCCACGCCACGCGCCGCCAGCCGTTCGAGCACGCGCCGCGTGAAGGGCCGTCCGGCCGACGGCATTTCGGCGCTGCCCGCCTGCCGCGCAAAGATGGTCTGGTACATGGCGAGCGGGTAAGCGGTATCCACATAGCCGTAGCGGATGGGCGAGCCCATGCGCCACATCAGCCGCTCGACCGCCGCATCCAGGCGCACGAACCAGAGCCGTGGCAGACCCGGGTGCGGCCCGACGGTGGTTGCCTGCGTGCCAGCCACGGCGATCGTCTCGCCGCGTTCCAGCGGAAGTGGACCGGGCCGGCCGGCACTCCAGCGTGGTTCGGCCAGCCATAATCCGCCGCCATAACATGTCGAGAGGTTCAGCCGAAACGCGCCGAGCGCGGCCGTCGCCGGCAGACTGGCCGGAATCGTCGCGCTGCGGTTGACCACCAGCAGGTCGCCTGGCCGCAGGTGCTCGTCCAGCCGCTGGAAAACCGTGTGCGCGTGCCCCTCCGGTGTGCTCACCATCAGCCGCACTTCGTCGCGTTGAAGTCCGCGCGCTTCCGGCGGCGTCGTGGCCTGGAGTTCGGCCGGCCGTTCAAAACTCAATGCAGTGCGTAGCATCATCCACCTCAATCAGCAATCAACAATTCATCCATCAGCAATTCGTATTCGGCATCCGCAACAGGGCAGTCATGGGATCGCCCACACGTCAGATTGGGCCTGAAGCCGTTGCCCGCTCACGGCCATCGGCTCCTGCCCGAGCAGCCACGCCCAGAATGGCAGCGTGGTTTCAGGCAGCGGGCGGTCGTCGATGCTCTCACCGGGAAATGCGTCCTGGTGCATCTGCGTGCGCATGTCGCCCGGATCGACGCTGACGACGGCGACCTGCTGCTCACGCAGTTCACCGGCCAGCGTCAGGCTCAGCAGGTCGAGCGCGGCCTTGCTGGCACCGTAGCCGCCCCAGCCGGGGTAGCCGCCCACGGCCGCGTCGCTGGAAAGGTTGACCACGAGGCCGGACGAACGGGCAAGCAGCCCCAGCGCATCCTGGATCAAGGCCAGCGGCGCCAGCGTGTTGACGGCAAGCACCTGTTCCAGCGCTTCCAGCGGATAGCCGGCCAGTGCGGACAGCGGGCTGGGACCGAGAATGGAAGCGTTGTTCACCAACAGGTCCAGCCGGCCCAGGCCCTCTGCCGCCGCCACCAACGCCCGCCGGTGCGCCGGGTCGCTCACGTCGCCGGCTATGGCGCTCACGTGCCCGCCGAACGCACGCAGTTCCGCGGCCGTAATCTCCAGCACTTCCTGCCCGCGCGCATCCAGGATCAAATCGTAGCCCTGCGCTGCGAGAAAGGCGGCGAGGGTCTTGCCCAGCCCGCGGCTGGCGCCGGTGATCATAGCAACTCGATTCATCATCTGCTCCTCCGTAAATGGTGCCGCCATCGCGGCGGCGATTCGTGTCAGGTCAAGCGTACTCCGCCGGCCATCCGGTGCCATCGATCGCCCGCCCAGAACCGCCGCTGTACCAAAGGACAGGATCGTGCCGCATGCGAGCGCCGGTGGTACACTGATGGCACACCAATGCAGAGCGAAAGGCACGGCATCATGAGCAAGCACTTGCAGGGCAAAGTCGTGGTCGTCACCGGCGGGACGCGCGGGCTGGGGCTGGCGATCGCCCAGGCGTGTGCGGAGACGGGCGCCGCGGTCGTCGTCACCTCGCGCACAGCCGCAGCGGTGGACGCCGCCGTGGCGTCGCTCCGCGCGGCCGGCCACCAGGCTGCAGGCATCCCCTGTGATGTGGCCAGTGCCGCCGACGTGCGCGCCGTCAAGGATCTGGCCCTCACGCACTTCGGCCGGCTGGACGTGTGGTTCAACAATGCCGGCGTATCGGCTCCTTTCGGTCCCACGCTGGGCGTCCCACCCGAGCACTTCTTGCGCGTGGTACAGACGAATATCGTGGGCACGTACAACGGGTCGCTTATCGCGTTGCAACACTTCGTAGCAGAAGGTCACGGCAAGTTGATCAACGTCTACGGCGCCGGCGACAAAAAGGTGCGGCCGTTCCAGAATGCCTACGGGTCGAGCAAAGCGTGGGTGCGTGCCTTCACCGAAACGCTTGCCAAAGAGTATAAGGGGTGCGGCGTAGAGGTCATGGGCTTCAATCCAGGGCTGGTCATCACCGAGATGCTGAGCGAGGTCCAGGTCGTGCCCGGCTATGAGGAGGCCGTCAAGCCGCTGGCAACCGTCGTACGGCTCTGGGGCAACCCGCCCGCCGTGCCGGCGCGCAAGGCAGCCTGGCTTGCCTCCGGCGCCACTGATGGCCGCAACGGCCTGGTCGTGCGCCAGTTGACGCCAACGGCCCTGGTCGCCGGCCTGCTCCGGGAGGGATGGCGGCGCATCACCGGCCAGACGGCGCCTGCATTTTCGCTCTCAATCGAGACCATATAGTGCGTTGATCGCGAAAAAGCCGTCCAAAACCACAGTTTGAAATTTGGAAAGTCTTGCGATATACTTGTTGCGGCAGTGTATCCGGATGTCTGATCGTCGTTGTATCGAGCAGGCATACAAGGATTCACCAGAATCTTTCACTATCTAACAAACGAATCAAACCCCGAAAAATCACAACATCCCTGGTTTCAGGGAGAAGGAGGTGGCCCCAAACGACTACTTGGTCCGTGTTGTGCATTTCTATTGCGTTCCCCAGTTACCAAATCAGGAGGTTACATCGTATGCACAAGGGAAAGCGTATTCTTACGCTTCTGAGTTTGCTCGTCATCGCTTCGATGCTGATTGCAGCTTGTGGCGGCGCCGCGACCCCGGCCCCCGCAGCCCCAGCCGAAGCGCCTGCCGAAGCTGCCCCTGCGGAAGCTGCCCCCGCAGAAGCGGCCCCGGCAGAAGCGGCCCCCACCGAAGAGGCCGCCCCGACCGAAGCACCTGCCGAAGAGGCCGCCCCGGCCGAAGGTTCCGATCGCTCCAAGACCCTGATCATGGACATCGACGGCGGCCGCATGCTGGACCCCGAGATGTGGAACCCCTATACGCCCGGCAACCGCCGCGATCAGGGCTTCCACCAGGTCTGTCTGGAGCCGTTGTTCATCCTCAACTACCAGACCGGCGAATTTGTGCCATGGCTGGGTGAGAGCTTCACTGCCAACGAAACAAATGACGTGTGGACGCTCAAGCTGCGCGATGGCGTGACGTGGCAGGATGGCGAGGCTTTCAATGCTGACGACGTGGTCTTCACAATCAACACCTTGATTGCCAACGCTCCGGACTTGGACAATTCGCAGAACATGAAGGATTGGGTCGCCAGCATCGAGAAACTCGATGACCTTACCGTCCAGTTCAATCTGACCAAGCCCAACCCGCGCTTCCAACTCGACTACTTCTCCGTGCGCATTTGGGGCGGCGTCAACTGGATGCCGGAGCACATCTGGAAGGATGTCGATCCGCTGACCTTCAAGAACTATGACCTGGCCGCCGGCCTGCCCATGTGCACCGGCCCGTACAAGTTGGCCGGCGTTTCCCCAACGGAAATCACGTGGACACGTGACGACAACTGGTGGGGCGCCAAGACCGGTGCCTTCAAGCTGCCCGAGCCTGAGACCATCATCTGGACGTGGGCCGGTCCCGAAGAGACGCGCGCCGCCCTTATGGCCGACGGCCAGCTCGACAGCCTGATGGACGTCACGCTGGGTGCATTGCAGGCGCTGCAGGCGGCGAACCCCAACGTCATCACCTGGTTCGCCGATATGCCGATGGCCTGGGTACCTGACCCCTGCTCGCGTACCTTTATGCTCAACTTGACGCACGAGCCGTGGAACGACCCGGAGATGCGTTGGGCGCTCAACCAGATTATCGACCGCGACCAGATTGTCGCGATCGCCTACGAAGGCACGACGCTGAAGTCCAAGAGCTTCTTCCCGGCCTACCCGCCGCTGGATCGCTTCGTGGCCCTGGCCGAAGATGCCGGCCTCTACGATCAGTACCCGCTGTGGGAAGTTGCCCCGGACAAGGCCAAGGCCACCTTTGAGGCCAAGGGTTGGACGCTCAACGGCAACGGCTACTACGAGAAAGATGGCAAGGAACTATCGCTTGACATCACGACGCATGATGCTTTCATCGAGAAGCAGCGCATCGCTGCCGTGCTCGTCGAGCAGTTCCAAGCCGCAGGCATCAATGCTACGACCCGCAACGAAGCCGGCGCCACCTGGGACGAGAATCGCAATATGGGCAACTTCGATGCTCAAATGAACTGGGATATGTGCTTCTCGGTTAATGAGCCGTGGGGATCCATGGACCTGGCAAACGTCCGCTGGCTGACACCCGTGGGCGAGCGCGCCAATGCCAATCACATGAAGTGGAGCGGACCGAAGGCAGAGGAATACAGCAAGATCGTGGACGAGATCGGTACACTGCCTCTCGGCGATCCCAAGATCGACGACCTGTTCCTCCAGGCCTACGCGATCTACATGGAAGAACTACCTGTAATTCCGATCACCCAGGCCAAGAAGATCATTCCGTTCGACACCACCTACTGGACTGGCTGGCCGACTGCGGACAACGACTACATCCACCCGCCGACATGGTGGCAGTCGTTCCACGTCATTCTTCAGGGTTTGACGGCGACCGGCGCCCAATAATTTGGAAACCGGCCCTGCGGTAGGGCGGTTGTTCAGCCCACCGCACTACCTGCACCGGCCCTCGACGGGGGTCGGTGCAGGTCCTTCGTGAAATCCACACTGTTACTAGGTTTATGAGGGATTATGGGTGGAATAACCTGGGGTTACGTTTTGCGCCGTGTCGGAATGTGGCTGCTCACCATTCTGATCGGCACAACACTGATCTTTATGATCCCGCGCCTGGCGCCCGGCGACCCAGTTGCCGCCATGATTGGCCGCATGCAGGCGCAGGCCGGTTTTGTCGAAAACAGCGCCCAGATCATCGAGGCATGGCGAGCGCGCTTTGGGCTGGACCAGCCGCTGTATGTCCAATATTTCAATTACTTATTCAACTCGCTGCGCTTTGATTTTGGCTATTCACTGGCCTCCTTCCCCGGCCGGGTGAATGAGATGGTGCTCAACGCGCTGCCGTGGACGATCGGGCTGCTTTCGCTAGCGACGGTCCTGTCTTTTATCATTGGCAACACGATCGGCGCGCTGATGGCCTGGGACCGCACGCCCGGCATCCTCAGGACACTTCTGCCCACAACGCTTACCTTTACCTCGATCCCTTTCTTCATGCTGGGGATCCTTTTGATCTATGTATTTGCCTTTGGCCTGCGTTGGCTGCCGCCTTCCGGCGCCTATGGGCGCGGGCTGACCCAAGGATTCAACCTGGCGTTTATGAGCAGCGTAGCGTATCACGCCATCCTGCCGGCCATGGCTATCGTCGTTACATCGATGGGGCTGTGGGCCATCGGCATGCGTGGCATGATGATCACGACCGCGGGCGAGGATTATATGATTCTTGCCCAGGCAAAAGGGCTGAAACCTAGCCGCATCTTCTGGCTTTACGGGGTGCGCAATTCGATCCTGCCTCAAGTGACGGCGCTTGCCCTGACCCTCGGCGCCATCGTCGGCGGTTCGCTGCTAGTGGAGTACATCTTCGCCTACCCGGGGGTCGGTTACCTGCTCTATCAGGGTATTGTGACCTCCGACTACACGCTCATCCAGGGTATCGTCTTTATGCTGATTTTTGTGACGGCCACGGCGGTGCTAGTCCTGGACCTGATCTACCCGCTGATCGACCCGCGCATCACCTTCGAGAGAGGATGACCCATGTCCGCATCTGCTGACACCGTCACGGTTGGCGGCCCGGGCAATCGCAAGGCCAAGGCTCGCCGGCTCAACCGCTTTGATTCGCCCTGGCTCAATGCAAAGTTCATCGTCGGCACGATCATGGTGGTTTCCATTGCCCTTATGGGTATAGTGGGCCAGTTCTTCTGGCCGGTGGAACTCTCCTATCCGGCCTCATCACCGTTGAACTTGCCCCCGCCGTGGGCGCCGGGCTACGAGTATATTCGTCTGGCCGCCGAAGCCGAGCAGGTGGCCACTCCAGTTGCCGACGCAGCCACCATTGCCACCCCTGGCCCGGCTGTAACTCCCAAGGCAGGAACATCGCTCACCGGTGGAAACCCCTTTGCCAAGCCAACCGACGCAGCGCCGGCTGCAACTGCAGTGACCACCGGCGAACAGGACACGTCCCTCACGCCGACCGCAGCGTCTAGCACAGGAACGTCGCTCACCGGCGGAAACCCCTTTGCCAAGCCAACCAACGCCGCACCAGCGGCGACAACGCCGGACGCCACGGCAGCGGCAGATTCAGCGGCACCAGCGGCAACGGCCGTGCGAACACCAAGAGCCAACCCTTACGGCTTTGGGATTCCGAGTTGGGAACATCCCATGGGCACCGAGAGCAACGGCCGCGATATGCTCGCAGTGCTCCTGGTCGGCGCACCGCGCTCACTGTGGATTGGCTTGATTGCCGCCTCCATCGGTATGTTGATCGGCATCATCCTTGGCTTCACCGCCGGTTACATGGGCGGCTGGGTGGACGCTGTCATCCGTACCCTGTCGGACTCGATCATCGTCATTCCTGCGCTGGCAGTCTTGATTGTGATCGCTGCCTACGTGCGCACGGTCAGCATTGAAAGCATGGCTCTGCTGCTGGCGCTCTTTGCCTGGCCGGCGCCGACACGCTTTATCCGTGCCCAGGTACTGAGTATGCGCGAACGCGGCTATGTCAATATGGCACGCATTTCGGGGGCGAGTTCGTTCGACATCATGTTCAAAGAGATGATGCCCAATATGCTGCCATACCTGGCCGCCAGCTTCACCGGCAACGTCTCCGGCGCCATCTTGGCGGCCAGCAGCCTCGAGGCATTGGGGTTGGGGCCAACACGCATCCCCACACTGGGCATGGCGATCTTTTACGCCATTCGTGCCGCTGCTATTCTGCGTGGCATGTGGTGGTGGTGGGGTCCGCCTATCCTCATCCTGATCATCCTGTTCACCGGATTGTTCTTGATGAATATCGGTCTCGACGAAATCGCCAACCCACGCCTGCGCGGCAGAAAGGCGGCCGCATGACTGTTCAGATGGAGCGCAAACGAGCCGCACAAAGCGCCAGTGCAAATGGCAAAGAGATCACACTCGACGTCAAGAGTCTCAAGGTCTACTATGCCACACCGACCGGAGATGTGCGCGCCGTAGATGATGTCTCGTTCCATGTTTACAGGGGCGAAATCCTCGGCCTTGTCGGCGAATCCGGCTGCGGCAAGACGACCACGGCCATGGCGATCCTGCGCATGGTGCAGCCGCCGGGCCGCATCGTCGGCGGCCAGGTCCTGCTTGACGGCATCGACCTGGTGGGGCTGAACGAGTCGGCGCTGCGCGACGTGCGCTGGAACACGTTGGCGCTCATCCCGCAAGGCGCGATGAACTCGCTCAACCCGGTCATGCGCATCCACACGCAGATCGCCGAAGCCATCCAGACGCATGAAGGTAAGCAGCCCAAGGAGAAGCTCAAGAAGCGCATTCTCGACCTGCTGGTCACCGTCGGGCTGCCCAGCCGCATCTACGACATGTACCCGCACGAGTTGAGCGGCGGCATGAAGCAGCGCGTCTGCATCGCAATGGCGGTTGCCCTGCACCCGTCGCTCATCATCGCCGACGAGCCGACCAGCGCGCTCGACGTGGTCGTGCAGCGCGTCGTCGGCCAGACGCTGCTCGACGTCAAGCAGCGCATGGGCGTCTCCATGATTCTCATCGGCCACGACATGGGGCTCCAGGCACAGCTCGTCGACCGCATCGCCGTCATGTACGCCGGCCACATGGTCGAGGTCTCGCCCGTCGGCTCTATCTTTGCCGACCCACTTCACCCGTACACGCAGTTGCTCATCGAGTCGATCCCGTCGATCAAGGAGCGCAAGCCGCTCAAGCTGACGGAAGGTCTCACGCACGACCTGCGCAACCCGCCGCCGGGCTGCATCTTCCAGGAGCGCTGCCCGAAAGTCATGGACATCTGCCGTGCCGACAAACCGCCGCTGCGCCAGATCAAGCCGGAACACTACGTGGCGTGTCATTTGTATGAGTAATGAGTAATGCGTGATGCGTAAGACGTGAAACGTCACGAGTCATGCGTCACGAATCAAACGTCATGAGTCAAGCGTCATGAATCAAACGCCATGGGTCAAGCGTGTCACGACTGACGTTTGACGTTTCACGCATCACGTTTCACGTATCACGCTAGACGAACCCACATAAACGGAATCTCTTTCATGTCCGACGCACTGCTGGAAATCAAGAACGCAACCAAAATCTACGGTGGCTCCGGCTTTATGAGCAAGGGCAACACCACGGTCGCGCTGCAAGACTTCAACCTGAATATCCAGGCGAAGCCGGCCACCATCACCACCATCGCCGGCGAGAGTGGCAGCGGCAAAACGACGCTCGCCAACCTGGTGCTGGGCTTTATCAAGATCACCAGCGGCCAGGTCATCTACAAGGGCGTCGACGTCGCCACCATGGACAAGCGCCAGTTGATGGAGTATCGCCGCGAGGTGCAGGCTGTCTTCCAGGATCCCTATGCGGTCTATAACCCCTTCTACCGCGTCAAGCACATCTTCGACATGGTGCTCAAGAATTTCAAGCTGGCTTCTTCCAAGGAAGAGGGCCGCGCCCTGATCGAAGATGCGCTCAACGTCGTGGGCATGCGCGGCGAGGAGGTGCTGGAGAAGTACCCGCACCAGCTCAGCGGCGGCCAACGCCAGCGCATGATGGTGGCGCGCGCCTACATGCTTAAGCCGCGCCTCATCGTCGCCGACGAGCCCGTCTCCATGGTCGATGCCTCGCTGCGTGCCATGATTCTCGACATCATGCTGCGCCTGCGCGACGAGCACAATATCTCGTTCCTCTACATCACGCACGACCTGTCGACTGCCTACCAGATCGGCGACAACATCCACCTGCTCTATCAGGGCTCCGTGGCCGAGCGCGGCAACACGGTGCGCGTCATCGAGAACCCCAAGCATCCCTACGTGCAAATGCTCATCGACTCGATTCCCGTGCCTGATCCGTCGGTGCGCTGGGGCGGCGAAGAGGTCACGACGCTTGACGACGAGCAGATGCGCGCCATGGTGGAGAGTGGCTGCCGCTTCTACAACCGCTGCGCCTTCCACATGGAGCGCTGCCTGACCAAGGCGCCGCCCATGTATGCCGTTGGCGGCGAAGCGGAGAAGCTCACGCACGAGGCGGCCTGTTACCTGTACGACCCGGAAGTCGAGAAGGTCGCAGCCTGACCCCGCACGAGCAGTTACCATGAGTGGTGCGGGTGCGCGGTGAAGTGCTTCAACCAGGAATTCGGAAGCGGCCGGCGCCAACCAACGCCGGCCGCATGCGACTATGAGCGGCCGAGAACAAAGCGAACGTCTTTACCTGATCCTGGCCATCTCGCTGCCCCTGCTGGCGATGATGGCCTATTTTGCATATGCCTTCTTTCTGCGTGACCTGATCGCCGTCTGTCCGCCCTCCTGCCGCGGCCATGACTTTGCCGGCGGCAACCTGCTGACGCTCTCCCTGCGCGGCGCCGACCTGCGCGATGCCAACCTGGGCAGCGCCACAGCCACCGGTGTCGACTTCAGCGGCGCCGACCTCACCTTTGCCAACCTCACCGGCGCCAACGTGGCCGGCGCCGACTTCACCGGCGCCAACCTGACCGCGGCGACGCTGGCGCGCGCCGATGCCGGCCAGGCGAACTTCACCGATGCCGAGTTCGGCGGCAGCCGGCTGGAGCGAGCCGACCTTTCCGGCGCTCTGCTGGCCGGCGCTGACCTGGGCACGGCCGGGCTGGTCCACACCAATCTGCGCGGCACGCAGATCGACGACCGTACGCGCCTCGACCCGAAATGGCTCACCGTCTGGCGCGTCGTCAACGCACCGGAGTCCGTCGACTCGTTGGAGAATGCCGACCTGCGCGATGCCAACCTGGCCGGCGTCGACCTGGCCGGCGCCACCCTGCATGGCGCGGATCTGCGCAACGCCCTGCTCCAGGGCGCCGACCTGCGCGGCGCCGACCTGAGCCTGGCCCGGCTCCAGCAAATGCAGATCGACGACGCGACGCAACTCGACGCCAAGTGGCAGCACGTCTGGTCCGTGGTCAACACCGTAGATAGAGAGCAGCAACTGCCCGGCGCCGACCTCAGCGATGCATGGCTGGAGGGCGTCTACCTGCGTGCGGCCGATCTCACCGGCGCCAGGCTGGCGCGCAGCGTGCTCGCAAACGCGGACCTGCGCTACGCCACGCTGGCCGGCGCCGACCTGCGTGCGGCCAATCTGCGCCACGCCGCCATCCAGGAAGGCTCGCTGGCCGGGGCCGACCTGCGTGGCGCCGATCTCAGCCAGGCCGACCTGCGCCTGGCCGACCTGCGCGGAGCGATCGTCGACGACGCAACCGTGCTGGATGCCGCCCAGCGGCTCATCACCGACCTGGCCAGCAACGGCGGCGCCGGCCGCGACCTGCGTGCCGCCAACCTGAGCTGGGCCGATCTGGCCGGCGTCGATTTGAGCGGAGCGGATCTCACCGGCGCCGATCTGCGCTACGCCAACCTGACCGGCGCCAACCTCGGCAATGCCGCGCTGGCCGGCGCCGATCTGCGCGATGCGGACCTGAGCGGCGCCATCCTGACAGGCGCCGACCTGCGTGACGCCCAGGTGGAAGGCGCACAATTGCCACAGGCACAGCCCTGATGGGAAAGGCAGATCGCGTGATGGCAGCACCAACCCGACTACGCGCCCACTACGTCCTCAGCACCCACTGGGATCGCGAGTGGTACCAAAGCTTCCAGAACTATCGCTACCAGCTCGTGCGCCTGCTCGACCGCGTGCTGGCCGGGCTGGAAGATGGCCGCCTGCGCGGGCCCTTCCAGACCGACGGGCAAGCGATCATCCTCGAGGACTACCTGGAGATTCGCCCTGAGCGTCGCAGCGAGTTGGAGCGGCTGGCCCAGGCCGGCAAGCTGGTCATCGGCCCGTGGTACGTGCTGCCTGACGAGTTCCTTGTCTCCGGCGAGGCGCTGATTCGCAACCTGCGCCTCGGCCGCGAGATTGCGCGCGGCTTCGGTGTCGAGCCGTCCAACGCCGGCTTTGTCTGCGACCTCTTCGGCCACAATAGCCAGATGCCGCAGATTTTCGCCGGCTTCGGCATCCGCGGCGGGCTGATCTGGCGCGGGCTGAACCACCTCCAGACGCGCCACGTGCGCTGGCGCGGCGCCGACGGTACGGAACTGGCCGCCTATCGCTTCCCCTCCGGCGGCTACTGCGACTACACCTTCCAGGTGCGCCATGCGTTCGAACACGCCGTGCAGCCGACGGGCGATTCCGTGCGCGCCGACCTGGACACCTATCTGCGCCACGAGGCCGAGCACACCGAGGTCGACCCGATCCTGCTCTTCGACGGCGGCGACCACGAGGAGTGGGACGAGGCGGTTTATGCCGCCATGCTCGCCTATGCCGACCGCGCCGATGACTTTGAGGTCGTGCACACCAGCCTCGACGCCTACCTGGCGGAGGTGCTGCCGCAGACGGCGCGCATCGGCACGGTCGTCAACGGCGAACTGCGCGAGCCGGGCAGCGACTACGACGACCAGCAGTGGGTGATCCCTGGTGTGCTGTCGAGCCGCGTCTGGATCAAGCAGGCCAACGCCGAGTGCCAGAGCCTGCTCTGTCAGTGGGCCGAGCCCTTCAGCGCCTGGGCGTCGCTGATGCTGGGGACGGAGGTGCCGCAGGGTTTCCTCGATGTGGCCTGGAAGTGGCTGCTCCAAAATCACCCGCACGACTCCATCTGCGGGTGCAGCATCGACGTCGTGCACGAGGACATGAAGTATCGTTTCAGCCAGACGCGCCAGATCGCCGACCGGCTGACAAACGAGGCGACCCGCGCCATCGCCGCCAGCGTTGCCGGCGACATCGGCGACGACGAGGTGCGCGTCGTGCTCTTCAACCCGCTGACCGCGCCCGTGGACGAGACGACCGAAGTCACGGTACAGATTCCGCTGCACTGGCCGCAATTCAACGAGTTCTTCGGCTTCGAACCCAAGCCCGCCTTCCGCATCTTTGACGGCGCTGGCCGCGAGCTTCCCTACCAGCGCCTGCACCAAACGAATAACCGCCGCAAGCTGCGCATCCACACCATCAAGTTCCCCGAAGCCTACCGCACCCACGATGTCACGGTGAGCCTGCCGGTGAGCGTGCCGGCGCTGGGCTACACGACGCTGACCGTGCGCGCCGAGCCGGCGGGCCGCGCCACGCGCTACCCGGTCAAACCATCCCTGGTAGTCGCCGAGAATGCGTTGGAAAACGAGTTCCTGCGTGTTACCGTTGAGGCGAATGGCTCGCTGACGCTGCTCGACAAGCGCAGCGGCATGAGCTACGCCCGCCTCATGACCTACGCCGACAATGCCGACATCGGCGACGGCTGGTATCACGGCCAGGCGGTCAACGACCAGACCTTCACGTCGACGGCGGCACACGCCGCCGTCGCCATCGTGCACGACGGGCCGCAACTCGGCGCCCTGCGCGTGCGCACCGCGATGGCCGTGCCGGCTGCTTTCCATTTCGACGACCGCATGGCGCGCAGCGACGGTCTGGTCGACCTGGTCATCGACAGCGTGATTTCCCTGCGTCCAGGCTGCGATCGTGTGGAAGTCCAGAGCACCGTGCACAATGTGGCCGCCGACCATCGCCTGCGCGTGCTCTTCCCCACCGGCGCGCAGAGCGACACCTACCTGGCCGACACGCCCTTCGACGTGGTCGAGCGGCCGATCCCGCTGCACGCCGACAACCATCTTTTCCGCGAGTTGGAGATGGAGACGCGTCCGCAGCAGTGCTGGACGGCGGTTTACGACGGCACGCGCGGGCTGGCGGTCGTCAGTTCCGGCCTACTGGAGAGTGCGGTGCAGGATGGCGCCGAACGCACGCTGGCGCTGACACTTTTCCGCGCCACGCAGCGCACCGTCTTCACCGACGGCGAGCCCGGCGGCCAGTTGCCCGGCGCGCTGAGCTTCCGCTACTGGCTCGTGCCGCTGGCCGCGCTGCCCGACCGCGTCGGCCTCAGCCGGCTCGGCCAGCAGATCGCCGGCGGGCTGCGGGCAGTCCAGTTGCGCGCGGCGGACCTGCCGCTCTACCGCCAGGCGGCTGCCCTGCCCGCCTCGTCCGGCCTGCTGGCGGTCGACGGTCCGGCGGTGGTTACCAGCGCCCGTTGGCTTGGCGGCGGGCTGGAACTGCGCCTCTTCAACCCGACGCCGGAGAGCGGCCAGGCAACCGTCCGCCTCGCCGGCGCGACGCAATTGACAACAGTCGAGGAGGTGGATTTCGAGAGCCGCCCGCGTGGCGCCGCACGCCCGGTTGTCGATGCCGGTGTCGAGATTGCGTTAAGCGCCAAGCAGATCAAGACATTGCGCTTTGCATGAAAACAGCCCCAGGCGCCTGCATTACAACGCCGGCCTGGGGTAGGTACTATCCCGCGCTCACAAGTAGCCGCCGACAGCCAAGACACCTCCTTCTTTGTGCCTTGGTGACTTCGTGTGAGCCTAAAATTCTGAGGAGGAAACGGTGTATCACAAGAATTTCTGGACGGTCGAAAAGATCGGCCGTCGCATCAAACTGCTCGAGCAGAGCCAGGTTGCGTACCGCCAATCGGTGGAACTGGCGCCCTTCCGCTATTGCGAACTCTCCACGACGGGCTTCGAGCCGGCGCCGCCCCTGGTCGGCCCCGACATCGACCGCAGCGACTGGGCGGTGATTGCGCCCAACAGTTACTGGGGCCAGCGCTACATCAACTTCATGCTCAGCACGAGCTTTGCCGTGCCGGAAGATTGGCCGGCCAACCAGGCCGTGGCGCTCTACCTGCCCCTGGGCGAATCGGGCGATTTCAGCCATCCCGAGGTGCTCGCCTACATCGACGGCGTCGAGTATGCCGCGGGCGACCGCCACCACCAGGAGATCAAGCTCCCGCCGCAGTGGCGTGACGGCGCCGAACACTTGCTCGACCTGCACGGCTGGAGCGGTCTCTTTGGCGATGCCGTCGACCCCAGCACCAGCGCGCTCTTCATGCGGCCGTGCAAGGTGGTGCTCATCGACCAGCCGACGCGTGACTTCCTCATCACGGCGCGCGTGGCGCTGGAAACGGTGACGCGTCTTGGCGACGACGACCCGGCCAAGGGGCACCTGCTCAACGCGCTGGACGCCGCCTTTAAGCTGCTCGACACGCGCGCCCCCGGCGTGCGCGACTTGGAATCGGTCTCCATCGTGCCGGGCAGCCACACGCCCTTTGGCGACGACTTCTACGCCAGCGTGCCCGCCGCGCATGCTGCGCTCAAGCAGGGCATCGCCAAGGCCGGCCCGGCGCTCGACGTGGACGTCATCGGCACCGGCCACGCCCACATCGACGTGGCCTGGCTGTGGACGCTGGGCATCACGCGCCAGAAGGCCGGCCGCACCTTCTACACTGTGCAGCGCCTCATGGAGCAGTTCCCCGAATACCACTTCACGCAGAGCCAGCCGCAACTCTACGACTACGTGCGCCAGGATCACCCCGAACTCTTCGAGGCCATCGGCAAGCGCATCGCCGAGGGACGCTGGGAACCCATCGGCGGCATGTGGGTGGAGGCGGACTGCAACCTGAGCGGGCCGGAGTCGCTGGCGCGTCAGTTCCTGCTCGGCCGCACCTTCTTCCGCAAGTATTTCGGCGCCGAGGCCGAATCGCCGATTCTCTGGCTGCCCGACGTCTTTGGCTATGCCTGGAACCTGCCGCAGCTCATCAAGGAGGCCGGGCTGGAATACTTCTTCACCATCAAGATCGGCTGGAGCCAGTACAATCGCCTGCCCTATGACTCCTTCTGGTGGCAGGGACTGGACGGCACCAAGGTGCTGACCCACTTCAGTACGACGCCCGACTTTGGCGCCTTTGCCAGCACCTACAACGCCATGGCGACACCCGCCCAGAATCTGGGCACGTGGACGAACTTCCAGCAGAAGGAAGCGCAGCACACGCTGCTCATGGCCTTTGGCTACGGCGACGGCGGCGGCGGCCCGACGCGCGAGATGCTGGAAAATATCCGCGAAATGAACAACTTCCCCGGCCTGCCCAGGATGCGCAACGACTCGGCGCGCGACTTCTACGAGCGTATGGAGCAGGAGGCCGGCGACATCCTGCCCACGTGGAACGGCGAACTCTACCTGGAGTTGCACCGCGGCACCTACACCACGCAGAGCCGCAACAAGCGCGCCAACCGCAAGAGCGAGTTCCTGCTCCATGACGCCGAGTTCCTGGCCACGCTGGCCAATCTCGCCGGTGGCTACGACTACCCGCAGGCGGTGCTCAACAAGGCATGGGAACTCGTCTGTCTCAACCAGTTCCATGACATCATCCCCGGCAGCTCGATTGCGCCCGTCTACGTCGAGTCGCAGGCGCAGTATGCCGAGATCCGCGCCATGGCCGAAGGCGTGATCGAGGAGGCTATCGTTGCGTTGATGCCCACCGACGCCGATCTGGTCATCATCAATCCGACTGGCTTCAGCCGCAACGACCTTGCGTTCCTGCCCGGAGAACAGTTGCATGGAATGTCACTGCTGCGCGACTACGAAGTTGTTCTGGAACAGCAAACCGAGGCTGGCGTCTGGATCGACGCTGGCGCGTTGCCGCCTTATTCAGTGACTGCGCTGAAGCTGGAAAAGCTAACCGATTCCGTCAAGATACGCGATGACATCTATCAAGGATTTGTTCAGGCTGGCCGGGATTTTCTGGAGAACGACTTCGTGCGCGTCGAACTGAACCGCGCCGGCGACATCACGCGCATCTACGACAAGGTCGCCGGCCGCGAGGTGCTGCCGGAAGGCGCCGTTGCCAACGAGTTCCAGGTCTTCGAGGATCGCCCCATGAACTGGGACGCCTGGGACGTGGACATCTATCTCGGCGACAAGAAGTGGTCGGCCGACCCGGCGACGTCGATCACCGTGGCCGAGGCCGGCCCGCTGCGCGCCACGCTGGAGATCAAGCGCCGTGTGCTCAGCAGCGAGTACACACAGCGCATCTCGTTGCAACACAACCGCGCCCAGGTCGACATCACCACCGACATCGACTGGCGCGAGCGCAACACCTTCCTCAAGGTCGCCTTCCCCGTCGATGTGCTCAGCCCCAAGGCGACCTACGAGATCCAGTGGGGCAACACCGAGCGCCCGACGCACTGGAACACGAGCTGGGACTGGGCGCGCTTCGAGACGTGCGCGCAGAAGTGGGTCGACCTCAGCGAGGGCGGCTATGGCGTCAGCGTGCTCAACGATTGCAAGTACGGCCACGACATCAAGGACAACGTCATCCGCATCAGCCTGCTGCGCGGCCCCGGTTCGCCCGACCCGACCGCCGATCTCGGCCACCACACTTTCGCCTACAGCATCCTGCCGCACGCCGGCAGTTGGAACGAGGCGACGGTGCGCGCTGCCTACGCGCTCAACGACCCGCTGATTGTGGGGAGGGGCGAGGGGCGAGGGGCGAGGGGCGAGGTATCGTCGCTCATCGCATGTGACGCGCCGAATGTGATCGTTGAGACGGTGAAGCGCGCCGAGGACGGCAACGGCGTCATCGTGCGCCTGTACGAGACGCAGCGCCGGCGCGGGGCGATTGCGCTGGTTGCCGGCTTCCCACTCGCCGCGGCGGCGCGCACGAACCTGCTGGAGGAGGAGAAAGCCGCGCTGGCGGTGGAGGGCAACTCCGTGCAGTACGACATCCGCCCGTACGAGATCGTGACGCTGCGACTCGTACCGGCCTAGCCGAGCGCCGGCTATCGTACCTGACTGAATAGAGCGCAGCCGGATTGCTCGCATTGCAGTTGAACGATCCGGCTGTGCTATTGCCTCAGACCTCGCTCTGGCGATCGCTGAACACGGGACGGGCGTCGAGGAGAACGACATGGCTCAGCCTCAAGAGAATGCGCAATTCATCGTTGCGTTTGATGCCGCCGAACCAGAACTTGAATTGGTCGGGGGAAAGGGGCGCTCGCTGGCAACTCTGACGAGGATTGGCCTGCCCGTTCCGCCGGGATTTCTCGTTACCACCCATGCGTACCGCCGTTTTGTTGCGGCGAACAGCATTCAGGCGGCCATCGAGAGTCTCATCGCGCGAGCTACCACACGGGACGCCGGCGAACTGGAAGATGCCGCTGTCGTCGTTCGGGAGTTGTTCGAAGCCGGAGCAATGCCCGACGAGGTTGCCGAGGCGATTCTGCACGCCTATGCCAACCTGCCCAATGACGAACCGGCAGTGGCCGTGCGTTCCTCGGCCACTGCCGAAGATTTGCCCGATCTCTCCTTTGCCGGCCAGCACGATAGCCTCCTCAATGTCTGCGGTGCGGCAGCGTTGCTCGATGCAGTGCGGCGGTGCTGGGTATCGCTCTGGACAGAGCGGGCGATCGACTATCGGGCGCGAAACGAGATCGACCCGTCCTCGGTTGCAATGGGCGTCGTTGTGCAGCTCATGGTGGCGGCCGATGTGTCGGGCGTGCTGTTCACTGTCGATCCGGTTACGGGTAACCGCGACGAGCTTGTCGTCAATGCGAGCTATGGTCTCGGCGAAGCGATCGTCTCCGGCTCTGTATCGCCCGACATGGTTGTCTTGAAAAGAAGCAGCCTTATGCCAAGCCGAATCGCGCTTGGCGAGAAGCGCCACAAAGCCGTACCGGCCAGCTCGCAGGGCACCATTCTTCATGACGTGCCGGAAACACAGCGCAGCGAGCCAGCCCTGACCCTCAACCAGGTCCGCACGATTGCGGCGCTGGCCATCTACGTGGAACAATATCTGGGCGGGACGCCGCTCGATCTCGAGTGGGCCCTGGCAGATGACCGATGCTGGATACTGCAATCACGACCGATCACGACGCTGCTGCCAGCGCAACTCCATGACGTGCGCTGGGAACCTCCGCCACCGGGAACACCCCTGCTGCGCCGGCAGGTGACTGAGCATATGCCCGAACCGCTCTCGCCGTTGTTCGACGAGCTGTATCTTCAGGTCGGCCTGGACCAGTCGATGGACGATTTTCTCGCTTTTCTGGGCAATTCCCCGAGCCACGTGCGGTTTGTCGAGGAGTACATCGATCGCCCCTTTTTTGTGACGGTCAACGGCTATGCCTACTCGCGTGTCGGCATCCGCTTCAGTTGGGCGATGATTCCACTCATTCTGCACATCTACGCGACCACGCTTCCGAAGCTCCTTCGCCGCTGGCTTCCCTACTGGCGCGATGAGGCGTTGCCCGCCTATCTGGACACGGTGGAAACGTGGAGGCTGCTTGATGAAGGCGATGCAACCGACCAACAGTTGCTGCAAGGTTTACGCGCGTTGGCAATTGCCGACGCAAAGTACTGGTTCGCCGCATCCATGCCTATAGGGGTGGCAAAGGTGACCGACGAGCTGTTTGCCCGCTTCCTGGCCGGGATTACAGCCGACATGGCTGCTACGCCTGGAAAGTCCGAGAGACTCGTCGCCCTCAACGCGAAAGAACTGACCAGCGCACTCTTTCTGCGGGGCTTCCCGTCCAAGGCCGTTGATGCGCAGGCCGAATTAGAGGCCATTGCCACGACGATACGGCACCATGAGCAATTGCGTCGGCTGGTCGAATCGACGCTGGCCGCACACCTGCTTCCTGCGCTGGAAGCAGAACCGGAAGCGGCCGCGGTCGTGAATGATCTCCGGCACTACTTCGATCGCTACGGCCACCAGATATATTCACTCGATTTCGCCGCTCCCACGCTGGTCGACGAGCCACTCCCGGTCCTGATCAATCTGAAGGCATTGGTCGAGAACCCGGGCATCGGCATCCACGAGCGCCAGGTTGAGTGGGTGACGGAACGGACACAACAAGAGGTGGCTGTTGCACAGGCGCTGGACCCGGTTGGCCGGCTGTTGTTTCGGACGCTGCTTGACTGGGCGCAACAATCCAGCCCATATCGTGAGGAGGCGCTTTTCTATGTGGGTGCGGGTTGGCCGACGCTGCGCCGGTTGGCATTGGAACTGGGGCGCCGGCTGGCTCTGGCAGGTTCACTGGCCCGTCACGAAGACGTCTTCTTTCTGAAGGTCTCAGAGTTGTTGGAAGCATCCAATGCCCGCGCGCAAGGTAATGGTCTACTCGCAATGCGTGAATTGGCTGACGCCCGCCGGAAGTTACGCGAAGCACAGAAACGGCTCGAACCACCGTCAGCGGTGCCACCGGACTATCGATTCAAGATCGGCCCCATCGACATGACGCTCTTTGAGCCCCATGTGCCGCCGCCTGTGGCAGGAGCTGGTCTCCATGGCGTCGCAGTCAGTCCCGGTCGCGCGACGGCGCCTGCAAGCGTCATTCTGGGCCCGGCTGATTTTCACAAAATGGTGCCCGGTACGATTCTGGTCTGTCCGACGACAACTCCGGCATGGACACCGCTGCTGGCCCAGGCTGCGGGTCTGGTTACCGATATTGGCGGGGTCCTTGCACACGGCTCGATCATCGCCCGCGAATTTGGCATTCCGGCGGTTATGGGCGCACAGAACGCAACAAGGCGGATCGTCCACGGCGCAACTATAACCGTCAATGGCAGCACGGGGGCTGTGATGGTCGACAAACCACATGGGTAATCGCATTGTCCTCGTCTTCACAATCCTGCTCGCCTGCCAGTTGGCGGGCGAAGTCATCGCGCGGCTGCTGGGGCTGCCGGTGCCCGGCCCGGTGCTGGGCATGGTCATCCTTTTTGTCGCGCTGGTCATCCGCGGCCACGTACCCGACGACGTCGGCGTAGTGACCGGTGGCCTCTTGCAGAACCTGTCGCTGCTCTTTGTGCCGGCGGGCGTTGGCGTCATGCTCCACGCGGGGCTGCTGGTCCAAAACTGGCTGGCGGTGTCGGCGGCGCTCATGGCCAGCGTCGTCATCACCATTGCGGTGACCGGCCTGGCGATGAGGTGGATGAGGGGTTTCGCCGCCGGGGACGAGCCGGAGGGGCAGCCATGATCGCCACCTCGCGCGAAATCTGGGTCTACCTGGCCGCCAGCCCACTGCTGCATCTGACCATGACGCTGGCAGCCTATCTGGCCGGCGACTGGCTCTTTCGCAAGAGCGGGCAGAAGGCGATCTTCAACCCGGTGCTCATCGCCATTGTGATCCTGGTCAGCATCTTGCTCGCCACCGGCACGTCGTACGCGACCTACTTCGAGGGCGCGCAGTTCGTGCATTTCCTGCTCGGCCCGGCTACGGTCGCGTTGGCCGTGCCGCTCTACCGCCAGTTTGAACGCGTGCGCCACTCCGGGCCGGCCATCTTCGTCGCATTGCTGGCCGGCTCGGCGACCGCCATCGTCAGCGCCGTGCTCATCACCTGGCTGCTGGGCGCGCCGCAGAATGTCGTCGCGTCGATTGCGCCCAAGTCGGCGACGACGCCTATCGCCATGGGTATCTCCGAGCAGATCGGCGGGCTGCCGTCGCTCACCGCCGTGGTCGTCATCCTCACCGGCATCCTGGGTTCCATGGTTGGCACCGGCCTGCTCAACCGGCTGGGTGTGCGTGACGGCAGCGCGCAGGGCTTTGCCCTCGGCCTGGCGTCGCACGGCATCGGCACGGCGCGCGCCTTGCAGGTGAGCGAAGTTGCCGGCGCCTTCTCAGCCCTGGCCATGGGACTCAACGGGCTGGCGACCTCGCTGCTCGTGCCGCTCCTCTTTCACCTGTTGGGTCAGTGGTTCTGGCCGTAGCACCTGCGCTCATCGGACAAAATGCAAACCACCAAGACACGAAGTGCACCAAGCAGCACAAAGAAACAACTGGCCACAGTCGCCATGGACTTCTTCGTGCCTCTTTGTGCCCTTTGAGGCTTCGTGGCTGGCTCTTCAGCCGGTCTCTCAGCGGACGATAGCCGGGATGGGGGTGACGCCGGCCAGTTCCAGGGCGAGGATGGCGGCGCCGATCACCGGCGGCTGTGCCGGCAGCTTGACCGCGGCGGTGGGCGTCATGCGTTGGACCGCCGTCGTGATGCGCCCGCGATAGCTCGCCGAGCCTTCGACCACGCCGCCCACCACGCACACCTCGCACACCGGCGCACGATCCAGCCCCAGCCTGCACGCCACGGCCGCCACCAGCTCCGCCACCTCCTGCGCGCCGCGCTCCAGGATCTCGACAGCCACGCCGTCGCCTGCGTCGGCGGCATCGAGCACCAGCGGCGCCAGCGCGGCGATTTCGGCACGCGTCAGCCCGACGACGAACTGGCGGTGCAGGATCTCCTCGATGGAGTTGATCTCCAGCGATGCCAGCACGAGTGGCAGCAGAATCGTATCCGGCGTGCGGCCGTCGTAGGCGCGCACGGCCATGCGCATGGCCTGGATGCCCAGCCAGTTGCCGCTGGCCTCGTCGGAGATCCACTGGCCGCGGCCGCCGGCCATCCAGCTTTCGCCGGCGGCGTTGCGTCCATAGCACGACGAGCCGGTGCCCAGAATCTGCACGATGCCCGGCCGTCCCTCCAGCCCGCCGGCCAGTGCCGCGCTGCAATCGTGGTTGACGCCGATGCGCTCGGGCGGCGCCAGTTTCAGCGCCAGCGCGATGTCGCGGATGTGCTGCTTGTCGGTCTCCGAGGTGACGCCGGCCATGCCCAGGAAGATGGCACTGCTCCGGCTGCGCTCGACACCTGCCGCGGCCAGCGCCTCGCGTGCCGCCCGGTCGATGGCGGCCTGGGCAGCCTCCTTGCCGACGTCGTCGTAGTTCGACGACCCGGCAATGCCGATGCCCAGCACGCGGCCGTCAACGCCCACGGCGGCAACGCGCGTGCGCGTCCCGCCGCCATCCACACCCAGCACGAACTCTGTCATGATACGCTCCGTTCGCAAACGTGCAATTCAGTAGGTCACCACTCTCGCTGTAGTGACGACTTTAGTCGTTGCCTTTCTCCGGAACGGCTGAAGCCGTCACTACAGATCGTAAACTCAGTCGTTCACGATTCTCGCAGTAGTGACGACTTCAGTCGTTGACTTCCCCCTGGAACGGCTGAAGCCGTCACTACAAGCGGTTGGAGTGATCTCCTGTTCCCACGCCGTAGCTCCATCCGATCACCCAAAGGCGTAGATACTCACGCGCATTGCAACGCGACGACGGCCACGGCCCGTGGCGCGAGATTCACCGTCACCGCATCGCTGGCGACCACCAGTTCGCCGGCCGGCTGTTCGAGCAGGTCGAGCGCCTGGGCGCCGGCGATGCGGAAGAGCCCGGAGCCAATCGTCGCCTGCTGCGCCGTGTCGCTCGCATTGAGCAGACGGACAATGACCGTGCCGTCAACGCCCGGCTTGACGTGCAGCGTGATGACCTCGCCCGCCGGCAGGTCCAGCAGTGTGCCGTGCTCCGGCCATGCGGCCTGGGACGCCGGCTCGCCCAGGTGCTGGAGCAGCGGCTGATCGGCGGCCGCGTCCAGCCCGAAGCGGTGCGCGGCGGCTTCGTCGAAGGCGCCGGCATAGGGCAGTGCGCGGTAACGCGCCGTCACCAGGCCCGGCTGATGGGGCCGGAAGTTTGTCTCCCAGTAGTTGTTGGTGACCCAGCCCAGCAGCATGGCGCGCTCCAGGGCAAAACCGGCCTGGTCGTGACCGAAGTGGAAATCGCCAAGCTGCACCATGGGATTGTCGGGCGTAGCGATCGTGACGCCGTGCTCGCCGTCGTTGAAATCGACCCAGTTCTGCACGGTGAAATAGTCGTAGCAGACGCCGGGAAGCTGGTCGGCGCCGGGGATGATGGCCTGGCCGCCCAGATCGATGCGTGCCGTTGCTGCCGGCAGATCGAACGGGAAGAGCAGGTAAGTTGCCTCTGGGTGCGTGGTGGCGCTCATGTGCCAGCGGGCGCGGAACTCCACCCACGGCGCAAAGTCGGGCAGGTAGACGCTCTGCACCAGCGGGCCGGCGATGCCGGGCGCCTCCATCACCTGCATGATCTCGGTGCCGCCGGGCAGCGTGAAGACATAGTGGGTGGTCACCTTTGCCGGGGCCCGCCGCCGGGCACGCCAGCCCCTCTTCCAGCCGCGCGCCCGCTCGACGTATTCCGAATCCCACTTCATCTCGAACATCAACCGGCGCGGCCACGGGTGCGTGCGGTCGGCGACCTCTTCGTGGACAAAGCCGTTGAAGCGATGCCCGGCCGCGGCGTCCACCCACTCGCGGCCCAGCGCCTTGTCGTGCCAGGAGACAATGCCGCCCGTCTCCGTGTCGAAGCGCAGCCGGTGGTACGCATTCTCGACGACGGCATCCTCGCGCAAGCCGGCAAGCAGCGTGTGGGTGACGAGATCGCTGCGCCGCACGACCTTATAGCCAAAGGCCGGCAGCGTGGTCGGCGGCAAGGTCGTGCGCTCGACGAGCAGGTCGGCATCCTCCGGGCCAACCTGGGCCGCATTGGCGCGCCGAAGCTGCGGCTGGCGATCCTGGAAGTGGCGCCCGGCGGTGGAATCATCCGTTGTGCCGCGCGGCGCCAGCACGTGGTTGGACACATTGCCCGCGACCGTCCGTTCGAAGGGCAGCGGGTTGACGAGCAGCAGATCGTCGGCCGCGCTGCGTGTCACCTGGCGCGCCAGCGCGGCCAACGCGTCACGCTGCAAGAGCAGGCTCAGGCTGCGCGCCTCCCAGGCGAAGTGCGCCTTGTGGTGCCACTGGCTCGCCGTGTCCTCGCTCTCCGGCATGGGAATGGAGATATCGGCGCCCCAGGTATGCTCGTCCCAGAAGATGAGGTTGTCCCACGCTTCCTGGCGGTAGAGATCCAACGAGCGGGCGAGCCAGAGATCGGGCGAAGGCGATTGTGCGTCATGCGGCAGCACGGCGGCAGCAATGGCGTCGGCGGCGCGCAGGCGGGTGCGGCTCTGGCGGTTGACCGTCTGCTCGCGCGCGCTGCTGGCCGCGCCGAAATTCCAAAAGTCGGTCCAGTCGCCGCGGTGCGTGGGCAGCTTGTCGCCGTGCTCCTTCACCGCCGCCCACCACTGGCGCGGCGTGGCCAGCTTGATGTGCGGCCCCTTGCCCGTGGCGTTCCACTCGTCGATCCACGCCACGAAGCCCTCGAAAGCCGAGCCGTTGTCGCCGAAGGGGTGGTAGCTCTGCACCATGACGGCAGGCAGCGGGTAGTCGATCTCATCGAGACGCCGGGCAACGCGCGGCCACCATGTGTTCTCGAATTCGTCGAGGCTGCGGCCGATGCCATAGCGCCAGCCCTGGTCGTAGGGCCAGCCGCTGTAGGCGAGGATAGCTCGCCCGCTCGGCCCCTGCCAGCGAAAGACATCCGGTCGTGCCAGCGGCGCGCCGCCAAAGTGCGTGTTGATGGCCATGGTGAAACCCTCGACGCCGGCGTCGAGCAGCAGGTCGACCAGCGGCCAGTTCTCGCCGTTGACGTCGCAGTTCATGGCGGCGGTGATCGTGAAGCCGTAGTCGCGGCGCAGGCGGCCGGCCAGTTGCAGGCTCTCGATGAGTTCGTCGGTGTCGAGCAAGGGCGTGAGGTTGGCAAACATGGCCGTCACCTCGATACGGCCGGCGCGTTCCATGGCCTGGAAGCGCTCGATCTCGCGCGGCGACGCGTGCTGCAGCCAGCGGTCCAGCACGTAGGTATTCTCGACCGTCCAGCGGAACGCGCCGTCGGTCTCACTGGCGGCGTAGCGCTCGGCCAGCTCCAGCGCCTGGCTGATGAAGCGTTCGTGCATGTCGAAGACGATGGGCTGGTCGTGCGTGTAGCCGATATCGGTGTGGCTGTGGTGGATCAGGTAGAGCGTGTCGATGCGCGCCATGTGGCCCCCGGTGACTGTCGGCGCCAGGTGTTTCGCCCGGCGCACTGATGGAAGTCGATGGATAATGATATTTTCTGCGAGGTATAAAGACGATCTTATTTCACTCTGCAACAAAAGTCAAAGCCGCGGGCGGCAATCGACCAGCGCTCGGGATGGCGCCGGGTTCGGTTCCGTCGTGTATTGCTGCCCTTGTATGGGCGGGGAGCGAAGCCGCGCTCCGCCCTGCTTGACGCAAGCGCAAGACATGATATGCTCATTTGCTACCGTACACTTTTTAAGGAGGTGAACTGACGGGTAGTCGGAAGTCCACCGGGATGGGCAAGTACTCGTTCAAGAAATGTTCCAGCAAGTCCATGCCAAGCTGGAAGAGGCTGAGATCGCACCGGTCGGTACGGTGGATCTGCTTCACCCACTTGTCCTGAATACAAAGGGTACCCAGGTAGATGATCCAAATGTAGGCAAAACAGGCTGCGATCATGAGCCGAGCCAAGCGTTGCGGATCGCGGATACGGCTCTTGTGCAGGTGGAAGCCCCGGCTTTTCTGGTCGGAAAAGAAGGTTTCTATGCGCATACGTTTGCGATACCAGAGACATGCTTCCTCCATGACTGAGAGGTTGGTGACCAGATAGACGGGTTCTTTGTAGCCTGTCTGCCACCAGAGAATGACCAACACCGGCCCATAGGCCTGTCGGGTGAACAAAGCATCATAGAGTGGGAGACAACTGCCGGGCCAGAGGTCATAGTGCTCCAAGCTCTGCCATTCACCGTCCAGGCATACGTGGGTGCTCTTGGCAGTCCGGCAGACATAGTCCCACCCTACGTCCTGGAGAAAGCTCTGCAACTCAATGCTATCAAACTCACCATCACCCAGCAGGATGACAGAGGCATCAGCCGGCAAGAGCTTCTGCACTGCTGTCAGCAATTCGATATGGATGTCCGCCGGAAAATGCCCTTTGCTTCCTGTCCTGACCACCCACAGCAGGGGTATGGCCCGCTTTTGGTAGATCAGGCTGACCATCAAGGTCACACAGTTGCGTCCGACTTCACTGCCATCAATGGCCAGCACCAACGTCTGCGAGGCGAGGCCGGCCAACAGCGCTTGCACAAAGGGCAACATGTGCCGTTCATAGCTCACTCGCTCGTTCTGATACCAACGGCTCAGTTGTTTTTCCCGACTCGTGACCTTGGCCCCGGTTGGCGTTTTCTTAGCCACATCTCGAGTATGCGTGCTCTTGCTGGCTACGATACCGTTGATGAACATTGCCATCACATGCAGCGATTGAAGCAGTCGCCCTGTTGGCTCAGATGGATATAGTTGTGCGAGTCCACGTTTGATGGCACGATATCGTCTCAGGTTGTCGTTCATGGTGGCTCCTTTCCTTGGTCGGAACAGAAACCTACCTGAACGACAACCTATCTCCAAATCACTCAACTACGTCGAACATCTTTTCTGTACGGTAGTGAGATATGCTCATATTTAGTAAGGTGAAGTTGGCCGTTCCCGTCAATTCTGAAATGTGCTGGGCAGCGGACGCCGGGTTCGTTCGTCACTGTATGGACTGCCTGCTGTTGACGCTATGTCCTCGCACGCTACGAAAGGAGTTGAGGATGTTCCGTCGGCTGCTGCTGTATACCCCTCTGATGATCGCCCTTTTGCTGGCGGCCTGCCAGGCTGTGCCCCCCAATCTGGCGGCGCCTGTCTCCACGCCACAGGCGCCAGCGCAGCCTTCGACGGGCGAGGCGCGCGAACTGGTGCTCTGGACCCATGAGTTTCCTACTTTTACGGACGGCCTGCGCGACAAGTGGATCCCCGAATTTGAGGCTGCCCATCCCGGCGTCAAGGTCAAGTACGAGACCTTTCCCTACTCGGGCGGAATCGTCTCCTTCGACTCCAAGTTGCTGGCCGAGGTTTCGAGCGGCGGCGGGCCTGACGTGTGGGCCATGGCCAGCCACAATTTCACCCAGGCCGGCTATATCGAAACCGGTCTGTTGGCGTCGCTCGACCCGACCATTTTCGGCTACGACTCCGTCGACGACATCGTGCAGGACTATCCACCGAACGGCTTGAATGTCTTCATCCAGGACGGCAAGATCTACGCGTTGCTCAACGAACTCACCACCCTCTGTCTCTTCTACAACGAGTCCGTCTTTGATGATGCCGGCGTCGCCTATCCATCGACCGAGCGACCGGAGAGTTGGCAGCGACTGGGAGAGATCAGCCGGCAGATGTTGATCACCGATACGGTCACGGGGGCGCCCACGCGCATGGGCTACCAGTTTGGCTTCTTTGCCAACTACCCGGCTGCCGAATGGTACGTCCAGGATTTCTACCCGATCATGCGCCAGTTTGGACAGGCCGATCTCTACGTCAATGGCAAGCCGGCCGGCGACAGCGACGCCGTCATTGCTGCGCTCCAGGTCTTCTACGACTTCACCCATCTCTATACAGCCTACGACCCTTATTTTGTGCAGGATTGGTTTGCCGACTTTGCCAACGGCAAGGTGGCTATGGTGACCGCCGGCCCCTGGTTCTCCTCGGCAATCCTTGCTGCCAACCCTGACGTGCGCTTTGACGTGGCGCCGCACCCGGTCACCGACCCTGAAAACGACGCGACCCATCAGAATGTCATGTACTCATTCGGGTGGGTGGTCAACGCCAACTCCGACCCCGGGCGGCAGCAACTTGCCCAGGAATTTCTTGCCTTCATTTTGGGCAAGAAGGGCGAAGCGGAGCAGCCGCTCTGGTGGCTGGAGTCCGTTGGCGTCATTCAGCCGCGTACGGCCCTGATCGAATCGGCCGGCTACCAGGCTCTGCTGGAAAAGGATCCGTGGCTGCGCTGCTTTGTGGACACCTTTGATGCGTATACGGTCGACTACTACCAGCACTCATCCGACGAGGCAGGTGCTGCACTCGTGCGTGCGATCAATCGCGTCGTGTACGACAAGATGGCGCCTGCCGACTCGGCGCATCTGCTGCAAAATGAACTGTTGCTGTTGCCGTGAGCGAGCGGTGCATGCTTTGCCCAGGCATGCACCGCTGTATTGTTCGTGACCGTCATCCGCTCTACCCCTCGCCAAGTCTGTAGGTCAAGAATGCCTCGACGCCTGGTACGCTGGTTTGGGTCGCTGAAGACGACCACAAAATTTGGCCTCTCGTTCAGTCTCATGTTGACGATCATTGTCATGGAGATGGTGGTCGGCTACTACGCGCTGGCGGATCTGTGGGCTGCCAATCGCGCCCTCCAACAGAGTGCCGAAATTCAGCGCCTGGCCTTGACGCTCGGGCGCAACTGGGAATCGGCGCGCCGGCTGCAGAAGGATTTCTTTCTCCAATCCGCGGTCATCGGAGCCAACGATGCCTACAGCATCTATGCCATGGCCAGCGCCGGGAAAATCGACGAGGTGATTCGCGACGGCGCACTGTTGAAGCGGATGATTGCAACGACGCCCGACGACAGCGCCGTCCGCACACGTTTGACCGATCTCGATCTGCTCTTGTCTACCGTGAGCCGGTATGCCACCACCTACGAGGAGGCGACCGAACTCGAAATGAGCATGACCTCGCGTGACGCCGGGTTGAGCGCCCAACTCGACAGCGTGTCGGCGCGCGTTCTGGCGCTGTTGGCCGGCGCGCGTGAGCACGAGACACTCATCGCGCTCTACTACGAATTGCGCTATTTCGGCGAATCAGCGCCTTTCAAGGCCGGCGCGATGGACGCGGCCGTACTGAGTCTGCGCGAGGCAGTGGGGCAGAGCAGCCTGCCCGCAGAGCGGATCAGCGCCGCGCTGGACGCCTTGGATACCTACGAGCAACTCGCCAGTCAGATCGCGCAGACGGACGCGCAGATTCAGGAGAAACTCGCCACGCTTGCCCAACTGGGCAATTCCGTCGAGCCGGGCCTCGTCACATTGCTGGCCGCGGTCAACACGGAGGCCGGACAGGCGCGGCTGCGTTTCGAGCAGACGCGGCAATCTGCTGCAAACATTCTGGCTGCCGCAGTCGTGGCCGGAGTGTTGTTGGCCATGGCCGTCGCCGTCGTGCTGCACATCACGGTGACGCGCCAGGTTACCCGCCTGACCGCAGTCGCTCGCCGGCTTCAGAACGGCGATCTCGCCGCTCGCTCGGCGCTGGATCGCGGCGACGAGTTGGGGCGTCTGGCCGCTACGCTCAACGCCATGGCCGCCAAGCTGGGCCTGACCATCGACCGCATGGAAATCGTACGCAAGGCCAGCCTGGACCTGGCCAGCGAACTGGATGCCGAGAGCGTCATGGACCGCACGCTGGAGGTTTCCACCACGTTGAGCGGTGCGGAAATCGGTTTTGTCGGGCTCGCTTCGGACGATGCGCTCTACCTTGCCCGATCGCGCGGGTCGCTGCGCGCCGGCAGTGCCGGCGACCAACTGCCGTGCGATGTCGAGACGCTCACGACGATGATCAACGATCGCCAGGCAACCGGGCGGCTGACCCCGGAATCGGCCGCACGGGCCGGCGGACTGCTGCCGGCCGACCACACCTGCGTGGCGATTCCACTGGTCTCGGTGCAAAACACGATCGGCGTGCTCGTCCTGGCCGCCCGCGATCCCAATGTCTTTTCGGCCGATACACTTCAGTTCCTGGAACTCTATGCCACCGGCGCGGCTGTCGCGATCCACAACGCCCTGCTGTACGAGAACGTGCAGGAACTGGCAGTCGTCGATTCGCTGACCGGCCTCTACAACCGCCGCGGCCTGTTCCAGTTCGGCCGGCAAGACATTGATGCCGCGTTGCTGGCCGGCCGGCCTGTTGCGCTCATCTTCTTTGACATTGACAATTTCAAGGCGTTCAACGACCGCTACAGCTATGACGTCGGCGATCAGGTGCTGGAGGCGATTGCGACTCATCTCCGGGAGAGCATTCCCGCGCCCGGCATTGCCTGTCGCTATGGGGGTGAGGAGTTCGTGGTCGTCCTGCCTGGCACGGGTTTGGGCGACGCTACGACCCGGGCCGAGGCCCTGCGCTGCCAGGTGGCCGCTGCGCCCATTGCTACCGATGCCGGTCAACTTGTCGTAACCATCAGCGTCGGTGTGGCGGCATGCCAACCTCCTGTCGCCTCGCCGCGTCCTGTTGACAGCAGCGGCTTCCTGAACGACCTGATTGCCCGCGCCGGCCACATGTTGCACGGCGCCAAGGAAGGCGGGCGCAATCGCGTCGTCGCCGAAGAGGCCCGCACCGGCATCCGCGTGGGTTGAGCGCGGCCATCCAGCCGTGCTACACTCTCCCCCATGCAACTCGTCGCCGATCTCCACATCCATTCGCATTACTCGCGTGCCACCAGCAAGGATCTGACCTTCGAGCATCTGTGGAAGTGGGCGCAGATCAAGGGCGTCAACGTCGTCGGGACGGGGGATATCGCGCACCCGGGCTGGTACCAGGAGATGCAGCGCAAGCTGGCGCCGGCCGAGCCTGGCCTCTTCCGCCTCACTGACGAGGCCGCCGCCACCGTTGCGGGCGACGTGCCCGACGCCTGCCGCGGCACGGTGCGCTTCCTGCTCGCCGGCGAGATCAGCAACATCTACAAGCGCCACGGCAAGACGCGCAAGGTGCACAACGTCATCTTTGCGCCCGATTTCGACGCGGTGGGACGCATCCAGGCGCGGCTGGAGCGCATCGGCAACATCCGTTCCGACGGGCGCCCGATCCTGGGGCTCGACTCGCGCGACCTGCTCGAGATCATCCTGGAGGTCGACGAGCGCTGCTACCTCATCCCCGCGCATATCTGGACGCCGTGGTTTGCCATGCTTGGCTCTATGTCGGGCTTCGACTCGGTCGAGGAGTGCTTTGGCGACCTGACGCCGCACATCTTTGCGCTGGAAACCGGCCTTTCCTCCGACCCGCCCATGAACTGGCGCGTCTCCAACCTGGATCGCTACACGCTCGTCTCCAACTCCGACGCCCACTCGCCGCAGAAGCTGGCACGTGAGGCGACCTGCTTCGACTGCGACCTTTCCTACGATGCCATCTTTGCCGCGCTCAAGAGCGGCGATCCCGCCACCTTCCGCGGCACCGTCGAGTTCTTCCCCGAGGAGGGCAAGTACCACGTCGACGGCCATCGCAAGTGCGGCATCTGCTGGCACCCGGCAACGACGCTGGCGCACGGCGGCATCTGCCCGGTCTGCGGCAAGGAGGTGACGGTAGGCGTCATGCATCGCGTGGAGATGCTGGCCGACCGCCCCGAGCACGAGCGCCCGCCGCGCACGCACCCGTACGCGAGCCTGGTGCCGCTGCCCGAGGTGCTGGGCGAACTGCACGGCGTCGGCGCCGGGTCGAAGCGCGTGCAGCAGGAGTACTTCCGCCTGCTGGCGCGGCTGGGGCCGGAGCTGGCGATCCTGCGCGATCTGCCCCTGGCCGAGATTGCCGCCGCCAGCGGCGCGACGCTGGCGCAAGGCATCGACCGCATGCGCCGCAGCGCCGTTGACGCGCAGCCAGGCTACGACGGCGAGTACGGTGTCATTCGCGTCTTCAGCGGGGCCGCGGCGGAGGCGGAGACGCCGCAGATCGCGCTCTTTGCGCCCGAGCCGGCGACCGTTGCCGAGCGCCCGCCGGCCTACACACCCCTGTCTTCACAGCCGGACGCGGCAACGGTCCCGGTGCAACAGGAGAGCCTCTTCGCCGCGCCCGAAGCCGTTGCGGCGACACCCGCGCCTGCCGGCGATCTGCTGGCCGGTCTCAACGACGACCAGCGCGCCGCCGTCTTCTGCACCGATGCGCCGCTGGTCATCGTGGCCGGGCCGGGCACGGGCAAGACGCGCACGCTGACGGTGCGCATCGCCCATCTCGTCCGCACGCTGGGTGCCGCGCCAGCGAGCGTGCTGGCCATCACCTTCACCAACAAGGCGGCCGGCGAGATGCGCGCGCGACTGGCTGCGCTGCTCGGCGACGATGACGCCGGGCGCATCACCGTCGCGACCTTTCACGCCTTTGGCGCGCGCCTGCTACGCACCCATGCCGCCGCGGCCGGTCTTGCGCCCGACTTCGTCATTCTCGACGACGAGGGCCGGCGTGACCTGCTCGGCCTGGCCGCGCCGGAACTGGATGGCGCCGCGGTCGACGCCGCGCTGGCCGCCATTGCCACGGCCAAGAACCAGCTTGCGCCGCCCGACGCGGACTATGCCCAGATTTTCGAGCGCTACAATGCCGCCCTGCGCCAGGCCGATGCCGTCGACTTCGACGACCTGATCGGGCTTGCCGTGCACTTGCTGGAAAATGACCCGCAGGTGGCTGCCGGCGTTCACGCGCGCTACCGCTGGATCTCGGTGGACGAGTACCAGGATGTGAATCATGCCCAGGTGCGGCTGCTGAAACTGCTGGCGGCGGGTGGCGCCAACCTGTGCGTCATCGGTGACCCCGACCAGGCGATCTACGGTTTCCGCGGCGCGGATCCGCGCTACTTTCTCGCGTTCACCGACGAGTATCCAGGCGCGCAGCGCGTGCGGCTCAGCCGCAACTATCGCTCCCACCAGGGCATCCTCGACGCGGCCATGCAGGTCATCGCCCACAATCCGCGGCGCGACGAGATGCCGCTGCTGGCGCAGTTCGCCGCGGCGGTCAAGCTCGACGTGCGCCCCACGCCCACCGACAAGGCCGAGGCCGAGACCATCGTCCACCAGATCGAGCAGATGGTGGGCGGCACCAGTTACTTCTCGCTGGACACGGGGCGCGCCGATGGGCTGCCTGCTGCACCGCGCGGCTTTGGCGACTTTGCCGTGCTCTACCGCCTGGGCGCGCAGACGCGGGCGCTGATCGAGGCGTTCGACCGCTCGGGCATCCCGTACCAGGCCGTGGGGCAGGAGCCGCTGTGGGCGGGCAAGGCGGCGCGCGGCGTGCTGGCCTGGCTCTGGCTGTTGCACGCGCCGCGCTCGACCGTGCATCTGGCGCAGGGGCTGGCCGCGGCCGGCGTGGCTGCGGCCGAGCAGGTGGCCGTGCGCGCACACGCGTTGTCGGCAACTACCATGGGCGACTTGGGCGATGCACTGGCCGGGGCGGCGGCAGAACAGCCCGCAGGGCGTCGCAGTCGGCTGGAGAAAGTCGCCGGCTTCTGGCGCACCCTCGCCACGACACGCGACCGTGCCACCGTGGGCGAGCTACTCGACCAAACCTGTGCGTTCCTGGCCGTGGAGGAACCGCTGCGCGCTCGCCTGGCCGGCCGCGCCATTCCATTTGGCTCGCGCCTGGCCGACTTCCTCGAAATGACGGTGCTGGAGAGCGAGGCCGACGCCTACGACCCGCGCGCCGACAGGGTCACGCTCATGACCCTCCACGCCGCCAAGGGGCTGGAATTTCCCGTCGTTTTCATGGCCGGGTGCGAGGAGTCATTGCTGCCCTACGTGCGCGAGGGCGAGGCGCCGGACATCGAGGAGGAGCGCCGGCTCTTTTACGTGGGCATGACGCGCGCGCGGGAGAAGTTGATCCTGGCCCACGCGCGCACGCGCTTTCTCTTTGGCCGGCGCATGGAAAACGAACCCTCACGCTTTGTGGGCGAGATCGAGGCGGCGCTGGTCGAATTGCGCTGCCACGAGATGCCCGCTCCGCCCAGCACGCCGGCTGCCGAGCAACTGGGACTCTTCGGCTGACCTGCTACAACCCCTCGCCGTTGAGCCAGCGCCACAGCGCCCGCACAATGATGACCACGGTCACGAAGCTGGCCCCCATAAAAATAAGATAGGCAATCTCCGGCAGATTGGGGAAGAGATCGGCGGGCGAGTTGCTGGCAATGCCGGCGCCGATGAGCAGGCCGACGAGCAGCAGCGAGATGGTCAGCCGGCGCATGTTGGACGTGATCGTCTCATCGATCTCGGCGACCTGCTTGCTCACCTCGGAGGTGTCGATGAAGAGCGTGATGCCGCCGCGGCGGAACTGCTTGATGAGGCCGAGCACGAACTCTTCGATGGAGCCGATGTTGCGGATCGCATCCTTGGCCGAACGAATCGTCTGCACCTTGAGCTGGTTGATCACCTTGTCGGCGTCGAAGGTCTCCAGGAAGAGATTCTTGATCGCTTCCAGCGCCGTGTCGACCAGCGGCAGGTCCGGGTCGAGCATGTGCACCGTCTCCTCGGCCTGGATCATGGCCTTGAGCGCCAGCGTCAGGTCGGCATCCATGCGCACGCCGGCGCGGTTCATGGCGTCGAACATGGCGCGCATTGCCCCGGAGATGGACATGGGCACGTCGGTGAAGGTCGTGTAGCGCTTGAGCAGCCGATCCACGTCGGTGGCAAAGGCCTTCTCGTCCACCTCCCGGTAACTCGTCGTCAAGCGTAGGGCCGTGCGGGCGATCTCCTGCGTGTCGCGCTCGGTGAGCGACCAGATGAGGTCGGCCATAGCCATGCGCTTTTCCGTCGTCAGCGTGCCCATCATGCCCAGGTCGAGGAAGATGATCTCGCCGGTGTCGGTGTTGACCAGCACGTTGCCGGGGTGCGGGTCGCCGTGGAAGAAGCCGTCATAGAGCACCTGCTTGACGATGGCGCGCATGAAGGTGGTGGCCATCTCGCGGCGGTCGAGATTGGCGGCGTCGATCGCTTCGACATTGGTGATCTTGACGCCGCGCACGAACTCCTGCACCAGCACGCGCCGCGTCGACAACTGCCCGTAGATCGCCGGCACGTGGATGGTCGGGAACATGCGCATGTTCTCGGCCAGCATACGCCCGTTGAATGCTTCGTTGGTGTAGTCCAGTTCGAGCAGGATGTTGTCGGCGTACTCGGTTGTGATGCCGTGCAGGTCGGCGTGACGCGCCCAGTCGAAGCGCTGCTCGGTGAGACGGGTCAGTTCGCGAATCACGTTGAGATCGGCCTGCACCGTCACGTCGATGTCCGGGCGCTGCACCTTGACCACGACCTCGCTGCCGTCGTGGAGCGTGGCGCGGTGCACCTGCGCCGTGGAGGCGGCCGCCAGCGGCGCTGAATCGAAATCGGCGAAAAGTTCGTCGACGGGCTGGCCCAGTTCGCGCTCGACGATACGTTCCGCTTCGGCGCTGTCGAACGGCTCCACATCGCTTTGCAACTGCGCCAGCTCGGAACGCCAGTCGGGCGGAAGCTGTTCGGCGCGACTGGAGACGATCTGGCCCAGCTTGACGAAGGTCGGCCCCAGGTCTTGCAGCATGTAGCGCACCGTCTCGGGGATACTTTCGTTGATCAGCGGTTTCTTGCGCCAGTAGATGATGCGCTGGAAGAAGCGCCGGATCGCACCGAAAGGCGATGCATCGAAGACGATGTCGCGGCCGTAGCGGTTGATGGTGTCGACCGACTGGGCGATGCGCAGGTTCTCGGCGAAGATGTTGCGTCCGCCGATAGTCAGCCGCCCGAGAAAGCGCCAGTAGGGCTGGCTGCGCGTCTTCTGACCGCGGATCGGGCTGTCCAGCCCGGTGATGCCCTCAAAAAAGAAGAGCAGGAGCGTCATCACGGCGCCGGCAATGATGATCCGCAGCCAGAAGGGCTCGGCGGCGATGAGGAACTGGCCCTCAGCATCACCGTGCAGGTCAAAGTCGTCAAAGGTTGCCAGGAAGAAAATGAACGCGTTCAGCAGGAAGAGGACGAGCCCGTACGTCCACAGGACGAGCTGGCCCGACAGGAGCAGCAGGATCGGCCATAGCAGCCAATTCAAGAATGCGAAAATGGCGCCCAGGAATATGAATCCGAGCACGACGACCAGCGGCTGTTCGGCAACCACCGGATTGATGCCCAGGCCCGGCACAATCATGATGACGAGCAGAAGGGTCAGGGCATTGACACCGATCCGAACCAAGAAGTAAAGCATCGACTGCTCTCCTGAGAATGGCGACGATTGGCGACGGCCAGCCCGCCAAATGAGGCGCGTGCGCTCAGCGCCCGGTGCCCGCCTGCTCCTGCAAGATATCGCGGATTTGGGTCAGCAGCTTTTCCTCGGCCGTCGGCGCCGGCGGCGGCGCCGGTGCGGCTTCCTGCTTCTTCACCATGCTGTTGGCGCCCTTGACGACAAAGAACATGGAGATGGCAATGATCAGGAAGTTGATGATCGCCTGGATGAAGTTGCCGTAGAGGATCTGCGACTCGCCCACCGTGATTGCCAGGCCGGTGAAGTCGAGCCCGCCCAACAGCACGCCGACGATCGGCATGATCACATCATTGACAAACGAGGTGACGATGGCGCTGAACGCCGTGCCCATGACCACAGCCACGGCTAAATCCAGTACATTGCCGCGGCTGATGAAATTCTTGAATTCTTTCCACATGGCTGCCTCCCGATTCAGTTTTGCGTTGATTGTGACAAAGACGAGGATTGCGCGCCGTCTTTGCATAATTTGTCACAAGATAGCGGGAAGCGTTCGAACTGTCAACTCGTGGGAGGCAGATGGGCGCGTCCCAGGAAACTGGCGGGGTGAGCGCCGGCGTGCGTCGCACTGGTCAGGATATGGTTTTCCGCGACGGATCGTTTGACCAGTGCGACGCACGCCGCCAACATGGCACGCACTCACGCGGATCACTGTCCAAAGATGTTGTAGAAGCTGTAGCCGCGCGCCGACAGCTCGCGCAGGACGATTTCCAGCGCGGCCACGCTCTGCGTGCGCTCGCCGCCGCCGTCGTGCATTAGCACCACCGCGCCGGGAAAAACGCTGCCGAGCACGTGGTTAGCGATGGTCTCCACGCCGGGGCGCCGCCAGTCCTGCGGGTCCACATCCCACAGCACGGGCGTATAGCCAAGCTCGGCCAGCCACTGGCGGTCGTCGGCATTGATGGCGCCGTAGGGTGGGCGCACGTAGAGCACGTCGCCATCCAGCGTGAAGAGGTCGCCCGCCACGGCCAGCAGTTCATTGCGCGTGCGCTGGATCTGGCTGAGAAACTCTTCCTTGTTCACCTTGTCCAGCCACACATGATCCCACGTGTGGTTGGCGATGTAGTGGCCGCCGGCCGCTTCATTGCGCAGGATGTCGGCGCCGCCGCTCGCCTGCCGGCCGATGACGAAGAAGGTGCCCCTGGCATTGTACTGGTTGAGCAGATCGATGACCTGCTGCGAGTAGCTGCCGTTCGGGCCGTCGTCGAAGGTCAGGTAGACGACCGGGTTCCCCTCGGGCGTGGTCGTGGGCAGGTTGGCGAGCAGCGGCTGGCCGCGGCCTTGCGGCGCGGGTGCGGCAGCCGCAGCGGGCGCCGGCTCGGGCGGCAGTTGATCGGCCGGCACCGTGTTGATGCGGTTGAGGTCGCCGCGCACCGTGCCCAGGTCGGCGCGGATCCAGCCGTTGTCCGGCCCCAGGCAGCAGACTTCCAGCCACGTCCCGCGCGGCGAGCCGTCGCCCACCTTGCCGACGATGTCGAAGGCGTCGCCCTGGTAGGCGCGGTGGGTGACCGGATAGTTGGTGCTCGGCCCGCCGCGCACGTTGATCACGTCCGGCCCGACGGTCAACTCGACGGTGCTGGCGTCCAGCCGTGCCGCGGCCGGCGTGACGAGCGCGAGCAGCGTGCGCAGATCGAGCAGGCCGGTGGGCGCATAGCCCTCGACCTCCTGGAAGCGCGCCAGCGTGCGGCGTACATCTTCCGTGTAGACATTGGCGTTCTCGACGGGGTAGGTGTAGGTCAGATAGGGCACTTCGGCCAGCAGGCGGTTGAGCACGCGTACGATCGGGTGGCGTTGGCCGCTGCCCAGCGTCAGGTCGAGATCGCTGCGGTCGTAGATGAGGTTGTCCACGCCCAGCCCGAAGATGTCGACCACACCGCCGTCGAGCTTCGCCTCGAGCATCACGGGCAGCTTGAGCGCCGCGCCCGCGCTCGTCGCCGACAGGCGCACGAATGCATCGCCCTCGGCGACTTCCCACGTGCCCTGCCAGCTTGCCGGTTGCGCGCCGGTGGCGGGCGCGGTTTCGTCCAGCCGCGCGCGGCCGTCGGCGCCCAGCGTGAGCGTGAAGTCACCGTCGCCGACAACGTGCGCGCCGATGAAGGGCGAGCCAGCGGGAATCGGTGTTTGCAACACGGGTGCGGCGGCGTGGAGTGCGGCCGGAGATGCGACAGCCAACATGGCCCCGATGACGAGTATCACGGCGATGCAGAATCTGGACATAGAAATATCCCTCGCAACAACGGATATGGACGTGTCGATGCCTGCGCATTGTTGGCGTTTATTGTCACAGGTCTACAGTCACCTGCCAAAGTCAGCCGTTTACGATATGTAGTGATGGCTTCAGCCATTCCGGGGAGAGTCAACGACTGATGGGTGTTGAGAAACAGATTCGGCAATGGCGTAGGGGCTTGAAGTTTCATGCCCCTACGCCATTGCCGGGATACTTTCTGAACGTTCATCAGCCACTCCGGAGAGAATCAACGACTGAAGTCGTCACTACGGTGAGAATCGTAAACTAATCAAACTCAGGATTTCATGTGACTCACACAAAGCCGCCAAGCTCACAAAGCGCACCGTCTTCAACTTGGTGACTTTGTGTCTTGGTGTGAGGCGTTCTATTTGACCAGCCCGCGCTCCTGCGCCAGCACGACCGCCTCGGTGCGGTTGCCGGCGCCCAGCTTGCCCAGGATCGACGAGACGTGGAACTTCGCCGTGCGCTCGGTGACGACCAACTGCTCGGCGATTTCGCGGTTGGTTTTGCCCTGCGCCAGCAATGCCAGCACCTCCTGCTCGCGTTCGGTGAGCGGCTCGGGCAGGGCGGGCGCGGGCTGGGCCATGCGTTGCATGAGTTTCGAGGCGATGACCGGCTGGAGGAGCGAGCCGCCGTCATGCACCACACGCACGGCGTTGAAGAGTTCGGCACGCGGCGCGCCCTTGAGGAGATAGCCGCGTGCGCCGGCCTTGACCGCCTCGACGATGCGCTCGTCCGTGTCGAAGGCGGTGAAGACGATGGCGGGCACACTGCGGCCCTGCTCGCGCAGCCGACGCAGCACGCCGACGCCGTCGAGCCCGGGCATCTCCAGGTCGAGCAGCAGCACGTCGGGGCGCAGCGCCTCGATCTGGCGCAGCGCGGCCTGGCCGTCGCCGGCCTCGCCCACGACGTCGAAGTCGGGCTGGGTGGTGAGGACGGCGATGAGACCGTCGCGTACGATGGGATGGTCGTCGACAACCAGAATGCGGATCATGGTCGGTAGATGCCCCGGCGCATGGCAGACCTTAGCGACTGTTTGAAAAGCCCGCCACGAAGATACAAAGCCCACCACGAAGACACGAAGAACACGAAGCGGCACAAAGAGATTTAGAATCGCATGCCGCCGTATCCCCCTCGTGCCTTTTTGCGTCCTTTGTGCCCTTTGAGAAAAGCCCACCACGAAGACACGAAGAACACGAAGCGGCACAAAGTGACTTAGAGACTGTTTGAAAATTACGGGATTCGACGCAGAGGCGCGGAGATGCAGAGGTTCGCAGAGGCAACACGACAACGTAACAGGGCTTTTCTCTGCGTGTCTCTCTGCGCCTCAGCGTCAAGATTGCGAATTTCAAACGGACTTTCGGACAAATTAGCGGACCGACGGGAACACTAAAAAGCTGAGGAAGAGCTTACCAGAGTC
>JACKBA010000002.1 GCA_020634815.1 Caldilineaceae bacterium | reverse complement strand
ATGATCTCGGTGAGGCCCGGCTCGACGCCGCAGCCGGGGATCACGAGCACGCCATTCTCCTTGGCCGCCTTGGCCAACGCCGGCAACTCGCTGTCGGCCGGCCGGCTGAGGTCGATCCATGGCGTGCGCGCGGCAATCGCCGCGCGGATGCCCAGCGGCAGCACGGCACTTGGCAAGGCGGCGACCACGGCGTCGTGCTGCGCGATGAGGTTGGCCGTCGCGGCTTCATCGGCCAGGTCGATCTGTGCCGTTTGCAGGCGCGCCCCGTTAGCGACCAGCGGCGCCAGCCTGGCGCGGGCCGATTCCAGTTGCGCAGGGTCCTTGTCGGCCAGCGTGACCTGCGTAACGGCCGAGTCGGAGAGTGCGTTGTAGGCCGCAGCAGGCCCCATCAGCCCGCTGCCGATGACGAGAATTTGCATAACTCACCTCTCTGTTGGAAAAAGGCCGGGGGCAATAGGCTGAAAAACACGACGTGAACGTCCAGATTCTCCGCTGTTGTTACGACCGCACCGGCTTTCTGGACGGGACCATTCGATTTTGTAACATTGACAAGATTCGCCAGCCTGTGTAGGATACCGTCCAATTCAACGCCGAACCAAATTCGCACGTTCGACTTCCCATCTCGCACACCGGTTGTTCTTTCCTGCGGCGCCTGCCGTTCTTCACGCATGGTTCGATACATTCTGACCCGGCTGTTGGGACTGTTGTTTGTCCTGTTCGTCATATCGCTCATCACCTTCTGGCTTATGCATGGCGTGCCGGGCGGACCGTGGGCCTATGGCCAACAACTGATGTCGGACCAGCAGCTTGCGGCGCTCGAAGCGCGCTACGGGCTCGACAAGCCGGTCTGGCAGCAATATCTCACCTGGCTGGGCGGCGTCGTGCGCTTTGACTTTGGCATGTCCTTCGAGCATCCGGACGAGTCGGTGCTGCAATTGATCGGACGCACCTGGCCGATCACCTTTCACCTGGGGCTGATGACGCTGCTGGTGGCGTTTGGGATCGGCATTCCGCTGGGCATCGTTTCGGCCGTCAAGCAGAACACCTGGGTCGACTATCTGGCCACGCTGCTGTCGATCTTTGGCTTTGTCACGCCCCACTTTGTGTGGGGTATTCTCTTTATTCTGACCTTTGCGCTCTATCTCAAGTGGCTGCCGACGGGCGGTTGGGAAGGGCCGCAATACTGGATTCTGCCCGTGCTGGCCTATGCCTTTGCGCCGATCGCCATGATCGCGCGCTACACGCGCGCCAGCGTAGTCGAGGCCCTGCGCGCCGACTACGTGCGCACGGCACGGGCAAAGGGGCTGACCGAACGCACGGTCATGTCGCGCCATGTGCTGCGCAATGCCATGATTCCCATGATTACCGTCTTTGGCCCGCTCGTGCCGGACCTCATCACCGGCTCGATCTTTATCGAGGCGATCTTCCGGATTCCAGGGCTTGGCGGCTACTGGGTAACCAGTACTTTCGACCGCGACTACCCGATGATCATCGGCCTCGTCCTGCTGTGGGCAGTGCTGATTGCCATCACCTACCTTGTGACCGACATCTTGTACGTATTCTTCGACCCCCGCGTGCGCATTCACTAGATCAGCTTGCGACACGGAGTTTCATGGCTACCGCCGAACTCGATCTGACCCAGAGACCGCCGGCAAAGACGCTGCGCAAACGCAGCCTCTACCGTGATGCTGCGCGGCGCTTCTTGCGCAACCGCCTGTCGATCGTCGGCCTTGTCATCGTCGTCGTGCTGTTGATCGTGGCAATCTTCGCCGACGACTGGTTTGTCGCGCCGCTGCTCGGTCGCGAACCGCAGCCGCTCATCGCCCACTACGGCTACGACGAGGCGTTCATCGGGCCGACGGGCGGTTTTCCCAGCGCCGACTTCTGGATGGGCACCGACCTCAATGGCCGCGACGAGTGGAGCCGCATCGTGTACGGTGCGCGCATCTCGCTGAGCATTGCCATCTTCTCGCAGTTGCTGGCGCTGTGCATCGGCCTGCCCATGGGCGCGCTGGCCGGCTGGAAGGGCGGCAAGGTCGACTTCGTGATCATGCGCATCGTCGACATCATGTCGGCGCTGCCCGTGCTGCTGCTGGCCTTCCTTATCATGTTGCGCATGGGCGCCAGCTACTGGAACGTGTTGCTGGCGCTCTCGCTCACCACCTGGATCGAAATCTGCCGCCTGACGCGCGGGCAATTTCTCACCCTGCGCGAAAAGGAGTTCGTCGAGGCCTCGCGTTCGGTCGGCGCGCGCACGCCGCGCATCGTCTTCGGCCAGATCCTGCCCAATGCGCTGGCGCCGATCATCGTCTCCGTGACGTTGGGCGTTCCGCGCGCCATTTTCGCCGAAGCGGCGCTGAGCTTTCTGGGTGTCGGCATCAACCCGCCTACGCCCAGTTGGGGGCAGATGATCGGTCGCGAGGGCATCGCCAACATGACCTATTTCTGGCACCTGGCCTTTTTTCCGGCCATCATGATCGCCTTTACCATGCTCGGCTTTACGCTCGTCGGCGACGGGCTGCGCGACGCGCTGGACCCGAAGGCGGTGGAGGGGAAGGGCTCGTGATGCGTAATGCGTCACGAGTCATGCGCGACGTTGACACCTGACGGATCACGCATTACTCGTTACGCATCACGTTTGACGTTTGACGTTTCACGCCTGAGGCACCGGCATTATCCAGTTTCAACCCAAGGAGAGGACCCATGAAACGACGACTCTATCTCTTGCTTGCGATCAGCGTGATCGCGGCCATGGTGTTGGCGGCGTGCGGTGCGCCGGCGGCGCCGAGCGGCGGCGCTGCACCGGAGGCTGCGGCCCCGGCCGCAACGGGGCCGGTGGTCAACCGCCTGGGCATCACTTTGCCGGACGACGCACTGCCGCTGGAACAGCAGGTCTTCCGCTATCCAGCATCAGAGCAGACTTACATGACTTGGGATGCCTCAGTATACGAAGAGAATGACGGCGATGTGTATGGGTGGCCAGATTCCTGTGTCCGTCCTGACAAAGACTTTAGCCCTCAGCCGAATGTCTGCGAAAGCTGGTCGGTATCCGACGATGGAATGACCTGGACGTTCAACCTGCAAAAGGACAAGGTGTGGAGCGATGGCACGCCGGTGACGGCCAACGACTTTGTCTTCACTTTCCAGCGCTATGCTCGTCCGGACTACGACTTTGAGTGGTTCTACAGCATGATGGGCATCAAGAATTGGGCACAGGTAGTTAGCGGCGAGGCGCCGCCGGAGGAATTGGGCGTCAAGGCAGTCGACGACTACACGCTCGCCATCGAGACCGACTATCCGGTGCCATACCTGATCAAGATCATGGCCGATGCATGGATTGTGCCGCAGCATATCGTCAAGGATCGCCTGGACGACGGCACGTGGGCGCTAAAGCCGGAAAACTATGTATCTGCCGGCCCCTTTGTATTGGAAAGCTACGAAAAGGGCACGCGCCTCACCTTCGTCGCCAATGACAAGTACACCGGTCCCTACCCGCCCATGGTGGACAAGGTCATTGTCGAGTTCATGGATCCGCAGGTACGCTTTGCCGCCTACAAGAATGGTGAGCTCGATGCTGTTGGCGGTGGCTATCAAAATGACCTGCCGCCATCCGCAATGGCCGAGATAATGGCCAACCCAGATCTTCAGGCGGAGCTGATCTCCTGGCCGAACTTCATCACTTACTATCTCTTCTTCGATTCCTGGAATGCTCCCTTCGATAACTTGCAGGTGCGCCAGGCCTTCAGCCATGCCATCGACCGCGACAAGATTGTCAACGGCCCGCTGCAATACCAGGCCGTGTCCGCCTACTCCATGAACCCGCCCGGCTTCCCCGGCGAGAACGTGGAAGGGCTCAAGGACGTGCAAGCCTTCGACCCGGAACTGGCCAAGCAGTTGCTGGCTGATGCCGGCTTCCCCAACGGCGAGGGTTTCCCGAAGCTGACGCTCTACACACGCGAAGCATTCCCGGCGCTGACGAATGCGGCTGAGGCTATAGCAGCTATGCTGAAGGAGAATCTCAACATAGACACAGAGATCCAGAATCTGGACTATGGCTCGTTCATGGACGCGTTGCGGGCCGAAAAGCGTAATATGAGCGGCGACTTCATATTCGCTTTGGTGCCCTACGAGTTCGACTTTGTCGACGGGAGTAACATGCTCAGCGTGTGGGGTGGCTGTGAAGAGGCAGGCACCGATATGTCACAGATGCCAGGACGCCACACGTGGTACAACCAGGAGTACAACAATCTCCTCTGTGAAGCCGGCCAGATTCTCAACGACGAACCGAAGCGCAACGAACTCTACCAGCAGGCCGAACGCATCCTGGTCGAAGACGTCGCACTGGTGCCGATCTACCATGGTATCTTTAATGCGTTGGTCAAGCCCTATGTGAAAGGCCCCATGTTCGAGCCGAACAGCAAGGGCCAGGTAACGTGGAATCGCTTCCGCTTCTCCTCGCGCGAATCGGAGATCTACATGTCGAGCGGAGTGCGCCAGTAACGGCGCAGCACTGGAACGAACCCTGCCTGGAAGCCCACAACTTCCAGGCAGGGTCACCTGTGTTCACCGGCCAATCATTCAACCAGGAGGTCTTCCATGATGTCACCTTATGAAGGCGAACGGATTTTTGAGGCGGAAATGGTGCGCCTGCACCAATGTGACCGCAACTTCTATGCCTGCGCGCAGTCGACTACGCCGGAGCCCGGCACGCATCGCTCGCTGCGTCAGTGGCTGGCCGATCTGACGGGCATGAAGCCCCTGAAGCCACAGCCAGAACCCGAATCGGCGGTAGAGATCAAACTCTGATACGCACCCCCCTTCAAGACATAGTCAACCCTCATCCAGCCATTCCGGCATGGCGTGCCATACCTGCGCGCCCGGCGCTTGCCCCGACACGCGCACGTGGCCCGGCCCCTACTCCCAACCCAACGCTAAATCACAGACTTTTGTAGCAGTGTAATCCTGACGGATGCGGCAGTGAAGCATCAAGAAACGATCGTATACTTTGGAGAGAACCGATCCGCCGGTGGGTCGTGTTTGGCTGTTGCCACTTGACGGGAATCTTGTTCACAGCGACAGGGGCATTACCTATGACGCTTCGCAAGCGCACTCTTCTCTTTTCGTCGCTGACGCTCATTGTGCTGCTGGTTGCCATCTACTTTGTCGCCGTCGTCGTCTTTCAGCGCGGCTTTGCCGGCGTGGAGTCGGATCATGTCCATGCCGATATCGAGCGGGTCCGCCAGGCGGTCAACCAGGAGATCGATTCGCTCACGGCCTCCAATCGCGATTATTCCGTCTGGGACGAGACATATGCGTATACGTTGAGCCCTGATGGCGACTACCACGAGATGATCGATTTTGAGACTCTGTCGAACCTCAACGTCGATCTCTTTGCCATTCTGAACCGCGAGGGAGAGCTCATTCTGTCCACAGTAGCCGACCCCGTCGAAGGCGACACGGTCGAGGCGCCGCAGGCTCTGCGCGCGTTCCTGGTCGCAAACTCAGTGCTTGTTCCGCCCCTAGGTCAGCCCAAGTCGGGGCTGATGAGTATTGGCGGAGACTTGTTCCTCTTCGCCAGTCGCCCCATTCTGCACAACGACGGCAGCGGCCCACCAGCCGGGACGCTGGTTCTTGGGCGTTTTCTCGATGAAGAGGCCATTGCCGCGCTCAGCGATCTGACGAATCTCAATCTGCGGCTCCATTTGCTGTCACCCCACCCTGCCGCGCCGGAAGTCCTGGCGGTTATTCCCAAGATCGTGGAGTCGCCCGACGGCACGGCCATCCACGTGTATGACCGCGACGCCATCGGCGGGTACCTGCTGCTGCGCGATATCAATGACCTGCCGGCAGCCATCATCGGCGCAATCGAGCCACGCCCGATCTTTGCGCAGGGACAGGCGAGCATTCGCTACCTCGTCCTGGGCCTGCTTCTGCTCGGCGTGGCGATCGGCGCCACGACGATTGGTTTACAGGAAAGGATAATCCTGCGCCGGGTGGAGCGGCTGAGCCACGAAGTAAATGCAATCGGCGAATCGGGCAGTGCGGAGCAGCGGGTCTCGGTGGAGGGTGTAGACGAACTGGCAAAACTTGCGGGCAACGTCAACACCATGCTGGCGAATCTGGAATCTGCGCAGACCCAGTTGCGTGAAGCGAAGGAGGAGGCCATCTCCGCCAACGAGGCGAAGAGCCGCTTCCTGGCCAATATGAGCCACGAGATCCGCACGCCGTTGAACGCCGTCATGGGGATGACGGGGCTTCTGCGCGAAAGCGAGTTGACCTCTGACCAGCGCGAATGTGTCGAGACGATTTACCAGGGCAGTGAGTCGCTGCTGACCATCATCAGCGACATCCTCGACTTCTCCAAGATAGAGTCCGGCAAGCTGGAGATGGAGCAACTGCCGTTCAATCTGCGGACGGCCATCGAGTTGACCCTGGACATCATGGCGCCGCGGTCGAAAGAAAAAGGGTTGGAACTCGTCTATCGCATGAACCCGGACGTGCCTGAAGTGATCCGTGGCGACAGCGTCCGTTTGCGCCAGGTCCTGCTCAACCTGCTCTCCAACGCCATCAAGTTTACCGACAGCGGCGAGGTCTTGGTCACGGTGCACACCGGCGGGCGAGTGCCGACCGACCACGCGGGCCTGCTCCTGCACTTCACCGTGATCGACACGGGCATTGGCATCCCTCCTGATCGGATCAATCGTCTCTTCCGCTCCTTCAGCCAGGTGGATGCGTCGACCACACGCAAGTATGGCGGCACAGGGCTGGGTCTCGCCATCAGCCGGCGACTGGCCGAGCTGATGGGGGGCGAGATGTGGGTCGAGAGTTCGGGCGTGCCGGGTGACGGTGCGGCGTTCCACTTCACCATCTGTACGGAGCAGGCCGAATTCCCTACGCCTGAGTATATCGCCACGCAACAGCCATATCTGGCGGGCAAGCGCGTCCTGATTGTCGACGACAATGGAACCAATCGGCGCACCTTGTTGCGCCAGGTGCAGCAATGGGGCATGACCGGCCTCACCACCGGCTCGCCGCTGGAGGCGCTGGATTGGCTGCGTCAGGGCGAACACTTTGACGTGGCGCTTCTGGACATGCAGATGGATGAACTCGACGGCAAGGATCTGACGGTGGCGATTCGAGATGTGGAAACCGAGCGGGTGGCGGAGACCTTGCCCGTGGTCATTCTCTCGTCGGTCGCAACGCGCGATATCGATGCCCAGGCCCTGTCGGTCTTCGTGACGCTCTCCAAGCCGATCAAGATTGGGGCACTCTACGATGCGCTGCTGCGGATCTTCGGCGCGGCCGGTGCGCCGCCGGCAGAGCCAAAGCCCGCCGCAATGCGGCACACGCTGGCCGAGAGCTATCCGCTGCGCATTCTGCTGGCAGAGGACAACCTGGTGAACCGCAAACTGGCATTGCGCCTGCTCCAGCGCCTTGGTTACGAGGCGGATGTCGCCGAGGATGGTCAGCAGGCTGTCGGCATGGTGCGCGTCACGGCGTACGACGTTGTGCTGATGGATGTACAGATGCCTGTTCTCGACGGGCTCGAGGCAACGCGGCGCATTCGCAGCGAACTGCCGCCCGACGATCAACCCTACATCATCGCCATGACCGCCAATGCCATGGCCGGCGATCGCGAGGTTTGCCTGGATGCCGGCATGAACGGCTATGTCAGCAAGCCGATCCAGCTTGCCGAACTCGATGACGCCATAGAAGCCGCCGCCGTGGCACGGCGCGGGGTTCCTTCAGCCGCATTCTAGCGATCCATTTCAACCATTCTTGATTGGCCGCCGAGACGGCGTGTCGCTTCGCCGTAAGTTTGTGCGGCGGACGCTCTCACAGCGCCTGCGAGCCACACCCCTGGCGATAGCCACAATGCGCGCAGCGGCCGGCGTCCTGATGGCTGCGCGGCACGTCCGGCGCCGTGCGCGCCGCGCGGATACGCTCCGCCGCCTCCAGCACGGCGCGGCGCAAGTCCGGCGTGTAGGCGATAGTGTGCGAGCCGTCAGCATCGCGCAGGACACCGTGCGAGGGCGCCGACCCGTAGATGTCTTCGATGATGAGGCAATAGGTAGCAAGTTGGAGAATATGGCCGGAAGGCGGGGTGCCGGGCCGGTTGCGGCTTTTTACCTCCACGGGGATCATGGTTCGGGCCGTGCCCTGGCGCGCCTCAATCAGGTAGTCGGGCTTGCCGATGAGCCCGTAGCGCCGGCTGATGAGCGGTGCGGGCACGGCCTGCTCCGCGCCGGTGTCGCTGTAGACCACGGCGCCGGCCGGCAGGCCGGACGCGTGCCGGCCGCGCCGGGCCATCCAGACGAGCGCCAGCCCGGCACAAAGCAGGAGGAGCGCAAGCAGCCAAAGGAGTTGCACGATTCACCCGGCGCGAGGCAGCGCCGTCGCTACTTGCCCTGGCTTCGGCAGAGCACTTCCCACTGCCCGCGGTTGACGACTTCGTCCTTCTGGTTCAGGACTTCCATCTTCAGCGTGACGAGGCCGCCGCCCAGACGCGGCATGGGCTTTGTCGCCTCGACCGTTACGCGCAGACGAATGGTGTCGCCAATAAAGACCGGTGCGGCAAACTTCCACTCCAGCCCGCGGAAGGCCAGGATCGTGTCCTCCATAAAGCCGAGACGCACGGCGAGCCCGCTGGCGATGCTCAGCACGAGCAGGCCGTGGGCGACGCGCTGGCCGAACATGTGTCCCCGGCTGTATTCGGCGTTGGTGTGGATGAGGTTGTAGTCGCCGGAGATGCCGGCAAAATTGACCACATCTGCCTCAGTAACGGTGCGTCCCACACTCTCGGTCTGATCGCCGATGATGAATTCCTCGAAAAAGAGCCCCTGCGTTCGGGCAAGTTTGCCGCTGCTCATGTCGCGTTCCTTTTCGTTGGTGGCCGAACGGTTATGCGCTGTCGGTTGGATGCTGCTTGCGCCATGATACCCGCCGCCATGCGATCTGCCAATCGTCTACAGCCGGCGCAACGCATGCAGGCATCCGGCGTCGCGAGAGGGACGGCAGCCTGTCCGCGATGCGCAACGTCGAGGGCCAGACCGGGCCTGGAACGCCTCAATATCAACGCACAGTTGTTTGTGCTTTGAACGAGGCGCGCTACAATAGAGGTATAGCCGCACTCAATCCACATTATTGGAGAAACTCAGACTATGCAAACCGATTTGCGCGGTCGCGACTACATCAGCGACATGGATTTCAGCAAGGAAGAAATTGAGACGGTGCTCGATGTCGCCTTCAAGTTGAAGCGCGATCGGGCGCTGGGCATCCCACATCCGTTGCTGCGTGACAAGGCGTTGGCGCTGCTCTTCTTCTTTAGCAGTACGCGCACGCGTTCCAGTTTCGAGGTCGGCATGGCCCAGATGGGCGGCCATGCTGCCTTCATCGATTCTGACACCACACAGATCAGCCACGGCGACACGGCCAAGGAGATCGGCGAGATCTACGGCCGTTACTACGACGGTATCGCCATCCGCCAGTGTGACTGGGACTTCGGCAACCAGTACATCAACGAAGTGGCCAAAGCCAGCCGCGTGCCGGTGCTCAACATGCAGTGCGATGTCTACCACCCCTTCCAGATCCTGGCCGACCTGATGACGATCATCGAGAAGGTGGGCGACCCGCGCGGCAAGACCATCAACGTGAGTTGGGCCTATGCCAGCAGCTATCAGAAGCCGATTTCAGTCCCGCAGAGCCTGATTCTGCAGATGACGCGCTTTGGCATGAACGTGCGCCTGACCCATCCGCCGGAATACAAACTCATGCCTGACATCGTCCAGCAGGCCAAGGACAACGTCCGGCAGCACGGCGGCAGCTTCGAGATGCTCGACGACTTCGATGCCGGCTTCAAGGGCGCCGACATCGTCTACCCCAAGAGTTGGGGCGCGCTGCTCACCACCTCCGACAATGCCGAGAGTGCGGCCATCGGCAAGAAGTACACGGACTGGATTACCGACGAGCGGCGCATGGCTCTTGCCGACCCGCGCGCGATCTACATGCACTGCCTGCCGGCGGATCGCAATATCGAGGTGACCGATGGCGTCATCGATGGGCCGCATTCGGTCGTCTATGACGAGGCTGAGAATCGCCTCCACGCGCAAAAGGCCGTGATGGCGCTCACGATGCGCTAGACGGCGGCGGGTAGTCGAACCGTAGATTTGGAGGCAGGGGCGATGCTCCTGCCTCTGTTGTTTGATAGGCCTCTGTGCGGCGATTGTAAGCGAAGTGGCTTTTCGGGCCGCCGGGCAAGTGATATGCTCACCCTTGCTGGATGAGAGTCACGACCGACGACGAAACCGGAGGCAATGAGCGGCATATGCGGTTTGAGAATCCTTTCTCAAAAGTTGAGCGTCTGAAGCGCGTCAAGAATGTACCGGAGGCCAACCAGGACGAGCGCGTGCCGCCGGGCCAGTTCTTGACCGAGCGCTTCCCTGTGCTTCACTACGGGACGACCCCCCACTACGCCAACCTGAATCACTGGACAATGCGCGTCTTTGGGCTGGTCAAGGAAGAAAAGACCTTCACGTGGGACGAGTTGATGGCATTGCAGCAGAAGACGGAGACGGTCGACATCCACTGCGTCACGCGCTGGAGCAAGCTTGATACCACCTGGACGGGCATCCCCTGGCGGCATTTCATCACGCATTTCGAGATCCTGCCGGCGGCAACGCACGTCCTCGTTCATTGCGAGCAGAACTACACGACGAACATCGCGCTCGACGTGCTGGACGACGACGATACCATGCTGGCCTATGCCTATGAAGGCAAACCCCTCGAGCCGGATCATGGCTACCCGCTCCGGCTCCTGGTTCCGAAGAAATACTTCTGGAAAAGCGCGAAATGGGTGCGCGGCTTCGAGTTCATGGCTGGTGACCGGCCGGGGTTTTGGGAGCGGGCCGGTTATCACATGGAAGGCGACCCGTGGCGGGAGGAACGTTTCGGCTGGTAGGCTCTACGAACGTTCACCGATCAGCACATAGTACAGCGGGCGGCTCACTGAGCCGCCCGTTGTCATTGGGACCTTTCGACAATGCCGACCAGTACCAGCGGCTAGGCAATTGCCTGGGGAAGCAGCCAGCCCGGAGCCGTGGTGTTGTGATAGAACCGTGACACATACGGTTGACCGGCCACGGCAGTTTGTACGGCAAGCGGCAGTTCGTCCGCAATGGACTCCTTGGGGATATACCCCATGACGCCAAAGCGGATCGGCCACATTGCCAGACGGGTGTCGATGCTCAGGCCAAGCAGGAGCACAGACGTGAGCGGGCTGATCTTGCGGAACGCATTGATCACGCCCAGCCCGTTGTGCTCGGCATCCTCCAGCCCCAGCACGACAACATCATAGGTGGTTCGACAGAGCAGGCGTGATGCCTCTACCATGTCGCCTGCAATATCGACCGTCTCGACTTCCGGCAGGTCTGCCAGTAACTCATACAGCCCCTGCCTCATTACCTCGTACTCTTCCACGATCAGCACCCGAATCATGACTCCGCTCCGTTCAAATGAACACAGGATAAATTCTCTACTGGCTGCTAGCTCATTCATTGGCCCTTTGCGATGGTTCGACGTACGCACGAGGTGTGCTGAGCGCCTCCACGTATGAATGAGCCGTAAGATAAAGGTGGGTCACCAGTGAACCCGAAAAGCAAGGTTGGAACGGCTTTGTCGATTTTCTGCGCCCGATCTATGCACGCACTTTGGGGCCTCCTTGCCACCATGCGTTCTGTGTCGACCGGCTGCGCAGTCTGTCCCGTTTACCAGTATAGTGTGGTATAGCACGCGCGACAATCGCTATGCGTCGGGGATCGCGTGCGCAAAAAGATATGGAGATAATTGCCGAGATGCTGTCATCGCGGCAAGTGAGCACGGGGAACTCCTACGACAATCGTAGTGCAGCCGTTCCAGGCAGGTTGTCGGTGCGGTATTCGGCCCGCACAGAGCGGGCGCTGCTCGACCTCTCACCGGCGAGATCAGGGTGAAAATCTCAGGCGCGCCTGCCTACCAGAATGCCTTCCCAGAGGCGGAAGGTAACCGGTGGATCGGCCAGCCGTGGCTGCAAGAATTCTGCTGCCTCCCCTGCCGCCTGCTGGAGCATGGCAAGCAGGTACCGCTGCATGATGTCGCTGTGTCGCGCGGCCCACGTCGAGAACTCGACCCGCTTGTAGAGGGTCTCGGCGTGCTCGACAACGAAGGGGCCTTTGCCAAACAGTGCCTGCCACTCTTCCATGCTCAAGCAGCGAACATGGCTTGGATCGCGCAGCTTCTCGAACGCGTTTACGTAGTCGCCGGCGACGCCGTGCGGCACGATATTGTCGACGACTGCCAGCAGGCCGCCCGGCTTCAGCACGCGCGCCGCCTCGCACACGAAGCGTTCCGGCGCAGCAAAATGGTGGGGCGCGATGCGACAGGTCACCAGGTCGAAGGTGCCATCACCGTACGGTAGTTGCTCGGCATCGGCGATTTCCACCGTTACGTTGCCGGCTTTGCGCTCCGGCACCTGCCGGCGAACCTGCTCCAGCATCTCCGGCGTGATGTCGGTCGCCCAGACCTGGCGCACGTGGGGTGCAAAGAGGAAGGCTGTGTGGCCCGCGCCGGTGGCGATGTCGAGCACCGCCCAGTCCGGCTGTGGGGCGGTCAGCGCAAGCAGGCGTTCGAGGCTGGCGCCCTTGGCGTGGGTCGCGCTGGTCACATAGGCCGATGCATTGGCGCCAAACTCGCGTTGAACGGCGGCCTTAATCTCGTCGACCATCATCTTCTCCTTTATAGTGCGAATTTGAGAGGCCGTTTGGAAACTACCGGATTCGACGCAGAGCCGCAGAGATGCAGAGATTCGCAGAGGAAACACGACAACGACGCAGGGTCGTTCTCTGCGTTTTTCTCTGCGCCTCAGCGTCTCCGCGTCAAAATTGCGACTATCCAAACGGACTCTGATGGGCCGGCCGCGCAGGCATAGGCGCAGCCGGCCCGGGCTTGCATCAGGCAGCCAGCCGCAATTTGCGCTGGTGACCGCCACGGCCAAAGACAGCCGTAGCCGCATCTTCCACCAGGGTCAGCGTCTCGTCGATCACGGCGGCATCGTGGCTGTACGACATGAACCACGGCTCGCGCGGGTCATCGTCCACCAGAATGCCGCGGTGGATCAACTCTGCGCCGAGCAGGCCGAACAACTCGGCGTCGAACTCGCTGTAGCTGCGATAGTCGGTGGGCGCCTCGTCCTTGCCCAGGAGGACGCTGAACATGGAGGGCACGCCCGTGACGACGTGCGCCACGCCGCGCCGGCCAAGAATCTCGCCGATACCGGCCATGAGCCGGCGCCCGTTGGCAAAAATCGTCTCGATGACGGGCTGCGTCTCAATCATCTCCAACGTGGCGGCGGCGGCGGTGGCAGCGACCACATTGCCGCAGTAGGTGCCGCCGTGCGCAACACGCCCCGGCTCGACGACGGACATGATCTCGTCGCGGCCGGCCACCGCAGAAACCGGGAAGCCGTTGCCCATGGCCTTGGCGTAGGCCGCCAGGTCCGCCTTGATGCCGAAATATTCCTGCGCGCCGCCGTTGGCCAGGCGGAAGCCTGTCTTGACTTCATCAAAAATCAGGACGACGCCAAACTCGTCGCACAGTTCGCGCACGCGTTGCAGCCAGGCCAGGTCGGGCAGGATGCAGGCAACGTTGCCCATGATCGGCTCCAGGACGACAGCGGCCAATTCCTCGCCGTGCTCGACCATTGCGCGTTCCAGCATCTCGATGTCGTTGTACGGGAGCGAGATCATATAGTTGCGGATGGCGACCGGCATGCCCTCCGTGGCGCGCAGGCGATGCGGGCGGCTGCGCGGCCCCAGCAGTTCGGCCTTGGCCGTCGGCCCGCTGAACATGACGTAGTCGAAGTTGCCGTGATAGTTGCCCTCGAACTTGATGAATTTCTCGCGGCCGGTGTACGCGCGCGCGATGCGCAACGCATGCATGTTGGCCTCGGTGCCCGTGTTGGAGAGGCGCACCTTGTCCATGCCCGTCATGCGCGTAAAGCGCTCGGCCAGTTCGATCTCAATGGGCGTCGTGGCGGCAAAGAGCACGCCATTCTGGATGGCTTCCGCCACGCGCTGCGTGACGACGGGATGGGCGTGGCCCAGGATGATGGGCCCAAAGCCGAGGCGGTAGTCGATGAAGCGGTTGTCGTCGGCATCCCATACATAGGCGCCGGCGCCACGTGCCATAATGGGCGTCTCTTCTTCGCCCCAATAGCGGAAATTCGAGTTGACGCCGTAGGGGATGTGCTGCTTGGCTTTATTGAACAGTTGTTGTGACTTGCTCTTGTTGTGACTCATTTTTTTGTCTCCATGGCTTCACAAGGGTTCTCGAACGGGTGGTCGACGGATTCGTCATTCGCTGCATCACGCAACGCGTGTCACCCCCCTTGTGGAAGCCACGGGACTGTCCGTGGGATCCTCGTCCATACAATGCTCCTTGTTAGTCTCCGAGATCCTCAATCACGAGTGACGCATCATGCATCACGCTTCACGCTTCACTGGGCGGCGGGTCCCAGGCGTAGATCTCTTTGACGATGTCCAGATAGATAAAGGTCTCTGCCTCGCGCACGCCCTCGACGCTGTAAAGCTTCTCGCTCAAGAAGCGCAGCAGGTCGGCGTTGTCGACGCAGGTAACTTCCACGAGAAAGTTGTAGGTGCCGGAGGTGATCGCCAGATAGATGACTTCTTCGAACTCGGCGATCTGGCGGGCAATCTCCTTGAGGCGATGGCCGTCCGCCTTGACGCCGATGAGCGCCATGGTGTGATAGCCCGTGCGCAGCGGGTGTGTCACGGCCATGAATTGCAGCACGCCGCCGTCGACCAGCCGCTGCACGCGCTGCCGGATCATGCCCGGCGAGACGTTCAACTGGCCGGCAATGGTGCTGAAGGGCATGCGTCCGTCGCTCTTCAGCGTGCGAATGATGGCCCGATCGGTGCTGTCCAGTGTCAAACCCATTCTCTACTCCACCATCCGTGGCGCACTATCCGTCTGTCGCCACGGTGTCACTACTCTACAATGTGGAATCGGTACTTGTCAACCCCATCTCGTGAGGATTTCGTGAGAATGTATCGGATTTGGTGCGGAAACGGCAGGAAAAACGCCATTCTTCTATCAAATATGAATCTGTTATCTCTGCGAGGCCAAACAAAAAACACGGTGCCTTGCGACACCGTGTTTCCTGACCCGTATTCCTGGCGGCATACGATGCGCGCCATCTGTCCGTTATGCTTGCGGCGGCTGCGTGTCGCCTTCGGCCGGGGCATCCGTCGCCGGTGGTGCGGGCGGCACCGGCGGTGCGGGCGGTGCATCCTCCTGCGGAATGAATGGCGAAGGCAGCGGCACCGCCGGTTTGTAGTAGCGTTCGCCCGTGCGATCCTGGTAGGCGATCTGGCCGAGCAGGTTGTACTGGTACAGGTAGACGGCCAGCGTGCCCAGGGGCACCGTCACGATCAACCCGACAAAGCAGAGCAGCATGCCGACCGTGCCCGCCACCATCGAGATCACGAAGCTGGCGACGATGTAGGCAATCGTAAAGAGCAGCACCTCGCTCACATGGTGCCGCGTCCACTCGAAGATCTCGGTCATCTGCAAGCCGCTGCGGATCTCCTCGTCGCGGGCAAACCAGATGGTGAAGCCGGGTGTCATCAGCGTCACGAAAATCGCATAGATGAACGTCAGGCACATGGTCCCGACCAGGATGATGATGCCCAGTGTCTCGAGGAAGCCGCTGTCCGAGTCGGTCATGACGCCGCCCACGATGGCCGGCAACATCACCAGGAAGACGGGCAGCAACCAGACGACGGTCACCACAAAGAGCTTGAATCCGCGCACAAGATCACCGCTCCACTCATCCCATTCCGGCAGCGGGAACTGCTCGCCCTCGCGCATATTCTGCAGCAGGCGCACGCAATAACCCATGAGGATGACGGCCGGAATAATCAGCGGGGCAAGCAGGGCCATGCCCGTTCCGATCGCCAGCTTTTCCTTCCATTTGGGGTCTTCGGTCATAAAGGTCAACGCTTTGACGAAATCCATGGTCAATCTCCTCTTCCGTCGGAATTATGTCGCTGTGCGTTGTGCCGCAATGCCTCGAAACGGTTCACGATGCGGCCTGCACAGATCGGGATTCGCTGTCATCATTCAGTACGTATTTTCCTGCAAGAAGTTTCCAGGGACAACTCTGCCTGCATACTGATCGGCGCGCCCTTTCGTTGGGGCCGGTCACTCATCGCCGCGCAGGGCCGACCGGATCTCGTCGGTCACGCGTGCGTCTGTTTCGACATCCAGCGCGCGTGCCAGCACGGCCGGAATCTGTTCGGTGCGCGCCGTAGCCTGCACGCGCCCCAACGCCCAGGCCGCGTGAGCGCGCGGCGGCGGGTCCTGGTCTGCCAGCGCGTGCTGCAGGGCGTGGATCGCCCGGGGTGAGGCCCAGTTGCCCAGCGCGATGCAGACATTGCGCAGCATGCCGGCGCGCCGAGCCCGCTTGATGGGCGATCGCGCAAAGTGCTCGCTGAAGGCCGTCTGGTCGAGCCAGTAGGGCGTTTCTGGCCGGAAGCCGTCCAGCAGCGGCGCGGCGATTCGATCATGGCGGGCATGTAACCCGGCCAGGAGCGGCGTGCGTTCGGGGAGCCGGCGGTTGTAGGGGCAGACCTCCTGGCAGATGTCGCAGCCGAAGATGCGGTTGCCGAAGTGCGGCCGTAATGCGCGCGGGACGATGCTGCGCGACTCGATCGTCCAGTAGGAAATGCAGCGCCGCGGGTCGAGATCATAGGGGCCGACGAAGGCGTCGGTCGGGCAGGCGGCCAGGCAGCGCGTGCAGCGGCCGCAGGTGGGGGAGGGAGATTGAGGGATTGAGAGATTTGAGATTTGAGATTTGAGATTGGCTGGCTTCTTGTCTCCCCCTCTCCTTGTCTCCCCCTCCCCTTGTCGCCCCATTTCCGCCGCCAGTCTTTCCGGGACGAGAATGACGGCGAGCAACAGCCAGCTTCCGGCTCGTGGCCGGATCGTGCAGCAGTTTTTGCCGGTGAAGCCCATGCCTGCCGCGGCCGCCCAGTCGCGCTCGAGCACCGGCCCGGTATCGACCAGGCACTTGCCCAGCGTCGTGCGCCCGCTCTGCCGGCGGATCGCTGCGTCCAGTTCGTAGAGCAGCGGGCGGATGATCTCGTGGTAGTCGTCGCCCCAGGCATAGGATGCGACAATGCCGCGGCTCGGGTCATCGCGCAGCGCGGCGGGAAGGTCGAAGTGGTGATAGTCGACGCCGAGCACGATCATCGTCTGAAACGGCGGCGCGCCCGGCTCGGCCAGTAATGTCGGAAAGCGGCGCTTCTCCCGGTTGCGCTCTAGATAGGCCATTTCACCGGCGCGGCCGTCCGCGATCCACGCGTCGAAGAAATCGGCGTGCGATGCTTCGCCCACCGGGACAAATGCGCAGAAGTCAAAGCCTAGACGCCGGCTGTCGGCGCGCACGCTGGCTTGCAGAGCGGTTGCAGTCACGGGTGCTCTCCTTGCTCGCCGGCCGCGAGCAGGCCGATTGTGACATGCCGGACACCGTGCGTCAACTCTCGCGAAGCAGATCGCAGCGGTCAGCGCTCAGGCAACTCATTGCTTCTGTATTGCTGGCAAGAAAAGACTCTCGCCGCTCTGGCCAAAGGGTGTCTCCTCGGGAGGGGCAGCGGTTGCCGTCGCAGCAGGCGAGGCGGTGGCGGTGGCCGTCGGTGTCGGCGTCGGCGGAATCGGCGGCTTGACCTGGCCGCCAAACGGCGTGGGCGTGGCCGTGGGCGCCGGCTGCGTGGGCGTGCTGGTAGGTGCATCGGGCGACAGCGCCGTTGGTGTAACGGTGGCGGTTGGTGTCGGGCTGGCTGTTGGGGTCATCGTGGCCGTCGGCGTGGGTGTCGGCGGTGCAGCACTGTCAACGATCTCGACGATGCTGCCTGTGACAGCGCCGTCCACATTTCGGCCGAACGGGTTGCTGAAGCTGGCCGGCGGGCTGGAGGAGAACGCGACCGGCACCCGCACAATGCCGGCATAATCCGGCACGCACGTGGCGGTGAAGCGCAAGATTGCCAACGGGCCATCGGACAATTGAGCGAAAGGCAGGCTGAAATCGAGGATGATGACATCGATCTCGCCGTCGCTGTCCGCCGTATCGAGAGCGGCGGATACGCTGAACTGGGGCGGCGCCAGCGAACGAAAGCCGTCGGGCAGCCCATCCTCATCGGCGTCATCCCCCTGAAACGCCAGGCAGCTCTGGTCATAGTCGATCGAGAAGAGCACCCCGGAGATAGGATGGCCGGCGCTTTCGAGGGTCACCGGGAGTTCGACCGTACCGGCGACGACGGCGGCAGTCGGCGGCAGCGTCAACCTGGCCGCGCTCTGAGCTTGTAGCGCGATCCCGGTGTGGACGACTGCGACCAGCACAATCGCCGACATACCGGCAACCGCTATGATTGTTCGTAGCAAGACATGCCGCCAAAAGATCGACATAGACATTTCTGCTGTAGTACCCGAGCAGAACGGCGGCGAGGCAGGAATACACCCGGGAAGGGCTGGCTTGAGCGAATGGGCGCCGGCGCCGATCAGTGCACCGATCGGCGCCGGCGACAGCTTATACAAAGATTACCGGCGCATGACCGGCAGGAAGATCTGGTTGCCGGCCTCCTGGCCAGCTACCTCGATCTCTACCGGCACGTTGACACCGCCGGTGCTGCCGAGCGAAGCATTCGTCAGGCTGACGACTACGGGCTGGCCAGCCCCCGCTGCCGTCACCTGCAGGTCGACCGTGACGAGTACGTCGTCGGGCAGTTCGAAGAGCGGGAGGCTCAGATCGGCGATGGCGATGTCGATCGTGGCGCCGTCTTCGCTCACCTGCACCGAGCGCATCAGATCCGCCGGCACGTTGAAGCGGATGCCGTCGGGGATACCGTCGTTGTCGGCGTCGGCCGTGTCGAGAAGCGCTGCTCGCGGGTCGATGCCGATGCGGAAGGCAGCGCCGGCGACCGCAGCGTCATTGCGCCGCAGACTCACAGGGATTTCCACCGTCGCGCCGGCAGGCGCGGCCTGCGCGGCCGGCAGCGACAGGACGGCCGGCTGACCGGCGGCGGTCGTCACCGCCGGCAGCGTGCACGAGTTGTCGCCAAAGACGACGAGCACCGTGCAGAGAATGTCGGCCACGTCGACCTGTGTGGAGGCATTGGCGTCACAGCCAATGGCGCTACCGTTGAAGGTTCCCGTGTGGACATAGAGCCAATGGTTGTCAGGGAACGAAGCCGGGACTGAATTCGTGTCGAAGGATTCGAGTACCTCGGCCACGAAGTCGGCGGCGTTGACGATGTCGTCGCTATTGCAGTCGCCGCGTGCGTCATTGGCCACGATGTGCACAGCGCCGTCGAGTGTCAGCGCCGGTAGTGGAATATTGCTGACGTCTGCTAGGCTGGTGGCGCCAGTCAATGTGATGGGCGAGACCGTGCCCGAGGTGCAGGCGTCGTTTGCGCTGAAGTTGAGCACCACCGCCGTGCCGCTCGCCAGGTCAGTCGAGCCGTTGAGAGCAATACCGACAATGCCGCTGGTGGTCGGCGTTCCGGCCGAACCACTCCAGCCGCTCTGGAAGCCGCTCAGCCCGGTGAAGGTCAGGCAGGCTTCGGCGTAGTCGATGGAGAAGCTGGCGCTGCGCACGGCGTTGCCCTGGGCCGCAAAGTGCACCGGCACTTGCAGATTGCCGCTGTAGGCCACCCACACCATTTCGGTCTCGACGGGCAGGCTCAGCTCGGAGCGGTCGATGACATGGATGGTGAATTCCTTCTCGAAGGAGAGACCGCCGGCATCGGTGCTGCGCACGCGGATCGAGTAGCTGGACTGCGTGGCGAAGTCGGGCGAGGCATTGATCGACAACTGACTGCCGGTAATGGTGAAGGCGCCGTTGTCGGTGTCGCCCGTACCACTGACCAGCGCGTAGGTGAAGGTGTCGCCGCTGTCCTGGTCGACGGTAGAGAATGTGCCGATCACGGTGTTGGCCGGCGCCGCCTCAAAGACCTTGTCGTTCGAGAGCGTGATGTCAGTCGGCGTATCGTTGACGTTGGTGATCGTGATCGTGAACTGCTTGGTGACCACGCCGCCCTTGCCGTCGTTGAGCTGCACCAGGATGCTGTACGAGGACTTCGCCTCGAAGTCAGGCGATGCATTGATCTTCAGTTGGTTGGCAACGATGGTGAAGGAAGCGTTGTCATCGGCGCCGGCACCGCTCACCAGCGTGTAGACAAAGGTGTCGACATCGGGATCATTGTTGCTGAACGTCCCCACGACAGTATCTGCCGGCACGTTCTCGGCCACGCTTGTAGCGGAGAGAGCGAAGTCCGTTGGGAATGAGTTGAAGTCCAGCGGGATGCTGGCGCCGACGGCGGTGCGGAAGAGCGTCTGCCCGCCCGGGTCACCGAAAGAGGGCGCCGGCTGGTTCGAGAAGAGCACATCGACGGTGTGGTCGGTGCCCCAACAGGCTGGACTGTCTGTCACGGCGAATTCGATCGAGAGCAGCGTGCCTGCACTCAAGACCAGCGGGTTTGACACCTCGCTCCAGATTGCAACGTCGATTTCGCCGTCGGTATCGGCGGCATCGAAGGCGACGCCGGTCTGGAAACCGGCAGGCAGACCGGTCACCTTGGCTGCGCTCGTGCTCAGACAACTCTGGTCGTAGTCCACCGAGAAGGCGACCGAGGCGATCTGGTCGCCGGCCTCTGGCGCCAGGATGATCGGCACGTTGATGACCTTGGGGTCGGTGCGCTGCAGGAGGATGGGTGTGGCGGGGACGGAGAGGACGGCGACGTTCGGCGCAGCGCCCAGCCACGGGGTGAAGTTGATGTACTGCGTGACTTGTGCCCCGCTGCCTGACCCTGCACCGGACGGGCCACTGGGAGCACCCCACCAGTTGTTCGTGCCATCGGCGGTGAGGTAGCTGGCGTTCGAGCGCATCCCGATGGTGTTGCCGGCAACATTGTTGTAGTTGGCCGTGACGCCCGTAAAGACGGCCGAAGTGCATGAACTGCCGCACTGATAGAATTCCAGCCCGACTTCAAAGCCGGAAACTGCGTTGCGATTGGCCGTGATGCGAAGATTGCGCTGACCATAGCCGGCGTCGGCTTCAATGCCGAACGTCGAAGAGTTGTCGGGGTCGGCAAACGTCACGATGTTGCCGGAGACATTGACTGCCAGTTCTGTAGCAGAGGCTGTAGTGACCAAATTGTCGGTACTGGCAGCGCCGGCTGCCGCTTCCGCCATTGGCACCTCATACGGCGAAGGCACGGCTTGCGGCGGGTCGCTGGCGATGATGCCCCAGCCATAACCGCCTGCTTTGATCACCTCAACTTTATTATTGGCGATTGCGCCTTGGGCATCAATGTTGTAGACGCCAACATGCCCGCCCAATAGCACATTATTGGTTACGTCAACATCGGCGTAGAAATTCAGGATTGTGCTTGCAACCCAGCTTGCGCCGGTGTAGGCAATGCCAGAGACCGTGTTGCTGTCGATGTAGCCATCCAGCGTGCCGGAGGCGCGGTAAACCTGGATGCCGTTCTGGGCAGTTACACCAGTTGGTCCGCCACCAACGACGTGGTTGCCGACGATCTGGGTGGTCAGGACTGACGATCCACCTGAATTGACCGCCATGCCGTTCTTCTGGAAATCGTGGATATAGTTGTTGCGGATGGCGAGGTTGCGCGTGCTGCCATCTACCAGATAGGCATAGATAGCCACGCCACTCTGTGCGCCATCGAACGGATTATTGCGCACGCCTTTTATCTCGGTGCTGATGATGGCGCCGCCGGCGTTGTAATAGGCGATGCCATTGAATTTGTACGCACTGTTGCCGCGTCCGTCACCGTCGATGACCAGGCCGCGCACGGTGGCATTGGCCCCACTGACGGTCAGCACCGGGTATTGAGCGAAGACATTACCCCATGAGTCTGTCGTCGTGAACCGGCTGACCAACGTCGCCGGCGCCTTGATCACAGTGCCGCTGCCTGCGCCGATCAGCGTCAGGTTCTTGGTGATCAGCGGCTGCTCAACGTACGTGCCTGCCGCGACTTTGATTGTGTCGCCGGGCTGAGCGTTATCTATCGCGCCTTGGATGGCAGCACCGATCCGGCGAACATTGGTGAATGTGTAGCCGGATGTGGTGTATGAATAGGTACGGACGCTGAAAGGCGAACTCGGGTAGTCAACCAACGCGACAACCGCTTTATCGAAGGTGTTTGCCTGCCAGAAGTGCGCCCAGTCAAACTCGGCTTCCTTGTAGTCGCCGCGCGCACGGATGTACTGCGTGCCGCCTTGAAAGCTGTTGTTTTCAATCACGGCGCCGCCGACAGGATAGACGTACCAGGGCACACCGCCAGCGCCGCTGAAGCTGATTGCAGTTGCCGTGTGAGCCGGATCAAACTCAAAGGTGTTGCCAGTGATGCGTCGGGTGGAAACATCGCCGGTCATGCCAACGCCACTGGCAATCGTGATATTCATGTCATGCTGAAAGCGGTTGTTCTCAATCGCGTACTGCTTCACATAGGATTGCGCTGTCACTGTGTCATAGCGCCAGTCATTGAGATAAACCGAACCACCGTAGCCATCTACATCAAGCGCGACATCAAAATCGCAATTGCGCACGGTGAAGTTGTCGCCGATCACCTCGATGGTCTTGTTGTTGGTCGGTGTATTGGCGCCAATCCGCAGCCCTGCAATGGTTACATTGCTAGACTGTACAAAAATGCCACTGTAGCCAAAGCTATTCGTGGCGTTGGTGGTCACAGTCGCAGCCGCTTCAGCATAACTGGCTACTGCACTGCCATCTGCTTTCACGCCTTGAATGGTGAGATTGTCTTTGTCGATGAAAAGGCCGAACTGATAACCGGCCGCCTGAATTGTTGCACGATTTGTCGCCGTTTCACTGTACGAGCCAGGATATACATGAATCGTGTCGCCGACTGCGGCTGCGTCAATGGCGTCTTGAATGGAGCAGTAGTTGCCGCTGCCGCTGGCGCAGTTGCTTGGGTCGACGATCAGCGTGGCGGCGGCGCTGGCGCTGCCAAAGAATGCAAGAGACACAAGTAGGATGCCGATCGCAGTTGCAATCAGCAGAAAGGGGTGACGGGGGCGCGCGAAACTGTCAGACATAGGGATTTCCTCACAGTAGAAAATGGTATGGGATTGGTTCAGCGGCGGACGTCCGGCAAGCGTCCTTGCCAGGTTGTCCTAATGGTGGGATCGGGGGTCGATTGGCGGAGCGAATTAGGATGCGGTCAAGCCTGCAGCTTCAGGGGCTCATGCCATCGGGTCGATTTCACCACGTACATCAAATGTAGCAGAGCACCGTTTCTCAGGGACATGACAGATGTCCTGAGTAATTCGGGACATAGCGTTTGGGGCCGGGTCGTTCTTTAGGCATCTTACCCTGTTCGTAAAAACGAGGCAGTTTCGTCAGTGACGCGTAAGTTTCATTGGCGGGTGACCAACGGAAGGTAGAGTTGCTCCGGTACGTCCAGAAAATCGTACACGCCATTGCCATCGCGATCGACGGGATGCAATGGGTCGTCGCCCGCCTCCGTGTGGTCGGGGATACCGTTGCCATTGGAGTCGAGATCGAGGAAGTTGGGCACGCCTCCGCCATCGACATCGCCGCGGCCCTCGAGCAGGGTCGGAATGCCGTCGTTGTCGTCGTCGGCATCGAGGTAGTTGGGAATGCCGTCACCATCCCAGTCGGCAGTTCCTTCTTCCCCGCTCAGAATGCCGTCCACATCCGGGTCACTAGCACTGGGTGTAGGCGGGATTGTGCCGGGCGTCGGCGGGATCGTGCCGGGGTCAGGGGTGGCGGTTGGCGCTATAGTTGGTGTCGCCGACGGCGCTACAGTAGGTGCCGGCGTGGCCGTTGCAGTTGGCGCCAGGGTGGGAAGTGGCAGATCTGCGCCGAACAGCACAGATCCGTCTGTGAAGGTGCAGTTGGCCGCGCTGCCGGTGGATGTGCTCAGACTCGGCCGGGGCGCGCTGCCAAATCCGACTCGCGCCGTAATTGTTTCGCCTTTCGCAGGCGTACAGCGCGCGGCAAGACGAACGGTTAGCAACGTCTGCTCGGGTAAAGACGCATATGGCGGGGAATAGTCAACCATCATGATGTGCAGTTCACCATCTGTATCTAGCGCGTTGAAGGATGCCGATACGATGAACTGGCTGGGAAGGTTGAACAAGACATTGTCCGGAAATCCATCGCGGTTTGCGTCAACCGGGTCGAAAAGCAGGCACTGCTCGTCATAGTCGATGGAAAACAGCGCGGCGCTGATGCGCAAGCCGTCGGCGGCGAAACGAACCGGTATGGCTGCAACCCCTTGGCTGTCGACACCGACGTGCACCGGGATTTCGAGATTGGCAACGGCCGAGGGGCTTGCTGTGCCAGATGACGTCAGGCGATTGAGTTGTGCAAGCACAATGATCGCCGTTGCCAGCGCGGCAAAGGTCAGTAACCTGTGAATCGAGAATACGGTGGTCTGGGCATTGTCACTCATGGCAACCAGAAAATGGCAACAAGGGGTAGACGGTATTGCTTCCGCCTACCCCTTGTTTAGGTGCGTATCGACCGGCACTCACCGATCGATGCCAAGGTCTAGAGCGTGACCATCGGGAGGAATAGGCCAGGCTGGATGCCATCCGGCGCCAATACCTGTACTTCGGCCGGCACTTCGTTGCCGTCAGCATCACCAAGTGAGACGTCAGTCAACGTCACCTGGGTGAGTACGCCTGTGGCCTGGGCGCTGCCAGTCAGCGTGATGCTGGCAAGTTTGCCGTCGGCCAGTGTCGGCATCGGCATGACGACGCCGGATAGCATGATATGGATTTGGCCAGGTGCAGCATCGTACATGACCATCCTGAGCATTCCGGCCGGAGCATTCAGGATCACAGCATCCGGGATGCCATCCTGGTCGCCATCGGTCGGGTCCAGTCGAAGTTGCGCCGGGTCGAAATTCACGGTGAACGCTGCCGCGCCCACATTGCTACCGTTTGTCTGGAGATAAACCGGGGCTTCAACCGCGGTTTCCGCGCTTGCGAGCACAGCCGCTGGAGCGGCGACAACGGCGGGCTCACTGGCCGCGGCCGCCACGCCGACGGTGCAAGTTGCGCCAAAGAAGAGGCGCGCCGTACAGACCAGGTCTGCCACAGCCAACTTGCGATCGTTGTTCGAATCGCAGCCCTGTGCGCTTCCGGCATAGCTACCACTGGGTGTCCACAACCATGAGTCTGGCGCAAGATCCTGGGAAGTGCTGTCGGTTGACTCGCTGTCCCAGATTTCACGGGCTGTAGCCGAGAAGTCACCGGCATTGCGTGATCCATCGCTGTTGCAGTCGCCCCGTGTATCGTTCGCCACTACGACGATCTTGCCATTCGAGGTGGCGTAGTTGAACGTGGAGCCACCGGCAGCTTTCAACGAGGGTGTACCGGAGAAGGTGATGTCTGTCCATTGGCCGGGATCGCAGGCCGCATCGCCGGTGAACGTGAGATAGCCCAACACCCCTTCCTTGAGCACCGTCGTGCTGCTGGCGATGTCCACCGTGACCGTGCCGTCGTCGCTGTTGTCGGTGGTTACGCTGGAGAAGCCGCTCTGGAGGCCGGTGAGGCCGCCGGCGCCAGCATAGACCAGACATGTGTCGTTGTAGTCGATATCAAACGTGGCCGTTACCACATCGTTGCCCATGGCTGCAAAGTTGATCGGCACGTTGATGCTACTGCCGGAGACGACATACGGGACGTCAGGCTCACCCTTCAGTGATAGAACTGACTTGCCAAGCACGATGACGGTGAATTGCTGGTCGTAGGTGGCGCTTTCACTATCGGTGGTGCGCACGCGAATCTTGTAGAGCGCCTGGCTGTCGTAGTCGAGAGTGTCGCTGACCACAAGGGCGCCGTCGACAATGTCAAACGAGTCGTTGTCGGTCGAGCCGGTGCCCGAGACCAATGAGTAGGTGAAGGTTTCGCCGGCATCCTCGTCAGTGGACGTGAAAGTGCCGATCGTTGTGCTGATGGCCGACCCCTCGACAATCGAGTTGGCCGAGAGTTCAATGGCGGTCGGCGTGTCGTTGGCGTCTATGACTGTGACGGTCACCGTTTCAGCAAAGATGCCGCCTTGACCGTCGTTCGCCTGGACGCAAACGGTGTAGGTGCCGGTTCCTTCATAGTTGAACGTGCGGTCGGTGATCAGAGTGTTGGACGATACGCCGAATCCCTGGTTATCCCATGGTGCGGTGCAGGTCGTGGCCAGGGCGAAGGTGTGTGAATCCGATCCGTCCAGATCCGTGGCGCTGAGTGTGCCCACCGAGCGCGAGCCGCTGACATTCTCCGTGGCGTTGGAATCGTTCTGAGTGAATCCAACGCTGGATGGTAACTGGTTGATGTCCAGCGTGTAGGTGCCGGAATAGGACGCGCCGGATACGGATGAGCCGTTCGTGGCGCCGAACGTCACGGCAGGATCGGATGAGAAACTGAAAACGATGTCTGTGTCGGCGTTGTTGGTGCGACACAACGCTTCGAGCGTGAACTCGATGACTGCAACGTAACCGCTTGTCAGAGCGGTTTGTGTTTCTTCGGTATCCCAGATCGAGATGTCGAGGAGGCCATTTGCGGGGTCGTCGATGACGCTGTTGGCGAAGCCGTTGCCACTGGGCAACCCGCTCACATCGGACGAGGCGTCGTCGATGTGTATGCAGGTCTGGTCGTAGTCCAACTGGAACGTCAGCGCTGAGATGTTTTCGGCATCAACGGTCAGCGTCACGGGCACGGTAATCGACGTGGTGGTGGTTGCCAGATCTACCGTGCTCGTGATGACCGCCACGTTCGGCGTTGTTTCTTGTGCGTAGACAGGCGCTACCGGCCCGAGGGCAAGCAGCGCGCCAAAGAAGAGACAGGCAACCACGACGAAGCCTGCCGAAGCGAAGACCTTGTTCGCTGGAGACATATGAATCCTCCGGATAAGTGCAATAAGAACAGATGAGCAAACAGACTATGGGGCGTCCATGAGCAGACGACCCAAAACAAATGAAGGTGTGACTTTGCTCTGCTGGCAGAACAGAGTAGCCGCTACAGATAGTGAAAGTGAGGTGTGAGTTGCCGGCGATAGTCCTTCTATGTCAGTGTACTGCTGTATAGGTCGGAGCCGGCGGCGAAAGAAGAATTGATGAAGCCGTTCGGTATCCGCTCTGAGAAATAGCTTAGTTCGTTTCGGCCGGCAGTTCAATCGGCAATTGACGGCATCTGTGCTGTGCGTTCCGGATCGGGCGCATCGGCACAATGCTGCGACGTGCGGGCACAAATGTCTAGTCTTTTTCCAGGACAACAATCGGTCAATTGTCGCGAAGGATCGCAGTTTTTGCTTACGAATGGACTGGCGGATGATCCCATGTGTACGAACGTCGCTACGGCGAATTGAGTAGCTGATTTTGAGGCCGGATCCGCAATGAATGTGTTGCCAGTCGATGGCGCCGATCGCCAAAAGATAGAAATCGAATGACCGCATACGGTGTCAGAGCCGGCTCTCTGTGATATGATGGGGCTTATTGCTTTGTGCAGGGATTGGGGTAGCAAGTATGAACAAAAAGCGCCTGATGGCCGCATCGTACGGCCATTTTTCGATCGATATCCTGAACTCGTCCGTGGCGATCATCCTCACGCTGGCCGCCGCGCAGTTCAACCTGACCATCGCGCAGATCGGCTTTGGGGCCATGATGTACCAGATGTTCGCCGCCATGAGCCAGCCCCTGTTTGGTGGCCTGACCGACAAGCTGAACGGGCGCTGGATCGGCGCGGTCGGTGTGCTGTGGACCGCAATCTTCTACGCGGCGGCGGCATTCATGCCCACCTACCCGCTCTTCATCACGGCACTCATGATCGGCGGGCTGGGCAGCGGCGCCTTCCACGCCGCCGGCATGGTCAACGCGTCGGCGTCCGGCGGCAAGAAGGCGGCGACGGCGACATCGTACTTCTTCCTGGGCGGGCAGACCGGCCTGGCGCTCGGCCCGATCCTGGCCGGCTTTGTCATCGGCAGCCGCGGGCTGGGCGCCATGCCCTATATGGCGCTGATTGCCATTCCGGCCGTCGTGCTCATGTTCATGTACATGAATGACGCCTTGCCCGTTGCGCCAAAGATCCCGCGCGTCGACGATCAGGCCAAACGGGGCAACCGTGCGCACACGGCGGCCGCTATCGTCATCACGGCCTTCGTGCTCTTCATCCTCTTCCGCTCAGGCACTGCCCAAGGCTACGCGACCTTGTTGCCCAAGTACTATGAGTCGATCGGGTTCTCGGCGGCGCAATTCGGGCTCATGCTCGGGCTCTTCAACTTTGCCGGCGCGCTAGGTACGCTGACCGGCGGCTATCTGGGCGATCGCTTCAATCGCCGTACCATCATGATTGTCGCCTCGATTGCGAGCGTTCCCTTCGCCTACGCCATGCTCCACGTGACTGGCGTCGCCTATTTTGCCGTTGCCATTCTAGCCGGCATGTTGTTGAGCATGCCGCACAGCCTGCTGCTCGTCATGACGCAGGAACTGGCGCCTAATCGGCGCGGGCTGGCCGGCGGGCTGGTGCTCGGCTTCATTTTTGCCAGCGGGTCGTTCATGGCCTGGCTCGAGGCCATTGCGGCCACGCACTTTGGCCTGCTGCCGGTGCTTTCCGTCGTGGCCGTCTTCCCGCTCATTGCCGGGTTGATTGGCTTTGCCTTGCCATCGGGCCGCCGTCCGGAACCTGCCCTGCCAGAGCCGCTGCCGTCATCGGCCCCCGTATCGGCTCCAGCACCTTCCGCGGCTGCCGATTGAAATTCGCCCCTGCGTGCCAGAATGGACTCTGCCGGCGCCGTCATTGATGGCGCCGGTCTTTTTTGCAATTAAAACACTTTCATTTGACAAAATTGTTTTGTCATGCTATTGTCCAATTCACACAACAACGACCTGCGAGTCGTCGCAGGCGCTGACGGTAGGACGATAGGTTCGATGACACTGAGCACTTTCAACCGACGTGAATCGCCGCTCTGGCAGATTGTGGAGTTCTTGCAGCGCAAGGGCTCGGCCACGATCAAGGAGATCGAGGAATTGCTGGGCGTGACGACGACGGCCGTACGCCAGCACTTGACCACCTTGCAGGCGGAGGGCTATATCGAGCGCCGGCCGGTTCACTCCGGCGTTGGGCGCCCCCACCATGCCTATTTTACAACGGCCAAAGTGCAGGAGTTGTTTGCCTGTCACTGTGATGATCTGGCGCTGACGCTGCTGGAGGAGGTTTTCCACCTCGAAGGCGAGTCGCGCGCGACCGAATTGCTCGACCGCGTCGGCACGCGACTGGCGGGCAAATATGCTTCCTCCGTGCGCTCGACGTTGTTGCAGGACCGGGTCGGTGAGTTGGCCCAGGCGCTCAACGGTAACGGCGTGTTGGCCGACGCTCTAACCGCCAATGAGGAAATCGTTCTGCGCACCTACAATTGCCCCTTTCACGAACTGGCGCAGGAGCACCGTGAAATCTGCGAGATGGACCGCAGCATGCTCGAGAAGGTGCTTGGCACCGATGTCAGCCTGAGCCAGTGCATGCTGGAGGGACACGCCGGCTGCACCTTCACGGTTGTGGCGGCTGCACGCAACGGCAGCGCGGCGACTGGTAACGGGCACGCCGCCCATGATTGAACGGGTTTTGTACAGGGCGCCACTGGAATTGGATGAAGGAACGCTGTTTGGACAGTGGATTGCCTTTACGGTAGTACGAGCTATTGTCAAAAGAGTTGAATTCGGCAAGTAGATTGCCAAGCTTTCGCAAAGAGGAGTAACAGCAATGAGTGTTCTGGAAATTCGCAACCTTCACGCGACGGTCGAGGACCGCGAGATTCTGAAGGGCGTCAACCTGACCCTGCGCAGCGGTGAGATCCATGCGCTGATGGGGCCTAACGGCTCGGGCAAGTCGACCCTGGCCTATGTCATTGCCGGCCACCCGCACTATGAGATTACCGACGGCGATATTTTGATCGACGGCGAGAGCATCCTGGAGATGGAGCCGGACGAGCGCACCAAGGCCGGCGTCTTCCTGGCTTTCCAGTACCCGGTGGCCGTGCCCGGTGTGAGCGTGGCGAACTTCCTGCGTACCGCGGTAAGCAACGTGCGCGGCTACACGACCCGGCCGGTCGAGGCGGAAGGGCGCAGCGGCGTCATCGGCAGCAATCTCATGCCCATGCGCGAGTTCCGCCGCGAGCTTACCGACAAGATGAAAGAGTTCAACGTCGACCCGAGCTTTGCCCGCCGCTACCTAAACGACGGCTTCTCGGGCGGTGAGAAGAAGCGCACCGAGGTCTTGCAGATGGCCATGCTCGAGCCCAAGTTCGGCATCCTTGATGAGTCGGACTCCGGCCTGGACATCGACGCGCTGCGCGTCGTGTCGGATGGCATCAACAAGCTGGCGACCCCGGATCGCGGCTTTCTGTTGATTACGCACTACCAGCGCATTCTGAACTACGTCAAGCCGAACTACGTCAGCATTTTCTACGGCGGCCGCGTCGTCATGACCGGCGGCCCCGAAGTCGCCCATATGCTCGAAGAGAAGGGTTACGGTTGGGTCGAGCGCGAGTTCGGCGAAGCCGTGGCCGCGTAAGCAAAGGAGAATCCAATGGCAACGCATGCTGATCTGGAAGCCCTGAAGGGCGTCAAAGAAGAATACGAGTACGGGTTTCACGACGAAGTCAGCCCGATTTTCAAGACCGAACGTGGTCTGGATCACGCGGTCATCGATCAGATTTCCGACCAGAAGAATGAGCCGCAGTGGATGCGCGAGTTCCGCCATCAGGCACTCGACATCTTCCTGTCCAAGCCCATGCCGAACTGGGGTGCCGATCTCAGCGGAATCAACTTCGACGAAATCTACTATTACCTCAAGCCAAGCGCGGGCAGCGGTAAGAGCTGGGACGAAGTGCCGGAAAACATCAAGCGTACCTTCGACCGTCTGGGTATTCCCGAGGCCGAGCGCAAGTTCCTGGCCGGCGTCGGCGCACAGTACGACTCGGAAGTGATCTACCACAGCCTGCGCGAGGAGTGGGAGCGCCAGGGTGTGGTCTTCCTGGATATGGACAGCGGCCTGCGCGAGCACGAGGACATCGTGCGCGAGTACTTCGCCACCATCATTCCGGCGGCCGACAACAAGTTCGCCGCGCTCAACAGCGCGGTGTGGAGCGGTGGCTCGTTCGTCTATGTGCCGAAGGGCGTGCATGTCGACATTCCGCTGCAGGCCTACTTCCGCATCAACGCCGAAAACATGGGCCAGTTCGAGCGCACGCTCATCATCATCGAGGAAGGCGCCAGCGCACACTACGTCGAAGGCTGCACCGCGCCGATCTACTCGAGCAACAGCCTGCACAGCGCTGTCGTCGAGATCATCGTCAAGAAGGGTGGGCGCTGCCGCTACACGACGATCCAGAACTGGAGCACCGACGTCTACAACCTCGTGACCAAGCGCGCCGTTGCCTACGAAGGCGCCACCATGGAGTGGATCGACGGCAACCTCGGCTCCAAGGTCACGATGAAGTACCCGGCCGTCTACATGATGGGCCCCAAGGCGCACGGCGAGATTCTGTCCATCGCCTTTGCCGGTCACGGCCAGCATCAGGACGCAGGCGGCAAGGTTGTGCACGGCGCGCCCTACACAAGCTCCAAGATCGTCTCGAAGTCCATCTCCAAGGATGGCGGACGTGCCTCCTACCGCGGGCTGCTCAAGGTCGGCAAGGGCGCGCACCACAGCAAGAGCAACGTCGTCTGCGATGCGCTCCTGCTTGACGAGGCCAGCCGCTCCGACACCTATCCCTACATTGAGATTGAGGAAGAGCAGGTGAGCGTCGGCCATGAGGCGTCGGTCAGCAAGATCGGCGAGGAGCAACTCTTCTACCTCATGAGCCGCGGTATCGGCGAGGATGAAGCGGCGGCCATGATCGTTGGCGGCTTTATTGAGCCGCTGGTCAAGGAACTGCCCATGGAATATGCCGTGGAGATGAATCGCTTGATTCAGCTCCAGATGGAAGGCTCGATTGGCTGATGGTTGAGAAGATGAGGGAGTGAAAGGGTGAAGAGAATGACAGGATGAGAAGATGACCGGATGAAGCGCAACGCAAATTCTTGCCGCAAGAGTCATCTAGTCATCCCATCATTTTGTCATCTTGTCACCTGATCATTCTCTCGTTTTGTCAACCTACCGACCTGTCACATACGATAGGAGTTATTGACATGAGCGTATTAGTAAAAGAACCGGAAGCCATCATGCAATCCGTCCAGGGCTTTAGCGAAGATACCGTCCGTGCCCACTCGGCCGCCCGCAACGAGCCGGCGTGGATGCTGGAGTTTCGCCTCGATGCGTGGCGCCAATTTGAAACCATGCCGTGGCCGTCAGCAAACGACGAGGCGTGGCGGCGCACGCGGCTGACCGGCTTCGACATTGCGAACTTCAAGCCGCTGGCCGTCTCATCCGGCACGGTGGAGAAGGCGGAACTCTCGCGGCTGCTCCAGGAAGAGATCAACGAGATGGACAGCGCAGCCAGCATGGTCTTTGAGGACAGCAGCCTGCGCTATAGCGTCTTTCACGCCAAGCTGAGCGAGTGCGGCGTCATCTTTGCCGACTTGCAGAGCGCCGTGCGCGAGCATCCCGACCTGGTGCAGAAGTACTTCATGACCAAGGCCGTCAAGCCCGGGCTGAACAAGTTCACGGCGCTGCACGCCGCGCTGTGGGACACGGGCACTTTCGTCTACGTGCCGGCCAAGGCGCGCGTCACGCTGCCGCTCCAGGTCATCCTGAACCAGGTGAGCGACGGCGTCGGCGGCTACCATCACACGTTGGTCGTCACTGAAGAGGGCGCCGAGGTCACCGTCGTCGACGATCTGCTGGGCGCCAAGGATGGCATGCAGGCCAGCGTCGTCGAGCTGGTCATCGGCAACAGCTCGGTCGTGCGCTACATGAACCTGCAGGACTTCGACCACAGTGCGTGGAACTTCCTGACGGGCCGCGCCGTGCTGGGCCGCGATGCCGACCTGCGCTGGATCCAGGTGAGCTGGGGCAGCCGCCTCACCAAGGCCTTCCTGGATGTGGACTTGCAGGGCACGGGCGGCCATGCCGAGCTGCTGGGCATCTATTTCCCCATCGGCCACCAGCACATCGACCATCAGACGCTCCAGATTCACCGCGCGCCGCACTGTTTCAGCGACCTGCTCTTCAATGGCGCGCTCAAGGACAAGAGCCGCAGCGTCTACATGGGCGTCATCCAGGTTTTCCCTGGCGCGCAGAAGACGGATGCCTACCAGCGCAACGGCAATCTCATCCTCGACGCGACCGCACGCGCCGACAGCATCCCGGGGCTGGAGATTCAGGCCGACGACGTGCGCTGCACGCACGCGGCAACCGCCGCCCAGGTCGAGGAAGAATATGTCTTCTACCTCATGGCACGCGGGCTGTCACGCGCCCAGGCTGAGCGCATGATCGTGCAGGGCTTCTTCCAGGCCGTGCTCGACCGCGTGCCGGTGGAGAGCGTCGTCCACAAGCTGGAACGGGTCATCGAGCGCAAGATCGGCGGCTGATCGACATCCGTCGATCGGGCGACACGAACGAATATCTAGAGGGTAGGAGATTGCGAGATTGGCCGGGCGTTCCCCTGCTGCCTCCAATCTCCTATTCTGTCTCTCCGGCAATACAAAAGGCAGAGGAGGAACCATGAACATTTCCGACAAGGGTTACGCCAATCCCGACGCGCTCGTCAGCACGGAGTGGGTTGCTGCGCACGGCAGCGACCCGTCGATCCGGCTGGTGGAGAGCAACGAGGATATCCTGCTCTACGAAGTGGGCCACATCCCCGGCGCCGTCAAGGTGGACTGGCATGTGGATCTCAACGATCCCGTGGTGCGCGACTATATTTCCAAGCCACAGTTCGAGGCGCTCATGTCCCGGCTGGGCATCGCCAACGACACCACCGTCGTCTTCTACGGCGACAAGAACAATTGGTGGGCCACCTACGCCTACTGGGTCTTCCAACTCTTCGGCCACACCAACGCCAAGATCATGGACGGCGGGCGCATGAAGTGGGTGGCCGAGGGCCGCGAACTGACGCGTGAGACTCCGTCCTACCCGGCGACGAGCTACGTGGCACAAGAACGCAACGATGCGCCGGTCCGTGCCTTCCGCAACGATGTGCTCAAACACGTGGAGGCCGGCCTGCCGCTGGTCGACGTGCGCAGCCCCGGCGAGTACAAGGGCGAGCTGCTGCACATGGCCGACTATCCGCAGGAAGGCGCGCTGCGCGGCGGTCACATCCCCGGCGCCAAGAGCGTGCCGTGGGCGCGTGCCGCCAACCCAGACGGCACCTTCAAGAGCGCTGCCGAACTGCGCGCTATCTACGAGGAAGAGCAGGGGCTCAAGCCGTCCGATACCGTCGTCGCCTATTGCCGCATCGGCGAGCGGAGCAGCCATTCGTGGTTTGTGCTGACACGGCTGCTGGGTTATCCCAATGTGCGTAACTACGACGGTTCTTGGACGGAGTGGGGAAACGGCGTACAATTGCCGATTGAGAAATGACCGTGATTGGATGAGTGGATGACAGGGTGACACGATGACAAGGTGACAGGATGACAAGGTGACAGGATGACGTTTTCTATCATTCCCTCATCTTCTCATCCCCTCATCTTTTCATTCGCACATCCCCTCACTTCAGACGGATACCATATGCAACCAGCAACGCTCGACCGTACGACGACCATCCGCCAGGACTTCCCGATCCTGCAACGCGTGCTGCCCAACGGCAGCCCGTTGATCTACCTGGACAACGCGGCTAGCAGCCAGAAGCCGGGGGGCGTGATCCGGGCGATGGACGACTACTATCGCCGCTATAACGCCAATGTGCACCGCGGCGTCCATACGCTGAGCGAAGAGGCGACGGCTGCGTTCGAAGCAACGCGCGAGAAGGTGGCCCGCTTTATCAACGCACCCAGCGCACGCAACATCGTCTACACCAGCGGCACCACGGCGAGCATCAACCTGGTTGCCTATAGCTGGGGCCGCGCCAACCTGGGCCCGGGCGACGAAGTGCTCATCACCGAGATGGAGCACCACGCCAACATCGTGCCCTGGCAGATCGTGCAGGAGCAGCTTGGATTCACGCTGCGCTACGTGCCCGTGACTGACCATGGCACGCTCGATCTGGAGCGCCTGCCCGAGTTGCTCACCGAGCGCACGAAGCTCTTCAGCTTTGTCCATGCCAGCAACGTCGTCGGCACGATCAACCCCGTGCGCGAGTTGGTGGCAGCAGCGCGGGCGGTGGGCGCCAAGGTGCTCGTCGACGGCGCGCAGAGCGTGCCGCACATGCCGGTGGACGTGCAGGCGCTCGACGCTGATTTCTACGCCTTCAGCAGCCACAAGATGTGCGGGCCGACCGGCTTCGGCATTCTCTACGGCAAGCGTGAGGTACTCGAACCCATGCCGCCCTTCATGGGTGGCGGCGATATGATCCGCGAAGTGACCATGGCGGGCAGCAAGTGGAACACCGTGCCCTTCAAGTTCGAGGCAGGCACGCCGGCCATTGCCGAGGCCATCGGGCTGGGCGCGGCCATTGACTACCTGGAACAGGCGGGTATGGCGTGGGTGCACGATCACGAACGCGCCATCACGCGCTACGCCTACGAACGGCTGGCGGAGGTGGAAGAGCTGCACATCCTCGGTCCCGGCCCGGATGAGCGCGGCGGGCTGGTCTCCTTCACGCTGGAGGGCGTCCACCCGCACGACATCTCGGCGATCCTGGATCGCTCGGGCGTGGCGGTGCGCGCCGGCCATCACTGCGCGCAGCCGCTGCACGACCGGCTCGGCGTGCACGCCAGCGCGCGCGCCAGCTTCTACCTCTACAACACGCCGGAAGAGGTCGATGTGCTCGTGGATGCGCTGCACCAAGCGCAGGACGTGTTTGCACTGTAAGGAAAGACCGCATGGTTAGTGATGTCATCTCGAAACCTGTTGCAACGATATTGACCACGCTCACGCATGAGCCAAGACTCGAAGTCGCTGTGACGCTGGCTGTGAAGGATTGGCTGCAACTGCGCCTGCGCACGATCGAAGCGGAAAAGGAAGCCTTTGAGGAGAAATACGGAATGCCTTTCGCTGATTTTCGTGCAGCATGGGATGCCGGGAAGATATCAGATCGACATTCCTATGAGGTCGAGAAAGACTACTGGGAATGGGAGGGGCTTCTCACCGACGAAGATGACTTGCGCGCAATGGCGGAGTCACTCTGGTGACGGTTGACGATTTTCAGCGACAGGTCTTTTCCGATGCCTACAAATCGCCGATCTGCGACAGTCCTGTCATCGAGTCATTGACAAAGCGGCGAATCAAGATTCATATTGACTTGTTCGTCGGAGGTTTTCTCGAGGCGTACTATAACCAGCAAACGAGAACTGTCAGCTACGCGCTGATCCGGAGTGGTCGGCGAGTCTATGGTGCAGATAACACCGGAGGATGGCATGTCCACCCGTTCGGTGATCCTTCTGCCCACATCCCGACGACTGAAGGGCGTGCAGTTCTTTTCGCTGAGTTTCTCAATGAAATTGATCGACAGATTGACCGATCTGGGCATTGAAAGGAATCAGCTTGAGCGACGATCTCTACCGGGAAGCAATCCTGGACTACTACAAACATCCGCGGCACAAGGGGCATCTGGACAACCCCGACATTCAATACCACGACCACAATCCTTTCTGTGGCGACGAAATCACCGTCGAGTTGAAAGTGGAGAACGGCGTCGTGGTCGACGCCGCGTTTGACGGCCACGGCTGTGCCATCAGCCAGGCCACGGCCAGCATGCTCATGGAAGAGATCATCGGCAAACCGCTCGACGATCTCAAGGCGCTCGACAAAGAGTTCATCCTGGAGATGCTGGGGATCGAGATCGGCCCGGTGCGCCTCAAGTGCGCGCTGCTGCCGCTCAAGGTGCTCAAGGCCGGCGCCTATGGCCTGGAAGAATGGCCCGAGTGACGTAGAGGAGCATCATGTTTTTTGCACCACCCAACGCCACCCAATCGGATGAAGAACCAACCAACCAACGACCCGAAGACACGATCATGAGCGATTTTGTGAAAGTAGCCGCTCTCGCCGACATCCCCGCCGGCGCGAGCAAACTGGTAGAAGTCAATCAAGTGCGCGTCGCGCTGTTCAACCTGGACGGCGAACTCTACGCCATCGAAGATGTGTGCACGCACGATGGCGGGCCGCTGGTCGAGGGCACCATCGTCAACCAGTGCCAGGTGCAGTGCCCACGTCACGGCGCACGCTTTGACATCCGCACCGGCGCCGCGCTGAGTTTTCCAGCCTTTGAGGCGACCAACACCTATGCCGTGCAGGTCAAGGACGGCGAAGTCTGGATCGAACAGCCCGAGTAGCGGCCGATCCGTACCACGAACCGAAGGAGCAGAACCATGTCATTGCCAACCAACGAAGAAGTACGCGAGGTGATTCGGGCGCGGGTCAAGGATCCCGAATTGATGATGAACATTGTTGACCTCGGGCTGATCTACGACGTGGACATCACGCCGGAGAAGACGGTCGAAATCACGATGACACTGACCAGCCCCGGCTGCCCCGCCGGCCCGGAGATCATCACCAACGTCCAGCGCGAGACCCATTCCGCCTTTCCCGATGTGGAGGAGGTCAACATTCATCTGACCTGGTCGCCGTTCTGGAATCCGGACATGATGTCCGAAGAGGCCAAGGAAGAGCTGGGGATTTTCTAGCGCTTCGTGAGCGCCGCCCGAAAGTGCGCGTTCCAGGCCCGGTAACGATGGGATTTGCCCATACCGGGCCTGTTCTTTTTGGCGGCCCCGCCCAAATTTGGCACAATCAGGCTATGAACCTCTTTGCATTGGCAGGCGGTGAAACGTGAAAATTCTGCGCATCATCGGCGGCATCGTCCTAGTATTTATCGCGCTCGTTCTATCGGCCTACCTGGCCCTCTACCTTTGGTCGCTGACGCAGCCGGAGATCGAGCCAGCCGCCCTTGCTTCAGCGCCGAACCCGGCCCAGAGCTACGCGGACGCCATGACCCGCTTCGACACCCTGCTCGCGGAAGAAGAGGCGCGTGGCGACATCGACCCCATTTGCCTGCCCTACGTGCTCACCCACGGCGAAAAGACTGATCGCGCCATCGTGCTCTTTCACGGGTTGACCGCCTGCCCGTTCCAGTACCACGAGTTGGCGCAACTCTACTTCGACGAGGGCTACAATGTCTACGTCCCCCGGCTGCCCTTCCACGGCTACCTGGACCGCACGGGCAACCACCTGGCCGACCTCACCGCCGAGAACCTCTTCGCCGTCATGGACCCGTCGCTCGATCTCGCGGCCGGGCTGGGCGACGAGGTGACCATGGCCGGGCTGTCGCTGGGCGGCAACGTGGCCGCAGCGGGCGGCCAGCTCCGCGCCGACTTGCGGCTGGCTGTGCCCATGTCGCCCGCGCTGGGCTTCCGCTTCGTGCCGGATATCCTGACGCCTGCGCTCACGCGCTCCTTGCTTGGCCTGTCGCCGGATGTGTATATGTGGTGGGATCCCATCAACCAGGCGAACTTTCAGGCGGAGAGTGGCTATCCGGGCTTCTCGCTGCGCGCACTGGGCGAGATTTTCCGGCTGGGGCTTGCTATCCGTGCGCTGGCGGCAGACCAGGCGCCGGCCTCGCAGGAACAACTGGTTATCGATAACTGGGGGGATCCTGCCGTGAGTCTGGGCGCCATCGACAGCCTGATGGGGAAGTGGCGCGGCCAGGGCGCCGCAGTCGGCCACTACCGCTTCCCGCTCCTGCCCTGGCTACCGCACGACTTCATCTCGACCGATGCGGTCGGGGCCAAGATCGACGTTTCCTATCCGGTGCTGATCGACCTGATCACCGGCTACGACCAGAACACACCCTAACCGAAAGGTGCGCTACCCATGACTGACTCGCTCTACGACCCCGAACTGACCCCGCTGCTGCAAATGAGCGGAGAGCACATCGGCCAGTACCCGACGGCCGAGGAACGCCTGGCCTGGACGATGTTCCTCCTCGACGAGGTCAAGCAATTCCTCTCTGCGGCCGAATACGCCGACTACCTGGCGGGCATCAAGCGCGAGATCGACGCTCGTCAGGCCACCGGCGGTTGACCACCCGTGGCGCCGATTTGCGCTTGCAGCTTTTGCAGCGGCGCCACGCCATGATTGATCGCCACCGGCCGCAACTGTGTGTCGAGCACCACGGTCGTGGGCACCGTCATGATGCCGTAGAGTTGCGCCAGCGCTTCCTGCTCGATGGCATCGAGCTTGTGCACGGCCACGTCGACCCTGGCCTGGAGTTGGGCCAGGATCGGCGCCTGCTGTAAGCGACACTGTGCGCAGTCGTCCGTGGTGAAATAGAGCACAGCCGGCTTGCCGCCGGTTACCGTTGCCGGCAAATGGACCGGCGCCGTGATCACCTGCAACGCACGCAGCCGGCGTCGCTGCCAGAGTCGCCACGCAGCATAGGCTGCCACGGCAACCGCCACCCCAATCGCTACGATCACAAGACGTTCGAACATCTGGCTACCCTCTCTACTTCTTCACGCGTGCCGGCTGCCACGAGGGCAGCGCCGGCTTGAGCCCGACCCGCCCCAACTGGTAGTAGATGAAGCAGCCCAGGCAGAAGCCCAGGAACAGGTTGAGCGACGCCAGCACGATCACTGTCGCTGCCAGTGCCCAGCCTACGACCGGCGCACCCAGCCACAGCGCCGCCGCGCTCAACACCAGGAAGATGCCGCCCAGCCCCTGGGCAAAGAGATGGGGCTGCGGGTCGTCATCGACGACGTTCGGCTTGAGCAGCCCGGCCGGCTTGAGCCCCTTGGCATAAATCTGCTTGAAGAGCCCCGCCTCCGGCCATAGCGTCCCCACCAGCATGACCGCGGCCACAAACGCCACCAGCCACGCCGCATTGAGAATAAACGCCAGTACCAGCAAGAGAATGATGCTGGCCTGGTTGAACTTCAGTGCATTCTGATCGACCTTCATCGTCATTCTCCTATCAATCCAGCCACAAAGCCTCGAAGAACCAAAGGGGCACAAAGAGAAGAGAAAGAGAGGTTCTCAAGTGGTCTTCCCTTCGTGAACCTTTGCGAATCTCCAGCCACGAAGTCACGAAGAATCGAAGACCCACAAAGAAGCCAATCTTCTCTTCGTGAATCTTTGCGCCTTTGCGAGTCTCCTGCCACGAAGTCACGAAGAAGCGAAGACCCACAAAGAATTCAATCTTCTCTTCGTGAACCTTTGCGCCTTTGCGTCTTCGCGGCTCCTCTTCTCTCTTCTCTTCTTCCCTACCCGAAGAGACCCAGGCTCACATACTTGCTGCCGTCGTCGGGCAGGACGGTGACGACGGTGCCGGCGCGCAACTCGTGCGCCACCTCGATGGCGGCATGCACGGCCGCGCCGGCGCTGATGCCGACGAAGATCCCGGCCTGGCGCGCCAGGCTGCGCGTCGTTGCCCAGGCATCCTCGGCCGCCACGCCCAGGAAGCGGTCCGGCAGCCCCGCGTCATAGATGCCCGGCACGATGGCCGTCTCCAGGTGCTTCAGTCCCTCGATGACCGACAGCTCATCCTCCGGCTGCACGGCGACCAGTTCCACATCGGCGTTGCGCTCCTTGAGATAGCGCCCCGTGCCCATGAAGGTGCCCGTCGTGCCCAGGCCCGCCACAAAGTGCGTCACGCCGCCCGCCGTCTGCCGCCAGATTTCGGGGCCGGTGCCGGCGTAGTGCGCCTGCCAGTTGGCCGGGTTGTTGTATTGGTTGGTGTAGAAATAGCGTTCCGGCGCCGCCGCCACCAGCTCGCGCACGACATGGATGGCGCCATCGGAGCCTTCCAGCGGGTCGGACTCGATGAGCCGCGCGCCGTAGGCCTTGACCAGCGCCTTGCGCTCGGCGCTCACGTTCGCCGGCATGACCAGGTGCACCTGGTAGCCCTTCACCGCGCCGATGAGTGCCAGGGCGATGCCCGTGTTGCCGGAGCTGCTGTCGACGATGATCTTGTCAGGCGTCAGACGCCCGTCGGTCTCCGCCTCTTCCACCATGCGCAGCGCCGCCCGCGCCTTGACCGAACCGCCCGGATTCGCCCACTCCGCCTTGGCAAAGACGCCCACGGCCGGCACAACGCCCTGCGCCCGCGCAAAGCCGCTCAGGTCCAGCAACGGCGTATTGCCGATCTGGGCGAGAATCGTGCCCGTATTGCTCCTGGTTCGTTCGAGTGTTCGAATCATCTGTGCATCCCAGCAACTCAAAAAATGGTCAACGGTCAACGGTTAATGGTCAATTGTCAACGCCGACGTACCGCCAGCCGCGCCGTCAGCAATCAACAATCAGCAATCACGCATCAGCAATCGCATCCAACCCTCGCCGCCAATCGCCCGATCATTGACCATTGACCGTTGACAATTGACCATTCCCCATTCCTCTTCCTACACCACCATCAACACGTCCGCCCCAGACTCTTCCTGCGTGTGCTCCCGCGCCGGGAACCCACAGAACTGGTCGTAGTCGATCAGCTCCGTCACCGTCGGCTGCTCGCCGCAGAGCGGGCAGTGTGGGTCGCGCTGCACCTTGAGCGTGCGGAAACTCATGTCCAGCGTGTCGATCAGCAGCAGGCGCCCCACCAGCGGCTCGCCTACGCCCAGGATCAGCTTGATGGCCTCGATGGCCTGGATCGAGCCGACGATGCCCGGCAGCACGCCCAGCACGCCCGCCTCGGCGCAGCTCGGCACCTCGCCCGGGGCAGGCGGTTCGGGATAGAGACAGCGGTAGCATGGCCCGCCCGCGATGCCGTGTTCCGGCGAATCGGGCAGGTAGACGGTCGCCTGGCCCTCAAACATGAAGATGCTGCCGTCAACGAGCGGCTTGCCCAGCATGTGGCACGCATCGTTGACCAGGTAGCGCGTCGGGAAGTTGTCCGACCCGTTGAGCACGATGTCGTACTGGCGGATAATCTCCAGCGCGTTGTCGCTCGTCAGCGGTGCGTTGTGCGCCACCACCTTCACGTCCGGGTTGATGTCGTGCAGCCGATCCCTGGCGGACTCGACCTTGGGCCGGCCCACGTCCTTGTTGCCGTGCAGAAGCTGGCGCTGCAGGTTGGAGACGTCGACCACGTCGAAGTCGACGATGCCCAGCGTGCCCACGCCGGCCGCGGCCAGGTACATGGCCGCCGGACTGCCCAGCCCGCCCGCACCGATAAGTAGCACCTTGGCTTCGAGCAGCTTGATCTGGCCCGCCTCGCCCACTTCCTTGAGCAGCGTGTGGCGCGAGTAGCGCAGGCGCTGATCCTCGCTCAGCACGCGCGGCACGGTGAACTTGTAGCCCGCATTCTTCCAGCCGTTGAAGCCGCCGATCATGGAGCTGACATCGGTATAGCCCATCTCCTTGAGATTGCGCGCCGCCAGCACCGAGCGCACGCCGCCCGCGCAGTAGAGCACGACCGGCGCGTTGCGATCGGGCTGGTACTGCTCGATCTGCAACTCCAGGTAGCCGCGCGGCACGAAGATGGCGTTGGGCACGTGCCCCTGCACGAACTCGTCGCGCTCGCGGATGTCGACGATGGTCACCGGGGCGCGATGGTCGATCTGCCCCTTGACATCGTGTACCGTCACCTCGGTGATCTCGCGACGGGCGCGTTCCAGCAATTGGTCGCGGTTCAGTTGCGTCATAGCTCAGCCTTGTCCGCCGGCCATGGCCGGCACAATCGAGACCTTGTCGCTCTCCTGCACGGGCGTGTGCATGCCCTGCAAGCCGCGGATCTCGCTCTCGTTGACGAACACGTTGATGAAGCGCTTGATGTTGCCGTCGTCGTCGAGCAGCCGGTCGGCTACGCCCGGATACTGGGCATCGATCGCCTGGATCAGCGTGCCCACATCCTCGCCCGTCACTTCCACCTTTGCCTGCCCGCCAGTCAGCCGCCGCAGCGGCGTCGGAACCAATACAGTCGCCATACCTCAATCACTCTCCCCTAGTTGTTGTTCTTCGAGCCACCTTTGCACCTTGGCGTCTTCGCGGCTCTCTTCTATTTCTTGACCAACTCTTCCTTCGAGCCACCTTTGTGTCTTCGTGTCTTCGTGGCCCTCTTCACTTTCTTGACCAACTCTTCCTTCGTGCCACCTTCGCGTCTTCGCGGCTATCTTCACTTTCTTGACCAACTCTTCCTTCGCGCCACCTTTGCGTCTTCGCGTCTTCGCGGCCCTCTTGTTTTTCTTCCCAAACAAAAACGCCGAGCCATCAAACGATGAACTCGGCGTGTATCACTTACCTGATTTTGTCAGGGTGCCGGCGCCACAGGGAGGCAGGGTAGATCTACCTTGTCGTGCGCCAGATTCAGTTCAGGTTTGCCCAGGGCTCATCGCTTGCATGCATGGACAGCGGGTCAACGGCCAGCTCCGTGCTGGCAGTTCCCGCTATCGACACAAGCAAGTCAGTTGCGTAGCCTTGTGGCAAACCCCGATAACCATGGAAGTCAGTCGTTCCTTCGGTCGCAATCACTCCAACGTGGCGGGAAGTATACTCGACATTGATTCAATGTCAAACTCACTTTCCCGTTGCGCACATTGTGCGCCGCAACCGCTCAGCCGTCCGTAACGCCCGTTACATGCGCATAGGTTCTGAAAAAAAGCCCTGCCACGAAGCCACAAAGAGCACAAAGGGGCACGAAGAAGAGCTGGGCCAGACGCTGCCAGGATTTCTTTGTGCATCTTGGTGTGCTTTGCGTCTTTGTGGCAGGGCTTTTACGCCACCGCGACCGGATTCTCCACCATGGCCAGGAAGAGCGCGTGCCAGCGCAGGTCGTCGGTCAGTTCCGGGTGGAAGGCCGTGGCCAGGATGTTACCCTGGCGCACTGCGGCGATGACATCCTCGCCGCGGCCGGGCACGGTGGCCAACACCTCGACGCCGGCGCCCGCCGCGACGATGGCCGGCGCACGGATGAAGACGGCGCGGATCGGCGCCTCGCCCAGCGCGGGCACGCGCAGCCATGTCTCGAAGCTCTCGTTCTGGCGGCCGAAGTAGTTGCGATTGACCGTCACGTCCAGCCCGCCCAGCAGCGTCTGACCGCCCTCTTTCTGGCCGGTGGCGCGGTCGGCGAGCATGATCATGCCGGCGCACGTGCCCCACGTCGGCTTGCCGCTGCGCACCCACGCCCGCAGCGGCTCGACCAGTCCCCAGCGCTCCGCCACCAGCCCCATGGTCGTGCTTTCGCCGCCGGGGATGATGAGGCCGTCCAGGTCGGCAAGCTGTTCCGGCTTGCGCACCTGCACGGCCTGCGCTCCCAGACGCCGCACCATGGCTTCGTGTTCGACAAACGCTCCTTGCAGGGCAAGGATGCCGATCGTTACCATCCGCGCGCCGCCATGCGCTCCGCATCGCCCAGCGTGTCGATGTTGATGCCCACCATCGGCTCGCCCAGATCCTCGCTGATCTCGGCCAGGATCTGCGCGTCGTTGTAGTGCGTCACCGCCATGACGATGGCGCGCGCCCGCTTCTCCGGGTTGTCGCTCTTGAAGATGCCCGAGCCGACAAAGACGCCGTCCACGCCAAGCTGCATCATCAGCGCGGCATCGGCCGGCGTGGCGACGCCACCCGCGGCAAAGTTGACCACGGGCAGGCGGCCCAGTTCGGCCGTCAGCTTGACCAGGGCATAGGGCGCGCGCAGTTCCTTGGCAAAGGCGAAGAGTTCGTCCTCGTCCATGTTCTGCACCTGGCGGATGGCGCCGTTGACCGTGCGCGCGTGGCGCACCGCTTCGACGATGTTGCCCGTGCCCGCCTCACCCTTGGTGCGGATCATGGCCGCGCCTTCCATGATGCGGCGCAGCGCCTCGCCCAGGTCGCGCGCGCCGCACACAAAGGGCACCGTGAACTTGTGCTTGTTGATGTGATGCTCTTCGTCGGCCGGGGTGAGCACCTCGCTCTCGTCGACATAGTCGACGCCCAGCGCCTGCAAGATCTGCGCCTCCACCATGTGGCCGATGCGCGCCTTGGCCATGACCGGGATGGTCACCGCCTCGATGATCTCCTTGATCATGCGCGGGTCGCTCATGCGCGCCACGCCGCCGTCCTTGCGGATGTCGGCGGGGACGCGCTCCAGCGCCATGACCGCGCACGCGCCGGCTTCCTCGGCGATGCGCGCCTGCTCGGCCGTGACCACGTCCATGATCACGCCGCCCTTGAGCATCTGCGCCAGGCCGACCTTGACTGCAAAGCTGCCGGTGATGATGTCGTTGTTGCTATGCGTACCGTTGACGGGGAGTTTGCTTGCCTCGTTCATGATTGTCGCTCCTCTAGGTTACCAGTTCTGTGCCACATGCTGCGCCGGAGCGCCGCTGGCCCCGCCGGTCCGTGTTCACTGCCGCCCGCAAATCGAGCGGATTTACTATTGTACGCGCAAACTGCGGCTGCGATCAAAAGCTCCGGCCTGAAAACAGCTTCAACTGCCGGCCGGCGGCGTCGATCGCGGGCGGCGCAATCGCCGGTTGAGGGCCGCAACCCCGACGCCGGTCACAATGAGCGGCACGGTGCACACGAGCAACAGGATGCTCGACTCGCTCAGGAAGTACCCGTAGCGATCCGGGCCGCCGTAGGCGAAGACGTACGCCGCGATACCCGCGCCCGTGGCCAGCAGGCCGGCGATGCTCCCGCCCACCAGGCCGAGATTGAGCGCCCCGACGATGATCCCGAGCACCAGCCCGGCCACCGCGCCGCCGATGCCAAAGAAGACGCTGAAGGCCATCGCCTCGGCCGTCGCGCTGCCGTCGAGTATCGTCATCAACAGATAGACCGCCGCGCTGAGCACGCCGCCGAGCCCGGCGCCCAGCAAGCCCGCGATCGCAATTCTCGCTCCCCGATTCATGGCAGATCCCTTTCCGGTACCATCCCGTCACTGCGTGAGAGTCCGTTTGAATATTCGCAATCTTGACGCAGAGACGCAAAGGCGCAGAGAAAAACGCAGAGAAAAGCCCTGTATCGTTGGCGTGCTCCCTCTGCGAGCCTCTGCATCTCGGCGCCTCTGCGTCGAATCCGGTGATTTCTAAACGGCCTCTGACGCGAAATTATGACCCACCGGCCCCCTCCGACAAAAAAGAGACAAGGAGCCGCAGCCCCTTGTCTCCCCTCACTTTGTCATCCCCTCATCTTGTCATCTTGTCACGCCCTCAACTCCTCACGGCGCCGGCGCAAACTCCATGATCCCCGTGTCATACTTGATCGCGGCAAACATGCTGCCGTCCTGCAAGAGGTACGAGGCGACGCCCGCCAGGTCCAGCACGAACTGGTCGTGCAGCGACTCGGGCGCGCAGGCTGCCATGGTCGACGTTTGCAGGTCGATGGTCAGCTCGCCATTCTCGCCCTCGGTGAAGGTGCCGTTGAGCACGTTGCAGTCATCCTGCATGCTGACCGTGCCGTCGGTCCCGAAGGTGAGCACGTAGAGCGTCGGGTCGGCCGGCGCGGCGATCGTGTCGTTGGCGTACTGCGTCTGCACCCAGTTCCATGCCGTGCCCGCCAGGCCGGCCGCCGGCGCTTCCGCCGCCGTGTCGTCCGCCGGTTCCTCGGTCATGGCGCCTTCGCCGGTGGCCTCGCCCGTCCCCGGCGTGAAGATCATGGAGCCGCTGTCAAAGGGGAGCAGCAGTGCCAGGTCGCCTTCTTCCGTGACGATGTAGCTGTTGATGCTCGTCACGTCGGCGATGAACTCCTGCTCCTGGCTGTCGTCCGGGCAGGCCATGAGCGTGGCAGCGGGCAGTTCGATGGCCAGGCTGCCGCCCTCCTCCGTGTACGAACCGCTGTAGGTGTTGCAGTCGGTCGTGGCGCCGGCTGTGCCGTCATCGTTGAAGGTGAGCGTGAACGCGCCCTCCACGGCCGGCGTCTTGAGCGTGTCGTCGTTCATCTGCGTCTGCGACCAGACCCACGTCGTGCCGGCCAGCGTCGACGCGCTGCTGCCGCTCTCTGTGCTGCTGGTCGTCTCGTCGACCAGTGCCAGCGTGTCGCCCTGCAATTCATAGACCTGCGTCGTCTGCTGCGACGGGCAGCACATGGGATCGTCCGGCCCCTGCGCCAGCATCTCGACCGTGATCTGGTTATCGGCGATGGCCAGCGACTGCACCTGCACGCGGTCGCCCAGTGGCGCATTGGCGACATTCACCGGCGTGCCTTCCGGCGCCTGAACCACGGCCAGCACGATGAAGGTGCCGCTGCCGCCGCCACTCTCCGCCAGCAGCACCGCCGCCGAATCCTGATCGTCGAGCGTGCCGTAGGCGATGGGCGCCGGCAGCAGGCGAATCTCGATCATGCTGGCGCTGTCGGGCGCGATGCTTTCGGTGTAGACGCCATTCTCCAGCAGCGCCACGCCATCCGACGCCAGCTCGGAGCTGTATTCCATATTGGCCAGCGAGTCGGGCGCCAGCGGGTTCGTCGACGCTTCCGGCGTGACGGATTGCAGGATCGCGTCGAGCACGGCCAGATCCGGCGCGAAGTCGGTGGAGGCCAGCGCGTTGAAGGTGGCGGTCGTCTCGGCCAGGTAGCTCTCGTAGTTGGCGGCGAATTCGTTGTACTCGTCGCCGCTCATGGACTGCGGCTCGGCCGGCAGCGCCGTCGTCGTCACTGGGATGCTGGCCACAACCAGCGTCTGGCCGTCGTTCGTCAGCCCCTGGAAGATGTAGCGTAACTGGAAGTTCTCGATGGGCGAGACATCCTGCACGAAGCGGCCGATGAAGCGCACGCCATTCCCGCCGCCGGGCAGGTCCAGATAGGCCACCTGTGCGGCGAAGTCGTTGGTGGCGCCGACCTGGGGCAGCACGGGCATGGGCGGCGCCGGGTCGGCCGGCTGCTCGCTCAGCAGCGTCTCCAACTGTGCCAGCGTGTCGCTCACGAAGGAGTCACCCTGCAACTCCCAGATCGCCAGGTATGCCTCCACCGGGTAGACGGAGACGTAGCCGGTCATACTCCCCGGATCGCTCGTGTCGCCCAGGGTCCAGGTGAAGTGCTTGGGCTCGCCCTGACCACTGGGCGGCATGGTGTTGTCGTAGGCCGTGGGCTGCACCACTGCCGCCGTGACCTGTCCTTCGTAGCCGGTCGTGTCGATGGTGGCCGACGCCTGGTCGCGCATGACGAGCTGGTCGCCGGTCTTGACGTAGGTCACCGTCATCGGCATGTTTGCGCAGCAGAAGGCGTCGTTCGGGCCGACCTGGATCATGTCGACCGTGATGCTGCCGTCGGCGTCGATCGCCAGGTTGGTGACATTGGGCCGGTCGCCCAGGAAGGTGTTGGCCGTATTGACGGGCGTCCCGCCCACATCCTGCACCAGCGCCAGCGTGACGAACTGGCCCGTGCCGCCGCCATTCTCGACGATGAGCACCGCGGCCGATTCGAAGCCGTCTACATAGCCAAGGGCCATGGGCGTCTCGAGCAACTGCACCGAGGTCACGCCAGTGGCCGAGTCCGGCACCACCGTCTCGGTGTAGATGCCGTTGGTCAGCAGCACGGGCTTCTCCAGCAGCATGGACTGGTACTCCATGTTGCCCAGGTCGTCGATCGTCAGCGTCGGCCCAGGCCCCTGGATGATGAGCGACGCAAAGGCCGTGTCGAGCGAGCTGAGCGTGGGCGTCCATTCGTCGTCGGCCGCGCTGTCGAGCGCATCGGCTGCGGCGGTCGTCGCCACCGGCCACTGCGCGCCGATGAGATAGCGCCCGTCGTCGGTCAGCCCGCTGAAGTAGTAGGAAAGTTGTTCGTTGCCGGTCGGCTCGCCGCCCAGCGTCGACTGCGCCACAAAGCGCACGCCGCGATAGCCGTCGCCCGTGAGGTAGCTCACCTGCGCGGCCGTGTCGACGCCGGTCGCCGGCGGCACGATGGGCAGCGGCGCGGCGAGCGTGGCGGGCTGCTCGTCCAGCGTGCTCTGCAAGCCGCTCACGAGGTCGGCGATGGTCGCGTCGCCGGCATCCTGCCAGAGCTGGACGTACTCGTCGACCGGGTAAACGGCCAGGAAGGGGCCGCCGTCGCTCTGTGCCGCTGTCGGGTCGGGGCCGAGGAAGCTGACCATCGTGTGCAGCGGCGCGCCCGTGGGCATGGCCGCGGTGCCGGCTTCGTAGGGCGCCGGCGGGACGATGGTGATCTGAATGCCGCCTTCGGGCGCCTCGTAGACCACGACTTGCGGCCCCTGGCCCAGCACCGTCTCGTCGGCCGCAACCAGTTGGTCGCCGTCGAGCGTGTAGCTCACACGCGCCAGCTCGGTCGGGCAGCACATGGGATCGCCCGGCCCCTGGCGGATCAGCTCAAGGTTGACCTGGTCGTCGTCGATGGCGAGGCTCGTCACGTCGACGCGGTCGCCCAACAGCGTGCTGGCCACGTTGACCGGCGTGCCCTCCTGGTCGACGACGACGGCCAGGTTGACGAAGATGCCGCTGCCGCCGCCATTCTCGACGATCAGCACCGCGGCCGCGTCCTGGCCGTCGAGCGTGCCATAGGCGATGGGCGCCGTCGCCAGCGTGACGAGGATGCGGTTGTCCACATCTTCGTACTTGCCGTCGACCAGCGTCGCCTCGCCCGACGGCGTTAATTCGGAAATGTAGGTCATGTTGGCCAGCGCGTCGGGCGTCAGCACGTCGGATGCGGCGTCGCTCTGCTGGGCGACCGGTGTCGCCGGCGCGGCGAGTACAGCCGCGGGCAAGATGCTCAGCAACAGAGCGGCGACCAGCGTCAACGCCAGCCAGCCGGGAATTCGGTTTGTCAAGGGATGACTCCTTTCAAGGACCGGTGAATCAATCAATTTCGGTAGTTCACAATATTGCCTCACACAGAGACACAAAGTCACCAAGTTGAAGATGATACCCTTTGTGTTCTTGGCGGCTGCGTGTGAGTCTCGTGAAATTCTAAACAAGTTCAATCATGCCACAGAAGATGGCAGGAACTCTTTTCGAGAACGCCGGCGGTATGATGTCAGTTCCGGTGATTGAGGCAGTGGCCAGGTCAGCGCGCGTTTTGCGGCATACGGCGCTCCATCCAGCGCACCAGCAGCGAGAGGACGATGGTCATGGACAGATAGAGGAAGGCCACGATGTTGTAGGTCTCGAAGTACATAAAGGTGGAGGCGGCGTAGACCTTGCCCATCTGCGTGATGTCCGGCACGCCGAGCACGGAAACGAGCGACGAGTCCTTGAGCATGGCGATGAAGTCGTTGCCCAGCGGCGGCAGCACGCGGCGGATGGCCTGCGGCAGCACGACCAGGCGCATGGCCTGCCAGCGCGACATGCCCAGGCTGTAGGCCGCCTCGACCTGGCCGCGCTCGATGCTCTCGATGCCGGCGCGGAAGATCTCGCTGAGGAAGGCGCTATAGCCGACGATCAGGGCGATGATGGCGCGCGTGGCATAGTCGAAGTCGCGCACGCGGAACTCGGCCAGCGGCTTGGCGATCGGCCCCAGCCCTGCCAGTTGCACGCCGATCCAGTTGATGGCGAAGACCAGCGCCGGCGCCAACACGAAGGCGATGTAGAGCAGCAGCACCAGCATGGGCACGCCGCGGATGATTTCCACGTAGAAGGTCGCCACCTCGTAGAGGACGCGGTTCTTCGAGACGCGCGCCAGCCCGACCAGCAGCCCCAGCAGCAGCGCGCCGGCATAGGCCACGACCGTCACGTACACGGTGACGCCGACGCCCTTGGCCACCGCCGTAAAGATGGTGGCGTAGCTCTCGTCGGTGACGATGCGCCACGCCATGATCACGCCAAGAAAGAGCGCCGCCAGCAGCCAATAGGGGACGCGCTCGAAGAAGTTGTAGGCGGCGTGGCGAGTTGGTGCGGGTGGCGAAGATGCGGACATAGATAAGATGCTCCCGTAGTGGAAGATGGAGAGGGTAGAGAGTGGAGACTAGAGATTGGAGATTAGAGATTGTAGGTTGAGTGGCCGAGCAGGTGAATTCTGCTTTCCCAATCTCCAATCTCCAATCTCTCAATCTCCAATTCTCTCAACCTCATGAAACGCGACCTCCCCCAAATACGCCTCCAAGTCTCCCTGGGCGCGCTCGGCGTAGGTGGCGTAGCGGGCGCGCTTGTTGCGCACGGACTCGTCCAGCTCCGGTAGCAGCCCCATGGCCGCCTTCATGGGCTGGAAGGTCGCCGGCTCGGCGTGGGTGATGTAGTAGAGCAGCGCGCCCATCATCGTGGTGCGCGGCAGCTCCAGCAGCGGCTCGCCGGCCAGCCGGCGCATGACGTTGACGCCGGCGACCAGCCCGCCCATTGTGCTGCCCACGTAGCCCTCGGTGCCCGTAATCTGCCCGGCGAAGAAGAGATCGGCGCGCGTCTTGAATTGCAGCGTCGGGTGCAGCAGCGTCGGGCTGTTGATGAAAGTGTTGCGATGCATCTGCCCCAACCGCTCGAACTCGGCGTGTTCCAGCCCCGGGATGAGCCGCAGCACCTGTTCCTGCGCGCCCCACTTCATGTTCGTCTGGAAGCCTACCATGTTGTAGAGCGTGCCCGCCACGTTGTCCTGGCGCAACTGCACCGCTGCCCAGGGACGGCGCCCCGTGCGCGGGTCGCGCAGCCCCACCGGGCGCATGGGGCCAAAGGCCAGCGATTTCTCGCCGCGTGCGGCCAGCGCCTCGATAGGCATGCAACCCTCGAAGTAGCGTTCCAGCTCTTTGTCGGCGCCCTTGAGTTCCGTCTTGGGCGCGTCGAGTACGGCCTGCACAAAGCGCGCGTATTCTTCCTTGTTGAGCGGGCAGTTGATATAGTCGCCCTCGTCGCCGCCCAGTTCGCTCTCGCGGTCGTAGCGGCTCTGGCGGAAGGCCACCGTCATGTCGATGGTGTCCGCCACCACGATGGGCGCCATCGCGTCGTAGAAATAGAGATGCTGCTGGCCGGTAAGCGCCTGGATCTGGGCGGTCAGCGCTCCGCTCGTCAGCGGCCCCGTGGCGATGATCACCGGCCCGGCCGGGATTTCCGTCACTTCCTGGCGGTGCACCGTGATGTTGGGATGGCCGCCGATCAGCCCCGTGATCTCCTCGGCAAAGTCCTCGCGGGAGACAGCCAGCGCCGCGCCGGCGGGCAGCGCGTGCTTGAAGGCGGTGCGGATCACCAGGCTGCCCATGCGCAGCAGTTCGTTCTTGAGGATGCCCAGCGCGCGGTCGGGCAGCGTCGAGCCCATGGAATTGCTGCACACCAGCTCGGCCAGCCGGTCGGTGACGTGCGCCTCCGTGCCGCGCACGGGCCGCATCTCGTAGAGATCGACGCGCCCGCCGCGCTCGGCAATCTGCCAGGCCGCCTCGCTCCCCGCCAGCCCGCCGCCGATAATCGTTACCGTCTCACTCATCGCCCAACCCTTCCCACGCTCACCACTCACCCGCCGTTTCACGCATCACGCATTACGCATCACGCATCACGCATTACGCATCACGTTTGAAGTCTGCCCCCGCTCCACACCCGGCTCGCCGATCCCATCTCGCCCGCAAGAATACCACGCCGGCAAGGTGCATGCGAATCGCCGGGGCAAGTCTAGTGGAGATTGGAGATTGGAGACTGGAGATTAAGCGATTGTGCGACACTGGACTCCAATCCCGCAATCCCGCAATCTCCAATCTCCAATCTCAATTGACAGCTTCAGCCGCCCCATGCTAGAGTCAGCATACACTTCCCAAATCTATCTCTCTTCCGACAACGACCAATTCAGGCTCGCGGCGTCGCGCCCCTCGTACCTCGCCCCTCGCCCCACCACGGAGGCTATTGCTCATGTCCGATCCCGTCACCGTTCAAGACTTTCCCGAGATCCGCTGGCACGGCCACTGGATCTGGGTGCCCGAAGAGCCGATCCAGCCCGGCTCCGCCTTCCACGGCCAGATCGACCCCGATATGCCGGAAGCGCACGGCCTCTTTCGCCGGCGCATCCACCTGGATGCCGTGCCGGCGCGCGTGCCGGCGCGCATCACGGCCGACTCGCGCTACGCCCTTTTTGCCAACGGGGAGGAGGTGGCGCGCGGCCCCGTGCGCAGCCAGCCGCGACGCATGTACTACGACCTGGTCGACCTGGCGCCCTATCTGCGCGCCGGCGACAACATCATCAGCGTCTATGTGAAATACTACGGCACGCCCAAATCCTTCTGGATGCCGGCCACCCCCAACGTCATGCTCGGCCGCACCGGTATCATGGTCTTCGAGGCCGACCTGGGCGCGGCGGGCTGGCTTGTCAGCGACCCGTCGTGGAAGGCGCACAAGGCCGATGCCTGGGCGAGCGACTGGGACACCGGCCCGGCCGATCCTGTCGGTGGCGGCGTGCCGGTGGAGGTCTTCGATGCGCGGCGCTTCCCGCAGGGCTGGCGGGCGCTCGACTTCGACGACAGCGCGTGGGGTAATGCCCAGGCCGTGCCGGCCGTGCATATCGGCGGCCATGCGCGCACGCAGCCGCCCACCGACCCCTATGGCCCGCTCTTCCCGCGGACCATCGCCCCGCTCGATGGCGAGACCCGCCGGCCGGCACAGGCGCGCGTTGAGTTCCTGGCTGGCGCCATTGACCCGGCCATCGCCTCCCCCGTGCGGCGCATCGAAGCGACGCTCGACCTCCCGCGCACCGATCGCCGCGCGCTCGACGGCCTGCCTGCCACCGTCGACGTGCCGGCTGATGGCTGCGCGCTGCTGGTGCTTGACATGGGGCGCATCGTCTCCGGCCTGGTGGGCTTCGAGCTTGACGCGCCGGCAGGCACGGTGCTCGATCTCTCCTACCTGGAAGAGCCAGTCAAGCCGCGCATGGGCTTTGTGGGCAGCAACGCCGGCACGCGCTACACCGCGCGCGGCGCCGATGACCGCTTTGATCTCTTTGACTCCAACGGCTTTCGCTACGCCTACATCCTGGTGCACGGCGGCAGCGGCACGGTCACGCTGCACGACTTCGCCGTGCGCGAGCTGATCTATCCGTGGACGCCCGGCGCCACCTTTGCCTGCGACGACGACGAGATCAACCGCATCTACGCCGCCGGCATCCGCACCGTTGCGCTCAACTCGCACGACGCCTTCATCGACTGCCCGACGCGCGAGCAGCGTGCCTGGGTGGGTGACAGCGTCGTGCACCAGATGGTCCACCTTGCCACCAACACCGACTGGCGGCTGGCCTGGCACTACCTGACGCTGGGCAACTCGCCGCGCCCCGACGGCATCCTGCCCATGAGCGTCGTGGGTGAAATCGAATCCGGCGGCGGCCATACCATTCCCGACTGGGCGCTGCATTGGGTGCACGGCGTCTACAATTTCTACCGCTTCCAGGGTGACGCCGACGCGGTCAAGGCCTTCATGCCCACGGTTGAACGCATCCTGCGCTGGTATATGCCCTACCAGACGTCGGCCGGCGTACTAAAGGATGTCGTCGAGTGGAATCTGGTCGACTGGTCGAGCGTCTCCAACGCCGACACCAGCGCCGTGATCACCGCGCTGTGGGCGCGCGGGCTGCGCGAGTTCGCCGAGATGGCGGGCTGGCTGGAGGAGCGCAGCAGCCAACGCTGGGCCGATAGGCTCTATGCCCGCGTAAAGGCCGGCTTCGAGATCTTCTGGGACGAACGCCGCGGCTCCTATGTGGATCACATCGTCGACGGAGAGCAGAAGCCGGAGATGAGCCAGCTTGCCGGCGCGCTGGCGATCTGCGCCGGGCTGGCGCCGGCCGAACGCTGGGCGCGCATCGCCGCCACCATCACCGACCCCGACCGCCTCGTCGTGCGCTCGTGGACGGGCGGCGGTGACGGCGAGTACTCCGCGCAGAAGATGCAGAAGCAGTTTATGGGCATCTACGAGATCGACTGGGATGCCGAGAACGAGATCGTGCTGGCCGAACCCTTCATGAGCTACACCGTACACGACGCCGTGGCCCTGGCCGGCCTGGCCGAGCGCCTGCCCGACCTGCACCGCCGCTGGCTGGAGTTCCTCGTCGACGGCTACGATACCATCGGCGAGTGCTGGGGCTGGGGCACGCACGTCCACGGCTGGAGTTGCGCACCGACGCGCGACCTCGTCTTCTACGCGCTGGGCGTGACGCCGGCCGAGCCCGGCTATGCCGTGGCGCGCATTGCCCCGCGGCTGGGGCGGCTGGCCTGGGCCACGGGCGACGTGCCCACGCCGCACGGCCTGCTCCACGTCGAGGTGCGCGGCGATGGCGTGACCATCGAGACGCCGGTGCCCGCCATCGTCGAGTTGCCTGGACAGGCGCCGCGCTCATTGCCCGCCGGCCGCCACACCGTCGTTGCCGGCTGAGTCTGGCAATCTGTATGCGGGCGCGGTTACTCCCGGCCGCGCCCGCCTGTGGCGCGCCGGCCCGGCCGGTGTGAGATGAGAGACACTTTTGGAAGCGGAGCGAGGGCGGATTGTCAATGGGTAACGGTCAACGGTCAATTGCTAATGGTCAATGAGGGGTGGACGTAACACCTACCCGCTGACGTGCAGATTCAGCAGTTCACGCTTCTCGCCGTAGTGACGACTTTAGTCGTTGACTTTCTCTGGAACTGCTGAAGCCGTCACTACAAATCGTGAAGTGCTGAGATTCCGGTTTTGGCGCTAGGGCGTCATTTTTCGGATCACGTGCGCCAAAACACGGTGCACGCAGCTCATAAGGTCAAACTCTCGTGGTCGGTTCCCGGCGCGCAGCCATCCGTGCACGAAATTGAACGACCCGTTCCCGGAATTGAGTGACCCGTTCCCGGAATCGAACGACCCGTGCACGAAATCGAACGACCCGTTCCCGGAATTGAGTGACCCGTTCACGAAATCGAACGACCCGTTCCCGGAATTGAGTGACCCGTTCCCGGCGCGCAGCGACCCGTTCCTGGGAGGTCGTGATGTTGCCCCAAACATGAGGTAGACCCCCTCCTTCTATGCTGTTGACGAAATGGCCAGGGCTGCGTATGATTTGGGCAGAACCGATTCCCAGATTACAATTTGATAAACTCCCGAGGGCGCCGAGTGCGGCGCCGGGCCGGCGCTGATAGAGCAGCAGATGTGCTGTTGAGGTAGGCAGATTTTGACCATGTCACAACAAAATGAAGGTAAGCCGGCCACGACCTCGCTCCATGCCGAGGTCGCGGCGCTGCGCGCCGAAAATGCGCAACTGCGTGAGCAGTTGCGCATTCTGGAACGGCTGGTGCCGGATCCGGTCATCGAGCTTGATCGGGAGTTGCGCGTCAAGAATTTCAGCCGATTGGTGGATGGATTCAGCGCAGACTCGGTGAAGTTCAGATGGCTCGAACTGGTCGAATTGCCCGATCGCGCTAAGATCGTGGAGATGTTTGGTCAGGTCTTTGCCGAACACCGGGCGGCAAGCGTGACCGTTGGCGCGCGCCGGGAAGACAACGGCCAGCCGATGCGCTTCACCGTTCACGCCGTGCCGGGCGACGACAGCGAGGATCCGCAATCGATCGTTGTTCTGGCGCGCGACGCGACCGAGGAACACAAACTTTTGGGGCAGTTGGCCACCCAGCGCGCCTACTTCCAGGCCATCTTCGAGCAGGCCACCGACATGATCCTGCTGTTCGACGATGACATGCGCTGCATCGAGGCCAACCCTGCGTTGGCCGCAACGTTGGGCTACAGCGCGGAGGAGCTGGGCTCGCTCTCCCTGCCGGATCTCTTTCCGCACATGGCACTGGCGGATGGGCCGGAGCGCTGGCAGGCCTTTCTCGCCAAAGGCTCATTGCGCGGTACGGCGCAAATGCGTCGCAAGGATAGCACGCTCTTTGACACCGAATTCAGAGCCGTTGCCAACATTATGCCGGGCGTGCATATGTCCATCACGCGCGATATCAGCGCGCAGCAGCAGGCCGAGCGTGAAGTTGCCCAGAGACGGGCATTCTACCGGGCCATCTTCGAGAGCGTGCCGTTTGGGCTGGGCACTGCGGATCGGGATGGCCGGCCCGTCGCCTGGAATCAGGCCATGCTGAGAACTACGGGGTACAGCGAAGCCGAGCTACAGGCAACACAGCGCGTGAGCGACTTCTTCGTGGACGCAGAACGCGTACGACGAATCGTAACAGACAACATCGAATTCCAGGGTAGGGAGCTGGAGATGCGGCGCCCGGATGGGACAACGTTCCCGGCGCGCGTCTCGCTCGCGCTGGTCCCGCTGCCGGATGGCGCACAGACCCTCGCTATTGTGGAAGACGTCAGCGCCGAAGCGAAGATGCGCGCCGACCTTGAATTTCAGGCGCGCGTGCTTGCCACCATGCATGAAGCAGTGGTCGTGGTCGACAAGGATCGTCGCGTCGAGTACCTGAACGATCGCGCCAGGACCCTCTTCTGTGTCGTCCCCGGCGATATCATGGGGCAGGGCGCCTATGGGCAACTTCGCTGGCGTGTGGCCGAGCCTGCCGGCGCCGGTGAAGCCCCGGCCGACGTGGCGCCCGGCGGCAATTGGAGCGCCCAACTCGTGGTGGATCTGCCGGATGGCACGGAGCGTCGGATGGGGGTAACGGCCACGCGCCGCCGCGACCGGTCTGGCAACGATAACGGCTGGATCGCCGTCCTGCACGACGTGACGGCGGAACACCACCTCGCGGACGCGTTGGCCACACAGAGCGCCCACCTCGAGGCCATCTTCGAACATGCTGCCGACATGATCTTGCTGACCGGTGACGATATGCGCTATATCGACGTCAACCCGGCCGCGGCCGCGACGCTGGGCTACACGGTGGAGGAGATGCGCGCGCTGGCGGTGACGGATGTCTTTCCACCCATGGAGCAGGCCACGGCGCTGGCGCTGTGGCAGGCATTTATCGCCGAAGGATCGCAGGCCGGCGAGGTGCAGGTACGCCGCAAGGATGGCACGGTAATCGATGTGGGCTACCGGGCCGTCGCCAACATCCTGCCGGGCGTGCACCTGTCGATCATGCGTGACATCGGCGAGCGCAAGCAACTCGAGGCCGACCTGGCGCGCAGCGAAGCCTATTACCGTGCCATTTTCGAACACGCCCCCATCGGCATGGGCATCTCGGATCCGTCCGGGAAGCCGGTTGCGTGGAATGCGGCCATGGCGCAGGCCAGCGGTGTGAGCGATGCCGATGTGCGTGCGCTCGACCATGCAGCGGACCTGTACGCCACTCCTGAGGAGCGAGAACGACTGCTGGATCTGCTTGTGGCGCAAGGCTCCGTGCAGCGGGCAGCCGTGCGGATGCGGCGCGCCGACGGTTCATCCTACCCTGTCCGCATGTCGTTGCAGCCGATTGAGTTGTCCGGCGGTCGTCACCTGCTGGCCATGATGGAGGATGTCACGGAAGAGGTCGATGCCCGTGCCCAAGAGGCATTTCTGGCCAGTGTCATGTCCAACCTTCAGGATGCAGTGACAGTGACCGACAGCGCCGGCCGTGTCATCTTCTGGAATGCCGGCGCCGAGGCGCTTTCGGGTGTGAGCGCCGGCCAGATTCTGGGACGCCGCTATCGCGACTTCTTTGGATTTCGAGAGTCCTCACCGGATCCTGTGCCCGAAATCCGGCGCGCTCTGGAGGCAACCGGCCACTGGGAAGGTGAAATACCTCTCGTCTTGCTGAATGGCAGCGAGCTGTGGACCTGGACCGCCATTTCGCAGTTGCATGGGAAAGACGGCGCAATTACCGGGCGGATTGCCGTAATCTACGACCTGACCGAGCAGCGGGCACTGGAAGCTGCCAATCGCCGCCAGGCGCAGATTCTGAACGGCGTCATGGAGGCGATCATCGTCACCGACCTGGCCTTCAACATCACCGACTGGAACGCCAACGCCGACGCGATGTACGGCTGGCGCGCCGGGGAAGTGGTCGGGCGCAGTGTGGACGCTTTGCTGGGCACCGAACACGAAGACCTCGATGCGGTCCTGGCCGAATTTCGTGACAAGGGGCGCTGGCAGGGCGAGGTGAGCCAACGCCACAAGGACGGTCAATCACTGTGTGTGCTGGCCAGCGTCAGCTATGTATATGACGATGGCGGGGCGCCGGTCGCCGTGGTGGCGGTCAACCGCGATATCACGCGGCGCCATGATGCCGAGAATGCGCTGCGCACCGCGCAGAGCGACCTGCGCCGCCTCATGCGCCGGCTGGAGCGCACCGAGATGACGCAGCGCAAGGAACTGGCGCGCAACCTGCACGACGATCTGGGCGCCACGCTGACCGCCGTGCGCCTCGATATCGATTGGCTGGATGCGCATCTGCACGACAGCGCGCCGCCGGATGTCATCGCCAAGCTGGAGCGCATGGCCGGGCTGGCAACGGCTGCCATCCGCACGACACAGGCGGTGACGAGCGATCTGCGCCCGTCGTTGCTCGACGACCTGGGGTTGGTGGCCGCGCTCGAGTACCTGGCGGAGACCTGGTCTACCGCCGCCGCCATCCCGGCCGATTTGCATCTGGACGAGGCGCTCGAAGAGCGTCTGGATCCGGAACTGGCGATGGACCTCTATCGCATTGCCCAGGAGGCGCTGACCAACGTCGCCCGCCATGCCGCGGCCACGCAGGCGACGCTGGAGCTTACCGAGGAGGATGGGCAGGTCGTGCTGCTGGTTGCCGACAACGGGCGTGGGGTGGAAATTGACCGGCAGATCGCCGCCGAAGCGTTGGGCCTCATCGGCATGCGCGAGCGCGCCGAAGCGTGGGACGGTAGCATGGTGCTGACCGGCGTGCCCGGCCGCGGCTCGATCTTGACGGTGCGCATCCCGCTCGATGCCGCCACAATGGCCGGCGGCGGCTCTGATCCGGGGCCGGACGACGCACCCGGCAAACCGTAGCTGAACCACCAGCCGGCTCCCTGGTTTGGTGGGCTGGGAAGTTTGACCGCGACAGAATCAGTAGACAGGAAGGCGAACCATGATTCGCGTGCTGCTTGTGGATGATCATGCAATTCTACGCCAGGGCGTGCGCGAACTGTTGGCCGCGGCCGGCGATGTCGAGGTCGTGGGTGAGGCCGGTACCGCGGGCGAGGCCATCGCCGCGGCCCAGACGCTGCGGCCGGACGTGGTGCTGCTGGATGTGGCGCTCCCCGATCGCAACGGCATCGAGGTCATCGGCGACCTGCGCGCGGCACACCCAGGCACGGCGGTGGTGGCGCTGAGTATGTATCCCGAAGCGCAATATGCCGTGTCGGCCGTGCGCGCCGGCGCGGCGGGCTATCTGCCCAAGGCAAGCGACAGCAGCGAGGTGCTGGCGGCCGTGCGCCAGGTGGCGACGGGCGGGCGGCACATCACCCCGGTGCTAGCGACCTTGCTCGCCGAGACCGTCGACCAGCACCACGAAAGCGATCCGGCTGCGACCCTCTCCGTGCGCGAGCGGCAGGTGCTGGAGTTGCTGGCCGCCGGCCAGACCGCAACCGAGATCGGCCAGACCCTGGGGATCAGCATCAAGACGGTGAGCACCTACCGCGCCCGCCTGCTGACCAAGCTCGACCTGTCCAGTACCGCGGCGTTGATCCGCTATGCGGTGGAGAAGGGAATGGCGGGATGAAAAGATGACAAGGTGAAAAGATGACAAGGTGAGGTGTTGGGGTGTTTGGGTCGTGGGGTACTGGATGGCAGTTACTCCAAGCCCCCAATCCCCCAAGCCCCCAAGCCCCCAACACCCCAAGCCCCCAAGCCCCCAACACCCCAAGCCCTCATCCCCTCATCCTATCAACTGGCAATCCTCCGACACGACGTCGGCGTACTCCTACACGGACGCGCGGCATCCTCCGCTAGATTCCTCGCCTGCGTTCCACTATGCTGGATGGCACGTAGAAATAAAGGTTTGCTCGACGACGACGGTGGTCACGCTCCCGTGAGTCCGTTGTACGTCGCCCGAGGGCGGACAGCATTCCGGGGGAACGAAGGCCATGCCGCGTTCTGCCCTGTGATTGGTTGCCGGTGCGGATAATACCGGACCGGCCCCGAGGGAGTTTCATGGATATTTTGATTGTGGATGACTCGCGGGCTACCCGCGAAAGTCTCGTTGCGCTTCTGCGCGAACAACCGGAGGTCAACAGCGTGCGCGAGGCGGCATCCGCTGCCCAAGCCATCACCATCCTTGGCCAGGCGCCACCCGACGTGGTCGTCCTTGACCTGCAAATGAATGGGCCGCAGGGCTTCCGGGTGTTGGAGGCGGCAAAGCGAATGGGCCTGCGTGCGCCGGTTGTCATCGTATTCACCAGCTACGCCACCGGCCGCTATCGCCTGCGCGCCGAACAGTTGGGCGCCGATTTCTTCTTCGACAAGGCTTCCGGAGTGCGCAACCTGCTTGGCGCCATCGGCGGAGCAAGTGCGGTGCAATGAAGGCGAAGACCGTGACCGGCTCGGATTGTAGCCGGCAGGGATATGAATTTATGGCTCTCCAAGTGCCCGATTCGAATAGCGACGAGTATCGCCAGCGGATTGAGGAATATGTGGCCGTACAGGTTGCCAATGCACGCAAGCAGGAGATTCTGACAATCTACACCGATCTGCTCGACGGCATCTGGCAGCGCATGGCCCCGACGCTGGGACGCATGACGGTTGTTGCCATGGTGGAGCGAGCGCAGCGCGTGACGGTGCGACACCACCCGATCCTGCGCCATATCGTCGTCACGCGCGAGGGGATCGACCTGACACCAGTGGGCGAGCAGATGCCCGCGGCCTCACGCGACGAGCTACATAGCACTTTCAAAGAATTCATCATCAACATTGTCGACGTGCTAGTGGTGTTGACCGGCGACGTGCTGATCCGGCAAGTGGTGGATGACTTTGATAGTGGAGAAACGGCATGATTCGACGGCGTGAACTGTTTGAAAGGGTAGTCACAAGGTCTTCGCGGCCGGTGTGCCCTATATTGCAACAAGCTGACCAGAACGAGGAGTTGGGAAGATGAGTGAAAAGCAAACCGCGGAGGTATTTCGGACCGGGCTGCCTGCCATTGATACGGCAATCATCCCTGAGGGGATACCCATGCGCTCCCTCAACGTGATCGGCGGCGAGCCAGGCACCGGCAAGACATTGCTGGCGCTGCAGATGCTCTTTGCCAATGCATCGCCCACCAACCGGGCCATCTACTTCACGACCATCTCCGAGCCGAGTGTGAAATTCTTGAGCTATCTCCAGAATTTCGACTTCTATGACCCGGACAAGATGTTCTCCAGCATCGTCATGCGCGATATCGGCGACGACATCCAGACCAAGCCGCTGGAAGAGGTGATCCGCACCATCAACGAGGTCATCGACGAGGAGAACGCACGCATCGTGGTCATCGACTCCTTCAAGGCCATCAGCGACATCGTGCCGCAGGCCGACGAGCTGCGCATCTTCGCCTACAACCTGGCCGTCAACCTGGTCAGTTCCATGTGCACGGCCTTCCTGGTCGGCGAATACACGCCCAAGGACACCGCCGAAGTGCCCATCTTTGCGATTGCCGACGGCATCATTTTCCTTTCCTTCCGCGCCGAAGGGCTGAATCGCCACCGCTATCTCGAGGTGCACAAGGTGCGCGGCCGGCGCTTCTTCCAGGGTATGCATCCCTTTACGATCTACGACGACGGCATCACCGTTTATCCACGCATCCGCACGCCCGAAACATTTGTCGACTACGCCGTCGCCTCCGATCGCGTGCAGTTTGGCCTGCCGCGGCTGGACGAGATGGTCGACGGCGGGCTGCCGCGCGGCACCGCCACCATGGTGGCCGGCGGCGCCGGCACCGGCAAGTCGCTCATGGGGCTGCACTTCATTGCCAATGGCGTCGCCGAGGGCGAGCCGGGCGCCATCATCACCTTCCAGGAAAACCCGACCCAACTGCGCCAGATTGCCCGTTCGTTTGGCTGGGACCTGGCCAAGATGGAGAAGGAAAACATGCTGGCCCATCTCTACCAATCGCCGGTGGAGATCCAGCCCGACATTCACACGGAGTTGGTGAAACAGGCGGTGGCCCGGGTGGGCGCCAAACGCGTGCTCATCGACAGCCTCAAGGACCTGGAGATCGCCACACCGGACAAGGTGCGCTTCCGCGACTACATCTACTCGCTGGTGGACGAATTCAAGCGCTCCGGCATCACGGTGCTCTTCACCAATGAGATCCCCGAACTCTTCGGCACCTTCCAGATCAGCGAATTCGGCATTTCCTTCATCGCCGACAACGTGATCCTCCTGCGCTACGTGGAGATGGGCGGCTACATGAGCCGTGCGCTCAGCGTGCTCAAGGTGCGCGGCTCGCAACACTCCAAGGAGATTCGCGAGTTCACGATCAACAACTCCGGGATCCGCGTGGCCGGCCCCATCGACGCCGTCACCGGCATCATGGGCGGGATGCCCGTGCTGGACAGCAGCGTGCGCTATCGTGATATCTCCCCCGTCGGCCAATACCTGCTGCGCATGTTGAGCCGCTACGGTGCATCGGAGCTGGACGAATTGCACGATTACACTGGGCTGGAACTGGACGTTCTGCGCGAACAGTTGGCGGCACTCGAGACACGCGGCCTGGTCATCAACGCCAATCGCAAGAACGGCACGCGCTACCAGGCGGTGCTGTGAACTCCGTGACGGCGCCTGACAGGATGGCCGCACTGCGTAGCGAAACCGGGAGGGATGCGTCGATGACGACTGACTCGAACCAGGAATTTGTGAGGGTTCTCGAACCTGCCCGCCGGCAGCTAAAGAACCTGATGGACACGATGGCGCTTCTGATCGGCTCGGCGTCGGCCACGGCGATCTTTCGCAGCGTGGCGCGGCGCCAGGCACGCCACTTCCCCTTCTTGGCCGCGCTTCAGGTGATGGATGGTGCGATCTTCGTGCAACCGATCGCTGCCGAAGCCTTACCCGCCGACGTGGAAGAATTGTTGGCCGGTGTCAATGCGGTGGTCGACGGCGTGATTGTGTTGTTGACCGATCTGACCGGCGAAGTGTTGATGTCCAAGCTGGCCGAGCCGGTCGCGGCGACCAAACACGCGATTGCGGCAAGCGTTACGGGGGTAGACGCATGATGGCCGATAGCCACGACTTGATTGAAACCGGGATCGTTAACCTGGACATGATTCTGGGGGGCGGGCTGCCGGCCTATTCGCTCAACATGCTGGCCGGGCCGCCAGGCATCGGCAAGACAATCCTAACCCAGCAGATCCTGTTCAGCATAGCACGCGCCAATCCGGGCCTGAAAGTCATCTACATGTCCACGCTCTCCGAGCCGCTGGTCAAGGTGTTACGCTTTGTACGCCGGTTCGAATTCTACGACCAGGAGATCTTCGAAAAGCAGGTAGTCTACCGAGACCTGGGCATCGAGTTGAGCCGGATGCCACTCAATGAGGTAACGGCCGTCATACTGGCGGCGGTGGAAGCGGAAGATGCTGTATTGCTGGTGCTCGATTCGTTCAAGGCGATCCGCGACCTCACGGCGGACGTGACCGAGTTCCGGCGCTTCTGCTACGAACTCTCCATCAACCTGGCCAGCGCTCAGTGTACGACACTGCTTGTCGGCGAGTACGAAGAAACGAACGAAACTTGGCTGGAATTTGCCATGGCCGACGGCATCATCTTTATGGGTACGCAGTCCGCACACGGCGAGGAGCAGCGCTTCCTACAGGTGAAGAAGCTGCGCGGGCAGAGTCCCTTTGTGGCGCGCTTTCCCTTCAACATCTCGCAGCAGGGTATTCGCGTCTTCAGCCCCTCCTTTGCCATCCGCCGTCGCGAGCCGGTGGTCGAGGTGGAAGACCGCGTCATGCCGACGGGGATTCCCGGTCTGGACGAATTATTGCAGGGCGGCATCCCCACGGGGCGGACAGTGATCGTCTCCGGTGTTTCAGGTACGGGCAAGACGACGGCAGCGCTGCAATTCCTGGTGACGGGCGCGCTGCGCGGCGAGCGCGGCATGATTTTCTCCTTCGAGGAGAGTGCCGACCGCCTGCGCCGAATTGCCAACAGCTTTGGCTGGGATTTGAATGCACTAGAAGAACAGGGGCTGATTCGGGTTGTTTTTGTGCCGCAGACTGATATCAGCCTGGATCGCGACCTGGAGCAAATGAGCAATCAACTCGAGGAGTTCCGGCCGCAGCGACTCATCGTCGACTCCTTTTCCGTTTTTCTCTATCGGGTCGAAGATGCGGCCACACAGCGCGAGAAGACCTATCTGCTGGCAACCCTGGTGCAGCGGCTGGGTGCGGTGGGTCTCCTCATCTCCGACGTGCCGGCCGACCAGCCGGGGCGTGTCTCGCGCTTTGGCGTGGAAGAGACCGTCGTCGACGGCACCATCGTACTCTCCAGCGAGATGGTGAACCTGCAACGGCGCCGCTATCTGGAGATCATCAAGATGCGCGCCGCCAATCACGTGACCGGCCGCCATCGGATGGAAATCAGTGCACGGGGCCTGCAGGTCTTTTACGCTGCGACGCCGCAAGCGGACGAACTTGCCGAGCCGGTCCCGCTGCCCTTCGGCGCGCTGGCGCCGCTGCTGGGCACCAACCTGTACCATGGCGGCGCGTGGTTGCTGCGCGGCGACCCTGGCGCCGGTAAAACGACGCTGGCCGGCCAGTTCATCGCTGCCGGGCTGGCGGCGGGCGGCAGCGCCCTGCTGCTCAGCAACGACGTGCCGGTCTTCCGGGCGCGGCGCGCGTTACTGCGCGTGGGCATTGACGTCGATGCGGCCCTGGCCGCAGGGCGGCTGCGCATCCTCGACGGCTTCAGCGATGAGGTCGGCAGCGGCGACCCGGAGGCATTTCTGTACCGGCTTGCCGCCGCGGTTGCGGCCATGCCGCGGCCGCTGCGGGTCGTAATCGATTCGCTCACACCACAGGAGGTCACCTTCGATGCCAAGGCCTTTGCCTGGCTCATCCACCGCAAGAACCGGCGCTACCGTCTGCCCGATGTGACGCTGTTCGACATCATGCGGCGCGGCAGTGACCGTGCGAGCGGCGACGCTGACCTGGTGAGTGCATACGATGTCGTTGTAGACCTGATGCAGGCCGATCAGCCGGCGCCCCTTGCCTTCATCGGCGGGCCGCGACTGATCCAGGTGCGCAAGGCGCGTGCCATGGTGGCCGATTACCGCCCCTATCCCTATGAGTTGGTCGACGATCGCGGGCTGGTCATCGATACTGAGACGTACGAGCGCATGGCTACCCGCTAGCGTATAGCCGGTAAGTTCAATTCGTACAACGTAGGAAGATTATGGCTTCAATACTTGATGCGGAGCGCGGGCAAGCCGCGCCCCAAGACCAGACGATCATGCTCGACGCGCAGCGCCTGGCGGTGATTCAGGATCTTGCCGCACGCAATGGCGAGATGCGCGATCATGCGCGAATGCTGCAAGTTCTCGACAGTGTCTTGGCGCCGGTGCTGGGTCAGGCGGTGCTGGCGCTGGGTACGTGGTACAACGGTACGCGCGAACTCCTCGTTGCCAGCCGTACCGCGCTGGAGGCAACTGCGCTGGCCGAGATTCGCGCCCACTTCGACGCCGAGATCGCGCGCAGCAATGGCCACAGTACCACCCTCTATAGCTGGCAGGAACGCTGTCTGCCGCCGCGCGAACCCGAAGCGGCGCCGGCGCCGGCGCCGGCCGCGCTGGCCGTGCTCGCCCTGCCCGTGGACGTATCGGCAACGGCGCACACGGCGGTGCTTATCGGCACGCACGCGCCGCTGGACAAGCGCGACTCCGCGTTTCTCCGCACGGCGCTGATCGTGGCGAACACGGCGAGCGTGCGCCAGGGCATCGACTCGCTGGCCGCCAACTATGCGTTCCAGCAGACCATCGAATATGCCACACAGAATGGCATCGTGGTAGCCGACCTGGACGGGCGCGTGGTCTATGCCAACCAGGGTTTCTGCCGCATGGTCGGCCGCGCGCAGCTCGAGGTGATCGGCCAGACGGCGCCCTATGAATCGTGGGTGGCGCCGGCCATGCACGAACGCCTGCCGCACGTGGCAGCACAGTTGTCGAGCGCAGAGTCCACCCTGGATATTGATGTCACTCTCTTGCGTGCCACCGGCCAGGAGTTTCCGGCACAGCTCAGCATCACACCCATGGATCAGCAGGGGCGCCGTAGCGGCTGGCTGGTCAATGTGACCGATACCAGCAGATTGCGCCACGCCGAGATGCGCTATCGCCAGCTTTTTGACGAGGCGCCGATGATGTACGTCGTCACCCAGATTGCCGAGGGTGGGCCACTGATTGCGGACTGCAACCAGACTTTTCTGGAAATGATGGACTATACCAAGGCGGAGGTCGTCGGCAGGCGGCTGACCGATTTCTATCACCCCGAGTCGGCCATGGCGCTGCGCATGGGCGGCTACACCAGCGCCCTGAATGGGCTGTTGCAAGGCGAAGAACGCATCCTCATCCGGCGTGATGGCAAGCAGATCGATACGCTCTTGCAGGCGCGCCCGGAGTACGATGCTGCCGGCAATGTCACCGGCACGCTGGCCGAGTTTGTGGATGTCAGCCAGTTGAGCAACCAGAACCGGCGCATGCTGGCGGCCAATCTCATCTCCGAGGTCTGTCTCAGCGCCGCTTCCACGGCCGAGATTTTTGACATCGCACCGGGCATCCTGTGCGAGCATCTGCCCTTTGCGGCCGGTCTCGTCCACCTGGGCAGCGTCGCCGACGATCTCGAGTTGACACTTGCCGGCAGCCACGGCGTCGACGTGGTGGGCGCTGACACCCTCCTTGAGCAACTGCATCTTCTCGTGCATGACGTCATGCAGACCGAATCGCCCTTCTACGCCTCGACGCCGGCCGAGTTGGCCGAGACGCCGCTGGGCGCCCTGCTCAGCCTGCTGGGCGCGCAGGCGGCGCTGGTCGTGCCGCTGGCCGGCGTCGACGGCGGCGTCGGCACGCTCACGTTGCTGGCTGCTGACGAGGAGGCGATCACGGCGCCCGTCGTACGTATGGTGCTGTCGATTGCCAACGTCCTGTCGCAGGCGGTGCATGGCATCTGGGTCGACGAGGCGCTGGCGGCCGAACGCACCTCGCTGGAGCGCCGCGTCGACGAACGCACGGCAGAGTTGCAGTTGCTCAACCATGAATTGGAGCGGGCCGCGCGCATGAAGGACGAGTTCCTTGCCAACATGAGCCACGAACTGCGCACGCCGCTCAGCGGCATCCTGGGCATGACCGAGGTCATGGAACGCGGCATCTATGGCGCGATCAGCGAGCGCCAGCAACAGGCGCTTGAGAATATCCGCGAGAGCGGCCAGCACCTGCTCGCTCTCATCAACGATGTGCTGGATCTCTCCAAGATCGGCGCCGACCGGCTCAATCTGGAGAAGCACCCCGTTGCGATCGACGATCTCTGCCGCGCCAGCATCCGCTTTGTCCTGCAACTGGCCACCGAGAAGCGTCAGACCATCACCTATACCCCATCGCCGGCGGGCCTGGTGCTGAACGTCGATGCACGCCGTCTCAAGCAGATGCTTGTCAACTTGCTGGGCAACGCCGTCAAGTTCACGCCCGCACGCGGTATGATCGGGATCGACGTGACCTACGACGCCGCGCACGGTACGGTCGAGTTTGCAGTGTGGGACAACGGCATCGGGATTTCACCGCGAGGACAGCGTCGACTCTTCCAACCCTTCGTGCAAATCGAAAGCGGTCTCGACCGGCGCTTTGAGGGCAGCGGGCTTGGCCTGGTGCTGGTCAAGCGGCTGGCCCAACTGCATGGCGGCGATATCAGCCTGGAGAGCGCGGAAGGCGAGGGCAGCCGCTTTGCCATCACGCTGCCGGTCGAGCCGATCGCCGGCGCCACGGCACACACGCAGCCACAGCCCACGGCCGATACCGGGGGTGACACGGAAGGCGTGCTACATCTCTTGCGCCAATTCGGGACCGCCACGGTCGTCCGCGCCGCATGGGGCGAGGCGATGGCGCAGGTCGAAATGGCGCAACCGGGGCTGATCGTGCTGGATGCCCCCAGCATGGAACCGGCCGGCTGGGGGCTGTTGCAGGCGCTGCGGGCGCTGCCTGGCGCGCAACGCCCGCCCGTCATCGTGGTGGCGCCGGCCGGCGACCGGCAGAATGCCGCGCGCGCCGGCGCCACCGGCTTCGTCGGCAAGCCCTACAGCGCCGACGATCTGGTCGCCGAAGTCACGCGCGTTCGTGGGGCGTCGCCGGCGCCGGACGGGACGGTGCTGGTCGTCGGGGGCGAACAGGCGGCCTGCCAGATCCTGGTTGCCGAGGATAACGACATCAACTTTGCCATCGTCGGCGACTACCTGGCTGCCCTGGGCCACTCGGTGCAACGCGCCAGGGATGGCGAGGAAGCGCTGGCCAGGGTGGTGGAGCAACGGCCCGACCTGGTGCTGATGGACATCCAGATGCACAAGGTCAACGGGCTGGAGGTGATCCGGCGCATCCGTGGCCTGGCGGACCGCGGCCTGGCGCGTACGCCCATCGTCGCTTTGACGGCGCTGGCCATGGAGGGCGATCGCGAGCGCTGTCTGGCCGCCGGCGCCGACGAGTACCTGACCAAGCCGGCCAACCTGAACAGACTGCGTGCCACCGTCGAACGGTTGGCGGCCGCGCAGAACGGGCGACATCCTACGGAAGGGGAGACAGATGCCGGCTAGACCTGTCATTCTGATCGTCGACGACGATCCACTCAATCGCATGAACCTGGAGGCGTTGCTCACGCCCGATGGCTATGATCTGCACTTCGCCGCCACCGGCGCTGAGGCGCTTGTCCTGGCCATGGAGGTTCATCCCGACCTGGTGCTGCTCGACGTCATGATGCCCGAGATGGACGGCTACGAGGTGTGCCGTCGCTTGCGCGCCGACCCTACGCTCTCCGAAGTACCGATCGTGCTGGTCACGGTGCTCGACGACGAGGCGTCGCTCGTCGCCGGGCTGGAGAGCGGCGCCGACGACTTTCTCTCCAAGCCCTACAGCAGCGTGGAACTGCTGGCGCGCGTGCGCAGCATCCTGCGCACCAACCGCTTTCGCCAGTTGCGTATCGGGCGCGAGCGGTTGGCCTGGGTGCTGGACGTTGCGCGCAGCGGCTTCGTCGTGCTCGATGCGGAGACGCATATCGTCTACGCCAATACCGCGGCGCGCCGATTCTTGTATCTTGACGACGGGCCGCTGCCAGACGATCTCTGTTTCCGCGATGCAGCGCGCAACGGCTACGAATTGCGCCCCGCTGAAGCATGGGGAGCGTGGCCGGCATCCCATCTGGAGGACCGTACCTATCTCGTGCGCCACGAGGATGAGACGGCGCCTGCCTTCTGGCTGGCGGTCAGAATGATTGCCTTGTCTGCCGGTGACCATGCCGAGATCATCGTCTATCTGCGCGACGTGACGGCCGACGTGACGGAGCGTCGCGATATGCGCGCCTTCCACACGACCGTGGCCCACAAGCTGCGCACACCGGTCAATGGGTTGCAGACCAGCCTGCTGCTCATGCAAATGGAGGGCGCAGGGCTGGACCTGCCGCCGGCGTTTGCGCAGATGCTCGATATGGCTGTGCAGAGTGCCGAGCGTCTGAATGCGACGGTGGAGGATGTGGTCGCATTTCTGGGTTCGTCGCGACTGGTGGCCGTCGAGACCGGCCCCCTGCTGATCGATTTGCAGCGTCTTCTGAACGGTGTCGTGAAAGGGTGCGGAGGGGATGTGGAGGTGGCGACAGAGATCGCGCCGGCGTTACGCCATGCGCGCATCGGCATGAAAGAAGCCGCGCTGCGCACCATCTTCCAGGAACTGCTGGAAAATTCGTGCAAGTTTCACCCGGATCACACACCGGTCGTCGTCGTGACGGCAGCCCAGGCGACCGCCGGCCGCGTCACGCTCCGCGTGGTCGATGACGGCACGACGATGACGGCGCAACAGGTCGAGTGGGCGCTGCAACCGTATATCCAGGGCGAGAAGTACTTCACGGGCGAGGCGCCCGGCACCGGGTTGGGGCTGCCTACCGTGGCCATGATCGTCTGGCAGCTTGGCGGCGATATCCACATCAAGAGTCGCCGCGACGCGCCCGGCGTGGTCGTGGAGTTGACCCTGCCGCTGGTCGAGAGCGGCGACGATGGCGACGCCGGTTGAGGCAGTGCGTGGCACTATGCGCCGGGCCGACCGCACGACCGCAGATGCGCTCGGAAGGCTGCTGAGAAAAGGCTTGGGAACGGCGTAGGGGCTTGGAATTCCAAGCTCACCAGGCGATAGTTCGCAACCTGGGCATGAAACTTCATGCCCGTACGACTTGCAGACTGCTCGCGCATGGCCGCAGGGTATCTACCGGACCAGGACGCCCTGCGGATCCCAGCGCGCCCGAATTGCATCGGCCACCGCCGCCCCGTCGGCACGATAGCCGTGCCGGTCGAGCGCGGCCAGCATATCCGCCGGCCCGTCCTGCACGACGGCATAGCCGCGCAGGGCCAGCGCCGGCTGGCGTATCGCTTCCACGGTGCGCTGTGCCGTCGCTGCATCGGCACCGGAAGCGCGCACGTACACCAGCCCCGCCGCCACGTCCACAAAGCACGCGCCCGCCGTCCGCACCTCCGCCGCCACCATCTGCCAGAAGAGCGCCAGGTGCTGCGGCGGCACGCCCGCCCGCATGAGCAGGCTGCCATCCGCCGCGCCCAGATGCTTGCACCACAGCGCCGTCGCCGTGCGCTCGCCACCCTCTTCGATGGTCTGCGCGCCGGCCTTGCGCAGCGCTGCACTGATCGCGGCGGCTTCGGCGCGCACATCCTCCGGCAGCCCTTCCAGCGTGAAGGTCAGGCGCTGCTGCCCCGCCCCATCCTGGTGGACCACTACGCCCGCCGCCATGAGCCAGTGCGCCGCCGTGGCCTGCGCCCAGCGGATGCCTTGCAGCACGTCGTCGACCGCCACCGTGAAGCTCTGGCGCAGGCGCGGCAGCGGCGTCAGCTTGAGCGTGACGTCGGCCATCACGCCCAGTGTCCCCTGCGACCCGACAAAGAGCTTGGCCAGGTCGTAGCCCGCCACGTTCTTGACCACGGGCCGCCCAGCGCGGATGACACGGCCGTCGCCCAGCGCTGCCGTCACGGCGAGCACATTGTCGCGCCACCCGCCATAGCGCATGCGCAGCGGGCCGTTGATATTCGCCGCCAGCAGCCCGCCCACCGTTGCGTCGGGCGACGGCGCGGCCAGCGGCGCCTGCAAGCCGTGCCCGGCCAGGAACTCCGCCAGCTCGGCCAGCGGCATGGCCGCGCCCACGGTGACGTAGAGATCGTCCGGCGCAAAGACGCGCACGCCGGTCAGCTTGTGCGTGGAAAGTAACTTCGTGGCCGCACCTGCGTCGGGCGATTTGCCAAATCGCCCGACAGACGAAGCGATGCGCACCCTCTGCCCCGCCGCGCCGCAACCAGCCAGCAATGTGGCCGCTTCCGCGGCGGACTCAGGCGCCAGGACATCGCCATCGACGGGCGCCGGCGCTGCGTGTGTGACTTCCGGCAACTCGTCGGGCAGCACCTTGCCGGGATTGAGCAGCCCGTCGGGGTCAAAGGCCAGCTTGATGTCGCGCATCGCGGCGAGCTCCGCCGCACTGTACATGGCCGGCATGTGGCCGCGCTTCTCGATGCCGACGCCGTGCTCGCCGGTGATGCTGCCATCCTTCTCGATACAGATGGCGACGATCTCGTGCGTGGCGGCGAAGACGCGCGCCATCTGCGCCGCATCCTTGGGGTCGCAGAGGATGCACGGGTGCAGGTTGCCGTCGCCGGCATGAAAGACGTGGCCGGTCTCCAACTCGTAGCGTGCCAGCACCTGCCCGATCTCGCGCAGGGCCTCGGCCAGGAAGGAGCGCGGCACCGTCACATCGACGAGATAGAACGCCGGCGCCAGCCGCGAGAACGCGCCGGCCGCGCTCTTGCGCCCGTACCAGATACCCTGCCGCTCCTCCTCGCTCTGGGCGATGCGCAGGTCGTAGCCGCCGTGCGCGGTGAGGATGTCAGCGATCTCCTCCACCTGGCTGTCGAGGCTCTCGGCGTAGCCATCCACCTCGACGATGAGCGCAGCCTGGGCAGCGACGGGCAGGCCCACCTGCACGTACGCCTCGATCATGCCCATGACCTTCTGGTCCATCATCTCCAGCGTGGCCGGCACCAGCCCGGCGGCGATGATCGCCGAGACCGCCGCGCCCGCCACCTCATCCGAGGCAAAGGAGACCATCATCGTCTTTACCGCCGGCGGGTTGCGGATGAGGCGGATCGCCGCCTCGGAGACCAGCGCCAGCGTGCCCTCGCTGCCCACGATGAGCCCGGTCAGGTCGAGTTCCGGGTAGTCGTACGCCTGCCCGCCCGTACGGATGATGTCGCCGCCGGCCAGGATCGCCTCGACGCCGGTGATGTAGTTCGTGGTGACGCCATACTTGAAGCAGTGCGGCCCGCCGGCATTCTCGCCCAGGTTGCCGCCGATGACCGACGACCGTCCGCTCGACGGGTCGGGCGGGTAGTAGAAGCCCAGTTGCTTGGCCGCCGCGTCGAGCACGAGGTTGACGACGCCCGTCTGCACCACGCCGTTGCGCCCGATGGGGTTCAGTTCGACGATGCGCTTCATGCGCGCAAACTCGACGATGACGCCGCCGCGCTCGGCCACCGCGCCGCCCGACAGCCCCGTGCCTGCCCCGCGCGCGACAATCGGCAGCCCGCCGGCGCGCGCCCACTGCACGACCTTGCTCACGTCAGCGGCGGACTCGGGATAGAAGACCGCGTCGGGCCGGCCGCGGTCGAAGCCGGCATCGATCTCAAAGGTGACCAGCTCGGCCGGGTCGGTGACAAGCTGATGCGGGGCAAAGCTGTTGGCGGATAGTGTGAGCATAATTGAATCCCTAATGGCACGCGGATGACGCGGATTGGGCGGATCAGTGCGGATTCAATCAGCGAAAATCCGCAAGATCCGCGTCATCCGCGGTCTATTCCTTCTTTTCCATTTCATGCAATTCGCGGGCGACGTAGCGCAGCACCGCTTCCTCCAGCGCGGCCGGATAGGCAAAGCCGTACCGCTCGGCAATCAGCGGGCCGTGTTCGCGCACGACGCCCGCCAACGCCATGTGCGCCATGACCAGGCTCGCGGCGTTCAGCCCGTTCAGTTGCAGCGCCGCCTCCAGCTCGGCGCGGCGCTCGTCGCCCAGGTACGGGTTGAGCACCTTGACGCCGCGCGCGCGCTGCACGCCGTAACCCGCCATCAGGATGTCGGTCACGATGCCCAACTCCACATAGAGCCCCATAAAGGAGACGAGCAACTCGTCGCGGCCGATGACCGTGGGCAGCAGTGAGACGCAGCGCCAGAACTCCTCGATCTGGGCGAGCAGCGAGTTGGCCACCTGCACCGCGTCGGGCGGCGGGGCCGGCGGCGCGTCCAGGCGCAGCACGCCGGCGCGGTCGAGCAGCACGTCGACGGCAGCAGGATCGAGCGGCGGCGCCTCATCGTGCAGCCAGATGTCGATGCGCAGCCCCTCGTCGGTGAGCGCGTTGACCATCCTGCCGTCGAAGAGCAGCTTGTAGAGCACCAGCGGGCGTAGCGAACCCAGCCATTCACGCGCACCGGCGCGGAAGGCGTCGACGTCGGCCGGCAGCACGTGAAGGTCGATGTCGGAGTAGCGGTCGGCGTTGCCGCGGCCAAAGCTGCCGCCAAGCCACGCCGCACGCACCTGCGCGTCGCCGTCGAGCCGGGCGCGCAGGTCGGCGAGAAAGTCAGCCTGCATTTGCATAAGATCGCTCCAGCAACTCGACGACGTGCAGCACCGTGGCGTGCAGCCCGCCGCGCTTGACGCCGTAGATCATCTGCATGTAGCAGCCGGTGTTGGCCGTGACGATGATGCCGGCGCCGGTGGCGCGCACGTCCGCCAGCTTGTTGTCGAGCACCTGGTTCGCCATTTCCGGCTGCACCAGGTTGTAGATGCCGGCGCTGCCGCAGCACATGTCGGGCTGTGCCACTTCGACCAGGTGCACGCCCGGAATCGCCCGCAGCAGGGCACGCGGCTGTTTGCTCACCTTCTGCCCGTGGCGCAGGTGGCAGGAATCGACGTAGGTGACGCGTGCCTGTACATGGCCGGTGGGCGGGTTGTGCAGGTGGCCGGCCAGAAACTCGCTGATGTCCTGCACCTTGGCGACAAACGCTCTTGCGCGCTCGGCGTAGCGCGGGTCGCCGGCCAGCAGGTGGTCGTAGCCCTTGAGCGCCGCACCGCAGCCGCCGGCATTGTTGATGATTGCCACCCACTCGTCGCCGGCAAAGGCGTCGATGTTCTGCCGCGCCAGGCGCTGGGCGAAGTCGGCGTCGCCGCTGTGCAGCGCGGCCGCGTTGCAGCAGGTTTGGCCTTGTGGGAAGTGAACCTCGTAGCCGTTGCGTTGCAAGACACGCACCGTGGCGCGATTGACGCCGCCCAGGAGCGCATCCTGCACGCAGCCGGTGAAGAAGGCGACCTTGCCGCGCCGCAGCCCCAGGGCCGGCGCCGGCCGCGACTCGTCGAGATAGTCGAGATCGATGGGCGGCGCCATGCCCTCCATGGTCGTCAGCGCCGGCGGCAGCTTGGGCAGCACGCGCCGCGCGATCCGCGCCAGGCCGAGCTGCTGGTAGAGCTTCACCGCGCGCGCCAGCAGCCGCAGCCGGCCGCGGTGCGGCATCAACTCGCGCAGCCCGAAAGCTTGGAGGGAGGGGCGAGGGGCGAGGGGCGAGGGGCGACTTGAGCGACCTTCTGCCGGTTGTTGCGCCCCGTTTTCGATCACCGTGCGATGAAGGCCATTCCCGGCGGCATCAGACTTCGCCCCTCGCCCCTCGCCCCTCGCCCCTATCGCGACCTTTGCCGTTTCCAGCAGCAGCCCGTACTGCACGCCCGACGGGCAGGCGGTTTCGCAGGCACGGCAGCCCAGGCACAGGTCGATGTGCTCCTGGAACGCGCCCTCCAGCCCGATGCGTCCGTCCGCCGCCGCGCGCATGAGCGCGATGCGCCCGCGCGGGCTGTCCATCTCCAGTTGCAGCACGGAGTAGGTCGGGCAGGCGGGCAGGCACAAGCCGCAGTGAATGCACTGGTCGAGCTTGCGGCGGACATCCGGTTGGTCGAGGAGATTGACGTGGCTCATGGGCAAAAGATAGCACACAGGTCGGCGGCTTGTCGAACGACCGCCCGCACTCGGGCGCGCTCCAGGAAATCGCGAGGTCAGCCCCGGCGTGCGTCGCACTGGTCAGGAGATGGTTTCCCGCGACGGACCGTTTGACCAGTGACGCACGCCGCCAACATTCTGGGACGCACCGCCCGCACGCCACACACTTTCCCCGCATCGTCTTCACAGGTTCTTCACACGCTCCTGTCATCCTTGGACCAAAGAGACCGGGACGGCGAGCAGAGACAGACAAAGCGCCGTCACATAACCAGGAACAGAACAGGAGAGTACATCATGTGGAAAAAAGCAATCGTCGCCGTGTTGGTGCTCACCATCGCCGCTGCGGTGGTCGTCGCTGTGATTGACAACCTGCCCAGCGCCTCCGCTGCCGATCAGCCGGTGGCTGAGGCCACGGCCGTCCCCACCGCTACGGGGAATCGCTTCGGCGCCGGCGGCCAGGCTGCCGGTCAGGCGGCCGGCCAGCATGGCCAGGACAACCAGGGCAGCGGCGCCGCCGTGCAGCAGGAACTCAACCAGTCGGTCGACAATGTGGGCGAAGCGTGGAGCGCTGCCGTCACCGTTGCCGAACTGGGCGACGTGGGCATGCACGTTACGCTGGAAGACGGCACGCCGCTCTACATTGAGCTTGGCCCCTCATTCTTCTGGCAGGAGCAGGGCACGCTGGAACCCGGCGACATCGTGACCGTGGACGGGTTCTACAACGGCGACCAGTACCATGCGGCATCGATCACCAAGGCGGACGGCACGCTGCTCGCCCTGCGCTCCGAAACGGGGCAGCCGCTGTGGTCGGGCGGCGCCAGCAATGCCGGCGGCGCGCAGCATGGCGACCAGGCCAATGGCGGCACCGGCGAGGTGCAGGTTGCGCCCGAGGATTGGGTGACGCTCGACGCCACGGTGCTCACCGTGAATCGCAACGGTCTGACCATCGAGAGCGCTGACGGCGAGACGCTGGCCCTCTCCTTTGGCAAGGCGAGCTTCTGGCAGGAACAGGCCGTGCAATTCGCCGCCGGCGACGCCGTCACCATCCAGGGTTTCTGGCAGGACGGTCAGTTCCAGACCGGCCAGGTGACGAAGGTTGCGACCGGCGAGCGCATCCTCCTGCGCGACCCCAACGGCCGCCCACTGTGGGGTGGCCCGGGACGCCAGGGTGGTAACGGCGGACAGGGCGGCCACAGCGCACCGGTGACTGGCTGAACGACTCCATCAACCCTCGGTTCGGCGGCCTCACTTCAACGAAGTGAGGCCGCTGAGTTAGAGGGCATCGACAGAAGGAACTTGCCATGACTGCCGAACTTGATCCACGACCCGAAGCGCTGCCCCAGCGCGTGTGGGACTCCGTCCAACGTGACCAACTGCCGCCGGTCGATGACCGTGACCGCATGCGGCTGGTAATGAACAACCTGGTCCTGCACATCCACCCGAGCAAAGTTTCTAAGCCGACGCTGCGCTTCACCTACACCTGGGGATTGGGCGGGCTCTCGCTCCTCCTCATCGCCATCCTGGCCGGCACGGGCGTGCTGCTCATGTTCGCCTACACGCCCTCGCCGGATCAGGCCTACAGCGACATGCTGGCGCTGCAAAGCACGGTTTGGTACGGCCAGCTTCTGCGCAATCTCCACCACTGGAGCGGCAACCTGCTGGTCGTCGTCACCTTTCTGCACCTGCTGCGCGTCTTCTTCACCGGCGGCTTCCGCACCCCGCGCGAGTTCAACTGGGTGCTGGGCGTCGCCATGCTGCTGCTCGTCGTGGCGGCCAACTTCACCGGCTATCTGCTGCCGTGGGACCAACTGGCCTACTGGGCGGTGACGGTGGGCTCGAGCCTGATGAGCTACGTGCCGCTGGTGGGCGAGCCGCTGCGCAACTTCCTGCTCGGCGGGCCGGAGGTGAGCGGCGCCACGCTGACCAACTTCTACGGCTTGCACGTGGCCATCATCCCGCTGACGCTGTTGGGCATCGCCTCCTTCCACATCTGGCGCGTGCGCAAGGACACGCTCTCGATACCGCACAACGTGGACGGATCGCTCCCTGAGCCCAACACCAAAGTGACGACGGTGCCGCACCTGGTCTCGCGTGAATTCGTCTTTGCGCTGGTGATGACCGGGCTGATCCTCATGTGGTCGGTGTGGGTCAATGCGCCGCTGGAAGAGGCGGCCAACCCGGACCACAGCCCGAATCCAGCCAAGGCGGCCTGGTACTTCATGGGCTTGCAGGAGCTGCTGCTCCACTTCCACCCGACCTTTGGCGCCATCGTCATCCCGGTGCTGGCGCTGGTGGCGCTGGCGCTGATTCCCTACCAGCGCTTCGACCTGTCGGCCGAGGGGATCTGGTTCCGCTCGCGCCGCGGGCGGCAGATGGCCGTCGTCGCCGTCATCGCCGGCCTGGTGCTGACGCCGGCGCTCGTGCTGCTCGACGAGTACTGGCTGGACCTGCCGGAGCTACTGCCCAGCCTGCCGACGATCATCGCTAACGGCTGGGTGCCGCTGGCGGCGCTGTTGCTCGGGCTGCTGGGCTTCTACGAGATAATGCGGCGCGCGTTCCGCGCCACGGCGTGCGAGACGCGCCAGAGCCTGTTCATCCTGTTGGTGGTTGGTTTCGTTGTGTTGACTGTCATCGGCGTCGCCTTCCGCGGCGAAGGCATGGCCCTGATGTGGCCCTGGGAGGTGTTGTCATGAGTGCTGATGTTTCACGCCGCGGCTTTCTCAAGCTCGCCTGGGGCGCGGCCGGCGCCGTCGCCCTGGCCGAAGCCGGCGGGGTCGCCTACATGTTCCTGTCGCCGCGCACGGTGGAGGGCGAGTTTGGCGGCATCTTCACCGCCGGCGCGGTCGATAGCTTCCCGCCGGGCAGCGTGACCCCCTTCACGGCCGGGCGCTTCTACCTGGTGCGCGAGGATGACGGCGGCTTCGTCGCCCTCTACCGCAAGTGTACGCACCTGGGCTGCGCCGTGCCGTGGGAGCCGGCCGAAGGGCGCTTCGTCTGCCCGTGCCACGCCTCGGCCTTCGAGCGCGACGGCAGCGTGGTCAACGCCCCGGCGCCGCGCCCCCTCGATCGCTTCACCGTGACCATCGCCGACGGCACCGTCCTGGTTGACACGGGCCGCCCCATCCAGCGCGACCACGCGACGGATGCCGACCTGGTGTACGCATAGGAGGCCAATCATGACGAAGCAACTATCGCTGCTCGGCTTTTTCGGCACCCTGCTCATTGTCGCCGCGTTGGGGATCGCCATCCTGCGCGAGCCGGCGCGCCAGGTTCAGGCGGCCGACGACATCCGCGTCGCCGCCGTGGAGGAGGGGCTCGACCTCTACGCCACCAACTGCGTCGTCTGCCACGGCGCGGGGGGCGAAGGCATGGCCGCCTATCCGTCGCTGGACAACGAGGGCGTGCGCGCCATGGATGCCGAGGATCTGTTCCGCACCATCGAGCGCGGGCGGTACAACACCGCCATGGCCGCCTATGGCAGCGAAGAGGGCGGCATTTTCACCGACATGCAGGTGCGCAGCCTGGTGACGCTGATCCAGGATGCGCCGTGGGATGCTGTTGCCGCGCATGTCGACGAGCTGGGGCTGACGCCGCCGGCGCTGGCCGTGGCCGAGATCGACGCGGCGCTCTTCGAGCAGGTGGCGGCGCTGGAGGATGGCGCCACGCTCTCTGCCGGGCTGGATGTCTACGCCACGAACTGCGTCGCCTGTCACGGCGCCAATGCCGAGGGCTCGACCCTGGCGCCGGCGCTTGACAGCGAGGAACTGCGCGCCCGCCTGACCGACGCCGACATGACCCGCATCATCGTGCAAGGTGTGCCCGGCACGCTCATGGCCGGCTGGGAGCGCGCGCTACCGGCGGCGGACATTGACGCGGTCGTGGCGCTCATTCGCCGCTGGCCGGAGCTGAGCGCGGCCGGCATTGCCCTGCCCGCCATCGAGGCCGCACCCATCGACATGAGCCCGGCAGCCATCGCCGGCGGCAGCAAGCTCTACGACCTGCTCTGCACGCAGTGTCACGGCATCGACGGCTACGGCACGCCGCTGGCACCGGCGCTCAACAACCAGACCTTCCTGAGCCAGACCGAGGACGCCGCGATCCAGCAGATTATCGCCGGCGGCGTGCCCGGCACCACCATGCCCTCCTGGGGCGGCTATCTGACGGAAGCGGACATCGCCGCCATCACCGCCTATCTGCGCAGCCTGGAGGCAACGGCGCCGGCCATGGCAGCGCCATAGGGATGTCGCTCATCTGCGGCGACGAGACGGGGGCGTTCCTTCGGGGGCGCCCCCGTTCTGTTGGCGCGCTGCACCAAACCGGCAGGAACGTTTCGCGGCTGGGGCACGCCTGTGCTACGATAGCGGCAGTCAACGATGTGAGGGAACCGCATGAACTGCCCAAATTGCAATACCTGGAATCCGGAAGATAAAGAAGTCTGCTGGCGCTGCCAGACGCCGCTGCCCAAGCCCAAGCCGCCCAAGAAAAAGGGTGCAATGGGCGGCTTCTCGAACTGGATGTGGATTCTGATCATCGTGCTCTTTGCCATGACGATCCTGGCGCAGTGCATCTTTATGCCCGTCGGAATGCCGCAGTAACGGTGCGCGTGCGCCGGCCACGACCCGTTGCGGCCGGCGCCCATCTCCCCGCCATTACCATGTCATCTTCGATCTTTGTTATCCTGGCCGAGCGCCTGGTCGACTGGCACACGCGCCATCAGCGCGACCTGCCCTGGCGCCACGCCCCGGCCGGACAGCGCGATCCCTACCGCGTCTGGATCAGCGAGATCATGCTGCAACAGACGCGCGTCGAAACCGTGGTCGATTACTTCGAGCGCTGGATGGCGCGCTTCCCGACCGTCGACGCGCTGGCCGCCGCCGATCTCCAGGATGTACTCAAACAGTGGGAGGGGCTGGGCTACTACGCCCGCGCGCGCAACCTGCACAAGGCCGCGCAGCGCATCGTGGCCGAGCATGGCGGACAGGTGCCCGATACGCGCGCGGCGATTCTCGATCTGCCGGGCATCGGCACATACACGGCCGGCGCAATCCTGAGCCTGGCCTATGCCCGGCCCGAGCCGATCCTGGACGGCAACGTCAAGCGTGTGCTGGCGCGGCTCTTCGACATCGACCGCCCCATCGACGAGCCGGCCGTGCTGCGCGAGTTATGGTCGCTGGCGCGCGCGCTGGTCGAGGCGGCGCCGTCCGGCGCGGCGGGCGACTGCAATGAAGGTCTGATGGAACTGGGCGCCACGATCTGCACGCCGCAGAGCCCGCGCTGCCTGCTCTGCCCGCTGGCCGAGCACTGCCGGGCCGCGGCGGCCGGCACGCAGGCGGCGCGCCCGGTCATGCCGCCGCGCAAGCGCACGCCCCACTACGATGTTGCCGCCGGCATCATCTGGCAGGGGGAGCCGTATCGCTCGCGCATCCTTATCGCACAGCGGCCGGCCGACGGCATGTTGGGCGGGCTGTGGGAGTTTCCCGGCGGCAAGCGCGACCCCGAGGACGTTGATCTCCCCGCCTGTCTACGCCGCGAGATCGATGAGGAACTGGCCATTGCCATCGAGGTCGGCGAGCTGCTGACGACGGTCAAGCACGCCTACACGCACTTTCGCATCACGCTGCACGCCTTTCACGCCCGCCACCGCGCCGGCGAGCCGCAGGCTATCGGCTGCACTGACTGGCGCTGGGTCGATCTGGGCGACCTCGAGCGCTTCCCCTTCCCGGTGACCGATCAGAAGATCATTGCGGCGTTGCGAGCCGCGCACGCGACTCCTCAATCGCCATCTCGATAGTGTGCGCGGAGGCCGGGTTTGGTGCGTCCCGTTGCGTTGGCGGCGTGCGTCGCACTGGTCAGAAGATGGTTCCCTGCGACGGATCGTTTGACCAGTGCGACGCACGCCGGCGTTGACTTCGCCAATTTCCTGGGACGCGTCCGTCCGGGTGTTACTCCCTGACCGGTTGCCGGGGGCTCCAGTCGATGCAGTGCGGCTGTGCGTTGTCGGGGATCAGGTCGAAGGCCTGGGTGAGCGGCAGGTTTGCGGCGCGGCAGATGAGCGTTGCCAGTGACAACCCGTGCGACACGAGAATCAGCGGTTCTGCCGGCGCGCGGGCAACCAGGTCGTCGACGGCAGCCCAAAGCCGCGTGGCGACATCGTGCGCGCTCTCGCCGCCGCCGGGCGGGCGGAAATGCAGCCGGTCGCGCTGGCGCGCCGCCCATTCGCCGGCATAGTGCGTCTGGATTTCGGTGGAGAGCATGCCTTCCCACGCGCCCTGGTTGACCTCACGCAGGCGCGCGTCGACGAGTATATCCATGCCCAGGCGCCGGCCGATAATCTCGGCGGTGACGCGCGCGCGCTGGAGATCGCTCGTGTAGATTGCGCCGTATGCGCGTCCGGCCAGCGCTTCCGCCGCGCGTTCGGCCTGCGCCAGCCCGGTGGCGTTGAGCGGCGGGTCGGCCTGGCCCTGGTAGCGGCCCTGTACGTTCCAGTCAGTCTGTCCGTGGCGCACCAGCCAAAGCTCGGTCATGCGCGGCCTCCTGTCGCGTTGTGTTGTATTCGGGAAGTGTGATCATCGGCGGGCGCTCCAACTCGGCGACCTCCTCGACATCGAGGAAGTAGTTGCCGCGCGTGTAGCGTACCAGCTTCATGCTGCGGTTGACCTCGTCCAGGATGGGGCGCTCGAAGCGGCGTTCCAGCTTGCGCATGACCGTCTGCAAGATCACGAAGGACATCTTGCTCAGCGCCTCCAGCGGCTGGTTGTGGTGGATGCGCTCGAGCAGGTCGACCTGTGCGATAGCCGACAGCCCGAATTGCTCGAAGATGTCGATGACCATGCCCGTCTCCACGCCGTAGCCCGAGTAGAAGACGATCTGCTCCAGCGCCGATCGTCGCCCGGCATATTCGCCCGACAGCGGCTGGATGATGCCGGAAAGCTCCGGGAAGAAGAGGTTGATGAGCGGGCGCGCCATCAGCTCGGTGACGCGGCCGCCGCCGCCGGCCTGCGTCTTGCCCTCGACGCGCAGCGGGCGGCGATAGAAGCCCTTGACCAACTGCGCCTGGTCGTCCAGGATCAGCGGCCCGACGATGCCGTAGACGAAGCGCGGGTGAATGTTGACGATGTCGGTGTCGATCCAGGCTACGATATCGCCCGTAGTGACGTGCAGGCTCTTCCACAGCGCCTCGCCCTTGCCCCGGCGCGCGCCATACTCCGGCAGGATCTGCTGATGAATGTAGACCGGCACGCCCAGTTCTTCGGCAATCGTCCGGGTCCGGTCGGTGGAGTCCGAGTCGACGAGTACGATTTCGTCGAGCAGCGGCACTTCGTCCATCAGCGCCTGCTTGACCGTGGCGATGACCTTGCCGACGGTCTCCTCCTCGTTGAGTGCCGGCAGCGCCAGACTCACCGTCAGTCCCTTGGCGCGTTTCACCGCCGCCAGTTCGCGCAGATCGGCAAACTCGTCGGCGTGGAAGGTCTTCTCTGCGAACCACTTGTCGACCAGGATGGAGATCGCCCCGGTGCCGATCATCTCGTCGTGCAAGGGGCGCAACAGGGGGCGCATGCTCTTGACGACGATGACCGGCGTGCGTGCGTTGTGGAGGACGTGATCGGCAACCGGGCCGAGCGAGCTTGGCTTCTCCAGCGGCATCACCGTTGCGCCCAGGATCACCAGGTCGTGATGCGCGGCCTCGGCCAGGATTGCCTGGGCCGGTTCGTCGGTGGTGATGACCGTTGTCTCGATCTCGGGCATGTTGCGCAACACCTGGCGCAGCCCGACAAAGGGCGCGTCGCTGGATGCGTCGGGGCGCGCCGGGCGCAGATGCAGCGCATGTAGCGACGGTGGCGCCAGCGCCAGCCCCACGTTGAGCACCAGCTCGGCATGCGGGCCGCCGCGCAATGGCATCAGCACGCGCCGCGCACGCTGGGGAAAAGGCCCGCGCACCAGCGCCACGTCACACGGCGGCGAGGTGAGCAGCTCCCGTTGCGCCAGGTCCATGCACTCGAAGTGCGCGTCCCAGTCCATGACCAGCAGATCCGGCGTGTGGGCCGCAATGTAGCGCACCAGGTCGATCCACGGCTCCACGCCAACCAGCACGTCGCTCCGCCGCACGCGCTCAGACTGCGCCGCCAGTTCGCGCATGCGCCGGCGCAGGGCGCGCGCCTCCTTGGTGTTGGCGCTCAGCCCGCGCTCCTGCGAAGCCGTTACCAGCCCGACCAGCATGACCTGCTCGGCGACGGCAGAGGCCGCGGCCAAGGCCGCCGTGACATCACAATCGTTCAATACCGGCACCAGTGCCGTCGAAAAGGGATGAAATTGGCCTGTCGAACCATTTCTCATTGCGGCATCTCTCCTTCGCTCGCAGTCGCATGCCGGCGCGTTATCGTCTGTTCCAACAACGGCGCGATCGACAATCGAAAGACCTGTTCCCAGGTGTAGGCCGTGCGGGCACGCACGCCGAAGCGATAGCGCGGTGATTGCTGCAAGTGTCCGGCGACGAGCGCCGCCACCGCGGCCGGGTCGCCGTGTGGGTCGAAATAATGGACGTCGTCGCCGCCCAGTTCGGGCAGCGGCTCGACTGCGCTGCAAAAGACAGGCATCCGACTGAGTGCGGCTTCCAGCAGCGGGATGCCGAAGCCTTCCTCAAAGGAGGGCAGGAAGAGCGCATCAGCCAGCCGGTAGAAGTCGGCGATGACGGCATCAGGGAGATAGGCGTCGCTCAGTTCGGCCAGGAAGACGGCGGCTTGCTCCAGCCCCAGTTCGGCGCGCAGCGTGCGCAGTTCGTCGAGATACGCGGCGTTGGCGGGGTTGTGCGCGCCGAGCGGCCCGGTCACGACGAGCATGGCGTCGGGCAGATGGCGGCGCAGCGCGGCGAGGGTGCGCAGGGCAAACTCAATGTTCTTGCGCCGTGTGACGCGCACCGGCAGCAACAGGATCGGCGCGGCAGCCGCCACACCGGTCGCATCGAGGAGGCGCGCCGTAGCCGGCTCGAATTTGTAGAAGGCCGGCAGATCGACGCCGTTGGGCACAACGGCGATCTCCTCAGCCTGGACGCCGGTCAGCGCGGCCAGCTCGCGCCGCCGCAACTGCGAGACGACCACGTGCGTGGCGCCGGGCCACGTCCAGCGCAAGAGATTCCACGGCTGGCCGTCGTGCAGTTCGGCGCGATAGCGCGGCGTCGTCCACGCCAGATCGTGATGCCAGAGCAGCAGACGGGGAAAGTCCGGTTCGGCGTAGAGTTCGGCCAGCGCGGCGGTGAGCGCCAGGTTCTTGGCCAGCGAGCAGACGTTGTGGGCGATGAGCACGTCGCTGCCGGCAACGAGCGGACGCAGTTGTTCGGCCGTGGCCGCGCGCAGGGCGGCGAAGCGATCCGTCACCAGCCCGTCGTCCAACTCGGCCTTGACGGCCAGCACCTCGGGGTGGCGCGAGTCGGCCAGCGGCGCGCGGCGCAGCGCAACGTGCTCCGACCACGGCTCACCGCGTGCGGCCACGACGGCGACGGTGTGGCCTGCCGCTGCCATGAGATCGGCCTGATGTGCCAGGACGCTTTCGACACCACCGACGATGGGTGGCACGGAATAGTGCAGGAGGGTGATGTTCAAATGTTGCTCCTTCTGTCGATTGGATAGCCCGCTCACCTCGCTGGAGGCGCAAGGGCAGGGGCGCGATAAACAAAAAAGAAGGCGGACACACGACTACGTGCTCGCCTCCTCTTATGCTCGATTTCGATTGATGACCGTTGTGTACCGGATGTTGCCAGCGTGCCAGGCGGGAGGCGTTGCGACGCGCATCCATTGCGCGCCGCTGACCGGCCTAGGCGGCTGTTTTGAACTCCCGGCTCAGAAAGGTGGGCTGGCCTTGAGCGGTGAACAATTTGGGCGGCACCCGTTTCGTGAAGACGTCGGCCGTCACGATGCAGCGGGCAATGTCCTCGCGGCTCGGAATCTCGAACATGACGTCGAGCAGTGCGTCCTCGACGATGCTGCGCAGGCCGCGCGCGCCGGTATTGCGCAGGAAGGCCTCGGTGGCGACCGATTCGAGCGCGCTTTCCTCGAATTCGAGCTGCACATTGTCCATGGCAAAGAGCCGCTGGAACTGGCGTACGACGCTGTTACGCGGCACGGTCAGGATCTGCACCAGCGTGCGGCGGTCGAGCGATTCCAGGCTCACGTTGACCGGCAGGCGGCCCACGAATTCCGGAATCAGGCCGTAGGAGAGCAGATCATCCGGCTGCACCTGGCCCAGGAGCACGCTCTCGTCACGGCTCTCTTTTTCCATGCGGCGCAGCTTGATTTCGCGCCGCCGCTCGGCCGGATCGTCGGGCAGGGGCTGCTCCGTCAGCTCTTCGACGCTGGCCGGCACCGGATTGGCGGCGGCCAGTTCATCTTCTGCTACGAAGCCCAGGGCGCCGCGGCGATTGATGCGCCGGCGCACGACTTCGGCCAGGTGCGCGAACGCGCCGCCGCAAATGAAGAGCACGTTGCGCGTGTCGAGTTGGATGAACTCTTGCTGCGGGTGTTTGCGTCCCGAGCCGGGCGGCACGTTGACGATGCTGCCCTCGATGATCTTGAGCAAGGCCTGCTGCACACCTTCGCCACTCACGTCGCGCGTGATGCTGGGATTGTCGCCGCTCTTGCGTGCGATCTTGTCGATCTCGTCGATGTAGACGATGCCGTAGGCGGCGCGTGCGGTGTCCCAGTTGGCATTCTGCAACAGGCCGACCAGGATCGTCTCTACATCCTCGCCGACATAGCCGGCCTCGGTGAGCGACGTCGCGTCGGCGATGGTGAAGGGTACGTCGAGCATCTTGGCCAGCGTCTGCGCCAGCAGCGTCTTGCCGCTGCCCGTCGGGCCGATGAGCAGGACATTGCTCTTGGTCAGTTCGACGTCGCCGTCCTCGGCAGGTGTGTGGCTGCCGGCGCCGTGCTCGCTGCTGCCGCTGCCAAAGACGCGCTTGTAGTGATTGTAGACGGCGACGGAGAGGACGCGCTTGGCCCGCTCCTGCCCGATCACGTACTGGTCAAGGTGCTCCACGATGGCGCGCGGGCTGGGGATGGCGCGCGGTGCATGTTCACCTGAGGCGACCGCCGGGCGAACACCACCCGTTATCACGCCTTCTTCGGCCAGGATCTCGGCGCCCAACAGGATGCAGGCGTCGCAAATATAAACGTTGTCTTCGCCTTCGATCAGGCGTTTGACTTCAGCACGATCCTTGCCGCAAAACGCGCACCGTGGCGCAGATAATTCGTTCATGGTCCTCGAAAAGTTTGGAGACAGAGAGGGGACGGCGCAACCGTCCCCCGTTCACATCCGTCAGTTGTTGCCGTTGCCGGTCAACGCAGGCGTCTCGCCGGCAATGCTCATTTGCCCATCTTTGTTGATGACGACGACGTCATCCGTGTTGCCAAGCACCTGGTCGACGAGGCCGTAGCTCTTGGCCTCGATGGCATTCATGTACTTGTCGCGGATGAACATCTCTTCGATCTCTTTCCAGCCATGGCCGGTGTGCTTGCCGACCAAATGGAAGAGCTGCGTCTGCACGCGCTCCTGCTCGCGGAAGGCGATGCGGACGTCCTCGGTGTAGCCCTGGGCGCCGCTGCTGGCCGGGTGCATGTGGATGGTGGCATGAGGCAGGGCGTAGCGTTTGCCCTTGGCGCCGGATGCCAGCAGCACCGTGCCCATGCTGGCCGTCACACCCACCGCATAGGTGGCGACCGGCGCCGTGATCATCTGCATCGTGTCGTAGATCGCCAGACCGGCATAGATGCTGCCGCCCGGGCTGTTGATGTACATGTTGATGGGCTGGTTCGGGTCGTCGCCATTGAGATAGAGCAGTTGCGCCACGATCAGGTTGGCGACCTGGTCATTGATGGGCGTGCCCAGGAAGACGATGCGCTCCTTGAGCAACAGGCTGTAGATGTCGTAGGCGCGCTCGCCGCGGCTCGAACTGTCGATCACCATCGGGATAACGTTCATCGGATTCATCATACATCATTCTCCTGCGTCATACATGAGACTGCACGAGCCCGCCTTGGCGGCCAGGGGTGAAGTCTGAGATAGTCAACGGACGTGGGTATTCCACTCAAACGATACGCCCTGCATGCTACCGGCTATGTAATCGCTCTCCGATTGCGCATTTGCGTTCCATTAGAAACGCCCTGCCGGCCGGAGCGCGCCGTTCGCCCCTATTCGGCGTCCGCCGCTTCGCTCTCGCTCACACGCTCGTCCGCCGCGGTTTCGGCTTCTGCGTTCTCTGTCTCTGCGGCTGCCTCAACTTTGGCCTTGGGCGCCGGCACTTCCTCGCCGCGCGCGGCTGCCTGCAACAGGTTGACGGCTTTTTCCGTCAGCAACTGGCTCAGGATCATGTTGCGGCCCGCACCCTGGCGCAACAGGTCGGCCAATGCCGCGCTGGACTCATTGATGTTGCCGTCCTCGTCGACGCCGACCATCTGCTTGATGCGCTCTTCGATCTCGGCATCGTCGATCTCAAACGACTCCTGCTTGACGACTTCCGACATGACCAGGTTGCGCAGCGCGATCTTGGTGGCGTCGGGCCGCATCTGCTCGCGATATTCCTCTTCGTCCTGATTGGTCTGGCGCAGAAAAGCGCTCATGCCGTCAATGCCGATCTGGCGCAGGCGCTGATCCATGTCCTGCATCATGCCGTCGATCTGATCCTCGATGACGATGGGCGGGTAGTCGATCTCGCTCGCCTCGACCAGCGCGTCCAACACCTTGTCGATGTACTGGCTCTCGGCGCGACCGCGTTCGCCTTCTTCGATGCTCTCGCGGATCGACTTCTTCAGATCCTCGATCGTTTCGTAATCGGGGCCGACCAGCTTGGCGAAGTCGTCGTTCAGTTCGGGCTTCTCGTACGCCTGAACGCTCTTGACGGTGACGTTGAAGGTAGCCTGCTTGCCGGCATAGATGCTCTGGCTGTCCGCCGGCCAACCGAGGACGAACTCCTTGCTCTCACCCGCCTTCATGCCGAGCAACTCGCGGTCGAAACCGGCCGGCTCCATGGGATTTTCTTCGTCGAGCGTGATGTCCCAGTCTGTCTCATCGAGCACGACGGTTTCCTCCGCGCCCTCATCGCCAAGGATGACGCTCTTCACGTCCACGGTCAGGAGGTCGCCAAAGTCTGTCGGGCGCTCCACATCCTGCCAGCCGGCGAACTCCTCGCGGTATTGTTCGAGGCGCTGCTCTACCTGCGACTCGTCGATTTCGGTTTCATCCGCTTCGACGCGCATGGCGCGGTAGTCGGCCAGCTTGATCTCCGGCTCCAGCGGCACGATGAGCTTGTAGGTCAGCGGCTCGAGCTGGATATCTTCCAGGCTCGACTGCGCGTACGGCTCGATCTTCTCCTGTTCGACGGCCTCGCGGAAAAGAACCTGGCCCAGGTCGTCGATGAACTCTCCGTAGAGATTGGCCAGCCCGAACTGCTGGACGATGATGTGATAGGGTGCCTTGCCCTTGCGGAAGCCGGGGACCTTGTACTGGTTGGCAACCTTGGCGGCCGCCTTGCGCAGTTCCTTCTCGACCCGCTCCTGGCCAACTTCGATCGTGACCGCCAACTGGCGATTCTCGCGTGGTTCAGTCGTAACAGTGAATGACATAGGTTCCTCTTTATTTGCCGCCGTCGAACTATCCATTTTTTCAAGAAACTGCCGGCCAAACAGCCGGCAGCCGCCGGTTCAGTAACTGCACAATAATAGCACAGACCCTGCCCATGACCAAAGCAGGCAGGCGCCATTTATGCCACAAAAGCGCCGGCCGCCCGTCAACGTTTGACCTGCCCCGGCCGGATCGTTGCATGGCTGAGCATCCCGGCCATGCCGTCGTGGCGGAAGACGACGCGTGCGCGCTGGGCCGGATTCATGCGCCGATCCAGTCGCCGCCATAGCGGGGCGATTAGCCGTTCCTCGCCGAAACCGCGGCGCGCCAGCGCAGCCTCTGCAAGCGTAAGGACGCTCGACAGCAGATCGGAGCCCGGCTGCGGCGCATAGAGTCCGAAACGGATGGCCTGGCGGTGATAAGTCTGCATCATCGTCCAGTACTCCTCGCCCAGTTTTGCGCGGATCAGCGCACCGATCTCAGGCATCGCTTCGACCAGGCCCAGATTGAGCGCCGCCACCGCCATGCTCTCGTCCCACGGCTGTTGGCACGCCGGGCGGATCTCCAGCGTGCCGTATGCGGCGCGCAGCCGTGCGCTGTTCCACACGTAGTGCTCGTGATAGAGGAAGGCAGGATAGTCGGCGCCGTGCTGGGCGAGGTACTGGCTGAAGGGTTGTGAGCTCGGCACAATCTGGCCGCCGGCATTGACGATGAGATAGGTCGACTGCGACAGCGTCTCAACGAAATCGACCAGGCTCGCCATGGGACGCGCCAGCATACCGTGGCGATGTTCGTTGGCGCGGATTGCGGCCATCACGCCCTCGCGCGCGCTGCAATAGGGGCTCTCCTTACCGCCATAGATGGGCGAGTTGCCGCACAGCGCGATGATGATCGGCGTGACCAGGCTGCCGTAATTGAGCATCTCCACCATCTCGTCGCGGCCGATCGCCACGTGCAACTGGTCGGAAGCTGTTACCGTGTACCAGAGCCAGGGCGCGCCCATGGCCCGGTATAGGCTGAGATAGCGCTGTTTGGGCGACATGATGCGCAGGCTGGGCGGGCTCACCGGCTGGATGCCGTAGCCGAGCACGCGCCAGCTTGCCCGCGCCGCCGCGCTCACCAGCCGCGCCACGGCCTCGCCCATCAATTCCTGGATCTCAAAAAGATGGCGGCAGGGACGGGTGTTGATCTCGACGGTGCCCAGCCCCACTTCCAGCGCGTAGGAGTAATCGGGGCCTTTGAGGCCGACGATGAAGTCGCGCTGGCCCATCGACCCGGCGCCATATTCAGGCTCCAGCGTGCCGTCGGCCAGCAAGCTCTGCCAGAGTCGCCGCGCGTCGATGGCCTGGCCGGAGGCCGAGACGATGGGAAACTCCGCCTCGCGCCCGACGGTGCGCAGGGCCGGTCGCTGCGCCGGGAAACCGGCCGCAAAGCGCGCAGCCAGCTCCGCAAAGATGGGCGCCAGGGTGGTATCGCTGGCGGTGACGGCATTCACGTTCTGTTCTCGATTTCCTGCCCGCGGCGCTACCGCATACGCTGCACCAGATAGGGCAGCTTGCGGAAGTCGGTGCAGACGGCGGTGGCCCGGCTTTGCTCGCTGCCGCGATCGATGATGCCGGTGAAAAGGACGGCGCGCATGCCGATCGACAGCGGGCCCGCCACGTCGTTGCTCTCGCGATCGCCCACGTGGGCGATCATGGTGGGCGGCAGCCCGATCTCCAGCGACGCCCGGCGAAAGATGCGCGGCGACGGCTTCGACTCGCCCACTTCATCTGAAAAGAGGAAGTAGCTGAAATATTGGAGCAGGTCCTGCTGGTAGAGCAGGTGGCGAATCCCGCGCCCGGTCGTGTGGATCGTGTCGGAGATGATGGCGAGTGTGTAGCGCTGCGACAGTTCCGCCAGCGTTGCATGGACGTGCTGGGCAAAGTCGGGCGGGATCCTCACCTCCATCGTCTCGATGGCGCGTGCGAGTTCATTCACCTCACGCACCAACGCGGCGTACTTGCCCGGCGCCGGCGAGAGGCCGAGGCAGTCGTACGCGTAGTTCAGACGCAGATAGACGCTGGGCGTGTGGTGGTTGTTGTGCCAATCGTAGCGAAAGCGAACGTTGGCCTCGCGGTACGCCTCGACCGCCTGTTGCGACGAAATCTCGGGGTGGTGGCGCAGGATATGCTCGACAAAGAGCTCGATGCGCGCATCGGCCTTGGACGGCAGCCCCATCTGCGCCCGCTTCAACTCGTCAGAGTCGTCGATGGCTATAGTGTCCCAGAAATCAAACGTCAGCGCCTCGATCATCACAGGCGATCATAGCACAGGCCCTCCTGCCGACCTAGCGCGGACGCAAGATTTGAGGTGACTCAGAATGTCGGCGGCGTGCGTCGCACTGGTCAAACTACCCATCGGCCGGGGCCGTATGCTGACCAGTGCGACGCACGCGAGGTTGCTCCGCCGATCCCCGATGCGCCCCTGCAAGATTCCGCCGGCCCGCTCAGATCGGCGCACGGGCAGAGGACGTGTACAATGGCAGTAGACCATCTCAAGCGAATCGACTAGCCCGGCATGCCGCCGCGCTGACAACTCGGATTTTGATCTATGCCTGAACTCTTCACCGTACAGACGCCGCCCGATGCCTGGGCGCGCTTTCTCGAACATTTCTCACCCCAGGTGCGCAGCGAGCGCATCGCCACGGCCGACGCCCTGGATCGCGTGCTGGCCGAGCAACTCGTCTCGCCCCAGGACCTGCCCGAATTCCCTCGCTCGACGGTCGACGGCTATGCCGTGACCGCCGCCGACACCTATGGCGCCACGCCCGGCCTGCCCGCCTTTCTCAGCGTCGTCGGCGAGGTGCCCATGGGCAAGGCGGCGACCATCGAAATCGGCGTAGGCGAGGCGGCCATCGTCCACACCGGCGGCATGGTGCCGCCCGGCGCCGATGCGGTGGTCATGGTCGAGAATACGCAGCGCGTCGACGAGGCGAGCATCGAGGTCATGCAGCCCGTCTCCGAGGGGCAGAGCGTCATCCAGATCGGCGAGGACATCCGCAAGGGCCAGCCCATCCTGGCGCCGGGCCATCGCCTGCGCCCGCAGGACGTCGGCGGGTTGCTCGCGCTCGGCATCACCGAGATCGCCGTCGCCCTACCGCCGGTCGTGGGCATCATCTCTACGGGCGATGAGGTGGTGGCGCCCGACCAGCCAGTGCAGCCCGGCCAGGTGCGCGACATCAACTCCTACTCGCTGGGCGCGCTGGCCGAACGCGCCGGCGCCCGCGTCGTCCGCTACGGCATCATTCCCGACAACCGCGCCGCGCTGGAGGCGGCCGCGCGCCGCGCCGTGCAGGAGTGCGACATCGTCGTCTTCTCGGCCGGCAGCTCGGTCAGCTACCGCGACATGACCGCCGACGTCATCGGCGAGCTGGGCCGGCCGGGCGTGCTCGTGCATGGCGTGAGCGTCAAGCCCGGCAAGCCGACGATTCTGGCGGTGTGCGACGGCAAGGCGATCTTCGGCCTGCCGGGCAATCCCGTTTCGGCCATGGTGATCTTCGATCTCTTCATCACGCCCGCCATCTGCGCGCTGCTGGGGACGGCCGCCCCGCCGCAGACGCGCATCAACGCCCGCCTGGCACGCAACATCGCCTCGGACACGGGCCGCGAGGATTACATCCAGGTGCGGCTCGAAGAACGCGAGGGCGAGCGATGGGCCGTGCCGGTGCTCGGCAAGTCAAATCTGATCTACACGCTGGTCAACGCCGAGGGCACGATCAAGGTGCCGCTCGACTCCGGCGGCATCCGTGCCGGTGAGTGGGTTACCGTCGTGCTGCACTGAGAAACTCCACCGCGAAGACGCAAAGCGCGCAAAGAGGCACAAAGGTGTCAGTAGCAAGACGCTGCCGCTTCTTTGTGCCCCTTGGTGTGCTTCGGGTCTTTGTGGTTTGCTGTTCAACCTGCCGTACGTCAGCACGCTACCATGAACTTGCGCAGTTCGTAGCCGCCGGTCAGGTCGCTGAAGCTCAGCTCCGGCCCGCTGACGATGCGCAGCCCGCCGATGGCCAGCAGGCGTTGCAGGAAGATGTCGCTCTCCTGGATCGCCACGTACGCGCCTGGGCAGCGATGATGGCCGTCGCCAAAACTGAGCACCATCTCCGGCACGCGGTCGCCGTGCAGCTCGCGGCCGGGGCAGACCTGGAGCGGCCGCTCGCCGGTGACGCCGGCATCGACGTTGGCGCCGGTGATGTGTACGTCGATGAGGTCGCCGGCGGGAATCGTGATCGTCTCGCCGTCGTGGTGTAGCGTCAAGTCGGCGGTGGCGCGGCGGAAGAGATGCCCCGCCACCGGCTCCAGGCGCAGGATCTCGTGCAGGATGGCGTAGCGCTCCTCCTCACCCGCGATCAGGTAACGCGCCCGCAGATCCGGGTGGTCGAGCATGTGCCAGGCCGCCACGCAGATGAACTCGCGCGTGGTGACCATGCCGGCCGCGCCGTAGGTGATGCACTCGGTCAGGATCTCGCGGTCGTTGCGTCCCAGCCCGACCAGGTGGCTGATCACGTCGTCCTGCGGCTGGCGCTTGCGCGCGGCGATGGCCGGTTTGACGTCGAGATAGAGAAAGCCCAGCACGTTCGTCTGGCCGCGCAGGAACTCGAAGATGCCGCGCGGCGTCGGCCGGAATTCGCCCGTGCCCTCGGCAAAGAAGGCATCCAGCCGCTTGTCCATGCCCGGCACGCGGCTGTCGGTGAGACCGACGACGCGCGCGGCCACGTTGACAGCCAACGTCATGGTCACCTTGCTCAAATCCGCGCTGCGCCGGGTGCGCACCTCGTCGATCAACTGATCCGCCAGGTCGGTCATGAAGTCGCGGTAGTTCTTGCTCGTCGTTGCCGGTGTGAAGTAGCGCGCCGTCTGCTTGCGCTGCTCCAGGTGATCCTTCCCCTCCATGTACAGAATGGGGGGATTGGTCATCATGGAGGGGATCTTCTCGATAATCTCGGCTTTGAAGCCGGCCTGTTTGACGTCGGTGCTGCGCAGAACCGCGCGCGCCAGCTCGAAGTCGCGCACGTGCCACAGCCCGTTCGCATCCTGCTCGATGGGCCGGTCGGGCGGCTCGACGACGCGCGTCGTCTTCTGGTAGCCGTAAAAGCGGCTGTGATCGACCGGGCAACCTGCTGCCGGCGTTTCGTTTGTTTTGGGCCTTTCAAGAAGATCGATTGCTGACATATCATCCTCAACTCACTATTTTGATACACTGTGAATCAGATTGTAGCGGCAGATCATGGCGCAGGGGTGTAAGAACGCTCAACATCGGCGAAGTTCTGGGAGCTTCCACTGCGGTGACTGCCAGGAAACGGAAGAGAAGTAGACATGACGATAAAGGTTGACGAACGAAACATCTATCTCCACGACGTGGCGCTGAGCGAGGCGCTGGCTAGCTGGCACGCTGCGCTCGACGCCGCCGGCCTGCTCGACACGCTGCCGGGCGAGACGATCGCGCTCGACCAGGCGCTGGGTCGCGTCACGGCCGAGCCGGTCTGGGCACGCATCTCATCGCCGCACTATCACGCCGCGGCCATGGATGGCTACGCGGTGCGCGCCGAGGAGACGCGCGGCGCCACCGAAACCAGCCCACGCCTGCTCAAGATCGGCAGCCGCGCCCATCCCGTCGATACCGGCGACCCGCTGCCGCCCGACACCAACGCCGTCATCAAGATCGAGGACACGCACATCGTCACGCAGGATGGCGTCGAGCACATCGAGATCCTGGCATCGACGCCGCCGTGGCGCTACGTGCGACCCATGGGCGAGGACATGGTCGCCACCGAACTGGTGCTGCCCGCCAACCATCGCATCCGCCCGCAGGACATCGGCGCCATCGCCGGCTGCGGCCATACGCAGGTGACCGTCTACCGCCGCCCGCGCGTCGCCATCATTCCCACCGGCACGGAGCTGGTCAAGCCGGGTGAGTCGCTCAAGCCGGGCGCCATCATCGAGTACAACTCGCTCGTGCTGGGCGCGCTGGCGGAGGAAGCCGGCGCCGTGGTCACGCGCCTGCCCATCGAGATCGACGTGCGCGCGGCGATCAAGGCGACGGTCGAGCAGGCACTGGCCACGCACGACCTTGTCGTCGTCAACGCCGGGTCGTCGGCCGGCTCGGAGGACTTCACGGCTTCGATCGTGGCCGAGCTGGGCACGCTCTGCGTGCACGGCATCGCCATGCGGCCGGGCCACCCGGTCATCCTCGGCGTCGCCAACGGCAAGGCCATCGCCGGCATCCCGGGATTCCCGGTCTCCGCTGCCATGACCTTCGACATCATCGTGCGGCCGCTGCTCTACCGCTGGCAGGGCCAACTGCCGCCCGACCTGCCCAAGCTCGACGCAGTGCTGACGCGCAAGGTGCTCTCCCCCATGGGCGAGGACGAGTTCATGCGCGTGGCGCTGGGCCGCGTGGGCGACCGCATCGTGGCCACGCCGCTCTCCTCTGGCTCCGGCGTCATCATGTCGCTGGTCAAGGCTGACGGCATCGTGACGATCCCGCGCTTCTCGGAAGGTCACCACGCCGGCGAGACCGTGACGGTGGATCTGCTGCGCTCGCCGCGCATCATCGACAACACCATCGTCGCCATCGGCAGCCACGACATGACGCTCGACCTGCTGGCCGATCTCTTGCAGCGCAAGCATCCCACGCTGCGTCTCTCGTCCAGCCACGTGGGCAGCGTCAGCGGGCTGCTGGCCCTTCAGCGCAACGAGGCGCACCTGGCCGGCAGCCACCTGCTCGACGAGGAGAGCGGCGAGTACAACACCGGCTACATCCAGCGCATGCTGGTCGACCACGGGGTTCATGTCGTGTTGCTGGGTTTCGTCAACCGCACGCAGGGGCTCATCGTGCCCAAGGGAAATCCAAAAGGGCTTGGCGCATTGGACGATCTGCTGCGTGACGACGTGGTCTTCGTCAACCGCCAGCGCGGCGCCGGCACGCGCGTGCTGCTCGACTACGAGTTGAAGAAGCGCGCGATCAATGCCCGCCAGATTCAGGGTTACGAGCGCACCGAATACACGCACCTCTCCGTAGCCGCCGCGGTCAAAAGCGGCGCGGCTGACACGGGGCTGGGGATTCTCGCCGCCGCCCGCGCGCTCGACCTCGACTTCGTGCCGCTCTTCGACGAACGCTATGACCTGGTCATCCCGGTCGCCTACTACGAATCCGATCTGCTCAAGCCGCTGCTGGCGTTGATCGACGATCGGTCATCGGGTTTTGCCGCGGCGGTGGAAGCGCTGGGCGGTTATGGCACGGAACAAATGGGAAGGGTGCTGGGAGAGGTTTGAAGAGGAAAACGGCAATTGTTGATGGGTAATTGCTGATTGCTAATGGTCAACGGTCAACGGTCAATTGCCAACGGTCAACGGGCAACGGACAATGGTCAACGGTCAATGGTCAACGGAATATCGCCCCTCGCAACTCCTTCATTGACAATTAGCCATTGACCGTTGACCATTAACAATTGATCTACTTGCCGTTTTCTTGACGAAGAAAGACACTCACCAATTCCGCCCACTCTTCGTCCAGCGGGATGGTCGAGACCGGCTTGCCGGCGCGGCGGTACCAGTAGGCGGCGTTGGCGAGATCGCCTTCGACGCGGTGCAGGTACGCGTGCACCCAGTCTAACGCCGGGCCGCCCGGCTGCGTGATGTCGTGGGCGTGGTCCCAATCGCCGGCGCGCGCGTACCAGAGCGCCTGCAGGGGCGCGCCAAGTCCGGCGGGCGGCGCGGCCTGGTCAAGAGATCGCTGATATTCCTCGAATTGCATGGAACTCTCCTGTTGGCTGGCTTGTGGCTGATTTGCCCGTAGTATAGCATTGTTGGTACGAATGAACGCCTTTCGATTTTCCTGGCCCGGCCGCGTCCCGGCATCGCGCAGCCCGCTTGCCCGCTATCGCCGGCAGTTGTGGCTGTTGCTGGCGCCCTTTCTGGCCGGCGCGCTGCTGCTCATCGGCTTGCCCGCGCTGCTGACCTTTGGCCTGGCCTTCACGCGCTACGATGCGCTGACGCCGCCGGTCTGGAGCGGCTGGGCAAACTTTGCGGCCATCTTGCAGCGCGAGGTTTTCTGGATCGCGGCGCGCAACACACTCGTCTTTGCCGGCGCGGCCGCGCTGTTGCAGGTGCTCGGCGCGCTGGGGCTGGCGCTGTTGCTGCACCCGGCACGGCGCGGCGTGCACCTCTATCGCGGCGGCGTCTACCTGACGACGATCCTGCCCGACGTGGCCTACGCGCTGATCTGGCTCTGGCTCTTCAACCCGCTCTACGGGCCGGTCAACCTGGTGCTGGGCGGGATCGGGCTGCCCCAGCCTGCCTGGCTCATCGATCCCGCCACCGCGCTGCCGTCGCTCATCGCCATGGCCGCGTTCCGTGTCGGCGAAGGGATGTTGCTGCTGATTGCCGCCCGCCAGGCGCTCCCCGCGGCCTACTACCAGGCGGCCATGCTCGACGGCGCGGGGCGATGGGCGATCTTCCGCCACATCACGTGGCCGCTGCTCGTGCCGTGGCTGTTGCTCCTCTTCGTGCGCGACATCGTCGTCGCCGCGCACAGCACCTTCACTGCCGTCTACATCATGACCGGCGGCGGGCCGGGCTACGCCACGACATTGCTGCCCTACCTGGTCTTCGAGGAGGCCTTCAGCCATCTGCGTATCGGCCAGGCCGCGGCCATGCTGACACTGCTCTTCGCCGCGATCGCGCTCTTTGTCTGGTTCGTCTACCGCCGTCTGGGCGCGTGGGGCTACGCCGATGATCTCTAGACGGACGGCCGCACCGCCCACCGGCCCGGCGTTGGAGCGCGCTCGCCCGCGCGCGGCGGATCGACGGCAGGCGCCGCGCGGCAGAAGGCCGGCAGCCGGGCGCGTCCTGTGGCACCTGGCGGCGATTGGCGTCACTGCGCTCTTCCTGCTGCCGCTGCTGTGGATGGTCGTCGCCTCGTTGCAGCCGGCCGGCATGCCGCCCGCCCGCACGCTAACTGCCTTCCCCTACGGCGTCGCATGGGCCAACTACGCCGAGATCTTCCGCGTGATCCCGCTGGCGCGGCAGCTTGGCAACTCGCTCCTGGTCAGCAGCATGGGCGCGGGGGTGACGCTGCTGACCGCGTCGTGGGCCGGTTTTGCCATGGCGCAGATGCCGCCCGCGATCCGGCGCCGGCTCGTCGCGCTGGCGCTCTTCCTGCTGCTGGTGCCGGCGAGCGCGGTCTGGCTGCCGCGCTACATCTTCTTCGCCGAACTGCACCTGATCGATACCTATGTCGCGCTCGTGGCGCCGGCGGTGATGGGCTCGAAGTCGCTCTTCGTGCTCATGTACTACTGGACCTTTCGCCGCGTCTCAGGCGAACTCTTCGAGTCGGCCTGGCTGGATGGCGCCGGCGCCTGGTCGAGCTGGCGCCGCATCGCCCTGCCGCTGGCCGCGCCGACGACGCTGGCCGTTGCCGTGCTCGCCTTCAGCCACTACTGGAGCGACTTTGTCGATCCGCTGCTCTTTCTCAAGTCGGCGTCGCGCTTCACCGTCACCGTCGGCCTGCGCATGTTGCAGCAGATGGACCAGACGCACTGGCCGCTGCTTCTGGCTGCGATAACGGTCGCCATCGCCCCCGTTATCGCGCTCTATCTTTTCTTGCAGAGCGTGCTGCGCGGCGACGCCGATATCGTGCGCCGCTCGCTGCGCATTCTGGATCGCGATTCGGAGGAACGGTAAACGGTGCTGCGGATTGCTTCCTGCCTGGCCGTGTGTGTCGTGCTCTTTGGCGCGTGCATTGCGCCGGCTGCCCCGCCTGCCGCCGAACCGGAGCGGGTGCTCCTCAGCCTTCTCATCTCCGGCGATCCGACCGACGATGCGGCCTACCAGGCGCTGGCCGATGCCTTCACGGCGGCCAACCCCGACGTGCGCGTCGAGCTGCTCAACATCCCCAGCGCGGGCGACTTCCGCCGCCGCCTCGCCGCCGACTTTGCGGCCGGCACCCCGCCTGATCTCTTTCTCATCAACTATCGCCGCTATGGACCGTTCGTGGCCGGCGGCGCCATCGAGCCGGTCGGCCCCTATCTGGCGCGCAGCGAACGCATCGACGCCGTGGAGTTCTATCCCCAGGCACTGGATGCCTTTACCTGGCAGGATACGCTCATGTGCCTGCCGCAGAACGTATCGAGCCCCGTGGTCTATTACAACAAGCGGCTTTTTGACGCGGCCGCTCTCGCCTATCCCGCCGACGACTGGACGTGGGATGACTTCGTGGCGACCGCCCGCGCCCTGACCGCCGACCTGGACGGCGACGGCGTCGTCGACCAGTACGGGCTGGGCATCGAGCCTTCCATCGTGCGTGCGGCGCCCTTTCTGTGGATGAACGGTGGCGACGTCGTGGATGATCCCGAGCGTCCCACGAAACTGGCGCTGGACAGCCCGGCCGCACGCGATGCCCTGGCGTGGTTCACCGGCTTGCAGACCGAGCAGCACGTCGTGCCGGATGCGGTCGCCGAAGCCGCCGAGAGCAGCGTGAGCCGCTTCCTGCGCGGCGGGCTGGGCATGTTCGTCGACAGCCGCCGCGCCACACCCGAGTTTCGCCAGATCGACAGCTTTGATTGGGATGTCGCACCGCTGCCGGCGGGCAAGGCGCGCGCCAGTATTCTTCACGCCGACGCCTGGTGCATGGCTGCGACGGGCGCGCACAAGGACGCGGCCTGGCGCTTCGTGGAGTTCGCCAACACGCGCGCAGGACAGGAACTCCTGGCGCGCAGCGGACGCACCGTCCCGTCGCGCATCGACGTGGCGGAGAGTCCGGCCTTTCTCGACCCACAGGCGCAGCCGGCCAACAGCCAGGTATTCCTCGCCGCGATCCCCGCCATGCGCAGCCTGCCCAAGCTGGCCACGTGGCTCGATGTCGAGAGCGCAATCGACGCCGAACTGGAGCAAGCCTTCTACGGGCAGATCACGCTCGACGAAGCGATCCAGGCAGCAACAGAGCGCAGCGCAGAGTTCTTCCCTTGACGGACAGGAGGTAGATGCCGGGATGACCGTTCGCACGATTGAGGCCAAGACGCTGCTTGCCGGCCATAAGACGCCGGATTCGTGGTTTGGCATCAAGTACACGCTGAATCTCTACCGCGGCTGCCAGCACCACTGCATCTACTGCGACTCGCGCAGCGAATGCTACGGGATCGCCGACTTCGACGGCGAGGTGTTGGTCAAGGCCAATGCGGTGGAATTGCTGGATCGCGAACTGCGCAGCAAGCGCGTCAAGGGCTACGTGAGCACCGGCGCGATGAACGATCCCTACATGCCGGTGGAGCGGCGCCTGGGATTGACGCGGCGCGTGCTGGGTGTGCTCGCCGCGCGGCGCTTTCCCGTGCATGTGATGACCAAGAGTGACCTGGTGCTGCGCGACCTGGACCTGCTGGGCGAGATCGAGGCTGCGTGCGGCGGCGTCACGCCGGGCGCGGTGGTGAGCATCACCATCACCTGCGCCGACGACGCGCTGGCCCGCCAGCTCGAACCGGCCGCGCCGCCGCCCTCGGCCCGCTTTGCCGCCATCGCCGAACTCGCAGCACATGGCATCTGCGCCGGCGTGCTGCTCATGCCGGTGCTGCCCTTCATCGAGGACGACCCCGAGAACATCCGGCAGGTCGTGACGCGTGCCCACGCGGCCGGTGCGCGCCACGTGATTCCCTCCTGGGGCGTGACCCTGCGCGACCGCCAGCGCGAGCACTTCTATGCCGAACTCGATCAGCGCTTCCCCGGCGTGCGCGCCCGCTACGAGCAGCGCTTCGGCGGCGCGTACTCGGCACAGAGCCCGAACGCGCCCGCCCTGGAGGCGCTCTTCACCGAACTGGCCGCTCGCTTCCGTCTGGCGCGCACCGTGGCGCCCTACCGCGCCCCCGGGCCGGAACAACTGGCGCTGCTCTAGCCTGTAGCTAGAAACTGCCTCACCACAAAGCCACAAAGGACACAAAGGGGCACGAAGTACTTTTTTGTCTGGCGAAGTCTTGCGCGAGCAATGCGTCAAACGTCGAGGCACGAAGCGCCTGTCACCTGGGGCTGCTTTGTGCTGCTTGGTGTGCTTCGGGTCTTTGTGGTTTGCGTTTGACACAGGCTCGAATGCGCGCCGGCGGAGATTCTTTACCCCGCGGGGGCAATGATCGTTGCGTAGGCGGCGGCGATGGCGGCCATCTCTACCTGGCGCGGGGAAACCTGATGCGCGTGGCCGAGTCGCACGCAATCGTCGTGCTCGGGCTTGGCGCCGTTGACGGTGCCGTCGATCAGCTTGAGCTTGACGCGCACCGGCCCGTAGACGGTCTCGACGGTGGCGAAGCTGCGTTCCGCTTCGTGGCGATGCACGACGTGAACGCGCACGCCGAGCGTCGTCGTCTCCTCCAGCAGCAGCCGCGCTAGCACCGCCTCGTGCGCCGCCGCCGCCAGCACGCTGACCACGATGCCGGGGCGCCCCTTCTTCATCTGCACCGGCGTCAGCCACACATCGGCGGCGCCGGCGGCCAGCAGATGCTCGACCAGCGGCCCGTAGTGCTCGGGGTTCATGTCGTCGAGGTTGGTTTCGAGTTCCACCATGGCCGGCAGCATATCGGATGTACCCGGCTGTTCGGCGGCGGTCGTCGCCTCGCCCAGCCAGAGGCGCGCCACGTTCGGCCAGTCGAACTGCTTCTGCCCCGCGCCATAGCCGATGCGGCGCAAGCTCATGGCCGGCTGGCGAAACTCCGCCAGCGCGCAGACGAGCGCAGCGCCGGTCGGCGTGACCAGCTCGCCGGGGCCGGGTGCGGGGCGTGACGGTGCACCGGCCGCGGCCAGCAGGGCCAGCGTAGCCGGCGCCGGCACGGGCAGCTTGCCGTGCGCGCTGTTGACCCAGCCACTGCCCAGCGGCAGCGCGCCGGCATAGAGCTGCGTCACGCCCAGCGCGTGCAGCCCGGCGCAGACGCCCACGATGTCGATGATGGCATCGAGCGCGCCGACCTCGTGGAAGTGGATCGACTTGACGTCGACGCCATGGACCGCGGCTTCGGCGGCGGCCAGGCGCGTGAACACGTCGATCGCCCGTGCCTGCACCGTGGCCGGCAGATCCGATGCGGCGATGATGGATTGGATGTCGCTCAGGTGGCGATGATGGCTCTCTTCCGGCGCGGTCACGTGCACCAGCGTCGCCGCCAGCGGGCCGCGCATTACGCGCTCGGCCGTGATCGACCAATTCTCGGCCGGCAGATGCAGCGCACGCACCGTGGCGATCAGGTCGTCGACGGGCCAGCCGGCATCGACCAAGCAGCCCAACAGCATGTCGCCCGAAACACCCGACGGCAGGTCGAGATAGCCGATCGTGTTCGTGGAGGCCGATGCGCTCATGCGATGCCGATCTCGGCCAGGCCGACGAAGGCCGTGGTGTTGGCGCCGTTGAGCGAACCGCTGCGGAAGCCGGCCAGGTCCAGCGTCACGAAGCGATAGCCCGCCGCGGTGACGCCGTCGACGAGCGCGGTGTGGGCGGCGATGGCGCGGCCAAACTCCTCGACGGGCAACTCGATGCGCGCGATCTCGCCGTGGTGGCGCACGCGGAACTGGCGGAATCCCAGTGCGACGAGCGTATCCTCAGCCGCTTCGATCTGGCGCAGCAGTTCCGGCGTGATCGGCGTACCGTGCGGCACGCGTGACGAGAGGCAGGCCATGGCCGGCTTGTCCCACACCGGCAGCCCCAGGTGGCGGGCGATGGCACGTACCTCGGCCTTGGTGATGCCGGCCTCCAGCAGCGGCGAATGGACGTTGCGCTCGCGCGCGGCCTGCATCCCCGGCCGGAAGTCGCCCAGATCGCTGGCGTTGGCGCCGTCGGCGATGGCGTGCCAACCTTCGTCGGCTGCCAGTGCGCGCAACTGGTCGTGCAGTTCGGATTTGCAGAAGTAACAGCGGTCCGTGGGATTCGCCGCATAGTCGGGGTCGAGATATTCCTCGGTGCTGACGATGCGGCAGGGCGCACCGATGGCCTCGGCCAGCGTCACGGCATCGCGCAACTCGCGCTGCGGGTAGGAGGGCGACATGCCGATGCACGCCAGCATGCGCTCGCCCAGCTCGGCGTGGGCGACGGCCATGACCAGCGCGCTGTCGACGCCGCCCGAATAGGCGACCAGCACCGAGCCCAGCCCGCGCAGGATCGCACGCAGATCGTCCAGTTTTGTGGCGGTTTCGCGCGGCAAGGCGTCTGCTCCGCCGTTCTCTGCCTCGATGCCGTTGGTCGTTACGAGTTGTCGTTCCATGATGTGTCCTTTGCGATGCGGCTGTTGATGAGTGCCGCCATATGCCCGGCGCCGTAGCCGTTGTCGATGTTGACGACGGCTACGCCCGTGGCGCAACTGTTGAGCATGGCCAGCAGCGCGGCCAGCCCACCAAAGCTGGCGCCGTAGCCGACCGAAGTCGGCACGGCGATAACCGGCGCGTCCGTCAGCCCGCCGACGACGCTGGCCAGCGCGCCTTCCATGCCCGCCACGACGATGACGACGTTCGCCTGCTGCAAGATGGGGATGTGCGGCAGCAGGCGATGCAGCCCGGCGACGCCCACGTCGACGATGCGGTGCGGCGCGTGGCCCATGAGCGTCAGCGTCAGCGCCGCCTCCTCGACCACGGGCAGGTCGCTGGTGCCGGCCGCGGCGATGACGACGCCGGGGCGCGGCGCTGTTGCGGGTTCGCGGTCCAGCCAGAGGCAGCGCGCCAGCGCGTGGTACTGGAGGTCGGGTACGACCGCGCGGGCCGCGTCGAACTGTTCGATGCTAGCCCTTGTGCCCAGCACGCGCGGCCCGCGCGCGGCCAGTCGCTCGACGATGCCGGCAACCTGCTCCGGCGTCTTGCCCGCGCAGAAGATCACCTCCGGGAAGCCCCAGCGCAGCGCGCGGTGGTGGTCGAGCTGGGCAAAGCCCAGATCCTCGAAGGGTAGCGTGCGCAGGCTCTCCACGGCGGCATCGACGCTCAGGTCGCCGGCTGCCAGGCGATCGAGCAGTTGGCGTAGCGATGTTTCGTTCATGGTCTCAAACAGCTACATTTCTCTGAACAGCGGAAGTAAGCGAGTGGCGGAAGCAGCGGTGCATTAGTAATCGCCCAGCTTGGCCAGCCATGCCGCCTATAGCATACCTGCGCGGGTCAGAATAGCCAATGATTGGCGCGCAACAGACGCCGGCTGCGCCAGCACGATTTTCGATTTCGCGCGCCGAAGTATATACTGGAAATCTATACTATCGGAGGTGACATGCAAACCGCACGACTCTTTCCCAACGGACAAAGCCAGGCCGTGCGCCTGCCCAAGGACTTCCGCTTCGAGGGCGAGTGGGTCTACATCCGCCGCGCCGGCAATGCGGTGGTCCTGCTGCCGCAGCACGCGCCGTGGGAGACGCTCTTCGCCAGCCTCGATCTGTTCAGCGACGACTTTGGCGCCGAGACCGCGGCGGCCGCGGTGGAGTAGCCGACCATGCCGACCATGCCCGGAATCGTCCGCCTGTTGCTCGACACGAGCTACTGTCTGTTCCTGATCCGCGAGCGGCCGCGCCTGGTGCAGGTGGCCTTCGAGCAATACGCGCCGGGTGAGATTGCTGTGTCGTCGCTGACGGTGGCGGCGTTGGAGGCGTCGGCGCGGCGCTCCAGCGACCCCGTGCGCAACCGGCAGGCGCTCGACCAGTTCCTGCTGCCGCTGGCGGTGGTCGATTTCGACGCCGAGGCGGCGCGCTGCCTCGGGCGCATCGGCGGGGAGGCAGGTTTTGGCGGCGCGCAACTGGCGCACACGCTGCTGCTGGCCGCGCAGGCGTTGCGCCTCAACGCCACGCTAGTGACGGCTCAGCCGTCGCTCTACGCCGAGATATCCGGCTTGCAGGTGCGCGCCGGGCTGGGCATGGAAGAGCGACTGCCGGCCGCGGCGCCTACGCTGCCCGCCGAACTCGACACGCGGCGCACAATCCGCATGTCGGGCAGCCATGACCTGTCGCTCACGTTGCTGGGTGACTGGCTGCACGCCGAGCGCCCCGATCTGCGCTTTGCCGCCACCAACGTCGGTAGCCTATTGGGGCTGGTCGCACTCATGCAGCGCGAGGCGCACCTGGCCGGCAGCCATCTGCTCGACGAGGAGACTGGCGATTTCAACGTCGGCCCCGTACGCCGGCTGTTGCTGCCGCAGGGGTTGCACGTGGTGATCCTGGGCTTTGTCGAGCGCATCCAGGGCATGCTCGTGGCGCGCGGCAATCCGAAGCAGATCACACACCTGACCGACTTGCAGCGTGACGACGTCGTCTTTGTCAACCGGCAGGGCGGCGCCGGCACGCGCGTGCTGCTCGATTACCAGTTGCAGAAGCTGGGCATCGACGGCGGGCAGGTCCAGGGCTATGGCCGCGAGGAGACGACGCACCTGGCGGTCGCCACGGCCATTGCCCAGGGTGCGGCCGACTGCGGCATGGGCATCCAGGCCGCGGCGCAGGCGCTGAACCTGGATTTCATCCCGATCATGGAGGAGCGCTTCGACCTGGTGATCCCGGTGGAGTATTTCGAGAGCGCGTTGCTGGCGCCGCTCATTGCCCTGCTGCGCCGCCGCGACCCGGCCTTCAGTGAGCGGGTCACCGCGCTGGGCGGCTACAACACGGGACCCATGGGGCGCGTCATGGCGGAGGTGTGAGCAAGAAAAAGACACAGCCACAAAGGCTCGAAGGACTCAAAGGGGCACAAAGTAAGAGCAGTTCTTTGTGCCGCTTCGTGGGCTTTGCGTCTTTGTGGTGAAGCTGTTCATACGAACTCGTCCAGCCGGCTCGAAGCGCTCAATGAAGCACCAGGAAAACGCTGTTCTTCGTGCCCCTTCGTGGTCTTTGCGTCTTGGTGGCGACGCTGTTCATACGAACTCGTCCAGCCGGCTCGAAGCGCTCAAAGAAGCACCAGGAAAACGCTGTTCTTCGTGCACCTTCGTGGTCTTTGCGTCTTTGTGGCGACGCTGTTCATTCGTGGCTATCCAACCGGATCAGCCCGGCGAGCGTGGGGGTGAAGTCGCAGCCACGGTAGAAGGCGTCGAGGTGCGGCTCGTAGTCGACGTGCAGCCATTCCATGCCGCGGTCGCGTGCAGCCAATGTCGCCTGGCGCACCAGTTCGCGGCCGATGCCGCGGCGCTGCCAGGCTGGGTGTACCGTCGTGTCGAGCAGGAAGGCGTGGATGCCGCCGTCCCAGGCCACGTTGACAAAGCCGGCGAGCATCGCCGGCCCGGCGTGGGCGGTGACGTAGAGCAGGCTGTGGCGCAGTTGTGCAACGAAATCGACCGGCGTGTGGCCGGGCCAGGCCGCAGCAAAGAGCGCGTTCAGCGCGTCGTTGTCGACGGCCGGGCTGATGCGGTAGGCGATTGGATCCGGCAGATCATCATGCATAGGTAAAGGGTGGGACACCATTCAAGAGTTGATTGACGGCTTCCGCGAAGCCTTTTCACTCATTATCGGCGGCGACAGCCAATTGGTCGAGATCGTGCTGCTCTCGCTGCGCGTCTCGGGCATCGCGCTCTTCATCAGCACGGTCATCGGCATCCCGCTGGGCGCGCTGCTGGGGCTGGCGCGCTTCCGCGGGCGGCGGCTGTCGGTGGCGCTCGTCTACACGGGGATGGCTTTCCCGCCGGTGGTGATCGGCCTCTTTGTCTACCTCATGCTCTCGCGTTCGGGGGTGTTGGGCAGCCTGAATCTGCCGTGGATTCCGCGCCTCTTTACGCCCGAGGCGATGATCGTCGCCCAGGTGATCATCGCCTTCCCGCTGGTGGCCGGTTTCACCATGGCGGCGGTGCAGGGTGTCGACCCGGCCCTGCGTTTGCAGGTACAGGCGCTGGGCGCCTCGCGCTGGCAGACGACGTGGGCGATTCTGGACGAGGCGCGCGTCGGCGTCATCGCGGCGGTGGTCGCCGGCTTTGGCGGCATTATTTCCGAGGTGGGTGCGGTCATGCTGGTGGGCGGCAATATCGCCAACCAGACGCGCGTACTGACCACGGCCATCGTCCTGGAAACCAACAAGGGTAACTTCGGGCTGGCCATGGCGCTGGGCGTCATCCTGTTGAGCATGGCCTTTACGACCAACTTCATCATCTTGCGCCTGCAAGGGCGTTCCTTTGACGAATGAGCGTTCTGTATAGTCTGCGCGACGTGACGGTGCGTTATGGCAGCCGGTCGGTGCTGGCGGTCAACGAACTGGACATTCATGCCGGCGAGGTGCTGGCGATCGTCGGGCCGAGCGGGGCGGGCAAAAGCACGCTGTTGCGCCTGCTCAACTTCCTGCAGCCGCCGACGACGGGCGCCCTCACCTTCGAGGGGATGACCTTTTCGCCCGGGCGCGACGTGCCGCTGGCTGTGCGCCGCCGCGTGACGACGGTCTTTCAGCGCCCGGTGCTGCTCAAGCGCACGGTGGAGTCGAACGTGGCCTACGGGCTGCGGCTGCGCGGGCAGCGCGACAGTGCCGCCGCCATCGACGCGACGCTGGAGGATGTCGGGCTGGGGGGGCTGGCGAAGCAGCCGGCGCGCACGCTTTCCGGCGGCGAGGCGCAGCGTGTGGCGCTGGCACGGGCCATGATCCTGCGCCCGGACGCGTTGCTGCTTGACGAGCCGACAGCCAATCTTGATCCGTACAATGTAGGGCTGATCGAGCAGATCGTGGCGCGGCTCAACCGCGAGCACGGCACGACCATTGTGCTGGTGACGCACAACGTCTACCAGGCGCGGCGGCTGGCGCAACGCGTGCTCTTCCTGCTCGACGGCCGCGAGATTGAGGTGGCAGATACGCACACCTTTTTCGAGGCGCCCAAAGACCCGCGCACGGGGGCGTTTGTGAGGGGAGAGATGGTTTATTGAGGGGAGAAAGAGCTAATTGTTAATGGTCAATTGTTGATTGTTAATGGTCAATGAAGGAGTTGCGAGGGGCGAGGGGCGACATTCCGTTGACCGTTGACCATTGACCGTTGACCATTGGCAATTTGACCTTTTGCACGAATGTACTTGCCCGAACGCACAACCACTTATCAACCAAAGGGAGACTGTATGAACCGCAAGAGCATCTTGATTGTGGCTTTTCTGCTGCTGCTGAGCCTTGTTCTCGGCGCGTGTCAGCCGGTGCAGGCGCCGGCCGGCGGTGGCGAAGCGGCCGCGCCGGCGAAGCTGATCCTCGCCACGACGACCAGCACGCAGGATTCCGGCCTGCTCGACGTGATCCTGCCCGACTTCGAGCAGCAGGCCAACGCCGATCTCGACGTGGTGGCGGTGGGGACCGGGCAGGCGCTTCAGCTTGGCACCGACTGCAACGCCGACGTCGTGCTCGTCCATGCCCGTGCGCGTGAAGACAAGTTCATGGCCGACGGCGACGGTGCGCGCCGCGAGGATGTCATGTTCAACGACTTCGTCATCCTCGGGCCGCCCTCCGACCCGGCAGGGGTTGCGGGCATGACCGATGCCGCAGCGGCGATGGCGATGATCGCCGAAGCCCAGGCGCCCTTCATCTCGCGCGGCGACGATTCCGGCACGCACACCAAGGAGAAGTCGGTGTGGGCCGCGGCCGAGATTGAGCCGGCGGGCGACTGGTACGTCTCGGCCGGGCAGGGCATGGGCGCCGTGCTGACCATGGCCAACGAGCAGCAGGCCTACACGCTGAGCGACCGCGCGACCTACCTGGCGCGCACGCTGGAGGGCACGGAGCTGGTCGTTGCGGTCGAGGGCGATCCGGTGCTCTTCAACCCGTATGGCGTCATCGTCGTCAACCCGGAGAAGTGCACAAACGTCAACGCCGACCTGGCCAACCAGTTCGCGGACTGGATCGTCTCCGTGCCGACGCAGGAGATGATCGCAGCCTTTGGCCAGGAGGAGTTCGGCCAGTCGCTCTTTACGCCGGATTCGGAGGCGTGGCGGAATCGGTAGTAGGAATGGAGATCGGAGATTGGAGACTGGGTGACTGTCGGGGCAAGTCGTCTCCAGACGAGTAATCTCCAATCTCTACTCTCCAATCTCCAATCTCGACGCAAATCTCAAGGAAAGGGGTTACCTCATGAAACTGAGCGCACGCAACCAACTGCCCGGCACGGTGAAATCCGTGAAGCTGGGCGCCGTCATGGCGGAAGTCGTCGTCAAGCTCGACGGCGGCGAGGAACTGACGTCGGCCATCACGGTCAATTCGGTGCAGAACCTGGGCATCCAGGAAGGCTCGCGCGTCTACGTCGTGGTCAAGGCGACCGAGGTCATGCTCGGCGTCGACTGACGTTCTCACTGGTCAGCCGTAGGAACAAAGAAGCCAGGGCGCATTGACCCTGGCTTCTTACATGTCTAGTCGGCGATCGCCCCTCGCAACTCGCCCCTCGCAACTCACTCAAACTCAATCGTCTGCTCGGAGCGCCCCTCGCGCCAGTTGCCGTTGGAGTCGCCGACCGCCCATGACGTGGTGATGCGCACGGTCATCTTGCTGCGCGGCTGGATCTGCTCGGCCGGGCGCACCTGGATGGGCTGTTGCTTGGGCCTGGCCGGCTGGCTGAGCATGCCCTGAATCAGCTTCCAGCCCATGCTCACCGCCAGGCTGGCCGCACCGACCAGCACAGGGACGGCGGCCTTGCTGACCAGCTCGGGCAAACTGCTCTGGGGCGCAGGCAGCGAGGCGTCCATGTCATAGCCACAGTGCGTGCAGTGGCGCGCGTCTAGTGGAAAGGCATTGCTGCACTGCGGGCAGATTCGTTTGACGTCGCTCATGGTTTGCTCCTGACGAACGGCTGTGCTCGCTGCGCTACCGCGCGGCCTGCCAGCCTTTCTGCGCGGCAGTGTAGCATCAAGCGTGTTGACCGTCAACGCCTGCGTTTCGCCGCTGAATGCAGATTCGCAGCGCTTGCCAAATGATAGCCGGTTCTTTCGCAACGGTTTGCGTGAATCCCGAAAAGCGTCTACTATGACGCTCCACAGGAACACGCCCCTCTGGTTGCCTGGCACGACAATCAAATGATGTAACGAAAAAGGAGACACAACTGTGAGACGTACTCATGCTCCCAGCTTTACCCGCAACGCGCTCTGGCTGACGCTGCTGCTGCTCGTCGCGCTGCTGATCCAGGCGTGCGCGCCCGCCGGCCCGGCCGCACCCGCCGCCGAACAAGGCGCCGCGCCTGAAGCCGCCGCACCCGGCGAGCCGGTCAAGAACGCGCTGGGCAAGGAACTGCCTGCGGACGCCGCCCCGCTCGACCAGCAGGTGCTGGTCTTCCCCTACAGCGGGTGGAAGACATTCACGACAGTCGACTTCTTCCAAGCCGTCTACGAACGAGCCGACGCACTCTCGGACATTCTGTCTGACTCTCTCGTACGCCTGGATAAGGACTTCCAGCCCAATCCCGGCGCAGCCACCGAGTGGTCGGTCGATGACAGCGGCCTGGTCTGGACCTTCAAGCTCGACCCCAACCTGATGTGGAATGACGGCACGCCGGTCACCGCCGACGACTATGTCGCGACCTTCCAGTATGGCGCCGACCCGGCCCACGCCTGGGATTTCTCGTGGTACTACCAGGGCGTCATCAAGAACTGGACGCAGTCGGTCAACGGCGAAGTGACGCCGCAGGAGATCGGCGTGCGGGCGGTGGATGCCAACACGCTGGAATTCACCACCGAGACGCCGGCCCCCTTCCTGCCTGCCATGCTGGTCTACTCCAACACCATGCAAAAGCGGGCCCTGGAGGAGCATGGCGGTTTCTACAACTCCGACCCGGCCACTTCAGTTTCGGCTGGTCCGTACAAGCTGGTGGAATGGACCAAGGATCAGCGCCTGGTCTATGAGATCAACGAGCAGTACAAGGGCACCAACATCCCGTATATCCAGCGGCTCGTCGTGACCAACATCGGCCAGCCGTCGCAGTTGCTGCCGGCCTACGAGGCCAACGAGATCGACTTCGTCAACGGCGGTGGCACGCTCTCCCCCGCCGACTTCGAGATCATTGCCGCCGACCCGGCACTCAACGAGCAGTACCACCCGCACTACGGCGACTTCCGCACCTATTACTTTGCCTTTGACAACACGCAGCCGCCCTTCGACAATCCGCTGGTGCGCGAGGCCTTTGCCCATGTGCTCGACCGCGATGCGATCACGGCGAACATCCTGAAGCGCCAGGGCATCCCGGCCTATTCGTTCCTGGCCCCCGGTTTTCCGGCCTCCAACTCGGCAGCATTCGCCGAAACCTGGCCGCTGGATGTCGAGAAGGCCAAGCAATTGCTGGCCGAGGCCGGCTATCCTGACGGCGAAGGTTTCCCGAAGCTGACGCTCAAGCTTCGCTCCGAAGGGCCGGCGCCGACTGCCGTCGCGCAGGCCTATGCCTCGGCGCTCAAGGATACCCTGGGTATCGACGTCGAAGTCACAAACATGGACTTCAAGGCGTACATGGATGAGATGAACGCCAAGCCGACGCAGATGCAGTTCACGCTCATCTCCTACGGCATGGACTACCTAGACCCGAGCAACATGCTGGGCGTCTTCCTGAGCGGCGGCCGCCACCCGTGGTCGAACGCCGACTATGATGCGTTGGTCAAGGAGGCGTCGGCCTTCCTCGGCGACCCGGGCGAACGCACCCAGATGTTCCAGGACGCTGAGAAGATCCTGGTGGATGATGCAGCCTTCGTCTTTGCCTACCACCAGACACCCGGCGACATGATCAAGCCCTATCTCAAGGGGCCGTCACTGGAACCGGATGCCAACGGTGTGGCCGCATGGCACTGGCCCGGCTTCTCCAGCTTCAGTGACCTGCTCTCCGGCGTCTACATCTCCAATGATGTGAGCGACTACCGCCAGGCGCCCAACTAACCACTCTCACAATCTCCAATCTCCAATCTCAAGTCACTTGAGATTGGAGATTGGAGATTAGGGAATTCTCTATGGCTCGCTATCTTCTCGGCCGTTTCGCCGGCATCCTCATCGTCTTCTTCATCGTGAGCGTGGTGGTTTTTCTGCTCATGCACGCCATTCCGGGCGGCCCGTACAACGAAGACAAGGTGCCGCTCTCGCCGGAGGCCAAGGCCAACTACATGCGCAAGTACGGGCTGGATCGGCCGCTGGTCGAACAGTATGTGCTCTACATGGGCAACGCGCTGCGCGGCGATTTTGGCGTGCCCTTCCAGAGTCCCACGGAGACAGTGACCGGCCTCATTGCCCGCACCTGGCCGGTGAGCGCGTCGCTTGGCTTTGCCGCCCTGCTGGTGGCGATTCCCCTTGGCCTCTTGCTCGGCATCATCGCCGCCACGCGCCAGAACACATGGCTGGACTATGCCGCCTCGGCGACTTCTACGCTGGGGCTGACCGTGCCCAACTTCGTGGTGGCGGTTTGGCTGGTGCTGCTCTTTGCCGTGCAGTTGAAGTGGCTGCCCACGGGCGGCTGGGGTGAGTGGTATCACTACATCATGCCGGTGGTGGCGCTGGCGCTGGCGCCCATGGCGCTGACCGCGCGCTACACACGCACGAGCATCCTGGAGGTGTCGCGCTCGGATTTCATCCGCACGGCGCGTGCCAAGGGACTCTCCGGCCGGCAAATCATGACGCGGCACACCTTGCGTAACGCCTTGATTCCGCTGATCACCGTGCTGGGCCCGCAGATCCCGAACCTCATCACCGGCACGATCTTTATCGAGAGCATCTTCCGTGTGCCGGGGCTGGGCAAATTCTTCGTGACCAGCATTCTGGGTCGCGACTACCCGATGATCATGGCGCTGCTGCTGCTGGTGGCGGTGGTGTGGTCGGTGGTTTATCTCATCACGGACATCCTCTACACGATCGTCGACCCGCGCGTGCGGCTGGGGAAGAGCAAGTCATGACCACGTCGACCTCCCTTGCACCCGGCCAGCCGGTCAACACGCAGCAGGAACTACGGCAGCGCACGCTGCTCGGCGACGCCGCACGCCGCTTTGCCCGCAACAAGCTGGCGCTGGTCGGTCTCTTCATCGTGACGGCGCTCATTCTCACCGCGATCTTTGCCGACTTCATCGCACCCTTCCCGTACGATGCGGCCGACCCGGTCAATGCACTGCAATTTCCCAGCCGCGAGCACTGGATGGGCACCGACGAAGTTGGCCGCGATGTCTACTCGCGCATCGTCTACGGCACGCGCATCTCGCTCGCCGTCGGCCTGGGCGTCATGGCCATTGCGCTGATCATCGGCATTCCGCTGGGGTTGATTGCCGGGTTGGCCGGCGGGCCGCTGGACTACATCATCATGCGCGTGGTCGAAGTGTTTACGGCCATCCCGGCGCTGATGCTGGCGCTTCTGCTCATCTCGGTCTTTGGCGGCGGGCTGTACAACGTGATCCTGGCGCTGGGCATCGTCGCCTGGCTGGATGCGTGCCGCCTGCTCCGTGCGCAGTTGCTCTCCCTGCGCGAGCGCGACTTCGTCCTCGCCGCGCAGACCGTGGGCGCCAGCAAGGTGCGGATCGCGATCCGCCATCTGCTGCCCAATGCCGTGGCGCCGTTGATCGTGGCCGTCACCATCGGCATCCCGGTGGCGATCTTCGCGGAGGCCGGGCTCTCCTTCCTCGGTCTGGGCGTCAACGACCCGATTCCGAGCTGGGGTAAGATGGTGGGCAACTCGCTGTCGTATATGCGCGTCTACTGGTACCTGGGCGTCTTTCCCACGCTGGCAATCGCCTTCACCATGCTGGGCTTCACCTTTTTCGGCGACGGCCTGCGCGACGCATTCGACGTTTCGACCAATAGCTGACGCTTACCGCTTCCACCAGTGCAGAATCGTACTGCCATCCGTAAATCCCAGCGGCAGGAACGCGCCAAGGCCAAGTAGCAACAGGTTGTCGGCGGCGGCAAAGAGCGCCAGCCACCAGAGCATGCCGCCATCCGATCCCGCGAACCACGCCACAAGGAGTGCCGCAACTCCGACCAGAATGCTGGCAATCGGCCCGCCCAGCGCCCGGCGAATGTGAATGCGGCCGGGCAGCGCCGGTTCGCCGGCAGGCCATAGCGACGTGCTGAAGATGCCCCAGAAGCGCAGGCCGGTCATGGGGAAGCCGGTGCGCCGGGCGGCGAGCGCGTGGCCGTACTGGTGGGCAAAATCCGATAGCCAGTGGATGATCACCACCAGCAGCCCGCCCAGCACCGCCCAGCCCCAGCCACGACCCAGCAGCCAGAAAATGATCAAGCCGGCGCCAAGCCAGATTGCCGCCATGCTCCACAACGCCGACGGCACGACCGAAAGATCGAGGCCGGCAAGACGTCCAATCCGATATTCGCTCCGGCCGGGTGCAGGCTGACCTGCCATGAATGACCTCCTCTTCTCTATCCTGCAATTCACGCCCGAAAAGAGTCTACGCCAGGCGCGTCCTCGCGGTGTTGTCCGGCAACCACTATTTTGTGAAATGTGCACTCTTGCGGCATAAAGGGGCAAGACACAAATCCAGTGTATTGCGAAAGCAGCGAACCGTCCATGCCATTGACATTGCGCCTCCTGAACGGCAGCGGCTACATGCGCCGCTACGACGTCGAAAATATCCTGCGCCATCTCTACGCCATGCAGTGTGTGGAGATCGTCGGTATGAGCAATATCGGCAAGTCGGCGCTCATGCGGCTGCTGGCCCAGCCCGACGTGTGGGTGCAGGAATTGGGCGAGGCCGCGCAGGAGTTTCTGCCCGTCTACATCGATTGCAATCGCATCCTCGATCTCACCGAGCAGGGCTTCTGCGAGCTGGTGTTGCGCTGCCTGCAAGAGGCCAGCCCCAGCCTGGCTGCGCTGCCCGAACTCGTCCACGCCTACGATACGCTGGTCGCGCCGGCCAGCGATTTCCAGGTGCCGCTCAGTTTCAGCCGCGGCCTGACCACCGCGCTGGAATCGAGCCAGCGCAAGCTGGTGTTGCTCTTCGACGAGTTCGACGACCCGTACGCGCACGTCGACCCGCGTGTCTTTCTCAACCTGCGCGCCGTGCAGGATCGCCACAGCGCCCAGCTTGCCTTTGTCACCGCCAGCGGCCGGCCGTTGACCGTGCTCAACCAGGATGGGCGTCATGGCGAGTTTGCCGAGCTTTTCAGCCATCGTACCTGGTATCTGGCGCCGCTGACGCGGCCGGACACGGAGTTGCAGGTGCGCCGCTTCATGACCGCGTACGAAGCGCCCTTTACGACGGCCGACATCGACTTCATCTACCAGTGGAGCGGCGGCCACCCGCGCATGGTGGAGGGCGTCTGCCGCGTGCTGCACGCCGCGCTGGAAGCCGCCGACCCGCCGCCCACCGACCCGATGGAACGCTGGCACTTTCACCGCAAGAGCGCCGGCGCGTTGCTGGCCGACGATTACCTGGTGCGTGAGTGCAGCAAGATCTGGGAAGAGTCGACGCCGGCTGAGCAGGCCGAGCTGGCTGCGCTGGGCATCGCCGATCGCGAGCCGGACCGCGCGGCGTTGGACGAACTCCAGCGCCGGCACGTGCTCAACCGTGTCGAGGGCAAGCCGCAGATCTTCTGCCGCCTCCTGGGCGACTATGTCCAGCGCCATAACACGCCCGCCGCGCCCGAATCGACGACGCTGTGGGTGGATACGGCCAGCGGCGCGGTGCTGGTCAACGGCGCGGCGGTCGAAACGCTGACCGCGTTGGAGTACAAGCTGATGCTGTTGCTCTTTCAGAACCGCGACAAGATCGTGGACAAGTACCAGATCGTCACCGACGTGTGGGGGGAGAGTTACATCGACGAGGTCGACGACGCACGCATCGAGAAGCTGGTCAGCCGCCTGCGCCAGAAGATTGAGCCCGACCCCACGTCGCCCACGTTTCTGACCACCGTGCGCGGGCGCGGGTACCGGCTGGCTGTGGAATAACAGCGCGCAAAACTGGCGGTGTCGCCATCGGAATTTGTCCGGTGTACCGCGTTCCCGCTATACTGTGTGGCAGAAATCACAAACCCTTCCCGACAACGCGCTTTCCCGAGGGGAGATCTTATGGCTGAAGTAGTCGAAAGCACCAACGTACCTGCAACATCCGCGCCGGCAAGCGATGTCATCGTCTTCGGTGGCGAGACACGCAACATGGCGATGGGCATTGCCATGCTCGGCGGTGGCATTGCCGCCTTTGTCGCCGGCCTTACCCATACCTTCTTTGCCGAGGCCATGGCCTGGACCTTCATCGCTTGGGGTATCTTTTTCCTCTATGGCGACCTGCTGCTCGCCACGCGGCGCTTCATCATCAGCGACGAAGGGCTCGAGATCAAGATCCCCTTCCGCTTCTGGACGCGCGACAAGAAGTGGGCGTGGAAAGATGTCAATCGCATGGACATCAAGATCGATCGCCGCAACACGCGTGTGACCGATAGCGAGTTGCAGGTGCATCACCAGTTCCCCGGCGAGATAGCGCTCGATCGCGAAGATCGCAACTTCGACCCCGAACTGGCCATGCTGATCATCGAGCGCGCCGGGCTCAAGCCTGATGGCGCCGCTGCCGGTGTCGATCTGGCCAACCTGCCGCTGGGCAAGTCGACCATTCTGACCTGGAAGAAATAGGCTGCTGGCTGTCGAATACAAACCGCCGGACCATGTCGGTCCGGCGGTTTTTTGTTTTTGAGTGGCCGGCGGTCAGGCCGGCTGGTCGTGCTGGCGAATGAGCGCTTCCGCTTGCTCGACCAGGTTGCGGTCGCCGATGAACATAGGCACGCGTTGATGCAATCTCTCCGGCACAATGTCGAGGATGGCCTGGGTGCCGTCCGACGCATAGCCGCCTGCCTGCTCGATGAGGAAGGAGAGCGGCCCCGCCTCGTAGACCAGGCGCAGCTTGCCGCCCGGTTTCTTGGGATCCTTGCTGTCGGCCGGGTAGTAGAAGACGCCGCCGGAGAGCAGGTTGCGATGGAAGTCGGCCACCAGCGAGCCGATGTAGCGCAGCGACAGCCCTTTCTTCTCCGGCGTGTCCTGTTGCAGCCATTCCGTGTAGGCCTGCACGCCGGGCGTCCAGAAGGGTTGGTATCCCTGGTTGACGCTGTAGTACTTGGGCTTGACGGGCAGCTTGATGTTCGGGTGCGAAAGCAGGAATTCGCCGATGGCCGGGTCGAGCGTGAAGCCGTGCACGCCGTTGCCGGTCGAGTAGACCATCATGGTGCTGGCGCCGTAGAGGATGTAGCCGGCCGCCACCAGGTTGCGCGCCGGCTGGAGCACGTCTTCCAGCGTGCCGGGACCGCCCTCGGTCGTGCGCCGGTAGATGCCGAAGATGGTGCCGATGCTCACGTTCATGTCGATGTTGGACGAACCGTCCAGCGGATCGAAGACGAGCACGTAGGGGCCGACCGGGAAGCGACTGGGGATGGGAATGATCGCCTCTTCCTCCTCTGACGCCATAGCCGCCAGCCGCCCGGTGTGGTCGTTGAGGCGGAAGATCGTGCGCTGGGCAAAGACATCGAGCTTCTGCACTTCCTCGCCCTGGACATTCTCTTCGCCCGCGCTGCCCAGGATCTCGGCCAGCCCGGCGCGCGTCGTCTTGCTGGTGATGATCTTCGCCGCCAGCGCCATGTCATACAGGATGTTGGTGAGTGTGCCCGTCGCCTCAGGATGGGCCTGCTGCTGGTCAAGGATAAAGCGCTCGATGGTCACCAGCTTGCCATGATACTCTTGCGTGTCAGTCATCGTTGACCTCCTACCGGGTTCTGCTGAATGTGAAATGGTCGTTGCGAGGAAGTATAGCATGGGGTGCAGGCTGTGCCGGCGTTGCCGTTGCTACGGATTTCGACAACTGTAGCGCCGGGGATCGGGCGCCAAAAAGGGCGTTTGACAGGCGCAGAGATAGACTGTTATACTGCCGTTCGTTCGCCATATTGAAAACTATTCACATACATAAACTAGCATATGAGCCGTTCCGGACAACCTGAAGGCGTGAAGTCGGCATTGCGCGTTCTGGATATCTTTGAACTCCTGGCCCATCAGCCGGATGGATTGAGCTTGTCGGAAATCTCCCAGGAGTTGGGGATTCCCAAGAGTAGCGCGCACGGCCTGATCAACACCCTGCTTGCGCGCGGCTACCTGCGCGAAGGGCGCCAGGATCGCACCTATCGCCTCGGCGCGCGCCTCTTCGAACTCGGCAGCGGCTACATGGCGGGCACGGACCTGATTACCGATGGCCAGGAAGTCGTGCGCGAGACGGCACGCGCGTGCGACGAGACGGTTCATCTCGCCATTCTTGACGAAGACGAGGTGCTCTATGTCGCCAAGGAAGAGGGCACCAACACGATTCGCATGGTGTCCGCCGTCGGCAAGCGCTTTCCCGCCTACGGCACCGGCGTCGGCAAGATGATGCTGTCGGCGCTCCCGGTCGAGGAACTGGACCGGCTCTATCCGCCCAACAAAGCGATGGAACCCATCACGCCGCGCACGATCACCGACCCGGCCGCGTTCCGGCGCGAACTCGGCGAGATTCGCCGGCGCGGCTATGCGACCGATTTTGAGGAATCGACGCCCGGTCTTTCCTGCATTGCCGCTCCCGTCTTTGGCAGCGACGACATGGTCGTTGCCGCCATCAGCGTTTCCGTGCCGACCGTTCGGTTCACCGCCGAGCGTCAAAGCGCGCTGCGCAAGCTAGTGCTGCAAGGCGCCGGTCGCCTCTCACGCATTCTCGGCCATACCCAGGGTGAGCTATGAAAATTACTGACGTCGAAGCCATCTGGCTGCAATTGCCTGTTGTCGACGAACGCTGCGACGGCACCCAGGACACCCTGGTCGTCAAGGTGCACACCGATGCCGGCATCACGGGCATCGGCGAAGTCGACTCATCGCCCATGGTGGCCAAGGCCATCATCGAGGCGCCCCTGTCCCACGCCATCGCACGCGGCCTGCGCCAGTGCGTCATCGGCCAGAATCCGCTCGACATCGCGGTCGTGTGGGACAGGATGTACCAGGGCACGATCTTCTTTGGCCGCGGCGGCGCAGCCCAGCAGGCGATCAGCGGCATCGACATGGCGCTGTGGGACATCATGGGCAAGGCGCTCGGGCTGCCTGTCTACCAGTTGCTGGGCGGCGCCTTTCACACCAGGCTGCGCGCCTATGCCTCCAACCTCTTTGGCGACACGCCGGAGGCCACCTACGCGCAGGCGCGCCGGTTAGTCGACCAGGGGTTCACGGCCGTCAAGTTTGGCTGGGGGCCTATGGGGCAGAGCGAGGCGCTCGACATCGAGTTGGTGCGGCAGGCGCGCACCGGGCTGGGCGACGCCGTCGAGCTGATGATCGACGCCGGCCTCTGCTACGATGCCAGCACCGCCATCCGCCGCAGCCGGCAATTTGCCGAGTTCCGCCCCTTCTGGTTGGAGGAACCGCTGCACCCTGACGACCTGGAAGGCTATGCCCGGCTGGTGCAGGCTTCGCCGCTGCGCATCGCGGCCGGCGAGCAGGAGACGACACTCCAGGGCTTTCAGGCGCTGCTCGACGCCGGGCTCGACGCGCTCCAGCCCGATGTGGCGCGCGTGGGCGGTATCAGCCGCGCCATAGAGATCGGCCGGCTGACGGCGCAGCGGCGGCGCCTGTGTGTGAATCACTCGTACAAAACCGGCATCAGCATTGCGGCGTCGCTGCATTTCCTGGCGGCACTGCCCAATACCGGCTGGCTGGAATACTGCGTCGAGCAGTCGGCACTGCGCCAGACATTGACGCGCCAGCGCTTCCCGCTGGTGGATGGCTATGTGACGGTGCCGCAGGAACCGGGGCTGGGCGTCGAACTGGACGAAGAAGTCGTCGCCCGCTACCGCGTCGGCTGATGTCGTGGCGCGCCAATTCGCTGCAACTGAGCTTCCACGATCCCTTTGTCCGCCACCGGTTTTGGACCGGGTGGCGGCGTGACACTGGCAGAGAATGCACATGAATGCCAACGAGCAACTACCCGTCACAATGGATGCGCTGGTGTGGACTGCGCCCAGGCGTATGGAGATGCAGCGTGTTCCGGTGCCGCGTCCCGGTGCAGGTGAAATTTTGCTGGAAGTCGGCGCGGTGGGTATCTGTGGCTCGGAGTTGAGCGGCTATCTCGGGCAGAACAGCCTGCGAGTTCCTCCGCTGGTCATGGGCCATGAGGTCAGCGGGCGGATTGTGCAGATGGGCGATGACCTGCCGGCGGGCGCCCATTCACTCGCCCTTGGCCAACGGGTGGCGGTCAACCCGATCATTGGCTGTGGCGACTGTCCCCAATGTGAGGCCAGTATGCCAAACCTGTGCCAGCGGCGGCGGATCGTCGGCGCGCACTGTGCCGGTGGCTTTGCGCAGTATGTCGCTGTGCCCGCTGCCCAGTGTTCGCCGCTCTCCACCAACTTGCGTGATGAGGCCGGCGCATTGGCCGAACCACTTGCCTGCTCTGCGCGCGCCGTCCATCACGCCCGGTGGCAGCAGGACAGCGCGTTGCTCATCCTGGGTGCCGGCACCATCGGCCTCTTCTGCCTGGCGGTGGCGCGCGCCGAAGGCAACGGCGCCATCGTGATCAGCGACATGCTCGACGCGCGGCTGGATGTCGCACGGGCCTGGGGCGCGACCTATGCGGTGAACGGCCGCGCGGCTGATGCCAAAGAGCAGTTGCGCGCCGCAATGCCCGGCGGCGCCGCCTGTGTGATCGATGCAGTCGGCTCCGACGCCACGCGTGCGCTCGCGCTTCAACTTGTGCGGCCAGGGGGGCGTGTCGTGTACATTGGCCTGCACGACGAGAGCTCACCGCTGGCGGCCAACTATCTCGTGCGCCAGGAGATCGCCGTCCAGGGCAGCTTTGCCTACACGCCGGCGGATTTCGCCCACGCCCTGGACTTGCTCGAACGCGGCGTCATCACGCCCGGCCCCACCTGGACCGAAGAGCGCCCGCTTGCCGGCGGCGCCGCTGCATTTGCCGGCCTTCTCGACGGGACGATTGCCACCCCGAAGATCATCTTGCGGCCGTAGGTGAGCGCGCTTCTCAGAAGGTGATCGACAGACCGCCATCCACGACGATCGTGTGCCCGGTCATGTAGCTGCAGCGATCCGAGGCGAGGAAGCGTACCACTTCCGCGATCTCTTCCGGCTGGGCGGCCCGCGCCAGCGGGATGCGCCGGCGCCGCACATAGATTTCCTGGAAGTCGGGAGTTTCCAGCTCGTTGACGCCGTCGACAATCGACATCGGCGTATCGACAAAGCCGGGTGCCACGCCGTTGGCGAGGATGCCATGGGGCGCCCACTCGACGGCCAGACAGCGCGTCAGTTGATCGACCGCGCCTTTGGCCGTGTTGTAGTGGCTCGATTGTGCCATGCCAAGAAAGGCATTGACCGACGAGACGTTGACGATGCGCCCGCCCTGCCCTTGCGCGACCATGACCTTCCCGGCCGCCCGGCTGCAATGAACTGCACCGTAGAAAATCACATCCACGGCTTTGTGCCATTCGTCAAAGGGCGTTGCCAGCGCGTCGGCGTTGTAGAAAATCCCGGCGTTGTTGACGAGGATGTCGAGACGGCCAAATGTCGCCACGGCGGCTGCCACCATGGCCTCGGCGTCACTGGTGACATCGGCGGCGACAAACTCGGCCCGGGCGCCGACGGCACGCAATGCCGCAGCCGTCGCGGCGCCATCGCTCGTTGCCAGATCTGCGACCATCACCGCCGCGCCGTCGCGCGCGAGGGTCTCGGCCACCGCCCGGCCAATGCCGCGCGCGGCGCCAGTGACCAGCGCAACCTTGCCGCTCAATTCGCCCATCAGCGCACCTCCCCCTCCGGTGTGATCTCACCAACCGACGCGCGCCCGTGATAGAGCACGGCGGTGACCGTCGTGTCGAGCGTTGCGCCGGTGGCCAGTTGGCTAGCGGTACCCTGGGCCACCGCCTCCTCCAGTTGATACGGATAGCCCGTGCACGGCTCCAAGATCGTGGTGTAGTGGCCGCGCCAGCCGCCGTACGCACCAAAGACCCAGACGCTGCGGAAGACCGCCGGGTCGAAGGCGAGCCCGAACCCGACGCCTGCTGCCGCATTGGTGAGCGCGCACCAGCCGGCGGCGAGGTCGGTGGCATAGTAGAAGTCGCAGGTCGCGGCTTCCTTGCCCGGCACGACGCGCATATCCACCGCTTCGCCCTGTGCGCCGCGCGCGGCCGGCCAGGTGAAGGGCTGCTTGTCGAGGCGGTCGTTGAAGGCCGCTTCGGGTCGCACGGTGCAGGCGGGTAAGTCGATGCGGGCGCCGGGCGAGATGGCCAGCGCCGGGTGCAGCTTCCACAGATAGTCGAGCGGTTGCGGCCCGGCATTGTGGATGCGATAGCGCGTGGTGAAGGTGGGCGCATCGGCACGCAGCGTGATCCAGCGCTCGACGCGCGTGTCGGTCACAATGCCGGCGCGCCAGCAGTGAACGGTGACCTCATCGGGGCGCTGCGTCGTGACTTCCCACGCAAAGGGCATCGACCACCACTCGCCGTGGTCGGGATAGAGCGCGCTGGCAAAGCTTGTCGGCGCGTCGTTGGGGAAGAGTTCGTCCCAGCCGCCGCAGAACCAGTCGTCGTAGGCCGCGCCATAGGGCGCCGGACGTGGCCCCATGCGCGGGTTGTGCCAGAAGATCTCGCGGTCCGTCGCCTTGTCGACGAGCGACCACAGCTTGCCGCCAAGTTCGGGCAGGATGACGAGGCGCAGGTGGCGATTCTCGACCACGAGCGCGCGCAAGCCGTGATAGTGCCAGTTCGTGTCGATGCGTACCCGGTCGGTCATGCTTCGTCATTTCCTCTGTCAGTGCCTGCGCGATGGCGGCTGCTAGACGGCGCGCAGCAGCAGGAGCGCGGAGGTGCGATCGCCCAGACGGGCGCGGAAGCCGTCGGCCATCAGGCTTGCGCCCGACGCACGGATCGTCTGCCCGGTATCGATGTCCTCCAGCGCATAGGTGCGCTCCGCCACCAGCCCGCGTAAGCATAGATCGCGTTCCGGCTCGCCATCCGCCGCGCGGAAAAGCCAGAGCGCGCCTTGCGCGCCGGCTGCATCGACGATGGCGTACGCTTCCCACTGGCCGTGCAGATCCAGCTCGGTGCAGGCCAGTTCCGCCTGCGGGAGCAGATGGTAGAAGCGGCCGCGCTTGAGCAAGGGACGCAGTTGCTTGTATTGAACGATGGCTTCCTGCACCGCGGCAAACGCGGCGTCGGTCCATTCCATCAGCCGGGCCGAAACGCCAAACGCGCCAACCATGCGGCTGCGGGCGATGGCGTTCAGGTCGGCGCGTGAGGCGGAAGGATCCATCAGCGACTCGTCGTCGGCATCGACCACCCACGTGTTGCACAGCTCGGGCGGGAAGAGGTAGGTGGCGCCGGCCAGGTGAAAGCGCACGCGCCGGCTGGGTGTGGACGCATCGTGCAGCCAGGTGATGTGCGTGTTGCGCAGCATGGCGAAGTCGGTGCGCGTACCGCCGCCGGCGCAATTCTCGACGATCAGGTTGGGAAAGCGCCGCCGCAGTTCGGCTATCACGATATGCACGCCTTCCACCTGGTAGAACTCGCCATCGCCGGCGCTGTGACCATGGTTGGCGCAGGTGCAGACGCCCCACCAGTTGGAGTCCCACTTGATCCAGTCTGCGCCCACCTCGGCCATCAGGCGGCTGATCCAGTCGATTGCCCAGGCCTGCACGTCGGGGTGGCCAAAGCAGAGCCAGCCGCTCACGGTGTCGGGCGGCCACGGCGGCGAGACGATGGCGTCGTGATGGCGCACGAGCCAGGTGAGCTGCCACGTGGCCGGGTGGCGCATGTCGACGCGCTCCGGCTCGACCCAGATGCCGAAGCGCATGCCCAGCGCGCGCACGTAGTCGCCAAAGGCGGGAATGCCGCTGGGGAATTTCTCGTCGCTCGGCTTCCAGGCGCCCAGGCCGGTGGTGAAGTTGTCGCTGGTGCGGCGGCTCGGCTCCCACCAGCCGGCGTCGATCACGAAGACTTCGGCGCCGAGCTTGGCTGCCAGTTCGGCCTCCTGGCGCAACAGTTCTTCGTCGTAGTCGACCAGGTGGGCAAACCAGGTGTTGTACTGCACCCAGGGGAAATCGTCAGGCGTGGGCGGGACTACGGCGGCGCGCATGAAGGCGTGCTGCACGTGCGCGGCGTCGTCCAGGTCGCCGTGGTAGAGCCCCACGAACGCGGCCGGGCTTGTCCATTGCTCGCCGGCGGCCAGCGGAAGCGCATAGCCCGCGGTCGACAGGTCGAGCGTGACGCCGCCAGAATCGACAGCCTGGGCCGCTGCCGACCAGCGTCCCGAATAGAGCAGGCCGGTAAATAGCCCGTCGCCGTCATCCGCGCTGTCGAGCGCAAGCCAGGCGATTTCGTGCCAGGTGGAGCGCAGGCCCGACTCCAGCATCACCGCGCCGAGGGCTTCGTGGCGCACCTGGAAGGCAGGATAGGGGCCGGAATCGGGCATGCCGGCGCCATGGTTCTGGATGCCGCGCACCCAGTGCAGCGTGGGCGTGGGCACGGAAGCGGCGCTGATCGTCAGTGGCGCAACGCTGCTCAGCACGCCGGGCTGGCGTGCCGAGATTTCCAGCCACTGTTCGAACACGTCGGCGCCACTGTGCAGGCGGCAACAGACCGTCACATCCAGTGCGCCTGCGACGCGCAGCGTGATATACAGGAGTACGGCGTCCGCTTCGGTGCGTGCGTCGATGCCGAGCAGTTCGGTCGCCTGGCGCGCCGAATAGGTGACAGCTTCCCACTGCACGAGGAACTCACCACCGGCAAAGGACGATGCGTCCAATGCGGGTTGCCATACGCGGCCGGTGGTGCGATTCTCCAGCGCCGTCAGACGGAGGCCGCCATGAGCGCGCCAGGTCACCGTTTTTCGGATCCTGTCGTTGCCAATCGTCCATTCCATGCGCCCGGGATCGGCAGTCACAAAGGCCGTCGCGCATGTTGCCAGCGTCTCTTCCATGGCGGTCTATCGCTCCGTTCAGGCCTGGATTTCCAACTCGATCACTTCCGAGCTGAGTTCGTCGAGCGCGACGGGCAGCCCCTTTTCCTGCAAGCTTGCCGCGCTCTGCACGCGTTCGATGCCGGCGTCGGCATAGCGCACCCGATAGGTCGCACCGGCACGCAATCCGCGCGGCCGGATTTCTCGTTCGGGCGGTCCGCCCAACGCGCGGTAGACCATGACCACGCTGCGCGCCTGGTCCGGGCTCACGGACTGGATCGCATCCCACCCGCGGCCGTGGTGCTCGACGTTGTTGCGCGGCGGCAGCAGATGGATCACCTTGCCGTTGCGGATGATGGTGCGCAGGTGCTTGTACTGGGCGATCGCCGCCCTGGCGTCCGCCATCTGCTCGTCCGTCCAGTCGCCGATGCGCTGCATCAGGATCAGCGGGCCGCCAAAGATCGCGCTGCGCAGGGTGTAAGGCGTCGGGTCGTCTTCGAAGTAGCGCACGCTGTAACGCGGCGAGAAGGGATAGGACGCGCCGTAGATGCCCTGGCGAGTCGCATAGGAGGCGATATTGTCCACCGTGATCGACGTGTGACAGAGGCGCGCCATGCGATAGGTCAGCATGCAGCCGCCATCCTCGCAATTCTCCCAGACCAGGTGTGGATGGGCGCGGCGCACGGCCAGGATGACCTGGTCCAGCCCCTCGGTCGAGTTGGCATAATTGCTGTTACCGGGCGCGTGGGTGTGGTCGGTGCGCAGACAGCGCTTCACGACATCCTCGCCATCCTGGATGATGTAGTCCAGGTGCTCTTCCCCCACCAGCCGCACCAGCGAGTCGATCAGCCATTCTCGGCAGGGCGCATGCCCAAGGCAGATGGCGCCGGCGCCGTAGTAGTCGTTGCCGCCGAATGCCAGCCACTCCGGGTGTTCGAGCGCGGCAGGGGCGTCGGGCGCCATCTGGGCGATGGCCACATGCACACCGAACTTCATGCCCAACTCGTGTGCGCGGTCGGCGATGGGGCGCAGGCCGCGCGGGAACTTGGCCGGGTTGGGGCGCCAGTCGCCGATGGTGCGCGCCCAGCCCAGGTCGAGAATCGCCACCTCGATGCCCAGCGCGGCGCAGCGCTCCAGGACGGCCAGTTGCTGCGCCTCGTCGATCTCCTGCCCGTACTTCCACGAGTTGTACTGCACCCACGGGTAGCGCTCGTCGGGCATGGGCGGATGCACGTACGCCTCGGCGAAGCGCTGCGTCGCATAGCCCGCTTCATCCCAGTCGCCGGCGTAGCAGCCCGCAAAGAATGCCGGCACCTCGAAGCGACCGCCCGGCGGCAGCGGATGGGCAAGGTCGTCGATGCGGCTATCGACGGCAGCCTGCGCCGGCGTCGCCCACGCGCACAGCCGGCTCTTGCCGTTGAACTCGATGCCCACCACCAGCCCCCGCCCGCTGCCCGGCGTTTCGTCGGAGGGATCGGGCCGGCCCGCGCGCAGCGCCACCCAGGCACAACTGGTCGGCGCGGTGTAATGGGCCGGGAACGATCCCATGCGCAGCTCGTGCGATGTGAGATTGGGAACCAGCGGGATCTGGCGCTGGCTGAAGAAATCCTTGTGATAGGGCCAGCTAAACTGCTCGACATGGAGCAGGGTGACCGTGTCCGGCGCGTCCACGGCCATGTGCAGAATGGCGGCATCCTCGATGACCGGTACGGCCGCCTCGTCATTGTCGATGCGCTCGACAACGCCCCAGGTGCGTGCGAACGCATGGCCGGCGAAAAGCTCGAAGTGGCGCACCAGGCGCAGCCGCCCGCTACTGTCTTCCACCGTCACGGCCAGATGGGGCGCGGCGTTGGGACCTGGCGTATCCTCGGCCGCGACCAGTCGCGTCCATTGCACCGGTCGGTGATCCACCGTCAGATCGCTGATGGGCGCCAGGTGCGTTGCGTCGCCCGGCGCATCGGGATGACGTAGTTGCCAGAAGAGCTGACCGGCGCGCCACTCGACATGGCAGTGCATATCGGCAAGTTTCAAATCCCAGGCAGCGCTCATCCGCCCCTCCCCTGCTTTCGTTGAGCTAGAGCCGAACTTCGGACAACCACGAACAAAGCTACGTTAGTCGTTCGCATATGTGAAAAATGTTCACTGATTGGAACTTGGCCGGAGTATAGCACAGCCCAAGAAGCAGCGTCAATCAGCCCTTTTCTGCGGGCGCGTCCCAGGAAACTGGCGAAGTCAGTGCCGGCGTGCGTCGCACTGGTCAAACGATCCGTCGCAGAAAACCATATCCTGACCAATGCGACGCACGCTGCCAACATTCTGGGACGCATCGGTTTCGGGTGCTTCCAGAGAGGGGTGCAGGGGATTTCGCCGGTTTCTCTGCGCGATCTTGCACGTCAAAATGTGATTGACACCCGCTCTGTTGCCGTGCTATACTCCTCACAAATTCCCGTCGATGAACAAATTTCATATATGTGAACAATTGGACTCTATTGCATCAGTGATTGTGCGTCTTGCTTCAATGCCCAGAAGTCTACCTACCCACGTTCTCTGGAGGATTCCAATGATACGAAGAGCTTTGCTCACGCCTGTCCTGCTCGTTACGCTGCTGGCAGTGGTCCTGTCGGCTTGTGCCGGCCCGGCCCAGCCCGCGCAGGCTCCGGCTGCCGAACAGGCCGCCCAGCCCGCTGCGACGGCCGTGCCCGCCGACGTGCTCGCTGCCCAGCCCTGGCGGCAGACGGACGCCTACAGCCCGCTGCCCGAGCGCGCGAGCCTGGTGCTGGTCAAGGGCGGCCAGGAAAATGCGTCGCTCATGCCGGAAGGCGAGTCGATCGAGGACAACCGCGCCCTGCAGTACATTGAAGACACGCTCAACGTCGATGTGACCTTCGCCTGGGTCGTGCCCAGCGACAGCTACAGCGACAAGTTGAACCTGTCGATCGCCAGCGGCGACATTCCCGATGTGATGACCGTCGATGCGATTCAGATGCAGCAACTCACCGAGGCCGGCGCCATCGAGGATCTGACGCCGTATGTCGAGAAGTATGCCAACGCCGATATTCTCGCCAACTGGGAGCAGACCGGCGGGGTCGCCCTGCAAGCCGCCACCATCGACGGCAAGATCATGGGCATCCCCAACGTGCAGCCGCAGGCCGACGCGCCGATCATGGTGTGGGTGCGCCAGGACTGGCTGGACAAGCTGGGGCTGGCTGCGCCGGAAACTGTCGACGATGTCGAGGCGATCGCCAAGGCGTTCATCGAGCAGGACCCCGACGGTAACGGTGCCGCAGACACGATCGGGCTGACCGGCACGACCAACCCCGTCCAGGTGCCGAGCAATTTGCATGGCTTTGACGCCATTTTCAATGCCTATGGCGCCTTCCCCGAATTGTTCTACCGCAACGCCGATGGCGAGATCGTCTACGGGTCGATCCAGCCGGAGACCAAAGAGGCGCTCACGCGCCTGGCGGCCATGTACCAGGCGGGGATCATCGACCCCGAGTTTGCCACCAAGGATGGCGACAAGGCCAACGAGATCGTTGTCGGCGGCAGGGGCGGCATCATGATGGGGCCGTGGTGGATATCCTGGTGGCCGCTGGCTGATTCCGTCAACAACGATCCGAACGCCGACTGGCAGCCTTTCATGATCAAGGATAAGAACGGCAACTATACCTTTGGCATGGGCGACTACACGTACAGCTTCGTCGTGGTCAAGAAGGGCTACCCGCATCCCGAGATCGCGCTCAAGATTCTCAACGTGCAGAACGACTTGAGCTATGGGTTGAACGATGCGCCGCAGTACTATCCGAACTTCAACGAGATCTGGACGCTGCTCTTCCCCATTCCCTTCCTGATCGAGCAGCCCTATGTGGTCGAGCGCATGGCCACCGAGTACCAGGAGGCGCTGGACGGCACGCGCGACCCGGAGGCGTTCAGCGAGGCGATGAAGCTCGAATATGGACAGATCCAGAGCGACATTGCCGCACCGCGCAGCGATTCGTCCAACTGGGCGACGCGCATGGCACGCCTGGACGCGGCCAAGCTGTTGGCCGGCGGCTACGACGAGGTGCGCACCGATCCGGTAGCATCGCGCGTCTTCTCAACCGACCCGACGTGGCCGGCGTTGCAGAAGCTGGAAGAGGAAACCTTCCTTCAGATCATCACCGGCGCCAAGTCTATCGACGACTTTGATGCCTTTGTCGAGGAATGGAACAACAGCGGCGGCGCCGCGCTGCTCGAGAAGATGAACCAGTAGGGAAGAATCGACCACGGATTAGACGGATCGGACGGATTCTCGCGGATAGATCAAGTACAATCTGCGCAAACCCGTCACATCCGCCTAATCCGTGGTCGATCCTCTACCCGCCGCGCGTGATGGCCAGTTTCGCCAGGAAAGTACGCCATGTTCAGAGACACTGACCGGCTTGCCTACTATGTGATGATCTTGCCGGGTCTGGTGCTGCTCATCGCCTTTACCTTTGTCCCGCTCGTCTACTCGGTCATCGCCTTTCAGAAATTCAACCCGGCGCTGGGCATCCAGGGTTCGCCGTGGGTGGGGCTGGACAATATCCTCTACATGTTCAGCCTGCGCGACGCGCGCCAGGTCTTCACGAATACCGTCTTTATCGCCACGATGAAGATGATATTCGTGCTGATTACGGCGGTGGCCTTTGCCCTGCTGCTCAACGAGGTGCGCTTCCTGCGCATCCGGCGCTCCATCCAGACGATGGTCTATCTGCCGCACTTCCTGTCGTGGGTCATCCTGGCCGGCATCCTGCGCACGATTCTGGCGCGCGACGGCATGATGAACGACTTCCTGGGCATCTTCGGGATCGGCCCGGTCTACTTCCTCGGCCAGCCCAACATCTTTCCCTGGGTGATCATCTTCAGCGACGTGTGGAAAGAATTCGGCTTCGAGGCCATCGTCTATCTGGCGGCGTTGACGGCCATCGACCCGACGCTCTACGAAGTGGCGGAACTGGACGGTGCCAATCGCTTCCAGAAGATGCGCTTCATCTCGATTCCCGGCATTGCGCCGGTGATCGTGCTCGTCGCCTGTTTGAGTATCGGCAACGTGCTCAACGCCGGCTTCGACCAGATCTTCAACCTGTACAGCCCGATTGTCTATTCCACCGGCGACATCATCGATACCTACGTCTATCGCATCGGCCTGATCCAGGGGCAGTACAGCCTGGGCACGGCGGTTGGCCTCTTCAAGACCGTCGTGGCGCTCCTGCTGATCGGCGTCTCCTACTGGGCCGCCGGCCGGTGGGCCAACTATCGGATCTTCTAGGAGAGCGGCATGTTCTCATCGCGCAGCACAAGCGACCGCATCATCGACTGGCTGATTACAGGATTCCTGTTGCTGGCAGGGATTTCTACGCTGCTGCCGCTCGTCAACACCCTGGCGATCTCGTTGAGCGACAAGGCGGCGGTCAGCGGCGGCATGGTCGGGCTCTGGCCGGTCGGCTTCAACCTCAACTCGTACGGCTATATCCTGCGCGACGACAAGTTCTGGCAGGCCTTTGGCGTCTCCGTGCTGCGCGTCGTGCTGGGCGGCGGGTTGAACTTCGTGCTGACCGTGCTTACCGCCTTCCCGCTCTCGCGCACGGTCAAGGCCTTTCCGGCGCGCAACTTCTTCATGTGGCTCTTCGTCTTTGGCATGATCCTGAATGTGGGCATCGTGCCGTGGTATCTCACCATCAGCGGCTACAAGCTGATCGACACCATCTGGGCGTTGGTGCTCCCAGGCGCCATCCCCATCTTCAACGTCATCATTCTGATGAACTTTTTCCGTAACATCCCCAAGGAATTGGACGAAGCCGCCCGCATCGATGGCGCCAATCCGTGGCAGTTGCTGTGGAGCGTCTACCTGCCGACGTCGATCCCCGCGCTGGCGACGATTACGCTGTTCAGCATCGTCGGCCATTGGAACTCCTTCTTCGACGGGCTGATCTTGATGAACAACCCCGACAATTACCCGCTCCAGACCTACATTCAGCAACTCGTCATCGCCGACCGGCCGGCGCTGCACGGCGGCCAGGCACAGATGCTTGCCCAACTCTCCAGCAATACCCTCAACGCCGCCAAGCTCTTCGTGGCGATGATCCCGATTCTGCTCGTCTATCCCTTCCTGCAACGCTACTTCATCCGCGGCATCATGCTGGGCGCGGTCAAGGAATAGCCGGGACAGCTTCGGTTTTGGGGTGGTATTCGTGATTGCAGATGTGATTACGAGCCGTACAGCCGTGCGTAGTGGTAGAGATTGCTGAGGATGTACTGGACATAGGCGCGCGGCTCGGCAAAGGTGAGTATCTCCACGAAGCGAGTGTCGTCGGCGCCGGCGCGCTCGCGCCAGGCCTGTGAGTTGCCCGGCCCGGCGTTGTAGCCCACCAGTGCCGATAGCAGGTTGCCGTCCAGGTAATCGCGCGCCCAGTCGAGATAGTAGGCGCCAAAGCGCAGGTTGATGACGGGCCGGTAGATGATGTCGTTGGTGTACTCCGGGTGGCCGAGCTGGCCGGCAATCCACTGGCCGGTGTCCGGGATGATCTGCGCCAGCCCCTGCGCGGCCGCCGACGAGCGCGCGCCTTCCTCGAAGAGGCTCTCCTGGCGGATCAGGCTGTAATAGATCATGGGGTCGAAGCCATTGGCGCGCGCCTCGCGTTCGATGAGTTCGGCGAAGGGGCGTGGGTAGGCGAGGCGCTGGAGGAAGGCCGGCGCGTTCTCGACGAGACCCGCCGGGCTGAACTGCATGAGCCGCGCCGCGCTGAGGATGCTCAGCCGATAGGCGCCCAACTCCGCAAAGGTCAGGCTCAGCGGGTAGAGCGCCCCGGCGGTCTCCTTGTTGCGCTCGTAGACGCGCTCCAGCGCCACCAGCGCATCGCCGCGCTGGTCCAGTTCCAGCAACAACCGTCCCTTCGCCAGATTCTGATCCTCGGCGATCTCCGGCGGGAGCACGCCGGCCTGCTCTGCCGGGATTTCCAGCCAGCCGGCCAGCCACTGCTCGGCAAAGGCCTGGCTGCCGTCGTCGCCAGGCACGCGGCTGAAGGGGCCGGAGACTTCGGAGATGCGGTTCAGCATGGCCGCGTCGGTCATGGGAATGCCGGCCAACGCGTAGTTCGCCAGGATGCCGTAGTAGATGTCCGGCGCGCGGTCGACCAGCGCCTGCCAGGTCGTCTGCGCGGCGTCGGCCTGCCCGGCCGCGGCCTGGCTGCGCCCCAGCCAGTAGCCCACCACATCCCAGCGATAGTCGGGATAGCCGCGCTGCAAGCGGTCGAGCGCCTCGGCGGCCTGTGGGTACAACTCGGCGTTGAGCGCACCCATGCCCAGCGCGTAGAGCGCCTGCGGTGCGCGTTCGCTGGCGGGAAAGGCGTCGGCCAGCGCCAGGAAATCGACGGCTGCCTCGAGCTGGTTGCCCTCGTCCAGCGCGCGGCGGCCGCTCTGCCACAGCGCTTCGGGCGCCAGCGGGTGGTCGGGATAGTCGCGGGCAAAGGTGCGATAGGTGCGCCGCGCACCCGCGCTGTCGCCCAGCCCGGCCTGCGCCGCGCCCTTGTCCAGCCACGCCTGGCCGAAACAGTCGCAGTCGGGATGCTCCAGGATGGCGCGGTCGAGCACGGCCAGCGCCTCGCCGTAATTGCCGGCGCCGAGGTGCGACTGCCCCAGCTCGTGCAGGGCATTGGCTACGCGTGCATCGGTCGGATCGACGCTGTCGAGGTAGGCCTGATAGGCGTTGATCGCCGGCACGTACGCTTCGGCCACGAGGTCGATGTAGCCGCGCTGGTAGAGGTCGAACTCGACGTTGCGGTTGACCAGTTCGACCAGCGCCAGGTAGGCGTTGTAATCTTCGGGCGATTCGGCGGTGGCCGCGCGCCAGCGCTCGATCGCGCCGGGGCCGTCGCCGCCGGCAGCCAGCGCCTGCCCGGCGCGGTAGAGGATCTGCGTGCGATAGCCGGGATTCTCGGCTACGGCCAGAATTTCCTCATAGGCGGCGTTGGCGTCGGCATAGCGCCCGCTCTCCTGGTACACCTGTGCGAGACTCTCCAGGTGCCGCACCTTGACGAAGCGGTCGGCGGCCTCGTCGGCGGCGCGGCGATAGGCAGCCGCGGCGCTTTCCGTGTCGTTGAGCGCGGCAAAGGCGCGGGCAATGCGCGGCTGGACCGCCTCGCCCATCCACGGGTAGGCGTCGAGGAATTGCCAGTAGGCGGCCACCGCGTCGGTGTAGCGGCCCATGCCCATGAGTGCCTCGGCGCGCAGAAAGTGCTCCTTCTGCCCGAACTGGCCGGGATCGCCGCTGCCGGCCAACAGCGTGTCGAGCTGGTCGAAGGTGGCCAGCGCCTCGCCGTAAAGCCCTTCGCCCAGATAGGCGCGGCCCAGGTCATAGAGTGCCTCGGCGCGGCGTGCGGGATCGCCGTCGGCCGCAGCGGCGACCTGGTTGAGCGCGGTGCGGGCGGCGACATAGTCGCCATAGCGCAGCAGCCGGCGTCCGGTCGCCAGCGGATCCTCGGCAGGCGTCGCAGCGGCCGGCACGGCGGATTGCACGACGGGCGCGTCCCCTGCCGGGGCGGGCGTCGGGGTAGGCAACGGCAGAGCTTCCGCCGGGGCGGAGATTGGCTGCACCGGTTCTGGCGAAGCCGCTGCGGTTGAAGCGATCCCATTACCTGCCGGGGTCGGGGTAAAGGTGGGCAGCAATTGCGCGGTTGGCGCTTCGGCGGCAGGCAGCGGCGTTGGCGCCGGCTCATCGCGGTTGCAGCCGGACACTATCGCCACGGCAAACAGCGCCACGGCAACCAGGCTTGATCGAAGACGTCGCGTGGCCGTGGGATCCTGTGTCTTCTCTGCGTGCAACAATGTCCGCTTCATATCCGCTTTCAACGTCTGATGGGCCTGTTATGTTCCAAAGAACCGCTGTTCGCGGTCACGGCGGCCGGGCCAATCACGACCCTGGCAGGCCGGTCCGTTTCGAGTGAGTTGGACGCTATGGTATCATCGCGGCCGGTGTTCGTAAATGTCGGGCGAGGAAGCGAACGGAAGTCGCCGCCTGGCCACATCCACAACGTAGGTGCGCTGCCCATGTCTATCCTGTCAACCCTGAGTGCCGTTTCTGAATATGAGCTGGTCGTCGGCATGGAAGTTCATGCCCAGGCCCTGACCGCATCCAAGATGTTCTGCCGCTGCGGCACGGACTACCAGGGCGCGCCGCCCAACACGCGCGTCTGCCCCACCTGCCTGGCGCTGCCGGGCGCGCTGCCGGTCATCAACCAGGCGGCGGTGGAGGCGACGATCCGCACCGGGCTGGCGCTCAACTGCACGATCAACGAGACGGCGGTCTTTGCGCGCAAGAACTACACCTATCCCGACCTGCCCAAGGGCTACCAGATCAGCCAGTACGAGCTGCCGCTGTGTGAGCACGGCTACCTGGAGATCGACCTGGAGGATGGCTCGACCAAGCGCGTGCGCATCCGTCGCGTTCACCTGGAGGAGGATACGGGCCGCTCCGTCCACGAGGGCAGCTACTCGTATATCGACCTCAACCGCGCCGGCGTGCCGCTCATGGAGATCGTGACGGAGGCGGACATTCACAGCGCCGAGGAAGCCTACGCCTACCTGACACGGTTGCGCGCCACGCTGCGCGCGCTGGGCGTCAACAGCGGCGACATGGAGAAGGGCGCGCTGCGCTGTGAGCCGAACATCAGCGTGCGCACGCTGGCGCAGAAGGAACGGGGCGAATACGGCACCAAGGTCGAGGTCAAAAACCTCAACAGCTTCCGCGCCGTGCGCAGCTCCATTGCCTACGAACTGGAGCGCCAGGTCGGCGTCATCGAGGCGGGCGGCGCGGTCGCGCAGGTCAACATGGGCTGGGATGAGGACAAACAGCGCACCGTGCTCCAGCGCAGCAAAGAGGACGCCCACGATTATCGTTACTTCCCCGAGCCGGACCTGCCGCCGCTGGCCGTGAGCCGCGCCGAGGTGGCGCGCATCGCTGCCACGCAGCCCGAATTGCCCGGCGCCAAGCGCGACCGCTACGAGCAGGCGTGGGGCGTGCGCCGCATCGAAGCCAACATTCTCACCAGCGAGGCGCAAGTATCGAGCTTCTTCGAGGACGCGGTCGCCGCCTACGGGGCAAGCGACGGCAAGCCGCAGCGCCTGGCCACGTGGATGACGGGCGAACTCTTCCGCCTCCTCTACGCCGACGGCGAAGGGCAGGATCTGCGCCAGCTTGCTGCGGTGAAGATTCGACCGGATCAGTTCGCCGCGCTGCTCAAACTCGTCGACGACAAGGTGATCAACCAGAACACGGGCAAGAAGGTGCTGGAAACCATGTACGCCACCGGCGACGATCCGCAGGCGATTGTCGAGAGCGAGGGGCTGGCCATGGTCTCCGACACCGGCGTTATCGACGAGGCCATCGCCGAGATCTTTGCCGCCAACGCTTCCGAGCTGGAGCGCTACCGTGGCGGCGAGGAGAAGCTCTTTGGATTCTTCATGGGGCAGGTCATGCGCGCCACCAAGGGCAAGGCTGATCCCCAGGCGGCCAAGGCGCGGCTGGCGGAGCTGATCAACGGCTGACCTGCGTGCGGCGGGACAACGTTACCGATTGTCGCGCTGCCATCGATAGATGGCGTTGCCGATCAGCATGCTTTCAGAGGCATTCGGATTTCTGCGTTTCTCGTAGCACACAAGCCGTTCGGCCTGTGCGTGGTCGCCATGCGCCATCACAACAAGCTGATGGAAGAGTTCCTGCGCTTCAACTGAATCCAGGCTCAGGTGGCAGGGCGGTTCCTTGACCGGCTTGGGCTTGTTTCTGGGCGGCCAGTCAATAGTTTCGTCGTCCGCTACGGCTGGTGGAATCTGGCCCTTGGGCGGAGCAGAAACGGCTGGTGCAATCTGGCCCTTGGGCGGAGCAGAAACGGCTGGTGGAATCTGGCCCTTGGGCGGAGCAGAAACGGCTGGTGGAATCTGGCCCTTGGGCGGAGCAGAAACGGTTCGTGGAATCTGGCCCGCGGGCGGAGCAGAAACGGCTGGTGGAATCTGGCCCTCGGGCGGAGCAGAGTTTGTGCGAGGCTTTTGGCGCGGCAGGACGAGAAACAGGAATGCTGCGCTCAGCCAGACGCCGATGATGATGCCAAGAAACACACCACCGATGAAGCTGTCCATGAATGTCCTCCGCTGGGAGTTGGCACCGTGCTGAGTCTTAGCCGGTGCACGCGGATAGTGGCCCCGTCAGCGTAGCAGCAAGTGGTTGTCGCTGGGTTCGCCTGGCGATCGGCGTATACGCAAGGTGGTCGCTGACCGTCGAGTCTCCGCTTTGCCCCATTTGCATGGGTGTTGACTGTACCACACGCTAACTTTACAATGATTGTAATGTGACGGACTCTTCATGGGAGGGGAAGATGATATTCTCCGGCTGATCGAGCAGGCTCGCCGCGAAGTTGCCGGGTCGGGTGCGTGATGCTTGCTGCATATGGCATTCGATACGAGCTGCATTGTCCGCCACTTTCTGACCGGTAGGAGAATCATGAAAGGAGTTGACGGGTAACTGCTGTGGCGCAACGATTCGTCCTCTGGTTCCGATCCTTGCTTGGAGCTCCAGGCCAACCGAGCAACCAGCACCGCCTGTTGGCCGCAGGCTGGACGTCATTGGTGGCCGTGATTCCGGTGCTGGTGTTCTATAGCCAACTCGGTTTTACGACAGACTGGGAAGGATATGTAGTGTTCTCAGTCATCCCAATATCGTGCGCGGCAGGTGCCGGCCTCTGGATTGGCGGGCAGTTGGTCGATCCTGAGAATCCCCTGACGACTCGGCAGGCGATCACGCGCGGAGCACTGGTTGCAGTTCTTGCCTACGTACTGACCTTTCTTGCGCTCGACATCTGGTTTACTGTAAGAACTATGATCGCTTTCATTGGCGACTTAATAGGAGAACAGCATCTTGATGTTCCGTCGATCGTAGGTGGTCTGTTGCTCTATATCTTCTGGGCGCAGCTCCTATGGTGGACCAGCGGGCTGTTGGCCGGACTGATGCTTGTTGGGTGGATCATCATACCAGTTGGTGGTCTGGCCGGTTGGTTGCTCAGTCGCTACTATCAACCTCATCATCCGTTCGTCCCGGGGCCATCGGATTGCTCAGACACGGATGATGTCGAACAGCAGTGAATGTCACACCGGATCGGCTGAAAATCGCGCGATTTTCAGTCGATCCGGTGGAGTAGTTTTGGCCGTATGACAAAGTGACCTCAAGTCGCCATGCTGATGTTCGAAGTCACTTTGTGCCGGTGGCGCTACTGGTTCGTCGAGGAATGGACGCTCACGTGCTTTACGGTTGCACTGCGCGCGAAAATCTGCCGGCTCGTCTCTAGCGCCAGACGGTTCCCCGCCACCCGCTCGCGCCGGCCGTCGGCATAGGCGACCTCGATGGCCGGCTGTTCGCCTTGCACGAGTACGATCGGCGTCTGGCAGAGGGTGAAGGCCAGCGCGCCGGCTGGCATCGCCAGGCTCTGCGTGGCGCCCGTAACATCCACGTAGTCGAAGGTGCTCGCTTCGGCGAATAGTTCCTGCGCACGCAGCAGCGCCGGCTCGAACACGATCGCTCCCTCCTCCACGCGCACGCCCAGCTCGCCAAAGCGCGTCAGGATCTCCTCTTTCACCTGGCCGGTCATGCCCGGCTGCTTGGCACCCTGTCCCTTCGGCGTGTGCGAATAGGGGTCGGTCGGGAAGGCGCCGTAGACCGCCGGCGGCTTGTTGAAGCCGATGCCGGCGCGGATGTCGTAGTAGGCCGCAGCCAGCTCGGCGGTGATGGCGGGATTCGCGCCGCCGTCATGCGCCTGCCAGAAGTTCTCCTGCACGGCCAGCAGCAGCTTGGAGACCATGTGCCAGTAGATGCTGCCCAGCCCCTCGAAGGCAAAGAAGGTGCCCGAACGGCCGGTGAAGGACGCGTGGTGGAAGATCGCCTCGAAGAGGTCGAGCAGGCGCGGCGTGTCGGCGTCGACCAGCGCCGTGAGTTCCGGGTCGCGGCGCAGTTGCGCCAGCGCGTCGGCGACGCCCTGCGCGTTACGGAACGCGCCGTTGAAGTGGTAGACGCCGTTTTCGTCGCGCACGAGCAGCGAACGATCATTGCGCTCGACCAGCCGCCGCACGAGCGGAAGTTCCTCTGCCAGCGCGGCCGGCACGTTGTTCTTGGCCAGGAAACCGGGCAGCTCGCGATCCGGGTAGAGGATGTAGCTATGCTGGTCGGCGCGGTAGAGCGCGCTGGCGCGCAGACTCTGCAATAGGGCCGCAGCCTCGTCGCTGCTCAACAGCCCGGCCGACAGGATGGCAACCTGTCCCTCCAGCATCTCGTAGAGCCGGCCGACGCCCGCCGCGCCGGGGCGCAGTTGCAGGATGTTGTAGGCGTGAAAGAGCCCATCGTCGCGCCGGTTGGCGCGCAACGTCTGGTCGACATAGGCCAGCGCCAGGTCAAGCAGCGCCAGCACCTCGGCGCGGTCCGTACTTGCCACGTCGCCGCTGAAGCCGGCGTCGTAGATCTGCCGGCGATAGTCGCTGCCGGCCGTGCCCAGCGCATCCATCACCGCGCGGCGCTGCGTGTCGTCGAAACCGGCGGGGAGTGCCGCGGCGTGCTCGGCCAGGATCGATGCCACGGCATCCAGCAGCCCCTTGACCTCGCTCGTCAGCGTCAGCGGCGCATCGGCTTCGGCGAGCAGCGCCTGGCAGAAGACCAACGAGCGGCGCAGATAGGCGGTCGTCACCACGGAGAGCCCCTTGCCCACCAGCGCGTTGTTGGCGTCGTTCCACTCGGGGCGCTGCGTGTTCATCCAGATGCCGCCCTCCGGCACCAGGTTCGTCAGCTTGACCAGCATGAGCAGCAGCAGCTTCTCCGCTAGCGAGACGTGGAAGACATTCCCCGCTGCGTCGACGACCAGGCGACCATCCATGCCGTGCTGCGCCACGCGGGCCTCGATGGCGTGTTCACTCTCCCAGTCGAAGTCGATGGTGTCGTACGAATTCTCCAGGATCTGCGCGTACGGGCGGATGCGATAGGGCACGTCGGCGTGGCTGAAGATGCGCCGATCCAGCAATTCGGCCAGCATGCCGGGGTGGAACTGCGCCGAGACCTCGAGCAGTTTTTGCAGGTAAATGAGCTGGTGGTCGCTCCAGTAGCCGATGTTGGCCCACGGATTGTCCGGCTCCGGCACCTCCCACTCGATGCCGTCGCGGAGCACGCGGTAGGGATTGTAGCCGTCGGCGGTGGTGGCATTGACGAAGCGGGCGATCATCCCTTCCATAAAGGATGGGAAGGACCACGCCAGCGGCTCCCAGTTCTGGAAGATGTCGCGCCAGTTGCCCTGGTAATCCAGCCGGCGGCTGCCGTCGGGCTGGCGCAGGTTGATGGAGAAGCGGTTCCACGGGCGGCTCGGGTCGCCGTGGCGCCGGCTGAAGGTCAGCGGCAGGTATTCGTAGCAGAGGCGAATCAGATCGTCGTTGCCCGTGGCGGCCGCGCGTGCGTAGAGTTCGTCGATGCCCAGTTGCGCCGGCAACGCAGAGACGAACTCGTGCTCGGCTTCGACGACCGTCCGGTTGCGCGTGCGCAGGAAAGCAATCAGATCGACCTTGTCGACCCGGTAGTTGTCCACAAAGATGCCGCCGCGCATGATGTTGAAGAGCACGTTGGCAAAGTGATGTGCGGTCGTCAGTTCGTCGGCGGACGTTTGCAGCCCGTCCGCCGAGGCGACAAGCGCGGTCAACTCGGCCGTGCCGCGCGCGATGTCGGCCTCGACCTGGGCGGCCAGCGCCCGTGTGTCGCCACGCAACAGGTTGAGCAGGGCGGCGACCTGGCTGTGATCCTGGTTCACGTCGGCGACGAGGCTCCAGCTTTGCTCGGCGCCGCCGGCCAGTTCCAGCTCGGTGCAGAGCAGGTAGGCGCCACGCTGCCCCTTGACGTCACGCTCCTGTTCGACGGCGGCGCCGCTGCGGAACGCCGCCAGTTGCTGCGTAGAGAGCAGGTAGGTGGCGCCCTCCAACCCGACCTGCCACGCCACCGTCGCCTTGAGCGACTCGCTCGGTTCGGCGCGGTCGGTGAGCGTGGCGCTCAGCGCAAAGATGCCCAGCCCGCTGGCCGCATCGAGTTCGCTGCGCTTGTAGGCGTTGAGCAGGTTGCTCATGGTGGTCTGCAACGCGGTCGTCGCGCCGTAGGGCAACACGTTGCGCACGCCGTCGAGCAGACGCACGTGGCACGCCTCGTCGCCCAGGTTTTGCAGCCAGACCGTGCGCACCAGGCCAAAGCGGTCGCTCGTACGCCAGGCATAGCGATAGCGCAGCCCCAGCACGTGGTTGACCTCCTCGAAAATCAGCTTATCGCCCGCCACATTCTTGTAGAGATTGCGCTCGATTGCCTGGTCATCCGGCCGGCGCCGGGCAAACGGTTCCCACCGTTCGCGCCGCTCGCCGCGCTGCACAAAGAGGCAGGCGACCGGGCCGGTGTTGACCGAATTCTCTGTGACTTTGTCGTCGGTGTAATAAGGAAATAGCGCCGACTCGGCGTTGATGCGGCCGGCCGTCAGCCCGCCCGTGCTCGAGATAAAGAGCCAGTGGTCGGCGCTGCTGATGACGCTCATGAAAAAGGGCGCCATCCGGTCATAGGCACGGATGCAGTAATATTGCTCGCCAAGCAGGTCGACATACTCGCCCTGCGATACGGCGCCTTCTGTGGTTGCGTTGCGCGCTTCCGACATGGTCACGCTCCTGTCGATTATCGTTTGGGTTTCACGGATCGCCGGGGCGACGATTGTACTATATTGCATCGTGGCCTGGATGAAAAAATGGAGAGGCCGGCGTCCTCTGCGAGAGACAAAGGACGCCGGCCTTGAAACACTGCGCCGTTAGCGTTGAATCGCCGGCAGGTAGAGCGGGTTCTGTAGCGCGCCGACCCCGGCCGCCGTGACGGCTGGCACGCCGCCGGCCTCGAATGCGCCGATGTCACAGCCGGCGCCGACCGGGCGCGGCGCGCCGCGCTGATCGGTGGCCGGGCACGCTGTCGCGTTCGCCGCGTCGATGGCCGGGCTGCCGTCCACCAACGCGTGCGTCCACGTCGGGCCGCCGTTGTCGGCCAGCGCGGCCAGGCCGGCGTCAGCCAGGATCAGGTCGCTGGCGACCGGGTTGCAGCTCGCATCCTGGATCAGGTTGTTGCCGCCCGAAATCAGGATATTCGGGTTCGGTGCGGCAAAGCGCTCGCACGCGTACCAGCGGTTGCCCGCGACAATCGTGTTCGTGAGCTTGAGCACCGGCACGAGCGGCCCCCACTCGCCCAGGAAGATCGCCGACGGCGCCCACTCCGGCCCGGCATTGTTGGTAATCGTCGAGTTGGCGATCTCCATGGTGCCCTCGGTGTGGAAGATAGCGCCGCCGTGCCAGCCCGTCGACGTGTTGCCGCTGATCGTGCTGTTGACGATGGTGAAGTCGCCCAGCGAGCGAATGCCGCCGCCCACGTCGGTCGCCACGTTGCCCGAGATCGTGCTGCGCACGATGTCGACCGCGGCGTTGAAGAAGGCGTAGACACCGCCGCCCGCCCCGCCCTCGGCGCGATTGTCGCGCACGGTGCTGTCGACGAGCGTCAGCGTGCTGCCGTCGCCGTTGTAGATCCCGGCGCCACCCTTCCAGAAGTCGACGCCTGAGGTTGTCACGTTGTTGTTGGCGACCGTGACGCGGTCCAGCGTGAGCGTGCCGTTATTGAGAATGCCGCCTGCCAGCTCCCAGCCGTAACCGTTGCTGACAGTGAGGTTGCGCAGCGTCGCCGGGATGAAGGCGTTGACCACGAAGGCGCGCACGGCGCCGCCGCCGCTGATCGTCAGCCCGGGCGCGCCCGCACCGTTGATCGTCACAGGTTTGGCGATCGTCAGCTCGGACGACAACACAATCGTCTGGCCGGCCAGTGCCGGGGCGAAGCCGATGGTGCCGGCGAAGCAGACGTCGGCGAGCGCCTGGCGCAGCGAACCGGCGCCGGCATCGGCCGTGTTCGTCACCGTCACGTCATAGGCGCAGTTCGGCTGGACGCGCACCTGGTCGAGCAGGATTTGCTGGCCGCGGTAGCCGCCCGGAATCTGGAAGCCGTAGCCCCACACACTGGAGAGGGTCAGGCCATCGCGCGGCGCGCCTTTGGGCTGGTCGTCGCTGCGCTTGAAGCTGCTGAAGGGCACGCTGACGCGCTTCCAGCCGCTGAAGTCGTCTCGGAACTGGGCCTCGAAGCGCTCGGCCGTGTCCTGCGCCTGGTAGACCCGCACGTAGTCGACCAGCATGGTCTGCGGGAAGACGGTGTCGGGGCCGACCGGGCCGCCGAAGTTGCCGCCGACGGCCACGTTGAGCAGCAGGAAGAAGGGATGGTCGAAGACCCACTGATTGGGCGCCACGCTTTCGGGCTTGGCGGTGTGATAGAGAATGCCGTCGATGTACCAGCGAATTTCGCCGGGCTGCCATTCCACGGCAAAGGTATGGTAGTCGTCAGCCACAGGATTGGGCAGATCGTAGATGCCGCCGAAGCTCTGGCCGCCGGAGTAGCCGGGACCGTGGATCGTGCCAAAGACCTGGTTGGGCTGGCGCCCGACGTTCTCCATGATGTCGATCTCGCCCGTCTGCGGCCAGCCGACGCGGTCGATGTCGGTGCCCAGGCTCCAGAAGGCCGGCCACAGGCCCGCGCCGCGCGGGACCTTGACGCGCGCTTCGACACGGCCGTAGGCGACCTCGAACTTGTCCTTCGTCAGCAGGCGCGCCGAGGTGTACTTGCACGGGCCGTAGTAACAGGTGAGTGATCCGTCGGCTTCCTTGACGGTGATCGCCAGATTGCCCTTGCCGTCGGTGGCGGCATTCTCGGTGCTGTTGGTGTAATACTCCAACTCGTCGTTGCCCCAGCCGGGGATGCCGTTGACGGTGCCGTCGCCGATCTCGTAGCCCCAGACGCTCTGGTCGGGCGCCTTGCCGGCGCGTGCGTTGAACTCGTCACGCCAGACCAGCTTCCAGCCGGCCGGACCGGGATCGGGCGCCTGGTTGTCGAGCAGCGTAACCTTGACCTTGCGGCCCGTGTTGTTGCCGTAGTACCAGAAGTTCAGCCCTTGCGTGCCGCTCCAGTTCTGGCCGAGGGCAAAGCGCCGGCCAAATTCGATCTCGGACTGGCCCTTGCCGCTGCGATCGACGCTCAGCACGCGCTCGAACGCGCCCTGGTTGGGCAGCGCCAGCGGCGAATCGGCCGGGATCTCCAGCGAGGTCAGCGCCGCCTTGGGCGACCTGCCATCGGCGCCGGCCGCGCTCACGGCGTCGTCGGAATCTTTGTCGCGGCCGCCATCGTCGTCGCGCTTGCCATCGCGGTGCAGGCTGAACATGTACGGCGCCATCTCGAAGTCGTCGAGCAGGTTCGGGTCGTACGGGTCGACTTCCTGGATGTTCAACCCGGCGATCGCGGGCGTGCCCAGGTTGATGTTGACCGGGTTGCTGAGCTGGAGCAGCACGCTCTTGCCGCCCTGCCACTTGCCGTTGCCCAGCGTCTCGACCTGGAAAGTCTGCTGCGTGACGCCCGGCGCAAAGGTGAGCGTGCCCGCCGCCGGGACGTAGTTGCGATTGGCGACCGCCGTGCCGTCGGCCGTGTTGTAGTTGACCGAGACCTCCGTCTCAGCCGGCTTGCTCAGCTTGACGACCACGTTGGCCGTGCGCCCTTCCTTGACGTTAACCGTCGCTGCGCCAAAGCCGACCGTCAGCGGTCGCACCGGCGCCGTGCCGTAGACAGAGACATCGTCGATGTAATAGGTAGCCGCGCCCGGCGTCGTCGTGCCGAAGGCCCAGCCGTGCACCGACGTCAGCGTGAAGCCGTCGTTGGGTGCGCCGTTGCCGATGTCCTTGCGCGCAAAGTTGGCAAAGGGAATCTGCACCAGCTTCCAGCCCGCGGTGTCGTCGGCAAAGGTGATGGAGTAGCGTTCGGCGTCGTCGCGCGGCTGCGCCGGGTCGTTGCGATTGTCGATCACGTCGATGAAGAGACTGGCGCCGGCGCCCTGGCCGTAGAGCCAGAAGGACAGTCCTTCGTAGGCGCTCCAATCCTGGGAGACCCACTGCGTCGCATCGGCGTTCTCGAAGCCGTGGATCACGACCGCCCACACTGCCGTGGCAAAGTCCATCTGGAGCACGTTGTTGCCGTCGGCCGCACCGGGCACCGGGGCCGGCGGTGTCGTGCTGCGCGCCAGGGTTGTCGGCCCGCTGTTGCCATCCTGCGCGGCGAAGAAGCCGACCTGGATGTTGTCCGGTGCGACGCCATAGGCCAGCGGCGCTTCGAAGTTGTCGACGACCGACAGCGGCGTGGATTGCGCCTGTGCCGCGGCCGGAAAGAGGGGAATGCCGACAAGCTGCACAAGCAGCGCCACGATGAGGGTAAGGTTGGGAATGAGTCGTTTGGATTTCATTGTGCGATTACCTTCCTGCGCATAGCAGATAGCTCCTTCTTCACACACACTTCACACACCTGCAAGGATGGGATGGGGTACCCCGCCGCGCGCCGGCACGGCCCTGCTGCGGGCGATGGCCGGTCTCGGCTGTGGGTACTTGCTTGATCGGAGCTATCGTACACCGATGCGCGCGCGGAGAGTTGGAGAAAAGCGTGAAAAAGGGGGACGATTCCGAGAGAGTTTGGAGCTACGGCGTCGGGCGCTGCGCGTCGTCGGCCTGCGGGCTGGACGCGATCGCCTGCCACGCTGCGTCGGCATCGGCGACCGCAGCATCGTCCGGTGCGCTCGCGCCGTAGCGCACGGCGACATAGGCGGCCGTGAGCCGCTCCAGCGCAGCCGCCTGCTCCGGCGTGGCGGGCGCTACGGCCGCGCGGTAGCCATCGGGCGTGGCGCCCGGTGGCCGCGGCCGCTCGCGCTCGATCATGGCCGCCAGGAAGCGCTGGTAAAGCCCGCGGATCCGGCGGCGCGACGCCTCCTCGCCATCCAGCGCGACGAAGCGCGGCGAGTCTTCGCCGGCCCCGCCGCGCCTCAGCCGGTCGAGCAGCGCCTGCCACTGCGAGCGCAGCAGCGCGCGCGACAGGATCGACTCGCGCGTCTCGTCCGCTGCCTCGTCGTCACCCACGCGCACAAAGCGCAGCACCAGCGCCAGGATCACCGCCACCGCCAGCAGCACAGCCAGCGTCGTCACCCAGCGCAGCGGTTCCACCGCCTCGACCGGCACGGCCGTCGTCTGGTCCATCATCAGCGGCGAGAGCGGCTGGAATGGCTGCGGCTCCATCAAGCTCTCGGGCGGCTGAAGATTCGCCAGCAGGCTGCGCAGCCACTCGATGAGCGGCGAGAGCACGAGGAACATGATGTAGACGACCGCATAGATCACCGCCAGCAGCACCTGCCCGAGCAGGTCCACCACCGGCGTCAGCACGGCCAGCGCGCTCGCCACGGCATCGGGCGCCACCAACGCGCCCAGCAGCAGCCCCGTCAGCACGACGACAGCCATGACCAGCCCCACGCTGGCCAGCCAGTAGCGGTTGAGGCGCAGACGCACCGGCGCTTCGGCGCTGCCGGCATAGAGCGAGCGTTCGATGCTGGCCACCGCCAGTGCAGCCATGCCGGCCAGCACGAAGATCACCAGCCACGCCTGCGTCCCCTCCGGCAGCGGCGTGTTGGCCAGCGGGCTGCCCAACAGGAGCAGGGCGAAGGCCACGCTGCCGGTGACGAAGCCGCTCACGATACTGGCATGGTCGGCCAGGTGGCCGGCATCCATCACCCCGCGCAGCCACAGCCCGGCCGCCACGCCAAAGGCGATGACCGCCGGCGGTACCTCACGCGCCCACAGCTCGCGACTGCCGGTAACGGCTTGCAGCCAGGCAATGTCCCACAGGGCGAGCGGGCGGCCGTATTCCCACCAGATGAGCAGCAGCAAGATCACAGGGCCGAGCACCGCCATCCACACGCGCGCCTGGCGCGTGGTCGCCGCGCGCTGCAAGGCGACCTGGGCAGCGGCGCGGCCGCCCAGCAACAGCGCAAAGAGCGACCACAGCGGCAGCACGGGTTGGCCATACGATGGCGCCAGCCACGCGCCCAGCACGTGTAGCCACGGCCAGATCCACGCCACGCGCATGGCATCCACGAGCGCGGCCAGCGTCCAGGCCAGCCGCCCGCCGCCGCCCACGCTCTGCTCAGGCGAGGGAGAGATTCGTGAGATCATGCCACGCCTCCCTTCCGCCGATGGCATAGGTGCGCACGCCCGGCACCGGCGCCGCGCGGCATGCCTGCCCCAGCGCGATGAGGCTCAACGCATAGCCGCGGTCGTGCAGGTAGAGCAGCGTGCGGCGCAGGCCGTCGGTCACCAGCGCCGACACGACGACGACGGTGGTGCCGTAGGGTAAATGGAGCGCCTCGCTGCGCAGCGAATCCTCGATGGTCCAGCGGCCGTAGGGCACGATACGCGCCAGCGCCTCCAGGATCAACGTGAGTTGGTCGCGATGGCCGGCCGGGCGGATGCGCACGACGCGCGCGCCGGGCTGCGTGACGGCGTTGGCGTAAAGCCCGACGGCCTGTCCCTGTGCCCACGCCCAGTTGGCCAGCGAGGCCGCCGCGGTGATGGCATACTCCTGCAAGTCGGGGTCGAGCCCTTCCCACACGTGCTCGTAGGTGTTGATGTTGAGAAAGATGGCCAGCGGGCGGTTGGCCGAGGCGTCGAAGGTCTTGGTCTGCAAGGCCGTACGCCGCGCCGAGGCCTTCCAGTGGATGTGGCGCATGCTGTCGCCCGAAACGTAGTCGCGCGTGCCGTTGAGTCGTAGCGGATCCTCGGCCAGCCGGCGCATGGCGCGAAAGTCGCCAAAGGGCCGATCGGCCGGCAGCCCCAGCGCGACCAGCGGCACCAGCCGTGGGTAGACGAGCAGCGTGTCCACCGCTTCCAGCGTCTCCTCGCGCACGGCAAAGCCGAACATATCGCCCGAGAGCAGGCGCGCCGGGCCAAAGGCCCACGCCCCGCGCTGCACGCCGGTGACGTGATAGTGGCGCGTCACCCGTTCGTACCAGCGCAGCGACAGCAGGTTGAGCAGCCGCTGCCGCCCCGGGCGGTGGCTGGCCGACAGGCGCGCCGGTTCGATGGCCAGCACCTTGGGCAACTCATCCTCGGCACGCAGCCAGGCGAGCGGCAGGGGCTTGGCATTGGCGATCTCGATGTCCAGCTCGGTGGACTCGCCGTGAAAGAGGCGCACGCTGCCAAAGCGGCGGCGGTAGGTGACCCCTTGCAGGCAGACGCGCAGCCAGAGCAGCGCCGCGCCGGCGATGAGCGCCAGGAAGAAGGTAAGCAACAACAGCGGCGCGCTGCGCAGGAGAATGGCGAGCAGCGCCAGCCCGGCCAGCCCCCACGCCCACGGTTTCACCGAGACACGCTCCATTGCTCCTCGACGGGCACCGGCACCTGCTCCAGCAGACGGTCGATGACGCCCTCGGCGCTCTGGCCGCGCAGCCGGCTCTCCGGGCTGAGGATGAGGCGATGCGCCAGCACCGGCCGCGCCAGCGCCTGCACGTCGTCGGGTGTGACGAAATCGCGGCCGCGGATGGCCGCCAGCGCCTGCCCCGCGCGCAGCAGCGCCAGCGAGCCGCGCGGGCTGACGCCCAACTCCACGGCGGGGTCGCTGCGCGAGGCGGCCACGAGGTCGAGCAGGTAATCTTCCACCACGGGCTGGCACGCCACCTGCCGGCAGCGCGCCGACAATTGGCGCAACTCGGCCGCACCGACGAGCGGCGTCACCTCTGCCAGCGGGTTGCTGGTGCGGAAGCGGCGCAGGATCGTGCGCTCGTCCTCGCGGCCGGGGTAGCCGATGGCGACGCGCAGCAGGAAGCGGTCGAGTTGTGCCTCGGGCAGCGGGAAGGTGCCCTCCAGTTCTACCGGGTTCTGCGTCGCCAGCACCAGGAAGGGGTAGGGCAGCGGCCGCGTCACGCCGTCGACGGTGACCTGGCGTTCCTCCATGGCTTCGAGCAGCGCGGCCTGCGTGCGCGGCCCGGCGCGATTGATCTCGTCGGCCAGCACTACCTCGGCCAGGATCGGCCCGCCGCGGTACTCGAACTCGCCCGCCTTCTGGTTGAAGATATTGACGCCGGTGATGTCGGAGGGCAGCAGGTCGGGCGTGAACTGGATGCGGCTGAAGGTGCAGCCCAGCGAGCGCGCCAGCGTCTTGGCCAGCGTCGTCTTGCCGATGCCGGGCACATCCTCCAGCAACACGTGGCCGTCGCAGAAGAGCGCGACGAGCAGCAACTCGACGACGGCGTCCTTGCCGACGATGACGCGGTCGATCTGCTCGACCAGGCGGCGCGCGGTGGCGGCGACGGTGGCGATTTCGGTTGATTCGTTTGAGTGCATGAGCCTGTCCGTAATGCGTTTGGCGATTGGGGAGATGATTTCTCTGGGGGTGTACTGTATCACCGATCTTGGTTTTAGCCTTGATCGGGCGGTGGGGTTGGCCAGGACGCCACATCTGTTTCTGAGAAATCATTCCCCTTGAAAAGGAGAGGCTCGCCCGTTGTCCGGGCAAGCGCATAAGCAAAGCAATCGCCGAAGTTCAGCGCTGCCTTGTGCCGGCCCTTGCCGAAATCCAGATACGCCTGCCGGGCAACCTGGACTTGCTCAAAGGTAACATCGACAATCGCTATGCCGGAACGCTGCACGAAGTTGTCGAGTTGGCGGCTTGCTTCAGGGTCACCGCGGGCATCGATGTTGATCGCAGCTTCGAGGAAATTTGCTGCCGACATCCGGCTCGTCTCGGCGTCGACGAGGGCCTGGACATAAATGTCGGCGTCTTCTTCCTGGTAGAGGATAGCGAGCAGGGCAGACGTATCGACGATCACCGCGGCAGTCCCTGTTCGTCGTAGAGCATATCGGCATGATCAATCGCTGCGGCAGGCTCATTGATGTGTGCTGCGCACCGTGCGGCGATCGCCATCAGTTCGGCAACCCGGGCTTCTTTCTGTTGTTGGCGCTGAATACGCTCGCGTTGTTGCCGCAGCGCATCGCGTACTACCGCCGTCATGCTCTGCCCGGTAAGTCTTGCGATCTCTTTGGCCAGATCGTAGACCTCGTGATCCTTGATGTTGAGGCTCATGATGTCCTTGCTTTCTGTAATTACAGAATGCTATTCCATAATTACAGAATACCGCAAGAAGCCAACAGACGCAAGCCCCGCTCTCCCGCTGCAATTACGGGATTCGGATATCGCACTGAGACATCGACCGGAAGCTCGACGGGCCGCAAGGTTATGCCGGCCGCACCAGCGGTGAAGCATCCAGTTCGCTGCGGTGCTGCTCGATCTCCCAGATGTCGAAGGCGCTCTGATGGCCAAGCCACACCTCGGCGCTCGTGCCCAGCGCAATGGAGAGCCGGACGGCGATCTCGGGCGTGACACGCCCTTTGCCGTTGACGATCTTGGAGAGCGCCTTGCGGCTGACACCCATGGCGTGGGCCGCATCCGTGATGCTGATATCCATGGGATCAAGCCAGAGACCCTTGAGCACCTCGCCAGGGTGGGGCGGGTTGTACATTCTCATAGCGCTTTCACCATCCCCGCAAAGATCGCCAGGCCCAACCGTCCCCCACCCCCCAGCGGGTTCTGGATCGGCAGGATGTGATCCTCCGGGTGGGGCATGAGGCCGACGACGTTGCCGCGGCGGTTGCAGAGGCCGGCGATGTCGGCCACGGAGCCGTTGGGGTTGAGCGGGTACGCGCCGCCGGCCGGGGTGCCCGCGGCATCGACATAGCGGAAGGCGACCAGGTTGCCCTGCTCCAGTTCGGCGAGCATGGCCTCGTCCTTGACCTGCACGTTGCCCTCACCGTGGGCGATGGGGCAGAAGATGAGCTCGCCCAGCTCGCGCACGAAGGGCGCGGTGGCGTTGCGATTGGCGGCCAGATGCACCCAGCGGCACTCAAAGCGCCCGCCGGCGTTCTCGGTGAGGGTGACGCGGCGGAGGGAAATCTCGTTGATTGAGGGATTGGGAGATTGGGAGATTGGGAGATTGGAGATTGGAGATTCGGTGCCAACTCTCCCCAATCGCTCAGTCTCTAAATCTCCCAATCTCCCAATCTCTATTCTTGACGCCAGGCGGGCGCTGCCCCATGATGCTACGATTGGTGAAAAGGTCGTCAACTGCCCGGTCACCTGCTTGCGCAATGACACTTCGTCGCGAAGAGCCATTCTGGGCAGGCGGTACCGTGATTCGGCCGCAGCCAGAGCACACGTCAGCGAAAAGCGGTGGTTGCCAGCGTGGCCCTTCCCACACAGCGAGCAGGCGCAACAGGCGATCGGCGGCGGTGCGCCGCGAGGTGAACTGAGTAGCCGGCGGTGAGCAACGGGCTCGCGCCACCACGGGTCGCCGATGACATGGTCGACCAGAAACTGGGCGATGGCCTGCTCAGTGCGCATGACCTCGGCGAGATAGCGGGCGGCGAGAACTCCTGGAAGGCCAGGTGGACAAAGCGGTAGGTGCCGAGCCGCTCCTCCAGCAACACCGCCGCAGTCATGTGTGGCGGATCAGGTCGTCGATGTATGTGCGGGACAAAGGGTCGGCTCCTCGGCGTAGCCAGCCGCGCAGCACAACGTCGTCGATTTCGCGGCCTTGCTCTTCGCCCTGGCTGTATGCATGGCATAGGCCACATGCTGCCGCCGCGGTGCGTCTCGTGGCTTGCCGCCTACCAACCCGCGCAGATGCTCGGCCGCCGCCGTCCAGCGAGTACTCCGGGTGAAACCGTTGTCCACAGCCTTCTGGTATTGGGGAACAGCACGGTGCTGGGGCAGGCGGCGCTCGTTGGATGGACAATAAGCAACAGCCGCACCATGAGCGGGCTGTCCACGAGTCGTGGCATCATCGCCCAGCCATGCGCAGCGTTGCTGCTCCAACAAGGCTATGCCGGCAAGCAGTTCGGCGCGCTTGTCGAGGGCCTGCTGGGCACTGTCGTGGGCAAAAGTAACCAGTCATAGGCGCGTGACCAGCGCCTCGATGTAATTCATCCGGCCGGTAGCTCGACGCGCACCTCGCGAAGTCGGCGCCCAGCGCAGGTACGCACTGCGTCCTTATAGGCTGACGGCACGCGGCAGGTGACGACAACACGCTTTAACACCGGCCAGCAACGACTCGATGGCTGGCGCACCTGCGACGCAACTCGGCACTCGTCATTTTACTCGTCCAGCCCATCGGGAGGATCACTGCGGCCGCTGTTGAGCAGGCGCAAAGAAGTCGCGCAACCAGGCCCGGCGCGCAGTTACGCTCGATGAGATGAGTCGGCAATGAAGGTGGCCAGCGTGCGGTTGTGCGGATCGCCATCGCCCTGGTGCTGGCGGCGGTGGCGAACATGGGCGCTCAGCAGGACGAAGATGGGTAGCGGTGAGTGTGTTGTCGCGAGTCAGTATCAGTCAACACAGGCGAGGAAAGCGCTAGGGCTGGGTCGTCTGCAGCAATAGCCGATGCCAACGCCCAAGCGACGTGCTAGATACGGTCGTCTTGCCGCAACCTAAAGCGCCGGTGATGACTGGCGCGTGTCGTAGGCTAGCAGTCGATTGAGGGGCAGTCGGTCAACGTCACCGCCGCCGCGCACCTGCGCTTCGTGCGGCTTCACGCTAACGGACAGGCCAGAGCGTCCCGTGCTTCCAGTTGAGCGCCAGCACGTGCGGTGAGCGGCACATTACACGTCGTCCAACGGCAGCTCGATCAACTGGCTGCCATAACGGCGTACACCGCGCAGGGTGGCGCGGCCGTGGGTTCCTGCACAGGCTAGTGTTGGCGGACGTAGCGCTCAAGTTCTCTGTTGCGTCTGTTCACCACGCGTGCCGTAGTTGTGAATGATAGCATGGATGCTTGGCGGATTCGATTCTGTTAAATCGGGCGGTGAAACGATGCATAGCCGACCGCGCCATATAACGCAATGCGGTCGACTTCATCTGTGATCTTGAGCGCAGCTTCATCAGTATGTCACCCTGCGGCATTGTGGTATCGAAAGCATTCTTCAGCGGTTGGCGGTTGAACTCTGCTTCGCCGACGGCATCAGCTAAATTCTGGTCAGACCAGTTAGGGTCGAGGCATGTTGAGGATTCTAGCGAAGGTCTTTTTGTCTTTCTCAGGCATGGCGGCACACTGTCGGAATCAGGTTTGTCGTTACAAGTTTGGCGCACTTTGCGCCAGTTACAAAGCCACTACAGGGGCGGCGAGTTGCGTGCAGCAACAGCCGCAGCAGGTCACCAGGTCGCACGACGGTCATCAGTTCGAGGCAGCGGCCAGTCCGACTCGTTGAGGCGCTGACCAGGCCGGCAGCACTGCTGTGAGACGGCAGCAGCCAGGATTGGCTGGTGCCCCAGGTCAGCATAAACGGCGACGGCCTCGAGTTCAGTTAAGGTCCGGCGTGGCGCCTTCAACGAGCACGGTGTTGAGCAAAAGCTTGCGCAGATGGGGCAACGGACGGGAGCTTAGCGTTACATTTGCGCAGCAGCGCCTCGGCGCACCTCTGAAAGAGATTCGTCCGTCGAGCAGCGTCAGGCCGGCCAGTTGCAGCGGATATAAGCTGGCACTTCCGTGTTGGAGAATGCGCCGGCGATGACGACCGACGTGTCGAAAAACGCCGGGGGGGGTGACGCCGGCTCGAATCATGCAGGCGCCGGCTGGAAATGGTAGAGCTGGCGCCGTACTTCCGGCAGGCCGTCCAGCAGGTCATCGACGTTGACCCGTCTCGGCGCGAATCGCCTCCCATCTCGGCCACCAGCGGCACAATCAGAAGCGCGGCGTCGGGAGAAAGCTGCTTCCCCAGGTCGACCAGGGTGAAAACGTCACCTCGCCGAGCCCTTATTTCTGCCGTAGATCGATGGGATCGATCGAAACACCCTTGGCCCGCATCTGCTGGCAGTTGCCATCACTTCCCTTCCTTCACAACGCCTTTTCCACGAAAATCCGACACCGCAATTATACCACGACCAGCGGGCAAGAAAGCCGCGGGCTTCCGACGAGCAGCAGCCTTGGCCATGCGTCTGTCTGTTCTGTTACCGCCATGCAACACTTTGCCGTGATGACATGCAACAGCGAAGCGGCGTACGCTGGAGCCAGCGCAGCGCCAATCAGCCGTAATCAAAATGCGGTGATGCTGGCATCATCGTCCTCAACGGCAAGGCGATGATCATGAACAGGGAGCATCTGGTATGGATGTTGTTGGCGGTCGGGTTCGTGCCGTGGCGGGTGGCCCGCGCGCTATCCGGAGTGCGGTCAGGTGGGCCGGCGCCGCCGCCGCGTGCGCCGGTACAGGAGGTCTGGCCATCTTCACAACGTGACCGTCGCCTGGCCTACCGTGGTGGTTCGGGTGGCGCCTGCACCCGTGCCGCTGGTCGAAGAGCGTGCAGGCGGCCGTGTGAAGCAACGTGCAGAGCTTGGTCAAATGAAAAGAACAAAGCGTGGGTGGCGCCGAACAGCGCCACCCACGCTACGGTGCTAAACGGAGATGCGAACCAACAAGAGAGTCATGCGTCAAACACCTCCTGCGAATCTCTCTGCCTCTGCGCCTCTGCGTCGGGGCTACTTCAATCGACGCAATTCCTCCCACAAAGCCCGCACCATCGCCGCAAAATCATGGCCCCAGCCGTCCCCCACCCCCAGCGGGTTCTGGATAGGCAGGGATGTGATCCTCCGGGGTGGGGGCATGAGACCGACGACGTTACCGCGCCGGTTGCACAGGCCGGCGATGTCCGGCCCGCAGGCCGTTCCGGAGTTGAGCGGAGTACGCGCCGCCGGCCGAGGTGCCGCCGCATCGACGTAGCGGAAGGCGACCAGGTTGCCCTGCTCCAGCTCGGCGAGCATGGCCTCGTCCTTGACCTGCACGTTGCCCTCGCCGTGGGCGATGGGGCAGAAGATCAGCTCGTCCAGCTCGCGCACAAAGGGCGCGGTGGCGTTGCGGTTGGCGGCCAGATGCACCCAGCGGCACTCAAAGCGCCCGCCGGCGTTCTCGGTGAGGGTGACGCGGCGTCGGGCGATTTCGTCGACGATGGCGGCCAGTTTTGGCGCGGAGCTTGGAGGCAGAGGGGAAGAAGAGGAGGAAGACAAAGCAGGGTCTGCGCCAAATCAGCAGCCGCAGACGCAAGCGATGGGCTGTGTGTCGTCCCTCGCCCCTCGCCCCTCGCCCCTGGTAATATCCCCGCCTTCACCAGCGTCTGAAAGCCGTTGCAGATGCCCAGCACCGGCTTGCCGCTGTCGACGAAGGCGTGGAGCTGGTCGTGGAAGTAGACTTGCAGGTCGAGCGCCAGGCGCGCGCCGGCGCCCAGGGCGTCGCCGTAGGAGAAGCCGCCGGGCAGCAGCAGCGCCTGGTAGTCGGCCAGGGATCGCTCGCCGCGGCGGAGCTGGTTGATGTGCACGATCTCGGGCGCGCCGCCGGCCCGTTCGCAAGCGCGGGCGGCTTCGGCGTCGCGGTTGGTACCGGAGGCGTGCAGGATCAGGATCGATGGGGTTGCGCTCATGGCGGGTTCAGCCTTTCCATGCTTTCACAAGCTGCTGCACATGCAGATCGACGACATTGGCGCCGCCCAGGGTGATGGCCAGCGCAGGCCCGGCGGTGACCTCCCCGATGCGGGTCAGCATCTCGCCGCCGAAGTGTGCCTCGAAGGCGGCTGCATCATCGTCGGCGACCTCGACGAGCAGGCGGCCGTTGCTCTCGCTGAAGAGCAGCGCCACCACGTCGAAGCCGGCCGCGGCCGGGTCGGCCAGGGCATCCAGCGCCACGGTCGCACCCAGGCGGCCGGCGATGCACATCTCGGCCAGCGCCACGGCCAGCCCGCCCTCGCTCAGGTCGTGGCAGGCGAGCACGCGCTGAGCGAGCATGGCCTTGTGCATCGCGCGATAGCGGCCCAACGGATTCGCCGGCATGACCGGCGCGGCGCCGCCCGCCTCGCCCAGCAACTCGCCGAGCAGCGAGCCGCCCAGTTCCGGCCGCGTCTCGCCCAGCAGGTAGAGCCGGCTGCCCGCCCGCTTGAGTGCCGAGGTCATGCACGCCGTCATGTCGGGCACGATGCCGATGGCGGAGATGAGCAGCGTGCCGGGAATGGGCTGGCCGTTGAATTCGTTGTAGAGGCTGTCCTTGCCGGAGATGAAGGGTGTGCGATAGGCCAGCGCGGCGTCGTAGCAGCCCTGGCAGGCGCGCACCAGCGAACCCAGCCGATCCGGGTAGGTCGGGTTGCCCCAGCAGAAGTTGTCGAGAATGGCGATGCGATCGGGGTCGGCACCCACGGCCACGGCATTGCGCACGGCTTCGTCTACCGCACTGACGGCCATGGCGTAGGGGTCGCGGCGGCCGATAAGCGGGTTGACGCCGTTGCTCAGCACAAAGGCGCGGTCGTGGTGCCAGGTGCCCAGCGGTTTGAGCACGGCGGCGTCGGCCGGGCCGTCCAGGGCAGGGCCGACAAAGGGACGCACCAGCGTGCCGCCGCGCACCTCGTGGTCGTAGCTGCGCACGATGTGCTCCTTGCTGGCGATGGAGGGATGGCCGAGCATGGCGAGCAGCACGTCGTTGACGTCCATGCCGGGGAATTGCTGCTCGCTGGCGGCCAGCGTCAGCGGCTGGCTGGCCGGCTCGCGATGTTCAGCAATCATGCGCCGCCGCGGCAGGCCGTCGTGCAAAAAGCTCATGGGCAGTTCGGCCACCACGGCGCCGCCAAAGCGCACAACCAGGTTGCCGTCGCCGGTGAAGGTGCCGAGCACGCTTAACTCCACGTCCCACAACTGCGCCAGTTCCGCCAGCTCTTCCAGGTTGTCGGGCGGCACGCCGAGTACCATGCGCTCCTGTGCCTCCGAGATCCAGATCTCCCACGGCGCCAGGCCGGGGTACTTGAGCGGCGCGCGCGTCAGCTCCACGTCGACGCCCAGCTTCTCGCCCATCTCGCCGACGGCCGAGGAGAAGCCGCCCGCGCCGCAGTCGGTGATGGCGTTGTAGAGGCCGCGGTCGCGCGCCGCCTCGATCAGTTCGATGAGCCCCTTCTCGGTGATGGGGTCGCCGATCTGCACGGCGCTGCCCGCCAGCTCGCTCGTCTCGTGGGTCAGCTCGGCGGAGGAAAAGGTGGCGCCGTGGATGCCGTCGCGACCCGTGCGCCCGCCCAATGCCACGACGAGGTCGCCGCGCTGCACCGCGGTGGGGTGCTTGCCGTGGGGCAGCAGCCCGGCGCAGCCGCAGAAGACGAGCGGGTTGCCCAGATAGCCCTCGTCGTAGATGACGGCGCCGTTGACCGTGGGCAGGCCGAGCTTGTTGCCGTAGTCGCCGACGCCGGCCACCACGCCGTCGGCAATGCGCGCCGGGTGGAGCATGCCCTCGGGCACCTGGTCGACGGGGAAATCCTGCGGGCCAAAGCAGAGCACGTCCGTCGTGGCGATGGGCCGCGCCGAGACGCCGATGACGTCGCGCACGACGCCGCCCACGCCGGTGTTGGCGCCGCCGAAGGGTTCCAGCGCCGACGGGTGGTTGTGCGTCTCGACCTTGAAGGCCAGGTCGTACTCGTCGTCGAAGGCGATGATGCCGGCGTTGTCCACAAAGGCGGAGCGCAGCCATTCGGGCCAGACCGCGTCGGTGGCGGCGCGCAGGTATTGATGAATGAGGCCGTCGATAGCCTCTTCGCGGCGCACGCTGCCGTCGGCGTTGCGCCAGGTAAAGTCGATGTGCGCCTTGAAGGTCTTGTGCACGCAGTGCTCGGACCACGTCTGCGCCAGCGTCTCCAGTTCGACGTCGGTGGCGTCGCGGCCCAGGTTGGCGTAGAAGCGCTGGATCGTGCGCATCTCGGCCAGGTCGAGCGAGAGCAGCCGCGCCTTGCTCATGGCGAGCAGTTCGGCATCGTCCAGCCCGCGGATGGGGATGGTCTCGACGCGGTCGCCGGCCAGCGCGTCCTGGCCGAAATGGACGGCGATCTCGCCGATGGCGTAATGTTGCACGGTGGTGTTGCAGAGCAACTGGCGCGCCAGCCGGCGCAGGTCGTCGGGCGAGAGGTCGCCCGCCAGTTCGTAGCGGGTGCCGGTCGCCACCTCGCAGCGCGGCAGGCCGATCTCCACCATGCCGCGCTGGAGTTCGCGCGCGGGCACGTCGGTCACGCCGGGGCGGAAGGCCACTTCGATCACCAGGGGCGAGGGGCGAGGGGCGAGGGGCGACGTATTTGGCAGATTGAGATTGGAGATTGGAGATTGGAGATTGGGCGATGCTTCCGCCCCTCGCCCCTCGCCCCTCGCCCCTGACCACGTCTCCGTCACCGGGTCGACGAGCAGGAGGTTGCACAGCCGCTCAATGGCTTCGACGCCGGGGTCGTGCTCCAGGAAGTAGAGGCGCACCACCTGGCAGGCGGTGACGCCGGCGATGCCCAGCGCGACCGCGCCGCGCACCACGCTCTGCCCGGCCGCCGGGTGGTTGCTGCGCACTTCGATACGTACCGTCATCCAACTGTCCTTTTTGAGGTGGCTTGTTGAGGTTTATCGCAAAGGCAGATAATGAACCTGACCCTGCCATTCATCCGGCAGGCAGGCATTCGATCAAGAGTAGAATATTCTCTGCGCGGGTATCTCTACCGGCGCGCTAGCAGTCGAGCGCGAATGCCTTGAGGTGGGAACTTTTGTTCGTTTGTCTCGCGTACTTCAACGGCCTTTTGGCCTCTTTGCGCAAGGTACTGCTCAACTTCCTCGCCATGACTGAGGTAGTAGCCAATCACCGAATACAGATCGGCAAGTGAGACAGAAGGATACTGCTGAGCGATCTCCTCCGCTGTACCGCCATCCAGGAAAGCGCTGATGATTACATCTAAGGTGACGCGTGTGCTGCCCACGCGCAGGATACCATCGGCATCATATGCCAGGGGGATGGTTTGGACGAGTACTTGCTCTGGTGACATCTGATATTACCTTCTCCGCTTCACAAAGGTCCCACCAAACACGAAGACAGGCAGGGACTTGTTCAGGCCGGCAATGGCACGACGCGTTCGTCGGCGAGCGATGCCGCGTAGGCAATCGCCGCTTGGATATCGGACGCGGAGAGTGACGGGTAGGCTGCCAGCAAGCGTTCGATGCTCATCCCCGTTGCCAGGTTGTCGAGCACGACGGTCACCATGATCCGCGTCCCCTTGATACACGGCCTGCCATGACAGATTTGCGGATCGGCGACGATCCGTTCACGCCACTCCACCATGTGCTGCTCCTTTTTCGCCGGATGTCCGCGACGCCCAATCGCTCCAAGTCTATCATGTGTTTGGCCAGCCGCAAACGTTTTGACAGGAATTTCGGGGTGATAGGGCGAGAAACGCAGCGCGCTTGTCGACGCTGCCTTTCTCGCCCCGGTTACCAATTCTGCCTACGGCGTCAGCCGGTTGAGGTCGCGCGGGAAGAGCGTGGTCAGCCGCAGGTTGGGCGCGCCCGTGAGTTGCATGAGCAGCCGCTCCGTGCCGATGGCGAAACCGCCGTGTGGCGGCATGCCGTAGCGGAAGGTCTCCAGGTAGGTGGCAAAGGGTTCCTCGGGCAGGCCGCGCTCGGCCAGTGCCGCCAGGTAGTCGGCGTAGCGATGCAGGCGCTGCCCGCCCGTCACCAACTCCGTGCCGCGGAAGAGCAGGTCGAAGGAATTGGAATAGCCGGGCCGCGTCGGGTCCGGGTGCGTGTAGAAGGGGCGCTTGGCCATGGGATAGCCCGTCACGAAGAGGAAGTCGCTGCCGTGCTCGCGCAGCGCCCACTCGCCCAGCCAGCGCTCGTCCTGCGGCGACAGATCGGGCTCGCCGCGCACGTCGACGCCGTGCAGCTTCAGGATCAGCTCCTGCGCCTCGGCAAAGTGGATGTGCGGGATCGTCGCGGGCACGGCGGGCAGGCTGGCGCCGGCCAGTTCCAGTTCGGCGGGATAGCGCGCTGCCAGGCTGGCGAAGATGTGCGCCAGCACGTCACGCAGCACGCCCATGACGGTGAAGTGGTTCTCGATGAATCCCAGCTCGACGTCCAGGCTCACATACTCGTTGATGTGGCGCGTAGTGTCGTGCGGTTCGGCGCGGAAGACGGGTGCGACCTCGTAGACGCGCTCGAAGACGCCGACCATGATCTGCTTGTAGAACTGCGGGCTCTGCGCCAGAAAGGCCTTCTGCCCGAAGTACTCCACGGCGAAGACGTTGGCGCCGCTCTCGGTGGCCGAGGCGACCAGCTTGGGCGTCTGGATCTCGGTGAAGGCGCGGCCGTTGAGATGCTCGCGGAAGGCAGCCATGACGCCGGCAGCCAGGCGAAAGACGGCGCGGCGCGCCGGGTGGCGGTTGACGAAGACGGCGTGGTCGAGTTGCGTGGTCAGCCCGGCCTTGATCTCCTTCTTGCTGATGAGGACAGGCAGCGGCTCCGTCACCGGCGTGATGACTTCCACGGCCGGCTGATGCAGTTCGACGCCGCCTGGCGCCTGCGGCGCGGCGGTCACCACGCCGGAGAGGCGGATGACGCTCTCCGGCTGGAGCGCGCCCTCGACAATCGGCGCCAGTTGGCCGGCCTCCGCAACGACGGCCTGGGCGGTGCCCCAGCCATCGCGTAGGATGACAAAGGTCACGCCGCCGAGCCGGCGCACGGCGTGCAGCCAGCCCTGCAATTCGACTCGCTCGCCCACGTGGGCGGCCAGTTCGACGGTACGGATTCGTTTGACAGTCGTGTCGATGCTCATGCGAATGCTCCTGACCCAGGCCTGGGTTGTGTGCGGCTGCTGCGCGGCCCGGGTCGAAATCAATGGTCGCAGGCGCCGCCCGTCGTCAAGTTGAAATCATTGTCGTCGCAATCGTCATTGCCATCGCCGTCGTCCATGGCGTCTCCTTTCCTGGAAAACAAAAAGCCCCCGTCCAACACTGTGGACGAGGGCGGTATGCCGCATCGTGGTGCCACCACGCTTCGCTCCGGTTGCCCGGAGCCTTGCTCGGCGCCGCCCGCTACGCAGCCTTGCGTGAACGAACGAAGCCGTTGCGCTGTAACGGGCGCATCCCGAAGCCGGCTACTAAACCGGCCAGGCATCACGCCCAGACCGGCCGTTCCCCGACCCGGCTCGAGGGTGTCGCTTCCGTGGGGGCGAAGATCGGCCTTGCAGCGTGCGGCCGGTTCTCTGTGCATCGCCGGAACCCGGAAACCTGTCCCTGTCATCGCCGTTTGTCGATGAATGGTTTGAGAATAGCACGGGTGATGGGCCGGCGTCAATCGGTTGACCGAAATTCCGAGAATTCGGATCACTCCAGGCAGGCGGAAGAGCGGACAACCTGTTGATAATCCGGGGGACGAAGCGTGGACAACCAACCCGCCGCGGCGGCAGCGCAGTTGTGTGCGCGCTCAAGAAGGGGGAGTGAGCACGCCGGTGGTATACTCAGCCCAGAGACGAAATCTTCTGACCGGGGCGTCTGCCCGATCCCCACACCACGAAGGAGTTGACCAAGCTGATGGCTACCGCAACCGTTCCCGCCCGCAACGAGATTCCGGTCGAGCACACCTGGGATCTCGCCAATATCTTCCCGACCCCCGCCGACTGGGAGGCGAAGCTTGCCAATGTCAAGGCGCGCCTGCCGGAGATTCGCCAGTATCAGGGGCGCCTGGGCGAAGGCCCCGACGCGCTGGCCGGCTGGCTGGAGACCTACCAGGATCTCATGCGCGACACGCACCGCGTCGTGATGTACGCCGCGCTCGACTACAGCACCGACACGAACAACCAGGCCGCGGCTGCGCGCGCGGCGCAGGGCACGAGCCTGGCCTCGGCCGTGCAGGCGGCCGTTTCCTTTGCCGAGCCGGAGATGATGGGCCTCGGCTTTGCCACGCTGCGTGCCTGGCTGGCGGATTCGCCGCGGCTGGCGATCTACGCTCATTACATCGACAATCTGGAACGCATGAGCGCGCACGTACGCTCGGCCGAGGTGGAGGAACTGCTCGGCCAGGTGGAGGACCCCTTCCGCACGGCGGCCAACACGCACGGCATCCTCACCAACAGTGAGATTCCCTTCGCGCCGGCGACGAGCGAAGATGGCGTCGAGCAATTCGAGGTGACGCATGGCTCGCTGGGCGCACTGCTGTCCAGCCCGGATCGCACGGTGCGCCGCACGGCGTGGGAGAGCTACGCCGACGGCCATCTCGCCTACAAGAACACCATGGCCAACGCGCTGGCGGCCGGCGTCAAGCAGGACGTCTTCCGGGCGCGGGCGCGGCGCTACGACTCCTCGCTAGAAGCCGCGCTGACGCCGCCCAACATTCCGACGGCGGTCTTCCACAATCTCATCGCGACCTTCCGCAAGAACCTACCCACGTGGCATCGCTACTGGCGGCTGCGACGCAAGGTGCTCGGCGTGGAGACGCTGCACGAGTATGACATCAAGGCGCCGCTCGCCAGTCACATCGACGTGCCCTATCGCCAGGCCGTCGACTGGATCTGCGAAGGGATGGCGCCGCTGGGCGAGGAGTATGTGAGCATTCTGCGTCGCGGTGCGCTGGATGAGCGCTGGGTCGACATCTACCCGAACAAGGGCAAGCGGCTGGGCGCCTTCTCCTACGGCGGGCCGGGCACGCATCCCTTCATCATGATGAGCTACAACGACGACGTCTTCAGCCTCAGCACGCTGGCGCACGAGCTGGGCCATTCGCTGCACTCCTACTTCAGTTGGCGCACGCAGCCCATGATCTACGGCCGCTACACGCTCTTCGCGGCCGAGGTTGCCTCGAATTTCAACCAGGCACTGGTGCGCGACTACCTGCTGCGCACCAATCCCGATCGCGATTTCCAGATAGCCGTCATCGAAGAGGCCATGAGCAACTTCCACCGCTACTTCTTCATCATGCCCACGCTGGCGCGCTTCGAGCTGGAACTGCACGAGCGCGTCGAGCGCGGCCAGCCGCTCACGTCATCGGCGATGATCGAGCTGATGGCCGATCTCTTTGCCGAGGGGTACGGCGACGATCTGGTAATGGATCGCGAACGCACGGGCATTACATGGGCGGAATTTTCCACGCACATGTACTCGAACTTCTACGTCTACCAATATGCGACAGGCATCTCGGGCGCCAATGCGCTGGCGGCGGGTGTGCTGGCCGGCGCTGACGGCGCGGTCGAGCGCTACCTGGAGTTCCTGCACGCCGGCGGTGCGCTCTACCCGCTCGATGCGCTGCAACGGGCCGGCGTCGACCTCAGCGCGCCCGAGCCGGTGGACGCGGCCTTCGCCGTGCTGGCCGACTACGTAACCCGGCTGGAAGGACTGCTGCTGTAAAGAATAGACCACGGATAGGACGGATTAGGCGGATTTTCGCGGATAATCTTCAATCCGTGTTAATCCGTCTAATCCGCCACGTCCGTGGTCTATTTCTATCTTGCGCGATAGGCGATGTAGGCGTCTTTTTCGTAGCGTTCGAGGCGACCGGCGGCGGCCAGGTGTTCGAGGTGGGCCAACGTTTCGGCCACGGCGAAGCGGATCTCGTGCGGGCTGAAGCGGTCGAAGTTGAAGACGACGACGCTGGCCTCCAACGCGGTGACGCCACCGGCCGCGGCCGCGTACATGGCCTCCAGCCGCTCGTCGTGGTGGTGCAGCAACTCGCCGATGCGCCCCTGCCAGTCGGTGATGACGCCGTGATGGCCGGGCAGCGCCACATCCACAGCCAGGCCGCGCAGTGCATGGAGCGAGGCCAGGTAGCGGCCGAGCGGGTCGGGCTGCGTCGACGGCCAGAAGCCGATGTTGGGCGTAATGCGCAGCAACACCTGGTCGCCGCAGAGCATGAGGCGATCTTCGGGCGCGTAGAAGATGATCTGTCCGTCGGCGTGGCCCGGTGCATGGATCACCTGGAAGCGGCGACCGGCCAGCGTGATGGCGTCGCCGTCGCGTAGCAACTGTACGTCGACGGGCATGGGCAGCGTCTGCTGGCGGAGCTTCTGCTGCTGCCCCTCGACGATGGCGCCGACGTCGGCCGGCGCGCCCGCCTGGCGCAGATAGCCGGCCAGGTACTCGCCCCGCTCGCGGTTCTCCACCCAGGCGATCGTGGCAATTTCCCACTCGCGCGGGGACATGAAGACCGCGGCGCCCGTCTCCTGCTGGAGGCGACCGGCAAGGCCGATGTGGTCGGGGTGCATGTGGGTGACGACGATGCGCGTCACCTGCGCCGGCGCGATGCCCAGCGTGGCAAAGGCCGCCTGCCAGCCGGCGTGGATCTCCGGCCGGTTGAGACCGGTGTCGAGGATCGTCCAGCCGTCGCCGTCGCGCAGCAGGTAGCAGTTGACGTGGTTGAGGGCAAAGGGCAGCGGCAGCCGCACCTGGTAGATATCGGCGGCAACTTCACGCACCGCTTCGTGGATCATGCTGGACATAGGCACCTGTCTGGTTTTTCACGGCCTGCGAGACGGCAGGCTCTTCGTTCTTCTACCCCACGGAAGCGGGTTTCCCCAAATGGCGCACGACGGGATTGCGCCTGTCAAGTTCGGTACATCCGGCCCTCACCTGCCCGCCGTGTCTGTGCTACACTTTCTCATGCCCGGCGGCATCGTACGACCGGGCAGATGACTCGAGTAGATTGAACGTTTCGGATTGAGGCTCACAAGAAAAACGGGTGGAATAGACTATGTTTAAGCGATTAGACCACGTGGGCGTTGTCGTTCACGACATTGATGTAACGTTGCGTACCTACTGCGAGCAGCTCGGGTTCACCTTGCTGGAACGGGTCGAAATCCCGGAGCAGAAGGTGGTAGCCGCCTTTCTGGATGGCGGCAACAGCACCATCGAGTTGATCTCGCCGACGGACTCGGAAAGCGGCACGGCGCGCTTTTTGGCCAATCGCGGCGAAGGCACGCATCACGTCTGCTATGAGGTGGACGACATCCGTGCCGCGCTGGCAGAGCTGAGCGCAGCCGGCGTGCGGCTCATTGATGAGACGCCGCGCCAGGGCGTCCACGGGCTGGTTGCCTTCATACATCCGAAGGCGACCAATGGCCTCATGATCGAGGTATTGCAGAAGGCACATCACTGACCGGCAGCACGACGGACGCCGGTCTCGGAGGGAGGAGAACTCGCACCATGGAAGCGACCGGAGAACTGAGCGTCGAACGAAGCTGGGACGCGTTGCGCACCGTCATCGACCCGGAGATCTACCAGAACATCGTCGATCTCGGGCTTGTCTACGCCGTTGAAATTGCGCCTGAGCAGAACGTCACCGTGACGATGACGCTGACGACGCCGCATTGTCCCATGGGGCCGCAGATCATCCAGAACGTAGAGCATATGCTCTATGAACTGGGTGCACAGCAGGTCACGGTCGACATTGTGTGGGAGCCGGTCTGGACGCCCGACGCGATGACGCCGGAACTCAAGAAACTGCTCGGCATCGAGCCCGACGAACTGGACGAACCGGAGCCGGAACTGGTCTACGAACCGCCGCCACCGGCCAAAAAGAAACGCGGCTTGCTCGGCTGGCTCTTCAACTGAAGCGCCGGTCTTGCCTGGCGAATCGCACGTGCGCCCGGATTTCCCGGTGGCGGCGTGCGATTCTTTGATCCGGGAGCGAAGCGGCGTGGTACAATGGGCGCGGCGCTTCCGCCACCAGGAATTCTCATCTTGTCGGGATCGTTCCCGGCGCCACCGTGTCATTGGTTCATGTCGCAGCGCACACTCTATTTTGAACCGTTGCTCTGGAAAAAGCCGCAGCAGACCGGCATCACCGTTGCGATACTCGTCGCCACTACGCTCGCGTGGTTCGTGCTCTATGCGTGGGTCGGCTGGACGTTGTGGGCCGGCGGCTTTGGGCGGTTCAGCACGTTGCAGCTCGCCGGCTTTGCTGCCAGCATCGTACTGGGCGTGTTCCTCGTCATCGCCTGGCGCGGGGCATGGCCGGCCATCCAGCGCCGGCGACGGCGCTGGGATGCGCTCTCGCTGGAACAGATGATGGAAATGGACCCGGGCGACTTCGAGGCGTATGTGGCGCAGCGTGTCTTCAACCACCGCGGCTACACCGTCAATAACACGCGCAACACGAAGGATGGCGGCGTCGACATTCTCATTACCGACCGTTTCGGCCAGACCGCCGTCGTCCAGTGCAAGCGCTACCGTGGCACCGTTGGCGAGTCGACCGTGCGCGACCTCTACGGCACGATGATCCATTTTGAGGCCACTTACGCCTACCTGGTCACCACCGGCGCCATCAGCGAGGAGGCGCGGCGGTGGGTCATGGGCAAGCCGATCGAATTGATCGACGGGCGCGAGTTGGTCGAAATCACAAAGAGCGACGGAATTCTATGAGCAACAGCCCAGCTATTTTTGCCCACCGCGGGGCGCGCCGGGTCGCGCCCGAAAACACGCTCCCCGCCTTCGCCGCCGCCCTGGCCATGGGCGTCGACGGCATCGAACTGGACGTGCACCGCACGACCGACGAGCAACTCGTCGTCATCCACGATTTCGTCGTCGACGGCACGACCAACGGCAGTGGGCCGGTGGCCGCTATGAGCGCGGCCGAAGTAGCACGCCTCGATGCCGGCAGCCATTTCAGTGCTGCCTACGCAGGGACGCCGGTGCCGCGCCTGGAGGAAGTGCTTGACCTTGTCGGCGACCGCTGCCGCATCAACATCGAGATCAAGAGCATGGACCCCTACGCCAACGATGCCTCTGACCTCGTCGCCGCGTTGATCCGGCAGCGCAATCTCTACGACCAGGTGATTGTCTCCTCCTTCAACCCGATCACGCTCATCAAGCTGCGCCATCTCGATCCCAAGATCGCGCTGGGCATGCTCTACGGCGATGAGATGCCCCAATTCCTACGGGAGACGTGGGCCGGCGCACCGATTCGCCCCGAGGCGCAGCATCCCCATCACGCGTTGATCGACGCCGGCTACATGGCGTGGGCGCGCGCCCTGGGTACCCGCGTCAACACGTGGACCGTCAACGATCTCGACGAGGCGCGGCGGCTGGCAGGGCTCGGCGTCGACGTGATCATGACCGACGTGCCGGACCAGATCATCGCGGGGCTGCGCGGCCATGCTGGCTGATCCGCGCGTGCGCGTCATCTCGATTGCCGCCATCTCGCGCCCGAATGACGGCGCCATCCTCGCCATGCGCTGTTACGATCCGGCGCGCTCGCTGGTCTTCTATCGCCCGCTGGGTGGCGCCGTGGAATTCGGCGAGTCGACAGCAGAAACGGTGCGTCGCGAACTATTGGAAGAGATTGATCGAGAAGTGATCGTCGGCCGGCGGCTGGGCGTCCTCGAAAACGTGTTCGTCTATGACGGCCGCCCCGGCCACGAGATTATCTTTGTCTGGCAGGCCGATTTTGCCGACGCAGCCGCTTACCTGGAGGAAACCTTCACCTATCAGGAAGATAGCGGTCTTTCCGGCGACGCGATTTGGGTCTATCCGGACAAGCTGGCCAGCCAGGGCATCCCGCTCTTTCCGACCGGCCTAACCGAATTACTAAAGAGGCGCTAAGGTGTTTCTCGCAACTGCGCCCGGCAAGGTCATCCTGGTGGGCGAGCATGCGGTGGTCTACGGCCGCCCGGCCATCGCCGCGCCCGTGTGGCAGACGGTGGCGACGGCGACCATCGCACCGGCCGCGCCGGGCAGCGGCTGCCACATCATCGCGCCGGATGTGGGGCTGGCGTTGCGCCTGGCCGACGCCGGCGACGACGAGCCGCTGGCGGTGGTTACGCGCCTGGCGTTGGCGCGCCTGGGCATCACTCGCGCGCCGGATTGGCAGATTACCCTGCACAGCGACATCCCGATTGCCAGCGGCATGGGCAGCGGCGCGGCGCTGAGCACGGCCCTCGTGCGTGCGGTCATGCTGGGCGCCGGCCACGCGGCTGAACCGGCAGAAGTGAGCGACCTCGTCTACGAAAGCGAGCGCTTCTACCACGGCACGCCCAGCGGTATCGACAACACCGTCGTCGCCTATGGCATGCCCATCTGGTTTGTCAAGGGCCAGCCGCCCGAGCCCTTCGTGCCGGCCCACCCGATTTCGCTGGCCATTGCCGACAGCGGTATCCGCAGCCCTACGAAGGAGACCGTCGGCGATGTACGCCGCGCGTGGAGCGAAGATCCGGCGCGCTACGAGGACATCTTCGACGAGATCGGCCGCACCGTCCTCGCCGCGCGGCATGCGCTGGAAGCGGGCGATTCGCTCGAACTAGGGCGCGTCATGGATGCAAACCAGACTCTGCTGGAGAGGCTCGATGTCAGTTCGCCGGTCCTGGCGACGCTGATCGGGGCTGCGCGGAAGGCGGGCGCGCTGGGCGCCAAGCTCAGCGGGGGCGGGCGAGGCGGCAACATGATTGCGCTGGTCGACGACCGGGTGATGCGACCTGTGTGCGATGCGCTGGCTGCGGCCGGCGCCCGCCGCGTGATCGTGACGCAGATTGGCGGCACGCAAGATTGACCTGCGTCCCATATCGATGCAACGTCCGGGGCGTCTACTCGTCTTCCGCCTGGTCGGCGAGGGGCAGCCAGAGGTTGAAGGTCGCATCGCCGCGTTCGCCGTGATCGATCGCCAGGCTGCCTGCATGGAGCGTCGCAACGTGGTGGGCGAGCGTCAACCCCAGGTCTGTATCCATCTCTTCTTTGGATCGGTTGTCCGTAGTGGCTCCGACGTAATGGTCGCTCGGAGGCAACGGCGGGGGATTCACCCGGTCGCACCAGAGCTTCAAGCCGGCATAGGGAAAGCGTTCCTCGATCGAGCAGACGATCTCGGTTGCGTCCGGGTGCCGCACCCGCAGGACGTACTCGAAGATCCGGTGCAGCGCCTTGTCCAGCAGGCGCAGATCGACGCGAACCGTCAGCGTGTCGTGCTGGTCAAGCAGACGGACCGGCAGCGGCCCGATCACGCCAGACAGATCCATTTCCTGCAAGATATCCCGCCAGAGCGACCACGCCTGGACCAGATCCAGGTCGTGAGGACTCAGCGTGCGGCTTTGCAACTCGGCCAGCAACAGGAAACTCTCGATCAGGTGCTGGAGCCGGTGCCCGCCGTCAAGAATTGCATCGGCAGCCAGCCGCATCTCGTTGATATCGATCTGATCGGTATTGCTGCTGGCGAGCAGTTCGGCATAGCCAAGGATGAAGGTGAGCGGCGTACGAAACTCGTGCTGGAGCAGACCCACGATCCGGTTGCGCAGGTTGTCCATGTTGCGCTCGAGCTCGGCCAGCATCAGCCGCCGGCGTTTGACGGCGTTTTCGATGGCGGCGACCAGGTCGCTGCTGTCCACCGGCTTGCTGAGGTAGTCCTCGACGCCGATGGCCTTGGCGCGCCGCTGGTCCTCTGTGGTCGTGCGCGCGGTGAGGAAGATGAAGGGGAGCAGGCGCAGTTCCGGGTCGGCCCGTGTCTGCTGCAGGAAGGTGTAGCCATCCATGACCGGCATGTTGATGTCGCAGACGATCACGTCCGGCTGTCGTGAGCGCACCGATTGCAGCGCTTCCAGGCCGTTGTAGACTTGCTCGACCGAGAAGTCATACGAACGAAGCGTCTCGGCGATGGCCAGATTCAGATAGGGATCGTCCTCGACGATCAGAACGGACGCCTTGCTTTCGCCAGTCATAGGTGGATGCGCGCCGATCACCCTTCCGCGCTCTGCACAGGTTTGAGCACGAGCACGCCGAGCGGCGGCAGCCGCAGCGGCGCCGAGAACTTGCAGTTTTGCCAGGGCAGCGCCTCGGCCAGAATCAGGCCGTCGTTGGTCACGCCGCTGCCGCCGTAATCGAGGTTGTCGCTGTTGATTACCTCGCGGTAGGCGCCGCCCAATGGCAGGCCGACGCGGTAGCTGTCGCGCACCACCGGCGTGAAGTTACAGACGAAGACGAGCATTTCGGCCGGGTCGTTGGCACGGCGCTGGAACGAGAGAATCGACTGCTCGGCGTCGGTGAAGTCGATCCACTGGAAGCCTTCCCAACTGTAATCCACTTCGTAGAGCGCCGGCTCGCGCTGGTAGAAGTGGTTGAGGTCGCGCACGAAGCGCTGTATCTGCTGGTGGTCATTCCATTCGAGCAGGTGCCAGTCCAGGCTGCGTGCCTCGCTCCACTCGGTCCACTGGCCGAACTCGCTGCCCATGAAGAGCAGTTTCTTGCCCGGATGGCCGGTCATGTAGGCGTAGAGCGCGCGTAGGTTGGCGTACTTACGCCAGGCGTCGCCCGGCATCTTGTCCAACATGGACTTCTTCAGATGAACGACTTCGTCGTGGCTGAAGGGCAGGATGAAGTTCTCGTGGAAGGCGTAGATCAGGCTGAAGGTGATCTCGTTCTGATGGTAGCGGCGGAAGACCGGATCCTTCTCGATGTAGCTCAACGTGTCATGCATCCAGCCCATGTTCCACTTGTAGTCAAAGCCGAGCCCGCCCATGTAGGTTGGCCGCGTCACCATGGGCCATGAGGTGCTCTCCTCGGCCGCAGTGATGGCGCCGGGCGCGTTCTCGTGTACAAGTTCGTTGAAGCGGCGCAGGAAGTCGATGGCCTCCAGGTTTTCGCGCCCGCCGTATTTGTTCGGCACCCACTGGCCGGCCTCGCGGCTGTAGTCGAGATAGAGCATGCTGGCCACGGCATCCACGCGCAGGCCGTCGATATGGTACTTTTTCAGCCAGAAGAGCGCGTTGCTCAGGAGGAAGTTGCGCACCTCGTTGCGGCCGAAGTTGAAGATCTTGGTGCCCCAATCCTGGTGCTCGCCCTGGCGCGGGTCGGCGTGCTCGTAAAGATGGGTGCCGTCGAAGAAACCCAGCCCATGCGCATCGCGTGGGAAGTGCGCCGGCACCCAGTCGAGCAGGACGCCGATACCATTCTGATGGCAATGATCGATGAAGTACATGAAGTCATCGGGCGTGCCGAAGCGGCTGGTCGGCGCGAAATAGCCGGTCACCTGGTAGCCCCACGACCCGTCGAAGGGGTGCTCGGTGACGGGCAGCAGTTCGATGTGGGTGTAGCCCATCTCCTTCACGTAGTCCACCATCTGGTGAGCCAGTTCGCGATAGCTGAGGAAGGCGTTGTCCTCGCCGCGCCGCCAACTGCCGAGATGGACTTCGTAGATGTTCATGGGCCGATTCGGTGCCTGATGCTCGACGCGATTCGCCATCCAGTCGCCGTCGCCCCAGCCATATTCGTCGATGTTCCAGATGCGCGAGTCCGTGGTCGGCCGCACCTCGAAGTAGAAACCGTACGGATCGGCCTTGTCGACCTCGTACCCCATGAAGCGCGACTTGACCGAGTATTTGTAGTGCATGCCCTTCGGCAGATTCGGGATGAAGGTCTCCCACACGCCCGACTCGCCGTGCATCTGCATGACGTTGACGCGATTGTCCCACAGGTTGAAGGGGCCGACTACGCTGACGCGCAGGGCATTGGGCGCCCAAACGGCAAAATGTACGCCTTCGACGCCATCGACGGTCATCATGTGAGCGCCAAAGCGTTCATAGCTCTCCAGGAAATTGCCTTCGCCGTGCAGATACAGGTCGAACTCCGAAAGCTGCAACGGGAAGCGGTAGGGATCGTCGAGTTCATATTCCTGGTCGTCGCCGCCCGTGACAACCAGCCGGTAGGGGAAGGCAGCCTTGCGCCGCGTGAAGACCGCTTCGAAGAGCCCGGCCGGATGGACCAGTTTCATGGCGGTGCGCTTGCCCGTCTCCGTCTCCAGCACGGCAACGCCCTTGTCCATGGGGCGGAATGTACGAATCGCCAACACCTCTTTGCCGTCGCGCGTGACGACGTGTGCTCCGAGGACGCTGTACGGCGCCCCGTGATAGCCGCCGGCAATCGCATCCATCTCGGAAGCATCGACGGTCGACTCCGGTTTGGATGCGCGCGCGCTCTTCTTCGCCGATTCAGGATCCTGTGCCGCGACCGGCTGCTCAGCATCGGCAGGCTGCCGGGTCGTGCCGGCATCGTTCGGTTCGATTGGCTCTGTCTTGCTGCGTGCCATGGCTCACCACCTATCTTTTCAATTGAGAGGTCGATTTTCTTCGTACTGTCGTCTGCAAAACCCGACGCATGGCCGGCAAAAACATGTTCTCGGCAATGCCGTCCCAGCACAACGCCGCACGGATGCGCTCGCCACTTTCCAGCCGAGCGCTGCGGACGGCATCGTCGACTGTCAGACGCTGCGCCAGTGTGTGGGCGGCCGGCAGGCTGTTCTTCTGCTCGACCCAATCACGCACGCCCTGGTCTATGGCCAGCGCATCATACGGGCTGCCCAGCCAGTAGCCTGGCGGCATCTTCACATAGTCTGCCACAATGACGTTTTCTGGCAACTCGCCGGCGGCCTTGCGGAGGGCCGGCACGCTGCCACAGACGTTGCTCATACACACCGGCGTCCCGGCCAGTGCTGCCTCCGCCGTCCGCAGTCCAAACGGTTCGTAGATACTCTGGCCGAAGACGAGGTCGGCGCCGTGCAGACAATCCGCCACCGTCAAACCCGGCGGCATGCGGCGACCCAACGCACCTTCGCCCCACCCGGCCTGGTTGATCAGGATCGCGCGGACGTTGCCGGCGCGGCGGTTGAATGGTTCGAACGCCTCCAGGTACAACGCCGCCTCTGTCTCGCGCAGGTCGCCATTGCCGGCCCGGTGCTGCACTGGCCAGCCGTATTCGGCTTCCCACGCCGTCAGCTCTTCGGGCGCATGGCCGTCCGCCGTGGACGACGAAAAGAGCAGGTAGAGCGCACGGCAGCCCTTGCGTTTCAACTGCCCGTCCAGGTGCTCCAGGACGCGCACGTCGCGCCAGAGTCCCTTGCTCACCGTCATGGGGTCGACGTGGGTGAAGACGAAGTCAGGTTCGAAGCCGGCCAGTGTGGCGGCATATGCGCGCAATCGCCCGGCCGCATCCGCCCGATCCGCCGGCGTTACGGCTTTTCCGGTCATCCCAAGGGGGACGACCTCCAGCGGAACGCCGGCAAAGCGTCCGCCGACAAAGCGCAGTTCGTCCGCGACGTGCTCGCTGACGGCCAGTACGGCGTCGCAGGTCGTCGCCAGTCGCAACAGTGCGTGCTCGGGCAGGTCATCCTGGCTGCCGTAGATTGTCTCCAGCGCCAGCTTGGCGACCCTGGCCTTGGCCATCACGTTGTAGAAACTGGTGTCATGGCCGGCGCGCCGTTCGACGATCTGCCGCGCGGCGGGCGTTTCGTAGGCATAGAAGAGCGTGCGCCATGCCGTCGGTTCGTCCAACTCGGTCGCCAGCAACAACGGCATGCCCAGACTGCCGTGGGCGATGGCGATCTTTGGCCCGTCGCTCGCCGTTGCGCCGATCGCAGCGAGCGCGGCCAGGAGCGGGCGTGCGGCATTCATGGCCAGCGTGTAACCGGCATCGCCGTCGTGGCGCTGCGAATCCAGCCCGAAGCGTTCCCAACACGCGTAGCGAAAGTCGTTGCCGTCGGCGCGCACCGCCTGCGTGGCATCGACGAGCAGAACCTCGTGCGCATGGCGGCCGCGGCGCAGCGTGCCATAGAGTACGCCGATCCCGTAGCGCCGTTCCACCTGGCGGATCGCCACGCGCTCGCGCTCGGTCACGCCCGCAAAAATGCCGAGTCTGCCGCTGTACAGGATCGAGAGCGCGCTCTCGCGGCGCAGCGCATCCAGGCTGCCGGTGAGTACGCCGGCCAGCACTGTGCGTTCAATCTGCGCGTTGTAGGCGTCAGTCGCCAGCAATCCATCCAGCACCCAGGCGACCGGATCGTCGCTCTCGATGCCGGCGCGCAGGCTCGCATCGTGGATTGAATGAACAACCAGTGAAATCACGGCAGACACTGGAATCTCTTTCTTGGGCAAGCGATGGGCCGGAAGCTGACAGGGAGTGCATCGCGCCGGCAAGTCATGTTAGTATGCGGCACCACGCAAAATAAAACAAACCAACGATTTACAATCGACGAACGTCATGCGAGCCGCTTTCGCGCACGCCGGCTGCTGTGATCTCGATGAACTCCGCGTTGCGCTGCAATTCCTCGATGCTATGCGCGCCGCCATAGCTCAACCCGGAGCGCAACCCGCCGACGAGTTGGTAGACGATCTCGGCCACATGCCCGCGATAGGGCACCACCGCCTCGACGCCCTCCGGCACGACCTTGTCCCAATCCTCCTGGTCCTCGGCACTCTCGTCGATCCCCTGGCCGTCACGCTCGGCCGCGCGGCGCCCCATGGCCGCACCCAGCGACGCCATCCCGCGTACGACCTTGACCTTCTGCCCGTCGCGGATGACAGGGGAGCCGGGCGCCTCCTCGCAGCCGGCAAAGAGGCTCCCGATCATGACGATGTGCGCGCCCGCTGCCAGCGCCTTGACCAGGTCGCCCGACGTCTTGATGCCGCCGTCGGCAATGATGGGAATATCGATGCCGGCCGCGGCCAGCCCGCTGGCTGAATCCATGATGGCCGTAAGTTGCGGCACGCCAAAGCCGGTCACGATGCGAGTCGTGCAGATGGAGCCGGGACCGATGCCGACCTTGATGGCGTCGGCGCCGGCCTCGGCCAGTTCGCGCGCGCCGTCAGCCGTGGCGACGTTGCCGGCCACAATCTGCGCGTCGGCAAAGGCACGGCGCAGGCTCTTCACCATGTCGATGCAGTGTTCGGCGTGGCCGTGGGCAATGTCGAGCACGAGCAGGTCGGCGCCCGCCTCCAATAACGCCTCGGCGCGCGCCATCTCGCCGCTGCCCACGCCGATCGCCGCGCCGACGCGCAGCCGCCCCTTGCCGTCGACGCTGGCCTGCGAGCGCTCCTCGACGCGCACCACATCGCGCGAGGTGATGAGGCCGACCACCTTGCCGTCGCGATCGACGACCGGCAGCTTCTCCAGGCGGTGCTGGTAGAGCAGGGCGCGCGCCTCGGCCGACGTGACCGACGGGCCGACCGAGACGATGTGGTCGGCGCGCGTCATGGCCTGGGCAACGGTCAGCACATCGTCAGGCGCCAGCAGGATGTCACGGCGGGTGATGAGGCCCACCAACTTCTTGTCGCCGTTGACGACGATGAGGCCGCCCACGTCGTGCTGCTCCATGAGCCGGTCCGCCTCGGCGATGGACGCGTTTTCCGCCACGGTGTAGGGATTGTCGACCATGAGCCCCTGGGCGCGCTTGACCTTGTTCACCTGGCGCACCTGCTGCTCAACGCTCATGAAGCGGTGCAGCACGCCCATGCCGCCGGCGCGCGCCATCGCCACCGCCATCTCCCATTCCGTCACTGTGTCCATGTTGGCGCTCAGGATGGGCGTTGCCAGCCGGATGGTGTTGGTGACCGCGGCGGAGGTATCGACATCACGGCGCGACGCGATGGGCGAACGTTTGGGAACCAGCAGGACGTCGTCAAAGGTCAAGCCCTTGTGTGCCCGAATATTCATTGCCTACTCTCCTTGCGGTATGTCGGTCGCTATGAGACCGCCTGTACGCCCGCCAACCCAGATGCGCTCGTTGGCCGCGACGAGCGCCGTCACCTGATCCGCCGGCAGCACGGTCGTCGCGGTGGCATGCTGCCAGCCGTCGCCCGCGTCGAAATAGAGCCCGTCATCGGCAGTGGCGACCCACAGCGACCCCGGCAGGGCCAGGATGTGCGAAATGGCGCCCTCGCCGGCCGCCGTGATTGGCGCGGCACTGCCGTCGCGCAATTCGGCCAGGCCGCTGTCGGTGCCGACCAGCAGGCTGCCGTCGTCCGCCGGCGCCAGCGCCGTCACCGTGTCGCTGGGCAGATCCACGTTGTTGCTCGTGAGCACCTGGAGCTGGTTACGCTCGAAGCGGTAAAGACCGCCGCCATCGCTACCGATCCACATGGCGTCGCCTTCGGCCAGCAGGCTGCGGATATCCGCGCTGGGCAGGCCGGTCTCTTCGGTGAGGTTGAAGAAGGTCGCACCGTTCCAGATGCTGATGCCGCGGTCGGTGCCCAGCCAGATGCGCCCGCGGCTGTCCTCGGCAATGGCCTGCACCGTCTCGCCCGCCAGCCCGGCCGTCGTCGTGAAGACGGTCCAGGTTTCGCCGTCGAAGCTCGCCGCGCCGTCGCCGCCGGCCCAGATCAGGCCGGTGCTGTCGGCAAGGAGCACGCGCACGGCGGCGGGATCGATGTCGCCGGCAGGGGCCAGGGTGGGCGGGCGATCGGCCCCTTCCACGCGCTGGATTCCCGCGTCGGTGGCGAGCCACAGCGCACCGTCGCCGTCCACGGTCGCCGCGCCGATGGCGTTGCCGCGCACGGCCTCGCCCGCCCTGGCAAAGCGCCGCCATGCGTCGCCGTCGAGGACGCTATACCCGTCACCGGCCGTGGTGTAGTAGACGCGGCCGGCGGTGTCGAGCGCCAGGCGGGTGAGCGGGCCGGCCGCCATGCCTTGCGCTCCGTTGAAGGCCGCGGCACAGCGGGATTCAGCGGGATCGAAGCGGCACACAGCGCCGTCGATGTCGCCCAGCCACAACGTCCCGTCGTCCGCCGGTGCCAGCCCGGCAATCAGCCGCAGCGGGAAGCCCGCATCGCCGACTTCTTCGGCGTTGAAGACGGTCCACCTTTCGCCTTCCACGCGATAGAGCGCGCCGTCGCCGCCCAGCCAGACCGCGCCGTCGGCATCCACGGCAATGCTCCCGATCCGGTTGCTCTCCAATTCGCTGTTGGTCGCGTCATAGAAGGTGGAGTCCGGCCCGGCCGCGACGGTGACGCCGTCGTTTGAAACTACCCAGATCTCGTCCAGATCGCCGACGACGGCCAGCGCGGTGACGTTGTTGGAGGCGAGCCCGCTGCTGCGGTCGAGGTGGCGCCATTCGTCCTCGGCGGCATCGTAGATGTCGATCCCGTGGCGCGCGTAGCCGACGACCAGGTAGCCGGCCTCGGCGTCGCAAGCAAGCGCCGAGACATCGTCGTAGCTCAGCTCGCTGTTGGCGCTGTCGCGCAGTTGCCAGCCGCCGGCGCGCGGGTCGACCACTTGCAGGCCTGAATCGCTGCCAAAGACGACGCCAAATTCGGGCAGCGCACAATCGGCGACGGCAGTCAGCCGCGTGCCGGCGAGCCCGTCGACGGAGGTGAACTTGACGGGCGTCGTGCTGCCGCGCGTCCAGGCCAATGCGCCGCCATCGGAGGCGATCCAGACCGTGTTGCCGCTAATGACGAGGTCGTTCATGAAGTTGCTGTCGCTCACGGCCTGCCATTCCAGCGCGGCGGCTTCAGGCTGTGGCGCAACCGGTGTAATCGCCGGTAGTGGCGTCGGCAGCGTGATCAGCGGCGTCACCGGCAGCGTGGTGGTGATGGCTGGTGCGGTGGCCGTGGGCGAGAGAATGGTCACGCCGGTGATGGTCGCGGTGGCGCGTACGGTGGGCAGCGACGTCGCTGTTGCTGCTGGCGCCGTCGCGGTGATGGTCGCTGTGGCAGGCGGCGCAACTTCGGCCAGGGCGGTGGGCGTTGCGTCCGGCGCAAAGAACTGGACGCTGGCCAGCACCGCGTCGAGTTCAGCCGATGTTGCGGCCTCCCAGCGTTCCACGGGCGCGGTGGCAACGGTGACGAAGAGGTGATTCTCGTCCGGCTGTGCCACGACGATGCGCCCGGCAATGGGCTGGCCGGCCTCTTCGCCGGTCAGCGGCGCGCCGATCGCCTCCTGGCCGGCGACGCGCTGGGCAGTGGCCGGGCCAACCGCGACGTCCCCCTGGCGCACCAGCACGTCGGCGTACTGCGCCAGCACGTCCTCCAACGTCTGGCCGGCGCGCATGCCAAAGGCGGCATTCGGTCCGGCGTCCATGACGATCGACGGCGCAACGGGCAGGTCGGGCGCCGTGCCTGTCAGTTTGGCCACGCTCTCCTGGATGGAGACAGCAAAGCCGGCCAGCGGCTGGAACTTGTAGCCCGCTGCGTCGACCACGATCTCGGCGACGAGCGCCGGCGCAGGCGTGGGTGTCGCGGTCGGCATGGTTGTGGCCGTGGCCGTCGGCGTTGGGAGCGGCACGATGACGGTGGCCGGCTGGCTGCGCAGGGTCAGGATCAGCAGGGCGCCCAGGGCTGCCACGAGCAGCAGCGTGATGGCGACCGAGAGGATGCGATAGAAGGACGATTGCACCGGGCGCTCCTTTGGAAGAGGCCGTTTCACCGACGAGGTTTCATGATAGCTGGGGCTTTGCCGGCGCGGCGCGTGCCGTACCGGCGATGCCCGCGCGATTGTAACACCGGCGCACGCGTGAGACAAAGCGTTTCAGGTAAGTGCAGGCATCGTCTATGCGCCATGAACCGGGCGACGCGCGGCCGTTCCGGTCGCTCTGCCGTACTTTGGCGTACTTTAGCGATCGGAATATCCAAAATTGGTCGAGGTATTGACACCCTGTGCTATACTCTATGGCTATGAAGCGTAGAATTGGGATGTCTTCCACTCGGATCATCGTCTTCATCACCGCCGGACGCAACGTCGGTGGTCTCCTCGCGCTTAGCTAGCCCGCGGACAGCGTTCACGCGGGCGCAATTGCCACCCAACCAAACCAGCCCATGATCGTGTCATGCGGACGTCGCCGCGTCTTCGGCCGTCCTGGTGACAGCGATTGACACACATCAACCTTGAGCAACAACCGACAGGAGTTCAAGATGTCGAACAAATATAGCCCTGCCGAGATCGAGCCCAAGTGGCAGCAGATCTGGGAGGAGCAACAACTGTATCGAGCGACCGAGGACCCGGAGCGCCCCAAGTGGTACGCGCTGACCATGCTGCCGTACCCGTCGGGCGATCTGCACACCGGCCATTGGTACGCCTATACGCCCAGCGATGCCGGCGCGCGCTACCGGCGCATGAACGGTTACAACGTCCTGTTCCCCATCGGCTTCGATGCCTTTGGCCTGCCGGCGGAGAATGCGGCGATCAAGCGCGGCGCGCACCCGGTGACGTGGACCTACGCCAACATCGAGCAGATGCGCACGCAGTTACGGCGCATGGGCGCCATGTGGGCGTGGGAGCACGAGGCGGTGAGCTGCGATCCCGAGTATTACAAGTGGTCGCAGTGGTTCTTCCGCAAGTTCTACGATGCCGGCATCGCCTACCGCGAGTACGCGCCCGTCGACTTCTGTCCGACGTGCAACACGACGCTGGCACGCGAGCAGGTCTGGGGCGATGATCGCCATTGCGAGCGCTGCGGCACGCCGGTGATCAAGAAGAACCTGGAACAGTGGAAGTTCCGCATTACCAGTTATGCCGACGAGTTGATCGATATGCTGAACAACATCGACTGGCCCGAGCGCGTCAAGGTGATGCAGACCAACTGGATCGGCCGCAGCTATGGCGCCGAAGTCACCTTCCGCACCGAGCAGGGCGACGCGCTGGAGATCTTTACGACGCGGCCCGACACGCTGTGGGGCGCCACCTTCATGGTGCTGGCGCCGGAGCACCCGCTGGTCGGCAGCGTCACGTCCGACGCGCAGCGTGCAGCGGTGGAGGCGTACCAGGAACAGGCCAGCCGCATGGACGAGATCCAGCGCGGCGCGGCAGACAAGGAGAAGACCGGCGTCTTCACCGGCGGCTATGCCATCAACCCGGTCAATGACGAGCAGATTCCGATCTGGATCGCCGACTACGTGATGATGGGGTACGGTACTGGCGCGATCATGGCCGTGCCCGCGCACGACGAGCGCGACTTTGCCTTCGCCACGAAGTACGGCCTGGAGATCCGCCGGGTCATCACCGGCCCGGACGGCGCAACCGGCCCGCTGGAGGCCGCCTATGATTCCAAGGACACGGGCGAGATGATCAACTCAGGTCCGTTCGACGGCACGCCGGTCAAGGGCGCCGTGGGCAAGGTCACGGAGTGGCTGGAGGCCAACGAGCTGGGCCGCGGTGCGGTCAACTACCGCCTGCGCGACTGGTTGATCAGCCGCCAGCGCATGTGGGGCGCACCCATCCCGATCGTCTATTGCGAGACTTGCGGCGTTGTGCCGGTGCCGTATGAGGACCTGCCCGTGCTGCTGCCCGACGATGCCGAGTTCAAGCCGACCGGTGAGAGCCCGCTGAAGTACCACGAAGGCTTCCGCTACGTGAAGTGCCCGACGTGCGGCGGCGACGCGGAGCGCGAGACCGACACGATGGACACCTTCATGTGCTCGAGCTGGTATCAGTATGCCTACATCTCGCCGTACTGGAAGTCGGGCGAACCGCTGAAGGCCGACGACATGCCGTGGGAGAAGGAGAAAGGCGATTACTGGCTGCCGGTCGACCAGTACACGGGCGGTATCGAACACGCGACCATGCACCTGCTGTACACGCGCTTCTTCACCAAGGCGCTGCGCGACCTGGGCGTGGTCGATTTCGACGAACCCATGCAGCGCCTGTTCAACCAGGGCATGATCCTGGGGCCTGACGGCGAGAAGATGTCCAAGAGCCGCGGCAACGTCATCAACCCGGACGAAGTCGTCGACCGCTATGGCGCCGACACGGTGCGCGGCTACCTGATGTTCATCGGCCCGTGGGATCAGGGCGGTCCGTGGGATCCGCAGGCCATCGAAGGCGTGCACCGTTTCCTGCACCGTGTGTGGGCGGTCGTCACCGAGGATGTGCAATTGGAGAAGCCGCTGCTGGATGCCGGAAGCGCAGTCGACGCGGCCCAAGAGCGCGCGCTGGAGCGCAAGCTGCACCAGACCATCCTGAAAGTGACCGACGATATCGAGAACTTCCGCTTCAACACGGCGATTGCCGCCATGATGGAGTTCAACAACACGCTGTACAAGGCGCGTGAGACGGGCGTCGTCAATACGGTCATCTGGAACCAGGCCGTGCGCGACCTGATGCTGATGATGGCGCCCATCTTTCCGCACATCGCCGACGAACTGTGGCATCGACAGGGGAACACCTCCAGCGTACATCGCCAGCGCTGGCCCATCGGCGACCCCGAGAAGGCACGCGAGGAGGAGATCATCGTCGTCGTGCAGATCAACGGGAAGGTACGCGACAAGCTGGCCGTGGCGCCGGGCACGCCGGGCGAGGAACTGGAGCGACAGGCGCTGGCGCTGTCAAACATCGTGAAGTGGATGGACGGCAAGCAGGCCCGCAAGATCATCGTCGTGCCGGACAAGCTGGTCAACATCGTGATGGGATAAGTGCTATCCAACCCGGTGCTGTCCGGGGCGATTCCGACGATTACCTTACGCTTTGCCAATACAAAAGCGGTATTTCCTTGCTGTCAGGGAAATACCGCTTTTGTGTTAGCGATCTTTAAAGTGGCATTAACCTTGATTTTTGCGAAGTGTGTTATCTTTATAATACGTTGTGAAAGCTCATTGGGATTTTCGCCTAATTGATTTTTGTGCGAACCGCACAAGACGGATTTCTAAAATCGAGCTATCATCCTATTCAGTAGATAGAGATGCCGCGTAGAACAGGATTTCTAGAGCAACCTGGTAATCACTCAAGGCATCTTGCACAGTTGTGCCGACTCTGCACATTTTCTGCGCCAGGCGGGTCATTCTTGAACTTTGTCGTCAGGTAACACGGTTTGCCGGACGCTTCACCAGTACTCGATCGGCAGGCTTGCGCCATTCTCTGCGCCAAAGGGGGCCATAGATGATTCAAAAGAACCCTTCCTCGCGACCCGGTCATATTCGCGTCACATTTGAACTGCCGTCCTGTGTTTGGGCGGATCGTATTTATGTTGCCGGCACCTTCAACGACTGGGACGAACGGGCGATTCCCCTGGTTCAGGGACGCGATGGTGTCTGGCGCGCCACCGTCGATCTGCCGGCCGGTCAGCGCCACGAGTTTCGGTATCTGATCGATGGGCGCTGGCAGACCGACTATCATGCCGACGGCTTCACCGACAACATTTACGGCAGCCACAACAGCATGGTCGATCTCGAAAGCGCGCGAACGGCGTCGGTTGCCGATCGCCAGCCAAGCAAGGTCATCGAGGCTCAGCCGCACATTTCGCCGCATCTCCCTTATCCCAAGGAAGGTGTCGTACGTGGCATCAACGGCGAACGTTCACCGGCTGATATGCCGCGCATGCGCCCGCGCGTTGCTGCAGCCTGAGTTCCAGTAACCCTACCGCAGAACAAAGAATCTCCCGGCCATCCGATGTTGTTTGGATGGCCGGGAGATTCTTTTTCGCGTCGGTGGCAAGCGTTCGACGGGGCCGCGGCCGTCTAGCTGATCTCGATCCTGCGTTGCTGCGCTGCGCTCTTGATTGCGCCAAAGACCATGGCCAGACTCTTGATATTGTCCAAGGCACTGGTCTCCGGGATTGCGCCAGCGCGTACGCAATTCACGAAGTCGCGGATGGCGCCGGCGTGTCCGCCCGCCCTGGCATCGGCAGCAGCCGGCGGTAGGTCCACGGCTTTCGTCGTCGAGAAAAAGCCGCCGACTTCCCCGACCGCCTCGGCCTGGAAACTGTCAGCGCCATCCCAGCGGACGCTGCCGCGCGTGCCGACGATGCGCCATTCGCTCTCCCACGTGGTGCGAAGTCCCTCGGCGCACCAACTCCCGCGATAGGTGAAGACGATCTCCTTCGTCATTTCGAAGATACCGACGGCGGACGCATCGCGCGCATACCATGACCCGGGCGGGTTCCATTCGTGACAGTAGACTGCCAGCGGGTCCGCGGCTGTGAGGAGGCGAGCGGCGTCGAAGGTGTGGATGGCCATGTCTAGCAGCAGCACGTGGGGCATGACGTCTCGGAAGCCGCCAAAGTGCGCGCCGATGAAAAAGTCGGCGTTGACCGTCGTGATCGCACCGATGGCGCTCGATTGCAGAAAGGCGACCAGCCGGCGGATGTTGGCGTCATAGCGCCGGTTCTGCATGACGGCGAAGATCCTGCCGGCGCGCTCCGCCGCTTCGACCAACTGCCGCGCCTCGGCCATGCTGGCGGCGAGCGGTTTTTCACCCAGGACGTGGCAGCCGTGCTCCAGGGCGACCAGTGTGACGGGCAGATGGGCCTCGGGGATCGCGCAATCGAAGACGATGTCGGGTCGGGTCTGTGCCAGTATCTTCACCAGATCCGTCCCAACGACAGCCCGATCCCAGCCATACTCGGCGGCGCGGTGAGCGGCAGCAGTCGGGTCGATATCAACAAAACCGCTGATGGTGAGGCCGGGGATGGCGGGCACGGCGTCAAGCCAGGCACGGCTGATACCGCCGCACCCGACGAGAACAGCAGATAAGGGTTGAATCGAATCGTCAAAAGGCGACATGGCAGCGCGTCCCAGGTGAGCAGGCGGATGAGGTTGCTATGCCGCAGTGTATCACCGCATGCGGCAGAGTGGCTATCAGACAGGCAGCGTGGTTGCGGTGAGCTGCTGCATCAGGACCGGGAGTTCAAAATAGACGCGCGCACGCTTGATCTGCTCGTCTTCGACATCGTAGATGATGCAGATGGGCACATGCACGGTTTTGCCCGTGGCCGGGATGCCGGCAAACTCGCCGACGTGGCGGCCAACGAATGTTCCTTCGAACACCGCATGGCCGTCGTCGAAGATCGTCATGCGTGGTTCCACGCCGGCATCGAACGCCGCCCGGTAGAACTCGTTGAGTGTGTTGAGCACGGCTTCGGGGCCGTGACTCTCCTGCCCGGTCGGCATCAACGTGAAGACGACGTCGTCGGCCAGCATGCTGACATCGCCGTGATCGGCGGACCAGTAGCGATTCATCACTGTGCGCGTCCTTTCGATCGACATGACCATGCTCCTTGTGCGCTCACCGGGTCAGGCTTGGGGGATGACGCCATCCCTCGCCGCCATTCTAGCAGGCATACCGTGGCAAAAACGTTGCAAGAGCGTGTCAGTCGATGGCTGGATCTGCGGCAGGCGTTTCTGGCCGGCGCACCATTGCCGGCGCGCGTCCCGCCCACGGGCGCTCCTGCTCCAGTTGCCCGGCCAGGCGGAAGAGGGTCGCTTCGTCGCCAAAGCGGCCGGCGAAGTGCATGCCCACGGGCAGGCCCGCGTCCGTCCAATGCAGCGGTACGGACATGGCCGGCTGCCCCGTGACGTTGAAGAGCACGAGATAGCGGATGAAGCTGAAGGTCTTCAGCGCAAAGGGGCGTACCAGGTCGAAGGCGGTCAGCACCTTGCCGGCGCGTAGAGCCGACACTGCACCCAGCAGGCGGCGCTCGGCGGCGCTGGGCTGCAACGCGCCGATCACGAAGGGCGGAGTCGGCAGAGTCGGTGTGAGGAGCACGTCGTACTGTGTGAAGAAGTCGCCGGCCTGGCGCGCGGCGGTGCCCAGGAAGCGCGTGGCATGCACGTAGTCGGCGGCCGTGAAGGCGCGTCCTAGCTGGCCCAACACCCAGGTCGACAACTCGAAGTCACTCCGAGCCGGCTTCCTGCCTACCAGCGCGGCCGTCTCACGAATATCGTTGGCCGCCTGGCCGCTGGTCATCGTCATGAACGCCATGGCCAGTTCGGCATAATCGATCTTGGGGGCGGCTTCGACGACTTCATGGCCGAGCGATTCGAGCAATTTCACCGTCGCGTGCAGGCCGCGCACGCACTCAGGATCAGGCGGCGGATCGTCGACGCCGATGAGCGCCTGCGTGGTGAAGGCGATGCGCAGCTTGCCGGGGTCGCGGCCGACCTCGGCAAGAAAGGGGCGCTCCTGCGGCGGTGCGGCATAGGGCGCGCCGATGTCGGCGCCGGCGGTGGCGTCGAGCAGCGCCGCGCTGTCGCGCACGGAACGGGTCAGCGCGTGCTCGATGGCGCACCCTTCCCACAGCTCGTAGTAGAGCGGGCCGGCCGGCGTTCGGCCGCGCGTCGGCTTGAGACCGAAGACGCCGTTGACCGACGCCGGCACGCGAATCGATCCCCCGCCATCGCCGCCGCTGGCCACGGGCACCAGGCGCGCGGCCACGGCCGCGCCGGAGCCACCGCTCGATCCGCCGGCCGTGCGCGTCGGGTCGTAGGGGTTGTGCGTCGGACCGAAGAGTTCCGGTTCCGTCCACGGCATGAAGCCAAACTCGGAGGTGTTGGTCTTGCCTGCGATGACCAGCCCGGCGGCTTTCCAGCGCCGCACCAGTTCGCTATCCGCCGGCGGCGCCCAGTTCTTGAGCAGCCGCGTACCGAAGGAGATGGGGACGCCGGCCACCATGGCCAGCAGGTCCTTGACGAGAAACGGGACGCCGCGCAGGGGGCCGTCGGGGAGTTCACCCTGCGCGGCCTGGCGCGCCTGCGCAAACATCGGATAGACGACGGCGTTGAGCTGCGGATTGCGCGCCTCGATGCGCTCGATGGCGGCATCTACCAGCTCCAGCGGCGACACCTCTTTTCGGCGCACAAGCTCGGCCAGGCCGACGGCGTCGTAGGATTCATAGTCGTGAAGGGCCGTCATTGCGATTACTTGAACGGCATGTTGGGCGTGTGCTGGCCGCCGCGCAGCGTCTCCATGTCGGCGTCGACCATGATGCGCACGAGTTGGCGGAAATCGACCGACGGTTCCCAGCCGAGCTTCTCGCCCGCCTTGTTCGGGTCGCCGACGAGCAGGTCGACCTCTGCCGGCCGATAGAAGCGCGGGTCCTGCACGACATGCTGCTTCCAGTCGAGGTCCAGGTAGCTGAACGCCTCCTGCACGAACTCCTCGACGCTGTGCGTTTCGCCCGTGGCGACGACGTAATCGTCCGGCTCGTCCTGCTGCAACATGAGCCACATGGCGCGCACGTAGTCGCCGGCATAGCCCCAGTCGCGCCGCGCCTCCAGGTTACCCAGCCGCAACTCGTCGGCCAGCCCCAGCTTGATGCGCGCCGCCCCGTGCGTGATCTTGTGCGTGACGAATTCCAGGCCGCGGCGCGGGCTTTCGTGGTTGAAGAGGATGCCCGAGCAGCCGAAGATGTTGTAGCTCTCGCGATAGTTGACGGTGATCCAGTGGCCGTAGACCTTGGCGACGCCGTAGGGGCTGCGCGGGTAGAAGGGCGTCGATTCGCGCTGCGGCACCTCGACGACCTTGCCGAACATCTCGCTGCTGCTCGCCTGGTAGAAGCGAATCTTGGGGTCGACGATGCGGATGGCTTCGAGCATGCGCGTCACGCCCAGCGCGGTGAACTCGCCGGTGAGCACCGGCTGTGTGAAGCTTGTCGGGACGAAGCTCTGCGCGGCCAGGTTGTAGACCTCAGTCGGGCGATATTCCTGGAGGATACCGATGAGGCTCATCTGGTCGAGCAGGTCGCCCTGGACGACTTCGATCTTGTCCTGGATGTGCTTGATGCGGTCGAAGTTGATCGTGCTGGTGCGGCGCACCATGCCGATGACGGTGTAGCCTTTTTCAAGCAGGAGTTCGGCAAGATAGCTGCCGTCCTGGCCGGTGACGCCGGTTACGAGTGCGGTTGGCATTTGATAGACTCTCCTATTTCCGTTCGTTTGGTTCCTGCTTGCTGACCTGTTTGCGCCAGGTATCAAGCAGATCTTTGAGCGACGTACGCAGGTCGATCTCTGGCTGCCAGCCGGTGGCAGCGACCAGGCGCTGATTGTCGCAGTAGCTGACGGGGACATCGCTGGGCCGCAGGCGGGCCGGATCGATCGCCACGTCGATTGGTATGTCGGTCAGGTCGAGCAGCGTATCGAGCAGCCAGCGAATGGTGCGCGGCTGGCCTGACCCCACATTGTAGCAGGCGCCGGTCTCCCCGTGCTGCGCCAGCAGCCAGTAGGCGCGCACGACGTCGCGCACGTCGGTGAAATCGCGCTCGGTGCTCAGATTGCCCACGTGCACCACCGGCTCGTGCAGCCCGAGTTCGATCTCGGCGATCTGGCGGGCAAAGGCGGAGGCGGCAAAGTCGTCGGCCTGTCCTGGCCCGAGGTGGTTGAAGCTGCGCGCGCGGACAATGGGCATCTGGTGGCTGTTGAAGTATTGCAGCGCCATCATGTCCTGCGCCAGTTTGCTGACCCCGTAGGGCGAGTTGGGACGGAAGGGCGTGCTCTCGTCGATGGGCAAATCGCCCGGCTCGACCAGACCGTAGATCTCATTGGATGAGACGACGATGGTGCGGCAGGCCGGCTGCCAGCGGCGCAGCGCCTCGAGCAGGTTGAGCTGGCACTGGATGTTGAGTTCGTAGGTCGTCCACGGCTGCCGCCACGAGCCGCCGACGTCGCTCCACGCCGCAAGGTGCAGCGTGTAGTCGGGCAGGATCTCCTGGACAACCTCGCTCACCCACAGGGCGTTGCGCAGGTCGCCGCGATGCAGGTGGACGCGGCCGGCCAGGTGCGCAATGCGATGGTCGTGGCGATGCACCACGCCATGCACTTCTGCATCCGTTTCTCGCACCAGATAGTCGGCCAGAAAGCTGCCGGCGAAACCGGCAATGCCGGTCAAGAGTACGCGCACCCGTTCATCCCTCACAATGGTTGCCGATCCGGTGCAGTATAGTCGATGCATTACTGCTGCCCCAAGTACAGGTCTGTCCAGGGCGCTTCGGTGTCTTCTCTTCTTTCTTCTTCGTGCCGCTTTGTGTCCCTCGCGTCTTGGTGGTTGGCTGTTCATATAGCCGCTAACAATTCGCTGACACCGCGCAAATTCTACGATAACACGCCGCATGTATCGCTCTAACACAAACCCGGTAGAGTAGAGACATCTATCGCAAGCCAAGACTTGTGCAACCTGATTAGAACAAGAGGAGATTCAAACCATGCGCACCAATAGCTACAACCAGATGGTCCGTGATTTTGTCAACATGACCGATGCCATGAACCGCACCGTCGCCGGCCGTTCCTACGACTATGCTCGCAACGGCGGTCACAACGGCGAGGCGACCCGTGTTGCCCGCCTGCCCATCGATGCCTACAGCACCGACGATGCCTTCGTGCTGACTGCCTACGTGCCGGGCGTCAATCCCGAGGATGTGGAAATCACCTTCGAGGGCGAGGAATTGACCATTCGTGGTTCCTTCCAGGCGCTGCCGGAAGAGGTCAACTTCATCAAGCGCGAGCTCTACCACGGCTCGTTTGAGCGCAAGCTCAACTTCAACGTGCCGGTCAACGCCGACGCCATCGAGGCGACCTACAGCAACGGCGTGCTGAGCCTGCGTGTGCCCAAGGCCGAAGAGATCAAGCCCAAGCAGATCAAGGTGCAGGTCAAGTAAGTGTCAACCCGCACGGGTGGTGAGGCGACCGTTGAGAAGGCACGGTCGCTTTGCCGCCAGGTGAATGCTCTACGCAGCGCGCAACTTCTGACGCGCGTTGATCGTAGAGTCGGTGGATTGGAGCAGAAAGCGCCCGGGACAAAGGGGTTCCGGGCGCTTTTTGTGCCTTTTGCCCTGTCAGCCTTCCCGTTCAGGTAACTGTCTAATCTGCTTTAGCGCCAACGTGCCGCTGGCGGCGCACCCCCTTGCAGTACCTTGTGATACACTGAGATGAAGTTCTGTCCTCGTCCAATTCACATAGAAAAGAGCATCCAATGCAATGGCTGAATGAGCCGCGCACCTGGGAGATCGATGGCGACACCATCCGCGTGACCGCCGATGCGGGCAGCGATTTCTGGCGCAAGACGCACTATGGGTTTATTCGTGACAATGGCCACGTCCTCTATACGACGGTCGCCGGCGACTTCGAGGTGACGGTCAAGGTAGCGGGCGGCTATCACGAACTGTACGACCAGGCCGGCCTCATGGTACGCGTCGACGCCGAACACTGGATCAAGACCGGCATCGAGTACGTGCATGGCGTGCAATATGTCAGCGCGGTGGTGACCAACGACTTCTCCGACTGGGCGGTGGCACCGCTGCCGCAGAACCCGCCGGCAATCTGGCTGCGGCTCGTGCGCAAGGCCGAGGCTGTGGAGATCTTCTACTCGTTGGACGGCGCTGCCTATACGCTGCTGCGCATCGCCTACCTGCTGCCCAGCGCCGAGGCCATGGCCGGCGTCATGTGCGCGGCGCCCGATGGCAGCGGCTTCCCGGTCGAGTTTACCGGCTTCAACGTTCGCTCCCTCGATGCGCAAGGAGCGGCATGATGGCACGCAAACCAGCCAGCGCGGGCACGTGCGCTTTCTGTGGGCGTGAGGTTGCCGGCACGGGCATGACCAAGCACCTCGCCACCTGCGCCGAACGCCAGGCTGCCATCGACAAGGCTGAGGCGAGCAAGCGCAAGGCGCAGCCGCTCTATCACATCGTCGTGCGCGATACCATCGACGGGCTGTATTGGCTGCATCTCGAGGTGGCGGGTAGTTCGACGCTCGTGGATGTCGACAACTATCTGCGCGCGATCTGGGTCGACTGTTGCGGCCACATGAGCCACTTCGTCTTCGGCACGACGCGTTACCAGGAGTTGATCGACGGCTTCTTTGCCCTGGGCGACCAGAAAAACATCACCACCAAGGCGAGTGAGGTGCTGCGCGCCGGTTTGAAGGGTCGCTACGAGTATGACTTCGGCACGCCAACCGAACTCAAGATCGAAGTCATCGGCGAACGCGAGGGCAAGCCGCTGACAACCAAGCCACTGACCCTGCTGGCGCGCAACGTCATGCCCGCCTACGAATGCGCCGACTGCGGCGAGCCGGCCACACACATCTGCATGCAGTGCTATTTCGAGCAGGGCGAGCCGGGCTGCTATCTCTGCGCCGCGCACGCCAAAGAGCACGCGTGCACGCTCTATGGCGGCCCCAAAAAGCGCTTCAACTCGCCGCGCACGGGGCGCTGCAAATACAACGGTCCGGCCAAACCGCCCTATTGATCGCCATGCACCTCGACCACTTCGCCCTCTGGACGACGGACATCGAGCGGCTCAAGACGTTCTATGCGACGTACTTCGACGCCACTGCCGGTGACAAGTACATCAACCCGACGCGCGGCTTCGAGTCGTACTTTCTCTCGTTTGCGGGCGGTGCGCGCCTGGAGATTATGACGCAGCCCAGCGTCGCAGGCGAACGCCCCAGCCAGGGCGCGCCGGCGCCAGGCTATGCCCATCTAGCCATCGCCGTCGGTTCGGTTGAGCAGGTTGACGCGCTGACGGAGACGTTGCGCGCTGCCGGCCATGTGATCGCCGGCGAGCCGCGCTGGACGGGCGACGGCTACTACGAAAGCGTGGTGCTCGATCCCGACGGCAATCCGATCGAACTGACGGTGTGAGCTACGGTCCTGGCGGGAACTGGCCCGCGCCGCTGACAGTTCCGTTCTCGAGGTGCGGAATGCTGCTGTCGATCAGCACGTTGCCGTAGCTATCGGTTACGCGGAACTGGTACGGACCCGGCCCCATCCCCGGCTCGCTCTGCACGAAGTAGTTGTAGTCGGTGCGCGGAACCTCGATCCAGGCGCCGCCCTCGGCCAGGTACTCGAAGCGGGCGACAGGGTTGCGATGATTGCGCACCTGCACCGCCGTCCACCACTGGTTGCTGCCATCCTTGAAGTGATAGGCGATGGGTCCGGTCAGCACCGGGCTGACGATCTGCCATGTGATAGCAACGCGGCCGTCAACGGGATCGGCGATGGCGGCAAAGGCCTCCTGGCTGAGGTCGAGATGGCCGGCCTTACACTCCGGGCAGAGGTCGACGATGCGCACGGTGACGTCGCCACGCGGCCCCGTCACGCGCACGAAGGCGCCGCAGAGCGCAGCGTTGTCGTACTCGTCGGCATTCATGGCGCTGACCATGAGATCATCCGGCGAGGCGTCGAAGGAACAGGCGCCGGCCCCTGTGGCGTCATAGTAGGTGGCGATGCCCTGGTGGGTGGGATTGGCGCCCTGCGCGACGCCGCCGGCAATCACCGGCAGCCAGAGGCTGTACGGGTCGGCCGGCTGGGCGAAGGCGGCGGACGCAACTGCCAGCCAGATCGACAGGGCGAGCAAGGCCGGGCCGGCAAGCGTGCGCCTCCGGCATGGGCGGTGTGGCAAACGTGGCTGCATGTCACGAGCGTAGATGAGCGGCCGCATGGTGTCAACCGGCGTTTGCTGTATGTGATCCGGGTGTATTCGGGAAGCAATGATCCCGAACGACAGGTTTGATCGGTATAAGATTGACCCTGTCACTGTACGTGGTAGAATGGCTTGTTGCACCGCTGCTGGCCACTATAGGGTCGGCAGTGGGTAGTTGGCGAAGATGCGACCCAGGTTCCGATTTCAGAGCCGGGTCGGTGCGATAAAGGACGTCCATCGAATGTTCAAAAAACTGTACTACGCCGTGACTGGCGACCCCAACGAAAAGGTGCTCAAGAAATACCGCCCCGTCGTCCAGGAGATTAACGACCTGGAAGCGGAGTTTGAGCGCAAGAGCAACGACGACCTGCGCGCCATGACGCAGAGTTTCCAGGCGCGTATCGCCGAGGCGACGACCGAGTTGCGCGAAGAATTGGCGGTGGCCGAGCAGGAATATCTCGATGTGCTGGGCACCGACGAGCAGAAATATGCGCGCGTCGAGGTCGATCGCATCAAGAAGGAATTGCGTAAAGAGGAAGAGGCGATCCTCTGGGAGATTCTGCCCGAGGCGTTTGCGGCCGTGCGCGAGGCGAGCAAGCGCACTACGGGTCTGCGCCACTATGACGTGCAGATGCTCGGCGGCATGGTGCTGCACAGCGGGACCATCGCCGAGATGAAGACCGGTGAAGGCAAAACGCTGGTCGCCACGCTGCCGCTCTATCTCAACGCGCTGACCGGCCGCGGCGCCCACCTGGTGACGCCCAACGACTATCTCTCCAAGGTCGGTCTGCAACTCATGGGGCCTATCTATCACCTGCTGGGGTTGAGCGCGGCCGTCATCCAGAACAGCGCGGGGAATCCGGACCTGGGCAGCTTCCTCTTCGACCCGGAATTTCCCAACGCCGACGACCGCTTCCAGTACCTGAAGCCGATTTCGCGGCGCGACGCCTACTACGCCGACATCACCTACGGCACCAACAACGAGTTCGGCTTCGACTATCTGCGCGACAACATGGCGCAGGATGTCGCCCGCACCGTGCAGCGTGAACTGCACTACGCCATCGTCGACGAGGTCGACAACATTCTCATTGACGAGGCGCGTACACCGCTCATCATCTCCGGTGAGGCGCGAGAAAGCTCCAACTACTACGTGCAATTTGCCGACCTGGCCAAGCGCCTGACACCCGAGACGCACTACGCCATCAACGAGAAGGAGATGGCGGCGACGCTCACCGAGGAGGGCATCGCCTACGTCGAGCGCGTGCTGGGGACGGACAATCTCTACGCGCCCGAGCACTTCGACATGCTGCCCTATCTGGACAACGCGCTGCGCGCCGTTGCCCTTTACCGCCGCGACAAGGATTACATCGTGCGCGGCAGCGAGGTCATCATCGTCGACGAGTTCACGGGGCGTCTCATGGAAGGGCGCCGCTACAGCGAGGGTCTGCACCAGGCCATCGAGGCCAAGGAAGGCGTCAAGGTTCAGAAGGAATCGATGACGCTGGCGACCATCACCTTCCAGAACTTCTTCCGCATGTTCAATAAACTGGCCGGCATGACCGGTACGGCCAAGACCGAGGAAGAGGAATTCCAGCGCATCTACAACCTGGACGTGGTGCAGATCCCGACCTACAAGCCGGTCATCCGCGACGACATGGATGATATGGTCTATCGCACGCAGGATGCCAAGTTCAAGGCTGTGCTCAGCGATATCAAGGAGCGCCACCAGGCCGGGCAGCCGGTGCTGGTTGGTACCGTGGCCATCGAAACGAGCGAGTACGTCAGCCACCTGCTCAAGCGCAACGGCATCGACCACGAGGTTCTCAACGCCAAGAACCACGAGCGTGAGGCGACGATCATTGCCCAGGCCGGCCGCCCCGGCGCCGTGACGATTGCCACCAACATGGCCGGCCGCGGCGTCGACATTCTGCTGGGCGGCAATGCCGAGGGCATGGCACGCGAGCAGTTGCGCCGCGCGCAGTTCGACCTGGCCACCATCGGCCAGAGCGACTGGAACAAGGCCATCGACATGCTCAAGCACGGCCAGGAGCCGACGACCGTGATCGACGAGCCGTGGGTCGGGGTGCTGGCCGAGAATTGGCATGCGGTCGAGCGCGACAAGGAGGCCGTCCGTGCGTTGGGCGGGCTGCACGTCGTCGGTACGGAACGCCACGAGGCGCGGCGCATCGACAACCAGTTGCGCGGCCGCTCGGGCCGTCTCGGCGACCCCGGCTCCAGCCGCTTCTACCTCAGCCTGGACGACGATCTAATGCGCAAGTTCGGCGGCGAGCGGATCTCCGGGCTCATGTCGCGGCTGGGCGTGGAGGAAGATGTGCCCATCGAGGCGGGGCTGGTCAATCGCGCCATCGAGAACTCGCAGACCAAGGTCGAGGGCTACAACTTCGATATCCGCAAGCATGTGCTGCGCTACGACGAAGTCGTCAACGAGCAGCGCAACCGCATCTATGACCAGCGGCGCCGGATTCTTACCGAGCCGTCGCTGCGTCTGACCGTCGAGGATATGATCGCCGCCGAAGTGGGCGATCTGGTAGCCCAGTTCACCACCGGCGACTACGAAGACGAATGGCAACTGGACGAACTGATCCAGGCGCTGCGCGGGGTGGTGCATCACGTTCCGGCCGATCTCACCCCAGATCGCTGGCAGAATATGAAGCGCGACCAGATCGAGGCGGACGCCATCGAAATCGCGCGCCAGGCATATGCCGCCAAGGAAGTCGAACTCGGCGAGCCGATCCTGCGCAACGCCGAGAAGCAGATCATGCTGTGGGCTGTGGACACGCGCTGGGTGCGCCATCTCACCGACCTGGACCGCCTGCGTGAGGGCATCGGCCTGCGCGCGCTGGCGCAGCAGGATCCGGTGGTGGCCTACAAGCGCGAGGCCTTCGAGATGTACGGCGAGATGATCGACGCCATCCGTAGCGACACGGTGCGCTCGGTCTTCAGCGTGCAGTTGCAGCGCCAGCAGGCCCAGCAAGCCGCACCGCCGCCGCCCACACCCATCGCCAAGAACATCCGCACCAATCGCGGCGACGGCGGCGGCGAACCGGCCGCGCAGACCGTACGCAAGAGTGGCCCGGAGATCGGCCGCAACGATCCGTGCTGGTGCGGCAGCGGCAAGAAGTACAAGAACTGCCATATGAAGAGCGACCAACGCGAGGGCAAGACGCCGCAGCGCGTGGCGGCAAAGTAGGAGGAGGGGCGAGTTGCGAGGGGCGAGGAAGACGCCATGCAAGCTCGCGTCGGCCGGGTGAGCGGCAAGAAGCACGACTGCGAGGGGCGAGGAAGACACCATGCTCCGTCTCGCTTCACTGACGCACCGGTGAGTTGGATGAGGAATTCGGCGCCGTTTCAGGATTGCATGGCAACCGCTGGAACGGCGCCGCTGTTTCTGGGCGTTGTCAAAGGTATGGTTACGATGCGTAGGTCCCCGTTGCGCCGGTATCGGCGACTGGCACGGGTAATAACTTTGGCCGGTGCTCTGCTGGCGGCATTGCTGCTGGCAACGGTGGCGCACGCGCAGGACGTGCCTGTCACGCCGGCGCGCGCGGTGCGCGTCCAGACCAGCGGCGGCTTCTTCACGCTCACCATCCCGGCCGCGCCCGTCAGCCCCACGCAGCCGATCACGGCGCTGCTGGCCGCGCCCGTCGCGCCGTCGCCCGAGAGCAGCTATGTCGTGAGGCCCGGCGACACGCTCTTCGTCATCGCGCAGGAGCTTGGCGTAGCGATGGACGAACTGGCCGCGGCCAATGCCATCGCCGACGTCAACGTCATCGAAGTGGGGCAGGTGTTGCGCGTGCCTGCCGGCGCCACGGTCCCGGCCCGGCCGCTGCCCGTCGTCGACTCGTCGCTGCCCATCACCGAACGCATGACGCCCGCTGCCCAGCAGGCCCAGCCCGGCTCGCCCTTCTATCGCACTACGTGGCTCACCTACTACGGCCGGCCCGGCATCCCGCTCATGGGCATCATGGGCGAGGACGAGCCGACCACGGTGACGACGTGGCTGCGCGCCCAGGCCGACGCCTACGATGCCGCCAACGGCCCGGACCTCGGCGTGACGCCGGCCTACCATCTCGTCTACGGCATGGCAACCAAGGCGCCGGGCGACGACGGCATGCACGTCGACTACCTCCCCGACGATGTGGTGCAGAAGTACGTCGACGCCGCGCTGGCGGAGAGTGTCGCCGTCATCCTCGACGTGCAGATCAGCGCCTACACGCCGGCCGACGCCATCCGCCGCGCGCTGCCCTTTCTCAAGCACCCGAACGTGCACCTGGCCATCGACCCCGAGTTTGCCATGGTCGAACTGGGCCAACTCTATCCCGGCGACCCCATCGGCTACGTGACGGCGGAGCAGGTCAACGAGGTGCAGCAGGTCATGGCGGAATATCTGCGCGCCAACAAGCTGGCCGGCCAGCGCGTGCTGCTCGTGCACCAGTTTCAGAACACGATGATCGTGGACAAGGAAAAGCTCGATCCGGCGGTGCCCGAGGTGGCATTGACGCTGTCGGTGGACGGCTTCGGGTCGCCGTACGCCAAGATCACGAAGTACAACGCGCTGGTCGACGGCAGCACGCCTTTTGCAGCGTTCAAGCTCTTCTACGACTACGACGAGCCGCTGTTGACGGAGACCCAGGCGCTGGGCGTGGAGCCGGGGCTGGCTGGATACGCGATCGGCACGACGCCGAATATGATCATCTATCAGTAGCCGCGATGGAACCCAGGGTCAGAGCGATTGCCTCAATTGAGGTCAGCCGTAGAGTTCAAGGATGTCGAAGCGATGGACGGCATACGGAGAGCGTTTGGCCGTGAAACTCTCCAGGAATTCGTCGCGTGAGAGCATGGTTTCGTCGATGAAGTCGGCGTCGAACAAGGCTAGCGCCCGGTCGGCGCTATCCGCATCGCGCAGAATCGCCAACGTGCTGACAATCGACGACCACATTTCATCGATCCCCAACTCTTCTTCATCCCAGTCGAGGGAGCCATCGGCGCCCAGATCGGGGATCATCGCGCGCAAAAAGGTCAGAATTTCCTGGCGAGTAGCCGGATACTGAAGGGCAATCTGCTCGAGCACGCCGATACTCATATCGCGGCCGTAATCCCACTCTTCATCCTGTATCTGCTTATCCTGCTGCCGGACCACTCCAGCGAACGTGTCGATCGCTGCAGGCCCGTAGTAGGCAGGATATTCCTCAAACCATTCGATCAGACTTTCGTAGGAAAAGGTGTCGCTGTAGATGCGCGCAAAGATCGGCAGGGCTGCGCGCTCGCGAAACGCGATCAGCAGACGCCCGAAATGGACCGCGCGATACCAGCGCACGTCGTCGGGATCACCCCAATCGTCGTCGATGGCCTCCGCAAACGCCTCGACCAGCCGTCCGCGCAATTCGAGCCGGCGCGCCAGACACACCTTGATCAGCGCCAGGGGCGGCTCGCGGCCGCTGCGCTCGAGGGCTTCGATGAGTTGGTCAATCGACAGGTTTTTGTACTCTTCGCTCATGGCTTCATCCACTCGTTGATTCCTTGGGCCGCCGTGCCGTGATGAACAAGGTGTGCGCCTGCCAGTCCACTGTCTGGCCGACAATCTGGCGATCAAACAGCGCTCTGATCTGGGCGATCTCGCCCGCAGCCACGTGAGTGCTCAGGCGGTCCACGTAGGCCGGGCGCCCGGACGCCGCCGGCGTGAACCAGCGTTCGACCATCGCCTGCGTAATGGGCGTTTCGCTCGCCTCGTTCTCGCCCTTCATCGCCACCTCGAGTCGGGCGGCTTCCAACCAGCTCCGCATCTTGTCGGCGTCCCAGTTTACCAGAGGATCGGCGGCGTCGCCATAGATACTTTCCTCCGCCGCCTGCCAGCGCGCCACGAGATCGGCGTCCAGCGTGCCGGCGTCGACCAGCCGGTAGAGGCGCTGCGTGTGCTGCGGCACGCGCTCCGCCAGGCTGAGCACGCCACCCGGCGCCAGCAGGCTCGCCAGGGTGGCACAGGCCGCAGCCTTGTCGGCGTCGTCGAAGATCGAATTGTATCCGACGATGGCGTCGAAGTGGAGTTCCGCCCGTGCGCCGCCCTGCAAGGCAAGGAATGTCGGCACCTCTTCGAGCCGCCCCTCCATGACCACCGGGCGCTCCACCAGCGGCAGGCGTTCGGCAAGCTGGCGCAGCGCGTCGGCATCGCGCCGGGTGCGCGCCAGCGCATAGACGCCGCCCTCGGGCACGCGGCGCAGCGCCTCCCAGGTGAGCAGGCCAGACGCCGCACGCGCATCGAGCACGACGCTGTGGCGCGTCAGCGCGGCCGCATCGAGCACACGGTCGCGCACGTGGCCCAGCCGCTCGCCGGCGTTGGAGATGGTGCGCTGGAGCCAGCGGTCGCGCGCGGCGTCCCCCGGCGAATGGGTGAGAATCTCCACGTGCTCGTCCTCAGCGGCGAGCATGGCGGCAAGCTGTGCCTCGCGGCGCCGCGCCACGTTGACGCGGATGGCCGCCTCGTAGCCCTGGTCCGACGGCTGGTAGAAGACCTTCCCTTGCAGCGACGAGGGCAGATATTGCTGCGCCACCCAGTGGTCGCGATAGGCGTGCGGGTAGAGATAGCCCTCGCCGTGGCCAAAGCCTTCCTTGTCGCGATTGCCGTCCTTGAGGTGGTTAGGCACGCCGCTATCGGCCTCCTTGCCCACCTGTTCCAGCGCGTCGAAGAAGGCAAAGGCCGTGTTCGACTTCCTGGCCGTGGCGAGATAAAGCGCAGCCGTGGCGAGATGAAAGCGCCCCTCCGGCAGCCCCACTTGCTCGAAGGCCTGGGCGCAGGCGTTGACGACCTGGATGGCGTTGGGATCGGCCATGCCCACATCCTCGCCGGCAAAGATGAGCATACGGCGGAAGATGAAGCGCGGCGACTCGCCGGCGTAGACCATCTTGGCCATCCAGTAGAGCGCCGCGTCGGGGTCGCTGCCACGCAGGCTCTTGATGAAGGCGCTGATGGTATCGAAGTGATAGTCGCCTTCCTTGTCGTAGAGCACGGCGCGGCGCTGGATCGACTCTTCGGCGATGGCGAGGGTGATGTGGAGGGGAGGAGATTGGAGATTAGGAGATTGAGAGATTGGAGACTGGAGATTGGGAATTGGAGATTGCTGGCTCTGCGAATCCCCGATCTCCAATCTCCGATCTCCAATCTCTGATTTCCCCGTCCCCGTCGTCTCCACCGCCAACTCCAGCGCATTGAGCACCGCGCGCGCATCGCCGTTGGCGACCTCGACCAGGTGCTCGACCGCGTCGTCGTCGATGGTGATGTTCTGCCCGCCGTAGCCACGCACGGGGTCGGTGAGGGTCTGTTGGATGATGGCGCGCAGGTCGTCCTTGGTGAGCGGCACGAGTTGGAAGATGCGGCTGCGGCTGACCAGCGCCTTATTGACCTCGAAGTAGGGATTCTCCGTCGTGGCGCCGATGAAGATGACCGTGCCGTTCTCGACCCAGGGCAGCAGCGCATCCTGCTGGGCCTTGTTGAAGCGGTGCACCTCGTCGACGAAGAGGATGGTGCGTTGGTTGTAGAGGCGAGCCCGATTCTGTGCCTCATCGATGGATTCGCGGATATCCTTGACACCGGCCAGCACCGCGTTGATGGCGATGAAGTGGGCGCGCGTCGTGTTGGCGATGACGCGCGCCAGCGTCGTCTTGCCCGTGCCTGGCGGGCCATAGAAGATGAGGCTGGAAAGCTGGTCCGCCTCGATGGCGCGGCGCAGCAGGCGCCCCGGCCCGACGATGTGCTGCTGGCCGGCATACTCGTCGAGCGTGCGCGGGCGCATGCGTGCCGCCAGCGGGGCGTCGCGCTCCATGCGTTCCTGGTGGGCCTGCTCGAAGAGATCCATCTTACGGCACCGCGAATTGTGGGCTGTAGCTGCCGTCTACCAGGTCGGCCAGCACGGGGCGGTGGTCGGAGACGCCGTCGGCAGCCGTCCAGATCGCGCAGTTCGTCACCGCCGGCGCCAATGCCTGGGAGGCAAAGAGGTAGTCGATGCGAATCCGCCAGTCGTCGGTGGGGAAGGTGACCGCGCCGGGTTCGCCAAGCGTGCGGTAGAGGTCGACGTAACCGGCCTTCTCCATGGCGGCGACGACCTGCGGGCCGCTGCCGTCGCCAGCCAGATTGCCGCCCTGGCGCGTCGGTCGATCGCGCAGTTCTTCGAGCTTCTCGTCGGGCCACTCCCACCGGCTCACGGCGTTGAAGTCGCCCATGACCAGGTGCGGGCGGTTGCGGTCGCGCACGAGCCACGTCCGCGCGATACGCAGTTGCACCATGCGTGCGGTTTCGCTGGTGTGGTCCAGGTGCGTGACGTAGACGGTGAAGGTCTGCCCATCCGGCAGCAGGATGCGACCTTCCAGCAGTCCGCGCTGCTCCTTGCCGGCCAGCACCGCCTCCTTGTCTTCCTCCTTGGAGGTCAGGTGATGGGCCGAACTGGCGATGATGGGCCAGCGGCTCAGCAAGGCATTGCCGTAGGCGTCGGCGGGCATGTTCTGCTCGGCGGGCCAGCGCAGGCAGGGACCAAAGACGAAGTGCATGCCCAGCCGCTGTGCCAGCGCTTCCAGCGCCGGTCGGCTGTCGCCCGCGATCACGCGCGGATAGTAGACCTCGTTGAGCCCGATGATGTCGCCGACGGTCGCCTGCAGCGTCTCCGCGACGCCGTCGAGATTGGGTTTGCCGTCCGCCGTTCGCCAGCCATGGATGTTGTACGTTACGATGCGCATGGGGAGATTGTATAATTGTCGATTGTCAATGGTCAATTGTGAGCGGCGGACCGGCGCTTTCGCCAGCGCGTCGAACGGTCTGCCCACCAGAAAGGACAGCTCATGTCACTACCATCCCGCGATGAAGCCTATGCCCTGCTCTGCGAGTGGGTGCAGTCGGAGAGCCTGCGCCGGCACATGCTGGCGGTTGAAGCATCGCTGCGCGCCTATGCCGACTACTTTGGCGAGGACGAAGAGTTGTGGGGCATCACCGGTCTGCTCCACGATCTCGACTACGAGCGCTTTGCCGACATGGAGGATCGGGAGAACGGCCACCCGCGCACAGAATTGCGTCTCTTCCGCGAGCGCGGCTATCCGCCCGAACTGATCCACGCGGTCGAGGCGCACGCCACCTTTCTCGGCGTGCCGCGCGAGTCGCTGCTCGACAAGGCGCTGCTGGCGTGCGACGAGCTGACCGGGCTGATCCAGGCCTGCGCCTATGTGCGCCCGGATCGCGATCTACGGAATGTCGAGCTGAAGTCGGTCAAGAAGAAGTGGAAGGACAAAGCCTTCACCGCCGCTATCGATCGCCACGAAAACATGGTCTTCATCGAGGAACTGGGCGTGCCCTTTGACGAGCATGTACAGCGCGTGCTCACGGCCATGCAGGGGATCGCGGCGGAATTGGGGGTGGCGGGGGAATAATTGTCAATTGTCAATGGGCAACGGTTAATGGTCAACCGAGTGCCCGACCCATTGTTGATGGTGTGGGCTGGCCGCGTTGCCAGTATCACTTGGGCGGGCGGCGCAACTGGACGGTGCACTGATCCAGGTAGCCGTTCCACCAATCCTTGCAGGTGCGCGGGTCGAGGAAGCGGCCGGTGTCGCGCGTGGCGATCTTGACGGCGCCGCCGTCGGCCACGCCGACGATCTCGCCGTTGCGCAGCGCAGGCAGGCGCGCCCGCCCGGCCGCGTCGAGCTGGCGATAGAGTGCAACCAGGCCGGGGTTGACGTCGAAATCCTCCAGGTGAATGAGATAGCCGACCGCGGCCGAATCACGCCGCGTGTAGGTGATGGTCAGGCGCCGTTCGGACGCGTAGAGCACCAGCGCCCGGTAGCCCGCCGCGTCGATCTGCGGATCGCGGCGCGGGATGCTGATGGTCTCGCCGGGCGTCGTCGTCATTTCCAGCAGCGTGACGGGATAATCCGAGATCAGCGCGCCGCGACAGCCGTCCGGCGGATTGCAGGCCCAATCCCAGTCGTAGACCTGGAAGAGCGTCTTGAAGCCCGGCAAGCGCGGCGGGCCGAACATGCCGTCGATCTGCGGCGCCAGCGGGTCGGTGTCGCCGCCATAGTTGACCAGCCCCAGATGGCCGGAGGTAACTGCGTAGCTGCGTATGGCCAGGTTGAGATCCGGATGAACTTCGGCCGGGCGGTCGGTTGGCGCGCCCTCAATGCTCAGGCTGCTATAGACGAGCGGCTGCTGCGGCGGGATGGTCTGACCGCCGTTGTAAGCAATGAGTGACAGGAATAGCTTGTAGGGATCTGGCGGAATGGTCTCGCCGGGCGCGCTGCTCTGCGCGTGGAGTTGCGCCTGGTTTCCGGCCATCGCAAGCAGCATGACGGCCAGAAAGAGGAAGCCGAACAGCAGCGTTCGCCGATGAGTTCGCAGTAGCATGGATATTGACTCCAGGTTTGCCATGAGTTTGCCTGTCAACCTTTTCATTCGTTGACGCAGTTTCGCCGAATCCGTAACGGTCAGTTCGCGTGGGTGGCGTCGTGTCTACGTCTTCTCTGCCACGGTTGCGTTGAGGACGGAGCCGCCAAGCCGGATCAACGCCGCCCCGATCTGCCGCAAGCAACCGTCCAGGTCGCCCGCGATCTGCCCCGGCGACAACCGCAGAAATTCCCAAGACTCGGTAGCGCGTGACGGGCAGGTCTCGCGGGCTGTCGTTTCGTCGGCACAGTCGATGCCGAGATAGCCGCGGCGCGCACGCAGCGTGATGTCGGCCGGATAGTCGCCGACCAGCCGATTGCGTAGCGGGCGCAGGTTGTGCTCGCGCAGCGCGCTCCACAGTTGCTCGAAGGGATCGTCGGTCTGAAAGAGATCTTTCACATCCTCGGCACGCAGGAGCCGGTCCAATGTCGTGTGGATGAACGTCAATCGGCGGAAAGTACCTGATGGGATTGGGCGTTCAAGCCGCTGTAGCGGGCCGATTTCTATGCGATAATAGTAATCTGCGGCGCGTGGGTGGTCGACTTCGGCTGGCAGCAGTTCGGCCCGTGTCATAAGCCGGTAGCGGCGTGTGGGCGCATAGTAGGTGATTGTCTGCGCTTCGGCCTGTTCCCGAAACGCGCCGGTCTGGTAGAACGCCAGATAGTCGGCTCCGATGCGTCGAGGGGCGCGGCGCTGCGGGATGCGATACCAACCGTCATCGGCGGCGTGTTGCAGGTCGGTTGCATTGTTGACAACCGCCACGAGCACAGTACGCCGGCGAGTATCTGCACTGGAATAGTGAGCGGCCATGAGCTTCCTTTCACCTGTACCCTTGCTGTCGCTGTGCTCCAAAGTTGTGTCATCGGTGCTGCGATCTATATCATGAAAGAATCACTGCTCGCTTGGCAATGGGCAAAAGCATGAAATATCGAATTCCCGATGATGGCGGTCTACCACTTTACGCTGTGCCCAGAATGCGGTATAACTTGACTAGTGTGAAAAGCATACAGTTGCGTAAGCTCCATCAGTACGGATCGGAGTGACCTCTCATGATAGTCTACCCCGTGCGGCGCTCTGTCACGCCGTTCATGTGGTTCGTCGTGGCCCTCCTCTCGCTCTACCTGGCGACGGTCGGCTTCTTCTGGGTTTTTGCCGCGCCCACCCAGACCGACCTGCAAATCATGGCCGCAGTCCTGGGCGGGGCCATCGCCGTCGTCGGTGTCATCGGCTTTCTGGCCTATCGCAAACGTTGGATTTACCGCGTGCCGCGTGTTGGGACAGTCGTCCTGGCGGCGTACCTGCTGGCTGCCGGACTCATTCTCGTGATCGTATGGATCGTGGCGCAGCTTCTCTTCATCAACCCCTACGATGTCATCCTGGTCGCAATTGTCATGCTCTTTGCGGCCGGTGTCGTGGCGTCCATCGGCTACATGCAGTCGGCTGCGCTCACCGAGAAGCTGGAATCGCTCAGCGGGGCGGCTGAGTTGCTTGCCATGGGACGCTATCACGTGCGCGTCGAGATCGACGACAACGACGAATTGTCGCAGTTGGCCTCGGTCTTCAATGCCATGGCCTCCAAGCTGGAGGCGGCGGCGCGCAAAGAACACCAGCTCGACCAGTTGCGTCGCGATCTGATGGCCTGGATCGGCTATGATCTGCGCGTGCCGCTCATGTCCACGCGCACGATGGTCGAGAGCATCACCGAGGGACTGGTCAGCGATCCGGCAATGCTCGAGCGCTATCTACGCATCGCCAAGCGCGACATCAACGCGCTCTCCGACCTCGTCGATGATCTCTACGACATGGCGCAACTGGACACGAACGGCATCCGGCTCGAGCGCGTGCCCACCCACATCGGCGACCTGTTCGACATGACGGTGGCCGGGCTTTCACAGGAGGCGCAGCAGAAGAAGGTGGCGCTGACCAGCCGGTGTGCGGCCGAAGTGCCGATCGTTGCCATCGATATGCGCCAGATGACACGTGTCATGAATAACCTGGTGAGCGACGCGATCCATCGGGTCCCCAAGGGTGGGAGCGTGCGCATGAACGCGTATCCCACGCGTAACGGCGCCCTCATCGAGATCGCTGACTTTTACGAAGGCGCGCGCCCTGAAGATATCGCGACGACGCTCAAGCTCTTCTTTGGCGACGAAGATGTGCGCAGCCAGGCCAACGAAACGACCCGCTTGCGACTGGCCCTCGCCGATGCCGTCGTGCGTGCACACGGTAGCGAGATTCGCCCGCAACGCATCGGCGATCAGGGCTTGCGTCTGGTCTTTGCCCTGACCGAAGACGGCGATCGCGCAACGCCGGCCCAACGCGGCATGTAATCCTCTCCCTCCCCGCCCAGCGCTCCCGGCAGCACGCAGCATTGCGCGCTTGCGACAAGTGACCGATGTTCTGCGTCGCAAGGTGGGGTATGATCCCTACAACTACGCGGCGTGCCACTAACTCCGTTGCCAGACGCCGCAAGTAGTCCACCAAACAGCAAATCAACCTAGAACATCGTTGTCCAGGCCTGGCGTCCGGCCCGACGCCATCCCCGAGGGAAACGGCAATGTCTGTGGATCGCGCGCCCGCCAAACCGAAGCCGGCACATGCACGCCTTCATTTCTGGTTCGCCGCCGGATGGCTGGCGTTCTGGCTGCTGGCAACGCTCGGCGCAACTGCTGCCGTCACCGTCGCTCAATCCTCATCCTGTACGGTCTGCGTCAGCCAGGTATACGGCGGCGGGGGCAATTCGGGCGCGCCGTTGGCATCGGACTTCATCGAACTCTTCAACGCTACGGGTCAGGCTGTGTCGCTGGACGGCATGAGTGCGGAATACGCGTCGTCGACTTCGAGCAGTTGGCAGAGCATAGCACTCGACGGGTATTCGCTTCAACCGTACAGCTACTTCCTCATTCAACTGGACGGCGGCGCCGTAGGGGCAGCGCTGCCGGCGCCGGACAAGAGCTTCAGCCTCAACATCGCAGCGGACAAGGGCAAGGTGCGTGTCCGCGCCGGCGACCACGTGCTCGACCTGCTCGGCTATGGCAGCAGCGCCAACGAATACGAGACCGCGCCGTCGGCGTCCGGCTCCAACACCAGCGCCCTGCTGCGCCAGGCGGGCGGCTGCACCGACACCGACAACAATAGCACCGACTTTGCGCGCGGCAATCCGGCGCCCCGCAACAGTAGCGCGCCAGCCAATCCCTGCGCGCCACCGCCTCCGACCGAAACGCCCACGCCGACCGACACGCCGACTGAAACCGCGACGCCCGTACAGACGGAAACGGAGACACCCACCCCGACGCCAACGGAAACGGAAACCGCAACCCCTTCACCAACGGAGACGCCGACCGAATTGCCCAGCCCGACAGCCAGTGCCACTGCCACGGAAACCGAGACACCCACCGACACTGCCGAAGCGACACCGACTGAAACATCCACCCCGACACCAACTCTGCCCGACACGCCGGTCCCCACCGAGCCGGAGACCGCCACACCGGAGCCGACGGCGACGCTGCCCGCTGCGCCATCCGATACGCCAACGCCCGCCGAAACCGCTACCGGGCTTCCCAGTGCAACCCCGGCGCCGTCCCCCACGCCGACCGTTACACCGGCGCCGACCGCCACGAGCACAGGCACGCCCCTCATCCGCCTCAGCGAAATCATGGTCGATCCGGCGGCGGTCGACGACACGGTCGGCGAGTTCTTGGAGGTGGCCAATACTGGCGATGCATCCGCCAATTTGCGCGGCTATCAACTCACCGACGGCGGCGGGCGTACGCATGTGATCGCCGCCGATCTCTGGATCGCGCCAGGCGCGATCCTTGTGCTGACGCGCGGCGACGCAACGACGCTGGCCGGCTACGTCGCGTCGAACTACCGCTACGCCAGCCTGCAATTCGCCAACACTAGCGGCGGGCTGGCGCTGCGCTCGCCGGGCGCCCCACTCGATTCCCCGCCCATCGACGCGCTGACATGGGGCAGCGGCGCCATCGCTGTCCGCCCCGGTGTCAGCTTTGAGCGCATCGACTTCGCCGGCGCCTCCTGGACCCACGCAACCCAGCCCTGGACCACCGCCCATGGCGACAAGGGCAGTCCCGGCTCGCTCTATCGCGGAACGCCTGCCACGGCAACACCGGCTGCAACTGCGCTGCCCACGGTCACCCCTACGGCCACGCTGACGGCCACACCCACGACGCCGGTCGGCTCGCCGCCGCGCATCCGCCTGAGCGAGGTCATGGTCGATCCGGCTGTCGGCGACGCAGTTGGCGAGTTCATCGAAGTCGCCAACACGACACGATGGCCGTCAACCTGCGGCTGGCGGCTGGTCGACGGCGGCGGGTTATGCAGCCAATGATCGCCGTGACGACCGTCGATTGCGCCTGGTGTCACCTTCGTGCTGACGCGCGGCGATGCCGCTTCGCCTGCCGGCTACAGCGCCGTCGCACTACCAATACGCCAGTCGCATCAGCGCGTAACACGGCGGGCTCCTCAGTTTTGGCTGCCTGGCGCCGGTGCAGCGCCGACCCGTTGCTGGACACGGTGGCGTGGGGCGCAGCGCTGCACGCTGGCTGCAATACGCGCCGGCGCCAGCCTGGAACGCGCCGACTGGCAGCGGCGACATATGGGTTGCGGGCCACAACCTGACAGCCAGCACGGCGACAAGTGCGGGCAGCCCCGGCGCTGGCTACGGCGTCACCCCACTGCCCACGGTCACGCCCGAACTGGTGTAACGCGCCCGTGCTGACGACGACACGCCGCCGCCCGGCCTCTTCCCATGGTGGTGACGCCCGCACTGGCGCAAATCCGTCAGTTCGTCGACGGCGCTGCCTGCTGCCTGGGAAACGCGCCTCGGTGGCACGCCGCTGCATCGAAGAGGCCTCATGCCCAGGGTAGCGACGCCGAATTTGTCGCGCTATTAACGTCGGAAGCACGTCCCGCGAGGACCGGCTGTTGCGGGCGGTCGCCGAGGCGCCGGGCGACAGCGCGAGGGCATGTACCTGCCGCCCGACGGTGCGACGGGTAGAAGGCGGTGGCGCGCTTCTATGCTGGCGCGCAACGCAGCCGGCTTCGTCGCCCGCTTTGGCCGCCTGCCTGATGCTGCCGAATTTGAAGCGACGCGACGCGCCTGGATCTCAGCGGCAGTGACCTGGCTGGGCAAGGGTAAGCTGGCGCTCAACGACGGCGGCGACAGAGGTGTGCTGCTCGACCTGACGCCGGTCGGCGGGCAACGGCGCGCTTCATTATCTTTATCCTCGACGGCCTTCGACCCGCCGGCCAGCCTTTCGCTGCAATCGCGTTCTGGTGCGGATATGGCCACGACGTCGGACGCGCTGTCGCACCGCGTGGCCGTATCGCCGGAGCCTTCGAGCGCTGCAGCTCAAGCGCTGGCTCTCGCGGGAGCCGGTCTGGCTCGGAGCGCGGCTATCAGGCGGTGTGGGGATCGCTCGGGCGAGCAATCAGCGACGGCTACACCGCGCCGCCCCACATTACGTGCTTCGCGGCTGCCGCGCGAGGGGCTCTAATTCTGGCAGCCTGCTGATCCTGTCGGCGCAAGCCGTCACCGCGGCGGATGCGCGCAGGCTCGCTGCCTGGCGTTGGACGGATGGCGACGGCGAGGCTGTCGTGTGCCCAGTAACCCGCCTGCCGACCGCTCGCAGGTTGCGCTGGAGGCGCAGGCCTGGCCGGCAATAGCGGCGCTGTGGTATGGTAAAGTTTTGATCGAGTATATGCCCGTGGCGCCGCTGCCAGATGGGCGCAAGTACACCCGCCATCCAGCCCCTCAACGCCTGGTTCACGCCTGGCGATCCGGCGGCGTTCCTGCCCGCCTGCCGGCACATAACTGGATCTGCCCAAGCTTGTCTTTGCGCTGCGCCATTGGCCAAAGCCATGACCGACGAGACGCGGCCTGCAGCGTAATTTACGCCTGAGTATTGGGTATTTCGTCACCGGGCATGGTTGACCATGCTGGCGGAGGAGGAGGCCGGCACAGCTGCGCTGGATGGGCGAGTGGCTCGAGCGGCCAACGCCGTCACGGTGCACATCCATTACGAGGACCAGCGGCGATGTAGCCGGTTGGCGATCTGGCAGATGGCCGGCTCAACCCATCGCCTCGATATTCCCCGGCCGAGGGCTGCTGGACGGTGACGATCACTGCCTGGCGCGATTCGCTGCGGCCACGTGTTCGACGGCGGCGACTTTGCCGTGACTGCGCCCTTCTTCGTGCGTTATGCCGGCGGGATGCCCGTGCTCAACGAGGTGCCGCCGCTCTGCGCTTCGCGCAGCGCCGATCAGCGTAAACTGCGACGGCATCGTCGACAGCGAGGACGAGTACGTCGAATCCCCAGCAACCCCCAACGCTGACCTGATTCTGCTCAATCACCGGCTGGCAGTTGCTCGACGGCGAAGATCCGGCGACCGCGCACTCATGACCTTTTGGCGCGGGGCGCTTCATCGGCGCGGGCGAGCGGGTTCTAAGCGCGCAAGGCCAATCCGCCTGAGCCCGCAACGACGGCGGCGTAGGCGCCTGCTCGACCCCGGATGGCGTCGAGCGCGACTGCATTGCCTGGGATGCCAATCTCACCCTGCGGCGCAGCTCTATCGCGGCTGCCCGACGGCGGCATGGGCAGTGTGGAACGCTGACGCCACGCCGGGCCGGGCCACCAACACCGGCGAGAACGACTTTATGCCAGCCTGGCTGCCGCCGCCGACGCCCGACGTGGAGCGCCCGGCCAGCCCGCCGGCCGCCTTCCACGCTCGAACCGACGCACGGCCAGGTTTGCGGCGCGCGCCTTGGCTCCATCGCTCTGGGCCGTCCGCTGGCGGGGCTGGATTGGGTCGAGTTGCGCTGGTCGGCGCTGCTGGGCCTCGATGGCAGCAGAAAGATTACGTGGTCGACATCACTGGCGACGGCGTGACGGCGGGCATCGGCGTCAACGTCTAATTTGCGGCGCGGTGAGTACCTGCCGCTGGAGGCCGAGCAACAAAGGTTGCAAGTGGCGCTTCGACCTTCCGCGGCGAGATGGAGCCGGTACTCGACACGCGGAGCAGATCTGGCGCATCGAGGGCGGCACCGCTCCAGCGCCGCTGCCGGTGCGGCAAGCGACATCGGCGAGGCGCTGGAAGGGCGGCTGGTCACTTTCCGCGGTGTCGTCAGTGGCTGGCAGGTGGGGACAGCATCTACCTCATAGACCCGCCACCCAGGCTGGCCGAGCTGGTGCGCAGCCACCGTGCGCAGCACGCCGGAAGCGCCCGTACGTGCACGAAGGCGACCGCTTCACGGTGACCGGCGTCGCGTCAGCCAGTTCGCCTGCGCAGGATCCCGTGGAATGGCGGTATCGCGCAGTTGGTGAGGTGGCGGGGATTTGGTGGAGGAGGAAGGGAGTGATAGAGGATGAGGGATGAAAGAATGGTCAATGGTCAGCCTACATCAATAATTGTCCTGAAGCAGCACCTTGTTACCCTCATCTTTGCTGTATCTTGTCATCCTGCCATTCCCTCATCCTGAAAGTCATCCTCACCCCTCATCTTGTCATCTTGTCATCTTGTTCACTCCCCCTCATCTCCCCACACAATCTCCCGAATCTCCTTATAGAACGGCTTCAACCGCTCGTAGAGTTTGAGGTAGATGCGGCGGTAGAGGTCGTCGTACATGACGTGCGTGCGGTGGTTGGGTTCGAAGACCTGGCCGGCGCGGGTCATTTCACGCACGGCCGTGGCGAAGTCGGGATGCAGCTTGAGCCCGACCGCGGCATCCATGGCCGCGCCCAGCCCCGACGTTTCGTAGACGTGCGGGCGCGCGGCGGGCAGGCCGAAGATGTCCGCGGTGAGTTGCATGGCCGCGTCGCTCTGCGAGCCGCCGCCGGCAATGCGCAGCTCGGTGATGGGCGTGCCGGCGCGCTGCTCCAGCCGCTCCTTGCCCTCGCGCAGCCCGTAGGCCAGCCCCTCCAGGATCGCCCGGTAGAGATGGGCGCGCGTGTGCACGTCGGTGAAGCCGATGACCGCACCCATGGCCTCCGGCCCCGGCACCTTGAGCCCCGGCGACCAGTAGGGCTGGAGCATGAGCCCGTCGCAGCCCGGCGGCACATCGGCGACGAGATCGTCGAGCAGCTTCTCCGGCGCCACGCCCTGTGCCTCGGCAAGCTGTAGCTCGCGCTGGCCGAACTCCGTCTTGAACCAGCTCACCATCCAGAAGCCGCGGTAGATCTGCACTTCAAGGTTGTAGGCGTGCGGGATCGCAGCCGGGTAGGGCGGGATGAGCGGGATCGGCTCGATGTAGCGCGTTTGTGTCGTGGTGATCGTGGCGGTGGTGCCATAGCTGATGCAGCCGATGTGCGGTTCCAGCGCGCCGGCGCCGATGACCTCGCACGCCTTGTCCGCCGCGGCCGCAATCAACGGCAGCCCCTTGGGGATCCCCGTTGCCGCAGCCGCCTCGCCGCTGATCGCGCTGATGCTCTGCGCGGGCGGCACCAGGTCGGCCAGGATCTCCGGGTTCATGGGCACGGCGCGCCACTTCCAGTCCCAGTGCGATGCCCAGCGCAGCTTCTTGTAATCGAAGGGCATGAAGCCCACCTGGCAGCCCACCGAGTCGGCGAAGCGGCCGGTGAGCTTGAAGGTGAGATAGCCGGAGAGGTAGAGGTACTTGTAGGTCTCGGCCCAGATCTCCGGCTCGTTGGTGCGGATCCAGTTGGCCTCCGCCTCGGCCTGGATGTAGGCGATGGTCTCCGCCATGCGGGCGAGCTTGAAGGCCAGCCCCCACGGCCCGCCCAGCGGCGGTTGGCCGGGCGTGCGCCGCTGGTCGAGCCAGACGATGGCCGGGCGCAGCGGACGCCCCTGGCGGTCGACGTTGATCACGGTGGCGCGCTGGGTGGTCAAGGCCACGCCGGCGATGGCTGCCTTGTCGACGCCGGGTTTGGCCCACAGCCCCTGGCACGCCTGGCAGAGCGCGCTCCAGTAGTACTCCGGGTTCTGCTCGGCCCAGCCGGGCCGGCGCGCAAAATAGGGCTCGATGTGCACCTGCGATTTGGCCAACAGATTGCCCTGAAGATCGAAGAGCAGGGCGCGCACGCTCTGCGTGCCGTTGTCGATGGCGAGAAGCTGGTCGCGCATGGTGGACGCTCGCACGGGTGTATGGGGGAGGCTGGTCGATAGAGAGGATGGTAGCGGAAGGCAGCCGGCGCGTCAACACGCTTTGGCGCGTGGCGCCGCACCGCCATGCTCCGTGAAGCTGCCGGCAGCGAACCCCAGAGCCGCAAAGCACACGAAGGGGCACAAAGCAGTAGCACGGATTGGCGCGCGCGTGCGGCGGCCGGATGGCTGCCGTCGCAGTCCCTGCCCGTTCCGTGCGCATTGGGGGGCAAAGCACCGGCCAGGCCGGCCTGCCCTGCGGCACCCGGTCGGGTTGTGTATCTTAAGTGGTTGAAATTCTGGTATGTGCATTGGTGGGCTTGAAGGCACTGACTTCGTGAGCAACCATAGAGCAGAGGCCTGCATCGGAATGATAGGCAGCGGCGGCACGAACCCTGCGCCGCAGATAACGGTTGAAGCGCTCGAGCCAACTGGTGGTGCGCAGGAAACGGCGGTTCCAGTCTGGATGGCGTTGGAGCACAGTGAAATAGGCGATGGTGGCACGGAAGTCGGAGCGCAGACAACGGACGGCTGCTGGTTGCGTGGTGCGATAGCGGCGGACAACTGAGCGAAAGCGTTGGAGCACGGTAGTGAGCTGTTTGGCATCCCAGATGTGACGGAAGTCGCGCAAGATCGCAGTGCGGCGGCGGCGTTTTTCTTTGGCGGAGAGCTGGTCGTCGTCAATGCGAATGGCATGGCTGATATTGCGGAGCTTGTGAAAGAGGCAACGTTCTCGGTGGCGCCAAAGTAGATGGTGTTGAGTGCCGCACAGAGACCGGATCCGCCATCGTGGATGACGAGTTCGAGGCCATTTTCGCCCCGGACGCCCAGCGCTTCCAGTTCACTGAGAAAAGCCAGCCAGTCACCTTCATCCTCCTTGTCGGCCAAACGCCAGGCAATGACTTCGGCGTACTCTGTCTCTGGCCAGACGCCCAGTGCAATGAAAATCGGGCGCTTGATACGGCGCTTGACTGGTCGGCGGCGCCCTTTCCGGTCGAGGCGGTGGCCTCCCGTCGGGAGCAGTTGGGTCACCCAGATGGCATCCACTTGCAGCACGGGTGGCACCGTCAACGGCCTATCGGCAGCGGCAGTCTCGCGCACCTGATGCAAGCGCCGATTCAAGGTGCTCAAGGCCAGCGGGCTGATGTGGAGATGCGCCAATTCCTCCTGCATCTCACGCAGGCTGATGCGCAAGGCACCCCAGCGCCGAATCTGCTCGTCCACATCCTCGCCGATCCGCTGGTAGGGGCGCAGCCAGCCCGCCAACTCAAGCCGCACGCTCCCGCCGCACTCGCACACCAACCGTTGCTGCCACAAGGTGACTTCGTCCCAGCACGTCAGCAACCTGCGCCGTCGCCGCCCATTCCGGCTGAACCGCCGACTCTGACGGCTCTTACATCTCTGGCAGCCCCCCTCGGTCTCCACCCAACTCGCCACTTTCTCGCGCCGCACATACGCCTCACGACCCAGCATCAGATCGATTTCCGTTTCCAGCGCCTGCCCCAACTCCCGCCCCAACCGCTCGCTTACCTCGGCACGCACCTCCGCCACCGTCTTTGCCAACACTTCGTTCACTTTGACGCCGCTGCACTCTCTCGCTATCCTTGCCATTTGGGCTGTCCTTTCTGGTTCGGTTTGGTTTTGTCACCGTCACCTTACCAGGAGGACCGCCCTCTCTCTAATTTCAACCACTTGAGATACATGGCCAGCAGGCGCAGACGGGCATCATTGGCCAGGCGGCGCCGCGTCACTACTCCATCATGGGCTATATCCTGGAGCCGGAGGAGTTGATACACGAGACGGCGCCAGCCATCATCGGCCATCTCAGGGAGGACGGCGTCGACGTCGTGCTGCTGGCGCCTGCCTGACCGGTCTGCTGCTGGTCCGTGGGACTGGTGCAACGCGAGATCGAGGCGGCGGGCTTCACCACCATCATTCTGTCACCGATCGCCGACCTGACGGCATCGCTGAGCGTGCCGCGCGTGGCGGCGATCGAGTATCCCTGCGGTCGCACCTTCGGCCAGCCGGGCGATGCGGCCGGGCAGATGGCTGTCTTGCGCGCCACGCTGGACGCGCTGGCAGCGATCGACGCGCCGGGCGCTGTCGTCAACCTGCCCTTCGAGTGGCCGGAATCGCCCAAAGAGGTGCGCAGCCAATCCATTGAGACACCGCCGATTGGGTCGTATCTGCAACGCAATCCCTGGGATCTGCCGCGCCTGGTCTATCGCAAAGTGCCGCAACCCTCCTGAACGGCAGGGGCGGCCGTTCTACTCGAGACCCAGTCCAGCCTTTTGCGCCTCAATCATCGCCTCATAACGGCTCTTCACCCGCATCTTGGAGAAGATGATGGAGACGCGATTGCGTACAGTCTTGGGGCTGAGCTTGAGCCGATTGGCAATTTCGGAATTGGGATAGCCGCGCGCGATGAGGTCGAGAATCGCGCGCTCGCGGTCTGTGAGTTCTGGAAAGGCATTGCTTGCCTCGACGCGCTGTTCCGGTTTGAAGTAGCGGAGCAACTTGTATGCGGCGCCGGGGCTGAAAATCGCTTCCCCTTCAGCAATTGCCCGAATGGCACGCAATGTTTCTTTGCCCGTGGCAACCTTGCTCTGGTAGCCGCGAGCGCCGGCGCGCATGGCATCGAATACCGAGTCGTCGTCCAGGACGGTCAAGATCAGGATGGCAATGTCCGGCTGCGCCTCGATGATGTGCTGCGTAGCCGCAATGCCATCCATCATCGGCATCACGATGTCCATCAAGATAACGTCAGGCCTCGTCTCCGCTGCAAGGCGAACTGCTTCTTCGCCGTCACTTGCTTCACCAACCACAACCATGTCAGGTTCGGCATCCACCAGGGCAGAGATGCCAAACCGCAACATCGGATGATCGTCCACCACCATCACACGGATCTCGGACAACGGTCAACTCCGCTTTCTACCGGGGCGGTGTTCAAGGACGGGCCAAATCGCTCGGGCAAATTCCTACTTGAGATTATCACTCCAAGCAGCCGGCCTCAACATGACATATGTCACTTTGATGGACAATTATCCCCAAACGCTTCTTTGGTGCCAATTGACAAATACATTAACCTGCCTTAACCCAGGCAGGCAACCTTTGGGGAAAACGAACGGCGCGGCGTCTCTCTGTTGCGGGGTGGGCTTGGTCAGGGTTCAGGCTCGGCGCCCTGCGACAACGTCATGAAGACATCTTCCATCGAGGGGGCGCCAGTGGCTAGTGTGGAGATGCGGATCGACTGGGCGGCCAGCGCCGCACGCAGCGTGGCGGCGTCAAACCCATTCGGCGTCACCACGCGCAGGTGATCGCCCGCCAGCGCCGCACGTAGGACGAACGGCTGCGCCTCCAGGAAGTCGAGCGCGTCGAGCATGGGGTCGGCATGCACTTCCCAAACCTGCCCCGGCAGCGCCCGCTTGAGCTTGTCCGGCGCATCCAGTGCCAGCAGCTTGCCGGCGCGCATGATGCCGACCGTCGTGCAATACTCAGCTTCGTCCATGTAGTGGGTCGAAACCATGATGGTAATGCCCTGAGCCGACAGGTCGTAGATGAGATCCCAGAAGGCGCGGCGCGCTACGGGATCGACGCCGCTGGTCGGTTCGTCGAGAAAGAGCAGGCCGGGCCGGTGGATGATCGCTGTCGCCAGGGCGAGCCGCTGCCGCCAGCCGGTGGAGAGGTTGTGCACGCGCTGGTTGCGCACCTCGCCCAGACCGAGGCTCTCGAGCATCTCGCGCACGCGTGCCATCTCCTTGACGCCATAGACGCCGGCGTAGAAGGTCAGGTTTTCCAGCACCGTCAACTCACCGTAGAGCGCAAACTTCTGCGACATGTAGCCCGTGCGGGCGCGCACGGCGTCCGGCTGCGTCGCCACGTCCAGTCCCAGGACTTCGGCGCGCCCCTCGCTGGGGTGGAGCAGCCCCAGCAACATGCGGATGGTCGTCGTTTTGCCTGAACCGTTGGGGCCGAGATAGCCCAAGACCTGTCCCGCCGGCACGTCGAGGTTGAGGTGGTCGACCGCCACGAAATCGCCAAAGCGACGCGTGAGATCTTCGGTGTGGATCGCCAGCGATGCCGCGCTCATGCCTGGTGCTCCGCCAGTTCGATAAAGACATCTTCCAACTGCGGATCGATGATGGCCAATTCCTCCACCGTGCCGCCGGCCGCCTGGATCGCCGGCCCCAGCCGCGCCAGCACGGCCTGGGCCTGTCCTGGCGCCACGCGCAGATGAAAGCGGTTGCCGAAGCGTTCGGCCGTCTCCACGCCGGGATCGCGGCGCGCCATCTCCACAAGCAGTTTGTCGGGCGAACCGGCCAGTTCGAGGATCCGGCCATCGAGGCGGCGGCGCAGGTCGGCGGGCGGCCCCTCGCTGATGATGCGCCCGCCGCGCATGAAGCCGATGCGCGTGCAGCGCAGCGCCTCATCCATATACGGCGTGCTGACCAGGACGGCCAGGTTGCCCCGGCGCAGCAGCGGCAGGATCAGCCGCCAGAAATCCTGGCGCGTCACCGGGTCGACGCCGGTGGTTGGCTCGTCGAGCAGCAGGACACGCGGCTCGTTGATGAGCGCCAGCGCCAGGCCGAGTTTCTGCTTCATGCCACCCGAGAGCTGCCCGGCGCGCCGATCGCGGAATGGTTCCAGCCCGACAAACGCCAGGATCTCCCGGCTGCGCGGCGCCCACTGCGCCGGCTGCAGGCCGCGCACCTCGGCAAAGAAGCGCAGGTTTTCCTGCACGGTCAGTTCTTCGTAGAGGGAAAAGCGCTGCGCCAGGTAGCCGATCTGCTCGCGCGCCCGCTCGACCTGGCGCCGGATGTCGTAACCGCCAATCTCCACGTCGCCGTCATCGAGCGTGAGCGCGCCACAAAGCAGCCGCATGACCGTCGTCTTGCCCGCGCCATCCGGCCCGACCAAACCATAGATTTCACCGGCAGCGACGCTCAGGCTCACGCCGTCGACGGCACGAGTTTCGCCAAACGACTTGTGTAATTCCCAGGCGTCGATCAGATAGTCAGGCATACGATTCTATGGAGATTGGGAGATTGGAGATTGAGCGATTCGGCGACGACACAAGGGATGACCGTGTCCGAGCCAATCTCCAATCTCTATTCTCTAATCTCTACTCTCTACTCGCCAAGATTCACATCCGCCGGCATGCCCGGCTTCAACTTGCCGCCGTTCTGTGCCAGGTCCAGCTTGATGGCAAAAACGGTGGTCTTGCGGCTGTCCGTCGTCTGCACATTACGCGGGGTGAACTCGGCGCGATCGGCGATATGGCTCACCGTACCGGTGAACACCTCAGCCGGATAGGAATCGACCGTCACCGGGTAGCTCGCGCCGAGCATGATCTGGCCGTAGCGATCTTCGGGCACGTAAACCGTGAGCGTCAGGCGGTCGAGGTCGGCCACGGTGACGAGCGGCGCGCCCGGTGAGGCAAATTCACCCGGTTCCACCGACCGGTAGAGCACGGTGCCGGCGATCGGCGTGCGGATGCGCTCGCGAGAGGAGCCGCGCGTGCTGTTGCTCGGCTGTACCGACACGACGTTCTGGTTGGCGGCCACAAGATCGCCTTCGGCCACATAGACTTCGTCGACGACTCCGCCCAGTTCCGAGGCAAGTCGGACTTCGGTCGCCTCGACTGTGCCGGAGACCACCAGCGCGCCATCCTTGCTGATAGCCGGCCAGACCAGATAGTAGCCGGCCAGGCCCAGCAAGATCAGGATGCCGAGGACAGGTAGGATTCGACGTGGATTTGGGTGCATGAATTCAGCTCCGCGCTACATTGCCTCACAGGGAGGGCGCCCCTTCACTGGAGGCCCAGAAATCAGTCCAAACTCTTGCGGAAGCGCCTCACGGCGGCCGACATTACCACAAACGCAAAAATCGCCAGCGCAACGACTTCCGGCCAGATCGCCGACAGCCCGACGCCCTTCAACACGATCCCGCGCACGATGATCAGGAAGTAGCGCAACGGAATCGCATAGCTGACTATCTGAAGCCAGATCGGCATCGCTGCCAGGGGAAAGAAAAAGCCGGAGAGAAAAATCGAGGGCAGCAACGTAAACATCGTCGTCAGCATTGCCTCCTGCTGCGTGTTGGCGATGCTGGAGATCAACAGGCCGATGCCCAGCGTTGTGACCAGGAAGAGCGCGGTCAGGGTGAGCAGCAGGAGCAGGTCGCCATTGATCGGCACGTGGAACAGGACCACGCCGATCGTCAGGACTTCGATGGTGTTGAGGAACGCGATCAACACGTAGGGAATCAGTTTACCCAGGATCAATTCCCAGGAGCGCAGCGGCGTGACGATCAACTGCTCGATTGTGCCGCGCTCGCGCTCGCGCACGATTGAGGTCGCCGTCAACATGGTCGTCAGGTATTGCAGGATGATGCCGATCATGGCCGGCACCATGTAGTACGAACTGATCAGCCCCGGGTTGAACCAGACGATCGTGCGCACGTCGATGGGCTGCTGGGTGATGACCGTCTGGCCGCGCGCTTCCATGCGCTCGATGCTCGTCTGCGTGGAGAGCGACTGGCCGATGAGTTGCGCCGCCGCCAGCGCCGTACTGGCCACGGTCGGGTCGGAGCCGTCGAGAATGAAGGCCACCTCGGCGCTTTGCCAGCCGGCCAGGTCGCGGCCGTAGCCGGGCGGAATGATCAACCCGGCGCGTGCAACATTGCGGTCGATCAGATCGCGCAGTTCATCCTCGGAGCCGACGGGCTGCGCAATGGTGAAGTAGTCCGCCACGCGATAGGCATCGATAAGACGGCGCGAGGCGGGCGTCTGATCCTGGTCAAGAACAACCAGGGCAATGTTGCGCACGTCATTGGTCGCCGCATAGCCCAGCAGGAACATCATCACAATGGGCATGATAAAGGTCATGGCCAGCGTGCGCGGGTCGCGGATGATCTGGATGAACTCTTTGCGAATGAGACTGCTCAGCCGATTCCACACTGGAATCATTCCCTCTCACAAAAACGAAGTGCGTCGATCCACATGACCGCGACCCGCTCACTCCTCACTGCCCGCCCCCGGAGCCGCCAGAATGCCATGCAGGTAGATGTCGACGAAGTCATCGAACGAAGCATCGCCCATGAGGCTGCGCACTGCCGGGGGCATCAACGCCTCGGTGATGTAGAACGAGAAGAAATACCCCAGGAACGAACGCGCCAGGAGCGGCAGCGGGATCGCACGCAACGCACCGGCTTTGGCGCTCAACACAGCGCTCAGTTGCGGTAGCTGCGGGGCGATACGTTCGTAGAGTTGCGGAATATGCGCGCCGTTGAACTCAACCAATTCGATGAACATGATATGCAGCAGATCTTGCTGCTTGTTCAACTCGCCGACCAGCCGCCGCGCGGCGTCGCGCACGTAGTCGGCGGCCGTCGCACCTTCCGCCTCGCGCAGCACGGGCAGGATGGCGTGATAGGGATGGCGCTCAAAAAAGACCGCTTTCCAGATCTCTTCCTTGCTGGCGAAGTGGTTGTAGACGCCGCCCATGGTGATGCCGGCCCGCTCGACGATCTGGCGCATGGAGGTGCCGTGATAGCCCTGCTCCATAAAGAGCGCAAAGGCCGCATCGAGGATGCGGGCCTGTGTCTGTTCCCCTTTGCGCAGCGGTTCGTCGACCATTGAGTTGCCCCCAATAAAAAAGCGAACGTTCGCTATGATTTTTGATCAAAAAGGGGAGTTTGTCACTGGTCGGGTGGACAGTCTTAGCCGGGGCTATGTCTCGTAGGAAGTCCTGCAAACCACATTCATTGGGCGACATCTATACAGCGCGGTCGAATAACATCTTGCATCGAATGCTCCATAGCAGAAGAAAGCGGGGCAAGTTGGCGGCACAAATTCATGACGTAATTTGCACGAACAAATAACTCGTGGAAAGCTTTGTCTTGAACAAGTTGAAGTCAATAGTACCTTCACGAATGGACAAATCGAGGAATGTAACATGACTCCGAAGTACACTGATCACTATGAAACTATAATCGCGCTAGTAACCTATCTTGCGGTCTGCCAAAGATACTCGACGACATACAAAAAACTATCGACAACGCAACTGCAACTTGGTTGGCAGACTATTTGAACCTCGAAGAAGCTGACGTCACCATTGTTCTTGACAGTTTCAGGGGAATCTTTCGGAAGTCCAAAGAACAATATGACGGGCATTACCGCTATTCCCTGCTTCTGCGGTATTCGCTTCGCTCTTACATTGACCCAAATGCTCAAGATTCGAGTACACGTTTGTCAAATGAAGAGCTATTTGCTTTGTTGGATTTTGTTTCGCGCAAAGCGAGTGAAGAGCGTGAAGAGCAGCGCCATGTGGACAATATTCGCAAACAGAACCTAGCGATGATCGTTGCAGTCGTTTGTGCCGTAATAGCGGCGGCATCATCAGTGTTCGTGGTGTTTGTTCGGTGAAGCATTAGCTTGACCGTGGACTGATTTCCGAGTTTACAATGTCCTACACACTTCAGGCACTCAGACTAACCGATGCCCAGGCGCTGGCCAATTTCTACAATGGTCTCCAGCCAACGACGATTCGCACCTTTCGTCCCCTGGGCGACCGGACCACGCTCGCCGCGTGCCGGCAAATCGCGGCCGAGAACCTCACTGACCCTCGCGGCCGCATCGATCTGCTCGCCTGGAACATCGATTCAATCGTCGGCTGGGCTTTTCTGGCCAACCTCACGTCGGAGCAACCGTATCTGGGCATCGTCGTTGCGGAAGGCTGGCAGGGCAAGGGAATCGGCAAGAGCATGCTGGGCAGGCTGCTGGCGTGGGGACGCGGTGTTGCCGTGTCAAAGGTCTACCTGATGGTGGTAACCGACAACCAGCGCGCCATCAACCTCTATACGAGCCACGGCTTTGCCACCTACGACGAAGAATTCGACGAGTTGGACCAACTGCCCTATTACCACATGGCGGTCGATCTGGAGGCAGGCTAGATTGCCGGACTATGGCTCATAAGGCGCCGGCTGCTCGAACATAGCTGTCTCATCTAGCTCGCGGCGGCAGCGCAGGTACAGACGCAAAACGTGCAACTCTTCATACGACACCAGCCCGCCGAACTCTTCGTAGATCGGGGTGAGCTGCATTTCCGTCGTGGCAGCCAGGCGGCGCAAGGCCGGCTGGCGCAGCGCCGGCTCGAGTTGTGACAGCGCCAGGATGCGCGCCGGGTCGAGCGCATGGCCGGCTGCCTGGTAGTGCACCAGGTGATTGATCACCGTCGACCGCTGCACGTCGAAGAATTTCTGAATTTCCTCGACGCTTCGACCCTCAGCAAACATCTCCCCCACCTCCTCGAAGCGGCGCCGGGCGGGCGGGCGTTCCACGCGTGACGGCGTCTCAGAGCGCAGTCCGCTGGCCGGATCGATGCCCTCCTCTTCGCAATACTGGCGAATGCAGGCCAGGAAGCGCGCGCCAAACTGCTCTTCCTTGCGCGTGCCGACGCCGTGAATCCGGCGCAGATCGGCGGCACTCTGCGGCAGGTAGGAGGCCATGTCCATAAGGGTGCGGTCGGGAAAGACGGCATAGGCGGGGATGTGCAGATCGTCGGCAAGCGACCGGCGCAGGATGCGCAGCCGGGCAAAGAGCCGGGCGTCGTAGGTGGTGGCGGCCGCCGCCCGCGCCGTGCTCTGGCCGGTAATCGCCTCCGCCGGCACGTGGACTGCCTGTCCCTTCATCACGTCCCACCCGGCCGCGGTCACACGCAACATGCCATGTTCGAGATCCTGCTCCACCAGCCCTTGCAGCATGAACTCCTGCGCCAGGCGCCGCCACGTGTGCGCATCATGCTCCTTGCCGATGGCGTAGGTGGAGAGTGTATCGTGGCGCCGCGCCAGAATTTCGCGCCGCCGCGATCCGCGCAGCACGTCGACGATATAGCCGGCGCCAAAGCGCTCGCCCGTACGCTTTACGCACGACAGAAACTTCTGTGCGTCGATGGTCACGTCCGTCACCGGTGCGTCGTCGCTGCCCGCCTGGCAGTTGTCACACGCGCCGCACGACTCCGCTGCATGCTGTTCGCCAAAATACTCGAGCAGTGGCGTGCGACGGCACGTGCGCGTGCGCGCCAGGCGATCCATCGCCTGCAAGCGCGCCGACCGCCCCGCGCGTTCCGTCGCCGCGCCTTCCTCGATGTGGAAGTAGTGCGTGCCCAGATCCTTGGGGTGATAGAGCAGCAGGCAGTGCGCCGGCAGTCCGTCACGCCCGGCGCGGCCGATCTGCTGGTAGTAGTGCTCGATGCTGTTGGGCAGGTTGTGATGGACGACGAAACGCACGTCCGGCTTGTTGATACCCATGCCAAAGGCAATCGTGGCGACGGCAATGCAGCCATCCTCGCCCAAAAAGCGGCGCTGGTTAGCGGCGCGCACGCCATCCTCCAGCCCGGCGTGATAGGCGACGACCGGCAGACCGGCCGCGGCCAGTTGCGCGGTCAGCTCCTCCACCTGCTTGCGCGTGTTGCAGTAGACGATGCCCGACTCTTCCTTGTGCTCGGCCAGAAAGGCGACGATCTGGCGGGCGCCGTCGTCGCGCGGGCGCACGGCCAGCAGGAGGTTGGGGCGGTTGAAGCTGGCGACAAAGGTCTGGCTGCGCGCAAAGTGGAGCGACTGCTGGATGTCCTCCTGCACGCGCGGGGTGGCAGTGGCCGTCAGCGCCACGCAGACCGCATCGGCAAAGCGCCGCCGCACGTTCACCAACTGGCGATACTCAGGCCGGAAGTCGTGCCCCCACTCAGAGATACAGTGCGCCTCGTCGATGGCGATGCAGGCCGGCCGCACCCCTTCGAGCAGCACCAGTGTCTCCGGGCGCAGCAGCGTCTCCGGCGCCAGGTAGATCAGCTTGATCTCGCCGCGGCGAATGGCCGCGACCGTTTCGGCATAGGAGCGATAGTCGAGCGTGCTGTTAAGGTAGGCTGCCGCCACGCCGACCTGGCGCAACTGGTCGACCTGGTCCTGCATGAGCGAGATCAGCGGTGTCACGACCACCGTGGGGCCGTCAAGCAGGAGCGCCGGGATCTGGTAGCAGACCGACTTGCCGCTGCCCGTGGGCATGATGGCGAGCGTGTCCTGGCCGCGCAGCACGCCGGCGATGATCTCCTCCTGGAGCGGGCGAAACTCGTCGTAGCCAAAGATATCCTTGAGCAGTCGACGCGCCTGGTCGAGATCCGCGGCATCGCTGCCCGCGTCCGGCAGAGCCGGGTGATCCTCCGCCTGCCCGTCCGGCGCCAGGTCGATCCATCCCGATAGTTGGGCGTAGCACCGCAGCTCGAAGTCCGGCCGATTGTCGGGGCGCCAGCGCCGCGTCAGCGACAGCCGCAGCAGCGTACCGGCCGGGATCTCCGCCACCGGCTCCTGAAGGCCGACAAAGACAAACGAGCACTCCCCTTCATCGCCTGAGTAAACATAGCGGATGCGGTGCTCGGTCTCGACACGGCGCAGCGGGCGGTCCGGGCGCCAGAAGCAGGTGCTGAAAGCGGGCAGCCCGCCGGCGTCACTCACGTAGAGCGCACCGCCTGTCGCGCGCTGCAAGTGCCCCTCAAAAGGGCCGTCGACGCTGCCGGCGACCGGCGCCATGCGCGCCTCGATGACCGCGGCCACGTCGCGCTGCCGGCCGGCGCGGCGGCTGCTCAGCACCCGCACATCCTCCACGTGCGGCGGCTCGATTTCGGCTGCTTCGGTCTCGATCTCCCAGATCTCGCCGACGGCATAGTGCATGCCGCCACCGGCGTGCGCGTCCGCATACGCGTCGATGAGGCGCACGCTGCGCCCATCCTCCAGCGCGATCCCGCCGACACAGGCGCCGGCGCCCATTCTCGTTTTGGCAACAATCAGGACTTTCATCGTTCTCTCCCGGGGCGAAGCTGAGGGTTTGACTCTCCCCGGCATGATGCATCATTTCGGACAAAAGTGCATCGGCAAAATGATCGATTTCAGGGCAGCAGATGCTCCACCGGCAGCCCCAGGTCGGCCGCCAGCCGCTCCGCCACCAGCGAGCGGTGACATGCCGCCGGTTCCGCTTCGACACAGAAGAGGGCGACCACGCATGCATCCAGCCCCAGTTCCTCGGCAAAGTGGCGGCTGTCGAAGGCGGCCAACTGCGCGCGGCGGTAGCCATCGACAAAGGCCGGCGACAGGGACTGCCGCGCGCGCTTGCCCACGTGCTCCGCCGCATCGACAGCATATTGTGCCTGGCGCAGTTCGTTGTCCGGCGCCAGGTCGAGGCGGTGAACGTAGCGGATGCCCAGCTCGGCCAGACGGGCTTCGAGCCGCGCCCGGTTGGCAAAGGCATACTCGCTGCCGCGCACGCCGCGCCGCCGGCGCACGTCGCAGAAGGTATCGACGCCCGCCCCTTGCAGCGCGGCAAAAAAGCGGTCGGCGTCGTAGCCGTACGCGCCGATGGTCACGATTTTCTCAATCATGTTCTTCCTCCGCCGTGCTGTACCGTTTGCGCGAGGCAAAGCTCTCCTGGCCGAAAAGGTTGAGCTGACCGTCGGTCAGCCGCAGGATCGCCTCGTCGTGGGTGATGAGCCGGTCCGCCTCGTCGATGTGTACGACCGGAATGCCAAGCGCAACGAGCGTTTCGCCGATGAGTTTGGTGCGGTGGCACTGCTCCGGCTTGCCCTCGCTGCACATGAGGACGACGCGCAACTGCTGGGCGTGGCCGCCTGCACGCGCTCGATCCCGCGCTGGAAGAAGGGCTGTTCGCGCACGCGATCGTAGTCGACCCGGCCGTCGACATAGCACGCCGGATCGTCGGGCCGGCCGCCCAGGCTGTCGCCGACAAAGACATAGCGGATACCCTGCGCCGCCAGTGCCTTGGCCAGCGCCTCCTTGCTGAACTCCGGCTTGAAGCGCGAGTAGGGCGCGGTGCGCACATCGAGCAGATAGGCGATAGTGTTGGCGTGTAGCGCGGCGATGAACGCTTCTATGGAACGGTCGCCGTAGCCGATTGTATAGATGGGTAATGACGTTTTTTGCGCTTCATGCATTCCGCAAAACAATCTCTTGGAAGAACTTACAGTTCAGGAAAGAACTTTCGGCATATTGCCCCGTTAACGACAAATATGATATACTATTTACCATCAAATTCTCAGACTCTGCACTTTCAAATAGTTCACTTCAAAGCTACAAGCCATGTTGAATTGGTAACAGATTCCCTCTTGTTCGACGGGTCAATTGATGCTTGCGCTTTTCCCACGAACTACGCATTCCCGGCACACACAAAGGCCCAGAAAGGCATTATCAAAACTGCTGAGCAAACTCGTAAGCCAGACTGGGGTGGCAGAAGTTGGCGCCATTTTGAAACAGACTGTCGCTTGACACTACCTTATCCGTGGAAAAGGAGCAATTCTCTGACCTCGATCCACCATGGCAACTCACGCGCAGGCCGAACGCCTGGAGCGGCCAACATCTGCCCGTCTGCTTCAATGGCAATCTCTGAACACCAATCGGCATCGGCGGATAGGAACACAACTGCCTGCTTCACCGGTTCGGGCTAAAAAGGATAGCATGACAATGGCCAATGACGCTCCTAATCCCCGCCCTCCCCAAAATGAGCACGACAGCCGGCATGTGCAGTGGCGCCAATTAACTCGTCTTGCCATTTACGCAACAGCGCTTTTCGCAATCGCCATCGGGTTGCTCGTGCTGCTGGGCTGGTACACGCGCAGCGCCTTCCTGGTGCAAGTATTCCCACGTTCGGCCCCGATGCATTACAACACGGCACTGGGCTTTCTGCTTTGCGGCAGCGGGCTAATTGCCCTGTTGCGCGGGCGCCTGCACATCAGTCAGGGATGCGCGGCCACAGTTGGGCTACTCGGCCTGCTGACGCAGATCGAGTACGCTTTCCGGGTTGATCTTGGCATCGATCAACTCCTGATGCAGGATTACATCTCTGTTGCGCCCTATAACCCTGGACGCATGGCGCCGGACTCGGCATTGTCATTTGTTCTGTTTGCGGTTGCGCTGGCAATCGCCAGCATGCCACTGCGGGTCAAGCGGCGCACCTTGATTGTCGGTGTGCTCGGGTCACTAATCGTAGCATTCGGGCTGGTGCCTCTCTTTGGCTACTTGACCCATGTGGGAACGGCCTCCGGATGGGGCTATCTCACACGCATGGCAACTCTCACAGCAACCGGTTTCGCCATGCTTGGCTTGGGCATCATCGCACTTGCATGGCTCGACGCCACCAGCCAAACGGACGACACCCCGCGCTGGCTACCGATCCCGGTATTCGTAGGCGGTACTACTCTTTCGCTGGCGCTTTGGCAGGTACTGCAAGCAGAGCCAACGATGGCTGCAGAGGCTAAGGCGACCCTTTCGGCGCTGTCCCTGATTTTGGGATTGACCATGACGCTGCTGCTCGCGCTCACCGTCCACTTGGCAATTGGTGCGCACAACCGGGCCGCCGAAGCCGAATCCATCCGTGATGAATTGCAGCGCGAGGTTGCGGTGCGCAAAAAGGCAGAAATGGCCGAGGCGTCGCTGGGCTTGCTTGCCAAACAGGCGCGCGAGAGCACAGAATCGCTCCATGCTATGCTCGATGCCATCCCAGAATCGGCATTCTTGATCGCGCCGGACGGGCTTGTATTGGCCGCTAACCAGACGATTGCGGATAGGCTTGACACAACCGTCGACCGTTTCGCCGGCGCTAACTATTATGACTTCCTACAGCCGGAGGAGTCCGTACGGATCCGCGCATTGATTGATCGGGTCTTGGCAAGCAGGAAGCGCGTCCGTTTCGAGAGCACCAAGGACCATCGCGTCACCCAAACCTCGATTTACCCGATACTCAACGACAGCGGCGACGTCGCCAGTCTCTCCATGCTCGGCATTGATGTCACGCGGCAGCGTGAAGCCGCGAGTTTGATTGTGCAGAATGAAGCCCGCCTGCGCGCCCTCATCGAGATTGCGCCGCTCGGCCTTTCGATTGCACGAGACGATAAGTTGCTCTTCTGCAACGTTGCCTATATCCGCATGTTTGGCTACGCGACGATGGACGACCTGACGGGCAGTTCGTTACTCGAGCAGATTGCCACATTATTCCGGGCCGAAGTGGGCCAAATCATTGCCGGCCAAAATGCCGGTGAAGAAGCGTCAATTACGTTTGATACGGTTGGTTTGCGCAAAGACGGCACGGAGTTTCCGATTGCGGTTCAGTTTGCCGAGATTGAATTGGTGGATGGCCCGGCCCACGTTGCGTTCATCACGGACATTACCGAACGCAAGAACGCCGAAATCGCCATGGTTGAGAATGAGGAAAGATTCCGGCAGACGTTTGAACAGGCCGCAGTTGGTATTGCCAATGTGGGTACAGACGGGCGATTCCTGCGCTTGAACGAGCGCCTGTGCGACATAACCGGATACACCCGCGAAGAACTCGCAACGCTGACGATTCAAGACATTACCTATCCCGATGATCTCGATTTGGACGACGATTACGTTCAGCGCATGTCGGTGAGAGAGATCACCAGCTATGTGAGCGAGAAGCGCTACGTCCGGCGCGATGGCGACTATGTGTGGGTCAGATCGACAATCTCGGCCATCCGGCAAGATGACGGTACGATCTCGCATTTCATTTTGGTCGTGGAAGACATCTCCACCCAAAAGGACGCAGAAGAGCGATTGAGCGATGTCGTCAAAGAGTTGCTTCGATCCAACTCGGATCTTGAGCAATTCGCCTACGTGGCGTCGCATGACCTCCAGGAACCGCTCAGAATGATCGCAAGCTTCACGCAACTGCTTGCGGACCGCTACCGAGATCGACTCGACGAAAAAGCCGAAAAATGGATCAACTACATCGTCGAGGGCACTGGGCGCATGCAATTGTTGATCAACGATCTGCTCGCATATTCCCGAATCGGGACAAAGGCCAAGCCGTTCCAAGAGACCGACTGCGGTGCGGTGATAGCGGCCGTCGTGCAGGATCTCAGCCAGACGATCGAAAAGAACCAGGCCAATATTGTGGTTGCGCCCCTGCCGACCGTGCAGGCCGACAGCGATCAACTGCGCCTGCTGTTCCAGAATTTAATCGAGAACGCGATCAAATATCGCGGCGACGATCCGCCATGCGTAGAGATCACGGCAAGCCGCACTGACGACACGTGGCAGTTTGCGGTTCAGGACAATGGAATCGGTATCGAACCTCAATATAGCGAGCGCATCTTTGTGATCTTTCAACGGCTTCACGACCGCAGCCACTATTCCGGCAGCGGCATCGGGCTTGCAATCGCCAAGAAAATCGTCGAACGCCATGGCGGCAGGATCTGCCTGGCGCCGTCGTCGGGCAAAGGTGCGCGGTTCGAGTTTACTTTGCCGGCTTGAGAAAACAGACGTTTAGGGTGGCCAGAAAGGAAAATACCGAATGGCAAACTTCATCACAATTCTGCTCGTGGAAGACAATCCGGCAGACGTCGAACTTACCCGTGAGAGCTTTGAAGCAGCCAAAATCAAGAATGCAATGTTCGTAGCCCCCGACGGCGTCGAGGCAATGGCATTCTTGCGCCGCGAAGGGCAATATCATGACGCCCCACGCCCCAATCTGGTCTTGCTGGACCTAAACATGCCTAGGAAGGGGGGGCGCGAAGTGCTGGCTGAGATCAAGGGCGACCCCGATCTACACAACATTCCGGTCGTCATTCTGACGTCGTCCCAAGCAGAGCACGACGTGGTGACATCCTATAACCTCCATGCAAACGCCTATGTGAGCAAACCCGTCGATTTGACCGGGTTTTCCACAATCGTCAAGGCGGTCGAAGGCTTCTGGTTTTCGGTCGTGCTCTATCCACCCGAATAGTTCTGGAGAGTTGTTCCGATGCTGACGCCAGGAAGCCTGTGCCATCGATCGGCGGACTCGGCATCAAGGGGTGCATGATGGATAACGGTTTGACATCGACACGACCGCAACAGGATAGCAGCGCGCTTGCCGAAGGAAGCGCGTACCACCTTCTTTTGGTCGAAGACAATCCAGCCGACGCCGACTTGATCGAAGAATATCTGTCAGGCAGTTCTGATTTGGGCGGGCCGATGCCAAGGCTCTCGCTCTCGCATGTGCCGCGGCTGGCCGATGCCTTTGTTCAGATGTGGCAACATGGGCCATTCGATCTCGTGTTATTGGACCTCTCACTGCCGGACAGCGTAGGCATCGACACGGTTACACGTTTCCGCAGAGAGGCGCCGGATACCGCGATCGTCGTGCTCACAGGGTTGAACGATGCGTCCACGGCGATGAACGCGTTACGGGTTGGCGCCCAGGACTACCTGGTCAAAGGAATGCTCAATAGCTACGTGCTCGAACGTACGATCCGCCATGCGATAGAGCGCAACCGCCTACGAACGGCCCTTCAAGCCAGCGAGGCGCAGATGCGCCAGATAGTTGAGCACAACGCCGACGGCATGGTGGTCGTCGACCTGTCGGGGGTAATACTGTCAGCCAATCCTGCTGCCTGCACGATGTTCAATTTGACCGCAGACGAGCTGGCTGGCCGCACACTGGCCGTCCCCTCAACGGCCGGGGGCTTGGCCCGGCTCGACATCGAGCGCCCGCAGGGAGATGTCCTCCACGCCGAGGTACGGGTTGCAAGGCTCGATGCCACGCGCAACATTGCATCGTTACGCGATGTATCCGATCGTGTACACGCCGAAGAGCAGCTTGCCCATTACGTCCGTATTCTGGCGGCCTTAAGCAAAGCAAGCGAACGGCTATTATGGATGGACTCTCTTGAAGCTAGCTTTGCGATCGTTCTTGAGGAGCTCGGCACGTCGATTGCCGCCAGCCGCGTCTACGTAATGGAAAGACAAGCCGGCGTCCCAGAGGACGAAACTACCCGAAAATACTTTGAGTGGGCTGCCCCAGATTATGCGCGCCATCTTGACAACTTTGGGCTTCTTGACCTTGCTCCCATATTGGAAGCGGGAACTGCATCCGAAGCGGAACTGCGGGACGGACAGCCGGTCTATGGGTGGACGCAGGACTTCCCCATTCCGGAACAGCGGATATTGAGCGCGTTGTCGGTGCGATCCATCGCGATGATTCCAATCTTTATCGACCAGACCTGGTGGGGCATTCTGGGCGTCGACGACTGTGCAACCGAGCGCCAGTGGTCCGAGTTGGAAATCGACGCACTGACAACCGCGGCGAGCTTGATCGGCGCCAGCATTCACCACGCCGAAACGAAAGATGCAGAAAAATCGCTGCTGGAAATGAAGGACGAGTTCATTTCCTCCGTCTCTCACGAGTTACGCACGCCCATCTTCGCACTGCAAGGTTTCTTGGACCTGCTTGCCGGTGGTAGCGTCAGCGACCCGGTCATCCAAAAGGAATTCCTGGGTCTTGCGTCCAAAGATGCAAAACGGCTGGCGGATCTGGTCAATGATTTGCTGGATGTCTCGCGGCTTGACTCCGGCAGACTCGAAATGAGTCTTGAAACGGTCTCGCTTGACAAACTGGTTGCCGAGACACTGTCAGCTTTCAGGAGCTTGACTGACGAAAAACAGATCACTATTTCCCAGATTGGGGCCGCCTATACCGGCCTGCACAATACAAATGTGTGGGGCGACCGCTCACGACTGCGCCAAGTGTTGGAAAACCTGATCAGCAATGCCATCAAGTATTCACCTTCCGGGGCATCGATTCTGGTAAAAGTCAGCACGCTAGATGCGGCGGCGCGCCTGGAAGTAGTCGATCAGGGACCGGGAATCCCGATAAAAGCACAGTCCCACCTGTTTTCGAAATTCTACCGCGTCCACTCCAAGCAACATCGGTGGACGCGCGGCACAGGCTTGGGTCTCTATCTTGCCAAAAGGATTATCGACGAACACGGCGGGGTCATCGGCGTAAATTCCGAGCCGGACAAGGGCAGCACCTTCTACTTTACAGTGCCCTTGGCATCATCAGAGGCGACAATTGCGTTGAAACCAGACTCGTTACCTGTATGATCTATCGGCTTCAAGTATTTTCATATTTGATGAGCTGTCGTCAGGATAGAGCCGGCACCTGGATCATCTGAGGAAGAACGCGCTGTGCTCGATTGCGACTTGAGAGGTAGACATGTCAGATCCAGGCCCATCAGCAAAGAATTCGCTAGCCCACATATTGATTGTGGACGATGAGGAATCAATTCTGCGTTTTCTCGAGTATTCGTTTGCCGCACAGGGCTATCGCGTGACCCGCGCGACGAGTGGGCTGGATGGCATCGCCAAGGCAAAAAGCGAAGACCCGGACCTGATCATCCTTGATGTCATGATGCCGGATATCAGCGGGCTGGAGGTATGCGACCATCTAAGAGCCGACGCAAAGACCAGGTTCATGCCAATCATCATGCTGAGCGCGGCCGGCCAGGTCGACGACCGCGTCAGTGGTCTCCGCTCGGGTGCGGACGATTATGTGACCAAACCGGCGAATATGGACGAGTTGATGGCGCGCGTGACAGCGCTGCTAAACCGCACGCGGCGCATGCAGTCGCAGGCCGATTCGTCAAAGCGGGGCAAGGTCATTGGTTTTATCGGCGCCAAGGGCGGTGTCGGCACGACTACGACGGTTCTCAACCTGGGTACCCTATTGGCGCTGCGCGGCAAACCGGTGACGGCTATCGAACTGCACGCCGAGTTTGGGTCGTTCTATCGGCAATTTGGCCGCAGCGACGACGAAAATCTCTCGGACCTCATGGCGCTCGACCCGGCATTGCTCACAGCCCGCACGATCAGCGCCCGTCTCAGCCTCGCCCAATCCGGGCTGAAAGTCCTGTGCGGGCCGCGCAGCCACGAAGAACTCGCCGAACTGGACGACGAGCGTGTGCTGAAGATCATCGATGAAACTGCCCAGATGACCGAGTATCTGTTGCTTGACCTGCCACACAGTGCCAATCCTGCCAATGCTGCGGCCTGCAAAGGTTGCGACTTGATCATCGTCATCACAAGCAACGAACCCGACAGCATCCAATCGGCGAAATCCATGTTGGATGTCTTGAAATCGTGGGGAATTGTCGGCAACATGGTTGGGATAGCGCATGTTACGCGCACGGCGCTCGGCGACAGCATGCCCCTGCGCGAAATTGCTCGAACACTAGGCCATGAGATTGTCGGCACGGTGCCCTTTGCCGGTGACCTCTGCGCGGCGTCGTATAATAAGGGCGTTCAACTCGTACAGTTCCAACCGGGCCATCTCGTAACCTCAAATCTGAATGAGATGCTCGATCGCATCACGGCCGAAACTCTGACCGGCCTTCGATTCTGATCGTTCCCCCAGTTCTTGCCTGCCATCGGATATCGCCGCCAGCTGGGCACGGCTGGCGGCAAGTGATGTCCGCCGTTGCCGCATGGGATTATGCCATCTCCCCTGTGGTATAATCCGCCCAACATCTCGCCGACCAACCGACCCCAGCCAAGCAACGGAGGAATCAAACCATGGCCTTCCCCATTCCCAGCATGCTGCTGAAGCAGCTCTACACCTTTGGCAGTCTGAAAAACACGCCCGATGGCGTCAAATTCTCGCTCAAGAACCGGCTCAGCGACACGACGGTGACCGCGCTCCAGCAGGTCAAGTTTGACGATGTCGAAGTCCCGCGTAGCGGCATCAGTGTCGTCCTCGACGACGGCACAGTAATGACGCCGGAGGAAGTCGCCAGATCGCCCATCGACTTCCCGCTGCGCCGCACGCTGGACATCGTCTGCAAGGTGCCGCCGCTGGAGTTGGGCAAGCACAAGATCGAGGTGAAGTTCGACGCCGCGCCCTTCGGCACGCTCACGCTCAAGGTCGACGGCTCTATCGCCGCGCACGAAGAGCGCCGCGTCGCCATCCCGCGCGACCCCACCGACGACTACGGCGACGCCGCGATCAAGGCGCGCCAGCAATTCATCGAGCAGTATACCGGCCACAAACTCCAGCACATCGGCCACTACTCGTTCGACCCGCAGACCCTCAAGGGCAACGTCGAGAACTTCACCGGCGTGGCGCAAATTCCCATCGGCTTTGCCGGGCCGCTGACGATCCACGGCGAGCACGCCCAGGGCGACTTCATCGTACCCATGGCCACGACCGAGGGGACGCTGGTCGCCTCCTACAACCGCGGCATGAAGGTGCTGAATTCGTCGGGCGGCGTGAAGTGCACCGTCATCGGCGACTCCATGCAGCGCGCGCCGGTCTTCGTCTTCGACAGCGCACAGGAAGCGCGTGACTTCGTCAAGTGGGTGCAGGAGAACATCGCCAAGATCTCCGAGGAGGCCGAGGCGACCTCCAGCGTGGCAAAGCTCCAGTACATCGACCCTTACCTGGCCTCCAAGTTCGCCTACCTGCGCTTCAACTACTCGACGGGCGACGCCGCCGGGCAGAACATGGTCGGCCGCGCCACCTTTGCCGCCTCCTCGTGGATTCTGGACAACTATCCCGGCATCCGCCATTTCTACCTGGAATCCAACCTGGCGACGGACAAGAAGGCCTCGCAGGTCAACATCATGCACACGCGCGGCAAGCGCGTCGTCGCCGAGGCCACGCTCAAGCGCAATGTGCTCATCGAGCAGATGCGCGTCGAGCCGGAGAGCCTCTTCTATCACGGCAACGTCTCCAACATCGGTGCAATTCTCTCCGGCGCCAACAACAATGGCGCGCACTCGGCCAACGGCATCACCGCCATGTTCATCGCCACCGGCCAGGATGTCGCCAATGTCTCCGAGTCGTCGGCGGGCATCATCTACACCGAGATGACGCCGGAGAAGGATCTCTACATCTCCATCACCATTCCGTCGCTCATCGTGGCGACCTATGGCGGCGGCACCGGCCTGGCCACGCAGCGCGAGTGCCTGGAACTGCTCGACTGCTGGGGGCGCGGCAAGGTCAACCGCCTGGCCGAGATCATCGCCGGCGTGGTGCTGGCCGGCGAGATTTCGCTCGCCTCGGCCATCTCGTCGTCCGACTGGGTGTCCAGCCACGAGAAGTACGGACGAAATCGGTAAAAGACCCAATGGTTAATGGTCAACGGTCAATGGCCAATTGTCAATGAGTGAGCCGCAGCACCCGCTCGGTTGACAATTGACCGTTGACCATTGACCATTTTTTCTCTTCTCGCCATGCCTGCTTCTCTCAACTTCACCACGATCGACGATCTCCAGGCTGCGCTGGCCCGGCGCGCCTATGTCAGCGAACGCGGGCTGGCGACGGCGATCTTCCTGGCGCTCAAGCTGGGCCGCCCGCTGCTGCTGGAGGGCGAGGCCGGCGTGGGCAAGACGGAGGTCGCCAAGGTGCTGGCGGCACTGCTCGACCGCCCGCTGCTGCGCCTGCAATGCTACGAAGGACTCGACCTCCAGAGTGCGGCCTACGAGTGGAACTACAGCCGGCAGATTCTCCAGATCCGGCTGATGGAGGCGTCCGGCCACCTGCACCTCGACGCAGCGCAGCAACAGTTGTTCGGCCCGGACTTCCTGCTCAAACGGCCGCTGCTCCAGGCCATCGACAGCGGCAGCCCGGCGCCCGTCCTGCTCATCGACGAACTCGACCGCGCCGACGAGGAATTCGAGGCCTTCCTGCTCGAACTGCTCTCCGATTTTCAGATCACCATCCCGGAGCTTGGCACGATCAAGGCCGCCGAGCCGCCCATCGTGATCATCACATCGAACCGCACGCGCGAGGTGCACGATGCGCTGCGCCGCCGCTGCCTCTACCACTGGATCGACTTTCCTAGCTTCGACAAAGAACTAGCCATCGTCGCCGCACGCGCGCCCCAGGCTGGCGATGCGCTGGCACGCCAGATTGTCGCCTTTGTCCAGGCCGTGCGCCGCGAGGAACTCTACAAGCTGCCGGGCGTGGCCGAGACACTGGATTGGCTGGCGGCGCTCGTCGCACTGGGCCGGCCGTCGCTCGACCGCGCGGCCGTCAGCGATACCCTGGGCGTCCTGCTGAAGTACCGGGAAGACATCGAGCGGATCGAGCAGCGGGCGGGCGATCTGCTGAAAGCTGCCGGCGAGCATGGCCGCGCCTGACACTGCCGGCGCTGTTGCCGGTCCCGTGCTCGGGCAGTGCGTGCGCTTTGGCCGCATGCTGCGCCGCGCCGGCGTGCCCGTAACGCCGGCCCAACTTGTCGACCTGGCCCACGCGCTGGCGTTCGTCGGCGTCAGTAACAAGGAAGATTTCCGCCTCAGCGCGCAAGCCATCCTCGTCAACCGGCCCGAACACCTGGCCATTTTCGCCGCCGTATTCGAGCGTTTCTGGCGCCGGCCCGCCGCGCAACAGCCCGACATGCCGCCCACAGTGCGCCGGCGTACCGACGATGCAGTGGCGACTTGGCAAGTAGACACCCTCGATCTCGACGCCGACGACACGCCGCACATCGACCGTACGGCGCGCTACAGCGCTGTCGAGCGGCTGCGGCAGGCGGACTTCGGCCGGCTCGACGCGCAGGAACTGGCCGCCGTGCAGGCGCAGTTGGCGGCGATGCGCTGGCAGGTGCGCCCGCGCCGCACGCGTCGCTTCACGGCCCAGGCAGATGGCCGGCAGGTTGATCTGCGCCGCACCATCCGCCACAGCCTGCGTCACGGCGGCGAGCCGCTGACGTTGGCACGCCGCCGGCGCAAGATCAAGCCGCGGCCGCTGGTCGTGCTCTGCGATGTCAGTGGCTCCATGGAGCGTTACAGCCGGGTGCTGCTACAATTCCTCTATGTCGTCGCCAATCGGCTGGCGCGCGTCGAGGCATTCGCCTTCAGCACGCGCCTGTCCCGGCTGACGCGGCAGCTCCGCTCCGGCACGGTGGACGCCGCGCTCGACCGGGCGGTGCTCGCCGTACATGACTGGGGAAGCGGGACGCGCATTGGTGCGGCGCTGCACACCTTCAACGATGGATGGGCGCCGCGCGTGCTGGGCCGCGGCGCCGTCGTGCTCATCGTCAGCGACGGCTGGGACCGCGGCGATGTCACGGTTCTGGCACAGGAGATGGCACGGCTGCGACGGCGGGCGCACCGTGTCTTCTGGCTCAACCCGCTGTTAGGCGATCCGGAGTACGCGCCGCTCGTGCGCGGTATGCAGGCGGCGCTGCCCTTTGTCGACGAGTTGCTGCCCGTACACAATCTGGCCAGCCTGGAGCAACTCGCCATCATCTTGCGGCAGTTGTGATGGGGTTTGGGTCGGTCGAAAGGTAAGGTTCGCTGTGAAACGACTCACGATGGAACAGTTGGCAGCCGCCCGCAACTACCTGTTGCACACGGCGCGGCCGCTGGAAGCCGCTCGCTATCACTACCACTTTGCCGGCGGCGACGCGGGCGAGGTCATGGCCGCGCTGGCGCCATCCCGCACCGACAGCGGCGGCTACGGCCACGCGCTCGAGCCCGATCTGCGCACGCCAGCGCCCTCGGCCCTGGCAACGAGCGTCGCCCTGCAGATCGCAGAGGAGGTCGCCGCGCCGGCGTCGCATCCCGCGGTCGCCGGCGCAATCGACTACCTGCTGGCTACCTTCGACTCTTCGACGGCGCGCTGGCGCATCATCCCGCCCGAGGCCGAGACGGCGCCGCACGCCTTCTGGTGGGCCGCCGATGGTCTTGACGAACGCTTTGGCCATTTCTGGATGAACCCGCGCGCCGAGTTGCTTGGCTGCCTCTGGCGCTATGCCGAGCCGGAACGCGTCCCCTGGCTGCACGCCACGACCGAGGCCCTGCTGGCCGAGCTGGCCGAGGTCCACGAGCCGCTGGCCGGAAACGACCTGCTCTGCGCCATGCGCCTGGCGACGACGCCGCAGGTGCCTGCGGTTCTGCGCGATCCGCTGCTGGCGCGCGTGCGGGCGGATATGCTGCGCTCGGTGGAAACCGATCCCGCGCGCTGGGGTGACTATGTGCTGCGCCCGCTCGAAGTCGCGCCGGCGCCTGATTCGTCCTTTGCCGATATCTTTCCCGACGCAATCCCGGCCAATCTCGACTATCTGGTCGAGATGCAGGGCGACGATGGCGCGTGGGCGCCGGTCTGGTCGTGGGCGCCGCTCGATGCCGCGGCCTGGGCGCAGGCCGAGCGCGAGTGGAAGGGCGTGCTGACGCTGGCGGCGCTGCGCGAGCTGGCCGCCTGGGGACGAATCGAGCGATAAGACGAGGTTGCCCTATGCGTGAACTCCTGCCCGTGATCGACCGCTGGCGCGCCGAACAGAAGCGCGTCGCCCTGGCTACGGTCGTCAAGCTCTACGGCTCGGCGCCGGTCCCGCTCGGGTCGAAGATGGCGATCTCTTCCGCCGGCGAAATGACCGGATCGGTGAGCGGCGGCTGTGTCGAAAGCGCCGTGGCCCAGGAAGCGCTGGCGATTCTCGAGAGCGATCCGGCCCAGACTCCTGCTCTACGGCATTGCCGACGAACTGGCGCAGAGTGTTGGGCTGGCGTGCGGCGGCACCATCGAGGTCTTTGTCGAGCCGATCGATCCGCCGTCAGCGAAGAGTACAGAAATGGCGGGGACAACGGCTCAAGGACAGTTCGAGGAGGCCGTGCGGCTCGGGCGGCTGGTCGCGCTGGCAACCATACTGACCGGCCCGGCCATTGGCGCCAAGATCCGCATCCAGGCTGGCGGTGAGTCGTCCGGCACGCTGGACGATGCTGCGCTCACCGCGGCCGTGCAGGCGCGGGCAGCGTCTTGCCTGGCAGCCCTGCAATCCGAGCGAGTCACGCTGGAGAGCGCCGCCGGGCCGGTCGAAGTCTTCATCGACGTGCAGCCGCCGCAACCGCGACTCTTCATCGTCGGCGCGGTGCACATCGCCGCGGCCCTGGTGACCTATGCCAACGTGCTCGGCTTTCGCACCGTCGTCCTCGACGCGCGCACAGCCTTCGCCACGCCGGAGCGCTTCGCCCATGCCGCCGAACTCATCGCGCGCTGGCCGGCTGACGCCCTGGCTGCGCAGAATCTCGATGAAGGAAGCTGCGTCGTCGTCCTCACCCACGACGAGAAGATCGACAACCCGGCGCTGGCCGTGGCGCTGCGCAGCCCGGCGCGCTACGTCGGTGCGCTCGGCTCGCGCAAGACCCACGCCAAACGCGTCGCCGCGCTGCGCGAGCTTGGCCTCGGCGACGCCGAGATCGCACGCATCCACGCGCCCATCGGCCTCCCCATCGCCGCTCGCCGTCCTGAGGAGATCGCGCTGTCGATCATGGCGGAGATCGTGGCGGTGGTGAATGGTGAGGGGGGGGTGAGGGGATGAGAAGATGAGGGGGTGAGGGGGTGACAAGGTGACATGATGAGGGGTATGAGGAGCGCCGGAAAGAGAGTGTCGCGCTCACCGGTTGTTCCAGCAGACGGACCGATCTCCGCCTTCTTCTATTCTTCTTCGTGAACCTTTGAGCCTTCGCTCCTTTGCGGCTATCCTCATTTCTTGACCGCAATCCTCTTTGTGAACCTTTGAGCCTTCGCTCCTTTGCGGCTATCCTCATTTCTTGACCACTATCTTCTTTGTGAACCTTTGCGCCTTCGCGTCTTTGCGGCTATCCCCATTACTTGACCGCTATCTTCTTTGTGAACCTTTGCGCCTTCGCTCCTTTGCGGCTATCCTCATTTCTTGACCGCTATCTTCTTTGTGAACCTTTGAGCCTTCGCTCCTTTGCGGCTATCCTCATTTCTTGACCGCTATCTTCTTTGTGAACCTTTGCGCCTTCGCGTCTTTGCGGCTATCCCCATTTCTTGACCGCTATCTTCTTTGTGAACCTTTGCGCCTTCGCGTCTTTGTGGCTATCCTCTATTCTCAACCAGCAATCTTCTTTCCTTTCCGATCCAGGAGTTCCCATGGACACGCAAGCGATTCTCGACAAACAGCGCCAATATCTCTGGCCGAACCACATTCTCTACTACACCGATCCGCTGCCGCTGGCACATGGCGATGGCGTGTACGTGTGGGACACCAATGGCAAGCAATACCTGGACTTCTTCGGCGGCATCCTCACCACCAGCGTCGGCCACAACAACCCGCACGTCGTCGAGCGCGTGCGCGAGCAGGTGGGCAAGCTGATCCACTCGTCGACGCTCTACCCCAACGAGAACCACGTCGCCCTGGCCGAGAAGCTGGCCGAGATCACGCCAGGGCGCCTGCAAATGTCCTTCTTCACCAATTCGGGCAGCGAGGCGAACGAGACGGCCATCGTCGCCGCGCAGACCTACACCGACGCCCGCGAGATCGTGGCGTTGCGCCATGCCTACAGCGGGCGCACCTCGCTGACGATGAGCGTCACTGCGCACTCGACGTGGAAGCTGGGCAAGAGCTTCAGCCCCGACATCAAGCACGCCATCAACCCGTACTGCTACCGCTGCCCGCTCAAGCTCAGCTACCCGTCGTGCGGCGTGGCGTGCGCGCAGGATATCGAGGACGTCATCCGCACGACGACATCGGGCCGCATCGCCGCGTTCATGGCGGAGCCGATCCAGGGCGTGGGCGGCTTCATCACCCCGCCGCCGGAATATTTTGAGCTGGCCGTGGAGATTGCCCGTCACTACGGCGGCGTCTTCATCTGCGACGAGGTGCAGACAGGCTTTGGCCGCACCGGCGAGCACTGGTTCGGCATCTCGCACTGGAACGTGGAGCCGGACATCATGACCATGGCCAAGGGGATCGCCAACGGCATGCCCATGGGCAACACCATCGCCGTGCCCGAGGTCGCCGAGGCCATGGCCGGCAAGGGGCTGACGCTGAGCACCTTTGGCGGCAACCCCACGTCGACTGCGGCGTCGCTGGGCACCATCGAGGCGCTGGAGGAAGAGGGCGGCCCGGCGCGCTTCGCCGTGCTGGGCGATCGCCTGCGCGCCGGGATGGACCGGCTGTGGGAGAAGTACCCGCTCATCGGCGACGTGCGCGGCAAGGGGCTCATGCAGGGCATCGAAATGGTGACGGACCGCCAAAGTAAGGAGCCGGCGCCCAAGGCCGTGGCGCAACTCTTCGAGGAAACGCGCGAGCGCGGCCTGCTCATCGGCAAGGGCGGGCTCTATAGCAACGTGATCCGCATCGCACCGCCCATGACCGTGAACGAGGAGCAGATCGACCAGGCGCTGGAGATTCTGGACTACGCGCTGGGTGTCGTGCATGAAACCATCGGTGTCCCATAGATTTGGATTTTGCTCGTTGAAGGAGAACCGATGAGTTCCAAGACAATTCCCTACGAAAAGATCAAGTCAGACTTGCTTGCCGATCCGGAAACAAAACAACACTACGATGCATTCGAACCTGCATATCAGATCGCTCGAATGCGCATCGAACGTGGGCTCACGCAGGCGCAGTTGGCGGCGCTGGTCGGCACCAAACAGCCCAGCATTGCGCGCCTGGAGAGCGGAGAATCAGAGCCATCCCTCAGTTTCTTGCGCAAGGTTGCCACCGCATTGGGTGCACGTGTGGAAGTCGTGATTGTTGCGGAGAATCAGCCCGGCTAGGCAACGGACCGCCCTGGCCGTGTGCCGATTTCGCACTGGAGGGAGCTAGGGGTCACCCAATGTCAGCCGCCAATGCCGGGGCAAACTGAGCGATCTGCTCGCGCAGCCGTAACAGTGCCAGGTCCTTGGCCTTGGCCTCGAGCATGACGTCGAAAGGACGCGTCCGCAGTCGCTGGGCCACTTCCAACAGGTCGATAAACGCAAACGGGTCGATGAAATCGCTATGCTGGTTGGGCAGCGGCGCCTGCACGCGCTCGCCCAGCGGCCCGCGCACCACGCGCAGTGCGGTGCGCGGGCCGGAGAAATGAATCTTCGGGCGGCGATCCCCGGACCACGTCGCCAGCGCGGCCGGCAGCGCCTCGGCCAGCGTGCGCCCTGCCGGGTTGAGACAGCGCAGGTGCAGCGCATCCAGCACGACGGGGACGCCCGTGCGGCGGTGGATCCACAGCGCGTCGTCGAAGCTGTAGCGGCGGTCGTCGTGCTCGAGCGCCAGCCGCCGGCGCACCATCTCCGGCAGCGCCAGGAAGCGCGTGGCAAAGCGCTCGCGGCCGGCGATCGCATCCCCGTACACACCCCCAACATGCACCACGATCACGGCATCACGATCCAGCCCCATGGCGTCCAACAGCATGGCGGACGCGGCCAGTTCCTCGCGGGCGCGGCCCACCTGCCACTCCTCCGGCGCGTTGAGCTGGACGTAGTGGGCCGGATGCAGCGTCACGCGCAGCCCGTAGTGGCGCACGAGATCGCCGGTCGCCGCCAGGTCGGTGGCGCATTCGTCGAGCTGGCGGTGAAACGCGGGCAGGCCGGGGTGCGTCAGGTAGGGCGCCAGTTGCCCGGCCAGCCGGTAGAAGCGAATCTGCCGGCGGTCGAGATAGCCGAAAATATCGCGCAGGTAGGCCAGGCTGACGCTGAGATGGGGCTCGTTCTGCCAGCGCCGGCTGTCATGCGAGCGTAGCGGCTCGCCGATCACCTTGACGGGAAAGCCCAGCCGGATCGCCTGGGCGCGGGCACCCGCCTGGTCACGGACTTCGGCCCCGGTCGGTTCATGCGCGGCCATCGACATCCTCCTATGGCTCAACCGGGCGGATGGGCCAGACGACGACGTCCAGCCGGCGGACGAAGTTCAGCAGCGGCGGCAGGTCGGGCAGGCGCATGGCCGCCGCGCCCGCCATGGTGTTGACCAGAAACTCGGCGCGCGCCGGCTGTAGCGGCCATTGCACATGGTGAATCTCGCCGATATAGGGGCGACCGCTGCCGTCCACCGTGTAAAGGGAATAGCGTTCGGTCAGCCAGTGGTCGAGATCGCCCGGCTTGGCGCGGTAGACAGGGCCGGCGGGCGCATAGCCGGCGATGAGATCGGCCGGCGCGGCGCCGGCATGCGTGCGATGGCTGGCGTAGTGAATGGTGCGGCCGTCGTCGTGCAGGCGCATCTGCGCGCGGAAGTAGGGCAGCCAGAAGGTGCGCCGCGCAATCGCCACGGCTACGGGATTGGCCGCATCAAGGCTGAAGAAGTAGACGCCCCGCTTCTCGACGCCGCGGTCGCGCAGGCGGACATAGGTGCGCACGTTGAGTTCGGGGAAGGCGGAGAGCCAGGGCACGGCGGGGAGCAGCCGCGGGCGCACGCCGCTCATGCGGAAGGGCACCACGCCCAGCCAGCCCTGCCCGTCGAAGGTGTCGAGTTCGAGCGCGGGCGGGAGCAGCGCGGCCAGCGCCGCGGGCGGCAGCGGCCAGTGGGCAAAGAGCAGATCCTGCCAACGCTGCGCCATGACCCACGGCGCTTGCGGCAGCGACCAGGGTCGATGCGCTACTTCTTGCAAGATTGCACCGCTCAATTGCTGTCTCCAATCGTGGTGAAAAATGGGTATGGCTCGATTGTAGCACGGGCCGATCGACATCCAATCATGCGTTCCGCAGGACATTTCCGGAGAAGGTCAGCATTTTGTCGCAAATTTGGCCGCAACGCCGAAACCTTTTGGTTTATGCTGCGTATTGATTACCGACAGCGCACAGACGAAGTCAATGACCGGCGCAAGATGAGAGACGCCGGAGCTGAGGAGAAGGTAAATCATGAGTGAAGGAACCATGAACACGACAACGACGGAACGCCCTCAAGGCGCAATTCCGGAATGGATGGCGACTGAACAGCCTCAAGGCAACGGCAGCACTTCGGCGCAGGCAGCGGCGCCGGCCCATCGCATGCTCTATCGCAGCCCGACCGACAAGCTCGTCGGCGGCGTCTGTGGCGGCATCGCCGAGTACCTGGGCTGGGACCCGGTTCTGGTGCGCGTGCTCTGGGTCGTGGCGACTTTCGCCACCTGGGGCGGCGGCTTCCTGGCCTACATCCTGCTGGCCATGTTCCTGCCCACCGGCACCAACAAGGTCGGCCAGCTTCGCCCGCCGGCCATCGAGTTGAGCCAGAAGGGCGTTACCTGGGCGGCGGCGCTGCTCATGGGTCTCGGCGGCCTGTGGCTGCTAGCGAACCTGGGCATCTTGCCCGGCCTGTGGAGCGGCTTCTGGACCTTTGTCGCCGTACTCTTCTGGCCGGCCGTGTTGATCGGCGCCGGCTACCTGCTGCTCCGTGCCAACAGCCAGAAGGATCTGGACAAGGAAATGGTCGACACGGCCAAGCGCGCCAAGGACAGCTTCAGCGAGGCGATGCCCACGAGCGACCAGTTGCGCTCCGGCCTGAGCAAGGTGCGTTCGAGCATGCCGCTCTATCGCAGCGCCAGCAACCACATCATCTCCGGTGTGTGCGGCGGCATGGGCGAGAAGTTCGGCATCGACGCCAACCTGATCCGCCTGATCTGGGCAGCGCTCACCCTGGGCACTATGGGCTTCGGCGCCATCATCTACGCCGGCTTCGCCATCCTGTTGCCGGTCGAGCCGGTGCAGAACGGCCAGAACGGCAGCGATCGGGTCCAGGATATCCAGGTCGTGGACAGCACGACCCAGAACAACTAGCCAACACCTCAACGGCTGCTCCGCCGTGAGCAATCATCAACTGACTGAGCAGAAAGGTGGCAGACTGAGCCACCTTTCTGCTTTTCCGGAGACGGCGCCACACAGGTATAATGCGGCAGAGATCGCTGCCCGGGCGCACCGGGGCGGCACCCAGAGAGGGAGGATGGGACGATGAGCAAGACAATGTATCTGTTGATTGGCGCAGCCATGGGCGCCGCAGTGGGAATGGCCCTCAACTACTTCCTGGGGCCGGCCGACGACACGACCTACGATGCCGAGTACCGCTCACGGTTGGACTTTGCCTTCGATGAAGGGCGGCGTGCGGCCGAGGAAAAAGAGCGCCAGTTGCGCCGTCAGATCGTCGACTACCGCAAGCCCGGCGCCAACGGCAGCACCGGCGCGTAGTCGGCACATTGCCGGCGGTCAGCGCTGGCACACCGGGCAGAAGTGTGTACTGCGCTGCCCCAGCACGATTCGTTCCACGGGCGTGCCGCACACAGGACAGGGCAGCCCTGTGCGGCGGAAGACCTTGAACTCGTCCTGAAAACCACCCAGCTCCCCGCCCGGTCGCACGTAGTTTTGCAGGCCGCTCTTGCCCAGGCTGCTGCCGGCCTTGGCGATCCCCTCCTCCAGCACAGCGCGAATTGCAGCATGGAGCGCCGCCACTTCACCGGCCTCCAGCGTACCCGCCGCGCGTGCCGGTAGGATCCCCGCCCGAAAGAGCGCTTCGTCCGCATAGATGTTGCCCACGCCGGCCACAATGCTCTGGTCGAGCAGCAGCGTCTTGATGCTGGCGGAGCGGCCGTTGAGCCGGAGGCCAAAGCCATCCACGGTAAACGAATCTTCCAACGGTTCCGGCCCCAGCCGCGCCAGGACGACTTCAGCGTCTGGCACAAGCCAGATGCGGCCAAACTTGCGTGAGTCTTGAAAGAGCAGCAGGCGGCCGTCGTCCAGCGGCATGACCACGTGCGTGTGCTGGTCGATGACGGCGTCGCCGGCCTCGACGCGCAGATGGCCCGTCATGCGCAAATGGACGATGAGGGTCATTCCGCTCGCCAGCCCCAGCAGCATATACTTGCCGCGCCGGCCAAAGGTGACAAAGCGCTGGCCGGCGATCAAGCCGGGGAAGTGCTCGGCATCCGGAGTGGCGATGGTGCGCGACCAGTTGACGCGCGCGCCGAGCACCTGGCGGCCTGCCAGTTCCGGCGCAAGTTCGCGGACATAGGTTTCGACTTCGGGTAGTTCAGGCATAGATCCGCTCAGGCTGTGCGGCGGCTGCGCCACCAGAGGAGGCCAAAGACGAGCATCGCCGCGGCCGCGGCCAGTTGCGCCCACAGCCACGTCGGGTTCTGGGTCGCGGGGCTGGATGCAGGTTGCGCCGCGCGGCTGGATTGCCGCTCTACGGCAATGCGTGCCATGTTATCTGTCGACGGCTGCACGCGTGTTGCGACGGGCGCCATCACGACAGCGGGCGCCGGGCTTTCAGGCTGAGACAGCGCAGTCGGTGTAGCCACCGGCATCTGTGTAGCCGGCATAGCTGCCTCTTCGGCGGCGGGCTGGCTCTCCGCACTTGCAGGACTCTCCACACTTGCCGCAGCTTCGGGGAGCGCAGTCGCAGTGGGGGAAAGCACGGCCTCATCTGCCGCTGCCGACTCCAGCTCTTCGCCAGCCGGTGCGGCAGCCGCCAGCGCGGGTGCGGCAGCGCCGGCCTCTGCTTCGCCGGCAGCACTGGGCGCAAACGCCAGGACATCCTCCTCGGCTGCCGGGGCCGGCATCGCTGCGGCAGCGGCCACGGAAGGCTGGCTATCCATCACGCGCGCGCTGTCAGGCGCCGGGGCGGCTGCGACCATCTCCGCTACGGCGGGCGCCGCCGACTCCGCAGTCATCCCTTCTTCGACCGCGGCACGATCTAGAGCCGGTTCGGGCACGGCCATTTCTATCACGGCTTGTTCGACCGCCGGTGCTTCCGCTTCGCTCGCTGCGACCGCAGCTTCCTGCGCGGGCGCCGCACTTTGGCCGGAAGCTACCTCCCGGCGCTGCAATTCTTTCGCCGAAAGCGTGGTCACCTGGGACATTAGAGCATCGCCGGCCGGCGACGGTTGCGCCTGATACGTGAGCGAGGATTCTTGCGTCGAGAGTAGCGACGGCACGATCAATAGCAGAAGCAACGCCGCCATGCTGGCGGCCATGGCATTGCGCAGCGCCGGGCTGCCGCCCTGCCAGAAGCCGCGCCAGCCATCGGTGATTCGCTCCCAGATCCCCGGCGCCGGGGAGGTGGGCGGCGACTTCGTCGTCCCGGCAACGGGCACCCGCTCCACGCTCACGCCGCCGGAGAGGGCTGCTTCCGGCATGGCCTGGCCCAGTTGCTCGGCCGTCAACACGAACGATCGCGGCGCCTGCACTGCGGGCAGCGAGCGTAACAAGCGTACGGTCTCTTGTAGCGTCGACAAGCGCCAGGCCACATCGGGGTCGTCCTGGACCGCCTGCTCGACAGCAACCCGTTCGGCGCCGGTCACAGCCCCGTCGATATAAGCGGACAGCAGTTCGTCCGTGATGTCTGGGTAGCGTGATGTCGTCATGATTCGTTCTGGGCCTCGCCGTCTTCCGCCGAACCGGCAAGGCGGCCTGCTCCATCCTTAGGACGGAATGTCGACGGCAATAGTTCCGGGTACTGTAGCAGATAGTCGCGCACGCGTGCTCGCGCACGATTGATGCGCGACTTGACGGTGCCCATGGGCACGCCGGTCATTTCAGCAATCTCGTCGTAGGCGAAGCCGTGTACATCGCACAGGGTAAGCACGAGGCGCTGGTCGGCCGGCAAGGCGGCAAAGCTGCGCTCGATGAGTGCGCCCAGTTCGACCTGCTCGAATCGGTCGTGGGGGTCGCCGGCAGGGTCTTCCAGGGCCGGCACATACTCCTCGGTCTCGGCCATGTCGTCGAGACTGTCGGTGAAGCGGCGTTGGCGGCTGCGGAGTTGGTCGTAGCAGGTGTTGGCTACGATACGGATGATCCAGCTCTTGAAGCTCCCGCCCTGAAAGTTCTCGATGGCACGATAGGCCTTGATGAAGCTGTCCTGCACGGCGTCGGCCGCGGCCGCGTCATCCTGCAGCGTACGATAGGCGACGCTGTAGGCCAGGTTCTGATAGGTAACGACCAGTTGATTGAAGGCATCGAGGTCACCCTTCACCGCGCGGGCGATGACGGCCTCTTCGCCGACGGCTGTTGCGCTCAGAACGCGGACCTCATCGTTGCAGCGGGCTCGCCAATGATTGTGGGTGTTTCCAGCGCATCCATTTGACGATTGTGACCCCGCTTAGTATACTGACGGATGCTTTTGCGTTAGCCGGAGTGGCGGAACAGGCAGACGCGCACGACTCAAAATCGTGTGGGGAAACCCGTGTGGGTTCGACTCCCACCTTCGGCACAGAGTACGGTTTCCGGCACATCTGCCCGGCCATTATAGCAGGCCGGGCAGCGTTTCGGAAACAGATTGGCGGAGGACAAGTGCCGGAGAATCGTCCAGCACGCGGCAAAGTGCAGCGGTAGACTGGAGTGATGATGTTTTTCGATTCCGGCCGCCGACGATGCACCTGGCAGCTATCATCCAACGGGCCACGCACTTACGAGGTTACCGTCCGGCAGCTTCGTTTCGTACGTGGCATTTGTTTTGGTAGATGGCCCGACACTGTGACAGAGTACGATGGATAGAGCTATCCGTTCAAATATCCCATATTCGCCCCGTTCTACTCGTTTTCCGTTTCACCCCTCCCGCAACCAACGCACGCTCCGCCTGGCAGCCATGCTTCTGTTGCTCGCTGCAACGCTGATGCTGTTGGCTGCATGCGGCCCGGCCCAGGCGGCCAGCAACGACGAGCAGGTTCGGGCAGAGACGGCGCGTATTGCCCAGCAATTCCAGGCCGATCAGGATGCCTCCGCCGCACGCGCGGCGCTTGACGGGCTCGACGTCGCCAACCCGCGCCAGTGGCTCATGCTCCAGACCGAGGACTTGATTGCCAGCGGCGCTGATCCGGCGTTGGCCGCTGCGCTGGTGGAATTGACGGAGGCGCTCGATATCCAGTCGGCCGCGATCCGCTCCTACGCACAACAGCAGGGGCTGGCAGAACCGACGCCGACCTTCGAACTGGCGCCGGTCGAGCCGGTGGTCGTCCAGGGCGAAAGTGCGCAGTCATCACAGGCGGCGCCGGCAGAAGCCGCAGCGACGCCGGATAGCGCGCCCGCTCCTACGGCGACGCCCACCGCTGTGACGCTGGCCGCGCTGCCGACCGCGACGCCGGAGCCGGTTGCGCCCACATCGCCGCAGGGCAAGTCCACCGGCCTGATCAACGTACGCAGCGGCCCCGGCACCGAGTTCGGCACCGTGGCGGCGCTCAACCCGGACGAGGCAGTCGACATCGTCGGCAAGAATCCGGCAGGCGACTGGTGGCAGGTGACCGTTTCCAGCGGCGCCACCGGCTGGGTCTTTGGCCAGTTGTTACAGACGAGCGGCGACGTGAGCAGCGTGGCCGTTGCCAGCGACATCCCGACGCCACCGCCCGCGGCACCCGCCGCTGAAGCACCGGCAGAGGTTGCGACGGAGGCGCCGGTTGCCGAAGCGCCGGCAGAGCAGCCGGCCGAACAACCGGCACCTGTGGCCGACGGGCCGGATTTCCGTGTGACCAACATCCGATTGTGGGATGTCTTTGAGAATGGCGGCTTCCTCGACGGTCCGACGGTCACCTGTGGCGAGAAACGCCAGTTGGTCGCCGTCGTGCTCGACGCCAATGGCAGCCCGATCAACGGCGTGGCCGTCAAGGGCTTGCTCGGCGCACAGGAGACGATCGTCACCGGCTCGCAGGGCAAGGGCGACGGCCAGGCTGAGTTCGTCCTTGGCGGCGGGCAGTATCTGGCGGTTGCCAAGGATGCCGACGGCCGCGAAGTGACCAGCGACACCGCGTACGGTCTCACCACCGACCCGCGCGAGATTCCGATTGACACCTTGATCGCAGCGCAATACTGCACCGACCAGGCACAGTGCAATACCTGGGTGAATTCACCCTATCCGCCCTGCAAGGGCCACTATAGCTGGACGGTCACCTTCCAACGCAAGTATTGATGCTTTGCAGACCTGCCTGTCCGGTGCGATAATCGCAGAACGGACCGGTAGGAGCAGCATGGTGTCCCAAACCTTTCCAACACTGGAGGGAAGGGGTTTTGAAACAAGAGTTTATTCAATTCGCGCCGCTCTTTGCGGGGCTGGCGCCCGAAGAACAAAATATCCTTGACGAACGCTTTGTACAGGCCAAGGCCGCCAGCGGGGATGTGCTGTTCCAGGTTGGCGATACGGCCGACGGCCTCTTTCTGTTGGGCAAGGGCTTTGTCCGCCTCTTTACGGCCGGTGGCAGCAACCTGGCAACCCTGGGTCCCGGCAGCGTGCTGGGCGAGGACAGCCTTTATCGCTCGCTCCCCTATGATGTGAGCGCCCATGCCGCCTCCGAACTCGAATACTGGAAGTTGAGCGACAAGGATCTGCGCGCCATCATCGTGGCGCAGCCGTCCATCGGCCTCAAGCTGAGCCAGAACTTCGGCAGCCTCATCGCGCAGATGCAGGATTACCTGATCCAGCAACTCGCCAAGACGCCGGAGATCAACGGGCTGCCCCGCCATACGTTGCAGGCCATGGCCGAGCAACTGGAGCCGCGCAAGGTCTCGGCCGGGCAATATCTCTTTCGCTCCGGCGACTATGCCGGCGGCATCTTCCTCATCGAGAGCGGCTGCATCGACGTGCAGGGTGACGGCGCGGACGGCGACAAGCTGGAAGCCGGCCCGGGTCAATTGCTCGGCGCGCTGGCGCTGCTGACGGCCAAGCCGCACACGTCCACCGCCGTCGCCCGCGAGGAGACGCTGCTGTGGGCGCTCTCCGCCGACGACTTCCAGACGCTGGCCAGCCGCCAGCCGGGTCTGCGCCGCAGTCTGGGCCGCAATGTGCGCGCCCGTCTCAGCCGCGCCGACCAGATGCAGGCCGTCATGCGCCTGTCGCAGATGCCGATCTTTGCGCAGTTGCCGCCCCAGGCCGTGCAGGCCATGGCACAGCGTATGGTCTTGCAGCACGTCCCCGCCGGCGAGCGCGTCTACCGCATCGGCGAAGTGGGCGATGCCATGTACCTGGTCGAGTCCGGCGAGATCGAATTGACCGCCGAGAATGCGGTCGGCATCGTCGAGGAGATCGGGCGCATCGGCTCAGACGGCTTCTTCGGTGAACTGAGCCTGCTGACCGGCCAGATTCGCGTCGAAGATGCCACCGCCACGCGCAACACCAATCTCTGGATTCTCAACAAGAGCGACCTGGACGCGCTATCGGCGCAGAACCCGGCTGTGGGCAAGGCGCTGAGTCAGGGCGTCGCCACACGGCTTGCGACGGCCGGCGCATCGGACGAGCAGGCGCTGCGCCAGTTCGCCCTCTTTGCGGACATCAACCCGTCGGAGTTGAAGCAGGTCGCCGCGCTGTTGCGTCCCATGCGCTATCGCAGCGGCGAAATCATCTTCCGCACGAGCGCACCGGCCGACAAACTCTACTTGATCGACAAGGGCAACGTGCGCGTGCAGGCGCTCAACGGCGGCGCCTATCTGCTCGGCGCCGGCGAGTCGTTTGGCGAGCGGGCGCTGATTACCGAGCAGCCGCACAACACCACAGCCAGCGCCGAATCCGACGTCGACGTGTGGACGCTGAACAAGTCCGATCTCGACATGCTGATGAACCGCTACCCTGGGATCGCCATCAGCATCACGCGTATCATCAGCCAGCGCATGAGCGAGGCAGCCGCTGCTCCAGCCGGCGCGCCTGCGCCCGCTAATCTCCCGCCGCCACCTATGGAGAGCGTTCCGTCACGGCGGCGCCAGCAGGCCGCCTATGCCACCGAAGCCGAAGCACCGCGCCGCCGGCGCCAGGGTTTCGGCGAGTGGTACGGTAATATGTCTGGCGGTGCCAGGCTGCGCTTCATCCTGCTGATGATGCTCTTCATCCTGTTCCTCTGCATCACGATTCCGTTCACGGTCATGGCGATCATGAACGGTGTCGGTCCGGCGAGCAGGGCCGCAGCGGCAACACTGAACAGTGCGCTGGATGAGGTCTACGCCAAGGGCAGCTTTGAAGTTGCTTCTGCCGACCAGGGCGTTGCCGAAGCACTGCGCCAGGCCGATTCGCTCGTACCGCCGACGCCGACGTACACGCCTTTCCCGACGCCCACGCCGCTGCCCACATCGACGCCACAGCCGACAAGCACGCCGCTGCCCACGCCCACGCCGGAGATCATCGTGCAGGCATTCTCCGACGTTGCCGCCGCGGCCCCGGTCGAAGCGTTTGCTGCGGCACCGGTGGAAGAAGCCGCCGCTGCCGAGGCACCAGCCGAGGAAGCGGTCGTTGCCGCTGCGGCCGCCGCGCCGCGCAATCTCGATTCGCGCTTGGGCCAGCTTGGTATCAACATCCAGGATGCCGAAGTTGCGCCGGGACAGCAGTACTGGCGGCTGATCGAAGTGCGTTGGGAAGATGAACAGCAAGCCGGCGGCAAGCATCACATCTATGTCGATGTGCTCGACGAGAACGGCAACCGCGTCCAGGGCCAGCCGGTGACCGTCTACTGGGGTGACGGCAACTACACGGCCGCACTCGAGGACAAGCCCGCCCCCGACTATGGCTTCAACTACCAGATGTACGCGTCAGGCTATGCCTACAATGTGAAGGTGGAAGGCCTGCCCAGCGACGTTCTGAGCGGCGCCGGCATGGGCGACCTTGCCAACCGCTTCAAAGGCATCCACGTCGCGTACTACCTGCTTTATCAGAAAGCTACGAAATAAGCAGGATGTGCTGAGATACAAAAGGGGTCGTCGTACGTGACGGCCCCTTTTTGATTGGCGAGTTCCAGGGTATCAGCCGTGAATCGTCACGTCGCGCTGCCCGACGACCACCTGCCGGCTGCTGGTGATCCAGGGGTGATCAGCCTCGGCACGGCGCGGCAGGATGCGCCGCCACCAGCGGTTGGCGCTCTCGTTGCTGCACTGCACGGCCTTGCTGTAAGGCTCGCCGCGCAGCCAATTGCGCAAAAAGACGGAGAGGCTGGGCTCCGGAAACCAGTTGACACCCGCCGCGCCGTTCGCCACTTGCGCGCCCAACGACATCCAGTTCCACGCCAGCGACAGGCCATAACAGTTCAGCCCGTAGACGGCGCGCAGGTCCAGGCTCGACGGGTCGTCGCGATAGACGGTGCGCAGCGCGTCAAAGGTCTCCGCACCGACAAATTCTTTGCCGCGATAGCCGACCAGGACGCCATTTTCGCCATGCACGAGCAGCAATAGGTCCAGCGTGTGAGTTCTGCTTGCGGAGAGTAGCGTTCGAGCCAGGTTCGGCCCGGTGGTGTCGGCATCTTCGAGGATGATGACCCGATCGTAGCGACGATGGGCGCCGTAGAGGTGCAGCAGCACCTTGGCATACTCCTCGGTCACCCAGTCGACCGCCGCCATCGCCCAGCCGGGCAGCGACAGTCCCTGGATGTGACCGACATTTTCGAGGAAAACGACGAGAGCGACCGGCTTCGCACCGGTCAAGGCAGTTGCCGCCAAGGGCTACTGCTCGTCGCGCGGATGGACGATCCGCACCTTGAAGTTCTCGGTCAGCGGCTGGATGCCCTCGGCCAGTTTCTCCCAGTTGTTGGAGAGAAAGATCGTACGAGCTTTTTCCATCGTGTCGACTTCGCCGCCGCCGAGAATCTCAGGCGAGCTGCCCCAGACTGTGTACCAGACATCGGAGAACTGAAAGCCCATGCGCGCCAGCCCCGGCGCCAGTTTGTTGACCAGGTACTCCTGGCACTCCTGTTCCTTACCTTGCTGCATATCGTAGCTGATCAAAACCTTGACCATGACAACCTTCCTATCGCTTATCGGCGGTGCTTCGCGCCAGGCGAACGCCGGCCGCCGAATCATTTGCTCTCTTCAGTCTATCATAGAGAAGGTCGATGGATGCAAGACAAATTCCGGTCTCGCATACGGCGTTTTCACGGCGAAGGGATGCGGAGGAGGGTAAGGTCAATCGCCGGCCAGCGCCAGCACATCGACGAGTTCCACCCGCGCCTCGCGCTGGAATTGCTCGACTGAAATCGTGCGAAAGAGGATGATTGCCGCAACAAGGCCGACGATCTCGATCCCGAACACGGTCATGTAGCCAAGCACCACATTGCCGGTGAGCAGATAGGCGATGTCGCGGAAGAGCGCGCCGCCGATCGTGCCAAGCGACTGGGCGAGGAAATTGGCCACGCCCCATGCGCCCATGTAGAGGCCGACGGACTGGGGGACGGTCATGTCGAGCATGAAGCTGAGGTTGCTGACGGTCATCAACCCGCTGCCCAGGCCCAGCACAAAGACGGCCGCGTAGAAGAATGGGGCGTTGTGCAGCGCGCCCGCCGCTATGATGCCGACAAAACCGAGAATTGCGACCACAGCGCCGGCATTGGCATTGGCGCGCTTGCCGAACCGATAGACCAGGCCCAGCCCGCCCAGCAGCGTGATGAAGACGCCAACGCCCCAAATCGCCTCCAGGCGCGTGGTGGCGCTGATGGACAGGTTGAGCGCGTCAGCCGCAAAGGGCTCGAGCAGCACATCCTGTGCGCGGATGCCGATGAGCACGAGTAGCAGATAGAGGAAGAAGCGCCGGGCGGTTGGGTTGCCGCCCAGCGCGCGTAGCGCCGTGACGGGGTTGTCGGCCGTGTTACGAGCGACGCGCGCCGGATCTGGGCCCGGTTCGATGCCCGCCGCACCAATCAGGATCAACACGGTCGCCACAAGCCAGATCGCGCCGAACGCCGTGTAGATGCCGGACTCCGATGCGTCACCCGCCAATGCGCGGGACAGCCCGATGCTGGCAACGATGGTCGACAGGATCATGGCCGTCCACATGGCGCCGACGGTTGCCGTCCGCCACCCTTTGCGTGCGTTCTCCGTCAGTTCGCTGGCCAGGGAGAGGTAGCTCACGGACGCCACATTGACGCCCACTCCCCACAGTGTAAAAATCGTAATCGAGGCTATCAGGCCAGGCCAGAAGTTCTGATCGAGCAGATAGGCGGCATGCGCAGCCATATAGCTGCCGAAGGAAGCCATGAGGCCGCCGGCCAGGATCCACGGGGAGCGATGCAGCCCCCACACAGGATGGCGATCCGACCAGTTCCCAACGAAGACCTGGAGCGGCGAAAGGAGATAGGGCAGTGCGACCAGCATTCCAACCAGCACGGCCGGCATGCCCATGTCGGCAATCATGATGCGGTTCAGCGTCCCCGTAATGGGAACTACCGTGAGCGAAACTCCCACATGCACGAGTGAGAGTTGAATAACGCGGCGTGTGTTCATAAAAGACGCATCTCAGGTTTGAATCATTTTCCGCACTCTAGCACAGCTTTCTATAGCTTTCAATCCAGCCGGCCAGTCCATGCAGTTTGACACAGCCGCTGCGCCGGATCGGTGCGTGCGATCGCATTCCAGCGCCGAAAGCCGGACGCTTCAGGTCGAACACGTCTTTGCGCCAGATCGCTGGATTGGCTACTGCTATTGCCACCCTTCACGAGTCATGCGTCACGCATCGTGCGTCACGGATGAAATGCCAATCTGAGTAGTTCACGATTTGTAGTGACGGCTTCAGCCGTTCCAGAGGAAGTCAACGGCTAAAGTCGTCACTATAGCGAGAATCGTGAACTACTGAATCTGGCTATCAGTCACAAGTGGGAGCGGGAAAATAGGCGACGTGCTAGAAGCGCGCCAACTCGTCGAGCGGCCAATAGCGCAGCCAGACGCGGCCGAGAATCTCGTCCAGCGTCACCGGGCCGAATGCGCGGCTGTCGTTGCTGTTGCTGCGGTTATCGCCCAACACGAAATAGGAGAGGGGCCCCAAGATGAGCGGCTTCATATCATAGGGCGTCATGTCATGCGGAAATGGCTCGGCTACAGCCTCGCCGTTGACATAGATGATCCCGCTGCGGATTTCGACGAGTTCGCCGGGGAGCGCCACGATCCGCTTGACGAGCAACTCATCCATATCGGGCAGGCGGATGACGACAATGTCGTTGCGTTGAGGAGCGTGCAGGCGATAGCTGATCTTGTCGACAATCAGACGCTGATGAGGATGCAGGTTTGGTTCCATGCTCTGGCCAAAGACGACCGTTGCCTGGGCCAGAAAGAGATGCACGATAAGGGCAAGGATAAGGGCGGGAATCACGACTTGAGCGGCTTCGGCAAGTGCCTGCCGTGCTGCCTGCCAGGGCGTCACTTCCGGCTCGCCCGGCTCGATCCCTTGCACATCGAGTTCGACCAGATTTTGCTGTTCTTCCATAGCTACGCGACGCAAACCATACCAGTCAAGCCGGCAAGCGCCGGCGCCATCTCACGAAAGTATACTGATTCGACGCATTCTTGTCTAGGAGTGGGGCCTGGAAACGAGCAAGCCAGGCTTCTGGAGCGCGGCACCTGCCTCTCCGTTCCGCGCCGCTGTGCGACTGATCAGAGCGCCACACTCCTGGCCGGCCGGACGCCGCGATGGCGATGGCGAGTTAGCCCTCGCACCGGTGCCATGCTAAGATGCACGCAATGAAGCCGACCAGGCCCCAGGATCATCGCCACGACCGGCGGGTGATCGCACACACTACCGCTCAGAAACCATATCGTGCTGCGCTGACGCCTGGCGTCCGGCGGGTGTTTGCGCTCCTGCTCGCGCTGCTCTTCATTCTGGCGCAGATCGCCCCGCTCCTGGCGCAAACCCCAACGCCGATGCCGTCGCCAGTGCCGTCGCCGGCTGCCACAGCCACACCCGCCCTTTCTGCCGAAGCCAGCCAGTTGGATGAACTCGCGGACATGTTGGTCGATCGCATGTCGCCCGCCGAGCGCGTCGGCCAGCTCTTTGTCGTCACCTTTCCGGGTAATGACGTCCAGTACGGCAGCGACATCGTCGACCTGGTCTACGAATATCATGTGGGCGGCGTCGTGCTGAGCCCGCGTAACGGCAACTTCTCCAACGAACGCGGGATCGATACGCCGCGCCAGGTGGCGCTGCTCACCAACCAGCTACAGGCGGCAGCCTATGGTCTGGATCTGACCGCCGACAGCGCGCTTGCACCTGTGCCGCTCATGCCTTGGCCACCGGAAGGCTTTACCTACTTCCCCGATGTCGGCGGGCCTTCGCCCAGCAACCTGCCGCTGCTGATCGGCGTGAACCAGACTGGTGACGGGCTGCCTGCAACGGCGCTGCGGCGCGGCTTCACACCGCTGCCGTCACCGATGGCCATGGGCGCTTCGTGGAACCGCGAGCAGGTCAAGGCAGTCGGTTCGGTCGTCGGTCGTGAAATCCGCACCGTGGGCTTCAACCTGCTCCTTGGGCCGGCGTTGGATGTCTTCAACCAGAAAGGGGTTGACCGCGTCAGCCAGCTTGGCCTCTACTCGTTCGGCGGCAACCCGTACTGGGTCACCCAACTGGGCCGCGCCTACATCGAAGGCGTCCATGAAGGGGGGGGCGGACGCGTCGCAACGTCGGCCGGCAACTTCCCCGGACAGGGCAGCAGCGACCGCATCCCGTCGGAGGAAGTCGCCACCATCCAGAGCAGCCAGGCAGAACTGCGCCAGGGCGCGCTCCAGCCGTTCATTGGCGTCACCCGACAGCCCTCTACGGTCATCGACCCTGAGGGGGATCCGGGGGCGACCGATGTGCTGGTCACGAGCCACATGCGCTTCTCCGGGCTGCAGGGCGGCGCCGGCCGCATCGCCCCCTTGAGCCTGGCGCCCGAACTGCGCACCATCCTGCGCCAGGAAGGCTTCGAGGAGTGGCAAAACCTGGGCGGCGTGGTCATGTCAGGCCCACTGGGCGTCCAGGCCATCCGCCGCTACTTCGAGGGGATCGGCGAAGAGAATTTCAAACCCCGCCTCGCCCTCGATGCATTCGTGGCCGGCAACGATCTGCTCTTTCTCTCAAATTTCGGCCTTGATGACTCCTGGGAGAGCCAGATTGCCAACACTGTGGAGACGATCAGCGCCTTTCAGGAACGCTACGAACGCGACCCGGATTTTGCAGCACTCGTCGACATCTCGGTCCGGCGCATCGTGCGGCTGAAACTTGGTCTCTACCGCGAGGCAATCGGGCTGGAGGCAGGGACAGACCTGGAGGCATTGCTGGGGAAACCGGAGCCGGTCATTCCGCTCTCGAAGCTTCTCGTCACGGATACAGATCTGCTGAGCCTGGAAGGGGAAGCGCGCGACATGGCAATCCAGCAGATGGGCCAGCTCGCACGCTCCGCCGTGACGATCCTCTATCCCGACCCGTCCACGCAGACGACCCCGGTGCCGCCACAGTTTGAGGCCGACGACAAGATCCTCGTCTTCACCGACTTTCGGCCGCAGCGCGAATGTGTCACCTGCGATCAAGAGCCATCGCTTGGGCCGGACGAAGTGATGGGGATCATTGCAAGTCTCTACGGGTTGCAGTCGAGTGGCAGCATCGATCCGGAGAACGTCAAGAGCCAGACCTTCGTTGAATTGTCGGGCCTGTTGGATAGCCTCGATGCAGCGACCGGAGCGCCGGCACCTGGGAGTAGCGAAGCATTGACCGCAACGGCAACACTCACCGCCACCGTCACGGCAACGACGCCCTTGCTGTTCCCGACGCCGACCGCTACTGCGGCCATCACGCCAGTGGTCGTGCCGCCAACGGTGCCGACTCCGCAGGGCGTCACCGCACCTTCGGACGAAACAACCGACGTAGCGAATGACAAGACCCTGGCCGCCATCCAGGAAGCCGACTGGATCATCTTCGTCATGCTCGACGTTGCGCCGCAGACATCGCCCTACAGCGCGGCGGTCAAGCGTCTCCTGAGCGATCACATCACGTTGATAGAAGACCAGCGTCTGGTTGTCTTTGCACTTCAGGCGCCGTACTATCTCGATGCTACCGAGATGAGCAAGCTGACCACCTACTTCGGGGTCTACAGCAAAACGACGCCCTTCCTTGAAAGCGCCGTGCACGCGCTCTTCCGACGCTACTCGCCGATCGGTGCGCCCCCCGTGGACGTGCCCGGCACGCGCTTTGCGAGCCTGTCCGAACGCCTGCTGCCGAACCCTGACGTAACAATTCCGCTTTCGCTCGAAAGCAGCGACGGTGCGGCCATTGCGTCCAACACGACCGCCACGCCCGCCGAAGATCGGGCGGAGATCGACACGGGCACCCTGCTGCGCCTGCGCGTCGGCCCGATCCTGGATCACAATGGCCACCAGGTGCCCGACGGGACGGTCGTCGCATTCGACCTGCGCTACGAGGGCGAGGAAGTGGCGCTGATGATGGAACCTGCACTGACACGCGGTGGGATGGCCGCTCGTGAAGTGACGCCGGATCGCGGCGGCATCTTGCGCGTTTCAGCACGCGCCGGGCAGGCCAGCACCGGCGATGAGATTGCAGTGGTCGTGATTCAGCCCCCTGGGCCGGCCGCCCAATCGAATGGAGCGACTGCAGATGCCGGCACTTCGACGGCGGCCGGCGACACCGGACAGCCTGGCAGTCCAAATGCCGACGACGCGAGGCGGGTGGACTTCGTCACGCTCGCCATCGCGCTGGCCACCCTGGTTATCGCCGTTAGCCTGCTGCTCATCGTGCAGGTGCGGGTGCTGCCGCGCTCGACGCTCGTCCACAACATGTTGTGGGCGACGATTTTCGGTCTTGCCGGCTATGTCCTCTACGGAATCGGGCTGTTCCCCGGCGGCGACTGGCTGGCCGAGCTGCCCGGACGCTTTGGCATCCCGGTGACGGTCTTCGTGCCGATGTTGTTGCCCCTGCTGTGGTTGCAGGTGCGCGGCGACGATCGCGACCGGTAAACAAAAAACGCACCGATCTCTAAACCGGTGCGTCCTCTACCAACAGCGCCCCTGACAGGACTCGAACCTGTGCACTCGGCTCCGGAGGCCGATGCTCTATCCTCTGAGCTACAGGGGCATTCCTGTGGTTCGATTGTATATCAGCTTCGAGATATTCCCCAAACAGTTGGTTCGTCCTTGTGGCAGTGCTATAATGCAGGCCATGTATCTGGACCGTGACTATCGACCGCGACGCCGTCGGCAAGGATTCTTCGGTCGCTTCTGGCCGCTGCTGTTGCTCGTCGTCGTCGGCATCGTACTCTACGAGACGCAGCCGACGTGGCTTGTGGCGCGGCCGATCGAACCCACGCCGACGCCGACGCGCAGTGCCGTCTCGTTTCAGGCGGAGGCGGAATCGGCGCTGATGCGGGGCGACTACAGTGCCGCGCTCGACGCGTACGAGAAGATGGTTCAACTGGAGCCCAACAACCCGGATCCGCTCGTCGTCAAGTCGCGGCTGTACATGATCGAAGGCGACGTAGCCGCTGCCCATGAGGTCGCCGTGCGGGCGGTGGAACTGGCGCCGGAGAATCCGCAGGCGCTCACCGTCCTGGCACGCGCCGAGGATTGGCTCGGCAACTATGAAGAGGCGGTGCGCCATGCCCTGGACGCGTACGACCTGAATGCCGACAACGCCGAAACGCTGGCCGTCCTCTCCGAGATCTATGCCGATATCGGCAACTTCTCGCAATCACAGAGCTACATCGACGAAGCGCTTGCCATCGCGCCGGACGACGTGCTGGCGCTGCGCAACCAGGCCTATCTCTTTGAAAAGCTGGGCAAATACAACGAGGCGATTGCCTCGCTGGACCGCGCCCTGGCACAGGCGCCGCAGCGCGCCGATCTCTACCTGGAGAAGGCGCGCATCTACCGTGTCGGGCTTGCCGACTACGACAACGCCATCCTGGCCTACCGCGCCGCCGTCGACGCCAACAAGACAGCCGTGACGCTGGATGCGCTCGGCGAGGGGCTGTATAACGCGGGCGACCATCTTGCTGCTATTCGCATGCTCAACGACGCGTTGGAGATGAACCCCGACTACGGCCCGGCGCTGGTCCATCTGGGCATGGCCCTGTACGCGCGCCGCAATTACGAGGATGCCGCCACGGCCTTTGACAAAGGATTACCGCTCATCGGCGACAGCGCCCGCGAGGAACACTACTACACCGCCGGTCTTGCCCATGTCTACAAAGAACCGCGCGAATGTACAGAGGCGCGTCCCTGGCTCGACAAGGCGCTGGAGAAGAACCCCGAAAGCGGGCCCGCGCTGACCGGCCAAAAGATTTGCGCGTCGAGCGCTACAACGAGCGCGTCTCCGTGAGCGAAAGCGCCGGCAGAGGCTGCGCGACTTGCTACTTCGGCGGCAGCCTACCCATTCACGACGACAGCATAAGCGCAGCCATTCAAGGGAACGGCATCCGATGACCGTCCATCGCTCTCGTCTCAAATCGACACTGCCCGACAAGGCGTCGTGGAAGCGCCGGCAGGGTGGCCCGTCCGATGCAGGGGATGCACCGCCGGCAGACGGAGCGCCCAGCCAGGCGGTGGAAACACCCGTCGAACGCAAGTCGCGTCCGCGCACCACGACGAGCAAGCGGCGTATCCAGCGCCGGCTCACCCCGCTGGACCTGGTGCAATACCCGCTCCAGGCGACACGCCAGGCCGTCTTCGACCTACGTCGTTTCTTCGTCGTCCTGGCGCTCACCGGCGTCGTTCTGCTGCTGCCCACGCCAGACGGGCTCACGATCGAAGGACAGCGCGCCATCGCCCTCTTTGTCTTCACGGGCAGTATCCTTGCGCTGGAGCCGGCGCCGCTGCCCATCTCGGCGCTGCTGGTGCCGGTCGCCCAGGTTGCGCTGGGCATCGACAACGTGGGAGGCGCGTTTGGCGCGTTCGCACAGCCGTCGCTCTTCCTCGTACTCTCCAGCCTGTTTCTCGCCGAGGCGTTGCGCAAGCATGGCCTGACGCGCCGGCTGGCGATCTATGCCATCATCACCAGCGGCGGCGCCATGCCGCGCCTGCTCTTCAGCATGATGCTCATGACGACGCTGCTGAGCATGTGGGTGCTGAACACGGCAACCACCGCCGTGCTGATTCCGGTGGCGCTGACGATCGCACAGCACGTGCCGCAGCCGGAACAGGCACGGCGTACCGTGGCGACGTTGGTCATCGGCATCGCCTACGCGGCGAGCCTGGGCGGCATGGCGACAATCGTTGGTAGCGGCGAAAACGCCATTGCGGCCGGCTATTTGAATGTGCTTCAGCCCTTCAATTTCATGGATTGGTCAAAGTACGCCATGCCGCTGGTGCTCATGCTCCTGCCGGCAACGTGGTGGGCGCTCATGCGGCTGATGAAGATGCCGCGCGTATCGATCGACACACGGCCGGCCCTGCGCGAGTTCGTCCGCCTGGGCCCGTTGAGCGGGACAGAGATCAAGATTCTGATCGTGCTGGCAACCTGCGTGGTGCTGTGGGTCTTCGGCGGCGCCATCGAGGATGCGTTCGGCCTGCCGGACTCGCTATTGAGCAGCGCGATCGTCTCCATCGTCGCCGTGGCCTTCCTGTCGGTTAGCGAGGTCGTCGACTGGAATGATCTAAAGGGCGTGAACTGGGGCGTCTTTCTCGTCATTGGCGCCGGTTTCACGCTCGGCGATGCGCTCCAGAAGACCGGCGCCAGCGAATGGTTTGCCTCCATCCTGGCGCCTGCGCTCACCGGCATGCCCTTCGCTCTTGTGTTGCTGGCCGTCGTGCTGGTAGGCTTCAGCATGACCCAGTTCATGAACAACGTTGCGCTCGGCGCCATCCTGTCGCCGGTTCTGATCTCCATCGCCCAGGCCAGCGGTATTCTGCCCCAGCGGCTCGTGATTCCTGCCGTGCTGGCCATGGGCATCGCCTACATGCTACCCAGCGCCTCGGCCCGCATGACGCTTGTGGCGGTCTCGGGTGCGGTGCAGCGCAAGGAAATGCTCACGACCGGTTTTCTGATCGGGTTGCCGTCGGTGCTCCTGATCGTGTTCATGTTCTACGTACTCAGCGTCACCGGCCTGATCTGACCTGCCGGCCGGGCATCACAGAGTTTCAGTTCGCCCCGCAGCACTCGTTTCGTACGTGGGGCAAAGCAAATCGGGCAACGCCACACACAACAAGGAGGGTCCTTCATGCGTATTTGGTTGATCGGCGCCGACCAGGCCGGCACAGCCGCGCTTCAGCAGTTGCGCAAGAACCCGGATATCGAGGTTGTCGTCAGCGATGCCATTGAGAAGCCGCGCGCCGTCGAGAAGCGCGTCATCGCGCGGGTCGACTACGTGGAGTCGGTGACACCGGCCAACATCAACCAGCTTGCACGCCGCGTCCGGCCCGACATTATCCTTATCGATCGCGGCGCGCTGCAACGTGCATTCAGCCGTCTGTCGGAAGGATTTGCCTTTGCCGAGTCGATTCAGAACGAGATCGCCGCAGCCAGCGACATCCCTTGCATCACCCTCTAGCCTGCTGGAACAACCTTCCTGGCCGGCGTAGAAGCGTACGGAGTCAATCGTGGAACGTAGCGCGACGCCCAACAATATCACCTACTATCGGCTCAACGGCTTTGTTGGCAGCCGCGGCCACCTGCTGACCCTTCACGACTGGCTCACCGGCGGCGATGACCTGCCCGCAATTGCCATCAGCGGCGAGCAGGGCTACGGCAAGAGCTCGCTGGCCGTAGCCGCGGCGTACAACCACTACTACGACTTCAGCGACGGCATCATCCAGGTCAGCCCGGCCGGCACCAGCCCGTTTCGCCTTTACGACGTTGTGCGCACCCTCGACACGGTGCTGGGCACGGCCCTCACGCGCACCAGCGAGGATCGCTGGGGCATCGGCATCCTGGAGCAACTCTACAAGCGCAGCCGCCTGCTGATCCTGGACAAGCTGGCCGGCGCCACCGCGCGCGAACTCGAAACGCTGGTCGAGATCATCAGCCACCTCCATGAGAATGAAGGCCAGTCGCGGATCATTCTCATCGACCGCAATTTCAGCCCGGTCATTGCCAACCTCGTCCAACACCAACACATCCATCTGGACGGCATTCCGCGCGAGGACCTGGACGCCTTCATCGCCGAGCGGGCGCCGGCCGCCATCCGCTCCTACGCCCAGCAGAATGGCGAAGGCATCTACGCGCTGGCCGGCGCCAGCCCGCTTTGCATGCGCCTGATCTTTGGCCTGCTGGAAGATTTCCCCTTCGAGGAACTGGAAACCGTGCTGCGCGGGATGGGTGCCGGGAGCGATGCCGCCCTGCGCGTGAGCGATGTCTGCTCGTTTGCCCTGGAAACCTACGCGCTGCAGAACCCGCCGGCCGGCGTTTTTCTCAGCCGCCTGGTGCGCGCCGTCGGCGGCGTCTACGAGCACGCGCTGCGCGAGCTCTTCTGGGCGGATCTCGGCTCGGCAGAAGCATATGAGCACACGGTCGCTGCGCTGGCCAGCCGAGGCCTCCTGGAGCGCGACCTCTTCCGCCAGCGCGTGATCATTCACCCCGTCATTCGCCGCTATCTCGAGGAAAATGCCGCCATGCTGGGCGAAGAGTGGGACCGCCGCCACGCCGCCTTCTACGTCAAGCAGGCAGAGCAGTACCAGATGCTGCCCCTCCAACGCTGGAACGAGGTTGACCTGGACTGGGGCAACATCTTCGCCGGCGCCGACTGGTGCGCCGAACGCGTCACGCGCATCTTCGAGCGCGACCCGCTGGAGATGCTCGAGGCGGCGGAGCCGGCCGTCGAAGCCGTCGCCGAATACGCCGACCTGGCGCAGGTGTATGACGATCTGCGCCTGGCACGCGATTATGCGCTGGCCCTGGCCCACTATGCCTTCTGGCGCCACCCGCCGGGCATTCTGCGCTGGCTGGCGATCGGCGCGGTCGCGGCGCTGGCAATCCGCAATATGCGCGACTATGCGTGGTTCCTGGCCAATGTCGGGCGGCAGTTCTTCTTCATGGGACGCGTGGAAGAAGGGGTGACCTGGTTCAACCGTGCCGTACCTATCTTCGACGAACGCGACCTGCTCGCCGACCTCGCCTACGTCTACACCGACTTGGGCACTTCCTACCGCATCCTCGATGAGCCGCGGCGGGCGCTGGAGTACTTCTCCGCCGCATTCAACTGCGTGGCACAACTGGGCGACCAACACGGTCTGGCCACCGCCTACATGAACCTGGGCAGCGCCTACTTCAGCCTCAACCAGCCGGAACGTGCACTGACAGAGCACCGGCGCGCGCTGCGCGTGGCGCTGCGCGGCGACGACAAGCATCTGCTCGCCAGTATCTACAACAATGTCGGGCTGGCCCTGGAATCGATCGAGCGCCACGGCGAAGCAATCGAGGCGTACGAATACGCGCTGAACATGTTCCGCAAAGGCGACGATGTGACGGGCGTGAGCGCCTGTTACAACAACCTGGGATCGGTCTGCTTTGCACGCGGTGAATTTGCCGAAGCGCTCGCCTGGTACGAACTCGACATGGAATTGCTCAAGCGCCGCGGCGCGTGGACCGACCTGGCAGCCACCTTGCACAACCTGGGCCATGTTGCCATCGAGACCGGCAACCTGGAGCGCGCCACCGCCTACTTTGCCGAGAGCCGCGATCTCTATGCCGCGTTCGACCTGGACGAATACGTTCAGGAAGAAACGGAGATGATCGAATACGCGCAGAGCCTGCGCGCAAACAAATCTCTAACACAGCGTTAGCGCGTTTCAAGCGAAATCGAGGCCTTCACCGCTTGCATTGGTTGCGGCATGGCGGTATCATGGAACCGGTTAGCACTCAACGGATACGAGTGCTAGCCGGTTCTTTTTTCACGGCTACAAATAGTATTCCAATATCGGGAGGACACAGTATGAATCTGAAACCGCTGGGCGACCGCATTGTCGTCGAACCCACCGAGCAAGAAGAGCAGACCTCTCTGGGCATCTTCCTGCCCGAGACCGCCAAGGAAAAGCCCCAGCAGGGCAAGGTCATCGCCGCCGGCCCGGGCGCCCGCAAGGAAAATGGCGAGCGCATCGAGATGGACGTCAAGATCGATGACAAGGTGCTCTATGCCCGCTATGCCGGCACGAGCGTCAAGCTGAACGGCAAAGAGTACTTGATTCTCAAGGAAAGCGACGTTCTGGCAATCGTTGAGTAAATCATCAGCCCTTGGCCGGCCGCTATCGTACACTGCGTGCGGCCGACAGGGTTGCCTGTTAGCAGTACTGACTCGATTTCAAAGGAGATAGATAAATGGCTAAGCAGATCATCTACGAAGACGAGGCACGACGCGCGCTCAAGGCCGGCGTCGATGCCATGGCAAATGCCGTCAAGACCACCCTCGGCCCCAAGGGTCGCAACGTTGCCCTGGACAAGAAGTGGGGCAGCCCCACCGTCACCCACGACGGCGTGACGGTCGCCAAGGAAGTCGAGCTGAAGGACCCGTTCGAGAACATGGGCGCCCAGCTCCTCAAGGAAGCCGCCACCAAGACCAACGACGTCGCCGGTGATGGCACCACCACCGCCACCGTTCTGGCGCAGTCCATCGTCAACGAGGGCCTCAAGAACGTGACCGCCGGCGCCAACCCCATGATGCTCAAGCGTGGCATCGAGGCCGGCCGCGACGAGATCGTCAAGGCGCTCAAGAACATGGCCACGCCGGTTGCCGGCAAGGAAGAGATCGCCCAGGTGGCGAGCATCTCCGCCGCCGACCAGACCATCGGCAACCTCATCGCCGAAGTCATGGACAAGGTCGGCAAGGACGGCGTCATCACCGTCGAAGAGAGCAAGGGCCTCGAGTTCGAAACCGAGTACGTGGAAGGTATGCAGCTCGACCGCGGCTACCTCAGCCCCTACTTCGTCACCAATGCCGAGCGCATGGAAGCCTCCATCGAGGATCCCTACATCCTCATCACCGACAAGAAGATCAGCAGCGCCCAGGACATCGTCCCGACGCTGGAGAAGCTGGTCCAGATCGGCAAGCGCGACGTCGTGATCGTTGCCGAAGATGTGGACGGCGAGGCGCTGGCCACACTCGTGCTCAACAAGCTGCGCGGCATGGTCAATGCCCTGGCCATCAAGGCCCCTGGCTTTGGCGACCGCCGCAAGGCCATGCTCCAGGACATCGCCATCCTCACCGGTGGCCAGGTCATCACCGAGGAACTGGGCCGCAAGCTGGAAAGCGTCAAGCTGGAAGACCTCGGCCGCTGCGACAAGATCGTCAGCACCAAGGATGAGACCACCATCGTCGGTGGCGCCGGCGCCGCCTCGGCCATCAAGGGTCGCATCGACCAGATCCGCGCCGAGATCGACGCCAGCACCAGCGACTACGACCGTGAGAAGCTGCAGGAACGCCTGGCCAAGCTGGCCGGCGGTGTGGCTATCATCCGCGTCGGCGCCGCCACCGAGACCGAGCTGAAGGAAAAGAAGCACCGTGTCGAGGACGCCCTGAGCGCGACCCGTGCGGCCGTCGAGGAAGGCATCGTGCCCGGCGGCGGTGTGGCCCTGATCAACTCCATGCCGGCCCTGGAGAACGTCACGCTTGAAGGCGACGCCGCCACTGGCCTGCGCATCCTGCGCCGCGCCCTGGAAGAGCCCATGCGCATGATTTCCAGCAACGCCGGCCTGGACGGCGCCGTGGTCATCGAGAAGGTGCGCATGCTCCACAGCGACGGCAAGCTGACGACCGGCTATGATGTCATCAGCAACGACTACGTCGACATGCTGAAGGCCGGCATCATCGACCCGGTCAAGGTCACGCGCAGCGCGGTCGAGAATGCGGCCTCCATCGCCGCCATGATTCTCACCACCTCCGCCCTGGTTTGCGACATCCCGGAAGAGAAGCCGGCGATGCCCGCAGGCGGCGGCGACATGGGCATGGGCATGTAAGCTCAGCCTGACTGAAAGAGAAACGGGGTGCTCGATGGAGCACCCCGTTTTGTTTTGCTGCGCCGGCCGGCGCCACCGTGCGATCATTCGCTCTCGACTAGCTCGGAGAGGCGCAGGCGCGGCTCGCCCGGTGCAGCGATCTTCCCCGTGGCGTCGAACTGTTCGATGCGCTGGATCCCCTTGCGGTCGAGCACGACCATCGTCCGCTCGCTGGTCATGCTGCCATCCTCGCCGGCAAAGACCGACACCAGGTTCAGATGGTAAGTACGGTGGCAGCGAATGGTGCGCACCTTGTCGCCTTTGAGCATGAGGCGATCCTCGTAGGGGTCGTCCATCTTGCGCAAAAAGGGGCGAATGTCGAAGCGCATGATGTCGTTGATGGCCGTGATCTCGACACCGTCCTCGGCCAGGAAGGCAAAGGCGTCCTTGCGCAGCGTCACCAATTTGGCATACATGAGCACGGTCTCCAGGTGGCCGACAAAGGTCGGCTCGTCGTGCGGGCCGGCGCCGCGCGTGGCAATCACCTCGGGCGGGATCGACTCTGCCTTTAGATACCCAACCTTCTCGCGCACGTTGCCGAGCTGGCGCCGGCCATCCTGCGTCTCGATCACGGTGCGATAGTCGTACAGGTGCCGGCTGAGAAGGCTGGATGACCACGTACGCCCCTGCTCCTTGATGCGATCCTTGAACATGTAGGCCACGACCAGCGCCACAAAGACCGGTAGCGAGAACTGCCCGTAGATCGACTGGGCATAGAAAGCCACCAACGTGGCGAAGACCATGGCGACGCCGGCCGCGATGGCAAAGAGCACCTGCTCCAGGGTCGTCCCCTCGCGCCGCGTGCTCGTCGACAGCCAGAGCACGCTCGACGTGAATTTCTTCAATGCCGAGACGCGGCGCAGATAACTCTCGCGCGTATCCTTCGTCAGCACCGACGGATAGCCCTGCTCAGTACGGTAGTCGCTCTCGGCGCGGATGCGATCGGCCAGCGCAGCTTGTTGCCCAGCCAGTTCGGTCGCCGGCAGCCAGGTCGGCGCCAACTGGTAGATGCGCAGCAGTAGGTCCTCGATCAGGATGCTGATCGACTCGTCCGTCAACCGGTAGGCACGCATGCAGTCGGCGGAAGCGCCGGCATCCAACAGGGCGCTAATCAACGACCGATAGCGCGTCTGAAATTCGTCGACATCTCCGATGGTGGGCAGCACGATCTCGCCGAAGCGCCCGGCCGACTCAGCCGACGGCTCGTGCGGTGCGCGCACCAGCGGCGCCAGTCGGTTCTGCGTGGCGCTCTTTACCACGGCGCGCAAGATCCGAAAGCTGTCGCGCAAGATATCCTCGTCGCCGGCACGCAACTGCGCACCGCGCTCGCGAAGAAGCGATTCGGCATGCACGAGGGGAGATCGCTGGCTGTCGAGCACCTCGCGTAGTTGGAACGACGGGGTTTTCATCCGCACGTAGTGCTGGATGTCGCGGAAGAAATCATTCTGCGGATAACTCGTGGCGTTGACGCCGAGCGAGTGCGGCGCAAAGAGATAGGTGTCGATCCGGTAGCGCGTCTCCTTGCCCTGCGCCAGGGGATAACCAAGTTTCAGTTCGAGTTGGAAGCGGTCGTGAACGACGACTCGCCGCAATACACTGTTCTGCACGTTGCTTGTCCTCTCTCATCCGCCCGATCCATGCACGCATGGGCAACCGGCCAACACGGCACGGTCACCACGGCGCAGGATCTCCGTCGATGGGAGAAGGTCTTGTCGCAGTTGGGGAGCGAAGACCCTCGGTCCGGTAATCTCGTCCCTATTATACACGTAGGGTAAAGCAGGGGCAGGAAGGCGGCCGATCGGGGCTAACGCTGGCGCAGGTTGCGCGCCGTCACCGGCTTGTCCTTGCGCACGGCAAAGCTGTCAAGGTCGGATGCAACAATGGTGTCGGGGAAGATGGCCTGCGCCTCTTCGAGCACCTGCTGCGTGGTGTAGCGCCGGCTCACATGGTGGAGCACCAATTGCCGCACGCCGGCATTGCGTGCCAGCCGCGCCGCCGCCGTGGCCGTGATGTGGCCGTGCTGCTTCGCCAGTTGCTTGTCGGCATCGAGATAAGTCGCCTCGACGGCCAGCAGGTCGGCGCCCTCTGCCACCTTGTGCAGCGGCCCGGTGTGGCTCACATCGCCGGCAAAGAAGAGCCTGGCCCCGCGCTGCGGTTCGCCCAGCACCTCCTCCGGTTGCACCACGCGGCCGTCGGGCAGCGTCGCCGGAATCCCCAACGCCAGGTCGCGGCGCACCGGCCCGTGCGGAATCCCCAGCGCCTCGGCCACTTCGGGCAGGAAGGGGCGGCGCTCCTTCTCCTCAAACAGGAAGGCAAAACAGTCCGGCCCGCGGTGCTGCACGGGCACCGCCGTCAAGGTGAATTGCTTGTCCTCGAACAGCAGTCCGGCTTCCATCAAGTTGAGCGTGACGCCGGAATTTGGCGTCTGCCCCGGCCCGAAGACCACGTCCATCAACATCTGCACGCGCGCCAGCGCCATGCCGCCGCCAAAGATATTCAGCTCCTCCAGCGCCTCCCAGCGCCCCAGCGTGGAGGCCAGCCCGCCCAACCCCAGGATGTGGTCGAGATGGCCGTGGGTCAGCAGAATCTTGTCGAGGCGGCGAAAGCCCAGGCCGGTGCGCAGCAGTTGGCGCTGCGTGCCCTCGCCGCAGTCGATCATGAAGCGATGCTCGTTCACCATCACGAGCGCCGACGAAAGCCCGCGCTGCACGGATGGCGCCGAGGCCGATGTACCCAGAAAGACTAGCTCAAACACAGGTTCCTCACATGCTGCCGGATTACCAGAGTCTTCCCAGTTTACCGGAAGCGCACAGAGCGACCAAATGATCCGCCGTGTCATATGAGACACATCCTCGTTTGACATGCCGCCAGCCTGCGGCTATCATAAAAATGAACGAACGTTCATTCACAAAAAGTAATGCAACGACATGACCACTACCGCCAAAGGGGAAGAGGCGCGCAGCGAAATCCTGAACGCCGCCTGGAAGCTCTTCATTACCAAGGGCTACGCCAGCACCAGCCTGCGCGACATCGCCAAGGCCGCCGGCAACCGCGCCGTGGGCGGCATCTACAATCACTTCGCCAGCAAGGAGGCGCTCTTTGCCGAGTTGCTGGAGATGGCCGCGCCGGTCGACGAAATGCGCGCCATGTTTGCCGCCGCGCGTGGCGAAAATGCGCCCGAAGTCATCCGCAACTACCTGCGTGCCTGGCTGCCCATCAGCCAGCGCTACTACGAATATCTCAAGCTGGTGCAGATCGACCTGGGCGAGTTCGGCGGCGTCAACATCCAGCGCATCTTCCCGGAACTGGCGACGCCGCTGCACGACTACATCGCCTACATCCAGACGCTGCCGGGGCTGAAACCCATGCCCACCATTGTGCTCATGCGCCTGCTGGACACGATCGCGGCGGGCTACGTCGTCACCGCGCGCTACAGTCCGGAAGACGCGCGCGCGGCCTACTCGCCGGAGGAATGGATCGACATGATGGTGGATGCGCTACTGGACGGCATCACGGAAGCACCGGCCGAATCGGCCACCGACGCGTAGTAGCGGCTTCAGCCGCTCCGTGCCTGGCAAAACGACTTCAGTCGTTACTACAGGTAGTGGCGGCTTTAGCCGCTCCGTGCCCGGCAAAACGACTGAAGTCGTTACTACGCAGATGGGAGAGACCTGGATGGCTACAACGAGTTTGATCAATGAGAGCGTGACCCGCCAGCTTGCGGAAGAGATCACCCTGGAGGTGGCCGGCGGCAAGGGCGCCAACCTGGGGGCGATGGTGCGCGCCGGGCTGCCGGTGCCCGACGGCTTCGTGGTGACGACCGCGGCCTATCGCGCGTTCGTGGCGGCGGCCGGCCTGGCCCCGCTCATCGCGACACAGTGGCAGGCCATCGATCCGGCCAGCGCAGCCAGCTTCGAAGGCGCCTCGGCACAGCTTCGCCAGGCCTTTACCGCCGCCCCGCTGCCGGATGAACTGGCGGCGCCGATCCTTGCCGCCTACGCCGCGCTCGGCAAAGCAGCGCCGGTCGCCGTGCGCTCCTCCGCCACGGCCGAAGATTTGCCCGACGCCAGCTTTGCCGGCCAGCAGGACACCTACCTCAACATCACGGGCGACGCCGCGCTGCTCGATGCGGTCAAGCGCTGCTGGGGCAGCCTGTGGACGGCGCGCGCCATGGCCTACCGCCACCGGCAGGGCATCGACCCGGCGCAGGTGAGCCTGGCCGTCGTCGTGCAGGCCATGGCGCCGGCCGATGCGGCGGGCGTGCTCTTTACGATCAACCCCGTCACCGGCGCGGCGGACGAGATGGTCATCAACGCCACGTGGGGGCTGGGCGAGGCGCTGGTGGCCGGCCGCGTCAATCCCGACACCATCATCGCCGCTAAGGCAGACGGGCGCGTCAAGGAGGTAGCCCTGGGCGACAAGGCTGTGATGACGGCTGCGGTTGCGGGCGGCACGGACGAAGTCGCCGTGGATACGGCGCGACGCAGCGCGCAAGCCATCGACGAAGAACAGGTCGCCGAGTTGGTGCGCCTGGGTCGCGAATTGGAATCTCTGTTTGGCGGCCCGCAGGATGTCGAATGGGCCGTTGCCGGCGGCACGGTGATCCTGCTCCAGTCGCGGCCGGTGACGACGCTGGCCGCACCCGCCGGCGTGCCGGGCGACGACGACTGGCCGCAGCTCGGCGGCCTGGAAGCGCAGCCCTTCGACTTCTGGACGCAGCAGGATCTGGGTGAGCGCTGGCCCGACCCCGTCACGCCACTGACGTGGTCCATCTCCGAACCCATGACGCAGGTCAGCATGGACCGCATGGTCGATGGCTTGAAGGCGCCCTACGCCGGCAAGATCCGCTGGAACATGCGCGCCTTCGGCCACGCCTGGCTCAACGAAGGTGCGCTGCTCTATGCCTACACGCACGGCCTGGGCATGCCGCTGGCGATGATCGCCAGCGGGCTGACCCACCCCGGCGCGCGGCCGCAGGGCGCCGACGGCTGGCAGCTTGGCAAGGTGCTGCGCCACCTGCCCGTCTATTGGCGCGTGGCGAGGAGTTGGGAACCCAATGTCCGGCGCTTCGAGGCAGAATTCCCGAAGATCGACCAATGGGTCGACGACTTCATGGCGCGCGATCTGAGCGACGTCGACGACGCCCAGTTGCTCGACGAGGCGCGCGACGTGTGGTTTGCACGCATCCTCGACGCCATCGCCTGGCACACCAACGCGACCTCGCTCTCCATGTCGGCGCTGACGCAGATGGAGACGTTCGTGGCGAAGCACATGGGCGACGCCGCGCTGGCGCAGACGCTGGCCGGCGGGCTGTCGGGTGTCATCGCCGCCGAGATCGCGCCCGACCTGTGGGAGATGGCGCAGATGCTGCGCGCGGCGGGATTGGATAGCCTGGTGACGGAGCAGGAACCGGCCGCGGCTCTGGCAGCCCTGCGCGCCGCGCCGGCCGCGAAGCCGTTTTTCGCCCAGTTGGATCGCTTCCTCCAGCGCCACGGCCACCGCTGCATGGTCGAGGCCGAGCTGCTCTACCCGCGCTGGGCGGAAGCGCCGGAGCAGATAATCCAGTCCGTCGCCACCTACCTGGCGATGAGCAGCGCGCCGGCCGCCGTCAGTGCCGACGCGGCACGCCGCCGTGAGGAGGCTACCGCGCAGGTCGAGGCGCGGCTCAATCGCTTCCAGCGCGGTTCGTTCCGCCGCAACCTGGAAAAACTGCACTACTTCACACGCATGCGCGACAACGGCCAGAACTACGTGGTCAAGCTGCTGCTGCCCATGCGTCACCTCTACGCCGTGCTGGGCGAGCGCTGGGCCGCGCGCGGCTGGCTGGACGACCCGTCCGACGTCTTCTTCCTGGTTGCGGAGGAGTTGACGGCGGTCACCACAACGCGCGATCCGGCCGCGGCCGGGCTGGACCTGCGCGCCAAAGCCGCGGGGCGCCGCGCCGCGTACGCCTACTGGTTCACCCAGCCCACGCCCGATGCCCTGGACCGGCACCGCGTCCCCGTAGCAGTCGCCGTCCAGGACGGCAATACACTGACGGGCATGGCGGCCAGCCCAGGCCAGGTCACCGGTCGCGCGCGCGTGGTGATGACGCCGCAGGAGGCATCCACCCTGGCGCCCGGCGACATCCTGGTGACGCGTGCCACCGACCCGGGCTGGACGCCGGTCTTCTCCATCATCGGCGGCGCGGTGCTGGAGATTGGCGGCACGCTCTCGCACGGCGCCATCGTCGCGCGCGAGTACGGGCTGCCGGCCGTGGTCAACGTGCCGCAGGCGACGCAGCGCATCCGCGACGGGCAGGAGATCACTATCGACGGTACGCGCGGAACCGTCAATCTGAAGTGAGAACACTCAGTTTCAAGGGTGGAGAACCTTGAACCGGGTAAGGATAACGGCGGCATACGCAGCGCGTTTCCAATCGCAATTAGCGCCGTGCTATACTCAGTCATAGGTAATCTGTGGCGGATTGGGAGAATCCTATGAACGGATTGGAAGCCCTACAGTCAGTGCAATTTGTGACCGTTGACGGGAAGCGAGTCGCGGTGGTCGACGGTGACGACTGGGAAGCGCTCATCGAATGGCTTGAAAACATTGAAGACGCACAAAGTGCACGCGAGGCCTATCGCACGCTCAAAGATGCCGGCGGAGATCGCACCAGAGCAGGCTGGTTGCGTTGGGAAGAAATCGAGGGCGACCTAGATTGACCGCGTACACAGTTTTTGTGACGCCGGAAGCGCTTGATGACATCAGGAAATTACCAGGCCACATCCGCCAGCGCATCAGGCGTGCGATTCATGACCTCGCCGCCGCACCGCGCCCGCAGCGCAGTAAAGCGCTGGACGCCGACAACATTCCAGGTGAGCTTCGCCGCATCCGGCTAGAGCGATGGAGAATTGTGTACGTCGTTCATGACGCCGACCACGTCGTCGATATCATCGCAGTGCGGAAACGCCCTCCCTACGACTACGGAGATTTGAGCGCGCTGCTTGAACGCCTCAGTTAGTCTTCGCCTTCCCCACCGCCGTTCTCATTGCAGCGTCTATAGTCGCGGCGACTTCCCCGTCAGCCGCGTAAATAGTTGATACCCGATCCAGCGGAAGGGTTCCGGCGGGATGCGGTGATAGCCGCTGTTGACGAAAGGCAGATCACGCCAGCGCGTGTCATCACCGGCGTAGAGATCGCAGAGAATCTCGCCAGCCAGGTTGGCCAGCGTCACGCCGTGGCCGCAATAGCCCAGCGAGTAGTAGACGTTGCGCGCCTCGCCACGCACGCCCATGAGCGGGCGGCGGTCGTAGGTGATGCCCAGCGTGCCGGCCCAACGGTGCGTGATGGGCAGGGCGCGGCTCTGCGGGAAGTAGCGGGCCAGCGTCTCCTCCATGGCGACCTGCGCGCCGTGGGCATTGACCGAGCCGCCCGGATAGATGGTGCGGTTGTTGAACAGGTAGCTGTAGGCGTCGTTGCTGCCGCCGCCAAAGACGAGGCGCCCGTCGCCGGTCATGGACGCGTAGGAGATGCGATCGAAGTCATCGGCAAAGCCGGCCAGGCCGTGCCAGCCCAGCGCCTGCCGCTGCCCGGCCGAGAGCGGCGCCGTGGCGAAGACGTGCGAGTGCAGCGGAAAGAGCGCGTCGCGGAAGTAGCCGAGCTTGCCCGTGTAGCCGTTGGTGGCCAGGACGATCGCGCCGGCCTGCACTTCGCCCAGCGGCGTCGTCAGCGTGATGGTCGTGCCCTCGCGCACCCGAATCACCGGCGTATTTTCGTAAATCGTCACGCCCTGCGCTTCGAGGACGGTGCCTAACCCGCGCACCAATTGCGCGCCGTTGATCTGGCCGGTGCCGGGGTCGAAGATCGCGCCATGGCCGTGCTCGACGCTCAAGTGCTTGCGCAGTGCGGCGGCATCGTAGAAGCGTGTCGGGATGCCGGCGGCGTTCTCGGCTTCGACCAGGGCATGGGCCGCGGCCGCCCGCGCCGGGTCGGTGTAGATGGTCACCGTGCCATCGCGGCGGTAATCCACCGGCAGCTTGTGCCGTTCGATGAGTGCGCAGAGATCGTCGATCCCCTGGCGCGTGACGCCATAGAGCCGCGCCGCCAGCTCGGGCGTGGCGTCGTCGTAGCCGTTGACCCAGTTGAGCATCATGCCGCCGTTGCGCCCGCTGGCGCCATTGGCCAGCGACGCCGCCTCCAGCAGCACGACGCGCCGCTCCGGGAAGCGCCGGCTCACATAGTAGGCCGTGCTTGTGCCCGTGAAGCCGCCGCCGATGATGGCGAGGTCGGCGTAGGTGGTTCCCTTCAACGCCGGGCGCGGGACGTAGCCGGGCGTCCCACTCACCCAGAGCGAGCGGTTCGCATCGACCTCCAGCCGCTCGGGGAAGAGGCGACCGGCGACGGGCCAGGCGATATTCGCCGCACCGGCCGCCAGATTCATTGCCTGTGCTACGAGTGCGTTCGTGAGAGAAGCCATCGGCGCCACCGTGGAAGGATGGTTGGGCGACGACGGATGCCCCGCTTCGTCGCCCAACCACGACAGGATGCAATAACGGTCAGATCGACCCTACCGGCCGGCCAGTTACTCGGCGCTCAGCCGGTAGGCGAAGCGATAGAGCGGCTCCAGCAGGCAGTACTCCGGCAGTGTGTCCGGGCCGCAGCTTGCGGTGCCCAGGCCACGCTGCGCCAGGTCCAGGTTCAGGTAGATCTCCGGCCGCGGCGCCAGCTCGTAGGTGTGGCGCGCCTGGAAGAGATCGCCGGCGGTGAAGTGGCTGGCCGAGAACTCGATGGTCGGCGCGCCGCTCACACGCACGCCTTGCCCCTTGCCGTCGGTGAGGGTCAGCCAGCGCACGTCAGTCTTGTGGCCATTCTCCTGCGGCATGATGTAGGGGACATACTGCTCCGCCACCGTGCTCTGGTAGCGACCGACCAGCGTCGATGTCTTGCGGTCGCTGTAGTTCTCCCACGGGCCGCGGCCGAACCAGGTCAGCGATTCCAGCGCGGCGGGCAGCACCAGGCTCACGCCGATGCGCGGCACATCGCTGACGCCGTCACCCAGCCGCACCTCGTTGTCGACGGCGAGCGTGCCGCCGGGCAGCAGGCTGAAGCGCTGCACGTGCGTGAAGTCGCCCCACTTCTTGCGCCCCGTGGCGCTGGTGACGACCTCCACGACCGGCGCGCCATCCTCGCCTTCGACCAGGCGGATGGCATCGAGGCGGTGGCGCAGTTCAGGCAGACCCAGCGCCAGCCAGCGCGGCAGCACCTTCCACTCCGGCTGCTCCATGAGCTTGATGCCGTCGTTGTCGGTCGCCGCGCGCCAGACATTGAGCTGCGGCCCGCGCAGGAGCAGGTTTTTGCCCTGGTGGCCAAAGCCGGCAAGCAACCCGTTCTCGCGCTCGAAAACGGCTTCGACGTCGCCCACACGCAGCACGATCTGTCCGCCGCGCTCAGAGGCCTCGACAATCTCCCTCGCTCCCCCTCTCCCTGCCTTGGCGGCCTGCGTCTTCACCGGCGCGGCCAGTTGCGACCAGCCCACTTCGTATCCCGCCGGCGCCCAGAGCGTGGCGCGACGCTGGAAGAAACGGAAGGTGAGGAAGCACTCGCCTGTCGCCTTCTCCTTGCCGCTGAGCCAGAGTAGTGCCTCGTCGAGCGTGACGGCCATGGCCTCACCCGGCGCGGCCTCCAGCGCGGGCAGCTTGCCCTTGGCGAGGACCACGCCCTCGTCGGCCAGTTCCCACTCGCCGCGCAGCCCGTCCAGCCCGACGAAATCCTGCTTGTTGACGATGCGGATGCGTCCCTGCTTGAGATTCACCGCCTCGACGCGCACGGGCTGCGCCAGGTACTTGAACTCGTTGAGCGCCGGGTGGGGCGTGCGATCGGGCCAGACGATGCCGTCGGTGCAGAAGTTGGCGTCGTTGGGCACGTCGTCGAAGTCGCCGCCGTACGCCCAGTAGGTTGTGCCGTCCGGCGCGCTCTGGCGGATGCCGTGGTCGACCCACTCCCAGATGTAGCCACCCTGGAGCGCCGGATACTTCTCGAAGGCGGCCCAGTAGTCGGCCAAGCTGCCGTTGCTGTTGCCCATGGCGTGCGAATACTCGCACATGATCAGCGGCCGCGGGTCGGCGTTCTTCTCCGAGTATTCGATGATGCGCGCGATCTGCGGGTACATGGGGCACATGACGTCGGTGACGCGCTCGCCCCCCTGCATGTCGCCGCCGGCCCAGATGGAGATGGCGCCCTCGTAGTGCAGCGGGCGGCTCGGGTCGAAGCCGCGCACCCAGCCTGCCGCCGCGTCGTGGTTGGGGCCGTAGCCGCTCTCGTTGCCCAGCGACCAGAAGATGATGCACGGGTGATTCTTGTCGCGCTCGACCATGTTCTGCACGCGCTCGACAAAAGCGAGCGTGTAGCGCGGGTCGCGGCAGACCTCGCGGAAAAAGGCGTGCGACTCGATGTTGGCCTCGTCGACGACGTAGAAGCCATACTCGTCGCACAGGTCGTAAAACAGCGGGTCTTTCGGGTAGTGCGACGTGCGGATGGCGTTGACGTTGTACTGCTTCATGCGCTTGAGGTCGGATTCCATGTGTTCGCGCGTGAGGGCACGGCCGGCGACGTCATCGTGATCGTGCAGGTTCATGCCCTTGATAAGCACGCGCTTGCCGTTGATCAGCAGCGAACGGTCGCGTATCTCGATCTTGCGGAAGCCCACGGTGCAGCGGCTGCTCTCCTCGCCCGCCGGCGTCTTGAGCGTGACGACCAGCGTGTAGCGCTCCGGCGTCTCGGCCGACCACTGCTTCGGCTTCTTCACCACCTGCTCGAAGCGGACCTCGCCCTGCGGCAGATAGCGATCGCCGCAGGCAGCGTGGAGCGGCTTGCGCAGCACGGCCTTGCCGCGGCTGTCGAAGAGTTGCGCCTCAACGGAGCATCCCGTGCAGTCGCCGCCGGGGAAGCCAACCTTGGCCGTGATACGCAGGATGCCGTCGGTCAGGCTCTCGTCGAGATCGCCGTCGGCGAAGACATCTTGCAGGTGCGGCGTGCCGGTGGCGTAAAGAAAGACCTCGCGCTGCAAGCCGGCGTGCCACCACATATCCTGGTCTTCGACGAAGGCCGCGTCCGACCACTGCGTGACGACGACCAGCAATTCGTTCTCGCCATCCAAGCGCACGCGGCCGGTAATGTCGAACTCGGCGGGCGTGCGCGCATCCTTGTTCAGCCCGACGGGCTCGCCGTTGACGTGCACGTAGAGCGCGCCTTCGCAGCCGCCGAAGTGGAGCACGATGCGGCGATCGTGCCAGCCGGCGGGAATGGTGAAGGTGCGCCGGTAGACGCCGGTGGGATTCTCGTCCGGCACATCGGGCGGCAGGTTGGGGAAGGGCATCTGCACGTTGGTGTAGTGCGGGCGACCGTAGCCCTGCACCGTCCAGTCGCCCGGCACGGCAATCGGCGACCACGCGCCCTGTTCGACCGCGGCGTGCGTCACCTGTTCGGGCCGGCCGAAGATCTTGAAGTCCCACACGCCGTTGAGCAGGTGAAACCACGGTGACTCTTCGCGCGGGCGCTGCAAGGCATCGCCGGCGCTGGGGTATGGGATGAGGGTCGCACGCGGGGGCAGGCGGTTCAAACTGGTCAGGTGCGGCATCTCCCAGGTGGGCATGCCGGCCAGGTGCAGAAGCGGCAACAAGGCGGCGCCGCTCCCAACAGAGTCTACTTTTCGGCTTGTCATTTCGATTTCCTGTATGGTTGCGCGGACCGGAGTCCGCAGAGAGAGCAGGTGCACCCCAATTCTGCCACAGGTCGCACCACGACGCGAAGCAGCCACACGCGCATCCCGGCCGGTGCAAAAACAGCAAAGCCACGAACCGCACCCGGTCGGGCGGCGGTCCGTGGCTTGTCGGGTCTCTGTGATTACCGTGCGACGCCTGGCCGGCTACTCGACTTCCAACATCAATTCGCCCAGGGTCACCGTCTGGCCCGGCTTGACCGTCACCTGGCGCACGGTGCCATTCAGCGGCGAGCGGATCTCGTTCTCCATCTTCATCGCTTCGAGTACGAGCAGCGGCTGGCCGACCTCTACCGCCTGGCCGGCTTCCACATGGATGCGGGTCACCAGCCCCGGAATCGGCGCCTTGACGCGGCCGTCACCCGACGCGGGGCGCACGGTCTCGATCTCCTGGTCGCGCACCTGGACATCGTAACGCCCGGAGTAGATCTGGGCGACGCGCATGTCCCTGCTGAAGAGAACTTCATAGGGGCGGTCGTCGACGATCATCCAGTCGGCCAGTTCGGGCCGGTCGTAGTCCGGCACGAAGATGGTGAGCGCATGCCCATCCACCGTCACCTGAAACTCGCCCGGCTCCGTGCGGCTTGGCTCGACTTCGACTTCGTAGGGCTGGCCCTCGATCACTATTGTCAGCTTGTTCATAGGTTTCCTGCTTTCTTGGGTTGCCGCGCCTATGACGGCAGACGGCGCGCCGATCGATGCCAGCCCGTCTTCATCCGCTCCGGCACGACCGTGGAGCCGACACGCCGCCGCAACAGGTAGGTCACGGCCGTAATCGCCGCCAGGTCGTGGCAGACCTCTTCGCTCGTATTGGCGCCTACGTCAAAGCGGAAGCGCGCCATGAAGCTCGTGTCATAGGTGCCGGCCACAAAGGCGGGCGCCTGGATGATCTGCTTGTGCAGCGCCAGGTTGGTGCGCACGCCGACGATGCGAAACTCCATGAGCGCGCGGCTCAGGCGGCTCAGGCACATCTGCCGGTCGTCGCCCTTGACGAGCAGGTTGGCCAGCAGCGAGTCGAAGCGCTCCGGGATGGCACAGCCCACATAGCCGTAGCTGTCGATGCGCACGTCGGGACCCTGCGGCAGGCGAAAGCGCGTCAGCCGGCCTGGGCTGGGCAGGTAGTCGTTCCACGGATCCTCGGCGTTGATGCGGCACTGCATGGCCCAGCCGTCCAGCCGGATCTCTTCCTGCGTGCGCGAGAGCGGCTCGCCCGCGGCAATGCGGATCTGCTCGCGCACGATGTCGATACCGGAGACCATCTCGCTCACGCCATGTTCGATCTGGATGCGCGCCTTGACTTCGGTGAAGTGGAAATTGCCGGCGCTGTCGACCAGGAACTCCACCGCGCCCGTGTTCTGGAAGTTGAACATGCGCGCGATATCGACGGCGATATTCCACAGCGCCGCGCGCTGGTCGTCGTCCAGCGACGGGGCAGGCGACTCCTCGATGAGCTTCTGGTTGTGGCGCATCAGCGACCCCTCGCGTTCGCCGAGATGCACGATGTTGCCGTGCGCATCGGCCAGCACCTGCACCACTAGGTAGTGCGACGGCGCTTCGGCAAAAGCGCGCCTTCGGCCAGGTGCCGTAGCCGGGGTGGATGGCCTCGGCGCTGGTCTTCTTGGCGATGGCGAGCACCTCGTTTGGCGGCGCCAGAAGCGAAGGGCGATTTGCAACTGGTGCGCCTCATCGGCCAGCCGCGCGCAGCGAGAGTCACGGTCGCGCCCGTAGAAAGTAACGGTGAGAATGCCCATCTCGCGGCAGGTGTAAATGATACGGGCAACTTTCACCGCGGTTCGCAATCAGGGATTTTTTTTGAACATATATTGTTCCCGGAAAAAGCAGAAGAGGAGCCACAAAGACACGAAGCGACCAGCCGTACAAAGAAAAACCAATCGCAGTTCTCTTGTGAACCCAGCGGCCTTTGCGTCTTCGTGGCTCTTCCCCTTTCTACATCGGCAGGATAACCCATGTTTTCGGCACGTGCGTCTCAAGCTTGGAGTGTTACCTCCAGCGCCTTGATCAGATGTGGCGGCTGTCGCGCGGTTCGATGACGTCGTCACGAGGCCAGCGCGCGGCGGCGACATACGGTTGTTGAACTTCTCCTCGTAGTCGTCCACCAGTTCTTTGCGTTTGCCACGCCGGATCTCGGCCCTGCCCACCTGCTTCTGGAAGAGGAATGGGAACCACTGCACCTCGGCGCCCATCACCGCGATCCGGCGCTGGGCCAGGCGAGCAGGTCGCCGCGCAGCCCCTGGTTTCGCGCGGAGGGTAGGCGCCGCTGCAGCTCTTGCGCGCAAGATGATCATGGTTTTCAGTACGGTCGTCTGTAGGCGTGCAGAGATCGCGCGCGCTGTTGCGGGATGATGCCACCATATTCGGTAAGCCGCCGGCGGCGGAAGCCGGGCACATCTTTGCAGCGTGACGATGGGGACGTTGTACGCATCGCAGGCGGATTAAGCGGCGGCCTGACGCTGGCCCCTGATGCCGATGCAGCCCGCCAGCGCCGCGCTGGCTATTTTTCAATGATGCCAATCACGAGCGCGGAGGCAGTAAAAGCCGACGACCATGTTCTCGCCCATGTTTCATGCACTTCAAAAGAAGCGCCCGTCGTCGGCCACGGTAAAACTGATCACCCGGCGCACGTCGAAGGCTTTCCAGATCGACTGCACGATGGCCTCTTCCAACTCTGGGCAGCGTCGCTCCGGTCGTGTCGATGGCGCAAAATGCAAGGGCCGTCCTGGTCGGTTGAGGAGATAGGGAGAGTAGTTCAAGCACCTTTTGGAGCAGGCACTCGGTGTCGTCCTGGAGGAAGTGGCTGACAATTGCCTTCGAGTGAATCATGCCGCCGCCCATCCTGAAGCTGATTGCCCTGCATCACCGCTCCTGACCACTTCGGATGGTGATGAATACGTAGGAATTTTCCGTCATGAAGAGACGAAGTCGGTCAGCGCCGGGGAGTAGAGACCGGGGCTGCCGTGGCGCACGGCTCCGAGGATGACGCTGAGTCAGGAATGGACGTCGAGGGCCCTCGCAGTTGGCGTCGAAGATCTTATGCATCGCCCAGCGAGTCGACGCCTTCCTGACGCGCGCCGCCCGAGCCGTTGAGCGCCAGAAGGCAGCCGTACTTGATCGCCAGCGTTCATCGCCTCTGAATATCTCGCTGGCATGCATCTGCCCAGCGAGCCGCCCATCACCGCTGTGCCTGGTGAGGCACGCCATCTTGCGCCCGTTAATCTCGCCAAAGCCGCACACGCCGTCGCGCAGCGCGCGCGAGCCGCGACCGTCCGCGTAATTTGCGCAGAGTCGAGCCGCGGCGTCACCAGCGTCGATCTCGGTGCGTCAGTCGAAGAGCAGGTTTATTACGCCTCGCCAGCCAGTCGCCCTTCAGCTGATTCCGCGATCCTTGGGTTTCCGCCGGCGGCGATCGCCTTGCACGTGCTTTTGATATAAGCTTCCAAAGTTTCACCTCATTTCAAGATGAGCCACAGCACACGAAAACCATCATGCATAAGGTGCGTGATTTCACGTGACCTGGTTTTGAATCTGACGACACCTCCTCTGCTCCAACAGTGCTAATGAATGACGTACCGTCCATCAGCCCGTGCCACCAGTCGGCCCATACCCCGGGAACTGGAGAGCCAGGCCTATCGTCCACGGCGACGGTGAAGGGCGTCCATTCCCGCAGTTCCATCAAAGGCGTCGAACTGGCACGTCACCGCGCGCCGCGTCGATGCGCAACCCTCGCGCAGCGCCTTGAGCACCGCCTCCCTTGTTGCCCGATTGGTGTGTGGAGGATATCCCCCGGCCACAGGTTCCGCCCATGCACGCCCGTACGCCGTCATCTCCTCCACCGTATCCAAAATTCCCCTCGCGCCCGGATCAATCGAGGTCGCAGCCTAAGGAGTTGAGATTGGAGATTGGGACGAGGCACCAATCTCCAATCTCCAATCTCCAATCTCCTGGCTTCCACCAACCCATGCAAGGTCCCATGGCTATGAAATACGCTCAACGAGACGGGTAATCTTTCCTCGCCCTCGCCCCTCGCCCCGTAACTGGGTATATGGCGCGCCGTCGTCATCGGCGCTGATGAAAATTGTGTCCAGCGGCGGGCGTTTCGCCGTCGATTGCGCCAGGTAACGCTGCACCAGGTTCTGGCCGCGGCGGCCGAGCAAGCCAGTCGCGGCGGCAAGCTGACCTTGAGGCCGGCGAGAGCGCTCGCTGCTTCGCCGTTTGCCAGCCGGCGCTGCGTCGCCGCGCAGGATCTCGGGCAGCTGTCGAGCGTCTGAAACGAGCCAATGAATCAAACCGTCGTCTCCGTGCCCGCCAGCGCGTGATGCAACGCCTGCTGCTGCCCCGGCGTGAGCGCATAGCGCGCCAACGTCGCCTCTCCGCTCAGCAACTGCGGCAGGTCGGAATCGATCTGCCACTTGGTCATCGACTCCAGCCGGAACGCGTGGAGCAGCCGCCGTACCTCTGCGACGCGGCGATCCTCAGTGGCGAGTAGCTCGCCGTTCGTCGCCGTCACAGCCACCGCGACGCGCTCGTTGGGCTTCACATCGATAACGGTGATGGCCAGCATCTGCGTCGCCGCGTCGTAGGCCGGCTCGGCGCCTGCGCCCTTCCCGTTGCGCGTCACCGTCACGGCGGCCTGGGCAACGGCATGAAGGTGCACCACATACGTGCGCGTCGCCGGCGCCAGCGACGCATCGCCCTGCACCGGTCCAATGGCGAGCACCAGGCTGTCGCCGCGCCACGTCTGCGTGACGGGCGTCTCGGCATAGGCGCCGCGCTCATAGCCGACCGTCTCCCCGTCGTCCTCGTAGAGCGTGAAGCGGCCATCCGCGCCGGGGAAGACGTGCACGGTCAGTTCGGCGGGATTCTCCACACCGCCCCATCCGGCCAGCGGTCCTAGCGGCACGATGGCGCCGGCCTTGGCAAAGACCGGAATGTCCGACCAGTCGCCGTAGACGGTTTGCCAGCCGCCCGCGTACTGCCGGCCCGTGAAGAAGTCGAACCACAGCCCGTCGGGCAGCCAGACGCGCTGGCGGCTCAGCCCCAGATCGGCTTCCGTCGGTGCGGTGAAGGGCGCGGCGATCAGCTCGCTGCCAAACCAGTAGGCTTGCGGGCAATTGTAGGCGTCGTCGTCTTCCGGGTTGCTGTAGTAGAGCGGCGTCACCAGCGGGATGCCGGCGACGTGGTTGCGCCACGCCATGCTGTAGATGTACGGGATGAGCGCGTGGCGCAGTTGCATGGCCGCGCGCGCCGGCGTTTCCACCGCCGGTCCCCAGCCCCACGGCCGGCGATCCTGGTAAGGGTTGTTGGTGCTGTGCAGACGCAGGATCGGGCTGAAGACGCCATACTGCACCCAGCGCAGGTAGAGCTCCGCCTCCTCGACGCCCCACATGTGGCCGCCGATGTCGTGGCTCCACCAGCCGTAGCCGACGTTGGCCGCGGTCGCTGTGAAATAGGGCTGATTCGCCAGCGACGCCCAGCTCACCACCGTGTCGCCGGAAAAGCCGATGGGGTAGCGGTGATTGCCAAGCCCGCCCCAGCGCGAGAAGATGAAGGGGCGCTTGACGCCATCGCGCCCCAGGTCGTAGAAGTGCAGGTGATTGAGCCACCAGAGCGGGTCGAGCCCTTGCAGCTTCGACTGCTTGCCCTGCTGCCAGTCCAGCCACCAGAAATCGACGCCGTCGCTCAGAAACCGAGTGTCTTGAAGAAACTCGGTTTCTCGCTTCCCCATTTCCTCTTGCGGATGGTGGAGAAACTCAAAGTACGCCTCGACAAAACGCGGATCGACGCTGTCGAACTCCACTGGCTCGCCGGTCGCCGAGTCGATGCCCACTGCCGCGGCCATGTCGGCGTACTGTTCCTCATGGGGATGGACGCCGTCGGCCGGGTGCAGATTGAGCGCCGTGCGCAAGCCCTGCGCGTGCAGCCAGGCGATGAAGCCCGCCGGGTCAGGGAAGAGTTCACGATTCCAGGTGTAGCCGGTCCAGCCGACCGAGCGGTTGCCCGTCTGCGTGGTGTGCCAATCCATGTCCACGATGCAGACGGAGAGCGGGATTTCCCGCGCGCGGAACTCCGTCATCAGCGCCTTGAGTTCGGCCTCGTCGTAGGCCCAGAAGCGGCTCCACCAGTTGCCCAGGATGTAGCGCGGGACCATAGGTGTCGGCCCGGCGACTTGCTGAAATTCCTGCAAACAGCCGACATAGTCGTGGCCGTAACCGAAGAAGTAGAGGTCAAGATTGTCAGGTACAGCGCGACCGGCAAGCCAGCCTTGCTCATCAAAGACCAGCGAGCGCGAGTCGTCGACCACGGCGTAGCCGTTGCGCGCCATCAGCCCCGGCTCCAGGTGCGCCCAGCCGTCGACCTCGTCGAGCGTGCGCGTCGTGCCCTGGAGATTGCCCGCCGCCCAACTGCGGTCGCCGTAGCACCAGGTCACGCCGCTCGCCTTGAGCGTGACGCTGAGCGAAATCGGCGTAAAGCCGTGGGCGTGTTGCGTGTTACGTAATAGGAGATGCTCGGTCTCGATCTCGATGGCGCCGTCGTTGCGGCGCACGTCGAACGCCGGCACGGGCTGCTTGCGGAACCAGAACGGCTGGCTGGGGCGATCCTCGAACGCGCCGGTCGGGCTGTACTCCAGCCGCAGCAGGCGCGGCGTGAGCACGGTGAAGCGTACGTTGCCGGCGCTCACGACCGCGGCGGGGTCGGCGATTGGGTTGAAGGGGAGGTGAAGATAGTCAAAAGTCATGGCGTTCTTTTCCGATGTTTCCCATCGAAGTTACGTCAGCAAGCGATGGATTACGGCGTTGCATCGACAATGGTTGCGGCGAAGATTCGAGTCTGGTTGACACCACTTCCCATCTCCTGAATTCCCTCCAGTCGGATCTGTGTAGGGACTGTAGAGACCTCAATTGTACACACGCGCCCCTCATTCTCAGTCGGACAATAGACAGCCACAGTTTTGCCGTCAGGCGACCATTCAACGCCAAAACTGAACTGACCACCGTAGAAGGTGCTGTCAGGGAGAATACGGCGGCTTACGCCAGTTGCAGCGTCGACAAGAATCAAACCCAGGCGGTCATACCCACCATTATTATCGATCACCACAGACGCCAATAATGTTTCACTGTCAGGGGCCCATGTCAGACTCGTGACATACTTGTATTGATGATCAAACACAAAGTTGGTGTGCTTGCCTGTTGTCATGTCCAGCACAGTCAACTCGGAATAGGTCAAAATCGGCAGTCTTGCCGTTGTGATAAGAGCCATGCGCTGGCCGTCAGGACTCCAGCGCGCATCAAATGCCCAACGCTTGTCGTATCCGTGATACTCATCAGCATCTTTCCCAAGGTCGATCACGCTCACGTGGTTGTCCTTCAAGTTAATGACCACAAAGCCGTTTGGGTCAAAAACAGCTACTTTGGGTAGCGAAGGGTGCCATGCCATCTGGACGTATATGTTGTTGACATCAATGCCATATTCCTGTAAATCAACCTGCACAATCTGTTTTTGGCCGGTGGCAGCATTGACCAATACCGGCCGTGACTGATTGCGCCTGGTGGCTATAACCCAATGATCACCGCCTGAGCTGGCAGTAATGCCTCTCAATGTTGGCGTAATGAGTTTTGTTGTGCCAGCTTCGGCAAGCCACAAATGATACGGCGGCGCCACGCCACCTTCAACAAGCTTATCTGTTCCCCTGAATGCCATCTTTCCAACATCCGCCAACCATGCAGGATGATCTTCCCGGAACAGGTTGAGGCGATTACCAAAAGATTGTGTTCGCCCGGTGACAACATCTATCGTCCGAATCTGCTCAAATCCCAGCGATGTAGTGTCGTTCAGAATCAATGTCAAGTTTCTACTATCGGGCAGCCAGCCCGCCACCCCAATGATGCTGTCGTGGGTGAAAATGACCCGTGGTTCCCTAAATGAGTATCGCCACAACCTGGCATCCTCTGTTGCATTCGGCAGTGGAAGCGGGCTGGCTACGCCTGTTTCCGGCAAAACAGCGATGGTTTCCACCGCAAATGATGATGGCTCTGCTTTGCTTGCTGCAGGCGATGCGGAAGTAGGTTCTGGCTGAAGAAAAATCAATGGCAAGGCGATCCAACCCAGTACTCCCACAAGCAGCAACCTCAAAACGGATCCTGACAATCGCTTCATAGAGGCTCTCCAAGCCCAGAACAGCTAGAGATCGTCCGATCCTCGAACGCACCGGTCGGGCTGTACTCCAGCCGCGGCAGGCGGGACGTGAGCACGGTGAAGCGCACGTTGCCGGCGGTCACGACCGCGGCGGGGTCGGCGATTGGGTCGAAGCGGAGGTGAAGGTAATCCAGGGACATGATTTGTCTTCCAGAGATCCGTTCTATTCTCGAACTTCTACGACTTGCTTCGGGCCATCCAGCGTCAGGTGCAGCAGATTGAGGATATTGCGCCCCAGCAAGACTTCATCGGACGCATCATCGCTGACCATCTCGATCAGCGGCAGGCGCTGCGATCCGATCCCAACATCCACCAGATAGGTTTCCACGGCGCGGGATTCGCCCCACTGGCTGCGCAAACGCTTGATGTCGAAAAGTTCGACGCCAAGTTGCCTGAGTATTTGTACAGGCAGCAGCGACCCATCTGCACCGGTGTCGATTAAGGCGCTCAGTGGTCCCAATACATATGCACGGTCTGGTGGCGCCAGCCAAATTTCTACCATTGGTGCTGGTGGGTAATAGCTGTGTTCGTAGGCGCTCTTCATCTTGGTAGCCTGCCGGTGCTAGGGGTGTGCAGCCGGATCTCCTCAATCGCTTCAGCGCGAACTTCGCGCAGCAATACCGGTATTCTCCCAAAACGCTCACTTACTCGCCGATAGAGATCGAGTTTATCCCGATCATGGTCGACCAGCTCGCCGTTGTGGACTGCGACCCACATTCCGGGCAGTTCTCGCAACAGTGTGGCGTGCATCGCCTCGTAGGCTGCGATCTCATGCTCGATTTGCTCACGACGGCGTGCAGCAAGGTACTGCCGGATTGCTTCCTGGATCAACGCATCGACCGGCGATCCTGCTTGATCGGCTGCCGACATCAGCGATTCCGTCAAGTCCTGGGGCAACGAGCCTGTTGTGGTTTGCGCATGATCTAGACGGCTTTCCAATTCGTACTGAGCGCGTGCATCAGCGATTGCCTTTGCTGTAGCGTCTGCATCTTTGGCTCTTGCAGTAGATCGCTCATGCTTCTCAAGGTCTTCCTGGAGTTCGAGTTCGGCCAGTTCGTCGGCGCTCAACGCCGGAATTGGCTCGCCGGTCACCGACTCGTCTATCACAGGCGGCGCGCTGCGCTGGCGTGGCTGCGCCTCGCGCTGCACAGCGCCTTGCTTTAGCCCCTGCACCACATAGCTGGTGATCAGTTCTTTGAGCGTTAACCCTTCCAGCGCAGCGCGTGCCTTGGCTTGACGCAAGAGTGAATCGGGTAAATCAATTGTTGTTCGCATAAAAACATCAAAGCATATTTATGCTTTTGTGTCAACCGACCGGCTTTCTTCTGAGTCAAGACGGAAGGACTACAACGGATGTAACGCCAACGGATGCTGCGCCAAGCCCCGCACAGCAAAGCATCCGTTCCGTCTGAATCCGCTGTAGTCCTCCGCGTCAAACCCCTACGCCGGCCGCGCCACCGTCAGGAAGCCCGCCAGCGTCACGAACACATTGCCTGCCTCGTCCACCACCGTGGCGTCGAAGCTCTCGCCATCGTTCGGCGTGGTGCAGACGCAGTAGAGCCGCCGCCCCTCCGCTTCCTCGGGCTGGCGATAGGCGGTAACCTTCTCGAAGCCGAGCGGCAGCCCCATCGCGCCCTTGACGCGCTCTGTCCACAATCCTACGGACTGGAAGCAAAGCTCTACCAGCCGCGGCGCCATGAGCGACTCGGCGTTGGCCGGTGCGGTATTCGGGCCGAGGTCGTGCGCCATGAGCGCCAGGCACTCGTTCCCGCTCACACCCGCCCGCTCGATGACCTGGTAGGCCGGGCCGTGGAAGAAGCTCTTGTAGATTTCCGCCGCAGTGATCGGCAGGCTGTCCGCCACCGGTGGCGTGAAGTCCATCGTGGGCTGCTCCGCAGGCGCCGTGGTTAGCCGCACCGTGGCGATGAAGTGTTCCTTCACCTGCACGGGCAACCCCTCCTTGGCCGGCTTGGTGACCGAGCGCAGCGTGGCCTTGGCCAGCAGTTCGCCGTTCGCCGCCGGTTTGACCGTGGCGCTCAGATAGAGCGTGCGCGGCTCCATGCGGAAGAACTTCATCGCGCCCATCATCTGCTCGTTCTCGACGCTCGCCACGCGGTAGCCCGGCGCGGCCACGCTTGCCAGCTCGGCCAGCGCCTCGGTCGCCATGACGCCGGGCAGCCAGGGCGTGCCCGCGTCCGGCGCGTGGTCGAAGAGGAAGGGCTGCACGGTGGGGTCGAGCACCGTCTCCACTTCGATGCCGCCGTAGAGCCGGTATGACTTGACCTCACCGACCATGAGCAGCGGATTCTTGCGCGCCGCCAGTTGGGCGTTGAGTTTCTCCACGTCGAGGCCGCCGGTGGGATCCTTCTCCTCCAGCCAGGCGCCCAGGCGACCGGCCACGACCAGCTCGCCACGCGTGGCGCCGTAGGTCAGCTCGCGGCGGATGGTGGGCACGCCCGCTTCGGGCGGCAGCATGTCCACGCCCAACGATTCGAGAATCGCCTGCACGGAGCCGCGCGACGCCATGCCGATCTGCCCCCAGGCCGTCCAGTCGATGGCGATGCCGCGGGTTTCAGGCCGCCACGATCGCATGCTGCTGCTGATCTTGCAGAGCAGGTCATTGGCCGACGAGTAGTCGCTCTGGCCGTTGTTGCCAAAGCGCCCGGCCACCGAGCTGAAGCTCACCGTGGCGCCGATGGGCATGCCCTTGGCCGCCTTGATCAGGCTGAAGAAGCCATCCGCCTTGACGTCGAAGACCAGGGCGAACTGGTGCGGCTCCTTGCTGGGTAGCGTGCGGTCGATGAGCAGGCCGCCGGCGTGGAGCAGGACGTCGATCTTGCCGTGGCGCTGGCGGATGTCGTCGACGACCGCCGTCACCTTGTCGCCGTCGCGCAGGTCGAGGCTGTAGTAGTAGGCCGTGCCGCCCGCGCCTTCAACGGCTTCGATGGCGCGCAACGCCGCTTCCTGGCGCTCCAGCCCCATAATCTTGTCGTCGATCTGCTTGGGCGTCACCTTCTCGCCCGACGTCCGCGCCTCGGCGATCAGCGCATTCTTGAGCGTGTCGCGGCTCTGGCGGAAGAGGCCGATGTGCGGGTCGTTGCGATCCGGCGCCGGCACCAGGTCGAGCAGGTAGAAGATGCCGCCGCTGTTGGCCGCCAGGTCGGTCGTGATGGCGCTGGTGATGCCGCCGGCCGCGCCCGTCACCACAAAGACGGTCTCCTTGCCGAGCACCATGCCCGGATTGCCATCCTTGGCCGGAAGCTCTTCCAGCGTGACGGTGTAGCGCTGGCCGTCGAAGTAGCCGACCTCGACCACGCCGGGGTCGAAGAGCGCCTCGGCAATGAGCTGGTCGGCCGGCTCCACGGTCTTGCGCGACGGCTCGAAGTCAACGGCCTTGACCGTGACGCCCTTGCCCCCCTCGCGCATCATCTGCTCCATGTTGTACGCCTTGGTGAAGCCGACGACAGAGCCGCCAAGCGGAGCCGTGGCGCCGGTCGGGCCGTAGCCGTGCAGGCCGCCCAACCGCGTCGCCGAGACGAGGAAGGTGTTCGGCCCGGTGACGCTGTCGTAGAGCGCCCGCGCCGCGGTGTAGAGATTCTTGACGCGCACGCGGTTGAGTTCGCGCCACTCGTCGAGCGTCATCTCCTCGATGGGCTGCTCCACATCTAGCGCCGGCAGCCAGAAGATGCCCTGCACCTTGCCGCCGGCCAGCCACGCCTTGAGCTGCGCGTCCAGGTCGTCGGTGGCGATGCCCGGCTCCAACGTCAACACGGTCGCGCCGCGCTTTTCCAGCTTCTCCACCAGCTTCTTGCCCACGCCGCCCTGATCGAGCATGACCACGACCCGGCTGCCCGCGTCCAGCGTCACGCCGGTGGGCTTGCACAGGTCAATGCTCGGGCGCAGGGCCGGCTGGGGGACGCGGCGCGGCATCTTATCGGCGTCTTCCAATGTGCCAATCGTCTTGACTGGAGATTGGAGATTGGAGATTGGGAGATTGGGAGATTGAGCGATTGGCGCAGCGGACGCTGCCGGCGTCGCCCCTCGCCCCTCGCCCCTCGCCCCTGCCAGTTCCGGCCGCATGGTGCGCACGAAGTCGATCACGCTCTGCAGCGTCGGGTAGTCGCGCAGGTTCAAGCCTTCCTGCACCGGGATGTCAAAGCTCTCGCGGATGCTGGCAAAGGTCTCGGCCTGCTTCACCGTGTCGATGCCCAGGTCGGCTTCCATGTCCTGGTCGAGTTCGAGCATCTCGGTCGGGTAGCCGGTCTTGGCGGAGACGACTTCGAGCACTTTGTCGACGACGGCGTCGGAGGTGGGAGATTGGAGATTGGAGATTGGAGATTGAGCGACTTCGCCTGCCGGCGTCGCCCCTCGCCCCTCGCCCCTCGCCCCTTCTGCCAGTTCCGGCCGGTTGGTGCGTACGAAGTCGATCACGCTCTGCAGTGTCGGGTAGTCGCGCAGGTTCAAGCCTTCCTGCACCGGGATCTCAAAGCTCTCGCGGATGCTGGCAAAGGTCTCCGCCTGCTTCACCGTGTCGATGCCCAGGTCAGCCTCCATGTCCTGGTCGAGTTCGAGCATCTCGGTCGGGTAGCCGGTCTTGTCGGAGACAACCTGCAAGACTTTGTCCACGACGGGGTCGGTTGCTGGAGATTGGAGATTGGAGATTGGAGATTGGGCCACTGGCGCCGGGACAGCAGGTGCTGGTGCGGCCGGCGCTGCCGACGTCGCCCCTCGCCCCTCGCCCCTCGCCCCTTCCGCCAAATCCGGCCGGTTCGTGCGGACGAAGCCCACCACCGCCTGCAACGTCGGGTAGTCGCGCAGGTTCAGCCCTTCCTGCACCGGAATGGCGAAGCTCTCGCGGATGCTGGCGAAGGTCTCCGCCTGTTTGACGGTGTCGATGCCCAGGTCGGCTTCCAGATCCAGGTCCAGTTCCAACATGTCCTTGGGGTAGCCGGTTTTCTCGGCGACGACTTCAAGGACTTTCTCCGTCACGGGGTCGGTGGATTGGAGATTGGAGATTGGAGATTGGGAGATTGGGAGATTGGGAGATTGAGCGATCTCGCCAGTCGCCCCTCGCCCCTCGCCCCTCGCCCCTGCCAAATCCGGGCGGTTGGTGTGCACGAAGCCCACCACCGCCTGCAAGGTCGGGTAGTCGCGCAGGTTCAGACCCTCCTGCACCGGAATGGCGAACGACTCGCGGATGGCGGCGAAGGTCTCGGCCTGCTTGACGGTGTCGATGCCAAGGTCAGCCTCAAGGTCCAGGTCGAGGTCGAGCATGTCCTTGGGATAGCCGGTCTTGTCGGCGACGACGTCGAGCACCTTCTCCGTCACGGGGTCGGCGGTTGGAGATTGGAGACTGGCGACTGGAGATTGGGAGATTGGGAGATTGGGAGATTGAGCGATTTCGCCTGCCGGCGTCGCCCCTCGCCCCTCGCCCCTCGCCCCTGCCAGATCGGGCCGGTTCGTGCGGACGAAGCCCACCACCGCCTGCAAGGTCGGGTAGTCGCGCAGGTTCAGCCCTTCCTGCACGGGAATCGCAAACGACTCGCGGATGGCGGCGAAGGTTTCCGCCTGCTTGACGGTGTCGATGCCCAGGTCAGCCTCCAGGTCCAGGTCGAGGTCGAGCATGTCCTTGGGATAGCCGGTCTTGTCGGCGACGACGTCGAGCACTTTCTCCGTCACTGGATCGGAGATCGGAGATTGGGAGATTGGGAGATTGGGAGATTGAGCGATTTCGCCTGCCGGCGTCGCCCCTCGCCCCTCGCCCCTCGCCCCTTCCACCAAATCCGGCCGGTTCGTGCGCACGAAGCCCACCACCGCCTGCAAGGTCGGGTAATCGCGCAGGTTCAAGCCTTCCTGCACCGGAATCTCGAACGTTTCCCGGATGGCGGCAAAGGTCTCGGCCTGCTTGACGGTGTCGATACCCAGATCGGCTTCCAGGTCCAGGTCCAGGTCGAGCATGTCCTGTGGGTAGCCGGTCTTGGCGGCGACGACGCCCAGCACCTGCTCGACGACCGGGTCGACGGTGGGAGATTGGAGATTGGCGATTGGTGCTGCCGGAACAGGCGCGGGCTGCGGTGCGACCGGTGTGGCGGCCTTTGGTGCGGGCACGGGCGCGGGCGCAACCGGTTCAGCGACCTTCGGCGCGGGCGCCGGAACAGGCGCAACAGGTGCCGTTGCAGGCGCAGCGGCCACCGGCCGCGGCATCTCCCGCTCTGCCCCTCTCCCACTCTCCACCTTCGCCCCTCGCCCCTCGCCCCTGACCGCCGCCGCCACTGCCGGCATGGGCAGCGGGCGATAGTCGGTCATGACGCCGTCGCCAGGCGCTGACGCGCGCACCACCGGGCCGGTGCCGTACTGCCAGGCGCTGGCCACGGGCGTGCGCGCCGGCTGACCCTGCGCCACGATGCGCAACACACGCTTGACGACTTCGGTCTCGGCCTTATCGTAGCCGCTGACGTCGGCCAGCCAGCGCTGATAGAGCGCCTTGTTGTCGACGCGGTCGTGGCTGCCGGGGATGCGGCGAATCAGTGTCATGGCGATCTGCGAGCCAAAGCCGGCAGCCAGGTGCAGCGCATATTGAACCGGGTAACGCCCGCCGCGGCTCAGGTTGAGCACGCCCAGGTCGGGGTCGACTTCCTTGTAGTTCGGCACGGGCGGCACGATGCCATGCTCCAGAATCTTGACGGCGATGACATCTTCCACGCCGGCGCCCATGGGATGGCCGGTGAAGCCCTTGGTGTTGCAGACGACGATCTCGTCGGCCGCCTCGCCAAAGGTGCTGCGCAGCGCCGTTACCTCGGCGGAAGCGCTGCCGCCGCGTGCCGGCGTGAAGGTCTCGTGCGAGATGAAGACCATCTGCGGCGCCATGGCGTAGCGGTTGAGGCCAAAGCGCCGCTCGGCGCCGGTGACCAGTCGGTTCATGACGTCGGAGATGTGGTTGACATCCAGCCGCGTGCCATGGAACGCGCTGTTGGCCGTCTCACCGCTGAGCAGTTCGACGATGCCGCGCAGGCCGCGCTCGCGGGCCGCGTCCTCGCTCTCGACGACGAGCGCACACGCGCCCATGCCGAGCAGCGTGCCGTGGCGCCGGCGGTCGAAGGGCAGCGCCGCCTCGTCGACCTTGTCGTCGGTGGCCGCGGCGCCTGTGGCCAGGAAGCCGGAGCCAATCCAGCCCATGAGATTCTCGCTCGTTACGTCGTCGGCGCCGACCACGATGACACGGCGGCAGCGACCGTTGCGGATCCAATCCTCGGCCAGCGCCACGCCCTGCGCCGTGGAGGCACAAGCGGCGTTGACGTGCGTGTTCGGCCCGCGCGCGCCGATGTACTCGGCGAACTGGCTGTGGCCCATGGCCAGGATGCGGAAGATAAAGCGACGGTCGAACTCGTAGGGGTTCTCGGCCAGCTCATCCTGCAACGCCCCAATGCGGCGCATGATCTCGCGCAGCGTGGTCGGGTCGGTGGTGTACTGGCGCAACTCCTCCAGCGCCGCTATCTGCTGGCGGCGGCTCTCCCACTCATAGTAGCGGCCAAACTCGTCGGCCATGCGGTCGCCGCCGGGGAAGGCGCTGGCAAAGATGATGCCGGTCTCGTCGCGCAGCGCGTCGGGCAGCATCCAGCGGTCGGGCAGGTAGGTGCCCTTGCTCGTGGGCCGGTAGCGTTGCACCAGCGGAATGGCCGCCTCGCGCAGCGCATCCAGGCCGGCGGCAATCGAGAGTTGCGTCGTGATGTCGAGCGCCTCGATGAGCTTGGCCGGCACGCCGTACTCTTCGGCCAGGTCAAACGAACCGCCGCGACCGGCCAGCTTGATCACCTCGTCCGTATCCTCGATGACCTCGAAGCTGCCGCCGCCGTCGTCACTCTTGACCAGCCGCGTGATGCGCTTGCCCGCCATCTGCTTGCGGAAGCGCTCGGGAATCAAGTCGACGAACTGCTCGCCGCGTAGGATACGCATGGCGTTGTCCGGGTCCATGACCGGCTTGTTGGCGCCGGGCAATCCCAGCCCCGTGCCGGTGATGACGACCGAGCCGGAGGGGGCGTCGTTGCGATCGAACTGGAGTTGCGAGGGGCGAGGGGCGAGAGGCGACGCGCCTGCTTGCCCGGCCAGTTGCTGGAGCGCCTGGAGCAGGGCCTGGCCCAGGGCATTGTTGGTATCGGCTGCCGGTTGCGGCATGGTAGCACTTTCTTTCATATCACTCTGAATTGGGGCAGGTGACGGTGCGGCGACGACGACCGGGGCAGCCTCGACGCGCCCCTCGCCCTTCGCCCCTCGCCCCTCCACGCCATAGCCGGCGGCAAAGAGCCCGCACAGCGCCTGGTTGAAGCTCTCGATTTCGCCGTTCTTGGGATGGTTCGTCAGCAGCGACCAGACGTCGGGCTTGTCGCCCAGCACGTCGTCGACGAAGCCCTTGAGCGCGCGCTTGGGGCCGACCTCGACGAAGCAGCGCACGCCTTCGCGATACATCGTCTCCAACCCCTTGACCCACTGCACGGGCGAGGCAATCTGCAACTCCAGGATATCCTTGATGGCATCGACGCCCGTGGGGTAGATGTCGCCGGTCACGTTGGCGACGAGCGGCAGGCTCGGCGACGAGATGCTCAGGCGATCCAGCACGGTGCGCAGCGGCTTGCTCGCCGGCGCCACGATCTTGGTGTGGAAGGCATGGCTGACGGGGATGCGCATGGCGCGGAAGCCCTTCTTCTCGAAGAGCTTGATCGCCTGCTCGACGGCCTTGCTCGCGCCGCCGACCACGCTCTGGTTGTAGCTGTTGATGTTCGCCGCCACGGCATAGCCATCGACTTCGCCCAGCGTCTCCTCGACCACGGCCAGCGGCGCCATAACGGCGGCCATCCAGCCATTGTCGTCCATGCTCACCTTGGTCATCTCGGCGCCGCGTGCCGCCGACGCTTCCAGCGCATGGGCGAAGGGCATGATGCCGGCGGCAATCAGCGCCGCGTATTCGCCCAGCGAGTGGCCCATGACCATGTCGGGCGCAAAGCCGTACTCGGCCAGCAACTTGTAGAGCGCCGTGTCCATGGTCAGCATGGCCGGCTGTGTGATGGCCGTCTGCATGAGCGCCATCTCGGCCCGCTGCATTGCGTCGGGGTCGGTGCTGTCGACGAAGATGAAGCTGGTCAGCGGCTTGCCCAGGATCGGCGTCATGACCGCGTCGGCATCCTTGAAGACCTGGGCGACGACCGATTCCTTGCCCGCCAGCAGGCGCCCCATGTTTACGTACTGGCTGCCCTGACCGGGGAAGAGGAAGGCGATCTTGCCCGGCTTGGCGCCGCTGCCGCGGAAGATGCCCTGGCCTTGCAGCGCCTTCCACGCCTGCGGATTGTCAAAGCCGGCCGCCTTGCGCGCCTTGGTGATGCGCTCGAGCAACTCGTCGTGGCTGCCGAAGTCGATGAAGAGCCGCTCGGGAGCGGTGAGATCGGCCATGGGCGGGTACTGGCGTTCGGGCGCCCAGCCGGCCTCGACGCGACGGAAAAGATCGTCCAGCCGGTCCTTCAACTCGGCCGGGGTCTTGGCGCTCGCCGCCAGGATGCCGCGCAGCGGTTTCTTGCCGGCCGGCTGGCCGGCACTCGCCGCACCGGATGGAGCGGCAGCACCCTGGCCGCCGTTGGCCACCGCCGCGGCGTAGACCTTCGGCTCCGGCTTGAGCATGCCCGGCACGTGCTCCTCGATGACGAGGTGGAAATTCGTGCCGCCAAAGCCGTAGGCGCTGACGCCGGCGCGGCGCGGCGCGTTCTTTGGCTGCTCCCACGCCCGCGGCTCGCACAGCAGGTAGAAGGGCGAGTTGGAAAAGTCGATGTTCGGGTTCGGCCGCTCGCAGTTGAGCGTGGGCGGCAACAGTTTGTCGTGGACGGCCATGGTCGCCTTGAGCAGCCCGGCCGCACCGGCGCCCGCCTTGAGATGGCCGATGTTGCCCTTGGCCGACCCCAGGCCGATGCTGTGCAGCGGCGCGCCACCAAAGACGTGCGTCAGGCTCTCGACCTCGACGACATCGCCCACCTTGGTGCTGGTGCCGTGCGCCTCGAGCAGCGTGGCCGTGGCCGGGTCGAGCCCAGCGTTCTCCCACGCGCGCATGGCGGCGAGGATCTGGCCTTGCGGGTTCGGGGCGGTGATGCCCTTGCCCTTGCCGTCGCTCGACGAACCCACGCCGCGGATGACGGCGTAGATCTTGTCGCCGTCGCGCTCGGCATCGGTGAGGCGCTTGAGCAGGAAGGAGGCCGAGCCTTCGCCCATGACAAAGCCGTCGGCGCCCTCGCCAAAGGGGCGGCTGCCGGTGGCGCTCAGCGCGCCGATCTTGCAGAACTTGACGAAGATGGGGGCGCCCATGTTGCGGTCGACGCCGCCGGCGATCACCGCGTCGATGTGATGCTCGGTCAGCATCTCGAACGCGGCGTTGATGGCGGCAAAGGAGGACGCACACGCCGCGTCGGTGATAAAGTTCGACCCGCGCAGATTGAGCACGTTCGCCACGCGGCCGGCCACGATGTTGGGCAGTTCACCCGGCATGGTGTCTTCCGTGATCGGCGGCAACTTGGCGTTGACCCGCTCATGCCACTGCTGGAGGATCGACTCACGCGTGGCAACGGGAAGCGAGGCAAAGTCAGCCGCCGCCTCCAGTTCATGGGCAAACTCGGGGAAGATGATGCGATTTTGCGTGATGTAGTGCAGCTCGCCGCCCATGGCCGTGCCCAGGATCACGCCGGTGCGCTCGGTGTCCAGCGGCCGGTTAGGGTAGCCGTAGTCGGCCAGCGCCTCGTCGGCGATAGTGACCGCCCACTGCTGGCCCTCATCCATGGCCGCCGCCACCCTGGGCGGGATGCGATACTTCTTCCAGTCGAATTGAAAGCCCTGCACCCAGCCGCCGATCTTGGAATACGTCTTGTCCGGCGCGGCAGGGTCAGGATCATAATAGTCGGCGATGCTCCAGCGGTCGGCTGGCGTCTCGGAGATGCAATAGCGCTTGTTGACGATGTTCTGCCAGAACGCGGGCGCATTCAGCGCATCGGGCAGGATGGCGCCCACACCCACAATGGCAATCGCACGGTCGGAGCTTGGATTTGGCATTGGTTCACTCCTTTTGGAAGGAAGAAGAGGGAGTAGCCACAAAGACACGAAGACGCTAAGGTTCACAAAGGGTGTCGTTGTCATCTTCCAGGAAGCTCAGATCTCTCTGGAAGATTGGAGGACAAAAAAGCTTCGTGCCCCTTTGGTTCTTTGTGTCTTTGTGGCTCCGTTCTTCCTTATCTTCTTACTCAGCCGGGAACGCCTCGACGAGTTTTTTGCCGACGAAATCCATATCCTCCAGCAGGCCCGCCTGCGCCGCGTAGATGGCGGGCAGGTTGAGCGAGCCGGCCAGGTTGGGGTCGCTCTGCCCGGCGCCGATGGCCCAGCGCAGCCCGTCCGCCGCGATCTTGAGCGCGGCGTCGCGGGCGTGGATGCGACTCATGACCTGCAACGTTTCCGGGCTGAAGGGCAGGGCGTCCGACGGGTCGTTGATGGCACGGTCGGCGAAGACGGCCGCGGTCTCGGCAAAGGCGATGAGTTCGCCCAGGCGGAAGAGGATGTGCTGGTTGCGGGTCAGGCGGTCGATGCGCGCCCGCTCCAGGAGGTTGGCAATGGCGCGCATGGCCAGGGCAGCCGTGGCTGCGCCGCTGTTGTTGTTCGTGCGCGCCAGCGTTTCGAGTTGCGCGGCCCAGTCGTTGTAATACGCGCCCTTGGTCTTGAGGTGAAGCTGCCAGCGGTCGCGGGCGATCGTCCACTCCATGATCTCGGAGGTGCCTTCGTAGATCGTGGTAATGCGCACGTCGCGCTTGAACTTCTCGACCATGTATTCCTTGGTGTAGCCGTAGCCGCCCAGCGCCTGGATAGCATCTTCGCAGGCCTTGTTGCCGGACTCGGTGGCGAGATATTTGGCGACGGCGCCCTCGGTCTGCTGGTTGGGGTCGCCGCCGTCGATGCGTTCGGCCGTCCACTCGATGTAGGCACGCGCCGCTTCGAGGCGCACGGCATTGGGGACAATCAGCTTGTCCATGTAGCCCTGCTTCTCGTTGAGCGTGGCGCCGCCCTGGACGCGCGTCTGGCTGTACTTGATCGCGCGCTTGAGCGCTGCCCAGCCCGCACCCAGCCCGAAAGCCGCCACCATCAGGCGCGTGTAGCCAAAGACGGCCTGCGCCTGCGCCAGCCCCTGCCCCTCGACGCCGCCCATGAGCCGGTCGGCATCGACATAGACATCTTCCAGGAAGAGCGCGGCCGTGTTGCTGGCGCGGATGCCGTGCTTGTCCTCCGGCTTGTTCTTCGAGAATCCTTCGGCGTCCTTCTCCACGACGAACCACGACGGGCCGCCGGGCGCCGCGGCCAGGATGGTATAAATTTCCGCCACACCGCCGTTGGAGATCCACTGCTTGCGGCCGGTGATGTTGTACCCCTTGAGCGAGCCGTCGTCGTTCAGCACCGGCACGGCCTTGGTCGTGAGCTGAGCCAGGTCGGAGCCGGCCTGCGGTTCCGTAGCGCCATAGGCGACCAGCAGCCCCTCGTTGGCGATGCGGCTCATCCAGTGGTGCTTCTGCTCCTGCGTGCCGCCGACGACGATGGGATCGGCGCCGAGGAAAGTGGCGAGCACGCCCGTCGCAATGCCGACGTCGATGCCGGCCATGGCCTCGGAGACGCGGTAGACGTCATAGGCGCCGCCGCCGAGACCGTCATCTTCCTCGTCGATAAAGATCAGGTGCAGGCCAATGTTGTTGTAGAGGTCGGACAGAACTTCATTGGGAAAGCGATCTTCGTGGTCGAGCTTCAGCAGGAAATCCGGGGTGAGCTTTTTGTCGGCGTACTTGGTCAGGGTGGAGAGAATCTGATCAAGTTCCTTGCGATCCAGTGCCATGTTGGTTGCCTCCTGTGGTTCGGGAACGATTTACCGTCAACGTCGTAGTATGATTTTTTTGCTATATTGTGACAAGAATCACCACTCCAATCTACATTGTGAAATCCATCACATAGTAGTGGCACACGTAATTGATGGTGGGGGACAAGTGTCACTTTGTCCATAAGGGGGTATCGTTCGTGCGCCTGTTCAAAAGTCGAGGCGGGTGCGAAGCGTAATGCGTAATGCGTAATGCGTGAGGCGTAATACGGGAGGCGTGATTGGTAGCGCTGTCGCAGGTCGAGGTAGCGGTGATCATCCCCTGCAGGCACGCACCAGGCCGGCCAACGAACGCGAACGATCCCGGCATTGGCTGAAAGCCGGGATCGTTCATGTGTTCGCCTATTCAGTTGTCGGAAGAGTGATGCGTGAGACGTGAAAGGTGAAACGTCAAACGTCAAACGTCAAACGTGAGACGTGAGACGTGAGACGTCAAACGTCATTATCCGATTCTGACCCAATGTCGGTTAAAGTGGACCCAGGAATTTGGACACTCAAAATGGCTGAAATAAAGTCCTGAACTACCATGCGCAAACAGTATAGTGCGACCTACAAGGCCGAAATCGTCAAAGAACTGCTGAAGGAAGAAAAGACGCTGAATCAACTGGCGGCGGAGACTGGAATTCACCCGTCGCAACTCAAGGAGTGGCGCAAGATCGTGTTGACGAGACTGCCTGAGTTGTTCAGCCGGAATGACCAGGCGATGGTGGATGCTCGCAATCACGAACAACAGGTGACTGACCTGTATGCAGAAATTGGACGCTTGACGACCCAGGTGAACTGGCTGAAAAAAAAATCTGGCCTCCAGCCTGAGTCGAGTTGAGCGTCTGGCGCTGGTGGAATGGGGCGCTGGCGCCGAACTGCCTTTGCGTGTCCAGGCTGCGCTGTTGAGCCTGAGTCGCGCCAGCTTGTATTACCGACCTGCACTACCATCACCTGAGGAAGTGGCACTCAAGCATCGCATTGACGAGATCTATACGGACTATCCTTTCTACGGTTCGCGGCGGATTCGAGAACACCTGGTGCAGTACGATGGTCTGACCATCAGCCGGAAAACTGTCCAGCGCCACATGCAGGAGATGGGGATCGCAGGCATCAGCCCTGGCCCCAATCTGAGCCGGCGGCGCAAGGAGCATGTTGTCTATCCGTACCTGCTGCGGGGCGTCACCAGCAGCCGCCCCAATCAGGTCTGGGGGATCGACATCACCTACATCCGCCTACAGAAACAGTGGCTGTATCTGGTGGCCGTCCTGGATTGGTACTCGCGCTATGTGATCAGTTGGCAGCTGGACCAGACGTTGGACATAGATTTCGTGTTGGTGGCCGTCGATGCAGCATTGGCGCAAGCCAGGCCAACGATCTGGAACAGCGACCAAGGCAGCCATTTCACCAGCCCGCAGTACATCGAACGGCTACTGGCCGCCGAGGTGCGCATCAGCATGGATGGCAAGGGGCGGGCGTTGGACAACATCTTTACCGAGCGTCTCTGGCGGACGCTCAAATATGAGGAAGTCTACTTGCATGACTACGTTACACCTAAAGATGCCTGCCACGGCCTCAGCCGCTACTTTGACTTCTACAACCATCGACGACCGCATCAGAGCCTCGGCTATCGCACGCCGGCAAAGGTCTATGGGTCTTGACCCGGTGGGTCAACTGGACCAGCGCAGCCGCCTGCGTACGTTCTCAACAGGGTCGTTTGGTCATGGGAAATTTGAGTTTATCGCTTTCTGGGCAAACTGGTTGCAGAGGACAACAGCCACGACCCACCACTTGCCACAGAAGTTGGGCGTCGGGCAGAGATGACGCATCACCTCTGCCCCAACCACTTCGCCATCCGTGCGGCGCTCGGGTCGCTCTCCAGCGTTGCCCTATCCTCCGCACAGACGGCGGTCAGTCTATCAGATCCATCGTATTTTCGTCAGTTCGCAGGCTTCAAATCGGGATCAACTACACCGTCTCTTATCCATTACCATCTCACCCAGGAAGAGAGGATTGGACTTTATTCTTGACCCATTTTGTGTCTTGACAAATGGGTCCACCTTACCACCCAACTCGCCACTTTCTCGCGCCGCACATACGCCTCACGACCCAGCATCAGATCGATTTCCGTTTCCAGCGCCTGCCCCAACTCCCGCCCCAACCGCTCGCTTACCTCGGCACGCACCTCCGCCACCGTCTTTACCAACACTTCGTTCACTTTGACGCCGCTGCACTCTCTCGCTATCCTTGCCATTGGGGCTGTCCTTTCTGGTTCGGTTTGGTTTTGTCACCGTCACCTTACCAGGAGGACCGCCCTCTCTCTAATTTCAACCACTTGAGATACATTACCCCAGTTCGTTCAATCGTTCGATGGGAAAGAGGCAGTTCATATCCTCTGTGGCAGGCGCCGGTCAGCGCCATGCCGGCAGAGCTGATGAGCGCCACCGTGCATTCGGCCAGCGGCTTGCGCAGCGGCGTCCACGGGATCGGGCGCGGCTTCTCCATGCCGATCCACGTCTTGGCCATACGTTTGGTGATGCCGCTCTGAAAGCGGTAGGAATCAATCTCGTGGGTCACTCAATACCTCTTTCTGCAAAGCCACAACGCGTTGCTTCTCACAAAGTCTCAACTATCGACAACAGGCGATCTTCCTCGCCGGCGATCTGTTCTGCCAGGCGTGCAGCAGCGACGACCGGCAGCCACGCGTCGGTCTCCGCCGCGGTAAGGTGAACCTGTTCTGCATAGGCGCGGCGGTAGGTTGCGTAGAAATGGTGGCGCGCCTGTTCGAGCGTGGCTGCCCGCACGGGGTTACTCTCTGGAGCGTCCGCGGTGCGAAAGAGCAGCATCGTGCGTGCGACGTCTGCTGCCGGGTTGCCGGACGTCGCCGTCATCCAGTCGATGATGACCGGTCCCTGCGCGGTCATCACGATGTTGTCCGGGTGGAAGTCACCGTGGCAGATGGCGGCGCCGCCGGGCAGCCGGTCCAGGCGATGCAGGGCGCGCTCGCGCAGATGATCCGGCAGCGCCGGCGCGTAGTCGATCGCGCGTGCCAGTGCCTCGCGCTGGCTTGGCAGTTCCCGACATGTGTGCCTGTGCATCTGTGCGTGCAGCGCGCCAAACTGGCCGGCCAACTCCTCCAGCCACTGCGGTTCATTCGCCAGCAGCGCCAGCATCGTCGGCCCGTCGAGCCGTGCGAAGATGATGCCGAACCGACCGTCCACTTCGACGAGCGGATCGACGGCAGCCGGCACCGGCAGGCCCGCCGCGGTGACGATCTGGGCGGATCGAGCCTCGGCCGCGACAGACGCAAAGGGCATCGTGGTGTGGAATAGTTTCAGGACGTGACCATCGTCCCAGTCGTAGACCTCGGCCGTACGCCCGGTTCCAAGCAACGGGCCGAGCCGCTCGGCGGGCACTTTCTGTGATGTCATGGACTACTACCATTCCTTGCGCCAGGCCATCGACTTGTAGGCCTCGGTAAAGCCCATGGCGGTATAGAAGGCGTTGGCGGGCACGGCGTCGCCGGTGTCTACGGTCGCGTCGATGGCACCGATGGCGCGCAGCCGGTGAAAGCCTTCGAGCATGAGCGCCCGCGCCAGCCCCTTGCGCTGGTGAGCTGGGTGAGTGCACACCGGCTCGAAGATGCCGCGGCGGTTCACCTCGTCGTACGGGATGCCGATGTAGGCGGCAAAGCTCCCGTCAGGCGCAACCGCCACCAGGTCGAGGTCGCGGCGGAAGCAGGGCGCAAAGCGCGCAAAGTTCTGATATTCGGCCGCGTTGTGGAAGGTGCGGCCAAACGCAGCGTTGAGCAGATCGGCGATGCGCCGGCAGTCAGCCAGGTCATCAGGATCGGTGGCGCGTAGCGTGTAGCCGTCGGCGAGTTCGGGCGCCGGCAGCGGCTGGTAGCCCAGGCGCAGGTGCCGGCACATCCCGCCATAGCTCATTTTCACAAAGCCGCGTTCGGCCAGCAGTTGCTGGCGCAACGCATCATATTCGTTGACGACGAGTTCCAGCTCGCGCCGGCCGCTTTCGGCATTGGTGGTGGCGAGTGCCTCCTCGACCCAGGCGATCATCTCGCCTTCGAGGTAGCGATAGTCGGGGTGCACCTGTATGTGCGCGTCGCCGGCGCCTTCGGCAAGAACATAGCCGGCCAGTTGACCCTGATCGCTTTCCCACAGTTGGACGGGACGCCGCAGTAGTCGATTCGCATCCAGATCCTCGTTGTAGAAGCGCTTGCCGTCGAGCCGCCGCATGTCCCAGTTGAAGGCGATGGGCGTGATCGGCACCGTGTCGATCAGCAAACGGCGCATGCGCCAGTAGTCGGCGTTATCGCGCATAGGTCGGGCGTGGATGGGTGGCGTTGCGGTCATGGCTGCATCTCATAGAAAGAGTTGATGGCAAGTCGGGCGGAGCCATAGCGGTCAGGCGCGTATCATAGCTCCGCATCCAGTGTAGCGGGTATTGACGGCTGCCGCACCAACTGGTGGGCAAGTACGTGCCTATCCGGATGACCAGTCTCTGGTGTTACGCGGCGAACGTGCCGATCGAGGCCAAACGCCCGTGCATGACGTCGCCTTCCACGCCATCGAGGGTTATGGGCATGAGGACATTGTGCAGGTCGACGGTTTCCGGCGCGACGGTGGCGACGCGCAGATAGTTGTCGGTGAGGCCAAACCAGAGCCGGCCCGGTTGGTCGGCAAGCGGTTTGCCCTCGCCCTCAAAGAGCACGGAGCGCGTGCCGCCGGCAAAGCGCGCCCGCTCGGCGCGGCCCGTGGCGGCGACGACGGCCTGCGTCTGCTGGAGCCGCCGGCGTTTGATCTCTTTCGACACCGTGCCGGCAAAGGCTGCGGCCGCGGTCCCTTCGCGTGCGCTGAACGGGAAGAGGTGGGCGTGGGCGAAGCGCATCTCCTCGACAAAGGCCAGCCCTTCGGCGAAATTGGCCTCGCTCTCGCCGGGGAAGCCCACGATCAGGTCGGTGGTGACGATGAGGTCGGGGATCGCCGCGCGCGCGTCGGCGACAAGCCGGCGAAAGCTGGCCGTGGTACAGCGGCGCGCCATGGCGCGCAACTGGCGATCCGTGCCGGCCTGCAAGGGCAAGTGCAGGTGCGGGCAGAGGCGTCCCGGCCAGCGCGCCCACAGGTCGAAGAAGCCGTCGGCCAGTTCCCACGGCTCGAGGCTGCTCAGGCGCAGGCGCGGGATGTCGGTATCGGTCAGCAGCGCGGCGACCAGTTCCTTGAGATCGCTGGCGGCGGCGCCGGGCAGGTCGCGGCCATAGCTGCCCAGGTGAACGCCCGTCAGCACCGCCTCCATGACGCCGCTCGCCGCGGCAGCCTGCACCTCGTCGACGACGGCGCGCAGCGGGCGGCTGCGGCTCTCCCCGCGCAGGCTGGTGACGATGCAGAAGGTACAGCGGTTGTTGCAGCCGTCCTGCACCTTGACGAAAGCGCGCGTGCGAGCGGCGCGCTCGCCCGGTGAATCAAGGTGCGCAAACGGATTGCCATCGGGCTGCATGTGCGCCAGCGTCTCCGGATCGTCGATTTCGGCGCTCCAGGGCTCGAGCAGGGAAGCAAGCATCTCCTTGCGATCGTTGGCGGCGACGAGGGCAACGCCGGGCTGGGCAGCGGCCTGCTGCGGGCGCAATGTCGCCCAGCAGCCGGTCACGGCGATGCGTGCGGCCGGGCTGGCGCGATGGAGCGCGCCAAGCCGTTTGCGCGAGTCGCGTTCGGCGCCGGTCGTCACCGCGCAGGAGTTGAAGATGACGACCTGGGCCTGCTCCGGCGTTGAGACGATGGTATGGCCGGCGCCGCGCAACTGGCCGGCGAGGCTCTCCATTTCGCTGTAGTTGAGGCGGCAGCCGATTTGGTCGAGGAAAATGCGCATGGCGGCGGAAGAATTCAGTCAGTGAAGAGGTCGCCTACTGCCAGCTCGAAGCCAGCAAGCGCACCTTCGCCGCGTAGCGTATCAGCTTCGGCCAGTTCGATCATTTTGGTCGGTCCGCTGAAGACGGCAACCTTGTGGCGTTCGGGCTCGACAATCCAGACCCGGTCGACACCCGCGGCAAAGTATTCGCCGATCTTCTTGCGAATCTCGCTCCACCGATCGGAGGGCGATACAATTTCAATGACAAGTTCAGGGGCAACGGTCAGAAACGACGTGGGGCGTTCCGGCTGGCGCTCCTTGGAGACAAAGGCAACATCTACAGCGCGGATGGTGTCGGGGGTGCGCTGTGTATAGAACCCGACCTCGCCGCTCAACACCCAACCCAGCCGGTGCTGCGCTGCAAATGAAAACAGGGCGGTTGTTAGCATTGCTTCCAAGATTCCGTGTTCGCCTTGCGTCGGGCTCATGGGGACCAATACTCCTTCGACCAGTTCGGCGGGACCGACATCGCCCATGTCGAGCAGTTCTTCGCCGGTCATCAATTTGGATTCGGCTTGTGCGACAACCATTGCACCAACTCCTTTGCAGAACGCGTTCGCCTGTCGGGGGCAAGTATAGCACAAATGGGCAGGCTATTCAGCGAGGAAAGCTTCGTCGTCCGCTTCGTCGCTCGGATCGACAGTGCCGGCGGCATCGAGCTTGCTCAGCAAGTCCGCCAGTTGGCCGGCCAGCGCGCGCCGCTCGGCGCGGCGCAGACCCTGCTGCTTGGCGGCCATCTGCGCCGCCTGGCGTGCGAGCTTGACGGCCGTGGAGAGTTCTTCGGGGATGGCCAGGCCGGCGCGGCGCAGGAGATTGTAGGCGCGCTCCATCTCGCCGGCCTCACGCGCCTGGGCGATGGCCAACTCGGTCTCGCCGAGCTTTTCCCACGCGAGCGAGGCATCGTGTGCGTCGCCGTTGTACGCGGCGATGAAAGCGCCGAAACGCAACACGGTTTCATCGTCCGCCTCGGTGGTCCACCCCGGCCCGGCATGCAACTCGACACGGTTCTCCAGATCCCACAGGCGGTCGTCCATGGCGACATAGCCGGCAAGGCTGTTGTAGCGTTCGGCCAGGACCGCCCACGCGTAATAGAGCGTGCTCTGCTCGCGCAGTTGGTCGAAGCTCTCTTCGATCCAGTGGGCGACAAACGCATAGGCCTCCGTCTCCAGCTTCAGTGAGGCGACGATGCGCAGGTAGTCGGCGATTGCGCTGAACAATGCCTGCAACTGCTCCGTCGTGAGTGACGACGCGTGCGGAATCGTGCGGTAGCGCTGGGCGACGACAGTGGCCAGCCGCGCACCCGTCTTGTCCTTCTGCCGTTCCATCGTGCGGGCAAGTTCGTCGAAGAGCTTCGCCAACTGCGCGCCGGCTTCGGGACCGCCCTTGATCAGGCGGATACCCCACTGCCATCCCGACGCCACAGCCGCCTCGTCGACCAGCCCCTGCAACTGTGCGTCGTCGACGGCTTCGACCAGCAACCGTAACCGGTCGATCTTGCGGAAGATGGCCGCCGGGTCCTCACTGCCGGCATCGATGCCCTGCACGATCTGCATGACTTCGGACTCGACCGCCGCGCGCAGCAGGACGGCCTGTTCCTCCACTTCGTCGAGCACGGCAGGATCGCCAAGCGCCACGGCCAGTTCGCGCGCTTGGTGATTGAGCGCCAGCGCCTGCATCAGCTCGCCGCGTTCAAGGGCCTCGTCCGCTTCCTGGAGATGAATCTGCACGAACTGCGCCTGTGCCTCGCGCTGGAGCGAACGATCCTCGATCTGCACGGCGAACTCGTGCGCGCGCCGGTTGCGCCGTTTGGCCTGGTCCCAACGTCCGCGCTCCACGAGATCGTCCACTTCATCCAGATAGCCCTCGACGACTTCTATCTCCGACATCTCCTCGGTGCGCAGCAGGTCGCGCAGCGCACCCCAGGTCGTGGTGTAGTGGCCGGCGATGTGGTCGATGTTCAATGCTTCGAGCACCGCGGCGTCGGGCGTCTCGAAGAGCACCAGCTTGTCGGTCGAGCGGCTGATGGCGACGCGCATCTCGTCCATGAGCCGGCGCGCCTCGAAGAGCGGCGGGCTGTCGCTAGTGATGTCGGCGAGACGCATGGCCTGGCGGTAGGTCTCGTTGAGCCCCAGGATCAGCACGGTGTTGCGTTCCAGGCCCTTGATCTCGCGTGCCGTGAAGACGACCTCGCCTGCCTTGCTCTCCTCGCCACCCAGGGCCGGGGCCGACACGCTGCCGGTGAGGTCCACCAGCGCGCGCCCGGGCAGCTCGGCCAGTTCCTCGGCAAAGGTGCGCCAGTGCGCAATTGCCGCATCGCCGCCGGCCTGCAAGTGTTCGGGCAGCGGGCAGATGAGCAGCCGGCCGTTTTCCTCGGCGGCGTCGGGCCGGTGCGTGGCGACGGCCAACTCCACGTCACCCTCGTCGAGAAAGCTCTGGCGGTTGGCGCTCGGGCGCAGCGCCTTGGGCAGGGTGACGTAAAAATTCCACGAGTTGTCGATGAGATAGGCCAGGTTGCGGGGCGAGCGCCGCTGGTGGCGGAACTCGAATTCGCTGGGATTGACGTGCAGTACTTCCCGCAGCAGGTCCTTGGTGACGCCCCAGTCGAAGCCGCTGGGCTGCACGATCTGCGACTCGTCGCCGGCCACGACCAGCGCCATGCGCCCGTTGCGCTCCCGGGCGCGCACGCGGGCCAGCTCGGCCAGCAGCGCGATCTGGAGCAGCGTGAGATCCTGCACTTCGTCGACGATGAGGCCGTCGATCTGCCGCAGCCACGCCGGCAGCTTGCGCTGGCCTACGAGCGTCAGCGCACGGCCGGCGGCCGTCTGGTCGAGGAAGAAGCGATCCTCGCGCAGGCGCGCAGCCAGGCGAATGGCGGCGCCCGCTTCGTCGCCGGTCAGGCCGCGCGCGGCGGCATAGGCGGTAGCGTCGAAATGACCCTCGCTGAAAACGGCTTCGGCCAGGCGGCTCTCGGGCAGCGAGTAGCCGGCGGGGAAGGTGCGGCCCAGAATGTGGGCGCGTACTTCCGTGTAGAGGCTGGCCGGGTAGCGCCGCCAGGTGCCCAGGGTCGATGCCGGTTGCCGATCCAGATAACGCTGGAAGTCGGCCAGTTCGCCCAGCGGGTCGACATAGGTCGGCAGCCCTGTGATCTCCTTCTCCAGTTCAGTGAGCGTGCGGATGTGGACGCGGCCTTCCATCTCCGGCGCCTGGGCAGCCAGAAAATCACGCGCCGCGCGCTTGAGGCGCGAGGTATAGGTGACGTAGAGCAGGTGCTGAAGGTTCGACTGCAGCGCCAGGTCGCGCACCAGGTAGAAGAGCGAGATGGTCTTGCCGCTGCCGGGCAGCCCCTTGACGGTGGCCAGCGCGGTCTCCACGCCATCGACGTGGCGGCCGACGGCGCGCTGCTCGTCGAAGCGCGGGTCGAGCGCGGTCAGCGCGATCTCCTCGAAGTCGTCGATGGAGGCCAGATCGATGGGGTCGTCGGTCTCGTCGTGGTGGCGAATGCTGTAGACGAGGATGGTCTGCCCGGCGCCGTTGCTCAAGCTGCCGGCAAGCTGGCTCTCGCTCAGCGGGATCCACCACAGGTAGTAGTGATAACCCTGGACGGGGGTGCGCCGCCAGCGCGCGTTGTAGCCGCTGGTCGTCTTGACGTTGGGTGTCCGGCCGCGCGTGCCCAGCAACACCTGCGCCCACTCGGCTTTGCGCCGGATCGAGTCGGGCAGGTGTTCGGCGGTGCGCTCGTATTGGCGGTGTTTGAGCAAACGATATCCGGACATGATTCGGTGCTACCGTAGCGGAAAAGCGGCGAGGCAGGCGATCCCGAATCGGGCCGCCCGCTGCTGCCGAGCTTTCAGCCGCTATCGACTTCTTGCGAAACCTCCGTGTGCGAGACCGGCGTTACGTGCCCCGATTGTACATGAAAAAGCTGCGAACGGTGCCTGAAGCCGGGCGTGAAATCATCCCAATCCGTCGTGGTGACGATGGCCTGTGGCACGTCCTCGATTACGGCGAGTAACATGCTGCGCCGCTCGGCATCCAGTTCGCTCATGACATCGTCGAGCAGGAGGAGCGGGGCCGTGCCGGTAGCAGCGGTCATGGCGCGCACCTCGGCCAGCTTGAGCGAGAGCGCGGCACTGCGCTGCTGGCCGCGGCTGCCATAGGTGCGCAGATCGCGGCCGTTGGCCAGGAAGCGCAGATCGTCGCGGTGCGGCCCGTAGAGTGTGGTGCCGGCGGCGATCTCGCGGGCGCGGCGGCTTGCCAGCTTGTGCAGGTAGGCAGCGCCGACTGCGGCCACATCCAGCGTGACGGGCGACACATCCGTGAGCAGCCCATCGCCCAGCAGCTCGAAATCGCTGTCAGAGAGGTGGCCCGGGTTGAAACTGGGCAGGTAGTGCAAGGCCAGTTGCTCGCGCTGTGCGCTCAGGTCGGCGTGGCGTTCGCGCGCGTAGAGTTCCAGTTCGCCAAGAAAGTTGTGGCGCCGGGCGACGACGACGGCGCCATGCTGCACCAGCTTCTCGTCCCAGAAGGCGAGCTGGGCATCGACCGCCGGCGCGGCCGGGTTGACGTTTTGCTCGCGCAGGTTCTTGAGCAGGCTGTTGCGCTGGAGCAGCACGCGCTGAAAGGCCGAGAGCGCGCGGCAGTAGGCGCGGTCGATCTGGCAGAGCGCCACGTCGAGATAGCGCCGTCGCTCGGAAGGGCCGCCGTCGACGAGCTTGATGTCTTCGGGCAAAAAGAGCACGGCGCGCAGCACGCCCACCAGGTCCATGCTGCGTTTGGCGACGCCGTTGATCTTGATCTGCTTGGTGAAGTTGACGCCGTCGCCGCGCGGGGTCAGGATGATCTCCAGCGCGGTGGCGCGGCCGTCGATGGTGGCGTCGGCGGCGATGCGGCAATAGGGGATCGGCTCCTCGCCGGCCAGCCAGTCGACAATCTCCCGCTCGTTGAGCGCGTGCACCGGCTTGCTGGTGGCGAGCATGAAGATCGCTTCGAGCAGGTTGGTCTTGCCCTGCGCGTTGCGCCCCTGTAGCAACACCAGCGGGCCGGTGAAGTCCAGCTCCAACTGGCGGTAGTTGCGGAAATGGGTAAGGGAGAGGTGGGTCAGCAGCATGGGCGTTTCAGGCGGCGCGGGCAGGTTGGCGTCGCTGGCGAACGGACAATTCGGCAACCAGAACGTCGATCTCGGTGTTCTGGTCGGCGCCGGTCTTCATGGCAACGTCGGCCTCCAGCAGGCGCTCCATGGCATGCTCCAGTTCGTCGAAGGTGTACTGGTTGACCAGGCGCATGGCCTTTTCCACGGGGAAGGCGGCGTAGCCGAGTTGCTTGGCGATGTCGAACTTGTTGCTCTGCCCGGCCGCCATGATGCTCTTGATCTCGATAAGCATGCGGTACTGGCGGGCGATGGCCGAGAGCATGCCGATGGGGTTCTGGTCGTTGCGCTGGAGTTCGCGCAATGCCTGCATCGCCTTGGCCGGCTGGCGCTGCGCCAGCGCGTCGGTGAGATTCCAGATCATCTCCTCGCTGGCATCGCTCACCATGGCCCGCACATCCTGCGGCGTGATGGGCCGGCCGTCGGCGTAGAGCGCGAGCTTCTCCAGTTCGTTGTCGAGCTGGCGCAGGTTGCCGCCGACAAAGTCGCACAACACGGCGACCGCCCCCCCTTCGATGGCGATGTTGCGCGCCCTCGCCCGCGCTTGCAGCCAGCCGGGCAGCGTCTTGGGATCGGGCGTTGTCAGTGTCTCGGCTTCGATCACCTTGGCCTTGATCAGCGCATCCAGCCCGTCGATCTTGCGCTCTGGACGATCGCCGGACGCGGGCTGGACAAAACCTTTCCACAACCCGCGCCGCTTATCCACAGAGTTATCCACAAGCACGAGGATGCAGGTGTCGGGGATCGTGTGCAGATTGGCGAGGAGTTGCGCCGCTTCCTGGTAGGCGGCACTTTCCGTGCTCTTGCTGAGGCCCATACGTTTGTCCAGCGCGTCGAGCAGCCCGCGCACGACGACCAGGCGCCGTTCGGAGAGGAAGGGCATCATGGACGCTTCGGCCATGACGGCTGAAGGCGTCGCTGCGGCGCCGGTCAACTCCGCCATGTTCAGGCTCGCCATCTCCGGGTCGCCCAGCGATGCTTTGTGGGCGGCGATGCGCTCAGCGGCGAGATATTCGTCGGCGGCCAGATAGAGATAGATCATGATACCGGGGCAATTACTCGAAACTGACGCGGGTCGCGCGCAGGCCACCAAGTTCCAGCGGGCGCACATCCTTGACCCAGCGATCGGTGACGTCGGCCAGGGTCGTGTACCGTTGCAGGTGGATTCCCACGCCCGGCCCGACGACCAGCGCCGGCAGCACCAGGATCAGCGACCGGGCAAAGCGGCTCAGGAAGTCGCGGCGCGCGCCTGCACTGCCGGCCAGCGCGGCCAACGTCACCAGCACGCCCGTCGCCAGCAGGTTGGTGCCACAGCGCGGGTGGATGGCCAGGTAGCTCTCGCCGGCTTGCAGGCGCAGCATGGCGTCAGTCAGCGCGCGGCGCACCGCCTCCACCGGCACGTCGGCCAGCAGGGTGAAGCCGCCCGGGTCGCTGTAGCCGACCATGCGCCGTCCGGGGAAGCGCTCGGCCAGGATCATCAGCGTGGCATGCTCGATGGCATGGTGCTGGCGGGTGTGGCGGATGGTGGAGGTAAGGGTCGTGATCATGGGAAGTGTACCGGTAAGAATGAGAATAGAGATTGGAGATTGGAGATTATGAGATTGGTGGATTGAGGGTTGTCGCACCACCCAATCTCCAATCTCTCAACCTCCTAATCTCCAATTCTCCAATTCTCTCAAATCAACTTCTTTGCGGCCTCGACCACAGCCTCTGCCGTGATGCCGAACTCGGCGTAGACGCGCTGGAAGGGCGCGCTGGCGCCGAAGTGGTCGATGCCGATGGCGGCGCCCAGAGCCGGGTCATTGCCGACCCAGCGCTCCCAGCCGAAGGTCGTGCCGGCCTCCAGCGAGACCTTGGCCACGCCGGGCGGCAGGACTGCAGCGCGGTACTCGGCAGACTGCGCCTGGAAGAGTTCCCAGCTTGGCAGGCTGACGACGCGCACGCCGACGCCTTCGCCGGCGAGCTGCTGCGCCGCCTTGTAGACGATGTCCAGCTCGCTGCCTGTGCCGATGAGCACGACCTGTACGCCGTCGGGCGCGTTCTCGTAGAAGACGTAGCCGCCCTTGAGCGTATCCTCCGCCGCGCCCAGACCGTCGGCCGCACGGTCGTAGGTGGGCAGGTTCTGGCGCGTGAGGGCCAGCGCGGTCGGGCCGCCCGTGTTGAGCAGCGCAGCCCGCCACGCCTGGCTCGTTTCGTTCGGGTCGCCGGGCCGGATGACCGTCATGTTGGGCATGGCGCGCAGCGCGGCCAGGTGCTCGATGGGCTGGTGCGTCGGGCCATCCTCGCCCAGACCGATGCTGTCGTGGGTGAAGACGTAGACGACACGCAGGCCGCTGAGCGCCGCCAGGCGGATCGCCCCGCGCATGTAGTCGCTAAAGACCAGGAAGGTCGCGCCGTAGGGAATGACGCCGCCGTGAAGCGCCATGCCGTTGAGGATGCCGCCCATGCCATGCTCGCGTACGCCGAAGTGGATGTTCGGGCCGCCAAAGTTGTCGGGCTTGATAAAGGGCGCGCCGTCGATGGTCGTCTTGTTGCTGCCGGCCAGGTCGGCGCTGCCGCCGATAAGGTTGGGCAACACCTTGGCCAGCGCATTGATGACCTTGCCGCTGCTGTTGCGCGTGGCGTCGCCCTTGGCCGAAGGCGGAAAGATCGGCAGCGCCTCTTCCCAGCCGTCGGGCAGGTCGCCGCTGATGAACTGCTGGAGTTGGGCGGCTTCGGCGGGATAGGCGGCGGCATAGGCGGCCAGCAACTGGCTGTAGCTGTCCTCGGCGCGCTGACCGCGGCTTACAGCCTGGCGGTAGTAGGCCTGCACGTCGTCGGGAATGTAGAAGCGCGGCTCCAGCGGCCAGCCCAGGTTCTCCTTGGTCGCCTTGAGTTCCTCTTCACCCAGCGCCTCGCCGTGCACCTTGGAGGTGCCGGCCTTGTTTGGGCTGCCATAGCCGATGATGCTCTTGACGCCGATGATACTGGGCCGCGGGTCGTTCTGCGCGGTCATTACTGCCTCGTAGATCGCGCTGCTGTTGAGCGCGTCGACGCCGCGCTGAACATGCCAGCCGTACCCTTCAAAGCGCTTGGCCCAATCCTCGGTGTAGGAGACGTCGGTCTTGCCGTCGATGGTAATGGCGTTATCGTCGTAGAGATAGATGATCTTGCCCAGGCGCAGATGGCCCGCCAGGCTGGCGGCCTCGCTGGCAACGCCTTCCATGAGGTCGCCGTCGCTCACGATGGCATAGGTAAAGTGGTTGACGACCTCGAAGCCAGGGCGGTTGAAGCGTTCAGCCAGCCAGCGCTCGGCCAGCGCCATGCCCACGCCGTTGGAGAAGCCGGCGCCCAACGGGCCGGTGGTCGTCTCGACGCCCACAGTGTGACCCGCTTCGGGGTGGCCGGGCGTCTTGCTGCCCCACTGGCGAAAGCTCTTCAGCTCGTCCAACGGCAGGTCGTAGCCGGTCAGATGCAGCATGGCGTAGAGCAGCATGGAGCCGTGACCGGCGCTGAGCACGAAGCGGTCGCGGTCCATCCACTGCGGGTTGGCCGGGCTGTAGCGCATGACGCGCGTCCACAGCGTCAGCGCGGCGACGGCCATGCCCATGGGCATACCGGGATGGCCCGAGTTGGCGGCCTGCACACCGTCGGCGGCGAGCATGCGAATGGTGTTGGTGGCTTTGCTTTCAAATTCGCGGGGAAGCTGCTTGTCGAGAGGCGGAACTGTCTGGGTATCCATTGCTTTGCATCCTATTTTGAAATGAGCGCCGTGATATTTCAAACGCATTTGCGCTGAACTGTCAGGGAAATTGTCCAATAGACACCGCCGCTTGTCAACTTGAGGACAGATAGACCCAGGCTCCCGTGCAAAATTGTCGGCGCTGCGACGCTCTGCTATGCTGGAAACAATGACAGAGATGAACGACATGATCGGGTCAGCTAAAGTTGAGGCGCGCTCGATTTCACCTACCCAACCTGCTACCTGCCTGCCAGATGGGGGGGCGCCGGCCCGCCATGTTCCGCTGCTCTGGGGCGCCGGCCTGGCATTTGCCGGCGGCGCGCTGACGGCCGGGATGCTCGGCTATGCGCTGCTGATCGAGCCCATGGACATCCGGCTGGAGCGCCTGACGATCCGGCTGCCGCACGCTGCGGCGCGCTTGCCGGCGGGCGGGCTGCGCATCCTGCAACTCACGGACTCGCATTTCCACGGCGGGCGGCGCACCGCGCGCGAGCGCAAGAAGATCGACCGCATCGCGGACCTGACCCGCGACCTCGAGTATGACCTGCTCGTTCACACGGGCGACTTCATTCATTTCGACGCCGGGCTGGAGAATGTGCTGCGCCTGCTCGATGCCGTGCCGCCGCCCCGTTTGGGGGCGTTTGGTGTCTTCGGCAACCATGACTACACTCACTACGCCATGGAGGAGGCGCTGCCGCGCATGTGGCGCACCTACCGGGCCGAGGAGCGGCGCCGCGATGCGGGGCGTAACCCGGTGCAGCGGCTGGCCGCGGCCGGCACGCGCTGGCTGCGTTACGTACAGTACGTGCGCAACACGCCACTTGACGGCCGGCGCACGGGCAGCAACAATACTGAAGCACTTACTGTGGCGCTGGCAGAATGGGGTATGACCGTCCTGCACAACCGGGCGCTGCACCTACACCGGCCGGACGAGCGTCTCGACCTCTATCTGGCTGGCGTCGACGATGTGCTGGAAGGGCGACCGCATCTGGGCGATTCGCTCAGCGCGATCCCGGATGGCGCGCCGGTCGTGCTGCTCAGCCACAACCCCGATATCATCGCCAGCCCGCAACTGCCGTACGTGGATGTGGTGCTCTCCGGTCACACGCATGGCGGGCAAATCGTCGTACCCTTCTGGGGGCCGGCGCACACGCAGGTCGAGTACCTGGCGCGCGAGAACGTGTCGGGCTACTTCCGCCAGGGCAGGACGCACGTCTACATCTCGCGCGGTCTGGGGGAAGGCATCCCGCTGCGCTTCCGGGCCGGCCCGCAGATCACGTTGATTCATCTGACGGCATGACGGCCGCATACCTGGCAACCACACCTTGTAGATTGGAGTGACGATGCTGACCAAGCAACAGTTGAGCCACTTTCGGCAACTACTCGAATCCGAACTGGCGGAGATTCAGGCACAGATCGACGGGTGGCGCCGCGACATCGGCGACCCGGATTACGGCGAGGCGGCCGGCGTCGACGATCTGGGCGACGAGTCCACGCGCATCTTCCAGAAGGAGAGCGAGTTGGAGAATATCCACCGCGCGCAAGGGCGGCTCCGCCAGATCGAGCACGCGCTGGAGCGTCTCGACAACGGCGTCTACGGCGTGAGCGAAGTGTCCGGCCAGCCGATCCCGGTGGAACGCCTGGAGGCGATTCCGTGGACCACCGTCCTGGTGGGTGAGACGCTGCCGGAGCCGTGATGGCCTGCCAGTTGTACGGCTGGCGCGACCGGCTGGTTGGCGAGATCGGCGGCGCTGTGCTCGAGATCGGGGTCGGGTCGGGCGCCAATCTCCCACACTATCGCCATGCCACGACCGTGTGGGCCATTGAGCCGGATCCGCAGCTCGCCGCGCGCGCCAGGCGTGCGGCCGACGGCGCCGGCGTACGCGCACACGTCAAGGTTGCCGTCGCCGAGGCCCTCCCATTTGCCGCCGGCACGTTCGACCATGTGGTGTCGAGCCTTGTCTTTTGCTCTGTCACCGACCAGAATCTCGCGCTTGGCGAAATCCGTCGGGTGCTGCGCCCCGCCGGCCTGTTGCACATGGTCGAGCACGTGCGCCCACAGGCCAGGGCGCTTGCCTCGCTCGCCCACCGTGTCACACCCTACTGGAGCCAGATCGCCCACAACTGTCACCTGGATCGGCCGACGGTGGAGACCCTGCGCGCAGCCGGGTGGGACGTGCGCATCCTTGGTCGATTTGGCGTTTTCGTGCAAATCGAGGCCCGGCTGGCCTGAATTTCAGTAGTTACCGATGTGTAGTGACGGCTTCAGCCGTTCCAGAGGAAGTCAACGACTGAAGTCGTCACTACGGCCAGAATCGTGAAGTACTGAATTTTGTATACTTCAGCACGGAAGCGCGGGCGCCGGCGTGCCACAATAGACTGTTGTATCACTTGATTGAACGAATCTTGAGACCATACACAAGGAGGATTCTATGGCCTTTACATTACCCGAGCTGCCCTACGCCGAGAATGCGTTGGAGCCGACCATCGACGAACGCACGATGAACATCCATCGCACCAAGCACCACAACGCTTACGTCACCAACCTCAACAACGCGGTGGCGGGCACGGCATGGGAGAGCATGAGCGTCGAGGATATCTGCCGCAAGATCGACGAGGTTCCGGAGAACATCCGCACCGCGGTGCGCAACAACGGTGGCGGCCATGCCAACCACAGCCTCTTCTGGAAGATCATGGGCCCGAACGCCGGCGGTGCGCCGAGTGGCGCACTGGCCGATGCCATCAATGCCAAGTGGGGCAGCTTCGACGAGTTCAAGAAGGTCTTTGGCGCAGCAGCCGGCACCCGTTTCGGTAGCGGCTGGGCGTGGCTGGTCGTCAAGCCGGGTGGCGCGCTGGATGTTTACAGCACCGCCAACCAGGACAGCCCGTACATGCAGGGCGACACCCCGATCCTGGGCCTGGACGTCTGGGAGCACGCCTATTACCTGAACTACCAGAATCGCCGCCCGGACTACGTGGGTGCGTGGTGGAACGTCGTCAATTGGGACGAGGTCGCCAAGAACTACGCTGCCGCAAAGTAAGGCAAGCGAGACTGGCGCCACGGCGGTTGCGCGTAGCAGAAAAGCAGGTATGATAGGTGGGGGCGCAGGCAGAGTGCGCCTCCACCTTCTATTTTGACATGGAAAACAAGGCCACCTTCCCGACTCCGCTTCATCAACAAGCTGCGACCGTGGTGCTCGAACAGTACCGCCGCGACCCGCGTGTAGAGGCTGTGCTGGTAACGAATTCTTGCGCGCGCGGGCAGGCCACGCCGGCCAGCGACCTGGATATGCTGGTCCTGGTCGAACCTGGTGCGTTTGCCGCGCACCAGGCAGAATTGGAGGCGGCCTGGCTCAAATTGCGCGGTGAACACCCCGTCCTGCGCGCGCTCGGCGATGCAAGCCGATTCTCCGCCATCCACCTCGACTTCGGCGACGGGCAGTTCCCCGTGCCGGATGCCTGGGATGATGGCGGCGGGCCGGACGACTTCGATCTGGCCATCGGCAATGCCGTCGCCTATAGCGCGCCGCTCTGGGAGCGTTCCACCTTCTACACAGACCTGCGTGCACGCTGGCTGCCCTTCTATGCCGAGCCGTTGCGCCAGGAGCGCCTGGCGATGGTGTTGGCCGCGTGTCGCTACGACCTCGACTTCGTTCCTTTCTATGTAGAGCGCGGCCTCTACTTCCAGGCATTCGACCGTCTCTACAAAGCCTTTCGCGAATTTCTCCAGGGGCTCTTCATCGCACGCAGTACGTACGCCCTTGCCTACAACAAGTGGATTCGCATGCAGGTAGTGGAGTGGCTGGGGCTGCCGGAGTTGTACGCCGCGCTCCCGCCGATTCTCGAAATCAGCAACCTGGAGAGCGACCAACTGGTCGAGCGCGGCGCCCGGCTGGCTACGCTGGCGGATCGGTGGCTGCGGCCATGAAGTGGCTTCGGCGGATTTTCGGCGCGCCGGAGAGCAAGGCTGCGACACCAGCCGGCCAGGCTGCGCCGCGTCCGGCACCGGCGCGCTTTGAGGTGCCCGTGCTGCTCGTTCACTATTTTCCGGCCCGTGACGGGACGATTGACCGCACCGCTACGGGCGACGTCGGCGGGTCACTGGACGGAATCCGCGCCCACGCGCAAGCCACGACGGACCGGGTGATCGAGGCGTTGGAGCAGGGCAGCCGCTTTCGCGCCTACAAGAACCCGGCAGCAGCGCCGAGCCTGCGCTATACCGTGGTCGACAGCCTGGAGTTTCTCGAGTCGCTGCCGACCTGGCGCAAGCCCGGCCATCGCGTGCCCATGACCGACTACAACGCCATCATGGCGCGGATCGATGCGCGGTCCTGGGTGATGGAACGCGGCGTCAAGGAGGTCTGGATCTGGGGCTATCATGGCGGCGTCGTTGACCTGTGGGAGTCGAACATGGCCGGGCCGTGGGGCGACATCAGCAACAGCGACCGCGACCCGCATGACCTGCCCGTCTTCGACCGCACCTACACCGTCTACCACTACAACTACGGACGCGGGCCGTCGGAAGCGGTCGAGGACCACATGCACCAGATTGAGGCGGTGCTGCGTCACATAGACCCGGAGTTGTTCTGGAATCGCTTTGTCGGCAAGCCGGGCGAGGGGCGTTGCGGCTGGGCGCACTATCCGCCCAACGGCGTGCGCGACTACGACTGGCGCAACCGAAATGTTGTGTGGAGTGACATCGAGGACTGGCGCCCTGACGGCGGCGGGCAGCAGATTCCCATCAACTGCGACCGCTGGAACGGCGACAGCCTGCAATGGTTCATCTACTGGATGCAGAGCCTGCCCGGCGCCAACAATGGGCTCAGATATCGCAGCCGGCCGCTTACCAACTGGTGGACCTTCATCGGCGATTTCGACGGCGCGATGCGAGCGCGGTTGGGGTTGGTGGAATAAGGCTCACGATCGATTGCCTATGGTCAGGATTCCGCGAGCGCATCCTGGATCAGGTCGCCAACCCAGCGGTTCAGGCTCTTGCGGGATCGCCGTGCCTTGACGGAAGCGGCGCGGTGTAGTGTCGGTGACACGCGCACCGTGAACACACCGGAGAAAGGTTTATCTGGCTCTTCGCCACGCTCGGCACAAAAGGCGAGATATTCCTCGACCGACTCCCGAAATGCCTTGCGAATGCCAGGGACGGTCTCACCCTCAAAGGTGATGACATCGCGTATATTCACGACCTCGCCGTGAAGAACGCCGGCGTCGTCATCGAACTCGACCGTCGCGATGTATCCTTTGTATTCCATCATGGCTTTACCCCTGCTTCTAGCAAGAAGCGCCGTACCGACTTCACCGCCGCCTTGTTCGTTTCTTTCTGGGGGTGGGGCCGGTGAAACACGGCGCGCACACCATTTAGCGCTACACGCACACGCGAACCGCTGCCTTCCGATACTTCACCGCCGAGCGCTACGAGCAGCACCTCGATCTCGCGCCATGAAATGTCCGCGCGCTCGGGGCGCTCAAATATCGCGTCAAGTGTCTTGAGATGCCGCGAGTTCATGACTGCATGATATCACGTTTTGATACCGGATTATAGCTGGGAAAGCGCAATCTTTTAACGAGCCACTGTGCGGCGACGCCTAGGAACGCTGCCGCACATCCAGAGCGTCGCGCAGGCCGTCGCCGAGCAGGTTGAAGCCGAGCACGGTGAGGATCAGCGCGATGCCGGGGAAGATGATCAGGTGCGGGGCGGTGAAGACCTGGTTGCGCTCCTGGCCGATCATGGAACCCCACTCCGGTGTCGGGGGCTGGGCGCCCAGACCGAGGAAGGAGAGCGCCGCCGCGTCGAGGATGGCCACGGCAATGCCCAGCGTGCCCTGCACCACCAGCGGCGTGAGCGCGTTGGGGAGGATGTTGCCGAAGAGGATGCGCCCCGACGGCACGCCGATGGAGCGGTCGGCCATGACGTAATCCTGCTGCTTGATCGACAGCACGCTCGAACGCATGATGCGCGCGTAGACCGGGATGCTGACGATGCCGATGGCCAGCAGCGTGTTGATCAGACCCGGTCCAAGCACGGTGACGATGGCGATGGCCAGAATCAGGCTGGGGAAGGCCAGCAGGATGTCCATGAACCCCATGACCAGGTTATCGGTGTAGCCGCCCATGTAGCCTGAAATCGCCCCGAGCGTTGCCCCGATCACGATTGCGAACCCGACCGAGATGATACCAACCATCAGCGAGAGCCGCGATCCGTAGAGAATACGGCTGTAGAGGTCGCGCACGTTGCCGTCGAGACCGAAGAAGTGCTGCGGCTGGTCGGCCGGGCACCCCAATAGGTGGATGCACGGCGCGGCGCGTTTTTGCACATCCTCGATGCCGATGAGCGACTTGGTCGGATCGTGCGTGGCAAGCACGGGCGCAAAGATGGCAATCAGAATCAGCGAGCCAAGGATGATCATGCCGATGATGGCGGAGCGGCGGTGGAAGAGCCGGCGCAAGGCCGTGCTCCACAGCCCGCGCGGTTTGGTATTGAAGATCGGCTCGACGGCGGCCGATGGAGTTGCTGTCGTAGTGCTCATGCTTTATCAGGTACGTACAAACTAGCTCAGGCGAATCCGCGGATCCAGCACGGCGTAGGAGACATCGACTAACAGGTTGACGGCGACGTAGGTGAAGGCAATCACCAGCGTGAAGCCCTGAATAACGCCGTAGTCGCGCGACGAAATGGCATCGAACATGGTGCGTCCGACGCCCGTGAGTCCAAAGATCGTCTCGGTCAGGACGGCGCCGCTCAAGAGACCGCCCAGCGATAGCCCGACCACGGTGACGACCGGCAGTAGGGCGTTGCGCATCGCGTGGCGGAAGACGACATTGCGCTCGTTGAGGCCCTTGGCGCGCGCCGTGCGCATGTAGTCGAGATTCATGACTTCGAGCAGGCTGGAGCGGGTCATGCGGGCGATAACCGACATGGGGATGGTCGACAGGACGATCACGGGCAGGATCAGGTGGCGTGAGGCGTCGGAGAAGAGTTTCCAGTTGAGCGTCACGGCGCCGTTGATCACGTACATTTGCGAGAAGAAGTCGAGCAGCCCGCGCGGCAATCCGCTCAGATCTTCCATTCCCCAGGCGACGGCAATCGGTTGCACGCGCACGCCGGCGGTAAGCCGGCCGGACGGCGGCAGCGAAAAAGGCGTGTCTTTCAAGATAACGGCAAAGAGATAGGCCGATAGCAAGCCCAGCACAAAGACGGGAATCGATACGCCGAGATTGGCGAAGATCATGGTAAAGAGATCGACCGGCGAATTCTGCCAGTAGGCGGCCACCACGCCGAGGATCACGCCGACGATGGTCGCGACCAGCAGGGACAAGAGCGCCAGCTCAATGGTGACCGGCAGGCGTTCCATGAGCATGTCGGTCACCGGGCGGCCAAAGCGCATGGAATCACCGAGATCGCCCGTGACGACACGGCCCAGGTAGTACCCAAACTGGACGATCATCGGCTGATCCAGCCCATAACGCTTGAAAAAAGCGTCGCAGACTTCGTCGGTTGCCTTCTCGCCCAGCATGGCGCGGCACGGGTCGCCTGGAATCAGGCGATTGAGCACAAATGTAATAAAGAGGATGCCGATAAGGACTGGGATGGCGAGCACGACCCGCCGGGCAATATAGCGTATCAAGACTGGTTTGTCTGGTGTGAATTCAAAATTGTGTTCGTTTGAGAACCTTCCCGGAAGCTATGAGCTTCCGGGAAGGTTTTTGGTCCTAGATGGGCGTACTGCCCAAGCCCTCTACTCCGGCGCGTTCAGGAAGCCGCCGAAGAGACCCGGGAAGTAGGTGAAGCTGCCGTCGCGGCCCACATGAAGCGGATGCGAGGCGTCCCACTGCACGCCGTAGGACAGAACGACATCATTGGCGTCGAGCGTCGCGCCGTCGTGGAAGGTGACGCCGTCACGCAGCGTGAAGGTCCACTCGGTCAGATCTTCGTTGGCGCTCCAGTCGGTGGCCAGCGAGGCAACCACGGCGCCCGTGCCCGGCTCGTAGGCCAGCAGCGACTGCATGACCTGCTCGCAGGCACGCAGCGCTTCGCCGTCGCTCTCGTCCGCACAGTAGAGTCCTGGCGGCTCACCGTTCTGCATCCAGACAAAGGTGTCGCGGCCGGCCGGGTTCATCAGCGCAAACTGCTCGGCGCCGATATCCGACGCATAGGCGCCTTCGACGTCAGCCTTGAAGGCCGCGCCGTTGCCGCCGTGGGCGATCGGGATCATGGGCACGTGTTGCTTGATCAGCTCGTTGGCCTGGTCGTACCACGGCTGGCGATCTTCAGCCTTGGACTTGGTCGCGCCTTCCTGCAGCGCATCCCAGATGTCCGGGAAGCCCTCGCCGAACTGGTCGGACGAGCCGGGGCCGAAGTGGAAGTCCAGGAAGTTGGTGGCATCCGGATAGTCGGCGCCCCAGCCCAGCATGTGGAAGCCGTCGATCTCGCCGCGGTCGGCCGCGTCGAGGAAGGCGCCGGATTCCATGACCACGATCTCGGCCTCGACGCCGATGTCGGCGAGCTGGGCCTGGAGGTCCTGGGCGACGACGCCCGGGTTGGGCAGGTAGCCGCGTACCACATCACGGTAGGTGATGCTCGTCTTGAAGCCGGGCAGCACGCCTTCTTCTTCCAGGATCTTCTTGGCTTCGTCCGGGTTGAATTCGTACCACGTCTGGCCTTCGCTGTAGCCGAAGATGGCCGGCGGCATAAACTGCGACGCCACCGACGAACCCGGCGGGTAGAAGTTGTCGACCAGGCGCTGGCGGTCGATGGCCATGGCGAACGCCTGCCGCACGCGCTCGTTGTCGAACGGCGGGAAGGTGTTGTTCATGCCCAGGTAGAAGATGTTGGTGCCGTTGCGCTGGGCGAGTTGCAGATTCGGGTCGTCTTCGATGACGGTGAAATCATCCGGGCCCGGATTGTCGATGCCGTCCACGGTGCCGGCCTGAAGTTCGACCAGGCGCTGCGCGCTCTCGGCGCTCCAGCGGAAGACGAGCGTCGGCGCAATGGCGGGTTCGCCCCAGAAATCCTCGTTGCGTTCGAAGATGATCTGGTCGCCACGCAGCCACTCTACCATTTTGTACGGGCCGGTGCCGTTAGGCTGCTCGACCAGGGTGCCGCCGCCGCCAGTCGACTCCAGATAGCCGGCGTCGTTGATGGCGAAGGACGAGAAGGCGACCTTGGAGGGGAAGGCCGGGTCCGGATAGCAGAGGGTGAACTTGACGGTCTTCTCGTCGACGGCTTCCATCGACATGAACTCGCCGCCGTAGTCACAGTTCTCGGCAGCCATGACCATGGGCTCGAATGGGCCGGCCGGGGCTGCTTCAGGCGCCGCCTCCGTGGCGGCTTCCGGTTGCTCAGCCGTGGTGCCGGTTCCCGCCGGGGCAGCACAGCCGCCGAGGACGAGACCCAGAATCAGCATCACGCTCAGCAAGAGCGTCAGCTTGCGCGTCATTGGGCACTCCTTTCAAGAATTGGTTGGGATTGCGGTTAACGATACAAACGACAGCAAATTTGAGGGCAACAGCGATGTCTGCTGTGCGCACTCTACGATACTGGAAAACCGGCAGCGTGGCAAATCCCAAAAAGAACAGGGCCGGCAAACCACGCTGCCGGCCCCGGAATCTCCCAGAATCTCATGGAAGAACTGTGTCGTTATTGGCGCTGCCGTGGGTCCAGCGCGTCGCGCAGGCCGTCGCCCATGAAGTTGATCGCCAGGATCGTCAGCGAAATGAGGATGCCGGGGAACATGACCATCCACGGCGACTTGACCATGTAGTTGCGGTTCTCGTAGAGCAGGCTGCCCCAGGTCGGCACGTCGGGTGGGAAGCCCAGGCCGAGGAAGGAGAGCGTCGACTCGGTGAGGATGGCGCTGGCGACAGAGAGCGTGGCCGCCACGATGATGATGGCCATGATGTTGGGCAGGATATGGCGCCACATGATGCTGTTGTTGCGCACGCCGACGTTGACCGCCGCCTCGACGAATTCCTTCTGCTTGAGCGAGAGCACGGAACCGCGCACCATGCGCGCCGTCGGCATCCAGCCAAAGACGCCGATAATCGTCACCACCATGACGAACGCGCCCATCTCCAGGCCAAAGCGCATGCGCAGCGGGTCACGGAAGAGCGACATGGCCACGAGCAGCAGCGGGATCTGCGGCAGGGTCAGCATCATGTCTGTAAAGCGCATGAGGATGTTGTCGAGTCTGCTGATGTAGCCGGCAAAAAGGCCAATCGCCGTGCCGACGATCATGGCAATCAACATCGCCACTACACCAACGGAAAGTGAAATTCGGCCGCCATAGATACAGCGCGCCAGCATGTCACGTCCAAGATCGTCGGTGCCGAATGGATGTTCCAGAGAGGGCGGGACACTAGCATCCAGGATATTGATTTCCTTTGGGTCGACACGATAGATGAAAGGGCCGAGCAAGACGCCCAAAACAATGAGAATTAGCAGAAACAGGCCGAGAACGGCCAGCCGATTGCGGCGAAATTGCACCCAGGCGTCACCCCACAAGGTGCGGTGTTTGCGTTTGACCGCCGTACCCAATTCGACATTCGGTGTTGCAGTACCTGCAGAAATGCTCATAGTCAGGCCCCTCAGCTATAACGAATGCGGGGATCAAGAATCCCGTAGGCGATGTCGGCGATCAGGTTGAAGACAACCACCAGGACGGCAAAGATCATGAGCACCGTCTGCACCACCGGCAGGTCATTGCTCTGGATCGAGATGATCAACAACTGGCCGATGCCGTTGACGGCGAAAATCTGCTCGGTGACGATGGCGCCGCCGAAGATGCCGGGGATGCCCAGCGCAATCAGCGTCACGACCGGAATCATGCTGTTGCGCACGACGTGGCGCATGACAACCATGCGTTCGCCCAGCCCTTTGGAACGGGCGGTCCGCACGTAATCCTGTCGCAGATTCTCAATCGATGACGACCGGGCAAAGCGGCTGACCGTCGCAATCTGGAAGAATGCCAGCACCATGACGGGCATGATCATCTGCTTTACCTGCTGGACAAACGTGTCCCAGTTGGTGACATCCAGCGTCGTGTTGTAGAGCGATGGGAACCAGCCGAGCCACACGGCAAAGATCTGGATCACCAGCACGCCGGTAAAGAAAGTTGGCAATGAAAAGCCTATGACTGCGATCACGCTTGAGATGGAATCGAAGGTAGAGTTCTGTTTATACGCGGCAAATACGCCGACAGGCACAGCGATCACAATTGAAAGAAGATATGCCAGCCCCACAACCCATAGTGTCTGCGGCAGACGCTCCATGACCAGGTCAATGACCGGCTTGCCGCGCGCCGTCCACGAGGTGATGCGCAGGCGATCCTCGGAGTTGCCAATCTGGATGCCGGTTGCCTTCTCGATGGCGTTGAGGGGCTCGTTAACCATGAACTGCTGCAGCCAGCGTACGTAGCGCACCGGCATGGGCTGGTCCATTCCGAGCGCCTCGCGCACGCGCTGCTTGATCTCCATGGGCAGGCTGGGTGGTAGGTTGCCGGTAGGATCGCCAGGCGAAAGCGCCAGCAAGGCAAAGATCACGAAGCTGATGAAAAACAGCGTGGGGATGGCGGTCAGGATGCGGCGCAGGATGTAGGATCCCATGCGAACTCCTCAGAAACAGATGGATGTGGCCGGGGCTTCTGATCTCTGGGAACGCTGTGTTGTGAGACGGAACACACAACACAGCAACTGAATCAGCAAGCAAGATACCCGGTTCCAGGTATCTTGCCTGCTGTGAACTACTGACAGTTAGCGACTAGCGCACGCGCTGCCAGTCCTCGATGTTCCATTCCTCAGTCTCGAAGCCGCTGAGTTGCGGGCCGACCAGGCTGTTGGCATGGGCGGAGACCGATGCACGGAAGACCAGCGGGATCGCCACGTAGTTCTGCACGATCGTGTCGTTGAGCTGCATGGCAATCTCGTTGCGGGCGTCGCCGGTTGCGCTCGTGATCGTCGTCCAGAGGGCATCGTAGTCCGGGTTGCACCAGCGTTCGACGTTGCTGCCGCCCCAGTTGTTCTCCGGATTCTGGATCTGGATCGCGCCGTTGATCTCGCACAGCCAGTTGGACATGTACTGCTGCGGATCCGGGTTGTCCGGGCCGTTGGTGAACATCTGGACGTCGGTGAAGAACTTGTTCAGCGTGTCCGGGCTGGCCGGGTCGCCGCCGAAGAAGACGGCCGCTTCCACGTTCTTCAGCTCGGTCTCGACGCCGATTTCCTTCCACCACTGCTGGATCAACGCCTGGGTCTTCTGGCGCACCGAGTTGGTGGAGGTCTGGTAGAGGATCTTCAGCGGCGTGCCGTCGGCCATCTCGCGGATGCCGTCGCCATTGGTGTCGGCGTAGCCGGCTTCGTCCAGCAGCGCATTGGCGCCTTCGATGTCCTGCGTCAAGCAAGCGTCGTTGGCCGTGGAAACCACTGTCGGCGGGCCGGAGAGGATGTTGCAGGTGGCAACGCCACCGGGGCCGTAGAGCTGCTCGGCGATGATGTTGCGGTCGATGGCCATGGAGAGCGCCTGGCGCACGGCCGGGTCGGTCAGGAACGGATGCGGATTCGCATCATCCGGCGACCACACGGAGCGCTTGTCGCCCAGGTTCGGGTCGGGGTTGGTGAAGTTGATCAGGATGCGCTCGACATTGCCGCCAAAGGAGGCAATGACCTTGCCGTTGCCCTTGGCCTCCATGTCGAGGAGCACGGCCGGCTCAACCTGCAGGTTCCAGCCATAGTCCGCTTCGCCGGTCTCGAGGACGGCGCGGGCCGAGGCCGAGGCATCCTCTGCGCCCTTGATCACGACTTCCGCGAAGTGCGGCTTGTCGGCCTTGCGGTAGTTCTCGTTGATTTCGTAGACGACGGTGTCGTTGGCGCGGAATTCCTTGACCTTGTACGGGCCGGTGCCGATGGGGTTCGTGTTCTGCTCGGAGCAGGACTGGGCAGCCTCGCCCTCGCAGCCCGTAAACTGGGCCTTCTGCAGGATCGGCGACAGGTAGCCGACGAACGGAATGTACGGGTAGGGTGTCGGCTCGACGAAGTTGATCTTGACCGTACCGGCATCGACGGCCTCGACGCTCTCGACGCCGACGAAGTTCTGCACGGTGCAGCCCGTCAGCTCGTTGGTGCAGAACTGCCAGGTGAAGACCAGGTCGTCTGCCGTCAACGGCGTGCCGTCTGACCAGACAACGTCCGGCAGCAGCTTGTAGGTGATGCTCTTCAGGTCCTCGGAAATGCCGCCATTCTCCACGGTCGGGATTTCCTGGGCCAGCACGGGCACCAGTTCGCTGTCCTGGTTGAACTCAAGAAGCGGTTCGACGATGAGCGAGGCGCCATGGAAGTCCTTGGTGCCCGAAGCCAGGTACGGGTTCAGGATCGAGACTTCCTGCCAGTAGACCAGCGTCACGGTGCCGTCCGTGCCGCGGCCCGCTTCAGCCGGTACATCGGACGACGGTGCGGCGGCGGCCGGCTGCTCACCGCCCGTGGCGGGCGCGGCGGCCGGGGCTGCACATGCGGCGAAGACCATCGCGGCCACCGCCAGCAGTGCAATCAAGAAAAAGGTCTTGCGTGTACCATGTGGTGTCATGTGTGTTCTCCTGAGTTGCTGGAACTTGAAACGGTTGGTTGATAACGTTACAGGTGAGCGGCAATGAAAACGTTGCTACACTGCCATCACCCAGGTGTTAGCTCTGTAATCTTTGCTACAACCTGACCGGCTTGTTCGCACTACGGCAGTGTTGAGCGAAATGGCCAGGTCTCCAGATGCAAACGGTACGTGCTTTACTTGAAATGGTAGACGAACGTAAATCCGTAATGGGTGTCGAGGGCGACACGGTCAGGATGCTATGGCTATGAATCAAGCACTTTGCCGGTCATGGGGGGTAACAAGACCTATATGTCAGCGATAATCTCTCATCTACTCAAGGCGGCGCCATCGTACACGCTTTTAAGGGGCTTGTCAAAGCGGTTTTGGGGAAATGGACACTTTGTGCGAGCGCGCGCCTGTCATCCGGGCTGGATCGGCTCGGCGGCATCGTAGCGTTCGACGGCCGCCAGCACGCGCGGCGCGCTGCCGCGGGCGCGCTGGCGCAAGAAGCCGGCTATGCGTGCGCCGGTCAACCCGCGCTCGGCCGCACGCTTGAGCGTGCGCTGCGTAATCTGGTAGATGAAGGTGGGGTAGCTCTGCTGCCACTGGGCGAAGCGCTCGACGCGGAAACGGTCGGCCAGCGACACGCCCGGCTCCAGCGTTACCAGGAAGTCCTCGGAGAGGGTGATGGCGGCAGCCGGGTGTTCCTCCGGTTGCGGCACGTCGCTGCCCAGCCAGTGGCCGCCCCAGCGCCCCAGCGAGATGTGCATGTCGGAGCCGGCGGAGGGCTCGGCCATGTCCAGCAAGGCCAGCCAGGAGAAGGGGCCGCGCACCAGGAAGCGCAGCAGTGCGCCCTCGACGTCGTCCCACCGCTCGAAACCTTTGAGGAATTCCTGCGTAGTGTGGTTGCGAATGTACCAGGTATCGTAATCGCCGGTAGGACGTTGAAAATCAGGCTCAATCTCGCGAATCGCACGAATCACATCCGCTTGGGAATACCAGGCCCCCGGCTGCAAGTGGCCGAAGAGTCGCAACACCGCCTCGCGCGTCTGCAGCGGGTCGTTGTGCCACGAACCGGCCTCCACGCACTCCAGTTCCGGCGTCCGGCACAGATCATTCCATTCCGGCGAAGCGCGCCACGCGTCAAAGAGTGTGCGGCGCTGTTCGGCGCGCGTCTTGTCGAGGAACGCGGCCACAGCGTTTTGCGTCAATTGGACGGCGTCGCCGTCGCGGCGCAGCCAGCCCAGGCGGTTGGCAAGGTGGAGCAGCAACGCAAGTCGCACTTCGAGTTCCGGCTCGTTGCGGCCAAAGGGAAGTTGCAGACGCTTGATCAGCCGGTCGACATCATCGGGATGGGGGCCGCTGGCGTTGAGGCGCAGGCGGTCGCTGTAGACGAAACCCAGCAACGTGCCGGCGTCGAGCAGAAAGCCGTCGGGGTCGCTCAGCAGGCGCGAGGCTGGCGGCGGCGCAACGGGCTTGACGGGCAACTCGCCGGCCAGTTCGTTCTGCGGGTGCGGCAACCACGGCGCCACGTCCGACGGCAGGTAGATAATGGCGTGCGCGTTCTGCCCGGCGCCCTTGAAGCCACGGCCGATGATGCCGTTGTAGTAGAGCAGTTCGGCGATGCTCTCGGGGTAGACCCACGGCGACTCGCGCTCGAGCTTGGCCGGCCCCATCTGGCGGATGGCGCCGTACTCGCGGCTGAACTGCGCCTCGGCCAGCTCGCCGTGCTCGCGCAGCAACAGGTTGACCGCATCTTCGGCCTGCGGCGAGTAGTCGACGACATCCTGGTAGGCCATCTGGACGGAAGTCGGGTCGGTCAGTTGCGCGGCCAGCAACTCCACCATCTGCTCGCGATTGTCGGCGCCGTCGAGAAAGGCGCCGCGCAGCTCGGCGAGCACGTGGAGCAGAATATCGGGGTATCCAGCCAACATTTGCGATGCTGTAGGCATGATAAGCTAGGCGTAGGGACGGCAGTAGCTTCTTATCAGCACGCCGTCAAGGAATGACAGTTCCCAATTCGGTTTGAATCCGCTATACTGAGCGGTAGTTACACTAAGGAGAGACCAACCATGAGCCAGCAATCGTCAGGCACCCAGTCGAGCAATCGCAGCGCAGGCATGATGGACAATATCATTCGCGCCGGGCAGTTGCTTTTCGATTCACGCGTTCCCATGTCGCTAAAACTGATGCTGCCCGTCGGCGCATTGCTTTACTGGGTCTGGCCCATCGACCTGATTCCCGGTCTGCCCATCGACGACGTCGCCGTTCTGATCGGCGCCATGGCGCTCTTTGTCAAGCTGGCGACCGATACCGTCGAGCGCCAGCAGCGGCAGCAAGCGCCGGGTCAAGCGCCGGCCGACGACACGGTCGTCGACACGACGTGGAAAGTGGTCGAATAGCACCGGCCACTGCTGAACTTCAACCAATCGCCGGCGAGGGCGTCTTGACGGATGCTCTCGCCCTGTCATTTTCCCGCCCATGACACAAGCGCAAGGGTCCAACAGCCAGGAAGTCGCCTACACCTTCACCGAGGTCGCCTATCATTTGCAGGTGACGCCTGATGTGCTGCGCGGCTGGATCCGGCGTTTCGGCCAGTTGCTGAGCGCCTCCGCCAAGGCCGACGACGCACGCTTCACCACGGCCGACGTTGCGGCGCTGACCATGGTCCAGAAGCTCGCCGAACAGGGCTTCAAAGATGACGAGATCAACGAGCGGCTCACGCCGAAACGCCTCGTCCGCGAAGAGTCCCCTTCCATCGCCCTCAGCGCCGACCAGAGCCGCCAGTTGGTCGAGGGCAAGTCTGCCCTGCTGCCGCAAGCCCTGGGCGACATCCTCAGCGCCATCGCCAACAGCCAGCAGACGGTGCTCAACAGCCAGTCCACTGTGCGCGAGGTTGTGGGCGTCGTCGTGCAGGACAATTTTAATCTCAAGGATGAAAACCGCAAACTGCGCGAGCGGATGCTGGAATTGGAGCGCGCCCTGGCCGAGTACCAGCGCCGCGAGGAGACGCGCAAGGAGCGCATGGAAAGCCGCCTGCGCGCCATGGAAGGCACCATCGCCGCACTCCAGCAGCAGGTCGCGCAGTTGATCCAGATCCAGCGCCAGGGCCAGCAGAAAAAGCGCGGCTGGTGGTGATTCAGCCCAGCTCGATCGCGCTGCGCTTGCTGGAAAAGACCTCACCCGCCAACGGTTCCCCGACCAGGTCGTACTCCATCGCACCGTTGATGTGCACCTGGATCATGCTGCCGGCGGGCACGTCACGCACGCCCGGCACGAGCACCAGCCCGTCGATCTCCGGTGCGTCGCGATAGGAGCGCGCCAGCAGCAGCGGCTCGCCGCTTCCTTCGATCTCGCCCTCACCCTCCACCAGCACGTCGAGCATCCTGCCCACCATCGCCTGGTTCTTGCGCAGGCTGATGGGCTGCTGCTGTTCCATGAGACGGGCGTAGCGCTCCTGCTTCACCTCGTCCGGCACCTGGTCGGGCAGCTCTGCCGAGGGCGTACCCGGCTCCGGGCTGAACGGGAACGCGCCCACCTTGTCGAACTCGATGGCGCGCGCAAAGTCGAGCAGCCCCTGGAACTCCTCCTCCGTCTCGCCCGGATAGCCGACGATGAAGGTCGTGCGCAGGGCGATGTCGGGCATGGCGCGGCGCAGCTTCTCCATGTGGTCATAGACCATCTCCAGCTTGCTGGGCCGGCGCATGCGGCGCAACGTGCGCGGGTCGCCGTGCTGGAGCGGCATGTCCAGGTACGGGACGATCTTGGCTTGGCCGGCCATCACTTCGACCAGTTCGTCGCTGACGTGGCCGGGGTAAGCGTACATGAGCCGCACCCACTTCAGACGGTCGTCGGTGCGGTTGCAGATGGCCGAGAGCAGGCGCGGCAGGCTGTTGGGCTCGCCCCAGTCGCGGCCGTAGTCCGTTGTGTCCTGCGCAACGACGACCAGCTCGCGCGCGCCGGCATCCACCAGCGCGGCCGCCTCGTCGACGATGGCCTCCAGCGGGCGGCTGCGCAGCTTGCCCTTGAACGACGGGATCGTGCAGAAGGCGCACGGCGCGTTGCAGCCATCGGAGATCTTCAAATACGCGCTGCCGGCCATCACCGGCGGGCGCGGCGTGGCCGCGGTGAACGCGGTCGTCGGGTCGCCCAGCAAGGCGGGCACGCCGCCGAGCAACTCGGCATCGCCCGCCGGCGCGTCGCCGAGCAGGGCGTAGCGTTCCAGCCGGCGCCGCTGCTTGCCGCCGCGCACCTGGCCGATCAATTCCAGCACGTCCATCCAGCGCCGCGTCCCCAGCAGGCCGTCGACGCGCGGCACGCGGTCGAGCACTTCGGCGCCGTTGCGCTGTACCAGGCAGCCGGCCGCCACCAGGATCTGGTGCTTGCGCTTGCGCCGGCCCAGCTCCTGCAACACGCCGATGGACTCTTCCTTGGCCGCTTCGAGAAAGCCGCAGGTGTTGACGATCAGCACGTCGGCGTCCTGCTGCCGGTCGGTGGGCAGATAGTCAGCGCCGCGCAGCAGCATCTCGATGCCGTCGCTGTCGACTTTGTTCTTGGGGCACCCCAGAGTAACCAGATGATATTTCACAGTTCGTCGTCTTCACTTTCCCACAAATCCAGGGTTGTCACCATGGACCGATACCGTTCTTCCGCCAGCCGGCGTGCCGGGGCGGTATTCATGCTCGTCACGGTCTTGCTCAACACGTCGACCGTGAATCTGCGCAGATCCTGCCGGCGCTCGGCCAGGCTCAGCCCGTCAAACTGGCGCATGCTCAGGTTGTACGCCAGCACACCCACGCCAAGCTTGGTCAGCTTGTCCGCATCCCACAGCACGGCCGTCTCCACAGGCGTCAAGGGCGGCGCGTTCTTTGGCCGCCGCAGCCCCACGTGCCGCGCAATCGCATCAACGACCGCCGGCACCTTCTCGCGCGGAAAATCGGTCTGCGGCAACAGCCACTGTGCCTCGGCCGCGCCGGCTGCGCCATGGTTTGGCTCGCTCTTGCAGATGTCGTGCAGCCAGGCCGCCGCCTCGACAGTATCGCGGTCGGCGCCGGTTTCGTCGGCAAGCCACAATGCCATTTGTACGACGCGGCGCACGTGTTCCCAGCGATAGTTGAAGGGCAGCGGTTCATCCTCCGCGAGATGCAGCCGCTGGCGTGCCTCATCCTCGGCGCGACTCAGGGCCATCTGCCGGCTGAGCGCGCGCCAGTCCCGCTCGTCGCGCAATGTCGTAGTCATCACGCGCGCGGCTCCAGATCGAGGATGCGGTACGGGTAGACATTGATGACATCCGTGTCTAGATAGCGCGTCTCCGTGACGACGTCGCGACGATAGAGATGGATGTGCCCGTGCAGAAGGTAGCGCGGGCGAAACCACTTCATGAAGGTGAGGAAGCTCTTGAACCCCTGGTGTGGAACGTCGGGTTGGTCGTGGATACCCCAGGGCGGCGAGTGCGCCACGAGTACGTCCAGGTAGCGGCCGAAGCGCGCCTTGTTGGTGATCAATCGCGGCGCCATACGCAGGATGTTGAAGAGCATTTCGGTGTCGGTGTATTGGAAGCGTCTGGCATTGTTGTAGCGGATGCTGCCTTCCAGCCCGGCCATGAGCAACGAACCCTCACGCGCCGTGCGCATGTGCAGATTTTCGGCGCCCATGGGCTCGGTCACCTGCTGCCAATCCTCGCCCTTGCCGCTCTGGTATTCGACCTCGCGCCCGTGGTTGCCGTAGACGTAGTAGGTCGGCCGGCTCACCATCGTCATGATGAATTCCAGGTAATAGTGGGGCAGGTCGCCACAGCCAATGATCAGATCGATCTCGCCCACATGCCGGTTGATCCCGGCGCTGTAGAGAATCGGTTCGACCTTGTCGCTGACGACCAGAGCACGCATAGCCTTGCCATTCTAGCATTGTGCGAAATGCACGACAAAAGGGAGGCTGTTTGTTATGTAACAAGTCCGGTTGACAGCCTGCGGCAGCGCTCTATAATCGAGAGACTGACATCATTCCGCTCTTTCATGATGCCGATTGGAGCAACCATGCCCTGGATTCGAGTTTTCTCGCTGGACGAAGCGACCGGCCTGCTCAAGACGCAGTACGATGCGGCGATCAAGCGGGCGGGCCGCATCTGGAACATTGTATCGATCATGAGCCAGAACCCGCGCGCGCTCAAGGCGTCCATGGATTTCTACGGCGCGCTCATGCACGGCCAGTCGCCGCTGAGCCGCGGCCGGCGCGAGATGCTGGCGCCGGTGGTCTCGGCCGCCAATGGCTGCACCTATTGACGGCGGGCGCACGCCCACGATCTCCGTGCCGAGATCGCCGATTTTTCACTGCGCGACGACCGCTCCGCCGACCTGTTCGTCCATCACATTGCCAGCGATTGGCAGCACGCCGACCTGAGCGCAGCGGACCGCGCGCTATGTGCCTTTGCCGTGAAGCTGACACACTCGCCGCAGTCCATGGCGCCCGCCGATCTCGACGAACTGCGCCGCCACGGCTTCGACGACCGCGCCATCCACGACGCCACCCAGGTGATCGCCTACTTCAACTACATCAACCGGGTGGCTGATGCGCTGGGGGTCGAGCCGGAGACCTTCGTGCGCAAGTGGGAGGAGTCGCCGGATCCTTGAGCGAACAAGTCGTACTTTGTGCCGCTTTTTGCGCTCAGAAGCTTCGCGGTTTTGCTCGCCCACCGTTGCGCCGATTGTTCGATTGGCCGGCCGGCGCCTATGATGAAACGCAAGTCGTGACGCGCGCGGCGACAAACGGGAAGTTCCCTCATGGTCGTGCGGACCGTGCAGGCGTACGATTGCCAGCAGGTACAGAAAGGACATCCTATGCCTGCCAACGTGACCAGTTTTCGCAAAGAATATCACCTCGCCCGCCTTTCTGAAGAAAGCGCCGGCTTTGACCCCTTTGCCCTCTTCAACCAGTGGTTCGAGGCCGCGGGGACGAGCGGCATTCACGAGCCCAACGCCATGGTGCTTGCCACCGCCACAGCGGAGGGACGCCCGTCGGCGCGTGTCGTGCTCATGAAGGGCTTCGACGAGAGCGGGTTCACCTTTTTCACGAATTACGAAAGCCACAAGGGGCGCGATCTGGCCGTCAATCCCTTTGCCGCCGTCGTCTTCTGGTGGGAACCGCTGGAGCGCCAGGTGCGCATCGAGGGCCGCGTCGCCAAGGTCTCCGCCGCCGAATCGGACGAGTATTTCTACAGCCGGCCCCTGGGCAGCCGCATCGGAGCGTGGGTGTCGCAGCAGAGCCGCGTCATCCCCGACCGCACTGCGCTCGATCAACGCTACGCCGAGACCCAGGCCGAGTACAGCGAGAGCCACCCCGACCGGCCGCACTTCTGGGGCGGCTACCGGCTCGTGCCCGACACCTTCGAGTTCTGGCAGGGCGGGCCAAACCGGCTGCACGACCGCCTGCGCTTCTGCCTCCAGCCTGACGGCGCCTGGCAGCGCGATCGCCTGTCGCCGTAGCGATGGCCGTCTCCGACCTGCTGGCGCGTCTGCGCGGCGACCCGCGTTTCATGAGCACGGTGGCGACCTGGCGTACGCTACCGGCGCGACCGCCGCTCTACGCGCCCGTGCCGGCACGGCTGCATCCCGCCTTGGCCACAGCGCTGCCCGGGCGCGGCATCGAGCGCCTCTACCGCCACCAGCACGACGCGGTCGAGGCCGCGCTGGCCGGCGGCAGCGTTGCCGTGGTGACGCCAACCGCCAGCGGCAAGACGCTCTGTTATAACCTGCCCGTCCTGCACACGCTGCTCACCGACGCGGACGCCCGCGCCCTCTATCTCTTCCCGACCAAGGCGCTCGCCCACGACCAGCTCGACGAACTCCACGACTTTGCCGGCGTGCTCGACGCGCAACAGGCCGGCCCGGCGCTTGCACCGGCCATTGCCGCCTATGACGGCGATACGCCTGCCGCGCACCGCAGCGCCATCCGCAAGCGCGCCCGCTTGCTGCTGACCAACCCGGACATGCTGCATGTGGGCATCCTGCCCTACCACACGCAGTGGGCGGAGTTTCTGGGCGGGCTGCGCTGGGTCGTCGTCGACGAGATGCATACCTACCGCGGCGTCTTTGGCAGCCACGTCGCCAACGTTCTGCGCCGGTTACAACGCATCTGCCGGCACTATGGCAGCGAGGTGCGCTTCATCTGCACCAGCGCCACCATCGCCAACCCGGCGCAACTGGCCGAGCGGCTCATCGAGCAGCCGGTGACGTTGGTTAATGAGAGCGGCGCACCGCAGGGCGAGAAGCACGTCATCCTGGTCAACCCACCGCTCATCGACCCCGAAAAGGGCATCCGCCGCGCGGCCACGCTGGAAGCCACCGACCTGGCGACGGCCTGTCTCGATGCCGGCGTACAGACCATCGTCTTCGGCCGTTCGCGGCTGACGACGGAGTTGCTGCTGACCTACCTGCGCGAGAAGCAGCGCCGCCGCCAGCGCCATGCCTGGGCCGCCGACGAGTGGGCGCCGGAGGGCAGCGGTGACGCGGAGCCCCTGCCACCCGACGCGCTGCGCGGCTATCGCGGCGGCTATCTGCCCGCCGAACGCCGCGCCATCGAGGCGGGGCTGCGCAGCGGCGACGTGCGCGGGGTCGTCGCTACCAACGCGCTGGAACTGGGCATCGACATCGGCGGGCTGGAGGCGGTGATCCTCTGCGGTTATCCGGGCAGCATTGCCAGCACGTGGCAGCAGATGGGTCGCGCCGGCCGCACGACCGGCGCCGCGCTGGCCATGCTCGTCGCCACCGGCGGCGTGCTCGACCAGTACATGATCCAGCACACCGAGTTTCTCTTCGAGCGTTCGCCCGAGCACGCGCTCATCGATGCCGACAATCTCATGCTGCTCGTCGACCACGTGCGCTGCGCCGCGTTCGAACTGCCCTTCCGCCGCGGCGAGACGTTCGGTGCCAGCCGCTATGTCGGCGACGTCCTCGATCTGCTGGCCGACGAGCGTGCGTTGCACGAACACGGGGATCTGCTCTTCTGGAGTGGCGAGAGCTATCCGGCGCGGCGCGTCGGGCTGCGCAGCGTGGGCGGCGACGCGGTGGTCATCCAGCGCAACGGCGGCGGCGAGGGGCCAGCCGTCATCGGCGAGGTGGACCAGGCCAGCGCGCAGATGCTGGCCCACGACGGGGCGATCTATCTGCACGAAGGGCGGAGCTACCTGGTGGAGCGGCTCGACGGGGCAGCGTTGCGTGCCGACGTGGTGGCGGTGGAGGTCGACTACTACACCGAGGCGGTCGCCGAGACGAGCATCGAGCGGCTGGGCCTGCACGCCAGCCGCGCGGCCGCGCACAGCGTCGCCGCGCATGGCGAGGTTGCCGTACATTCGCAGGTAGTCGGCTACCGGCGCATCAAGCGCATGACGCATGAGACGCTGGGTGTCCACCCGCTCGACTATCCGCAGACGACGCTGGAGACCAACGCCTACTGGTGCGAGGTCGCTCCATCTGTGCAGCAGGCGTTGGAAGTGGCCGGCCTCTGGTTCGACTCGATCAACGACTACGGGCCGAACTGGGCGGCGCAGCGTGCGCGCGTCCGGGCGCGCGACCAGTATCGCTGCGCCTCTTGCGGCGCGCCGGAGCCGCGCGGCCGCGAGCACGACGTTCACCACAAGATCCCGTTTCGCACCTTCGGCTACGTGCCGGGGCTGAATGAGCGCTATCTGGAGGCCAACCGCCTCGACAATCTCATGCTTGTCTGCCGGGCGTGCCATCGCCGGCTGGAGACCGCGGGGCGGCTGCACACGGGGCTGGACGGCCTCGGCTACGTGCTGAGCAGCCTGGCGCCGCTCCACCTCATGTGCGATCGCTCTGACCTGGGCGCGTATGTGGAGCGCGGCGCGGCCATCGGCCTACGCGACGGCGGCGCACTGGCAGCGTCCGGAGCGCAAGCAGGCACGTCGCTGGACGACGATCTCGATTTTTATGCCCCGCCTGCCGAGGATTCACGCGCTGTCGACGCCGCGCCCGCTGCCCCGCGCATCTACATCTTCGAGCGCATCCCGGCCGGGCTGGGCTTCAGCGCGCTCCTCTACGACATGCACGAGGAACTGCTCGATGCCGCCCACCGGCTCGTCGCCGCGTGTACGTGCGAGCATGGCTGCCCGGCCTGCGTCGGCCCGGTGCTGGAGGACCAACTCGTGCAACTGGAGACCAAGCGGCTGACGCTGGCGCTCCTGCGTGAACTCACCGGGGCGTAGGCAGTAGGTTGAAAGGCAACCACAAAGACGCGAGACACACGAAGGGGCACGAAGAACAATCCCAAAGTGCGACTTGGCGCCGGCGCACTGGGCCGCATACAATCAGACCGTTGTCTGTGTATGACCGCCCGCTGTGCTGCACGGGCTTGACAGCCGAGGTCCGCAATGCCGAGATGGCGCAATCTGCCTCACCCCTACGTAATCTTTGCCGACGACCTGACCGGCGCCAATGACACCGGCGTGCAATTTGCGCGGGCTGGCCTGCGCACGCGTGTCGGCTTCAGGTGGGACCATACGCGGATGCTGGGCGGCGTGGAGATCATCGTGGTCGATACGGACAGCCGTGCGCTGGCGCCGGCCGATGCCTACCGTACGCTCCTCGCCGCTGCCCAGGCCTTTGTGGAGATGCGCGTGCCGGTGCTCTACAAGAAGATTGACTCGACGTTGCGCGGTCCCATCGGCGCCGAACTTGACGCAGTGCTCGATGCCTACGACCTGGACCTGGCGCTCGTCTGTCCGGCGTTTCCGGCTGCGCGCCGCACCCTGCTGCAAGGCGAGTTGCGCGTCGGCGACCTGCCGGTGGCGCAGACGAGCTTCGCCAGGGACCCGGTCACGCCGGTAAGCGAGAGCCATTTGCCTGCACTGCTCCAGCAGCAGACGCGGCGTTCGGTGCATCTGGTGACGCTGGATCAGGTAACTGCCGGCGTGGATGCCCTGGCGCGGCACCTGGACGCTCTGCGCGCCGGCAGCGGCGGCATCGCCGTGTGCGACGCAGTCACCGACGCACACCTGGCTGTCATCGCCGATGCGGCGCTGGCGCTTGGCGAGGGCGCGCTGCTGGCCGGCGCGGCCGGGCTGGCGCGCCCGCTGGCGGAACGCATCGGCCGTCGCGGCGCCGGCGAGGAGTACGGCCGCGTGCTTGTGGTCTGCGGCTCGATGCAGCCGGTCGTGCGCGAGCAGATCGCGACGCTGGTGCGCGAGGACGGCGCCTTCGTCATTGCGCTGGATGCTGCCATAATCACCGGACAGGCCGCGTGGCAGCCGTGGATCGAGCGGGTCGTGCGGCGCGTCGCCGGCGCGCCGGCTCAGGCGCCAATCGTCCTCACCAGCCCGCCGGACGCCCGCCTGGCCGGCCAGGAAGGCGCCGTCCTTGCCCGACTGGCCGATCTGGCCGCAGCGGTGATGGAGTGCACGCGCGTGGACGGCGTCGTCGCCACGGGGGGCAGCACGGTGCGCGCGCTGTGCGAGCGCTGGGAAGTGAGCGGGATCGACCTGGTGCGCGAGATGGCGCCGGGCATCCCGCTGGGCGTGATGAGCGGCGGCCCGTTCGACGGCCTGCCCCTCATCACCAAGGCCGGCGCGTTTGGCGATTCCGGCACGCTGGTGGCGGCGGTGGCGCTGCTGACCGAAAGCGACGGGGAGGGAACGCCGCGGTGAACGTTCGAGATTGGGGGCTTCCCTTTCGTGTCGGGGCGACCTCCTATGTCGTCGAGGACGATCTGCTGCCGAATGCGCGCTACCTGGCGCCCGTCGTGCAGGACATGCAGCTCGTGCTCTTCGACCTGCCCGGCGGTCCCAGCAACCTGCCCGATGCCGCCACCGCCGCGGCGCTGGCCGACGTCGGCCGCATGCAGGATCTGACCTACACGGTGCACCTGCTCGACGATCTGCGCTGCGATCCGCGCCTGGGCGACCAGGATCCATCGCTGCACGCCGCGCGTCGGGTGGTCGATCTCACCCGTTCGTTGGCGCCGTGGGCGTGGGTCGGCCATCTCGATGGACGGGCGGTGCACACGGCGGGCTTTCCCGCGGTGGAGATGGCAGGCTGGCTCGCGCAGGCCACACGGGCAGTCGAGTTGGTGGAGGCGTCCATCGGTGCGCCGGGACTGCTGGCCGTCGAGAATCTCGAGGGTTACCCCGGCGACTTCGTCACGCCGGTGGTCGAGAAGACGGGCACGGCGCGTTGCGTGGATGTGGGCCATCTGTGGCTGGACGGTCGCGATCCGCTGCCGTATCTGGAGGAGGCGCTGCCGCGCTGCCGCGTTGTGCACCTGCACGGCGTCGCCGCACGCGACCATGCCTCGCTGGCGCACACCCCGTCCGAGCATCTTGACCGCGTCGTACACCGGCTGATCGATGCGCGTTACGCCGGCGTGCTGACCCTGGAAGTCTTTGGCGGCGATGACTTCTGGTCGTCGCTGGCCGCGCTCGAAGCGAGCGTGCACCGATATCGAGGATGAAAAATGAGTCGATCACTGACATTGATTCTGGGCGGCGCGCGCAGCGGCAAGAGCACCTATGCCGAGCAGCAGGCCGCCGCGGCCGGCGGGCGTGTGCTCTACGTGGCGACAGCCGAGGCGTGGGACGATGAGATGCGCGCCCGCATTGCCGCGCACCGCGCCCAACGGCCGGCCACGTGGCGCACCGTCGAGGCGCCGCGCGCGGTGGGTGCAGCGGCCCGCGCCGCGCTGGATGACGGCGCCGACGTTGTGCTGGTCGATTGTCTCACCCTGCTGGCGAGCAACGTCATCATCGCCCTGCCCGAGGGGAGCGACGAGCGGGCAGCAAGCGTCGCGCTGGACCAGGAACTGGATGCACTGCTGGCGGCGTATGAGGCGAGCGACGCGGCCTGGTTTGTCGTCTCCAACGAGGTGGGGCTGGGCATCGTTCCGGCCTATCCGCTGGGCCGCGTCTACCGCGATGCGCTGGGCCGCGCCAACCAGCGCATGGCCGCACTTGCCGATCGGGTGATCTTCATGGTGGCCGGCCTGCCCATGACGGTCAAGTGAGCGTGTTGCGACGCAAAGCGACCATCCATTTGACTTTCGCCCACGCGTTGCCCATAATGGCTAATTGAAAACTTGTCTCAATTGGCGCGGAGAGGTCGCGCAACCATGCCGCTGATGACCCGAAAAATCCCAACGCACGACGCATCGCTGCCGGCCGTGGAGCTGGAGAATGTCACCGTGCGCTACGACCAGACCGTTGCGCTGGACCAGATCAGCTTTCGCCTGAACCGGGGCGATCGGGTGGCGGTGGTCGGGCCGAACGGTGCAGGCAAGAGTACGCTCTTTCATGCCATCGCCGGGGTAGTGCGGCCGGATCAAGGACAGGTGCGCATCTACGGCAGCGTGCCCGGCGGCCACATCTGCGTGGGATATGTACCGCAGCGCAAGGCCATCGACTGGAACTTCCCGGTGACGGTGACGGATGTAGTGATGATGGGGCGCGTGGGCAAGATGGGTTTCCTGCGCTGGCCGGCGCGGCATGACCGGGAGGCGGTGCATGCGGCGCTGGCCGAAGTCGGCATGAGCGCGTTTGCAGACCGCCAGATCGGCGAGCTATCCGGCGGGCAGCAGCAGCGCGTCTTTCTGGCGCGCGCGCTGGCCCAGGAGGCCGAACTCCTGCTCATGGACGAGCCGCTGACCGGGCTCGACATGCCCAGCCAGGAAGCGATCCTCACGATCATCGACCGGCTGCACACACATGGCATCACCGTCATGGTTGCGTCGCACGATCTGAACCAGGCCGGTGAGCAGTTCCCGCTGCTGCTGTTGCTCAATCACCGGCTGGTGGCCTATGGCCCACCCGCCCGCGTGCTCACGACCGAAAACTTGATGGCGGCCTATGGCGGGCAAGTGCACGTGGTGCACACGACCGAGGGCGACCTGTTGTTGACGGATACGTGCTGTGGTGGCGGCCATGACCTGCCGCTGCCGGAACTTGCCCATGCCGCCCCCCCGGTGGTGCAGACCGTCCAGCACGAGACGGTGGAAAGCATGCGGCCGCCGCGCTAGGGTACCATGGACATCCTGCATCTCCTGACCGATCCGCTGGCTTATGGCTTCATGGTGCGCGCACTGCTCGCTGCGATCATGGTCGGCATCATCTGCCCGGTGGTGGGCACGTACATGGTGCTCAAGGGGCTCTCGTTCTTTGGCGACGCGCTGGCGCACTCGATCCTGCCGGGGGTCGTGCTGACCTTTCTCTTCGGCTGGCCGCTGGCTCTGGGCGCCATGATCTCGGCGTTGGTGGCCGCCTTCCTCATCGGCGTCATCAGCCAGCGCAGCACGCTCCAGGAGGACACGGCGATCGGCATTGTCTTTGCCGGCGCGTTTGCGCTGGGCGTGGCCATGATCAGCACGGCGAGCAACTATGCGGTCGACCTCACGCACATCCTGTTCGGCGATGTGCTGGGCGTCTCGACCACCGACCTGTGGGTGATGCTGGTGTTGGGGCTGGTGGTGCTGGGGGCGATCGTGGCCTTCTACAAGGAGTTCCTGGTGCTGACCTTCGACCCGGTGCTGGCGCTGGTGCTGCGCCTGCCGGCCACGGCGCTGCGCTATCTGCTGCTCGGCGTGATTGCGCTGACCGTCGTCACTTCGCTACAGACGGTCGGCATTGCGCTGGTGCTGGCCATGCTGGTCACGCCGGCGGCGACGGCGCAGTTATTGACGCGGCGCCTGCCGCCCATGATGATGGTGGCTGCGCTGCTCGGGGTCTTTGCCAACGTGACCGGTCTTTACATCAGCTACTATCTGAACATCGCATCGGGTCCGACCATGGTGCTCGTTTCGACGCTGATCTTCGGTCTGGTTTTCCTCTTTGCCCCCGGCCGCGGTATCATCTGGCGCATGACGTCCAACGGTGGACGATCTCCGGCCGGTGCGTCGCCGACATCGCGCTAGCCCGGCCATCCGCAGCAATCGATTTTCACTGGAACGAATCCCATGTCCATCAAACCAGATCGCTGGATCCGGCGCATGGCGCTGGATCACGGCATGATTGAGCCCTTCGTAGAGAACCAGGTGCGCGCCGGCGTCGTCTCGTACGGCCTGAGCAGCTTCGGGTACGACATCCGCGTCGCCGACGAGTTCCGCATCTTCACCCCGGCTACCGGCCAGTTGACCGTTGTCGATCCCAAGGCAGTCGACGAACGGGCCATGGCGCCCTTCCGCGGCGAGGTCTGCATCATCCCGCCCAACAGCTTTGCCCTGGCGCGCACGGTGGAGTACTTCCGCATCCCGCGCAACATTCTCACCATCTGCCTGGGCAAGAGCACCTATGCGCGCTGCGGGATTATCGTCAATGTGACGCCTTTTGAGCCGGAGTGGGAAGGCTTCGTCACCATCGAGATCTCGAATACGACGCCGCTGCCGGCCAAGATCTACGCCAACGAGGGGATTGCCCAGGTGATCTTCTTTGAAGGGGAGGAGCCGGAGACCTCCTATGCCGACCGGCGCGGGAAATACCAGGGACAGCACGGCATCACGCTGCCGCGGCTGTAGCGATGTCAGCGGTTGTCGGGTGAGAGGCGGGCCTGCACCATGCCGGGCGTACAGCGGAAGGTGATGACGTCCCCGTCAACCTCGCATGGCTGCTCGATGGTGGCGTAGTTTGACCAGGTCAGCGCGTCGGAGAGCAACCAGCGCCTGCCCTCGATGTCGAGCACGAAGGGATAGCCCCAAACCATGGCGGCGCGCATGAAATTGAAGATGCGGCGCGCTGCCCATTCCGTCGAAATCGCAAAGTCGTCGGCATGCGGCCAGGGCTGATAGCTGCCGCCCGGGGGCTGCTTGCGATAGGGCAACTCGCCGTTGGCAATGTGGTGCACGACGTCGACGAGGATGCGACCGCCTGCACGCGCCATGACCTGCGTCGCGTCGGACTCCAGGATACCGTCCGGCAGCGGCACGATGCGCTGGGCGGCAATTGCGCCTGTGTCGAACGCCGCATCCATCCAATGGACGGTGATCCCGGTGCGCTGTTCGCCGGCGCGAAACTGCCAGAAGAGGGGCGCTGGGCCGCGATACTCGGGCAGCATGGATGGGTGCACGTTGAGAAATCCGTGACGCGGCACATTGAGCAACGACGGCGGGATGAGGCGTGGGAAGCAGGCGACAATGGCCAGCGATGGCGCCAGCGAACGCAGAATGCGCGCCGTCTCCTGGGCCTTGACGCGTTTGATCCCATAGAGCGGCAGGGCGTTGTCCCACGTCGTCTGGAGGATGCTTTCCTGGACGAAGGTAGACGTCAGCGGCAGCGAGTTGGGATCGTTATCGGCGATCGCGGCATCTGGTGGCAGCAACGGCTTGATCGTGGCATCTTCAGCCAGGCCAGGAAGATTCTGCCCGGCAAGCCAAACCGCAACGATCTTGATACGCGCATTGATCAAGGATTCAAGTATAATCCTTGAATAGTCGCAGTTTGAACCAAGGAATAGGACTTCGAGCGCCATCAGGTAAGGTTTGCCTCGTGTTCAATGTCGAAAGACGATTGGCTTGCGAGAGATTATACACCAAGGCTGCCAGAATCATGCGTACTGTACAATGCGTTAAGCTTGGCCGTGAACTCCCCGGACTCGACAACCCGCCAATCAAGGGTGAGTTGGGGCAGCGTATTTTCGACAATGTCTCCGTCCAGGCATGGGAGATGTGGCGGGAGCAGGCCACGATTCTCATCAACCACTATGGACTGACCATGGCCGATCCGCGCGCCCAAGAGTTCATGATGATGCAGATGGAGTCCTTCTTCTTTGGCGAAGAAGCTACCATGCCAGAAGGGTGGACGCCACCGGCACAGACTTCCAAAGGCCAGCGCAAGAAATAAGACGCCGCATTCCCCTGTCTACATCAAGATAGCACAGATTCCCCGCATATTCTTGGGGCATTTGCCATGTATCTTGCCTGGCACTCCGCCAGGAAGCTGACGCCTTGTATCGGCGCAATGATCATGGGCTGACCGGCGATTGACGGTCAGGTTCGTCATCCCGTTGTCATTCTGGCCAATCTCAGTAGTTCACGATTTGTAGTGACGGGTTCAGCCGTTCCAGAGGAAGCCAACGACTGAAGTCGTCACTACGGCGAGAATCGTGAAGTACTGAATCTCGGTCGCTGGTTCTCTCTGCAATGGCCGAAGCCATCACTGCTGAACGTGAACGACTGTATCTGCTTTCGTGGGCTTGATCGTCAGCCGGCGGGAGTCAACGCCAGCGACGGCACGATCTCGAAATGCAGGGCGGCGTGGGCGATACGCAGGGCCGCTTCGACCTCTTCCGGCGTCTGGCCGCGGGCAAAGATGAAACCCAGATAGCTGTCGCCGTCGGGTAACGGCAGCAACTCATGATGCAGGCTTGCCGTGATCTCCACCTGCTCGATCCCTGGGGTCGCTCGTGCCTCGTCCGCGCCGTAGATCGCGCGCAGGATTCCCGCCGTGGGGATCGGGATCATCATGACGCCGCTGGCCGATGGCGACGAAGTTGCCTGCCAGGGGAGACCGCACGCCTGTCGCAGGATCAACTCCTCCAACGAACGATCCAGGTCAAAACGCAGCGTCTGCGAGCAGAGCCCGCCGATTGAGCGTCCGGCCACCTCCAGCATCCATGGCTGCGCACCCTGCACGCGTAGTTCGGCGTGAACCGGCCCGCGCGTCAGGCCGATGGCGCGCGCTGCGTCCGCGGCGCACGTAGCGATCTCCCGCTGGACTGTCGCCGGCAGCCGCGAGGGCGTGACGTAGATCGTCTCCTCGAAGTAAGGGCCGTCCAGCGGATCGGGCTTGTCGAAGAGCGCCAGCACGGTCAATTTTCCGTCATCGAGCATGCCCTCCAGGGCAACTTCGCGGCCGGGAAGAAAGCCCTCCACGAGCAGCAACTGCTCCGTCGCGTCAGGATTGTCGGCGGCCGCGATGCGTGCTGTGCGGTGCGCCGCTGCCACGAACTGCGCGGGATCGTCGGCGCGGATGACGCCACGGCTGGCGTTGAGATGCAATGGCTTGACGACGCAGGGATAGTCCAGTTCTGCCGCCAACGCGGCAAGATCGTCCGCCGAGGAAAAGTGGCGAAACCACGGACACGGCACCCCTGCCGCCGCCATGAGCGAACGCATGAGAAACTTGTCACGCGCGGCTGCGGCGGCCTGCGGGTCGTTGTGCGCCAGGCCGAGCCGGGCGGCGGCCTGCGCCGCCAGCACCACGCCGCTATCGTCCACGGCCAGGATTGCGTCGACAGGGCGCTGCCGGGCGAATGACGCGATCGCCGCAGCGGCCGCATCCGGCTGATCGTAGGTGAGCGGTAGCTGGTCGGGTGGCAGCGTCTGGCCGGGGAGCGGGCGCTGGTCCGTGCCGTAGACCAGGTCGATGCCCAGGCGGGTTGCCGCGCGCTGGAAGGCCTCGTTGCGATAGCTGTGGCTGGTCGTCAACAACAAGGCGCGCATGGCTCAGCGCACTTTGGCAGCGGTGCGGCTCATGAAGCGTTCGGTGTCGACGATGACGCGCTGGTGCGTGCCCACGCCGACCTGCTCGACGCCGTCGAAGGCGGAGACGCGGAAGGTGAGGCGGCGGCCTTCCACCGTCATCAGCCGTGCCTCGGCGCGCACCGTCATACCGACCGGTGTGGCTGCCAGGTGCTGGACATCGAGGTGGACGCCGACCGATGTCTGGCCATCCTCCAGGACGGCGCGCACGGCGTTCACTGCCGCTGCTTCCAGGAGCGCAGCCAACGCAGGGGTGGCAAAGACGTCCACGGTGCCGCTACCCATGGCGAGCGCCGTGTTGTCCGAAGTGACTGTGGTGGTTGCTTCCCCGGTGAGTCCGGGCAGGATTTGCATTCTCGAATTGTTCCCGTTTTTCGTAATTGTCTGTTCGACCATGAACCGTATCTTCTTTGACAGTCTGTTTCTTTGGCAAAATTATCGATCCGAACGCAGGCGCACTATGGCCGCGTTCGATGCCGGGACAAGGCATCATCGGTGGCGTCAACGCGCCGGCATTGCACGCGATGCCACGATTTCGATGCCGGGTTCCCGATCATCGACCCAGATTATAGCACCGCTTGCCACGGGAGCGGTGACGCGTATGCTGCGCAAGTGCTTGCAGATTGCTTTCACTTTGTCCTTGGGCACCGGCGTGCGTGAACGCACCGGCAGACGCGCCCACAATCCGGCGTCCACGGCGACGGTCGTCGTCACCAGGCGCATGGGGGCGGTATGCTCCTGGATGGCATAGTCTTTGCCGCGCCGGCACGAATAGCCGCGCACCTCGACTACGGCGTTGGTTATCGTATCCGCGTCCACTTCGAGCCGGCAGCCGAGCGGGCAGCCGATGCAGAGATAGCCGACGGTGATCAGGTCCGTTGCGTGCTTCTCTTCCACACTCATTGGGTAGCTACTCCCCTTCTGTCGCTCGCTCGACAATGTTGACGCGCAGGATCGAACCGTGGAAGTTTTGCAGGATTGCCGGGCGCAGCTTCAGATTGACCATTTCGGCAGGGAAGACATAGCGCAACTTCCTCGCATAGACCGGCGTACCGTCGGGCTCGGTCAGTTGGAGCGTGCAGGCGTCGAGCGGCTTGCGCGCCCGCAGGTAGACGGTATGCTCGCGCTCCGTCGAGATGGTGTGCGGCACGCAGTAGGCAACATTCGCGCCGGGCTGTAGCTGCACGTTGTCGGGGCGCGGCAGGGTTCCCGCCACGTATTGGCCTGCGCTGCGCCCGGCGACCATGGCTTCGGCGCTGACGAAGTCGACGAGATCGTGGATGTGAACGACGTTGCCGCAGGCGAAGATCCCATCGCGCGAGCACTCCATGGCGCTGCTCACGACAGGGCCGCGCGTGGCTGAGTCAAAGCGCAGCCGCATCTGCTGCGACAACTCATTTTCCGGGATCAGCCCGATGGAGACCAGCAGCGTGTCACAGGGAATATCCCACGCACGATCCAGGCGTGGTTGCAGCGTTTCGTCCAAAGGGGCGACGGTCACCCCCTCGACGCGGTTCTGGCCGCGGATTTCGACGACCGTTGTCGACAGGTGCAGCGGGATGTCGAAATCGTGCAGGCACTGGACAATGTTGCGATTGAGCCCGTTGGCGTACGGCATGATTTCAAAGACGCCGGCAACTTCGATTCCTTCCAGCGTCAGGCGGCGAGCCATGATCAGGCCGATGTCGCCGGAGCCGAGAATGACCGCCCGCCGGCCGGGCAGCAGGCCATAGAGATTCACCAGGCGTTGCGCCAACCCGGCGGTGAAGATGCCTGCCGGGCGCGTGCCGGGGATGCGAATGGCGGCACGGGTCCGCTCGCGCGCCCCCATGGCGAGCACGACGGCGCGCGCCTCGACCAGCGATACGCCGGCCTGGGTCGTCATCAGCTTGACGCGCCGGCGCTCGTCGATATCGAGCACGTAGGCGTCGGCGATGACGTCGATGTCATGTTCCAGCGTGCTTGCCACGACGCGCTGCGCGTACTCCGGGCCCGTCAGTTCTTCGCCAAAGCGGTGCAGGCCAAAGCCGCTGTGGATGCACTGGAGGAGGATGCCCCCGGCTTCCTGGTCGCGGTCGACTACGAGCACGTGCGCGGCGCCGTTGTCTCGTGCCGCAACGGCTGCCTCCAGCCCGGCGGGGCCGCCACCGACGATGACCACATCGTAGCTCGCGCGCAGATGGCGCGGTGCGGCGGTGATCACGCTTCACCTCCCATGCGCTCTTGTTCGTCTTCGGGCGCGCTGTCGCTTGACCGGAGCGTGCCGCCGTTGCGTTCGTACACCAGCCAGGAGCCGCGGCCGCGTTTCGTCACGCTGGCCATGTCCATGCCTCTGCTTCTGGCTAACAGCTCCATGCAGCGCACCGTGCAGAAGCCGCCCTGGCAGCGCCCCATGCCGGCGCGCGTGCGAAACTTGATGCCGTCCAGCGTGGCGGCGCCGCGGGCGATGGCGTCGAGCACCTCGCCCTCGGTGACATATTCACAGCGGCAGACGATGCGCCGGTAGCGCGGATCGCGCAGGCTCAGCGCGATCTGCTCCATGGTCGAGAGGGCAGCAAAGTGAACCGGGCGGGGCAACGCCGGCATAAAGTCATCACGTTCGACGAGCGTGAGCCCTTCATCGCGCAGGACGTCGACGACAAGCTCGGCGATGGCCGGCGCAGCGGTGAGACCGGGCGACTGGATGCCCGCGGCGTTGATAAAGCCGCGGCGGCTGGTCGGGCCGATGATGAAATCCTCGCCGGTGGCCACGGCGCGCAGACCGGCGAATTGGGCGATCACATCCTTCTCGCTGATGCCCGGCACCAGGTCACGCACGGCGTCGAAGACAGCGCGGGCCCCGGGAGTGCTGGTGGTAAGGTCTGTGCGGTCGCCGGCCTCTTCCGCGGTGGGGCCGACCATGATCGTGCCGTCGAAGGTGGGTATGACCAGGATGCCCTTGGAGACGGCCGTCGGGCAGGGAAAAATGACGCGTTTGACCAGGCCCTGCAAGCGTTTGTCGAGCAGATATTCCTCGCCTTTGCGCGGCCGGATGTCGAAATTGCCGGCGAGTGCGGACGCTGCCACGCGGTCGGCATCGATCCCTGCTGCGTTGATTACGAAACGCGCCTGCAACACCACAGTTGGCGTCAGCACGACCCAAAGACCATCTTCCTGATGGAGGCGCTCGACAGGAAAGCCGGTAAGCAGGTCGAGGCCGTTGCGAACAGCGCTCTCTGCCAGCCCGTAACAGGCCTCGTAGGGGTTGACGACGCCCGTCGTCGGCGCGTAGACGGCGGCCAGGACGGTCGGCGACAGGGCCGGCTCTTCACGCCGGATGCGCTCTGCCTCCCACCGTTCCACGCCAGGGATGCGTTTGACCGTGGCATGGTGGAGCAGCTTGTCGAGTGTGGGGAACTCGGCCGCGGAGCGTGCGACCGTCAACTCGCCAACGCGGCGGAAGCCGAAACCAAGCTCGGCGGCCAGGCGATCCCAGCGTTGGTTGCCGGCCCACTCGAGCCGGCCCTTGAGCGTGCCGGGCGCGGCATGATGGCCGCCGTGGATGATGCCGCTGTTGGCTTTGGTCGTGCCGAAACCGACCTCGCGCTCTTTTTCGCAGAGGGCGACGCGCAACCGGTAGCGCGTCAACTCACGGGCGATGGCACATCCGACGATTCCGCCGCCGATGATGAGGACATCGTAGAGCATTGGGGCAGTCCCTCCTGCGTTCTTGCGCCGGCCCGGGTCTGGACCGTCACATCTTTATTGTCGCGCAGGATACGGGCTGCTCTCAACGGTCAGGTAGCCAGGATGGGACCGGTGGACTGAGCGGGATGAGTGTGCTTGCCGGGGCGCTGCTGCCGGAATCAAATCGGCGGCGCCGGGACATTCCGGCGCCGCCGATGATGACGTGCTGTTCGTCGAAAAAGTGGTCGGATCTAGCTTGCCAGGTACTTCTCGAACCAGGTGAGCATGCGCTGCCACGCGTCGGCCGCCGCCTCGGGGCGATAGCTGTCGCGGGTGTCGTTGAAGAAGGCGTGCGGCGCGCCTTCATAGACCTGGATCTCGTTCTCGATGCCGGCGGCGGTGAGCGCCTCCTGCATGGCCAGCACCCCCTCGACAGGAATGCCGCCGTCGTCGGCGCCGTAGAGGCCGAGGATGGGCGCTTTCACGCCGGCTGCCTCCTCCGGCGCCAGCGGCGAGCCATAGAAGGGCACGGCAACAGCCAGGTTGTCGTTGGCCAGCGCGGTCATCAGCACAAGGCGGCCGCCCATGCAGAAACCGACGATGGCTGCCTTGTCACCGGCGACGAACTCCTGCGCCAGCGCAAAATCGATCGCACTGCCGATCTCGTCCACGGCGGCCGGCATATCCAACTCCATGACCAGCTTGCGCGCCTCGTCCGGCTCCGTAGCGACTTGCCCCTTGTAGAGATCGGGCGCCAGCGCAACGTAGCCCTCGGCGGCGATGCGGCGGGTCACATCCATGATGTGCTCGTTGAGCCCCCACCATTCCTGAAGCACGATGACGGCCGGATAGGCGCCATCGCCCTCGGGTCGCGCCCAGTATCCGGTCAGCGTTTCACCGTCGGGTCCGGGATATTCCACGGCGCCGGCCGCGAGCCCGGCTTCGGTGGTCATGTTGGTATCGGTGGAACCGACCCCCTCGCCGGATGGGGTTGCTTCCACGACGGGGCGCGGCGTGCCGCTAATGGGTTGGCAGGCTGCCAGCAAGAGCGACGCGGCGGACATGCTGCCCACGGCGGCGGTGGCGCGGCGCAGGAAGGTGCGCCGGCTGATCTCGCCGACCTGGAACGAGCGAACGAGTTGCATGACGTAGATTCTGTCCATTGGGTTCTCCTTGTGTGAATGAGGCGCCAGCCAATGTCAATCAACGACAACACTTTGACGTTGAACGAAAGCGTGCCACAGGATCCCGATTCTGAATGTAATGTAGCTTTTATTGGGCGCAGAGAAGACGGGAGAAGTAGGGAAGGCGAAGGAACAGAGAGCGTCAGGGGATCGATTCGTGGCGGGTGAGCAAGTTGCCGAAGCGAACCCACACGAAGCCATAGATTGCCATGATCAAGGCGGCGTAAACGGGCAGCATCCAGGTGAAGAGAGGCGTCATGGCCTGGGCGAGCAGTGCCACCATACCCAGCGCGCCCGCCAGGAATAGGGGTGCGGCGATCGGATAGGCGCGCTCGCTGCCGTTGGCTTCGATGGCGACGAGCAGCGTGCCGAAGGGAACCAGCACCGCGCCGAAGAGTTGCATGGCACTGTTGGCCGGCACGACGAGCAGCAGCGCCGAGACGGCCGCCATCACGCCGGCCAGCGCACCAACCCAGCCCATGGCCACGCCAAAGCGGCTGGGCACGGCGCTGCTGAAGCGATTCGGCTCGTCGCCCGGCAAGTCATAGCGTCGCGCCGTGCCGGCTACCGCCAGCCCCAGCATTGCGAGCGCTGCCCCGCCGGCGACGCCCGCCGCACGGAACGCGGCGGGATTGGTCACAAGTGTCTGGCCCTGGTCGTTCGTAAAGGTGGTGACGGCGCCCATTGGCTGCAACATTTCAAAGATCGCGTAGAGAATCCAGAGCAGCCCGCCGCCGATCGCCAGCCATGGGGCCCATCGATTCAGTTGCTCTGAGACGTGTACCATGGTATGAACTCCTCGAACACTTCCCGCCGCCAACGCGCTCACAGGCCCGCCGGCGCAACGCTGTGCACTAACAAGCAGGCGCAAAATGATGGCAGGCGATCCGACGCATGATATAATGGCGCATTGTTTCGCATGAATGCAAGTCAGGTGGCCTTATGAGTGATTTGATCGCACAACTGGAAGAACTAAGCGCCGAGGCTGCGGCAGCCTTGGCCACGACGCAGACGACCGCCGAGAGCGAAGCCTGGTATCATGAATATCTGGGCCGCAAGGGCAGGATGACGGCCGTGTTGCGCGGCCTGGGCCAGCTCTCGCCGGAGCAGCGGCCGCAGGTCGGCAAGCGCGCCAACGAGATCAAGCAAGTGCTGGAGCAGGCGCTGGCCGAACATCAGGAGCAGATTGCCGCCGACGAGATGGCGCGCGTGCTGGCGGCTGAGGGTATCGACGTCACCATGCCGGGACGACGCCCGCAGGTCGGCAAACTGCACCCCACCAACCAGGCCATGCGCGACATCGTCCATATCTTCAATCAGATGGGCTTCCAGGTCTTCGATTCGCCGGAAGTAGAGACGGACGACATGAACTTCGGCCTGCTCAACTTCCCGCTCGACCATCCGGCGCGCGAAATGCAGGATACCTTCTTCACGACGACGCCGGACGTGATTCTGCGCACGCACACCAGCCCCGGCCAGATTCATGCCATGCGCAAGTACGCGCCGGAACCGATCCGCGTCGTGCTGCCGGGCAAATGCTATCGCAACGAGGATGTGACGGCGCGCTCGGAGATGATGTTCTACCAGGTCGAAGGGCTTGCCATCGGTCACAACATCACCTTCAGCGACCTCAAGGGCACGCTGCTCAATTTCGCCAACCAGATGTACGGCGAGGGGCGCAAGATCCGCTTCCGCAAGTCGTACTTCCCCTTCACGGAGCCGAGCGTCGAGGTTGACGTGGACTGCATCTTGTGCGGGGGCGCCGGCTGCCGCATCTGTAAATACACTGGCTGGCTGGAGATTCTGGGCGCCGGCATGGTGCACCCGGTCGTGCTGCGCAACGGCGGCTACGACCCGGCGATCTACAGCGGGTTTGCTTTTGGCATGGGCATCGAGCGCCAGGCCATGCTTAAACGGGGCGTGGACGACATCAGGCTCTTCTACAGCAACGACGTGCGCTTCCTGGAGCGCGTTTGAGCAGGACGTAGCCGGGTGCGACATGACCGTCGCCGTACGCTGCTGGAGGAATCGAGTTGGATATAACAGCCCGCGACAATCGTCGTGGGCCGTTTTGTGTTTTTCGGCACAAACAGGAGCATAATCACCGAAAGGGGCAGCGTTCAGGGGTAAACTAAAGCTGTGCAAAACCATTGCAAAAGGAGGTTGACATGAACGCAAATAGTGTATTGACTCAAAAACCGACTGCAAATGCTGAGGCGGGCGACTACTTCCGCCAGTTCGCTGTGATTGTCGTGACGCTGGCAACGATTGCCATCAATGGGCTGGCTACGGGCCTGCCGCTCAACGGCCAGTCGACGGGTGAGATTTCGGATCGCTTCCCGTCGCTCTTTACGCCTGCCGGCTATGTCTTCTCGATTTGGGGCGTGATCTACCTGGGGCTGCTTGCGTATATGGTCTTCCAGGCGCTGCCCTCCCAGCGCACGAATCCACGTATGCGCAGCATCGGCTGGCTCTATGTGGCGAGCGGCGTCGCCAATTCCGTGTGGATTTTTCTCTGGCACTACAATCAGTTTGCGTGGAGCCTGGTGGTCATGCTCGTGTTGTTGGCCAGCCTGGTCGGCATCTACCTGCGCCTGTCGCCCTTCACGCGCGGCGTGGGTGCGGCAGAGCGTTGGACTACACATATTCCGTTCAGTATCTACCTGGGTTGGATTACCGTGGCGACGGTGGCAAACACGGCAACGGTGCTGCTCGACTGGAATTGGTCTGGTGGGCCGCTGTCGCCGGCGCTCTGGGCGATCCTGATGATTGCGGTGGCGACGGTGCTCGGGCTGATTTTCGCCCTGCGCGAGGTCAACCCGGCCTACGTGCTGGTGCTCGTGTGGGCCTTTGCCGGCATCGCTGTGAAGCAGTCTGCCACGCCCGCCGTCGCCTGGACTGCGATCGGCGCTGCGGTACTGCTTGTGGTAGCGGTGGTCGCCGGCCTGTTGCGCAACCGCAGATCGGTGCGCTCTCAACCTCTGGCAAACAATTAACTTTCATTCATAAAGGGTGAACTCATGGGCAAAAAAGCGATCGTGATTGGGAGCGGCTTTGGTGGGCTGAGCGCGGCGGCGCGCCTGGCGATCAAGGGGTACGACGTCACGCTTTTTGAGAAGCGGGATAAATTGGGCGGCCGCGCCTATACCTATGAAATCGACGGCTTCAAGTTTGACGGCGGCCCGACGGTTATTACCGCCCCGTGGCTGCTCGACGAGATCTGGGAACTCGCCGGCAAGCGCCGCGAGGATTACTTCGAGTTGATCCCGCTCGACCCGTATTACAAGATCTTCGATCACAACGGGCGCGCGTTCAGCTACAACGGCGACCACGAGTACATTCTCAACCAGATCGACGCATGGAATCCTGCCGACAAGGATGGCTACACGCGTTTCATGGCGACCACGAAGGACATCTTCGAGACGGGCATGGCGCTCATCGACAAGCCGTTCCTGCACGCGACGGACATGGTCAGCGTCGTGCCGGACCTGGTGCGGCTGCAATCCTATCGCAGCGTCTACGGCTACGTGGGCAAGTACATCGACAACGAATTCCTGCGCCGCTGCTTCTCCTTCCACCCGTTGCTCATCGGCGGCAACCCGCTGGACGCGCCGTCGCTCTACGTGTTGATTCACTACCTGGAGCGTGAGTGGGGCATCCACTACGCCAAGGGCGGCACCGGTGCGATCGTCGCCGGATTTGGCCGGCTGCTCGACGAGTTGGGTGTCAAGGTGCAGCTCAACACGGAGATCCAGGAGATCCTGGTGGATGGCAAGCGCGTCACGGGCGTGCGGCTGCCCGACGGCACGGTGTACGAGGCGGATGCGGTGGTCTCCAATGCCGACGTGGCGTGGACCTATCTGAACCTGATCCCGAAGCAATATCGCCACAAGAACAGCGATCGCTGGGTCAAGAGCAAGAAGTACAGCATGTCGCTCTTTGTGATCTACTTCGGCACCAAGAAGCGCTATAACACCGGCACCTCGTTGGCGCATCACAACATCATTCTCAGCGAGCGCTACAAAGGGCTCCTGCGCGAGATCTTCGCCGAGGAGGATCTGCCGGCCGACTTCTCGCTCTACCTGCACATGCCGACCATGACCGATCCGAGCATGGCGCCCGACGGCTGCGAGACCTTCTACGTGCTCTCGCCGGTGCCGAACCTGGGCGCCAACGTCGACTGGACCACCCAGGCCAAACCATATCGCGATGCCATCATGCAATTCCTGGAGGAGAACTACCTGCCGGATTTGCAGGAGAACATCGTCGTAGAACACTACATCGACCCGCTGCACTTCCGTGACACGCTCAACAGCCATCTGGGCTCGGCCTTTTCGGTGGAGCCGACATTGCTGCAATCGGCCTGGTTCCGCCCACACAACCGCTCCGAGGATTTCGAGAATCTCTACTTTGTAGGCGCGGGGACGCACCCAGGCGCGGGCCTGCCGGGCGTGCTCTCGTCGGCCAAGATCGTGGATGGGCTGCTGAACTGAGGTCGCTCAGGGGGGGAGCCGGCGCCGGACTGACGCTGCCGGCTGACCGTGACAAGAAAACACAAGGCGGCTGGTTTCATTGCCAGCCGCCTTCACTTTTCCTGAACTCAGAGCACGCTGATGAGGATCGCCACGATCAGGAGCGCGCCTGCCAGCCCGATGAGCAGGCTGTTCTCCTTCAGCACGGCGCCCCACCGGGGCGACTGGCGGCGAACCGGTGACAGAATCGTCGAGGGCGTGGGCGGATAGGCGTGCATGTCGGAGCCGAGCAGCATGTCGCGCAGTTCGCGCGCCGTCGACGGCCGTTCGTTGGGGTGCATGGACAGCGCGCGGAAAATCGCCCGCTCCACGCGCGGCGAGATGTCGGCGTTCAGGTTGCGTGCGGGCGTCAGCGCGCCGGGGCGCAGGAAGCGCTCCTTGGCATCGACGGGCGGCTGGCCGCAGAGCAGGTGATAGAGCGTCGCGCCGACGGCATAGATATCGCTGCGGTTGTCGGTGAAACCGGTGTCGCCGCCGTACTGCTCCAGCGGGGTGTAGGCGACGGTGCCGCGCCCCTGGACGACGGTTACCGTGCGGCTGTCGTTCGATTGGACCAGCTTGACGAGGCCGAAGTCGACCAGCTTGACCGTGCCGCGCGGCGTCACCTTGATGTTGGACGGCTTGATGTCACGATGGACGATTGGCGGGTCCTGGCTGTGCATGTACTCCAGCGCATCGAGCAGTTGCGTTGCCCACGCCAACACCTGTATTTCTTTGAGGGCCTCACCCCGGCGCTGGCTTTCCTGCAGAATCTCCTGCAAGTCGCGGCCCTCGACAAAATCCATCACGAGGTATTCGCGGCCTTCGATGGAGAAGTAGTCGGAGACCTTGGGTAGGTTCGGATGGTCGAGGCGCGCCAGGGTGCTTGCCTCGACGCGGAACTGTTCGGCGAGTTGCTCCAGTTCTTCCCGGGTGGCCGATCCTTCGGAGAGCGCGGGCAGAATCTCCTTGAGGGCGCACACGCGTCCTTCCAGGCGCAGGTCGTTGGCGCGGTAGACGGCGCCCATGCCGCCCTGCCCGACAAGTTCCTGGATGCTGTAACGATTTCGAAGGATAGTGCCTGATTCAAGTATATGCTGCACGCGTCACCGCTGGAGTTGACTTAATCGTTTTTCCCGTTGCATAAGTCTGGTATAATGGTCGCATTCGCGTTTCGGGAACCAGTTCAGATGCCATGAGTGCATTATGCGTACCCGGCGCAGGGCTGTCAATCTCAGCGTAGATAGGGTGACGCGCCGCCTGGCTTGCCAGGGAAGAAGAATTGCGAACGGCACTGCTGGAGCAACCCGCCGGCGCCGGCCAGGAATCAGGTTAGATAGATAGAGGAGTCCGATGTCAGTCGAGTCAAATCAGGATGCAATCCAAGGAACGGAAACCGAAGGCAGCCCCAAGCCCAAAGATAGCGCGATGCTGGTGTTGCAGCGCGGCGCCGAGGCCGGCCGTCGTTGGCCACTGGATCGCACGCGCTCGCTCATGATCGGGCGTGACGAGGATTGCGACATCCATCTTCCCGATCGGCAGGTCAGCCGCAATCATGCACGCATTTACTGGACCGGTGACCAGTTTCGCGTCGAGGATCTCGGCAGCAAGAATGGTACGCATGTCAACGGCCAGGAAGTGCAGAGCACCTCTGCTCCGCTCCAGGATGGCGACGAATTGCAGATCGCCCTGCGTTTCAAGCTGGCATTCGTCGATGCTGGTGCGACGGCGCCGCTCTCGCTGGAAAACGACAAGCGCGGCCTGCGCATCGACAAGGAGACGCGCCAGGTCTGGGCCAACGGCATTCTCATCGACCCGCCGCTGAGCCTTCATCAATATCGCCTGCTCGAAGTATTGTGGGATTCGGGCGGCAGCGTCGTGACGCGCGAGCAGATCATCGAAGCTGTCTGGCCCGAAGCTGCCAGCGAGGGCGTCAGCGAGCAGGCCATCGACGCTCTGGTGCGTCGTCTGCGCGAGCGCATCGAGGAGAGTGACGACGAGTTTCGCTACATCATCACGGTCCGCGGTCACGGCTTCCGCCTGGAAAATCGATGAGCTTTACGCCCGCGCTCGGGCTGTACATTCACATCCCATTCTGCGCACGCAAGTGCCCATATTGCGATTTCAACACCTATGCCGGGCTGGAATCGCTGCACGACACAACCGTGGACGCGCTCTGCATCGAGATGGAGCGCTGGGGACCACGGCTGGCCGGCCGCACGGTGAGCACCGTCTTCGTGGGCGGCGGCACACCGACCGTTCTGACGGCGGCGCAATTGGAGCGGATCTTTGGGGCTGTGCATCGCTGCTTTACGGTGGACGCCGGCGCCGAGATCACCTGCGAAGCCAATCCCGGCACGGTCGATCAGGCCAAGTTTGGGGTGTTGCGATCGCTGGGTGTCAACCGCCTGAGCATGGGCGTGCAGAGCTTCCAACCTGCGGAACTGCACTTTCTGGGCCGGATCCATTCGGTCGAGGATGTGGGGCAAGCCTTTGCGACAGCGCGCAAAGCCGGGTTTGACAATATCAACCTGGATTTCATTTTCGGGTTGCCTGGCCAGACAGAGGCAAGCTGGTGCGACACGTTGGAACGGGCGCTGGCGCTGGCGCCGGAACATCTGAGCCTGTACAGCTTGATTGTCGAGCCGAACACGCCGCTCTTTCACTGGGTGGAGAGCGGTAGCGTGCCGGAGCCGGACGAGGACCAGGCCGCCCTGCACTATGAGCGTGCGATGGAGTGTCTGGCCGCCGGCGGCTACATCCAGTATGAGGTGTCGAACTGGGCGCGGCGCACGGGCGCGTGCAGGGACGATGAGACGCCCGAACTCGCCAGCCGTCACAACCTGATCTACTGGCGCAATGACGACTATCTGGGCATCGGGCCGGGCGCGCACAGCCATCTTCGCACGGAGGAGGGTGGCGTCCAGGTGGAGCGGCGCTGGGGGAATCGGAAACCGGTGCCGTCCTATGGTAAGCGGATGCGTGCCGGCGACAGCGTCGAGGACTTTGCTGAAGAGATTACACCGCCGGTGGGCATGGGCGAGACCATGATGCTGGGGTTGCGTCTCGTGCGCGAAGGGGTGCCGCTCGATCGCTTCACTGCGTTGCACGGCCGCTCGTTGAGCGATGCCTTTGGAACGGAAGTGGACCGCCTCTGCGGCGACGGATTGTTGACGGTCGATGCACGGCGCGTACGTCTGACGCCGCGCGGACTGATGGTTGGAAATCGGGTATTTGCTCAATTTTTGCCGGATAATTGAACGGAAAGGCTCAACGCATGGCGCGTGCACTCTATCCTGGTACCTTTGATCCCATCCACAACGGACACATCGACATTGCCGTGCGTGCCAGCGTCCTGTTCGACGAGGTAATCGTCGCCGTGTACGATGCGCCGCCCAAAAAGCTGCTCTTCGACACAGCCGACCGCTGCGACCTGGCACGTGCCGCATTCGAGCACGTCCCCAATATCCAGGTCGTGACCTATGAAGGGCTGACCGTGGAGTGTGCGCGCGAACTCAAGGCCGACGTAATCGTGCGCGGCCTGCGCAATGTGGCCGACTTCGAGTACGAGCAGCAGATCGGCTGGGCCAATAGCGAGTTGGCGCCGGGGATCGAACTGTGCTGCCTCTTCTGTAGCAGCGAATACGCGTATCTGAGCGCAACCATCCTCAAGGAAGTGGCCAATCTGGGCGGCGAATGTGGCGCCTGGGCGCCGGCCTATGTGCTGGACGCGCTCGGCCGCAAACTTGAGCGGCCTATCCGTAACAATGCACCCAAGCTGTACCTGCGCCACGAAGACAAACTGGTGCATCGGGACTGACAACCACCGGGAGGTATCCTATGGCCATTTTACAGATCATCGACCAACTGGATGCGCTGGTGGAGAATAGCCGGCGCGTGCCCATGTCGGCGTTGCGCATGATCGACTACGGCCAGACCAAACAGGCCATCGAGCGCTTGCGCGTCAATGTGCCCAGTTCGATCATGGAGAGCGAGCGCATGTTGCAGGAGCGCGACCGGATCCTGGAAGCTGCCGAGGCCGAAGCGACGCGCATCATCGAGCATGCCAAGCGTCACGCCAACGAGATCCTCAGCAACGACTCGATGGTGGCCGCCGCCCGCCAGGAGGCCGAACGCATCGTCATCGACGCCCAGCAGACGGCCCAGGTACGCCGCGACGAGGCCGATCGCTATGCTGCGCGCGTCCTCGATGAACTGGCCGAAAAACTGCGCATCATCAGCAAGCAGGTGGACAACGGACTTGACCTGTTGCGCCAGAATCTCGACCTGGAAGGGAGCGAAGCTGCCGGTGACGGGCGTGCCCGGCGCTGACGACTGCGGCGAATCGTTCCCATTTTATCCCCGTTCCGTTTGACAGAACGCCCTGCGCTGGCTATACTGATCGTCTGTTTGCGGCCCGTGCCGAGTGACGGCGCGCGGCTGACGGCAGATGGCAATCTGGCCAAACGATCTGGGCCTCCTGAGAGACAGGAGGGCGTGCATGCAATTCAACGTTGCTCAACTGCTCAAGGAATCGACCGGTGCAACCCGCCGGTACGAGTTGACCGAATCCATCGATGGTCTTGACGAGGAACTCAAGTTTCTCGGACCGCTGGTGGGAATCGTGCAGTTGCTGCGCACCAATAGCGGTGTGTTGGTGACGGGCGAGTTGAGCAGCGTCGTTCAGGTAACATGCAACCGCTGTCTGGAGCCGATTGCCGCGGCGGTCCGGTTCAATCTCGAGGAGAGTTTCCGGCCGCTGACCGAGGTGTACACGGGGCGTTACCTGCGCCCGGACGAGTTCGAGGGTTTGGAAGAAGAGCTTGAAGACGCCGCGCTGTTGATCGATGAGCGGCATATCTTGGACCTGTCGGAAGTTGTGCGTCAGGCGATCTGGCTGGCGCTGCCTATGTATCCGGGCTGCAACTGGGAAGGTTCCGGGGTCTGCCCGAATCTAGGCAAGCGGATGGCCGAATTGAGTGACCTTGCCGACATCGAACTCTACACGGATGAAGAAGGGCCGCACGAGGAAGACGAGATCGACCCGCGCTGGGCTGCGCTGCTCAAGTTGCGCAGCGACGACGATAGCGCGAAGTCATAGAAAATGGAAAAGCCGGCAGTGAGGGTTTGTGCCTGTCACTGCACTTTGTACCTACGGGTAAGGAGTTTGGGAAATGGGACCGCTACCAAAACGAAAAATTAGCAAAGGCCGCCGTGATCGCCGTCGCGCCCATGATGCCATCGGCGCACCGAACCTGGGCGAATGTGGCAACTGCCATCAGCCGGTGCTGCCGCATCGGGTCTGCCCTCACTGTGGCTATTACAAGGGGCGCCAGGTTTTGAACCTCAACGCGGACAAACCGGCCAAGAAGTAAGCAACGTAGTGCTGCGAAGGGGATTTGGGAACTTGCCAAATCCCCTTTTCTTTTGCCTGTTGCCAGAACGCATAGAGATCGAACATGAGCGTATTTTCTCTGCTCTCCGTCGTCTGCAATACGGGCTTCCTCTTCCCAGGACAGGGGAGCCAGCACGTCGGCATGGTCGCCGAACTGGCGGCCGCCTACCCTGCCGCGCGTGCCGCACTCCAGGAGGCCGACGACACGCTCGGCTTCGCCTTGAGCCGGCTCATGCTGGAGGGGCCGGAAGAGGACCTGACCGACACAATCAATGCCCAGCCTGCTCTGTTGGTTGCCAGTGTCGCCGTCATGGCCGCGCTGGCTGCGGAGACAGGTCAGCTCCCGTCTGGCGGTAGCGGCAACTTCGTCGCTGGCCACAGCATGGGCGAGTATTCCGCCCTGGTTGCAGCCGGCAGCCTCTCCTACGCCGACGGGCTGCGTCTGGTGCGCGAGCGCGGCCGCCTCATGAAGGAAGCCGGAACGCACGCTCCGGGCATGATGGCTGCCGTCCTGGGCCTGGACGAAGCGCGCGTCGCCGAACTCTGCGCCGAGATTGCGGCGACGCGCGGCATCGTGCAGGTGGCGAACGACAATTGCCCCGGGCAGCTCGTCATCTCCGGCGACCGCGCCGGCATGGAAGCGGCCATGGAAGCGCTGACCGCGGCGGGCGCACGCAAGGTCGTGCCCCTGGCGGTGAGCATCGCCGCACATAGCCCGCTCATGCAGCCCGCAGCCGATGCGCTGCGCGCCGCCATCGATGGCACCGCTATCGTCGCGCCGGTGGTGCCGGTCATCGGCAACACGACCGCGCAGCCGCTGACGAGCGTCGATGCCATCCGCGCCGAGTTGACGGCACAGCTCACCGGCAGCGTGCGCTGGACGGCCTCCATGCAGGCCATGGTAGGCGCCGGCGTCACGACCTTTGTCGAACTCGGCGCCGGCGACGTGTTGACGGGTCTTGTCAAGCGCATCGATCGCAGCGCAGTGCGTGTCGCGGTCAACGATCCTGACGGTCTGCGCGCCTATGCGGCTACATTGTCCTGACCCGAGACGCGGGTCGGTTCGTTTCGAATTTGGCCGAAGCCGGGTATAATGCACCGGCAAAGAACAGATGAGATGGCGTGCCGGAGGTACGACCGTCGCACGGAATGAGGATGGTCAGCATGGGGTTTGCGAGTCGGGTAGCGCTGGTAACAGGCAGCAGTAGCGGGATCGGCGCAGCGATTGCGCTGGAACTCGCCGCAGGCGGCGCCAAAGTCGCCGTGCACTACCGCGGCAACGCCGATGGCGCCAATGCCGTCATGCAGCAAATCACGGCGGCGGGTGGCACCTGTGCCATCTACCAGGCGGATGTGAGCGATACGGAGCAGGCTGCCGGGCTCGTCAAGCAGGTGCAGACCGACCTGGGCGGGCTGGACATCCTGGTCAACAACGCCGGGACGACGCGCGACACCTTGCTGATGACCATGAAGGAAGATGACTGGGACGCGGTGATCAACACCAACCTGCGTAGCGTCTACGCCGTGACCAAGGCGGCGATACGCGGGATGGTGCGCCAGAAGTGGGGGCGCATTATCAACATCACCAGCGTCGTCGGGCTCTCCGGGCAGGCGGGGCAGGCCAACTACGCGGCGAGCAAGGCCGGGATCATCGGCTTCACCAAGAGCCTCGCGCGCGAAGTCGCCAGCCGCAACATCATGGTCAACGCCGTGGCGCCCGGCTTCATCCCTACCGCGCTCACCGACGTCTTGACCGACGAACAGAAGAGCGCGATTCTGACCGGCACGCCGGTCGGCCGCATGGGGACGCCCGAGGAAGTGGCGTGGGCCGTGGCCTTCCTGGCCGACGAACGTTCCAGTTTCATCACCGGGCACGTGCTCAGTGTGGATGGCGGGCTGGTAATGGCGTAGTTGACTGTCTGCGGACAGGAAATCGAGCGACACTTTGACTATGAGCCCGGCGACATCGGACAAAGAATCGGCCACACAGGCGCAGCCGCCGGCAGGCGACAAGACGACCGGCCGGAGCCACCAGGGGCAGATCCTGGATCGGCAACTGGCGCGGCGCCTGGCCGTGCAGGCACTCTTCGAGATCGACAGCGTCGGCCATCTGCCCGGCGACGTGGTGGATGCCCGCCTGGCCAATCCCGATCCCAACGACAGCGGCCCGGATCCCGATGTTGCTGTGAGCGACACTGCCTCCACTTTCCTGCGCTTCCTGGTGGCCGGGGTGGTCACCAATCGCGGCGCACTCGACGACATGATCGGGCGCTATGCCCCGGAATGGCCGGTGAACCAGTTGGCCATCATCGACCGCAACGTGCTGCGCCTGGCGCTCTTTGAGTTAGGCTGCGGCCAATTGCAGACTCCCCCCAAAGTCGTGATCAACGAAGCCGTGGAGTTGGCCAAGCGCTTTGGCAGCGACAACAGCCCGCGATTCGTCAACGGCGTGCTCGGTTCGGCGTTGGATGAGGTTCAGAGGAAACCTTTCTGATCATGGATAGTTTCTTTGGCATCGGTATCTTCGAGCTTTTCCTCATCGCGGTGATCGCGCTGGTCGTGCTTGGGCCGGAACGGCTGCCGGGGGCGATGCGTACCGTTGCCGGCTATTTCCGCCAGATCCGCGAGGTCAGCAGCGAGTTTACCTCGCAGTTCAGCGAAGAAATCAAGATGCTGGAGGAGATGGATCCGCGGCGCATGATCAATGATGCGCTCGATCCGAGCAAGACGCCCACATCCTCGACCAACACGGCCAAACCGGCGGCGAAGCCGGCGCCCGCCAAGCCTGCCACAACCAGCAACGCGGCCAAGAGTGCTGCTGCGGCCGCCGCGGTGGCCAAGAATGCCGCGCCGCCGCTGAGCAGCGAAGAGAACACCATGCTGCCGCCCAAGCCAGACGCTGAACCCCAGTCTACCGCGCCCGAGCAGGCCGCACCGGAAGCCGCACCCGAAAACACGATCCTGCCGCCCGACGCGAGCAAGCCCGCCGAATCCGGCAAGAGCACAGCAGCGCCGGCCGCTGCAAGCCCGCCTGTTGTCAACGGCGCGTCGCCTCACGCAGAGCAACCCACCGAACCAAAGGCCGCTGCTTCGGCGGAGGAGTAGCGTTGAGCCAGGTTCATCCCACATACGACCCAATCGACGAGAGCCGCATGACGCTCATGGACCATCTCCGTGAGCTGCGCACGCGCCTGATCTGGGTCATCGGCGCGCTGGTGGCAGGGACGGCCATCTCCATGGTCTTTGTCAGCCCGCTGCTGGAGTTCATTATCCGTCCGCTGACCGAAGCCGGCGCCCAGCCCATGGCTATCGGCCCGACCGACACGATCAGCGTCTTCTTCAAGGTCAGCTTCACCTGTGGCGCCGTGCTGGCCATGCCGGTCATCGTCTATCACGTCATTGCGTTCATGTCGCCGGGTCTCTATCCGCATGAGAAGCGCAACTTGATTCTGACGCTCCCCGGCGTCATGGTGCTTTTTGCAATCGGCGCGCTCTTTGCCTATTTCATGCTGCTGCCGACCGCGGTTGGGTTCCTGCAAAGCTTCCTCGGCGACATCATCGCCCAGGAGTGGACCATCGATCGCTACATCGGCTTTGTCACGCGTATCGTTTTCTGGATCGGCGTGGCGTTCGAGATGCCGTTGGTCATCGCGTTCCTGGCGCGCGCCGGCATCGTCAGCGGTCAGCAGTTGCTTGGCTTCTGGCGTCACGCCATCGTGATTATTGCCATTGTAGCGGCTGCCATCACCCCGACGGTGGATCCCGTCAACATGACGCTCGTCATGGCGCCGTTGCTGGTGCTCTATTTCGGCAGCGTGGCCATTGCTTTCGCCATCTACAAGCCGCGCGCGCCGCGTGACTTCTCCACGGAAGATTTCATCCCCGACGAGTACAAAGATCACGACGAGTAAGTAGGCCCCATGGACCGCGATGCGCTGATTGCCCGCAAGCATGAGGTACGCCGGCGGCTGGAGTCGGCCCGGCGCGATCTGGAGCGCATCCAGGCACAGCCGCCGACCTGGCGGACGCGCCGTCAGATCGACGGGTTGCAGCGCAAGGTCGAGCAGTTGATGGCCGAGGAGTACGCGCTGCGTCTGGCGATCGACCGGGCCGGTTGATCCTGGCGAAAGCGCCGTTGTCAGGCAAGGTGCCATAAAAAGAAGACCGGGCAGAAGGATAATTCCCTCTGCCCGGTCTTTGTTTCGGATGGTCGGTTGGTTGTGAGCCGCTCCGCCGTTACGCCTCGGCCGTACCACTGGCCTGCTTGGCCTTCTCTTCTTCCACGAGTTGGCGGCGTAGCACCTTGCCCACCTGGGTCTTGGGCAGTTCTGTGCGGAACTCGACGAAGGTCGGTACCTTGTAGGGCGCCAGGTTCTCCTTGCAGAAGCCACGGAGTTCCTCGACGGTGGCCGACTGGCCCTGCTTCAGCACGACGAAGGCCTTGACCGTCTCGCCGCGCTTGGCGTCCGGCACACCCACGACGGCGGCTTCCATGACCTTCTGGTGCATAAAGAGCACCTCTTCCACTTCGCGCGGCACGATGTTGTACCCGCTGGCGATGATCAAATCCTTCTTGCGGTCGACGATGTAGAAATAGCCTTCCTCGTCCATTTTGGCGATGTCGCCGGTGTGAAGCCAGCCGTCGGCGTCGATGGTCTTGGCTGTCTCTTCGGGGTTGCTGAAGTAGCCCTTCATGACCTGCGGGCCGCGTGCGACGAGTTCGCCCTCTTCGCCAAGCCCCAGAAATTTATAGTGGCCGTTCTCATCCGGTTCCAGCGAGACAATGGCGATCTCGGTGCTGGAGATCGGGATGCCGATGGAGCCGACCTTCGTGCGCCCCGTGATCGGGTTGGCGCAGGTGACGGGCGAGGATTCGGACATGCCGTAGCCTTCGACTAGCCGCCCGCCGGTGATCTCGTCGAACTTCTGCGCCACCTCGACGGGCAGGGCCGAGCCGCCGCTGAGACACGCCTTGATCGAGCGCAGGTTGTACTCCGTAACGCGCGGGTGGTTGATGATGGCGATGTACATCGCAGGGACGCCCGGATAGAGCGTGATGTGTTCCTTGGCGATGATCTCCAGGTTGTGCGTGGTGTCGCGCGGGTCCGGCGCAACGACCAGCTCGCCGCTGATCGCGACGCAGAAGAGCATGCCGACGGTCATGCCGTAGACATGGAACGACGGGAGCGCCAGCAGCAGCTTCTCGTTGCCAGGCACGACCGAGGGCATCCAGGCGATCATCTGCGTGGTGTTGGCGACGAGGTTGCGATGGGTCAACTCGGCGGCCTTGGGCAGGCCGGTCGTGCCGCCGGTGAACTGGAAGACGGCCGTGTCGGTGGCCGTGTTGAAGTTGATGGCCGGCGCCTTGGCCGGATATCGCTTGACCAACTCCTTGTAGTGGAAGACTCCGGGGCCGCCGGGCACCTCGGCGTACATGCCCTTTTCCGCCAGTTGCTTGTTCACTGTCTTGCGGAAGAGGCCGGTGATATGGTCGGAAAGGTCGGTGAGGATGATCGTCTTGATGTCGGTGTTGGGCTGGATCTTCTTGACGCGGTCGTACAGCCCCGAAACGGTGACAATAACCTCGGTTCCGCTCGACTTCATCAACGGCTCGAGTTCGTGGGGCGGGTAGGTCGGGTTCGTGTTGACCACGACGCCGCCGGCCTTCAAGACGCCGAAATACATGACGACCTGTTGCGGGCAGTTGGGCAGCATGATGGAGACGCGCGTGCCCTTCTTGACACCCTGCGCGGCCAACGCGGCGGCAAAGCGATCGCTGAGGTCATCCACCTCCTTGTAGGTCAACTTGCCCTGGACGGCCAGCCCCAAGGGCAGATAGCGCAACACCATGCGCACTGCCGTCTTGTTCGGGTACTTGCGCGCCGACTCGACGAGAAATTGCTGAATCGTGATGTCGGGCACGTCAACTGTTGCGGGCACACCCTGCTCATAGCTCGAAAGCCACGGAAAATTCGAGGACATGGTCGCTCCTTGTTTGTTTCGCGTTCGATAGGTTGCTGAACGGGTCGACTCAGACTGCAAGCCGTTGCGCCTCAGGCTGTCGCCGATCTGGCATCGGCTGATTCGCAATTGCTTTCAATTCGAGACTAAGGGAAAAGCGGCTTCTCTGGATTATAACACACCTGCTTTGACAAGCGCATCTTGCGGGCATATACTCAATTGAAAAGAGTCAACCATAAGTAACAGCCGCTACAATTGGGCGGCTGTTATTTTCCGGTCTGGAAAAACAGAGGGACGGCAATGGCAAAAACGTCTGTGCAGTGGATTGAAGGCAAGAGTTTTCTGGGTGTCGGCGACAACGGCCGCAGCGTGGTGATGAGTCCCGGCGACGGCCCGGGCGTCAGCCCCATGCAGATGCTGCTTCTCGGGCTTGGGGGCTGCACGGCCATCGATATCGTCGACATTCTGCAGAAGCAGCGCCAGCCCCTGGAGGACATCCGCGTCGAAATCAGCGGCGAGCGCGGCGAGGAGTGGCCGAAGCCGTGGAGCGCCATTCACATCCACTATGTGATCACCGGCGCCGGACTTGACCCGCACAAGGTAGAGCGCGCCATCGATCTGAGCGTGAACAAGTATTGCGGCGCGCATGCCACGCTGGCCGGCGTTGCCGAGATCACGCACGACCACGAACTGCGCACGGCCGACGAGCCGGTCGAGGCATAATCGCGTTCCGTAACGAGGCAAAGTTGGCCGAGACCCATTCTGACAATCGCGAACCGAATACGCTGGAATCCCTGGTCGACCGCACGCTGCGGTCGGTGAACGACGCCGATGCGGAGGCCGCCATGCAGCGCGTGGCCGACATCCGCGTGCAGCGGCGCCTGCGCGACGATGCGCTCGTCGAGCACCTGATCAAGCAGAAGGCGCTCCAGACCGGCACCGTCGGCGCGGCCACTTCGGCGGCGGCACTGATCCCCGGCTTTGGCAGCCTGGCTTCGTTTACCCTGGGCGTCGTCACCGATGTGGGCGTGACGCTGCGCCTGCAATCCGAGCTGGTGCTGGAGATCGCGGCGGCGCGCGAGCACACGCTGACGCCGGCCGAGGCGCGCAACGCGCTCATGATCGTGACCGGCCTCAACATGGGCACCGAACGGCTGGTCAACCAGGCCAGCCGCAAGATGGCCGAGCGCGTCGCCGAACGCTTTGCCGGCCGCGCTTTCGTCAAGGCGATCCCCTTTGTCGGGATCGCGGTTTCGGCGGCATCCAACATTCTCATGACCTACGTCATCGGCAAGCGCGCCGATGCCTACTTCCGGCTGGGGCCCGATGCCGTGGGCGACTGGTCGGAGAGCTTCCGCGCCGTGACCGGCGTCGACGAGCGCAAGCTGGTTGGCTGGCTGGGCGATGTCATGGCCGACGTCGGTCGCGCGGTGAGCGGGGGCGCGCAGCGTGTTGGCGCCGCGACAGGCGATGCCGTGCGACGCGCGGGCGACGCTGTCGCTGCCCGCTTTGGCCGCCGCCCGCGCCTGGGCGACGGCGAGTAGTAGTCAGGCAGGTGCAACCGTGATCGACAAGTTTCTCAAGCGCATCGGCGGCAAGCAGCCGGCGGCGCCACCGCCCGAACGGCCAGCGCCGCCCCCCGTGATCGACGTCACCGACGGCGACTTCGCCACTGTGGTCGAGCAATCGACGCTGCCGGCGGTCGTCGACTTCTGGGCGGATTGGTGCGAGCCGTGTCACGTCATGTCGGCCTACGTCGGCTTCCTGGCGCAGGAGTATGCCGGCCGCATGCTGGTGGCTGCGCTCGACGTCGACGAGAACCCGGAGACGCCGTCGCGTTTCAATGTCATGGGATTGCCGACACTGCTGATCCTGCGCGACGGCCAGGAAGTGGACCGCATTGTGGGCGTCATGCCCTACGAAGAGATCAAGGCACGGGTAGACCATCTGCTCGTGAGCAACTAACCGACCAAACAAGCTACCAATCGAGCGGAGCTTTTCATGCGTGTATCGAAGCTGTTCTTTCAGACGTTGCGCGAGGTGCCGGCCGATGCCGACATCGTCAGCCACCAGCTCATGCTGCGCGCCGGCATGATCCACCAGATCGCGGCCGGCATCTTCGATTTCCTGCCGCTGGCGCTGCGGACCAAGCACAAGATCGAGGACATTTTCCGCGAGGAGATGGACGCCATCGGCGGGCAGGAAGTGACGCTGCCCATGGTGCATCCGGCCGAGTTGTGGCAGAAGACGGGCCGTTGGTACCAGATCGGCAGCGACATGGCGCGCTTCAAGGATCGCAACGATCGCGACATGGTTCTCGGCATGACACACGAGGAGATCATGGCGGACCTGGCCAAGAAGTTCGTCAAGAGTTACCGCCAGTTGCCCATGATGCTCTACCAGATCCAGACCAAGTTCCGCGATGAGCCGCGACCGCGCGCGGGCCTGCTGCGCGTGCGCGAGTTCACCATGAAGGATGCCTACACCTTCGATCGTGACGAAGCGGGCATCGACGCCTATTACCCGCACTTCTACCAGGCCTACTTCAACATCTTCCGCCGCTGCGGCGTGGATGTGGTGGCGGTCAAGAGCGACACGGGCATGATGGGCGGGCGCATGGCGCACGAATTCATGGCGCTCACCGATATCGGCGAGGACACGCTGGTGCTGTGCGACAACTGCGGCTACAGCGCCAATCGCCAGGTGGCCGTCTTCCGCAAGCCGGAACCGCCTGCCGCCGATTCTCTGCCCGTCGAGGAGGTAGCCACGCCCAACGTCGCCACGATCGCCGCGCTGGCCGAGTTCCTGGGCATCCCGGAGAGCGAGACGGCCAAGGCGGTCTTTATGATTGCCGACGTCGAGCAGCCCGACGGCACGGTCAAGGAGCAGTTCGTCTTCTGCGTCGTGCGCGGGGACATGGAACTCAACGAGACCAAGCTGACCAACACCATCAAGGCGCGGCGTTTGCGCCCGGCCACGACGCCCGAAATCAAGGCAGTTGGCGCCGAGCCGGGCTACGGCTCGCCCATCGGCATCCAGCGCGACCAGGTGCTGCTGGTGGTCGACGAACTTGTCGCGCGCAGCGCCAACCTGGTGGCAGGCGCCAACCGCGAGGGCTATCACCTGCGCAACACGAACCACGGCCGCGACTACGAGGCGGACATCATCGTGGATCTGGTGGCGGCTGGCGACGGCCACGCTTGCCCGCAATGTGGCGCGCCGCTCTACACCTCGCGCGGGGTCGAGGTCGGTAACATCTTCAAGCTGGGCACGAAGTACACCAAGGCCATGGGCGCCACCTACCTCGACGAAAATGGCGAGGAGAAGCCCATCGTCATGGGGTCGTACGGCATCGGCTCGGGGCGCCTGATGGCGGTCATCATCGAGATCTACCACGACGACGCCGGCATCCAGTGGCCCATCACGGTGGCGCCCTACCAGGTCATGCTGGTGAGCCTGGCCACGGAGAAGACCCCGGAAGTCGTCGCGGCGGCCGAGCGCATCTATGCCGACCTGCAGCGCGCCGGCGTCGAGGTGCTCTACGACGACCGCGACGAGCGCGCCGGTGTGAAGTTCAACGACGCCGACCTGCTGGGCATCCCGATTCGCCTGACGATCGGCGCCAAGGGGCTGAAGAACGGCGTGGTCGAAGGCAAGCTGCGCCGCAACGGCGAGAGCTTTGAGTTCGCCATCGATTCGATCGTCGATGACGTGGCCGCGCTGGTTGCCGCCGAGATCGACCGAGTCAACGCAGCGGCCGTGCCCATGCCCTTTGAAGACTGAAATCCGGGGAATGGTCAACGGTCAACGGAAGAATTGCGAGGGGCGAGGGGCGACACTCCATGGACCATTGACCGTTGACCATTGACCATTGACCGTTGACCGTTGAAACTCGATGCCTGATCCCAGCGCCAACTTTCCCTATTACAACACCGTCGACCAGATCTTCCACGCTGAGTGGTCGATCGCCAAGCTGGCGCGCCACGAACTGTTGCGCCGCTCGATCCGCACGCTGTGGCCCCACGGCCATCCCACGCGGCTGATCCACGTAGCCGGCACGGGTGGCAAGGGATCAACCTGCCGCTTCCTGGAGGTGGGCTTCGGCTGCGCCGGCAAGGCCGCGGCCTTTATGAGCCCGCACCTCTTCGACTATCGCGAACGCTTCAGCATCGGCGGCGAGTTCGTCAGCCAGGACGACATCACTCTGGCGTGGGAGACGCGCGTGCGCCCGCACTGCGTCCAGCTTGCCGTCGAGAACCCCGCGCACGTCCACACCTTTCATGAGGTGTCGATTCTCATCGCGCTGGCGCTCTTCGAGCAGCATGGCGTGGAGTGGGCGGCCATGGAGACGGGCGTCGGCGGGCGCTACGACCAGACGCGCGCGCTGGATGCCGTGGCGTCGGCGCTGACAAACGTCGGCAGCGACCACGCGCATATGCTGGGCGACGAGTTGTGGCAGCGCGCGCTGGACAAGGCCGGCATTGCGCGGCCGGGCGCGCCCTTCTTTACCAGCGACACCGCCCCGGAGACGCTGGAAATCGTGCGCCAAGTATGCGCGGCAACGGGCGCGCCCGTGGTGGAGGTGGGCGATACTGCGGTTGCCGACCTGGTGTCCGCGCTCGACCGGCTCGGCCTGGAACCGCCCGCCGACTCGCTGCTGCACGCCGACTATCAGAAACGCAACGCGGCGCTGGCGTTGGCCGTCATCCGCGCGCTGGCGCCGGCGGTGGACGAGGCGACCCTCCTGCGCGCGTTTGCCGCGGCGCGCCTGCTCGGCCGTTTCTGGACGGTGGAGGAAGGCATCTATGCCGACATCGCCCACAACGCCGAGAAGATTGAGGCGCTGTCCGGCGAGATTCGCAAGCAGTTTGGCGATCGCGGCAAGATACTGGTCGTCGGCATCTCCGGGCAGCGCATCTCCACCAAAGTCTTCCGCTCGCTGGCCGACATCGCCCAGACGATCATTGTGACCAGCGCGTCGTTTAAGGGGCAGGACCCTGCCCGCGTGCGCGAGGAAGTCAAGGGTATCGTCGGCGATATCCCCGTGCTCGTCGCGTTCGAGCCGCAGCAGGCGCTGCGCACGGCGCGATCGCTGCGGCGCAACGGGGAGATCATCATCCTCACCGGCTCGACCTACATGATCGAGCAGGCCCTGAACCCCGATCCCTACCTGCGTTATCTGAGCGCGCACTTTGGCTGGCGCCTGCACGAACCCAACGAGGCAACCGGCACCATTCATCTCAATATGCCCAAAGCTGGTCCAGCCTTGCGCTGAACCGCGTTGCCCACTCTGATCCGCTCAATTGCCGTCACGTTCCCAATCCGTGTCTGTCCAGGTGCGGCAGGTTGCAGGCCATTGATGTATCGCGCCTGTTGCGCTAAGATGGCAGAGACAGCGTCATGACAGAACTGTAATTCTTAGGATCAGGAGGGAGAGTATGAATTTTTCCGATATGTGGCAGACGTGGATCAAGGCCACGACCAGCCCGAACGATGCGACCTTTGAGGAACTGCGTCTCAAGCCCGACGCCAACGTGACGACGGCCATCATCTGGATGGCCATCTATGGCGCGGTGTCGGCCGTGATCGGCGTCATCAGCGGGCTCATGTTTGCCGGCGCCATGAATTCGACGGTGCCGGCCATCTTGGAGCAGGCACAGCTTTCGCCAGAGGAAGCGGCGCAGGTGGAGCCCTTCTTGCGCGCGTTCACCAGCGGTGGCGCCATGGGCGCGGCCGGCCTGGCCAGCCTGACCAACATCATCACCATCCCTCTGTTCTTCCTGATCAGCGTCGGAATTTACTTCCTCATTGCCAAGGTGCTGGGCGGCACGGGCGATTATGGCCGCTACGCCTACCTCAACGCAGCGTTTTCGGCGCCGTTGGGCATCCTGACCACGCTGCTGAGCATGGTGCCGTTCGTTGGTTGTATCACGCCACTCATCTCGATCTACTCGCTCGTGCTCGTCTACTTCGCCACCAAGACGGAGCACCAAATGAGCAGCGGGCGCGCGATCTGGGTCGTGCTCATCCCGGTACTCTTTGTCATTGGGCTGGCCTTCTGCTTCATCTTTGCGATTGCCGGGCTGATTGCGACGTTGCAGAGCCAATAAGAAGCGCGCCGGCCAATCGGCCCCCCTTCCTTTCGTGACCGCCACCATGGGCGGCGGGAGTGTAGAATGGAGCGCACAGCGCGATCGATCATGGCCGCGCCCTTGCACACGAGAGGCAAATCGAATCATGGATGAAGGGCAACAACCTCTGGACGCGATGGTCGAACCGGCATTGCCGGACGATCATCGCAGCGGCTTTGTGGCGGTGATCGGCCGGCCGAATGTGGGCAAGTCGACGCTGCTCAACCGCGTGCTGGGCCAGAAGATCGCCATCACCAGCCCCAAACCCCAGACGACGCGCGACCAGATGCTGGGCATCCTGACTACCACGGATGCCCAGTTACTCTTCCTCGACACGCCGGGCATTCACCGCCCGCTGCACAAGCTCGGCGAGTACATGGTGCAGGTGGCGGCCGACACGATTGCCGATGCCGATGTGGTGCTCTGGCTGGTGGATGTCAACTCGCTGCCGACAGAAGAGGATCGGGCGATCGCCAGTTTGCTCCACCAACTGACCACGCGCAAGAAGCGGCGCATCAAGCTGCCGCCTCTGATCCTCGGCTTCAACCAGATCGACCGCTGGGGCGGCGATGCGGAATCGACGGCAGTGCGCGTGCGCGAGTACGAAGCGCTGCTCGGCTGGGCGGCAGGCACGACGCGGGATGGCCGGCCGGCGGTGAGCACGGCCAACTTTAGCGCGTCCACGGGCCGCGGCATCGATGATCTCCTGGCACTGGTGCGCACGTTGCTGCCGTTCGGTCCGCGCTACTACCCCGAAGATCAGATCACCGATGTCAACCTGCGCTACATGGCCGGCGAGATCATTCGTGAGAAGGCGCTCTACCTGTTGCAGGACGAGGTGCCGCACAGCCTGGCTGTCGAGGTCGACGAGTTTGTCGAACGCAGCGCAACGCTGACCTACATTTCGGCCGTGCTCTATGTCGAGCGCGACACGCAGAAGGCCATCGTGCTGGGCAGCGGCGGCAGCATGATCAAGCGCATCGGGCAGAATGCGCGGCCGGAGATCGAAGAACTCGTCGGCACCAAGGTCTACCTGGAACTGTGGGTCAAGGTGTGGGAGCGCTGGCGCAAGCGGCAGAATCTGCTCAGACAGCTAGGGTATGCCGTGGAGCGAGGGCGATAGCGGAGAGCTGACGCAGAGACCCTAGAGGCAGACGAGTGCAGAGGAGCGTGGGGATACTCTTCACCCGTCCTTTGCGAAGCTCCGCGTCTTTGCACCTCTGCGTCAAAGATGAGCCCCTCTACGAGCAGCCTCTACTTTTCTGCACGCCATTCTCCGCAGCATCAACAGCGCGCCCAGCATCACCACGCAGAAGCTGATCGTCAGCGCAAAGGCCAGCTCGATGCCGACGATGTCGGCGGCAGTGCCGATCAACCACGGCCCCAGCGCGCCGCCCAGCCTGCCAAACGTGAAGAGCACGCCGAGAATCGCCCCCATGTTCGCCAGTTGTAGCGACGAGACCGACGCGGTCGCCGTGGGGAACATGATGGAGAAGAAAAGCCCGGTGAGCGGGATGCAGAAGGTCAGCCACGGCGGGCCAAAGATGCCGATGGTCAGCGAGACGGTCGCAATGACGGTCGCCACCAGCATGATGGCCAGGTAGCCGACGCGCTCGACGATGAAACTGCCGCCGAGCCTCCCTACCATGATCGCAGCAAAGAAGAGCGACAGATAGAGCGAACTCGTGCCGATTTCGAAGCCCTTCACCTGCTGCAAGTACTCGACAATCCAGGAAGCCACGCCGATCTCGGCGGCGACATAGACGGCGACAAACAGGTAGTACCAGGTCATGCGCCAGGTGAAGCCGGCAGCAAAGAGCGTGCGCAGGTTCAGCCCCTCACCACCACGCTGTGCGCGGGGATACTTGACGAAGAGAAAAAAGAGCGCAAGCCCGATTGCCAGGATGATGGCGAACTGATAGACCTGGCGCCAGGAGAAGTTGGTGCTGAGCAACTGGGCCGCGTAGAGCGGGACGACAAACGAGCCGACGCCATGAAAGACGGCGAGCAGGTTGAGAAAACGGCCGCGATCCCGCGTATGCAAATCGACGATCAGCCCGTTGCCACCGACCTCGATGGCGCCCAACCCCAGTCCCACCACAAATAGCGCCGCGGCCAGCAGCCAGAACGAACTGACCAGGCTGAACGCCGTGAGTCCGGCGGTCAGGCTGATGCCGGCCAGGAGCAGCACAGTCTTCATGCCCGTGGCGTCGGCCAGCACGCCGGTGAGGAGCGTCGCCACCATGAAGCCGATGTAAGCGCTAAAGAGTATCGAGCCGCCCTGGCTATAGCTGAAATTGAGATCGCGCAGCAGCGCCGGCAGTGTGGGCCCTTTCAGATTGTCCACAAAGCCGAAGACAAAGAAGGCAAAGAAGCCGCCCGCAGTGAGCAGCCAGATATGAGAGGAAGTGAGCGAACGGGTCTTCTGAGCCGCCTGTGGCTCGGTCGTTTGGGCTGCCAAGATGGTATTCGTACACCGTTTCTTTCAATGCGCGTGCGGAATTTTGACGTCGTCATTATACCCTCGGCCTGTACAATCGGCGGCTCTGTCAGGCGCACCATCTACGCGGCCGTCGCGATCGGTGCAGTGTGGTGCGCCTGACAGAGCGTGAAGGGGACTCGTATTACAGTGACCCACATTGAAAACCCATTCTTTTTCAGCACTGGAGTCAATCATGCAGTTCAAGGAGATCGGCAACCCCACCTATATCGCGCTGGAAACCTTCCGCAAAAGCGGTGAGGGCGTCGTTACGCCAGTTTGGGTGGTGGCAGAGGGCGGCAAGCTCTATGTGTGGACGGTTGGAGATAGCGGCAAGGTCAAGCGCATCCGCAACAACGGCCGCGTGCACATCGCCGTGAGCGATTCACGTGGCACGCCCAAGAGCGAGTGGGTGGAGGCAACGGCCCGTGTGCTGGACACGCGCCGCCGACGAGGAAAAGCAGCGCAGACGACTGGCGAGCAAGTATGGCTGGCAGTTTCACATGTTCAATTTCATGAACCGGTTTTCGCGCAACAAGGCGGGACATGTGGCGATCGAAATCGGCCCGGCAGAATAGGCAGCGGGCAGTCAAAGTCACGACTGCCCGCTGCGACCTGGCTCGAGCTTTGACGGCGCCCTTTCCGTTGCTTTCGTTACCCTGCTGTGATGCTATCCGGATCGATGCCCAGTTCGCGCAATTTGGCCGCCAGCAATTCAACGCTGGCGCTCCTGCTCAGCCGCTGGCGCTCCTGCTCGGCGCGCTGGCGCTCCTGTTCGGCGCGCTGGCGCTCTTCTTCCAGTCCGTTGCTGTTCCTGCCGTTTTGCTTCCGGTCCGGTGGCCAGCAGATTGCCCTCACGGTCAACCCAGCGTAGCCAGACGCCATCCATGCCGTCGTAGCGGCCCTGCCATGTCGTGAGACCGAGGTCGACTTCGGCCAGCCACTGTTCGGTAGTCTCTACAAAGCGCGCGCCCTGCCGCGTGAAAATGCGCAAGGGCTGTTGGCTGATTTCATATTCCGGATCGTAGACGACATAATAGGCGACGCCTAGGCGGGCATAGTCCAGTAGTTTATCGCCCAGTTCGTTCCCCTTGCGGTTGGAAACGATCTCGATCACGACTTCGGGTGGTTTTCCGTAGAGCCAGATGAAGTAGCTGCGGTGCTCCTTGAGGGTTGGCTCGTCCGGCAGGGTTACGTCGAGGCTCACCAGCAGGTCGGGTACCAGTGGGGGCAGAAAATTAGTCGCGTAGAGTGCGACATTGCCCATGGCAACAAAGGTGCGACCTTCACCCGGCCCTTGCCAGGAGGTGTAGAGCGTCTCGCGCAGCAGCGCCATCTGTCGTTCGGAGAAGATGTTGTCCACAGGCGTATCATCCTCGGTGACAAGATGTGAGACATCGGGTGCAGGGATGACGAGGTCATCGTCCACTTGCTGCACCACGGGTGTTTCGGCCACGGTGACTCCTTTCCGCTCACACAACCGCGCAGCCCCGGCGAACTGGGGCGCTACGGTTGACCAACTGCCGTAATCATACACAGACGGGCGCTGCCGGTCAATCCGCTGCGAAATTGCCTGAAAGCGACCAGGCGCGAAGTGCTTGGCGATTGAGGCGGGTTGGCGGTATGATCGCAAGTGTTCGGCAAGCCAATCACACCCCGATCGACCATTCAGTGGAGGAAATGACATGCGACATTCATTCGTCAGTCTACTTCTGATAGCCAGCCTGGCCGTTGCTGTGCTGGCCGGTTGTACGGCGCCGCAAGCTGCCCAGCCGGCGGCCGGCCAGCCCGATGCCGGGCAGGCGGCCCCCAAACGCGTCGTCTACCTCATCAACGGCGCGTTGGGCGACAACGCGTTCTACGACTCCGGTCAGGCGGGCATCGACGCGCTGGCAGCCGAGTACGGCGTGGAGACGCGCACGATCGAGGCCAACTTCGATGCCGGCAAGTACGAGCCGTCGCTGCAGGCCGCCGTGGGCTATGCCGACGTGATCTTCGTCATTTCGTACGGCTTTGAGGACCAGCTCAAGGAGATCGCCGACAAGAACCCTGACAAGGTCTTTGTCAATATCGACACCGTGGTGGAGAACAGCGCGGACACGATCACCTCGGTCGACTTCATCGAGGAGGAGAGCGCCTATCTCGCCGGCGTCGTCGCAGGCATGCTCACCACCGACACCAGCGTCAAGAACATCAACGCCGACAAGATCGTGGGCGTCGTCGGCGGCGATGTCGACCCGGTCGTCAGCGCGTTCGTCTTCGCCTATGAGAAGGGCGCGCAGTCGGTCGATCCGGAGATCGCGGTCGAGACGAAGTCGCTGGGCGGCGCGTGGGATGATGCGGCCAAGGGCAAGCAAGCCGCGCTCCAGCTCTACGACCAGAAGGCGGATGTCGTCTTTCAGGTGGCGGCCGCGGCCGGGATCGGTACATTGCAGGCCGCCCGCGAACGCGAGCTTTACGCTATTGGCGTGGACACCAACCAGAATGACCTGGAGCCCGGCTTTGTCGTCGCCAGCGACATCAAGGACGTGGGCAAGGCGATCCAGGACGTCTACAAGAGCGTCGCCGACGGCACGTACGAACCGGGTGCAGTGCTGCAATATGGCCTGGCCAGCGGCGGCGTCGACCTCGTAACCGAGGCCCAGGTGCAGGTGCTGCCGGAAGCCATCGTGGCGAAGGTCGACGAACTGCGCCAGCAGATCATCGACGGCACGCTCACGGTCGAGATGTACGACGGCAGCGACGTCTGGCAGTAACTCAAGAAGAGGGCATAGCCACGAAGGCACGAAGCACACAAAGGGGCACGAAGAAGAGCAAGTCGAAGTAGTTCTTTGTGCCCCCTTTGCGCCTTTGCGTCTTCGTGGCTCCGCTTTTTCCTTCCCAGCCGAAAGGGTTGCACGTGACCGACCACCCCTCGCCCCTCGCCCCTGATCTCATCCGGATGCGTGCCATCGTCAAAGTCTATCCGCCCAACGTGCTGGCGCTGGACGACGTGACGGTGAGCTTCGACGACGGCGAGATCCACGCGCTGGTCGGCGAGAACGGCGCGGGCAAGAGCACGCTGATGAAGGTGCTCTACGGCCTCATCCACCAGGACGGCGGCGAGATCCTCTACCAGGATCGCAGCGTGCGCTTTCGCACGCCAGGCGAGGCGATTGCCGCCGGCATCGGCATGGTGCACCAGGAGATCGTGCTCGTCAACGAGTACACGGTGTGGGAGAACATCGTGCTCGGCGCCGAACCGGTCGACTGGCTGGGGCGCATCGACGAGACGCGCTCCCGGCAGCAGGTGCAGGCGATCATCGACCAGTTTCACTTCGACCTCGACCCCGATGCCCAGGTCGATGACATCTCGGTGGCGGCGCGGCAGAAGGTCGAGATCCTCAAGCTGCTCTATCGCAAGGTCTCCGTGCTGATCCTGGACGAGCCGACCGCTGTGCTGACGCCGCAGGAGATCCCCCAGCTTTTCGCCGAACTGCGCGAATTGCGCGACGAGGGCCATACGATCATCTTCATTTCGCACCGGCTGGAGGAAGTGCTGGCGCTCTCGGATCGCGTGACGGTGCTGCGCAAGGGACGCCTGGTCGCCACCGTGCCCGCCGCCGGGACGACGCGCGCCGAACTGGCCGAACTGATGGTTGGTCGCGAGGTGCTCTTTACCTCGCGCCGCACGCCGCAGGAGCCGGGCGAGGTCGTCTTCGCCGTCGCGGGCCTGCGCTACGAAGATGGCCGCGGCCGTGTGCGGCTGAAGGATGTCACCTTGCAGGTACGCGCCGGCGAACTCGTCGGCGTGGCGGGCGTCGAGGGCAACGGGCAGTTCGAGCTGGTCAACGCCATCACCGGGCTGCTCAAACCCACGGCGGGCACGATCGAGGTGGCGGGCGAGGACGTGACCGCGGCCCCCGTGCTGGAGCGGCGGCGCCACATCGCCTACGTGCCACAGGATCGCGGGCGCATGGGCGGCAGCCTGCCCGCGTCGGTGGTGGAGAACGCGATCATGACGCACCACCGGCTCAACGCCGAACTTGTGCGCTGGCGTGGTCTGCTGCTCGACAACGGCGCGGCGCGGCGCTTCACCGACCGCCTGGCTGAAGCGTTTGCCGTCAGCATGCCCTCGCGCTCGTCGCCGCTGCGCTCGCTCTCGGGCGGCAACCAGCAGAAGGTCATCCTGGGCCGCGAACTGCTGCTTGACAGCCCCTTCATTCTGCTCGACCAGCCGACGCGCGGGCTGGACGTCGGCTCCATTGAATATGTGCACGACCAGATGCTGGCCATGCGCGGCGCCGGCCGTGCGCTGCTCATGATCTCGGCCAACCTGGAGGAGATCTTCATGCTGGCCGACCGCATCGTCGTGCTCCATCGCGGCGAAATCGTGGCTGACGTGCCGGTGGAGCAGGCAAGCATTGAGCAGATCGGTCGCTACATGCTCGAGGGAAATGACGCAACCTTATGAATGCTGGAACTGCTTCACCACGAAGACGCCAAACGCACGAAGGGGCACCAAGGAAAAGTAGAGACCTAGACGGTATACGGCTTGCCCTCCTTTATGCCGCTTTGTGCCCTGCGAGTTTTTGTGGTTTCTCTTCAATGCTTGAGGCATAGTCTCTGATGGGCAAGTTTCTCAACGCCGCGCTCGGCATTGTGATTGCGCTCTTTATCGGCGCGCTGATCATGCTGGCCCAGGGCTACGACCCGCTGGCCAGCTACGCCGCGCTCTTCCAGTTCTCGCTGGGCAGCCCCTACGCGCTGGCGACGACCCTCAAGAACGCCGTGCCGCTCGTGCTGACGGGTCTTTCGGCGGCGATTGCCTTTGCCTCGGGGCCGGTCAACCTGGGCCAGCCGGGGCAGTTGATCATGGGCGCGCTGGCGGCGACGGTGGGTGGCCTCTACCTCGACCTGCCGCCGTGGCTGATGATCCCAGTGCTGGCGCTGCTGGCCATGGCGGGCGGTGCGCTCTGGTCCGGGCTGGCCGCGCTGCTGCGCCAGGCCTTCCAGATGAGCGAGTTCATCGTCACGCTCATGCTCAACATTATCGCCGATTATTTTGCGCTGTGGGTGATCACCGGTCCGCTCAAGGATGCCACCGCCTATTCGCCCATGACGCCGCCCATCGCACGAAGCGGCTGGCTGCCCGAGTTCGGCGACTGGAACAGCGCGATCTTCTGGATGCTGGCGGCGGTGGCGCTCATGTGGTTTCTCTACAACCGCACGCGCGCCGGCTATGAGTGGCGCATGGGCGGGCAGAACTCGCTCTTTGCGCGGCTGGGCGGCTGCCCGGTCAACCGCAACTTCGTGCTGGTGATGCTACTCACCGGCGCGCTGGCGGGGCTGGCCGGCGGCCTGCTGATCATGGGCGGGCCGCATCGCTTCCTGCGCGGGCTGGGCGCCAACTACGCCTGGGACGGCGTCATGATCGCCATCGTCGCCAACAACAGCATCATCGGCACGCTCTTTTATGGGCTCTTTTTCAGCGCGATCCAGACCGGCGCGCTGGGTATGGAGTTGATCACCGACGTGCCGAGCGAGATTGCCCTGGTGCTGCAAGGTGTGCTGGTGCTGGTCATCGTGGCCAGCCGCGAGGCCCTGCATAAAGTGGCCGATCGCCTGGCAGTGCGTCGTCGCGCAGCGGACGCAGCCAAAAATGAGCGCGCGGTAGCGCAGGAGATAGAACGCGGATAACGCGGATGGCGCTTTGCGCCCGCCGTGCGATCGGGCGGATTTGCGCTGATTTTATCTGCGTTCCAGTTGTACTCGGCAAAATCGATACGCTTCTCAAAGATCCGCGAGGATCCGCTCAATCCGCGTTATCCGCGTTCTATTGTATGGGGATTTGACTGGGTAGATGGATGGGTACAATTTCTCCCTGTTTTGTCCGTGAGCAACTGCCAAATCCGCCTCATCCGCGGTCTATTCTTTGAAAGGTCAAGCGATGAATGTTGTCACCGGGCTGATCAACGGCGCGATATCTGGCGCCACGCCCATTTTGCTGGCGGCGCTGGGCGGCGCGTATACCTTCTACGCCGGCGTCTTCAACATCGCCATGGAAGGCATGTTGCTCATGGCGGCCTTCTGCGCGGTGTGGGGATCGTTCACCTTCGGCTCTTGGGTGGCGGGCGTGCTCCTGGCAATTGCCGGCTCGCTGGTGCTGGCGTTGATCTTTATCTTCTTCGCCGTCTTTCTCGACACCGACGAGTTCGTGACCGGCATCGCGCTGAACATCTTCACGCTGGGGGCGACCACCTACCTGCTGCGCCAGAGCTTTGGCGTCAAGGGCGTCTATGCCGGCCCGGGTATCGACCCGATCCCGAGCTTGAACTTCCCGCTGGTCGCGCAGATTCCCGTCGTCGGCCCGATCCTTTCCGGGCAGAACCTCATGGTCTATGTCGCGGTGCTGGCGACGATCGCCAGCGCGTTCCTGGTTTTTCGCACGCGCTTCGGGCTGCGGCTGCGCGCGGCGGGGTACAACGCGGCTAGCCTTGACTCGTCGGGCGTGCCCTCGAACCGGCTGCGCGCGTATTCGCTGCTGCTGTGCGGCGTGCTGTGCGGGCTGGGTGGCGCCTTCTTGTCGCTGGGCTACGTGAATCTCTTTTCGGAGAACATGTCGGCCGGCCGCGGCTGGATCTCGCTGGCCGCCATCATCCTGGTCAGCGGCAACCCGTGGGGCGTGGCGATCATCTCGCTGCTCTTTGGCTTTGCCGATGTGCTGGGCCTGCTCCTGCAAAGCTACCAGGTCCCCTCCCAGTTCACGGCCATGACGCCCTACATTGCGACCTTGATCGCACTCTATTTCTACGCACGCCGCCAGCGCAAGGAGCGAGACTATGCCGACGCCTGAGGTTTCCACGCCACGCCGCGCCTGGCAGATCGACCGCGAGTTGCGCCTGGCGGCGATCCCGCTCGACCGGCGCACGCACCCGAGCGAGTGGTACACGAGCGAGACCGTCTTCCCGACCGGCGACGAGTTGATCAAGCTCTTCTGGAACGCGACGGTGCCCGGTTCGGGCGCGCCGGAGATTCCCTACGTCGAGATGGCGCAGTCGCTCCACAACCAGGGCTACGACGTGACGAAGGCCGAGGCGCTGCTGCCGGAGGGTATCGAGCTTGCCGCCGAGGGACGCATGGATGACCTGCGCACGCTCACGGCGGAGTTGCTGGCGCGGCTGCATGGCGCGCCGCAAATTCCCGACCACCCGTACTGGCGCTACACCTATCCCGGCCCCACGTGGCGTTCCGTGCGCGCGTCGCTGCGTGACGCCGATCCCGACCAGGATCGCCGCGCCCTGGAGGGGCTCGAGACGAAGACGCTGGACGGCTGGCTCGGCCAGTTGGCGGGCGGCGCGTTTGGCACGGCTATTGAGGGCTACCATACCGACCGCATCGCCGAAGTCTACGGCGTGATCGATTCCTACATCACGACGCCGGAAACGATGAACGATGACGTCGTCTACGAACTGGTACTGCTCGACATCTTCGAGCGGCACGGGCGCCAGCTCACGGCACGCCAGCTTGGGCTGGAGTGGGTGCGCCAGATCCCCTTTGGCTGGTCGGCCGAGTGGATCGCGCTGCGCAACCTGGGCATGGGTATGATGCCGCCCGGCTCCGGCTCGTTCCGCAATCCCTATTCGGACTGGATCGGCGTGCAGATGCGCGGCATGGTCTGCGGGATGCTGGCGCCGGGCTGGCCGCTGGAGGCGGCGCGCCTGGCCTGGCTCGACGGGACGGTGTCGCACGCACGCAACGGCATCTACGGCGGGATGTACGCGGCGGTGCTGACGGCGCTGGCCTACGTGCGCCAGGACGAACGCGCGCTGATGGCGGAGGCGCTGAACTACATCCCATCGGGCAGCGAGTATGCCGCAGTTGCCCGCGAGATTCTCGAGGTGCTGCGCGGCGAGCCAAACCCGGCCGCTGCCTGGCGCATCCTGGATGCGCGCTTCGAGGAGTACAACTGGATCCACGCCTATCCGAACCTGGCGGCGGACATGCTGGCGCTCTGGCACGCGCGCGGCGATCTGACCACGGCCTTCCGCTGGCTGGCGCATGCCGGGCTGGACGTCGACTGCAACGCCGGGCTGGTGGGCACGGTGCTGGGCATCATGCATGGCGCGCCGGAGCCGTGGGCCGCGCCGCTGGGCGACCTGCTGGAGACCTACCTGCGTGGCAAGGAACGGCTGTCGATCCGCGATCTGGCGGAGCGCACGGCCTTGCTCGCCCGTCTGTAGCGAATGGCACGCGGATTTCGCGGATCGGGCGGATGGATGCGGACATGAACCGCCGACGTTGTTCTGGCCCACGTCATACGCGATCTGTCACCGTGTCGAACTATGCCAGGTCACGCCGGCCAAAGACAGCCACCGCTGCCGCAACCCCGCCACACAGCCATGCCAGCAGAATCGCAACGCCGAACGGGTCGATGGCGCCGGTCGCCACGATTGCCTGCGGGAAGTAGTGGTGCCACGGGTTGATCCACGCCAGCGGCGAAGCGGCGACAGCGGGGATCACGTCGAGCACGAAGGCAACGATCGTCCAGGCGGCGCCGAACGCATCGCTGAGCGCGGCGCGGCTGAAGCAACTGGCGATGAAGAATGCGCCGCCACCCAGCGCCGCAAAGAGCAGCGAGGCCATTCCTGCCGCCAACAGGTAATTGCCCAGCGGCAGTTCGTAGGGCAGTACCTGCACGCCGATGACCAGACCGAGCCACGCCGCCAGTGCAATCACACCCGCGCCAAAGATCATCTCCACGGCCTTGCCAAGCACGAAGCTGGAGCGCTGTACCGGCCGGCTCAGCACCAGGTAGATCGACCCGCGTTCGATCTCGGCCGTCAGCCCGCCCGTGGCGCGTGACACCACGAAGGCTGCGCCCAGGCCGATGAAGAGCGGGTGGATCCAGGTGAAGGCCAGGTAATCCTGCACGCCAAAGCCGGCCTGCAAGTTAGGCGCCAGCTTGAGCAACGTGCGCAGTCCGTCGGGGAAGGTGCGCACGACGCTGGTGACTGCTTCCGTACCGCCGATAGCGGGAAAGCTCACCGCCACCAGCCAGTGAAAGGCGCCGGCAGAGAGGGCGAACCAGAAGAGTGAGAGCCGCTTGCGCCGCAACGTTCCCCAGAAGATGAGCGCGATGTCACCCAGGCTAGGCATGGTGGGGCGGCTCCGGCCGGTAGTATTGCAGGAAGACATCTTCCAGGGACGGCGGTTCGATGATGACGTCCTCGACGGGAAGCGTGGCCAGCAGGCGCAGTACGGCCGGCAGGTCGCCAGCGAGAAAATGCCAGCGATCGTCGGTGCGTTGAAGCGCAGTCATATCGGGCAGGCGCGCCAACTGGGCTTCGGCTTCGTCCGCGTCGCGGCTGAGTTGCACCGTGACGCGGCGTTGCATGTGGGCGCGCAGGTCGTCGATGCGGTCGACGGCAACAAGCCGGCCGCGACGGATGAGGGCGACGCGGTCGCACAGATCCTCGACCTCGCTGAGCACGTGCGAGGAGAAGAAGATGGTGGCGCCGCGGGCGTGAGCCTGGCGCAGCAGGCCAAAGAGCGCACGCTTGGCCAGCGGGTCGAGCCCCTCGGTAGGCTCGTCGAGGATCAGCAAGTCGGGCCGGTGCTGCATCCCCTGAATGAGGTTGATCTTCTGGCGCGTGCCGCGCGAGAGACGCCCCATGGGCCGGCGCAAGTCCTGGGCGCGCAATTCCAGGGCATCGACCAGTTGGTCGCGGTCGACGGGCGACCGGCGTTGCAGGCGAGCCAGTTCATCGAGCAGCCAGAGCCCAGTTGCGGCCGGGTCCAGCCCGGCGACGTCGGGGACATAGCCGGCCCGGCTGCGCGCGTGCAGCGACGCGGCCGCATCGGTCATATCGTGACCCAGCAGGCGGACGCTGCCGGCGCTTGGGCGCAGAAAGCCGAGCAACAGGCGGATCGTCGTGGTCTTGCCGGCGCCGTTGGGTCCGAGAAAGCCCAGTACTTCACCGGCTGCGACGGTCAGATTGAGATCCGTCACAGCATCAAGCGTGCCGTAGCGTTTGGAGACGTGAGCGAGTGAAATCGCGGGCGGGATCATTGGGCTGCTCGAGGTCGGCGGCGCCGGCGAAGTGCAAAGTTAGGGCGGGCCATAGGTTGTGATTATAGGCAGCCGCGCCCGATCCGGCAATCACGCAGCGCCGGCGCGATCGATTGCGGAACGGGGCGGCATGGCCGGCTGCACCTCACGTCAGACGTGCCTCGCGTATGTTCATGGAGTTTTGCCTGTGCTTTGGTGGTAGATCATCGCCTGTGATATGATGGCCGTTACGCCTAAAGTCGGGCTGGTTGGAACTGGATGTCTATGAATCCACGCACGCTGCGTGTACTGGAATACCCAAAAATTCTCGAACGGCTGGCTCAGCACTGCGCCTTCAGTGGCGGTGCGGAGCTGGCCGAATCGCTTTTGCCCAGCGACGATCTGGTCACGGTGCAGGAATGGCTGACTCAGACCGGCGAGGCCTTTCATCTGTTGCAGCAGAAGGATGACATCAACTTTGGCGGGGTGAGCGACCTGCGCCCGCTGCTGGATCGCGCCGAGCGCCGCTCCGTACTCATGCCGGCCGATCTGCTGGAGGTGAAGTTCACCCTGCAGCGGGCCAAGCAGTTGCGTACGCTGCTGACGCGGCTCGAACACTCTTTCCCGCACCTGGCGGCCATTGCGATCAACATCCAGACGTGCGACCACGTGGTGGCGGAGATCGCACGCTGCATCAGCGATCGCGGCGACGTGCTGGACAATGCCAGCCCGGAGCTGAATCGCCTGCGCAGCGAGTTGCGCATCGCCCAGGAGCGGCTGCTGAGCACGCTCGATCGCCTGGTGCACAGCAGCGACATCAAGCCTTACTTGCAGGAAGCGCTTGTGACGCAACGCCAGGGCCGCTATGTCATCCCCGTGCGCTCCGAGTACAAGGGCAGCATCGATGGCATCGTGCATGACCAGTCGGCCAGCGGCGCTACGCTCTTTATCGAGCCGCTCAAGGTCGTGCAGCAGAATAACGCGGTGCGCGAACTGGAGTTGCAGGAAGAGAAGGAAGTGCGGCGCATTTTGCTCGAACTGAGCACCGGCGTGGCCGAGGAAGCCGTCTACCTGCGCCGCAACACGCAGATCCTGGCGGAGCTGGACTTCACCTTCGCAAAGGCGAAGTATGCCTACACGCTCGACAGTACGCTGCCCGAAGTGGTGCCTTTTCAGCCACGAAAATCGACGCACAAACACGGTAAGGATGAGACTGTCGAATTGCCGCACCCCGGCTCGGTCGTCGATCTACACCGGGCGCGTCACCCGCTGCTCGACCAGAAGACGGTCGTGCCAATCGACGTCTACCTGGACGACGATACGTACCTGATTATCATTACCGGGCCGAACACGGGCGGCAAGACGGTGACGCTCAAGACCGTGGGCCTGCTGGCGCTCATGGCGCAATCGGGCATGATGATCCCGGCTGACCAGGGCAGCAAGCTGAGCGTCTTCGAGGGCATCTACGCCGACATCGGCGACGAGCAGAGCATCGAGCAGAGCCTGAGTACCTTCTCCAGCCACATGACCAACATCATCAACATCCTGGAGGAGGCCGACCCGCAGTGTCTGGTGCTGCTCGACGAGCTGGGCGCCGGCACCGATCCGGAGGAAGGGTCGGCGCTGGCCATGGCGCTGCTGGACAACCTGCGCGACCGCGGCATCACAACCTTTGCGACGACGCACTACAGCGACCTCAAGCTCTACGCCCACAACACGCCAGGCGTGCGCAACGCCTCGGTCGAATTCGACGTCGAGACGTTGAGCCCAACCTACGAGTTGAGCATCGGCTTGCCCGGCCGCTCCAACGCGCTGACCATTGCGCGGCGGCTGGGGGTGAATCCGGTGATCGTGGAGCAGGCGGAGGCGACGGTGCGCCCGGATACCTTGCAGGCCGACAAACTGCTCGATGACATCCGCCGCGCCAAGCAAGATGCGCTGGAGATCGCCGAGCGGGCCAGGGCACGCGAGCGCCAAGGCCAGTTGCTCGAGGCCGACCTGCGCCACCAGCTTGCGCAGATCGAGCAAGCGCGGCGGGCGGTGATCGGCGAGACGCGCGATCTCATGCAGGCCGAACTGGAGGAGGCGCGCAAGGAGATCGAACAGTTGCGCCGCCAGGCACGCAGTACGCCGTTTGGCGCGACCGCCGGCGCGCACGAGGAGTTTCTCACGCGCGCCGAGAAGGAACTCAGCCGGCGCAAGGATGCCGTGGAGAGCGTCAACCAGCGCGTCGTGGTGCCGGGCAACGCCGAGGAACAGGTAGCCGGCCCGATCGAGATCGGCGACCTGGTATGGGTGGCGAGCCTGCAAGCCAGCGGCGAAGTGCTCGCCGTCTACGATGCCAGCGGCGAAGCGGACGTGCAGCTTGGCAACTTCCGCCTGAAATTGCCCATCAAACGGTTGGAGCTTCGGCAGAAAGCCGTCAAGGAAGCACCGGCAGCAGCCGTTAAAATACAGAGCAGCGGTCCCGGTCCCAGCCCCGGCATGGAGCTCGACCTGCGCGGCGAGCGCGTCGAGGAAGGGCTGGATCGCCTGGAACGCTATTTGAATGACGCCTATCGGGTGCGCCTGCCCTTTATCCGCATTATTCACGGACACGGCACGGGCGCCATGAAGTCGGCGGTGCGCGACGTCCTCAAGCGCCATCCGCTGGTGGGGAGTATGCGGGCGGGTGAAGGCAACGAGGGCGGCGACGGCGTGACGATGGTCAAGCTGGTCAGCTCGTAACGAAGCAAGGGATTATTCGCATTTATGACATCAAGTTCATTGGACAAAATCCGCTGTAGCGTCGGTGTAACTGCGTACAACGAAGAAGCCAACATCGGGCAACTGCTTGCTGCACTCATCGACCAGCATGTGCATGAAGTGGAGATCGCCGAGATCATCGTCGTGGCGAGTGCCTGCACTGACCGCACGGTGGCGATTGTCAAGGAAGCCATGATGCTGGATGAGCGCGTCAAGCTCATCGAACAGGAGCGGCGCGAAGGTAAGACCAGCGCTATCAACATCTTCCTGAAGGCGTCGTCCTGCGACATCTGCGTGCTGGAGAGCGGGGACACCATCCCGCACGAGTATGCGGTCGAGCACATGGTGCGCATGTTCCGCGACCCCGGCGTCGGCATGGTCGGCGCGCAGAAGGTCGCTGTCAACACGCCGGATCACATCACCGGCCTGCTGAGCCATTTGCGTCTGCGCATGGAGCACGAGCTGTGCCTGGAGATCCCGCGGCTGGGCGAAATGATCGCCTTTCGCAAAGTCTTCGATGAGATTCCGCCCGACGTGGCCATGGACGAAGCCTTTGTCGAGGCGATCGTCGTGCGCAACGGGATGCAGGTGCGGTATGCGCCGGATGCCATCGTCTACAACACCGGGCCGACGACGGTCAACGACTTCATCCGCCAGCGGCGGCGCAATCATGCCGGCCACCTCTATCTCAAGCACAAGTACGGCTACAAGGTGAGCAGCATCCAGAACCGGCGCGTGGCGCGCATTGCGTTCAAGGAACTGTGGGGGATTGTCCGGCTGGTGTGGGTGATCTTCCTGCTCGCATTCATCGAAGGTATGAGCCGCGTGCTCGGCTGGTATGACTTCGCCATCAAGCGCGACCGGCACGTCGTCTGGAACATGGCATGGACGCAGAAGCAGAACGTCCAGGACGGCCGTGTGCTGCGCGAGAACGGTAACGGCAATGAGTCCTTCACCATCCAGACGCGCACGCAGTTGGAGCAGTAGCCATCGACGCGGCGGAGGGCAGGGAGACTCCTTGCCTGCGCAGCGCGATGAAGTGTTCTCATGACCAAGTCTCGCCTCATTGATCTCCTCAAGCTGGTGGTTGCCATCGGCCTGCTGGTGTGGCTGGTGCTCAAACTGCCCGACCCGGCGGCCCTTTGGTGGCAGATCGTCCACGCCAACAAGATATTGTTGTTGCTCGGCGCGATCTGCTACACGCTGGCGGTGGCCGTTAGCGCTGTGAAATGGGGCGTGCTCCTGCGTGCGGCCGGCATTGCGCTGCCGATAGGGCGGCTGCTCTCCTTCCAGTGGATGGCGGAGTTTTTCAACAACTTTCTGCCCGCTCAGGTTGGCGGTGACGTCATGCGCGGCTATGCCGTCGCTGTGGACACGAAGCGCACGGCTGACGCGGCGGCCAGCGTGCTCATCGACCGCTTCATCGGCCTCATGGTTTTCATGCTATTTGCCGCGCTGGCTTCGAATGCCGTGCTGGTCTGGGGGAAGCCTGACGGCCAGCCCTTCTCGCCGGAGGGTGCGCTCTTCATGCGCTTTGCCGCGTTCGGCAGCATGCTGGCGGCGCTGGCGCTGCTCGCCGTCGTGGCGACGTTGCTCAGCCGGCGCCTCAAGCGGCTCATGGAGCGGTTGCTGCGCGTGCTGCCATTCAGCGATCGCGTGCTGCCGCTCTGGTACAAGCTGGCGGCGGCCTTTGACGTCTATCGCGACCACCCCGGCGCGCTGGTGCTGACGGCCATGGGCAGCACGGCCATTGTCATCCTCACCAGCTTGAACATCTGGCTGATTGCGTGGGCGATCCAGCCGGACAGCATCTCGCTGCTCGAGGTGCTGGTCATCAACCCGATCATCGTCTTTGCGCTCATTGTCGTGCCGCTCTCGCCCGGCGGGCTGGGCGTGCGCCAGGTTTCGTTTGCCGGACTCTTCCTCTTCATGGGCGCTGGCTACGAACTGGGGACGGCCGTCGGCCTGCTCCAGCAATTCATCGGCTATGTTGTCAGCATCCCCGGCGGCATCCTCTGGGCGCGCGGCAACCACCGGCGCGGCGAAACGCCCGCAGCGCCGTCGATCTCCGTCGAATCGCGCTAAGCAGACGTCATGCTGCGCGCTCCAGCCGACTGACAGGCCATCCTCCGACCAAAGGCGCGCTCAGTCACATCACCCTGTGCGCCATATCACCAAGGCGGGTATCATTGCGTGCTACAATGGGTCTGGGCTCCGGCGACAGTTCCGGAACCAGGGGCGAGGCGTGGAGCGTTCGTCTCAAGGCCTGATAGATCTATCCAGCGATGGTGCCGTTCCGTTATGGCATTGCGCTGAGCGAGCGATCGAACGATACGTTGCAGAGGATTCTATGAGATTTGGACACGGGATTTCGTCACGTCTGATCGTGACGCTGGCAGTTGTTTTTGTCGCGATGTTAAGCGTGCCCGCCATCTTGCGCGCCCAGGATGCAGCGGCCGCGCCGGATGGTAGTCTGGGCGTCGACGCCTGGCCCGGCGAATATATCGTGGTGCTCGATCCCGCTGCGGGCGACGTGACCGCGGCGACGGCGCAACTTGCCGCGGGCGGTGAACTGGTCGACCAGGTCACGGCGTGCGGCTCCGGTACGGTGTTGCAGGTCTGGCGTGCCAGCGCAGGTCAGCCGGCGGCGATTGCCGTGGCGGCTGCCGTCAACCCGGCGGTGCGATCCATCGAGCCGAACTGGATCGTGCGGGCGGCCGGTGACGCCCCTGCCATCCCTGAGATTCCATTTACCTTTGACGACTACTACTATGCGTCGCACCAGTGGCCGTCGCAGCGCAGCAGCTTTGCGCGGGCCTGGCAGTTGGCGCAGGATTTCAAGCTGCCGGCCAACAAGGTACGCGTGGCGGTCATCGATAGCGGAGTGGATTTTGACCATCCGGACCTGGCTGGGCGCCTGCTTGATGGCATCAACTATTTTGATCGGGACATCCTCCCGGCTGACGGCTTTGGACATGGCACGCATGTGACGGGTGTCATAGCCGCCATCGCAAACAATAGCCAGGGCATTGCTGGTGGCGCGCCCAATGTCGAGATTGACCCACTCAAAATGCTCAACGATACTGCCGGTTCTGGCAGCCTGACCAATCTCGTCCAGGCGATCTGCGATGCGGCCGACCGCGGCGCCGATGTCATCAACATGAGTCTCGAGGTCCCGGCCTCGATCAGCATCAGTCTGATTCAGGAAATGCAAGCTGCGGCCGACTATGCTTACGGAAAGGGCGCAGTACTCGTGGCGGCCGGCGGCAACAGTAGCGGCCAGCAGGTGCTATTGCCGGCACGGCTCAACAACGTGATTGCCGTGGCCGCGCTGACGGTGGACAATACGCGTCCTAGCTACGGCCCTATCGGCACGCAACTGGACATTGCGGCGGGTGGCGGTGACACCATCAATCCGGTGATCAGTACGTGGCCGTCCAGTGCCATCAGCAAGTGCGCAGGCACCGGTCGCCAACTCTATTTTGACGGCAGCGCCTATTATTGCGCCGAGGCGGGTACGAGTATGGCGGCGCCGCACGTGGCTGCGGCCGCAGCGCTTCTGCTCAGCGTGCAGCCGGATCTCTCGAACAGTATGGTCGAGTCGATCCTGGAGGAGACAGCGCGCGACGTCGGCCTGCCGGCAACGCAAGCCGGCGCCGGCTTGCTCGATGCCGAGGCAGCCTTGCGCCGGGTCATGCGTAGTAGCCTGGATGTGCGGCCTGCGCTGGCCGGTGCGTTGGTTGCGCCGGGCGCCGCGCCCTTCACGACCACGGTCGCCATCAACAGCCCGAGCCTTGCCCCGATGAGCGTCGTCGGTATGATGGCGCCGGCCGACTGGTTTGAGGTCGTCAACGTTGCCGGTACCGCGTTCACGTCTACGCTGACCAATGGCGCGCCGCTCTATCTGACCGTCGCGATTTCGCCGACCAACCTGGTGACAGGCACCTACACGAGCACGGTTGCGCTGACCGGCACGCGCAGCGACCTGTCGAAAGTGGAGATGGGGGTGCCCCTCTTTGTCACGGTCGCCGACTTCAACCAGGCGCTCTATCTGCCAGCGATTGTGAATGACGGCTCGACGCAGCCGTCGGCGCCACTCGTGCCGTACGAGTGGGAAACGCCGGTCGATCCGGTGACCTACACGCTCGGCAGCGCCGACTGGGTCACCGTAACGCTGCCCTTCGTGTTTCCGCTGACGGGCCAGGATTCCAGCGCGGCGTCCTATTATTCTGATGCCGTACTCTATGCCGACGGCTTTGTGGCATTTCCGAGAGCGGCGGGCGGCACCGTGGCCGACCCGAGCACGAACCAGTGTCTGCCGCTCTTCGAGGCGCCGACGCAAGCCATCTTCGGCTGGTGGGCCGATCTCGATCCGTCGCTTGGCGATGGCGAGGTTTCCACCTTCCAGCCGACGACGGACAAGTTTGTGATCCAATACAAGGATGTATCGTCCGGCGCCGGTGTCAGCGAACCGTACTCGGTGACCTTCCAGATCGTCCTCTATGCCAACGGCAACATCCGCCTGAACTACCAGGACGTGCCGCCGCGCGTGGCGCAATCACTGTGGGAACTGACGCCGGAGGTTACGGTGGGTGTGCAGGCGAACAATGGGCTCTTCCACAACCAGGTAAGCTGTGTGACGCTGACGGATGGCTTTGGCCTGCCGCCGGAGTCGCACCAGTCGATCCTTTTTGAACGCGGGGATATCTACTGATGAGTTCTGATGCGCACCGGCAGGCGGCTGCCGGACAAGGCAGCGTGCCGATTGCGATCGTCACGGTGAGCGACACGCGCACGCCGGAGACCGATGTCAGCGGCAAGCTGATTCGTACCCTGGCCGAAGATGCCGGGCACACGGTGGTGGACTATCGCATCGTCAAGGATGAGCCTGATCAGGTGCAGCAGGTGCTGGACGATTTCACGGCCGGGCAAGCACGCCTTGTCATCTTCAATGGCGGCACGGGCATCAGCCAGCGCGACCGCACCTTCGATGTGATCAGCCGCAAGCTCGAGAAAGAACTGCCGGGTTTTGGCGAACTCTTCCGCATGTTGAGTTATGAGGAAGTGGGCGCGGCGGCCATGTTGAGCCGGGCCACGGCAGGCGTCTATCGCGGCGCCGTCATCTTCAGCACGCCCGGTTCGCCGAATGCGGTGCAGGTCGCGATGGAAAAGCTGATTCTGCCCGAGATCCAGCACCTGGCGTGGGAATTGATCCGGTAAGGTTAGCGGGCAATCACGACCCACAAGGTGCCGGCGAGCACCAGCAGCGTGGGGATGGCCGCAACGGCCACGACCGGTACGAACATGCTCAGCAAGGTGCGCATGGGGTCGAGGCCTGTCACCAGGCGCACGGCCTTGTAGTAGAGGATCGCGGCCCAGACGGATGCGCCGATCACGGCCAGCGGGCCGATGAACGGGATCGGGTTGAGCCCCGTGAGCAGAAGCGGTACGGCGGCGAAGCTGGTTGCGGCAAAGTACGTTTGCAAGCGGCTCTCCGCCCCCAAGAGGCGTGCCAGTCCGGCAACGACCGTTCCGTAGATCATCCAGTTGGCGAGCCAGCCCAGCGGCCAGTTGATCCACATCCCCAGTGCGGAGAGTAGCGCGGCCAGAAAGCCGGGCAGGCGCGGCTCGATGCCGGCCATCATGCCGGCAGAGTTGGCGACCTGGTCGGCGGCGGGATTGCCGGTGTAGGCGGCCGCGAGGTCTGCCAATGCCGTCGCCATGGCGGCGACAGGAACCGCCGTCCCCATGCTGATGCCCAACCACAGATTAGCGATGAGTGGGATGATGCCGGCGATGAGGCCGAGCACGACGATCATGCCGATGCCTTGCCGCATGGAAACGGTCACGGCGCCGCGCTCGAATGGGTCGAGCGCATCGACGAGATTGAGCCGTGCGGCGTTCCACATCTGGTTGAAGTCAGGCAGCCAGTATCTGCGCTGGAACCATTCTTCGCGCGGGGCGCGCCCCGGCATGTTGACGTAGGTGTGCAGGCTCATTGATATCCTCCTGCGGCATAGCCGGCGCTGAAGGCCAGGGTCACGAGCAGTAGCGCAACCAGGGCGGCAAGGTAGACGATGACCGTTGCCCAGGCTGCGCTGCGCCAGGTGAGTTCGTGGCTGATGTGAATTGCGCGATAGCCGATCAGCATTCCCCAGATGCTCACCATCATGCCGCTAACGCCGGCAAATGGGACGATGGCTGCGACGTGAAAGACCAGCGGCGCCACGATGAGGGCTGATGCGCCCATGGTTGCGTTCAGGCTGCCCTGCCCGCCCATGGCGCGGGCCACGCCAAAGGCGACGATGCCGAAGAAGATCCACCACAGCAATGTCAGGATGGGCAGGGTGATGATGGGCAGGAAATGGCTCCAACTGCCGGCGTAGCCGCTGAACGCGGCGGCGACCGTCCACACATCGGCGATAATCGCTTCGACCTGCGACGGCGGCAGCGAGGTGACGGATGCGAACTGGCGCCACCCCTGGAGTAGCGCGTTGAGGGCGATGGCCGGGTCTGGGAGGGTGGCCGCAGTCAAGAAGCCGCCGACGGCCAGTGCGATTCCGGCCAGCAAGCTGACGGTCGTGACCAGGACGATGCCTTCCATCCACGGGTTGTCGTCGTCGACCATGGCCTGAAAGGGTTCGTCGTCCAGCACGAGCGCCTTTGCAACATATTCCGGGTAGGAGCGTGGCTGTAGCATAGTCTTCGGTCCGATTCGATAGAAGTTCGTCTTGTTCCAGTTCTGGCAATGCTTTGAATTACAGCGCAACGAACGACGGATTCTACGCTCGAGTTTTCGTCGTCTGTCTGCCGATCATAGCATAGCCTCCGGCTGGCGACAACGATAGCACGCGAGTCGTTTGGAGACTTTGTTGTCGATTGGGGCGCCCTG
>JACKBA010000019.1 GCA_020634815.1 Caldilineaceae bacterium | reverse complement strand
CTCCTTTTGCTTGAGGGTTGATGGATACGATGGTCAATCCGAGGTTACGGATCTTCGCAAATATCCCATGCAGGGCAGCCTGGTCTACGATATCGCCGCTAAGAATGATGTTGTCGTCATCAGTCGGGGTAATCGTTAGGCCATCGAACCAATCTTGCCAACGGCTGTCCAGTTGACCCTTGATTTTGATACGATAGTGGGTGTGTTCGTTCATCATGCCCATACTATGGAGCAATGGGCGCGATAAATCCCCACAGGAAACTGGGGTTGTTTGGACAAAAAAACTGTGGTTTTGAGGAGAAAAAACTGTGGGTGGGGTTACAGGGTCGTCGTTCTACTCATCTGGCAGCAGACTTAGTTCGCGCGCTTTGATGATCGCAAGGGTGCGTTTGTTGACGCCCAGCTTTCCGTAGATGTTCTTGATGTGATAGAGAACGGTGTTGAGGGTGATGAAGAGTTGCTCTGCAATTTCTTTGTTTCTGAATCCAGCAGCGATGAGGGTTAGAACTTCCAGTTCACGTTTGCTAAGGGGATCAGCCAATGCTTGTGAGGGCAGCGAAACAGAGGGGGTCTTCTCAACTTCAAACACAGCCAACAACTTGCGCACATAGCCAGGCATAATCCCGCGAGCAGTTGCTTCGGATAATAGGTGTGCCATCGGCAACCCTTCATCCACAAAGATTCGGATGTAGCCCTCAGGTTCAGCGAGTGTCAAAGCGTTGGCGAGTTGTTGCACAGCCTGTTCCTTCTCGTCATCCGCATGTTCGTCAACCGCTTGGGCAGCGGCCGCATAGTGAGCGACCGCCTGGAGAATCATGATCTTGAGCTGTTCATCCCTCCAACCCTTTTCGTCCATCTGCTGGCGCAAAGGCTCCAACACCGCCAATGCTGCAGAAGGATCCCCCTGAGCCAGGTATACTCGTGCCTGGCTGAGAGGGAGGTCGTACTGCTGAGCGAGCGTAGCGGCTGCCGCCAGATCGCCCTGGCGAAGCAGAGTCAGGACTTGAGCCTCAGCAACTGTGGGCATCCGGAACGCGAAGTTCTGCCGATGCACAAACGCTTCAGCCTCCTCCAAAACGACAACTGCGCCGGGCACATCTCCTTGCGCAAGCATCAGGCGGGCCAGAAAAACGCCATAGGATGCAAACGTATCGACGTTTTCCATCTGCTGCGTCAGGTGAAGACATTGTTGCCCGTACGCTTGAGCAGCATCCAGGTCGTTCCACTCGTAGGCAATACGGGCCAGCCCAAGAAATCCCTCGCATGCAATTGGATGCGGTGGATCGCCTGCCAGGTTCAGGCCGTGTTTGTAGCTTTTTGTCGCCAGCGATAGCTGATTCTCAGATTCCTGTATTTGACCCAGCGTGATGGTAGCCGCAATGGTGTAGATGGAATCCCCACCAATCGCTACTGTTTCGGCATAAGCCCGACTGGCCGCCGCACGATCTCCCTTCATATGGTGCGCACGCCCCAACGTCCAGGTAACAGTTGTGCGGAAAAGCAGGTTGTCGGGATGCAGATACTCCTTAGCACGAAGCGACTGAGCAATGATGGTTTCTGCATCGTTCTGAATGACCGCCAATGTAGCCCGCATGGAGGCAATCCGCCCCAAAAGGTCTGTGGCTTTGGCGTCCAATTCTGCGTGTTGTAGCGCCGCTTCCGCAGACTGTAATTTCTGTTCAACGGCCGTGTGCTGACCCGTAAACAGTAATGCCGAAGCATACGTCACCCACAAGGAGGGCCTGGCATCCAAGTCTGGCTCAGGCAGCGCCTCCAGCCAATGCAACACATATGTCCCTGCCCCACGAAAGTGCAGAGGCACCCCATCGCCTTCGACAAGGCGCTCGGCGCGCTCAATATCATTGGCCGCCGCCGCGTGTTCAAAGGCTTCAATCTCCAGGCCATTGTTTTCGTACCATTCGCTCGCGCGGGTGTGTAACTCGGCCACACTCATCTTAACTTGATCTACGACAGCCGAGTTTGCGCTCTGGTATAGCCGCTGGCGCAGCAAATCTGCAAAGAGATGATGATAGCGATACCAACGCCGCTCGTTGTCCAAAGGGACTAGAAAGAGATTGTTTTGTTCGATATACTCCAGCGTTTCCTGCCCCAAAGCGGAGGTATCGCGAAGAACGGCATCACAAAGGCGACCACACAGACGGTCGAGGATGGAGGTCTGTAGCAAAAATGTCTGGACGCTTTCGGGCTGCTGCTGCAGGACTTCTTCAACTAGATAGTCCAGCACGAAATGATGTCTGCCGGAAAAAGACTTGATGAAGCTGTTGGTATCCGTATGCCCCTGGATTGAAATTGTCCCTTGCAGAGCAAGTGCCGCCAGGTGCAGGCCGACAATCCAGCCTTCGGTACGCGTTTCTAATACAGCGATCTCTTCTGCTGATAGCGCGAGGCCCATGACCTGATTCAGGAATTCAGCCGCTTCAGAGGGTGTAAACCGCAGATCTGTGACGCGCAGTTCGGTCAATTGGCCACGCGCGCGAAGCCGAGCCAGCGGTAGATTCGGATCCTCACGAGTAACGATGACCACGTGCATCTGTGGCGGCAGGTGATCGAGCAGGAAGGTGAGAGCATGGTCAACGGACGTCGACGCGTCAACCGAATTGGTGTTGATCACATGGTAGTCGTCAAGCACCAGGACAAACCCATCCGGGATTGTGGTGATTTCATTGAGCAAGGGGGTCAGAATCGACTCGATTGGCGGTAGTTGAGGGGATTGGATCACACTCAGCACGCCCTCTCCAATATCTGCGACGATGGTCCGCAAAGCAGCGACAAGATAAGCCAGAAACCGTGTGGGGTCGTTATCCCCTTCGTCCAGCGATAGCCAGGCGGCTCGTCGTTCAGAACTGGCAACCCATTCGCTGACCAGCGTACTCTTGCCGAAGCCGGCGGGGGCAGAGATGAGGGTCAGCTTGCGTCCTGACCCTGGGTCTTGGCGGAGGCCCTCGTTCAGTCGCTCGAGAAGATGGGGACGAAAGACAACTTTGGGCCGAGGAGGGGGAATATAAAGTTTGGTCGCTAAAATTGCAGTAGGCATACCATGATGTATCCCCGGCTGAAGGATGGGGGCGCAATGTTTAGGTCGCACTCCCGCCAATCACCCCGCCGCAAACCAAAACTCTCCAGATCATACAGCCCTCTGGGTTAAAGTTTGGGCTCACCAACTTGTCGCCGGCGCCACGCAAAACCAGGTAGATAACACGCAGATTCGGGCGCTCGGAGGCCGGCGGATGCGGAGCGCAGCAGCTAACTGTTGTGAACAGCCTTAGCCGGTGTGTTCACAATGATGGACACGGGGCGGGGCGGAAACGCGACGAACTTCCGCTTGCTTTTCTGCTCCTCAGCTTTGATATCGCGATAGATTGCCAACAGATCGTTATTGAACTGCGCAGCATGCGCCGCGCGTTCCCGTCGCACTTCGGCAACAATTGGATCTTCCCACATGGTTCAATCTTCCATCAACTCCTCCGGCGTGCAGATGACCACAGGCTCATAGCCCATCGCGCGACAAGTTGCTTCAATCTTGCTGCGCAGACCAGAATACCACAAAATTCCTCTGTGCAGCGACCACTAGAGCGGTGGCTTGTTCGACGGTATGCCGGCATGTTTCGGCGTAATGGTCAAGGCGCTCCCCTCCGATTCCACATGGCAGGGGAGCGTCTTGCACTTGTCGCGTGTAATTTCCCAGTGCTCGGCGGGGTCAGAGTCACCCTGTCGCAAACCAAAAACTCTCCAGATCAAAGAGCCGCTCCGGGTCGAACTTCGGAATGACGAACTTATCGCCGGCGCCGCAGAAGACGAGATAGAGCGCCCGCACGCCGGTCACCGGCATGACCGGACAACTCACCTCCGCCCACCTTTGCCAGCCGCCGGTACGCGGCACGCGGCACGTGCCGATCAACTCGCCGTCGGGCGCGTCCAGGTGCACCTCGATCACGCCGCCGTAGGCCAGGCTGCCGGCGCGGGCGTGAAAGGATGCGACGGGCTGTGCGTCGAAGTCCAGGTACTTGAAGGCCGCCCAGTCGCCGCCGTGAATCTGGGTCAGATACTCGCGCACCGCTGGGTCACGCTCCGTGGGGCCGGTGGCGGCGGTGCGCACGCGGCCGTTGAGCAGGCAGGCGCGCCAAGCCTCGACAGGCTGCGTAGCCGGCAACGGCCCGTCGATGCCCTGCGTCGTCATCTCCACCTCGTCGATCGTGCCGTCGGCGTTGAAACGGATCGGCTCGACGCAGACGCGGCGGTTGAAGTGGCCGGCCTGCGACGAGCGGTGATAAAAGACATACCACTGCCCGTTGAACTCGGCGATCGAGCCGTGGTTGTTCCACGTCTCCGGGTCGCAGCCCAGGTTGTCGATGATGACGCCGCGTTTGGTGAAGGGGCCAAGCGGCGCCGCGCTGGTAGCATAGCCCAGGCACGTTGGCCGCCCGCGGCTGATGTCGGCGTAGATTAGGTAGTAGAGACCGGCGCGCTTGCGGATCGACGCGCCTTCGTGGAAGCCGTCGGCGGCCTCGGTGAGCAGGTCGGTGCGCAGCGTGTCGGGGTCGATCGCGGCCAGATCGGGGCGCAGCCGGGCGCCACGCAGGTGAAACTGGCCCCAGTAGTAGTAGACGCTGCCATCGTCGTCGACCAGCGCAGCGGGGTCGATGGCGTCGCGGTCGGCGCCCTCAATGGGCACGGCATCGGTGAATGGGCCGGTGGGCGACAGGCTGCTGGCTACCCCCTCGCGGTTGCCGGCGTTGCAGAAGAAGAGATAGTAGCGCCCGTCGCGGTAGATGCAGTCCGGCGCAAAGAGCGGTGCGTCGGTCCACTCCAGGCTGGCGTGCGGCGGCGCCGAGCGGAAGCTCTCCCCGTGATCTTCCCAGTGCACCAGGTCCGCCGAGGAGAAGACGCGATACTCCCAGCTACAGTAGGAGGTGCGTCCGCTTATGTCGTAGGAACCGTAGAGGTAGAGGCGGCCGTCGGCCCACTGCCGCGCCTCGACGTCGGGGACAAAGTGCTGGATGGGTAGAATCGGATTCATGGTGGATTATCCCTGATTTAGTGGATACGTTTAGATGGCTGGACGAGATCCCAGAGGTTCCCATAGAGATCCTCGAAGACGGCGACCGTGCCGTACTCTGCTTGCTTTGGTTCTCGGATAAAGCGGATACCCGCGGCGACCATCGCGTTGTAGTCGCGCCAGAAGTCATCGGTGGCGAGAAAGAGAAAGACGCGTCCGCCGGTCTGGTTGCCGACGCTGGCCAACTGCTCCGTGCTGGTCGCGCGTGCCAGCAGCAACGTTGTGCCGGATGAGCCGGGCGGCGCCACAAGCACCCACCGCTTGTCCTGCTCTGGCTGATAGGTATCTTCGATCAATGAAAAATGGAGCTTGTCGCAGAAGAATGCGATGGCCTCGTCGTACTCCCTGACCACCAGCGCAATATGGGCGATGGATTGCTGCATGTGTAGACCGATGCGCCAGTTGTTGCAGCGCAGGATGCCCGCAAAGCCTTCGTTGTCGAACGGGCCCAGATTCTCCATGCCGATCTTGCGTGCGATCGCGTTGGAAGCGGCGTTGGTCACGGCAGGATAGGCGTGGATGGAACGCACGTCGGGGTTGGCGCGCGCCTGCGCCAGCAGGAGCCGTGCGGCCGCCGTGGCGATGCCCCTGCCCTGGTGCTCCGGCAGCACGAACCAGCCCATTCCCCAGCTCTGCGGCCCTTCCCAGTCGATCTTCCACATGCCGATCGTGCCGAGCACTTGTGCGTCGTCGTCTACGACCTTGTACATCTGTGCCGCGCCCTTGGTCATCAATTTCAGCCGACGCTTGTGGGCGGCGCGAACATCCGCCTCGGGGCGCGGGCCGCCGATGTGGCGCATCAGCGCCGGGTCGCACTCCAGGCGCACGGCGAGATCCTCGTCAGCGGCGGTGATATAGACAAGTTTCATGGTTCATATTCCAACGACGCAAAAGGTGTTGCCATCCGGGTCGGCCAGCACCACATAGTCGGCGCCAGGCTCGTAGCGCCACGCCACGCGGGTTGCGCCAAGCTCCAGCAGCCGGGCGACTTCACGTTCCTGGTTATGGGTAAACAAGTCGAGGTGATGGCGTTTGGGCTTGTCCGAAGTGACCGCCGCATTCAGCGACAGTTGGATGCCGGCGCCTTCCTTGGGCACGAGGATAGCAAAATCCACATCCGGCGCTCTGGACAGTTTGTAATCCAGCGCCGCGCTCCAGAACGCAATTGCCCGCGGGAGGTCGCGCACGCCCCAGACAATAGCACCGATATTCAGCATGATTCTACCTCCTGCGGTAGATGCCTTCCCTTGTCATGCGTCATCAGCCGACGGCTTCCATCGTCGTCTGGCGCAGCCGCTGCACGTCGCGCATGGGCGGGAAACCGAAGAGCCCCTTATACTCACGGCTGAAATGGGACGCGTCCTGGTAGCCGACGCGGAACGCCGCGCTTGCCGCATCGAAATCTTCATTCAGCATCAGCCTGCGCGCTTCTTGCAGCCGGATCCGCTTCTGATACTGCAACGGGCTCATCGCCGTCACGTCCTTGAAACGGTGATGGAAGCTGGAGACGCTCATGCCCAGGTCGCCGGCAAGCTGCTCCATGCGCAGCGGCTGGTCATAGTCACGGCGCAGGCGCTCGATGGCGCGGGCGATGTGGGGCGTGTAGCCTTCCTGCACGACCATGTGGCGCAGCCGGCCGCCCTGCTCGCCTTCCAGCAGCCGGTAGACAATCTCACGCGTAATGAGCGGCTTGAGGACGCGTGCTTCCTCGGGGCGCTCCACGAGCCTGACCAGCCGCACCACCGCATCCAACAACTCCGCATCCAACGGGCTGACGGCGATGGCGCGCTCGTCGCCGTTGCCGTTGATGGCCGGCGCCGCGTCCCCTGCTTCCATCACAACCGAACGGACCACGTCCGGTGTGAGCACCAGGCGAAAGCTGAGGTAGGGCTGTGCGGGCGATGCCTCCAGGACCTGGCTGACGCGCGGCAATTCCAGGGTGGTGAGCAGATAGGTCGCGGCGTCATAGCGATAGCGGCTGTCACCCAGCAGCGTTTCCTTGCTGCCCTGTGCGATGACGCAGAAGGATGGCCTGGTCACGCTGTGCATTGGCTCGCCCGCCGTCGAGACACGCGCCAGAAACACGCCGCTCAGTGGCTCGGCCACGCCGTCCGTGGGCACGGCCCGGCCGATGCGTTCGATCAACTCATGCTGGCTGGAACGCATTCTGGCAGCCTCGAGCGCCGCCTGCTCGCCGCCGCTTGGATTCGTCGTGATCGCTGCACACATTGGCTACGCGCCTTTCCGCAAGACTTGCAGGATTGTTCAAGGATGCTGGAGAAACAGCATACCACGCCGCGCCATTGCCCGCTAGAATGGAACGAGGACAAGGAACACGCCGCGCAGTTCGACAGGCGATCTGCGGGAAGTGCAGAAGTATGGGAGGTTCACAGTGGTTCCACAAATCCAACTGATGCTGCGGGTCGAGCGCGACGCCGCACAGCAGCGTAACCCGGCCGGGGAAGATCGTGGCGAATCGGCGATCGATGGACTGATTCGCACCTTCATGCAAGCAAAACGGGCCGTCCATCTCTTCAATCGCGCTGCCACCGGCAGGCACACATTCAAACAGCACGAGCAAGGAGCACGACAATGCAAATGCGCGTATTAGGCAACAGCAACCTGGCAGTCTCGGCACTCGGCCTGGGCTGTATGCGAATGAGCTTCGGCGACACGCCCACCGACAAGCAGGAGATGATCGACTTTCTCCACGCTTCGGTCGACCGGGGCATCACCTTCTTTGACACGGCCGAGGTCTACGGCCCCTTCACCAACGAGTTGCTGGTGGGCGAGGCGCTCGAACCCTTCAAGGGCAAGGTGGTGATCGCCACCAAGTTTGGCTTCAAGCACGACCCCGATAAGGGTCCGCACCCGACGGTGGGGCTGGACAGCCGGCCCGAGCAGATCAAGCGCGTCGCCGAGGCCTCGCTCAAGCGGCTGCGCGTCGAGGTCATCGATCTCTTCTACCAGCACCGGCCCGACCCGAACGTGCCCATGGAAGATGTGGCGGGCGCGGTGCAGGACTTGATCCGGGAAGGCAAGGTCAAGCACTTCGGCCTCTCCGAAGCCAGCGCCGAGCAGATCCGCCGCGCCCATGCCGTGCAGCCAGTCGCCGCGCTGCAAAGCGAGTACTCGCTCTGGTGGCGCGCCATCGAAGAGAACGGCGTGCTGGCCGCCTGTGAGGAACTGGGCATCGGCCTCGTGCCCTACAGCCCGCTGGGCCGCGGCTACCTGACCGGCAAGATCGACGAGAGCACGACCTACGCCAGCAGCGACATCCGCAGCCGCAACCCGCGCTTCACCCAGGATGCGATCAAGGCCAACCGCGTGGTGATCGACCTGCTGGAGCACATCGGCAAGGAAAAGGGCGCCACGCCGGCGCAGGTGGCGCTGGCCTGGCTGCTGGCGCAGAAGCCGTGGATCGTGCCGATTCCCGGCACGCGCAAGCTCGAACGCCTCGACGAGAACATCGGCGCGGTGAACGTCCAGTTGACGGCGGACTATCTCGGCGAGATTGCCGACGCTATGGCGCAAATCACGGTGGTCGGCAACCGCTATTGAGCGACCGGTTGAAACGCAAACCACGAAGACTAGAAGCGCACCAAGAGGCACAAAGAATCATCCGGCGACGCCCGGCGCCAGACTTCTTTGTGCCCCTTTGCGTTCTTTGAGGCTTCGTGGCAGGGTTTACCAGCAGAGCAATCCACCTCGTCTGGACGATACAAACAGGAGAACAATGATGTCAACCGTCCCAACAGTACACTTGAATAACGGTGTAGAAATGCCCATCCTCGGCTTCGGCGTCTTTCAGATTCCCGAAGCCGAGGAGTGTGAACGGTGCGTGGTCGACGCCATCAGCGCCGGCTACCGGCTGATCGACACGGCCGCGGCCTATGGCAACGAAGCAGCCGTCGGCGCCGCCATCAAACGCAGCGGTGTGGCGCGAGAAGAGCTGTTCATCACCACCAAGCTGTGGATTCAGGATGCCGGCTACGAACGCGCCCGGCAGGCCTTCGAGCGATCGATGCAGCGGCTGCAACTGGACTATCTGGATCTCTACTTGATCCACCAGCCCTACGGCGATGTCTACGGCTCCTGGCGCGCCATGGAGGAACTCTACCGGGAAGGCCGGATTCGCGCCATTGGCGTCAGCAACTTTCACCCCGACCGGGTGATGGACCTCATCGTCCACAACCAGGTGACGCCGGCGGTGAATCAGATCGAGACGCATCCCTTCTGCCAGCAAATCGAGACGCAGGCATTCCTGGCAGAAAACGGCGTGCAGATCGAGTCGTGGGGGCCCTTTGCCGAAGGCCGCAACAACATGTTCGAGAACGCGCTGCTGCGTTCGATTGCGGACAGCCACCACAAGAGCGTAGCGCAGGTCATCTTGCGCTGGCTGACCCAACGCGGGGTGGTGGCGATTCCGAAGTCAGTGCGTCTGGAACGAATTGCCGAAAACTTCAACATTTTCGACTTCGACCTGACCCCGGAAGAGATGGCGGCGATTGCCACGCTGGACACCAAGACCAGCAGTTTCTTCGACCACCGTGACCCGAAGATGGTGAAGTGGCTGGGCGAAGCAAAACGACCGACATAGAACGGCAAGAGGCAGACAAAGGAGCAAATCGATGGAGATCAAACGAAATGGCTCGCAGCCTTCCGCCGTCGGCCAGGCCGAATGGTTCACCGGCGCCGTACGCGTCGATCCACTGTTCAATCCGCCCGAACCGGCGCGCGTGCGCGGCGCCAGCGTCACCTTCGAGCCGGGCGCACGCACGGCCTGGCACACGCATCCACTCGGGCAGACGCTGGTCGTGACGGCCGGCTGCGGCCGCGCCCAGCGATGGGGCGGCCCGGTCGAGGAGATCAAACCCGGCGACGTCGTCTGGTTTGCGCCGGGCGAGAAACACTGGCACGGCGCCGCGCCCACGACGGCGATGACGCATATCGCCCTCGGCGAAGCGCTCGACGGCCAGGGCGTGGAGTGGATGGGCAAGATCAGCGACGAGGAGTACCTGGCTCAGTCAGCAAGTGCGGAGTAAATCATGCAAAACGCGGAGTTGGAACAAGCCATCATTCAGATCTCCAAAGCGAAGTGGGAGTGGATGGCGGCGTGCGACGTAGGAACCCTGGATGCACTCTTTCATGAGCAGGCGGTCTTTGTGCACATGGGCGGCGCCTGGGGCAAAGCGCAGGAACTCGAGATCATCAAGAGCGGCAGGATCCACTACAAGCAGGCGGACATCCACGACGTGTCGGTGACCATTATCGATCAGACGGCGGTACTCTTGAACCGGATCACGCTGCTCGCCGTGGTTGGCGGCAACGAGGTCACCAATCCCTTTATGGTGACAGAAGTCTATGTGCAGCAAGAGGGGAATTGGAAGCTGGCGTCGCTGTCGTTTACCCGCCTCCTTGCCCCACAATAACGCCATTCGGCAAGACACAAGGCGATGAGCCGGCGACGGTGAATCGACCAGGACGAGCAACTCTCACAACCAAAAAGTTCTTTCAAGGAGTAACGGTATGCAATACGCACCACTGGGTCGCACTGGCCTGCAAGTCAGCCGGCTCTGCCTGGGCACGATGAACTTTGGCCCGCAGACGAGCGAAGCAGACAGCTTCACCATCATGGATGCGGCGCTGGCGCAGGGGATCAACTTCTTCGACACCGCCAACGTCTATGGCCTCTTCACCGCCGCGACCGTCACCCCGGAGCTTCACCCCGGCTACACGGAGGAGATCATCGGCCGCTGGTGGGCGCAGGGTGGACGTCGCGACCGGGTTGTCCTGGCGACCAAGGTCTATGGCAACATGGGGCCGGGCGTCAACGAGCGCGGTCTGTCCGCCTACCACATCCGCAAGGCGTGCGAAGATAGCCTGCGCCGCCTGCAGACCGACCACATCGACCTCTACCAGATGCACCACATCGAGCGCACAACGCCCTGGGAGGAGATCTGGCAGGCGATGGAGCAACTGGTGCGCGAGGGCAAGGTGCTCTACGTCGGCAGCAGCAACTTCGCCGGCTGGGACATCGCCACCGCGCAGAGCGCCGCGGCCGCCCGCCACTTCATGGGGCTGGTCTCCGAGCAGAGCCTGTACAACCTGGCGGCGCGCACGATTGAGTTGGAGGTGATTCCTGCCTGCCGTCATTACGGCGTGGGTCTCATCCCGTGGAGTCCGCTGGCGGGTGGGCTGCTGGGCGGTGCGCTGCGCAAGGCGACCGAGGGCCGCCGCGCCAGTACGCACCAGCAGCAGCGCATCGAACGCGACCGGTCGAAGCTGGAAGCGTACGAGACGCTCTGCCAGGAGCTGGGCGAAGAACCCGGCGACGTGGCGCTGGCCTGGCTGCTGCACAACCCGGTCGTCACCGCACCGATCGTCGGCCCGCGCACCATGGAACAGTTGACCGGCAACCTGCGTGCGTTGGAGATCAGCCTCACCGCGGAGACGCTCAAGCGGCTCGACGAAATCTGGCCTGGGCCGGGGGGTGAGGCGCCGAACGCGTATGCGTGGTAGGGGTGAATGAGGCAACACTGACTTCGCACTTTCAGAAGGAGATAGAGCCAACTACGGAATACACATGACCCCATCGCACCGATCTGTTTGAAGGCCAGTACCCGGCGTGCTATACTCTGCCGCGATGACGACGACGAACCTGGACCCCGGCGCAACGCATATTCTTCTGATCGAAGATGACCCCGCCATCGGCGAGAGCCTGGTGGATGCCCTGAAAACGAACGGTTTCCGGGCCACCTGGCACACCACCGGCGTCAGCGGCCTGGCCTACGCACACGCCGCCAACCCGCACCTCATCCTCCTCGACCTGCGACTGCCCGACGGTTCCGGCCTCGACTTCTGTCGCCAGTTGCGCCAGGACGGCTTGCGCCAGCCGGTCATCATTCTGACCGCGCAGCGCGACGAGATCGACAAGGTGCTGGGGCTGGAGATGGGCGCCGATGACTACGTGACCAAGCCCTTCGGCCTGCGCGAGCTGCTTTCGCGCATTCGTGCCCAGTTACGGCGCGCCTACGGCGAGTTCGCGCCGGCCGCCGACGCCAATCTATTGCGCGCCGGCGAACTGACGATCGACCTGGATCGCAGCCAGGCGCGCCGCGATGAGACGCTCCTCAACCTCACCCCGACCGAATTCAAGCTGCTCGTCTTCATGGCGCGCCACCCCGGCCAGGCACTCAGCCGCGAGCAGATCCTCACCGCGGTGTGGGGCTACGACGCCGATGTCGAAAGCGAGCGCACGGTCAACGTCCACATCAGCCGGCTGCGCGAAAAGGTGGAGCGCGACCCCAGCCGCCCCAGCCTCATCCTCACTGTGCCCGGCATCGGCTACCGCCTGGTCGCCTGAATTGGCCCGCGCCCCAGCCAGGTTGCGAAACTGTAACCGCGCCGAGACCACGCTGTAATCTCACCCCACTAATCTCAGAACTGTAGCAAACGAGTCCGGCGACCGCAGGCGCAGCCTTGCGCGCGGTCTGCGTCCCGGCAAGCACAGCCGAGAGTCATGGTGGTGAGGAGTCAGGCAATGAAACGTTGGTACATACCGCTCGCCGTTCTGCTGATCCTGGGCGTGGTCGCGGCCAGCCTATGGGGCCTGCGCGGCGCCATGCCGGCTGCGGTGGAGGCGCAGAGCGCGCCGCCGACCGTTGCCGCAGAGCGCGGGGAAGTTTCGTTGGGCGTGACGGCGCCCGGCCGTCTGGTGGGCACGCGCGAGATGGTGCTCTCCTTCGGCGCCACCGGCAAACTGTTGAGCCTGCCCGTGCGCGCCGGCCAGCACGTGGACGCTGGCGCCACGCTGGCTCGCCTCGACCCTGCCCCGCTGGAAGAGCGCATGGCGACGGCCCAGGCCGAGCTGGAATTGGCCCGTGCGCGCCTGGCGAAGCTCCAGGCCGGCCCCACGCCCGCAGACATGGCCGCGGCACAGGGCGACCTGGCCGGCGCACAGGCGCGACTGGATGCGCTGGCACGCGGGCCGAACGACGGCGAACTGGCCGCCGCACGCGCCGAATTGGCCGCCGCCGAGGCGACGCTGGCGCAGCTTCAATCACCCGACGTGGCGGCGCTGCAAAACGCCCAGTACACGCTGGAGACGGCCAGGAACAGCCTGTGGAGCGTGCAGGTGGCGCGCGACGCAACCTGCGGTAGGCCGGACAAGGTTGCATGCGATCAGGCTGAGGCCGCTGTGGGCAACGCCGACGTCGCCGTGCGCAGAGCGGAGGAAGATCTGGCCCGCATCCAGGCAGGGCCGAACCCTGAGGATGTGCGCGTGGCTGAGGCCAATGTCGAACGCGCGCGCGGCCGGCTGGCGCAGGCAAGCCAGCGGACCGGCGAGAACGACTTGCGGGCCGCGCAGTTGGCGCATGAGCAGGCGCAGGCCAGGCTCGACGAACTGAACGCAGGCCCGAATGCCGTGGATCTGCACCAGGCGCAGGCGACGGTGCAGGCCGCCGAACAGGCATTGAGCCGGGCACAAGCGGACCTCGCGGCGGCAACGCTGGTGGCGCCTTACGCAGGCGTCGTGCTGGAGGTGAATGCCAGCGAGGGCGAGACGGTCGCCGCCGGTGCGCCGGTGCTGCGCCTCACCGACCCGACACAGGTGGAAGCGGAGATTACGGTGGTCGAGGAGGACTTTCCGCTGGTGAAGGTCGGGCAAACGGTGGATCTCTTCTTTGACGCCATGCCCGCAGCCTCGATCACCGGTCGCGTCGAACGCATCGTTCCCCAGCGTAGCGCCACCTCGACCTCGCCCGTCTACCCGGTCTACATCGCGCTGGACACCGCAGGCCCGGAGCTGGCGCCGGGGATGACGGTGGATGCGTCGGTGGTGATCGACCGGCGCGAAGAGGTCCTGCGCCTGCCGCGTTCGCTGGTGCGCGCCCGCCCCGACGGCACGGCCACGCTCAAGGTGTGGAACGGCTTTAGCACCGAAGAACGGACGGTGCAGGTTGGCCTGCGCGGCAACCAGTACGCCGAAATCTTGAGCGGGCTGGCCGAAGGCGACCAGGTGGTAAGCCGATGAACGACCAGAATCCAGTCATCGAAACGCAGAACTTGACCAAGACCTACCGCATGGGTGCGGCCGACGTCTTAGCCCTGCGCGGGGTGGACATGCGCATCGGCGCCGGCGACTTCGTGGCGCTCATGGGATCATCGGGCAGCGGCAAGTCCACCATGATGCACCTGCTGGGCTGCCTGGACACACCCACCGCTGGCCGCTATCTGCTGGAGGGACGCGATGTCGGTTCTCTTTCGGCGCAGGAGCGGGCGAGGGTGCGCAACCAGCGCATTGGCTTCATCTTTCAGACTTTCAACCTTCTCCCGCGTCTGACCGCGCTGGACAACGTGGCGCTGCCGTTGCTCTATCGGGCGGCAGGGGGACAGGGCGATAACGGGACGAGCCGCCTCGACCACGGCGCGGGTAGCCGGGCAACCGGCAAGCAGTCTCCGCGCGAGCGCGCACTGGCTGCGTTGACGCGCGTCGGGCTGGCGGATCGGGCCGGGCATCGCCCCACGCAGCTTTCCGGCGGCCAACGCCAGCGCGTCGCCATCGCACGAGCGCTGGTGGGCGATCCGGCCCTCATCCTGGCCGATGAACCGACCGGCAACCTGGACAGCAGCACCGGCGGCGACATCATGCGGCTGCTGGCCGAGCTGCACGCCGAGGGCCGGACGCTGCTGTTGGTGACGCACGATCGCGCGGTCGCCGAGCAGGCAGAATACACGCTGCACATGCGCGACGGCAGGCTGCTCCCATGACCTTTGTCAACGTCCTGCGCACTGCGCTGAGCGGCATTGCGGCCAACAAGCTGCGCACCGGCCTGACCATGCTGGGCATCATCATCGGCGTGGCCTCGGTGATCGCCACCCTGGCGCTGGGCAACGGCGCCCGTGCGGCTGTAGAGAACAGCTTCCGTTTCCTTGGCTCAGACCAGATCCAGGTGAGCGGGCAGTTTACGGTCGAGGATGGCGAACCCAAACCGGCCGGCAAGCTGCTCTCCTACGAGGATGGTCTTACCCTGCCGGACGCCGCGCCACTGATCGATCGTGTCGAAATGACCGTCAGGGGAAGCGGCAAGGTGCGCCACGGCCAGACAACGCTGGACATGCCGTTCACAGGCGTGGATGCGGGTGCGCTGACCAGCATGATCGCCGACGGCAAGGTGCAGCCAGTGGGCTGGCCGGCCGGCGACCTGCTGACCAGCGAAGCTTTTCTGGCCCGCGGCCGCTTTTTCACCCACAGCGAAGTGGCGGCAGGCGCGCAGGTGTGCGTGCTGGGTTACAAGACGGCCGACGACCTCTTCCTGGGCGACGATCCCATCGGCCAGACGGTGTGGATCAACCGCAAGCCGTGTGAGGTGATCGGCGTGATCGCCGAGTTGGAGACGGTGGACGAGCAGGAGCGCACGCGCTCGAAACCAAACGAGACCTTCTACCTGCCCGTCAGCACTGCGGTGCAAAACCTCTTCGAGAACGATCCGTGGGTCGAGATCACTGCGCGTGTGACCGATGAGGCGCGCATGGACGAAGCCAAGACCCAGATTGCGGCGCATCTGCGGCTGCGGCATGGCATCGAGCAAGGGAACGACGGCAAGTGGCTTGACGACTTCCGGCTGACCACCAAGAAGGACATTCTGGGCGTCCAGCAGGATGCGGCCCGCACCTTCTCCGTGCTGCTGGCTGCGTTGGCTGTCGTGTCGCTGGTCGTCGGCGGCTTCGGCATCATGAACGTGATGCTGGTCAGCGTGACGGAGCGAACGCGGGAGATCGGCGTGCGCATGGCAGTGGGCGCGCGCCAGCAAGATGTCGTGCTGCAATTCCTGCTGGAAGCGGCGCTGCTCAGCCTGGCCGGCGGTTTGGTCGGCATCCTGGTCGGCATCCTGGCCATCCCGCTGGCTGCTTCGCTAAACGCTGGTCTGGCGCTGCTCGACCCGGCCAGCATCCCCGTCGCCCTGCTTGTGGCACTGGCGACGGGCATCATCTTTGGGCTGTATCCCGCATTGCGGGCGGCACGCCTCGACCCAATCGAGGCGCTACGATATGAGTAGGTTGGACCTACATCAGCTAGAATAGGAGTCAGAACATGAATCGCAGTACTTTGTTCATCGGTGCCTCGGCGCTGGTCGTGCTACTGAGTGCGTCGGCGTGCGTCGGCGGTCAGATGCTCAACAACAAGGCGGCGGTCGGCGCAAGCTCACTGCCCGTGGTGGGTGTACCGTCTGGCGCGCAGAGCGGAGCAAACGCGCAGGGCATGCAAACGTTCGACATGGAGATTGAGTCGGCCAAGGAGATTCCCCAGACCGAGCCGGATGTGGCCGGCCTTCTGGCCCGTCGTGGCGACAAGAGCATCTTCATCACCACAGGAACCGTCACGATGGCCGTCAGAACCAACCCGGATGGCACAGTCTCTATCAATGGAAGTGCCGACGGGCCGGAGGTCGAGGTCGTCATCCCGCACACGGCCCAGATCCTTGTCGACACCACGGCTTTGACCGTCCTGGATTCGCCCCAGCCCGACGGGACGCGCAAGCAGACCGTCGAACCCGGCAGTGTGGATGAGATCAACGAAAACGGCATGATCTCTGTGTGGGGCGAACGCCGCGGTGACCGCATCATTGCAGACACGGTGCTCTACATGGCTGATGCCACGGGACAAATCCTGAATTCACGGTAAGCGGAAACGCCGTTGGTGCGTGCATCGTTGTCGCTCTAGCCGGGACAGGAAACCGGCTAGAGCGACAGATACCAGCCATGCCACGGTCCGTCGAGCTTGCTCGACCAGCATGTTGCGCACGTCTCGATCACGATCGGAGCCCTTCCATGCACTCATCCATCCGCTGGCGTCTGGCGTTGAGCTTTGCGACGATCGCCCTGCTGGCCGCGCTGCTGCTAGGCGCGATCCTGTTGGCGCTACTTTTGCAGAGTTACTCTGCGCGCGAGCGGGCCTACCTGGAAGGCAACGCAACGGCTATCGGCCGCACGTTGACCCAATACAGTGCCGCAGCCCCGTCGACCGATGCAGCGCGCGAGCTGGTCAAGGGCCTCGCCTTTCTGTCGCAGGCGCGTGTGCGCTGGCTCGACGCCAAAGGCGCGACGCTGGTGGATACCGGTGTGCCCGAACGGACGAACGTGGCGATCGGCGGTACGGTCGGCGTGGCCCTGGCCACTACCCCGGATGCGTCGTTGGCGACAGCGGCGCCGCCCGACGTGATACTGGCGGTTGACATCCCGCTGACCCAAACTGCGCCAGTGTCACAGGCGATCTTCCTGATGGATGGACCGCCTGCTGCGACCGGGGGTATGGCGTCTGCGGCGCTGGCAGGCCCGAATATCTCGGTGGTAAGCACCTACGATGGTTTCGGCCTCAATATGGAGGCGCCCCAGGCGCTGGAGCGCTCGTCCCAGGTTGTGCGTGTGGCCCTGTACGATCCATCGGGCGCGGTGACGGGCGCCATCGAATTGTCCGAAGGCCCGGCGTATGGCCGTGATATTCTCACCTCGGTGGCGCGGGGCTGGCTGGCGGCGGGTGTGTTGGCGGTGCTGCTGGCCTCGCTGGCCGGATGGCTGGCCGCCGGCCGCATCACTGCGCCCATCCACGCGCTGGCACAGACTGCCAGCCGCATGGCCGAGGGTGACCTGACGGCGCGTGTGCCGGATGCGGGCGGGCCGGCAAGTTCCCAAGACGAGTTGGGCCAGATGGCACGCGCCTTCAACCGCATGGCCGGCCAGGTGGAAAGCACCATCGTGACACTGCGCCAGTTCGTGGCCGACGCCGCGCACCAACTGCACACCCCGCTCACCGCGCTGCGCACCAACCTGGAACTGGCAGCCGGCCCCGAAGACGCCGCGCCGCAGAACATCTACCTGGCACGCGCCCAGGGCCAGGTGGCGCGGCTGACGAATCTCACCGACGAGTTGCTGCAACTCTCGCGCGTCGAAACCGGCATCGCCGGCGCACCCTCGCAGCGGTTCGACCTGGCGGCGCTGGTGCGTGGCCTGGCCGAGGCGCAGGCGGCGCGGGCGGAGCAGGCCGGGCTGGCGTTCGACCTGGCGGTGCCGGCCGCGCCCGTGTGGGTGGTGGGGCAGCCGGAGCAACTCAGCGCGCTGGTCGACAACCTGGTGGACAATGCGCTCAAGTTCACCCCCGCGGGCGGTGCGGTGACCGTGAGCCTGGCCTTCGAGGAAGTCACCGCGGTATTCTCCGTTGAGGACACCGGCATCGGCATTCCCGCCGACGATCTGCCGAAGCTCTTCCATCGCTTTCACCGGGCGCGCAACGCGGCCGCTATCCCTGGCAGCGGGCTTGGCCTGGCCTACGTCAAGGCAGTAGCCGAGCATCACGGCGGCAGCGTCCTGGCCGAGAACACGGGCCGCGGCGCACGCTTCACGGTGACCCTGCCGGCGGGTCAGTAGAGGGCTTACCATTCGGCGCGCCCCAGGCGACGCCACTGGTGCAGCAGGCCGCGTCCCGTCTGCCATCGCCCCCTCGAACATCCCCAGCGTAGCTGATTGTCAGGCGCCGGCAATCGGGCGGCAAGTTGTCCGATTGCAGATCCGATATTCGCCCTTGACTTGGAGTTAACTCCAGGTGTTACACTTTGCCGGGGAGGTGAGCAGATGAAGATATCCGAGGTCAGTGAACAGTCGGGGCTATCGGCGGATACGTTGCGCTATTACGAAAAGATCGGCCTTCTCCCGCCGATCCATCGCTCGGAAAGCGGGATTAGAAACTACGGCGAGCAGGACGTGCGGCGGATTGACTTCGTCAAGTGCATGCGGAGCGCAGGGCTGCCCATCGAGGTGCTGATCGACTATTTCGCACTGGTGGAGCAGGGCGACGCAACCATCGCAGCCCGCAAGATGATCTTGCAGGAGCAGCGCGCACAACTGATCGCCAAAATGGCAGAGATGCAGGAAACCCTGGACTTGTTGAACCAGAAGATCCAAGGCTATGAAGAAGGCGTCTTGAAAGCGGAGCAGGCGCTATCGGAGAACCGGCTCCCCGCGCAGGCGCCGTAACCGGCAAACCATTTTTCACAGGAGGTCTACCATGCACGTTGGACTGCAAATTCCATCCTTCAAGTACCCCGGCGGCACGGCGGCGATTCGTCCCAAGCTGAAGGAGATCGTCACCACCGCTGAGGCAGGCGGCTTCTACAGCCTATGGGTGATGGACCATTACTACCAGATCAAGGGCATGTTCGGCGAGGCGTACACCGACCCAATGTTGGAGGCCTACTCCACGCTCGGCTACTTTGCCGGGCTGACGGAGAAGGCCTATCTTGGCGTGCTGGTCACGGGCGTGATCTATCGCCACCCCGCCGTGCTGCTGAAAATGATGAACACGGTGGATATCCTGGCCGGTGGCCGCACCTATCTCGGCATCGGCGCCGCGTGGTATGAAGACGAGGCCAAGGGCTACGGCATCCCCTATCCGCCGACCGCCGAGCGCTTCGAACTGCTGGAGGACAATCTGCAACTGGCAAAGGCGCTCTGGGCCGGCGACGAGATCTCATTCGAGGGCAAGCACCTGTCCGCACCGGCCATCACCAACAACCCGCGCCCGCTCTCCACGCCGCACCCGCGCATCATGGTGGGGGGCACGGGGCCGAACAAGACGCTGCGCATGGTGGCGCAGTACGCCGACGCCTGCAACATTGGCGACTGGGTGGGCGCGGAGAACATGCAAAAGGCCATCGACGACCTCAAGCGCCATTGCGACGCGCTGGGCCGCGCTTACGACAGCGTCGAGAAGACGTCGCTCGCCACCGTGCATCTCTCCGGTGATGACACCGCAGCAAGCGTCATCAGCCGGATCAAGACGTACGCCGCGATGGGCTTCACCCACGCGATCTTCAACATGCCGGACGTCTACAAGATCACGCCGCTGGAGACCTTTGCCAGGGAAATCATCCCGGCCGTAGCCGACCTCTAGAAAATCATCTGGAGAGCAGCCACTTCTGACGCAAAGGCGCAAAGATGCAGAGAAACGAAGAGTGATGTAGATGGCAACTATATTCGTCACCGGGTCGGCCGATGGATTAGGCCAACTGGCAGCCAAGGCATTGGTCTATCAGGGACACCAGGTTGTCCTGCACGCGCGCAACGCCGAACGGGCACGCCATGCACAACAGAGCGTGCCCGGCGCCGCGCACGTCATCGTGGGCGATCTGTCCGATGTCGACGACATCAGGCAGGTTGCTGAGGCTGCCAACGCGTGGGGGCGCTTCGACGCCGTGATCCATAACGCCGGCGTCTATCGGGCTTCGGCGCGCGAGGTGTTCATCGTCAATACGGTGGCGCCCTATCTCCTCACCTGCCTGATGCACCGCCCCGACCGTTTGATTTACCTGAGTTCAGACATGCACCTGCAAGGGCGCGCCCACCTGGAGCAGCTCGCCAGGGATCAGAGCCGGGTCAGCTATTCCGACTCGAAGCTCTATGTCACAATGCTGTGCATGGCCGTGGCGCACAAGTGGCCGGATGTCTACGCCAACGCCGTCGATCCGGGGTGGGTGCCGACGAAGATGGGCGGACCGGGTGCGTCGGACGATCTTCAGCAAGGCTACGAAACCCAGGTCTGGCTGGCGGTGAGCGAGGACCGGGCTACGCAAGTGAGCGGGCAGTATTTCTATCATCGGACGGCAACTCCCTGCAACCCGCAAGCCGGCGACATCGCGCTGCAAGAGCGGTTGTTGAGCATCTGCGGGGCGATGACGGGCATCGCGTTTCCCAATTGAACCCAAGCTACGTGTTGCAACCTTCCGGGAAGCTCACAGCTTCCCGGAAGGTGCTGCAAGGAGACAATTCATGAGTGTTTGGACGAGCGCAGAACTCGACAAGATCGGCAGTGCCGAAGAGCTGGAGATCGCCCCGCTCCGCCAGGACGGCACACTGCGCAAGCCGGTCATCATCTGGGTGGTGTGCGTCGGCGACGAGTTGTACGTGCGCTCCTACCGAGGGCGCGACAGTGCGTGGTTTCGCGGCGTGCAGGTGCAGCATGCAGGGCACATCTCGGCCGGCGGCGTGGAGAAGGATGTCGCCTTCGTCGCAGAAACCGATCCTGCCGTCAATGACAAGGTTGACGCCGCCTACCGCACGAAGTATGGCCGCTATCCGCAGTATGTGGCGCCTATGCTGACGCCTGAGGTACGCGCGACGACGATCAAGTTGACGCCGCGCCCAGCATAAACAGGCCCTTTGCGCTCTTGGCCCACGCGAAGCCGCGAAGGCGCGAAGCTAAAGATGTCTTCCGTCGCGGCTTCGCGTGAGCAAAATCGAAATTACCGGTCTGCCCCGTAGCGGGCGAAAGGACGGCGACGAACGCATGACATCACCCGTAATGACGGCTACCGGCAAGGTGTCGGGTACGCACGATGAAGGCACGGGCGTGCACAGCTTCAAAGGCATCCCCTTCGCCGCACCGCCGGTCGGCGATCTCCGCTGGCAGGCGCCCCAGCCGGTCGAGTCATGGTCCGGCGTCCGCGACGCCACGCACTTTGGCCCGCGCGCCATGCAACTGCCCGTCTTTGGCGACATGAACTTCCGCGCCAACGGGATGAGTGAGGATTGTCTCTACTTGAATGTGTGGACGCCCGACCCCTCCGACGCGGCGCGGCTGCCGGTGCTGGTCTACTTCTATGGCGGCGGCTTCATTGCCGGCGACGGCTCCGAGCCGCGCTACGATGGCGCGGCGCTGGCCCGGCGCGGCATCGTCACCGTGACGGTCAACTACCGGCTGAACATTTTCGGCCTGTTCGCCCACCCGGAGCTGCGCGCCGAGTCGCCGCACGGCTGCGCCGGGAACTATGGTTTCCTGGATCAGAACGCCGCGCTGCGCTGGGTGCGCGACAACATCGCAGCCTTTGGCGGCGACCCCGGCCGGGTGACGATCGCCGGCGAGTCGGCCGGGTCGATGTCGGTCAACGCGCAGATGGTTTCGCCGCTGTCGAAGGATCTGATAGCCGGTGCGATTGGCTCGAGCGGCGGGATCGGCGCGCTGCCGCCCATCCCGCTGGAGGAGGCGGAGCAACGCTGGCTGGCCTTTGCGCAGAAGATCGGCGCGCCGTCGCTGGCGGCGCTGCGCGCGATACCGGCGCAGACGCTGCTGGATGCCACCGCAGGGATGGCGCCGCACGAATTCCCCAGCGTGATCGACGGCTGTTTCTTCCCCAGGTCGCCCGTGGCGATGCTTGCCGCCGGTGAGCAGGCGCGTGTGCCGCTGATGATCGGCTGGAACTCCGAGGAAATGCCCGCCATCGCCTTGCTGGGCGAGCGCAAACCGACCCCGGCCAACTACGCCGCGGTGGTGCGAGAACTGTACGGCGACCGCGCCGGCGAAGTGCTCAAACTATACCCCGGCGCGACGGTGGAGGAGGTGCAAGCGTCCGCCACTGCCCTGGCCGGCGACCGGTTCCTGGTCCATAGCACCTGGCAGTGGGCGGACGGCCATCGCAAAGCGGGCTGCCCGGTCTATCGCTACTACTACACCCACCCGCGCCCGCCCATGGTACCGGAGATGAGCGACGCCGTGGCCGGGCTGGCCGGCGGTGTGATCCGCGACGCGGACGCGGCGGCCCAGGCCATCGCCATGCCGCCGGCCAAAGGTGCGGTGCATTCCGCCGATATCGAGTATGCGCTGGGCAACCTGGCCACCAATCAGGTCTACGCCTGGACGGCGGAGGATGAGCAGGTCTCGGCATTGATGCAGGGCTACTACGCCAACTTCGTCAAGCGCGGCGACCCGAACGGCCCCGGGCTGCCGGTCTGGCCGCGCGCGGACGAGGGTGCGGAGGTGCGGTACATGGTCTGGGACGTGCAGCCGCAGGTTATGGTAGATCGACATCGTGCGCGCTACACCTTCCACGAGCGGTTTTCCAAGCGGTGAACGCCACTGCGAAACGCTATTTCGGCAAGCAAGGAACGATTGACGCAGGAGACCGGCCATGCCCACAATCCTGATTGACAAAAACATCATGGTCCCCACGCGCGATGGCGTTCGCCTTGCCACCGACATCTTTCGGTTGGCAGATGGTGCGCCTGCGCCGGTGCTGGTAGCGCGCACGCCTTACGACAAGGATGGCATTCTAGCCGGTAACAGCACCTTCGACGTTCTGGCAGCAGTGCAGGCCGGCTATACGGTCGTCGTGCAGGATGTGCGCGGACGCTATGCCTCCGAGGGTGTGTTCAACCCACAAATCCAGGAGACCGCCGACGGCGTCGATACCTTTGCCTGGGCCGCCGCGCAGCCGTGGTCGAATGGCCGGATTGGCACGTTTGGCGGTTCGTATCTTGGCGGCACGCAGTTACTGCCGGCGCGCGAACAGCCGCCCGCCCTGCAAGCGATGGCGCCGTCGATCACCTTCTCGGATTGCTACGAGGGCTGCTCCTATCAGGGAGGCGCCAAGGTGCTGCACGACTTGCGCTGGGTGGTCGCCAACATTGTGCCCGCAGAGATGGCGCGCCGCGCCGCCCGTGGCGAGCAACTGCTCGACAGCGACCTTCCGTTCGATGTGGATGGCGCCCTGAACGAATTGCCCCTCGCCGCCCATCCCTTCATTCAAGAATACGCCGGCTTCTATCGCGACTGGCTGGCGCACCCCATGCCGGACGCGTATTGGCGGCAGATCGCCCCCAATGCCGGCTACGAACGCATCACCGCGCCGGCGCTCCACATCAGTGGCTGGTACGACATCTTCCTGTGGAACACCTTCGAGAACTATATGGGCATGAAGCAGCGCGGCGGCTCGGAAGTCGCCCGCCGCAACCAGCGCGTGATCATCGGCCCGTGGACACACATGAATTTCACCGGCAGTTTCCCCGACCGGGAATTTGGCCCTGCCGCCAGCAGCATGGCAATCGACCTGCCCGACATCCATCTGCGCTGGTTCGACCGCTGGCTGAAGGATGCGGATAATGGCATCGACCAGGCGCCGCCGGTGCTGATCTTTGTGATGGGGATCGACGAATGGCGCACGGCGGCGGACTGGCCGCTCCCCGACACGAACTACCGCCCTTATTACCTGCACAGCCGCCGCGGCGCAAACTCCCTGCGCGGGGATGGCGCGCTCTCGTACGAGCCGCCGGGCGACGAAGCGCCGGACGTGTTCCTCTACAATCCGCTGCGCCCGGTTCCGACCGTTGGCGGCCAGGTGATCCTCCCCGGCGCCAACGCCATGGGGCCGTGCGACCAACATGCGGTCGAGCTGCGCGACGATGTGCTGGTATACTCCACTCCGCCGCTGGAGCAGGCAGTCGAGGTCATCGGGCCGATCGAATTACGCATCTTTGTGTCTTCATCGGCGCCCGATACGGACTTCACGGGCAAACTCGTGGATGTACACCCCGATGGGTGTGCCATCATCCTGACCGAAGGCATCCTGCGGGCGCGCTATCGCAACTCGTCGATGGAGCCGGAACTGCTCGAACCGGATGCAGTCTATGAAGTGCGGCTCAACCTGTGGGCGACGGCAAATGTCTTTCTACCCGGCCATCGCATGCGGCTGGAGGTGTCGAGCAGCAACTTCCCGCGCTTCGACCGCAACAGCAACACCGGCGGCGTCATCGCCGGCGAGTCTGCTGAACAGTACCGCACGGCAGTCAACCGCATCTTCCACGATGCCACGCGCCCATCTCACCTGCTTCTTCCCATCATCGAACGATGAAAGCGCCCATGCCGTCATGATAAGGAATTTGCCCAAACCCAGTGACAACGTGCGCGGCGTCGGCTTCCTCGTGCTGGCGCTCTTCACCATCTCGCTCCAGTCCGTCGCGGCCAAATGGCTCAGCGGCGCCTACCCTGTGCTGGAGATCGTCATCCTGCGCAGCCTGGTCGCGCTGCCCTTCACGCTGCTGCTCTTTCGCTACGAGGGCGGGCGCGGGCTTCCAAAGACGCAGCGCCACAAGCTCGAATATAGCCGCGGCCTCTTTCTGTTCTTCTCCTACACCACCTTTATGATGGGGTTGGCCGCGCTGCCGCTGGCCGAGATCTCTGCGATCCGCAACTCCGGCCCGCTGATGATCACCCTGCTGTCGGTCGTCATTCTGGGCGAAACGGTTGGCCCGCGGCGCTGGGCGGCACTGTTCGTGGGCTTTGCCGGCGTGCTCCTTATCGTCCGGCCCGGCACGACGACCTTTAATCTCGGTTCCATCTTCATTCTCATCTCCGTCTTTCTCTATGCGCTGACGGTGATGGTGACGCGCAAGCTCTACACGACCGACAGCAGCGCGACGATGTCCTACTACAGCACGCTCGTCTACCTGGTGGGTGCGTCGATCCTGGCGCCGCTGGTGATTATGGCCGGCGACATGCCCAGCGCCCATCCGAGCATCGCCTTTCTCTTTCGCCCCTGGGCCATGCCCACGCCGGTAGACTTCGCCATCATGGCCGGGCTGGGCGTGGTCTGGGCGGCGTGGATGTATTTCCTGGCGCGCGCCTACAGCCTGGCGGAGGCGTCGGTGGTGGCGCCGTTCGAGTACCTGGCGCTGCCCATCGACGTCATGTGGGGCTTTCTGATCTGGGGCGAGGTGCCGACCTGGCTGACCTGGGCCGGCGCAGCTCTGACGATCGCCAGCGGCGCTTATATCTTGTATCGAGAACGGAAATAACCCTAGACATGTACAGCTGGGAGCGCCGCCATTGTCGTGGTAGCGGACGAGACGCCGGCACCCAAGGGGCAACTGGGTCAGGTCTGATAGATAGCCGTAGTCAATCGCAGAAAACCTGAGCCAAAGCAACCTGGTTCGGAATCACCCCTGCTCAACCCCACGCGCTCAGGAACTCGACTTGATCCCGCATCTTTTCAGGAGACCTGGATGCAGCCAGGCGCAAGATGCGGCGCATCAACTCGCCAACCGAATAATGTTGCTGATTGGCAAGAATGATCCCAGCGTGAGTTTTGCCCTGTGATAGGTACTCTGTGTGGAGGTCGTAGAAGTCGCCGCGATTGAAGCTGAATAGGACCCGACCTTGTTGGCTGGCATGGTCCAGGTGTTCGTCATCTTCGCGGTCAATCATGCCGTCTTCAAAAGCGGTGGTCACATCGAGTCCACGCGACCGCAGCGCGGCAACCAATGCATGACGCATCGAATCTTCGTCGCAGTAGAGACGGATGCTCATTCGGCAGCCCGCCTCAGGCGGTACCACTCGGTCTCGGCCCGATCCCCGGCCGCGTTATCTTCGGCAATGGCCGCTTCGATCTCTTCCCAATTGGCGTGATAGTAGGCAAGGGCGGCATACACCTGCGCATAGGAAAGGTGACCAAATTCAGAAACGATCTCGTCGGGATTCAAGCCTAACTTGAACAACTCGACAATCCGCTGTACAGTGACACCGGTTCCAGCAATGCGAGGACGTCCCCCTCGGATTTCGGGACTGCGTGAGATAATCGTTCCAATGTCAATGATCGCAGTAGCCATTTTGTCCTCACTTCAGGTCGTACACGCAAATCGCTTTCGTGGACAGGTTCTCGCTTCGGAGTCTAGCATGTGGCCCAAAGAGCGTCAACCAGCGAACTGAAAATGGAGCTTCTGGTCGAATTGATACTCCCAAAAGAGTTTACCATAGCTACTTGGGGTGTATCGTGCGTGGAAATGCATGTCTTGCATCGAGAGTGCAAGTACCCAATGGAGACGGAAACCGATGGATATCCACACCCTCCGCCAGTACATCGCCGCGCGCGACTCAATCAGCGTGCTGGAGACGATCGATGTCTTTACCGGCGTCCGGACGGTCTTGCAGGAATTCGACCACGTCATCGAGGCGCCCAACTGGACGCGCGATGGCCGGCTGCTGGTCTTCAACGACCGCGGACTCATTTACACCTATGAACTGGCGACGGGGGCCGTGGCGCCGATCGAGAGCGGCTTTGCCATCGACTGCAACAATGACCACGTCCTGTCGCCCGACAACACGCAGATCGCGGTCAGCCACTTCACCTACGAGGATGCGCGGTCGCGCATCTACATCCTGCCCATGCAGGGCGGGGACCCAGTTCTCGTGACGGAGCACGGCCCCAGCTACCTGCATGGCTGGTCGCCCGATGGCAGCACCCTGGCCTACTGCGCCGAACGCAACGGGCAATACGACATCTACACCATCGCCGTCGAAGGCGGGCCGGAGACGCAGTTCACTGATCTGCCGGGGCTGGACGATGGCCCGGAATACTCGCCCGACGGCCGCTACATCTGGTTCAACTCCGTGCGCAGCGGGCTGATGCAAATCTGGCGCATGGAGGCCGACGGCGCCAACCCGACCCACATGGTGCGGGAGGAGGCCAACTGCTGGTTCCCGCACGTTTCGCCTGACGGCGCCTGGGTCGCGTATATCGCCTACGGCAAAGACGATGTCGCGCCCGGCGACCATCCGGCCAACAAGCACGTGGAGTTGCGGCTGGTGCCCGCCGCCGGGGGCGACTCGCGCACCATCGCCCAGCTATTCGGCGGGCAGGGCACGATCAACGTGAATTCGTGGGCGCCCGACAGCCGGACGCTGGCGTTCGTGTCGTACCGGCTCAAGCCATGAATGGAAAAGCGACACACTCTGACGCAGAGTCGCAGAGATGCAGAGAAAACGCAGAGAAAACAACGCCAAAAGCGCTATGCTTTGCCTCTACGACCCTCTGCGCCTTTGCGACTCTGCGTCAAAATGGCTACTCAACCAGTCATTCAGTGACAGTGAATATTCACAGAGGAGAACAACATGGAATACGCTCGACTCGGTTCAACCGGCATGCAGGTTTCGCGCATCTGCCTGGGCTGCATGGGCTTCGGCGATGCGGCGAACTGGGTGCACAAGTGGATGCTCGACGAGGAGGCAAGCCGCCCGGTGATCCAGCACGCGCTGGAGCTGGGAATCAACTTCTTCGACACGGCCAACGTCTACTCGATCGGCGTCAGCGAGGAGATTCTCGGTCGCGCGCTCAAGGATTTCGCCCGGCGCGATGAGGTCATCATCGCCACCAAGGTGCGCGGCAGGATGCGCGAGGGGCCAAACGGCGAAGGGCTGTCGCGCAAGGCGATCCTGGGCGAGATCGACAACAGCCTGCGCCGGCTGCGCACCGACTATGTGGACCTCTACCAGATTCACCGCTGGGACTACGATACGCCCATCGAAGAGACGATGGAGGCGCTCAACGACGTGGTGCGGGCGGGCAAGGCGCGCTACATCGGCGCGTCGGCCATGTGGGCGTGGCAGTTTCAGAAGGCGCTGCACGACGCCGACACGCACGGCTGGACCCGCTTCGTCTCCATGCAGAACCACCTGAACCTGATCTACCGCGAGGAGGAGCGGGAGATGCTGCCGCTCTGCCGCGCCGAGGGGGTCGGCGCGATCCCGTACAGCCCGCTCGCCGCCGGCCGCCTGACGCGCGACTGGACGGCGGACAGCTCGCTGCGCGCCCAGACCGACCAGATCGCCATCAGCAAGTACGACGCCACTGTCGACGCCGACCGCCAGATCATCGTGCGCGTGGCGGAGCTGGCAGAGAAGCACGGCGTGCTGCGCTCGCAGATTGCGCTGGCCTGGCTGCTGCAAAAAGAACCGGTCACCGCGCCCATCATCGGCGCCACGAAGGTCGCGCACCTGGACGACGCTGCCGGCGCGCTGGCGGTCAAGCTGTCGGCGGAAGAGGTGGCGTACCTGGAGGAGCCGTACGTGCCGCATCGGGTGATCGGGCATCAGTAATAGCCGGGGAGGCTACCCGGCGCATGAACGAAGAGCGATTGATTTGTGCATTGTCTAAAGCCTGCTTGACGCGTCTGATAATCTGATTATCATATTAATGGATGGACGTGCTCTGTGTCTACGGGGAAACATGCCATGCATCAAGTCATTTCTGTAACAGAGGCATCTCGCAATTTTTCTGATGTGATCAATCGCGTCTACTACCAGGGGCAGACGTACCTGCTCACGCGCGGTGGAGTCGTCGTTGCCGAATTGTCCGGCGCCATGAAGACGCTCTCGGCTAAGGAATTGCTAAGTCGGTGGAAAGATAGACCACGGCTAGACCCCGATGATGCAGCGAATTGGGAGCAAGATTTGGTCGAATCGCGAGCAGCTTTCACGATGCCGGAGAATAGTTCGTGGGACTCCTGATCGATAGCAGCGTGTTGATTGCCGCCGAACGGGAACGCATCCATCTGCAAACCGTGCTTTCCGCCATCGGGGACGAATCCGTGGCGATCAGTGTCATCACTGCCAGTGAAATGCTGCATGGAATCCAGCGCGCCAGAACGGTTGAACAGGTGGCGAAGAGGCAGCAGTTCGTCAGTTTTGTCCTGGAACTCTTTCCGATCATTCCAATCGACCTGGAAGTTGCCCGCCATCATGCACGCATCTGGGCAGCTTTGCAGGCACGTGGCGAACTGATCGGCGCCCATGACCTGTTGATCGCTGCATCGGCGCTTGCTTTTGGTTACGGCGTGATGACGTTCAATGTTGGTGAATTCGCTCGCGTTCCAGGATTGCGCACGCTAAACCCAGCAGCCGCCTAGCAATGCTGTCAGAAAACGTCCAGCACCACCGGACGCTCAGTCATCTGCGTCTGTATGCTCACCACTTACAACATGGAGAAGATCATGACCGAATACGTCCCAAGTCCCAGCCAATGGGTAGCTGATCAAGTGGCGTTGTACGAAGGTAGTGGCGGGACCGAGGGCACCACCTTGCGCGACACGGGGCTGCCCGTAATTATCGTGACGAATCGCGGCTGGAAGACGGGCGCCGTCCGCAAGACGCCGTTGATGCGCGTCGCCGATGGCCGGAATTATATCCTCGTGGCGTCCCAGGGCGGCGCGCCGAAGCACCCCTACTGGTATCACAACTTGAAGGCGGATCCCAACGTGGAGATTCGCGACAAGACCGAGGTCTACACGATGCGCGTGCGCGAGGTTGTCGATACGGAGGAGCGCAAGCGGCTGTGGGCGATTGCGGTGGAGGCCTTCCCGCCCTATCAGAGTTATCAGCAGAAGACGGAGCGCGTCATTCCGCTTTTCGTGGCGGAACCGACAGCGTAAAGCCACTCTGTGGGCGAACGGCTTTCGAAGCTGACGCACCTTTGTTCTGAGTATCGAGCGCAAGAACACGGATGGTGGTGCAAGCAGTCTCTACCGCCATCCGTGCTTTTTGTTGCCTGCTTCGTCGCAGCGGATGCTGCGGCGCACAAATGCGCTCCTCCTCTCCCTATCCGGCAAGCGACCAGAAACCGCCGACGAGACCGTGCCGGGCGAATGTCGCTTGCGCCTGCTGCGGCGTGGCCGGCGCAAAGTCGAGATCGAGCCTGGTTGCGTACCACTCGCGCCCGAGATTGTAGACGGTTTGCCCGTCGGCGACGGCGCCTTGCACGTAGGCGTGCGCTGCCAGCCAGGCATGAAGCTCGGCTTCCGACCGGAAGGCCAGGATGTTTGCTCAGGTGAAGCCAATGTCATCCCAGAAGCGCCTGGCCGGCACGAGAAAGTGCACGATCGCGTCGCCGGTGACCTGCCCGTTCAGAACGTCGAAACGGATGGGTGCACCGGTTTGCGGCGAGTGCGTCTCGAGCTTACCATCGCCGACGATGCCCAGGATCGACAGACCATCCCACACGCAATTGGCATACCACCGCTGCCCCGCCGCATACACCACGAAGTCAGTCGCGATGGCCGAGAACGGGTGCGCCATCCAGACCGCATCCGTGCCCGGCAGCAGGACCAGGCGGTGCTGATCCGCAAGCGAATGCAGTGCCTCAACGACATCTGATTGAGGGATATCCAGGGTCGTGGCTGTTTCTGCGACGCTTGGCGCCACCGCAGTTCGGTGCAGTGTCTGGATGACGTGTGCGCGCACCCTGCGCTCGATGGTCTTCATCAGGTCACTCCCTGACAGTGCGGATGCGCTGGGAAAGTCAGCATCTCAAGCCGGCTCGACTCCGGCTGCACAGAAGTAGTGCGTGCGCTGGCCCACCACACGCGTCGTCCCTTCCAGCGTGAATGCGCCGGACAGCGGCAGGTGCTGCGACGAGTTGCCCACCATCACCTGCACCGTCGCCGGCTCAACCGCCAGTTGCATGGACGCATCGTAGTAGGCGAGCAGTTCGACGGGCAGCGTGAAGGTGACGCGCACGCGCTCGCCCGGCGCCAGGTGCACGCGCTGGAAGCCGCGCAGTTCCTTGACCGGCCGCGTCACGCTGGCGCCCTCTGTGTGCGTGTAGAGTTGCACCACCTCGTCGCCGGCGCGATCGCCCGCGTTGACCACCTCGACCGACACCTGCACGGCGCCATCGGTGGCGACGTTCTCCGGCGTCACGGCCAGGTTCTCGAAGGCAAAGCTGGCGTAGCTCAGCCCGTAGCCGAAGGGGAAGAGCGGCTCGTTGCTCTCGTCGGTGTACGGGCCGTAGAAGAACGAACGCATGCCGGACGGCCGGTGAGCGTAGTAGATCGGCACCTGGCCGGCGTGGCGCGGGAAGGTGATGGGCAGCTTGCCGCTCGGGTTCACCTCGCCAAAGAGCACATCGGCCAGCGCGGGCGCGCCCTCGGCGCCGGGCAGCCACGCCTGGAGAACGGCCGGCACGGCGTCCACCAGTTCCGGGATGGCGTAGGGCCGTCCGCTGACGACCACCAGCACCACAGGCGTACCGGTGGCGATGACCGCCTCGACCAGCGCCTGCTGCACGCCGGGCAGGGTCAGGCGCGCGCTGTCGCGGAATTCGCCGGTGGAACACTCGGGCGTCAGACCGGCCTTGTCACCGACGACCACGATGGCCACCTCAGCCTGGCGCGCTGCCTCGACCGCCGCAGCAATGCCGCCCGTCTCCGCCGAGTTCACGTCACAGCCCTTGGCGTAGCGCACCACCGTCTGCGCCGAGACAGCCTGGCGGATGCCGTCGACCACGCCGATCATGTCGGCGTAATCGTCGACCAGCTTGATCGACTCGGGCAGCGGGTGCTCGGAGAAGCCAAGTTCCTTGAAGGTGAGCAGCGTCTCGATGTGCGCCGGGTAGGAGTAGTCGCCCAGCAGGTTGCGCGTGTCGTCGGCGTTGGGGCCGATGACGGCGATCGAGGCGAGCGTCCTGGGCAGCGGCAGCAGGTCGCCCTCGTTCTTGAGCAGCACGAGCGACTTGCGCGCGATCTCGCGGGCGGTGGCGCGCTGCTCCACGGTGTTGAAGACCTCCAGCACCGTCTCCGGGTTGACGTAGGGCTGCTCGAAGAGGCCGAAGGCAAACTTGGCGGCCAACATGCGCCGCACCGAGCGGTCGATGAGCGCCACGGGAATTTCGCCGGTCTCGACCGCCGCCACCAGATCTGCGCCGTAGGCGTCGATGCTGGGCAATTCCACGTCCATGCCCGCCCGCAGCGCCAGGTGTGCGGCGTGCGCCTTGTCGCGCGCCAGGCGGTGGTAGGTCTCCAACTGGTGGATGGCCATGTAGTCGGAGACGACCAGCCCGTCGAAGCCCCACTCGTAGCGCAGGATGCGCGTCATCAGTTCGTGCGAGCTGCTGCACGGCTCGCCGTCCATCTCGTGGTAGGCCGGCATGATCGACGCCAGCTTCGCCGCGCGTACGGCCACCTCGAAGGGCGCCAGGTAGACCTCGCGCAGCTCGCGCGGCATGATGCGCGCCGGCGCCCAGTTCAGCCCGCCGTCCGACGCGCTATAGCCGACGAAGTGCTTGCCCGTCGCCATGACGCCATCGGTCCAATCCTCGCCTTGCAGCCCGCGGATGTAGGCCGCGCCCATGACGGAGGTGAGATAGGGGTCCTCGCCAAAGGTCTCCTCGGTGCGCCCCCAGCGCGGGTCGCGGGCAATGTCGAGTACGGGCGCCAGGCCGTGATGCACGCCAACCGAACGCATCTGTTTGCGGATGATCCGCGTCATCGCCTCGACCAACTCCGGCTCCCACGTGCTGGCGATGCCGATGATCTGCGGGAAGTTGGTGGCGCCGTTGGCCAGAAAGCCGCTGCAACACTCGTCGTGGATCAGCGCGGGGATGCCCAGCCGCGTCTCTTCGACCAGGTACTTCTGGATAACGTTGGCCAGCCGCGCCGTCTCCACCGGGCCGAGACTGCTGCCACCGGCCAGGCGTGTCACCTGGCCCAGGCCGTCGCCCATGCGCGCCTGCGCCCATGCCCGGTTCAGCCCCTGCTCGTCGACGATCTCGTAGATCCACAGGCTGCCCAACTGGGCGACCTTTTCTTCCAGCGTCATCCGGCCCAGCAGGTCGTCGACGCGCGCTTCAATCGGCAGGCGCGCATCGAGATACGCACGCTCCTCGCTCTTCGTAGATTGCATATTCGTGACCCTTTGAATTGGTGAATTGAAAAGCGCAACCACAAAGGCTCAAAGGGCACAAAGGGGCACAAAGAAGCTGCTGACTTGTGAACCCGGATCTACGGCTCAACCATCCAGGAAGCTTCGGAGCTTCCTGGAAAACGAGCAGCCGGCTCAGGCGTCAATCGCATCACTCGTCCTTTGTGCCCCTCTGTGTTCTTGGAGTCCTTGTGGTTTTAGCTGTTTGCATAGTCGGCGTAGAGGTGGCAACTGACGTGCGCACCCTCCACGATGACATCCGGCGGCGTGGTCGTGCGGCAGACATCCATTACCAGCGGGCAGCGGCCGGCAAAGCGGCAGCCCTGGCGCAGGTACTCGTCCGTCTCGGTATCGGAGAGCTTGATCTCTCCCTGCCAGCGTCGCGATGTGTCGGCCTCGGGGATCGACGCGCGCAATAGCTGCGTGTACGGATGCTTGGGCGTCATCAGCACCTGTTCCACTGTGCCCATCTCCACGATGTCGCCGCGGAACATGATGGCGATGCGGTCGCAGACATAGTAGGCGGTCGCCAGATCGTGGGTGATATAGAGCACGCTCACACCCAGCTCGTCGCGCAGCTTCTTGAAAAGATTGACGATGGACATGCGCAGCGAAGCATCGACCATGCTGACCGGTTCGTCGGCGATGATGAGCTTCGGGTCGGTGAGCAGGGCGCGGGCGATGGAGATACGCTGCAACTGGCCGCCCGAGAACTCGCTGGGATATTTCCCGGCCAGATCCTCATAGGTCAGCCCCACCAGGCGCAGTTTGGCGTCGATGCGGGCGATGGCCTCCTGTTTGCTCTTGGCCAGCTTGTAGTTCTGGATCGTCTCGAAGAAGTAGCGCTCGACCTCACGCAGCGGGTTGAAGGTGCCGAAGGGATCCTGGAAGATTGCCTGGATGCCCTCGGTAAACCAGACCTTTTCGTTCTTGGCTTCCTTCTTGCCGCCATGAATGATCGTGCCGGCGCTGGCGTGGTCGAAACCCATGATGATGCGCGCGGTCGTGGTCTTGCCGCAGCCGCTCTCGCCGGCCAGCGCGAAGATTTCCGCCGGTTTGATGTAAAACGAAATGTCGTCGACCGCTGTTATCTTGACACGCGAGAGCACGCTGCCCAGGGTGAACGTTTTGGTCAGGTCTTCAACTTCAAGCAGCTTTTCCATGCTCGCCCTCTCCGACTAGCCAGCAGGCAACTTTGTGGTTCGACTCGACTTGCGTGAAGCCCGGCATCTCCTGTTTGCAAATCTCCTTGACGTGCGGGCAGCGCGGGTGGAAAGGGCAGCCCGGCGGCAGGTTTGCCAGCGACGGCGGGCTGCCGGGTACGCTTTCGCGCGGCGTCTTGTCACCAAACTTGGGCAGCGAATTGATCAGGTATTGCGTATACGGATGTTCAGGGTCGCCGAAAATCTTGTCGGTGGACCCCTCCTCGACGATCTTGCCGGCGTACATGATGCCGATGCGGTCGGCGATGTTGGCGTGCACGCCCATATCATGCGTCACCAGGATGATGGTGTTTTGCAGCTTGCGTTGCACATCCTTGAGCAACTGGACGACGCCGCGCTGCACGACCACGTCGAGCGCGGTGGTCGGCTCGTCGCCGATGATGATGCGCGGCTTGAGCAGCGTGGCCAGGGCGATGGTCACGCGCTGGCGCATGCCGCCCGAAAGCTGGTGCGGGTAGGCGTCGAGAATCTTGGGCGGCAAACCCAGCTCGACGATGTGTTCCTTGGCCAGCAAAAAGGCTTCGTCGCGCTGCTGCGTGCTGATGTGGCTCTCGATGAAATCGCGATAGGTGTCCTTGATGCGGGCGACGGGGTTGAGCACGCTCATGGAGCCCTGCGGCACGTAGGCGATGTACTCCAGTCGCAGCCGGCGAATCTCTTCTTGGGAGAGGGTGCTGACGTCTACATCGGCGCCGGCGATGTGATAGCAGACCCGGCCATCGACGATGCGCAGCGGCGGCTCCATCGCGGCTGCCAGCGTCTTGAGCAGCGTCGTCTTGCCGCAGCCGCTCTCGCCTGCAATGCCGTAGATCTCATTTTCGCGGATCGCCAGATCGACGTCGTTGACGGCTTTGACGGTTTTCTGCTTGCCGTAGACGTCGAGGACGTAAAACGCCTTCAACCCTTCAGTCTTGAGAATGATCTCTTCCATGCAGTTCACCCAACTCCGACGCGTTGGATCCGGCGGCGCGGATCCAGGTATTCGCTGATGCTGACCGACAGCCAGTAGAGCGCCACAAAGAGCAAGATCGACAACACGATCGGCGTCAGCACCCACCACCAGCGCCCGAGGAGCACCGCCTGATAGCTGATCGCCCAGTAGAGCATCGTGCCAAGCGTCGGAACCGACGTATCCAACAGGCCAAGAATGGCGAGGGTAATCTCCAATCCGATGGCCCACGCCATGTTATTGATCAGCGTCGAGAATATCAGGGGGGTTGAATAGGGCATGTACTCGTTTAGCACCAGCCGCATTGTGCCCGTACCCGAAAGCACGGCCGTTTTGGTAAACTCTCGCTCGCGCAGGCTGAGAATTTGTGAGCGGATGAGGCGCGCGTCCCACGCCCAGCCAAAGATGGCCAGGAGAAGACCGAGGCTGACAACGCCCATGCTGTCACGGATCAACATGGCCAGCATGACGATCATCAAGAACAGTGGGATGACCAGCAAGCTGTCGCTGACGAACATGAGCGCACGGTCCGACTTGCCACCGAGATAGCCGGCCACCATGCCGACGGTGACGGCAATCAGACGGGAGACCAAGCCGGCGATCAAGGCAATGGTCAATGAGTTGCGCACGGCAAAGGTGGCAATCCAAAAAATGTCCTGGCCGTTGGAATCGGTGCCCAACCAGTACTCGGCTGATGGCCGCATGTCGCGCGGCACTTCGCCCCACAGCCCCGGATCATAGGGAGAAAAGAGGGAGAGGCTGGCGAAGACAAGCATCAGTACCAGGATCCAAAAGCCAAAGAAAAAGCGATAGTCTCTAAGCAGGTCTCGAAATACTTTCACGCGATTCGCACTCCTTTTCGGGCGAATGCAATCCTCTGAAAATCAATGCGCCGGTGTTTATCTGCCTGAAAACAGCCCAACGGATCGTGCCTTGCCTGGCGGCTACGAGTACCTGATGCGTGGATCAAAAAGTGGGTAGAGCAGATCCACGATCAGCACGATGGTCGTGATAGCAAAAATCGAGAAGACCGTGATGCCCATAATCAGGTTGTAGTCGCCGTTGATGATGGCGCGGTAAAGGAGCGTCCCTAGACCGGGATACGAGAAAACGATCTCGGTAATCAAGGCACCGCTGAAAATCAGGCCGAGCGACAGCGCAAGTCCCGTGATCTGTGGCAACAAGGCGTTGCGAAATACATAGCGCGTCACAATCTTGCGTTCAGTTACGCCACCCAAACGGGCATATTGCACGTAGCTCTCGCCCACGACACTCTGCACGACGAGTTTCATAGTCTGGAACCAAACGGCCATGCCCAGGATCACGATGGAGAGTGCGGGCAGGAATGAGTGCCAGAGCACACTCTGGATAAATGGCCAGGAATAGCTGGGCTGCATACCAAGCTTTGCGCCGCCGGAGACGGGAAACCATCTGATAGCGTAGGCAAAAAGAAGCAGCAGTGCAAAAGCGAAGATATAGTAGGGCATTGGACGGATCACCATAGCCACTGCGTCGATACCCTGTGACCAGCGGCTGGCAGAGTAGTAGCCGGCAAACGCGCCCAGTACGTTTCCAATGACCCAGGCCAGGATTGTTGTCGTCAACAGCAGTCCAGCTGTCCACGGCAAGGCGGTGCCAATCAAGGCGCTGACGGGCGTTGGGAACTGGAAGAACGAAACACCCAGGTCTCCACGCAGCAGCCTTGCCCAGAACGCGCCATATTGGTCAAGCATGGAGCCTTCCAGGCCATACATTTGGGTCAAGTCAGCAATGATCTTGTCCATGGCGCCGGGTTCCAGGGTTGCACCGCGAGCGCGCAGTTCTGAGATCGTGCGCAAGACCGGATCATTGGGCAGAAGGCGCGGGATGAAGAAAACTGCAGTAATACCGACAAAGATAACAAGGATGTATTGAATAAAGCGTGGGATGAGATAGCGTCGTACAAACATGCGGGCAGATATCTCCTCAAGTCGTGAGATTGGAGATTGAAGAGTGGAGACTGGAGATTTAGAGATTAGGCGACTGGGTGAGATGCGTCAAGCCAGCCAATCTCCAATCTCCTAATCTCCAATCTCTTTGTCTCCTAGTCTCTCAAACTCTACTCAGCACCAGTCGGCTCCAGGAACGGCGTCATGTACTTGAACGGCCCCCAGTGGGTGTAGGGCTGCGTGTAGGGATTCTCTGCACCTGGCCAGTTCGTCCAGTACTGTTCGTCCCACGTTACGAAACCAACATAGCCGTAGGTTGGGATACCGGGCATCTCTTCGATGGCGATCTTGAGACCTTCGATGCCAACATCGACGACAGCCTGATAGTCGGTCGGATCGGTGTTACGTAGCTTCTCGATCACGGCGTCCATCTCTGGAGATGACCAGCGCGACGGGTGACCACTGGTCGTTTCGCCCAACGGCTTGATATAGCCAGAATTCCACCAATCCAACACGCGATATAGGTCCGGGCCTGCACCCCATGGTTCCTGTGCTGGCCAGTTGCCCGACACGTCGAAGTCCCCGGTCGCATTCAAACTGGAATTAGCTTCAGAGGGATATTGACTGGCATCGATGCCAAAACGCTTCCATGCCTGCACGGCTGCCGCACAGTTGCGGAAGTCGTGGTTCACGGCTTGCGTGCCGCTCAAGCAGGCGATCTGCCATGGCGTACCGTCGGGCAGCAGCCACTTGCCGTCGGCGTTCTTGCTGAAGCCGTTCTTGACCAGCAACTTCTCGGCCACATCCGGCGCATATTTGTACCAGCCGTAGCCGAAAAGATTGCCAAGCTCTGCCGGATCATCAGAAACTTCATGACCGCGCCCCTTGGCGTATTCGACAATGCGCTGTGAGGCATTTACGTCGAAAGGCTGGAAGGTCTCACCGTTGCCGATATCGAGCGTGAACTCTTCCAGCCACGGGATCATGGGCTTGATGAAGTCGTCCGGATAGTTGGAGAGCGACGGAATGTGGACAGGGCTGAGCGCGCCGGTGCCGTCCACCGCGATGCCCATATAGTCTGCAATGTCGATGGCCAGCAAAAGCGCCCAGCGCACATCCTTGCTATCGTAGGGCGCCTTGGCAGTATTGAAGGTGATGCCGGTCTGCGCCGGGTCGTTGTTCACTACATACGGCCAGTCCCGCCGGTAAGCGCGGCAGGTGTCACATTGCTGCAAGACGGCCTGAAGGCCATCCGAGGAGACGCCGAGGACATCAGCCTGGTGGGTCAACTGCGCCAGGATCTTGGCGCCTTCGTCGGCAAAGTTCTGGAAGACGATGTAGGTGGGTTTCGGCTCGCCGAACATCATGCCGGTCGGGCTCTTGTCCCAATCTGCGCGCTTCTCCCAGATTGTCCAGAAGCCGGATGGGTCAAAGCTGTGCAGTTTGTAGGGGCCGGTACCAACAAAGGGATTGAACTTGAAGGTGACCGGGTCTTCCACCGACTCCCAGATGTGCTTGGGCATAATCCAGGTGCAACCCCAGCGGTCGAGGAACTTGGTGTGGAAGCGCGAGTTGGGCTGATTCAGCTCAAAGGCAACTGTGTACTCGTCGGGCGCAGAAACCGATTTGACGTTCTCCACGAAGAAGGTGTTGTCGCCAAAGCCTTCATGCGCCATGAGCGTCTCGACTGTGAAGACCACGTCAGCCGAAGTGAACGGTTCGCCGTCTGACCAGGTGACGCCTTCGCGCAGCGGGATTGTGACCTGGGTGAAGTCATCGTTGTAGACCGGATCGCCGGATGCCAGGCCGTTGATGATCTCACCGGTGGCAAAGTCGACCGACCACAGCGGCTCGTTGGCCAGGTTCTGCATGCCGCGGTCACGCCACTTCCAGCCAACCCAGTTGTTGAAATCGTCGGGCGAACCGACGCGGCCGGTGAGGATGTCGGCGATGAGCGTCTCATTGCGCGGGAGATCGCCCAGACCAGAACTCGGCTGCTCGGCCGCGGCCGGAGCCTCGGCCGCCGGCTCTTCGGCCGCCGGTGCGCCACCACCTGGCGCCGGCGCGCACGCCGACAATACCAGGCTTGCCACGACGAGCAAACCCAGCAAAACCATCAATCTGCGTTTCATGCTCTTCTCCTTTTTCACACTTGACGAACTGTGTTTGGACTACGAACCAACCGACCGGCACGACTGGCGGACAACCAGCCGCGTCGGCACTTTATAGAGCCGGCCCACCAGGGGTTGTCCCTGGATGAGCTTCAGCACGATCTCGACCGCCAGCGCACCCATTGCCTCGATGGACTGGTCGACAGTGGTCAACGGGGGATTCAGGGATGTACTCTCGATGGTGTTGTCGAACCCCACCACCGACAGGTCATTGGGGATGCACAGGCCACGCTCGGCGGCCACATCGTAGACGCCAAACGCCGTCTCGTCGCTGGCCGCCATGATGGCTGTCGGCCGTTCGGGCAGCGAAAGCAGCCGTTCGGCGCACTCCACGCCCATCGTCCGCGTGTAGTCTCCTGTCACAACCAGCTCAGGGTCGAATGCGATCCCTGCCTGCGCCAGCCCATCGCAGTAGCCCTCCAACCGCCGCTGCGCGCTCTGCAGATTGGCGCGCCCGCCGATGTAGCCGATGCGCCGGTGACCCAACGCGACCAGGTAGGCCATGGCGTCGAGCACCCCTTGATGGTTGGTGGCGATGACGGCAGGGAAGTCCGTGTTGGCCTGGTGCGGGTCGATGGCGACCACCGGAAACGACGTGCGATAGGTCTCGGCGTTGGGCGTCACGACGATGATGCCGTCGGTCACGCTGCCGTTGAGTTGCGCCACCAACTGCTGTTCCCAGTTGGCCATCGTCTGGATGTTGCGCCGGCCGCTGGCATAGGCCAGCAAGTCATAGCCCTGCGCCGTTACCTGGTTGACGCCGCGAATCACGAGCGACGTGAACGGGTGCCAGAGGTCGGGAACGATTAACCCGACCACACCGGTCGTGCGGCTGCGCAGGCTGCGCGCCGCCATGCTCGACGCATAGCCCAGCTCGTCGATGACGCGGCGCACCGCCGCGGCCGTCTCCGGGGCCACATCGACTCGATCGTTCAGCACGCGCGAAACGGTGGAAACCGAAACGCCGGCGGCGGACGCGACATCACGAATGGTGACGTTGGCTTTGTGTTGATTCATGTTGAGAACAAGGTATCGTGGGTTATGGGTAACGTTCCCGGTATCCTTTCCGGTATCGTTACCGGTGTATAGGTTAGCACCATCGCGGCGGCGTGTCAATGCCATAGATCCGATGGACGCAGCATTTTAAGGTTGTCGATTTGAGGATGGAGGCTTCAACTCGAGAGGATGCCGCAGGTCGGTAGTGGCGGCTTCGGCCGTTCCCTACTCCCTGCAAACGGGCGTCGTCGCTTTGACGAAGCAGCGCCTGTTTCTTTGTCTGGGCTAGTCGCTGCGTGTCACACCGGGAAGTTCCATCACCAGGTCGGCGCCAAACGCAGAGCTGGGCGTCTGGTAGCCCGGCGTGGCCTGCCCCGCCAGCACCTTCTCGACGATGAGCAGCGACGCCTCTGCCGTCAGCGTGTAGCCTTCGGGTGTTTGCAGGCGCACCTCGGCGCTGTTGCCGGCATCGTCCTCGACGCGGCCCCAGAGGTAGCTGCGACCCTGGGCGCGTTCTTCCGGTGTCGGGCCGGGCGCGCCGGCACGGATGCGGCTCCTGGCAAAGCCGGCCACGCCGGGCAGCTTGAAAAGCCAGCCCAGGTAGCGCCCGGCCTTCAGCACATTCACCATGGCCGGCGGGAAAGTCATATAGACCTCGATGTCGGGGATGCCGGTGCTGTGGTAGGCGGTAGCAACGTCGCCCCACGGCATGCAGATGGCGGTGCGCGGCCCGTTGCCGAAATCGATCGCCCGTTCCTTCCACGCGACCGGCACCGGCGTCAGCACGCCCTGCTTGCGCACGAGGCCGCTGTCGCCCTGCACAAGCGCTTCGATGCCCGTCATCGCCGTGCCGCGCGAGATCTTACTCAGCGCGCGGATGCCCAGCTTCAGCCGCGTCGCCGACGGCAGCCGGCGCGCCAGGTGCGCAGCCAGACAATCCGACGGCACGACATCGAAGCCGGCGCCGGGCAGGAGCATGACGCCGGCGCGGCGGGCCTCATCGTAACGCGCAGCCAGCGCCTCGAAGACGGCAATCTCCCCTGTGATATCGAGATAGTGGACGCCGGCGCGCAGGCAGGCATCGACCATCGGTTTGGACGTATGGACAAACGGTCCGGCGCAGTGCAGCACAACTGCCACGCCACTCAGCATGGCATCGAGCGCGGCTGGGTCATCCAGCCCGGCGATGCGCGTCTCCAGGCCAAGCTCCGTGCCCAGCGCCGTGATTTCGGCTGCGTTCCGTCCGGCCAGGATCGGCGCCATCCCGCGCTCGACAGCCAGCCGTGCGGTCAGCTCGCCGGTATAGCCATTGGCGCCATAGATCAAGAATTGGGGATGCATGAGAACTCAACTTCCGACCACGGATTCGGCGGATTAGACGGATTTTCACGGATTTGGTCTTATCGGTACCACCACAGTTAAGCGTGGAAGAGGCATAGTCGACAAAGATAATGTGGGTTCGTGGTGATGTATACTCCTGGTTACCAAGCCAAAGGAGGCATCACCATGAACCCACAAAGTGTATTCTGTCCCAATTTGGCCTGTGCGGCAAGGGGAAAGCAAGGCCAAGATAATATCAGCGTGCATAGCCGTAAGGAAAAGCGTTATCGGTGCGCAGTCTGCCAGCAGACGTTCAGCGCCACGAAGGACACGTTGTTCTATCGGCTGCGGACAGACAGCGTGCAGGTGATGTTGGTCATCACGCTGCTGGCCTATGGTGTCCGCCGCAAGCGATCGTGCAGGCGTTTGGCTATGATGAGCGGACGGTGAAGGAGTGGTGGCGACGGTCGGTGAGCACTGTCGGCGGGTGCATGAACACATGGTGGAGACGCAGCAGTTGGACTTGCAGCAGGTGCAAGCCGATGAAATCAAGGCCAAGGTGCAAGGTGGGAGTGTCTGGATGGCCATGGCGCTGATGGTGCCCACACGGCTGTGGCTGGGCGGTGTCATCAGCCCGCGGCGTGACCTGGAGCTGATTGCCAGTTGGCCGCTAAGGTGCGTGGCATGGCACTGTGCCGCCCACTCCTGCTGGCGGTTGATGGCTGGTGAGCTATGTCAGCGCCTTTCGGGCTGCCTTTTCGTTCGCCATTGCGCGCATGGGCAGCCAGGTCGCCCTCAGTTGTGGCATGGTCGGACATCGCCATCGTGCAGGTGGTCAAACACCGCACGGCGGCGGGACTGGACATCGTGCGGCGCATTGTGCAGGTAGTGCACCGGCGGTGACGCAGTTGCTCACCCGTTCGCAGGGCGGTGGCGTCATCAACACCGCTTACATCAGGCGGCTCAATGCCACCTTCCGCCAGCGGCTGGCCTGTCTGGCACGACGCCGCGTTTCTGGCCCAGCAGGCGACCGACTGCATGTATGGTGGGACACTTGATGAAAGAAACGCCTCTGGGGAACGCTATCGCTGGGTGCACGGACAGCGATGGCGCTTGACCATTGTGAGCCGAACTTCCGTTCAGGTCCCCCTGACGCACCGCCGAGGTCCACAGTCAAACCAGCGCTCGTCAGGTGGTGCTCCGTCACGATTATGCGGTACCGTCTATCGTGTCGATCCGACCGTCTAATCCGCTTCACAAATCTGGCGGGAACGCATCCGCGCAGGCTGGCTGGGTTGATCAGCGGCGGGCGCAGGGTGATCAGGTGCGGTCGCCGATCCTGAACCTGGTCGCCTCGCGGACGTTCAGTCGCTTGCACCTGGTCGGCTTGGCACAGTAGTTGTCGTACGGATCTTGTCGGGATCACTTGGCCTGGCGCTGACGTCGGCGCCGCCCAGCCGCAAGTTGCGAGCAGGTAGCGTTCGAGCCGTGAACGTCAAGCCGGAAAGAGCACCGCCTGCTGGTAGCCCAGTCCTGCTCCTCATGCGACGATGCCGGATACGCAGCGCCGCTCGATGAGCCAGGGTGACACGACGGCGATAGGGGATGTTGTAACTGAGCCGGTCGTCACCCGCTCGATGACGCCACGGCACGAAGCGCCGTCTCGCCTTGAGTAGGGGCGGCACGCCGCCGGCCAGCGTGCGGCCGCGCCGGTTTCACCGTCGGAGGCACCGTGCGCATGAGCCGCGCAACCGCTCGATCAACGAGCATCTCCATGCGCTCGCTCCAGCGATTTTCGCTGGTTAAGGCCAGCCTGCGCATCGGCGGCAACTGCTTGCAGAAGGCGATCCACTTGGGCGTGTCGGGCGTGAGGTCATCGAACATGGGGTCCGGGCGAAACGCGGCGATTGTTGCAGGTGGCTCCTGTCTGAGTTGCCGCGTTGACCGCCATCGCCGGTATGTGACTGGTCCCTGATTGACGACAGTTTCACTAACTAACAGTTGCTTGTACAGCATAGCGAATCGTCGTGAAATAGATGGCGGAATAGACGGTGCTGTTTCGGATGCGACGGTTGTGGTCTGGCTCGATCACCAAGGTGAGTCAGCAAACGCTGGCAAACGAGGCGATCAGCCGATTTGCAGATAGCTGATGCCACGATTCAGTGGGTGGTGGTACCATGGCGACGCTGGGCGCCACGTTGGCCGTCTTATCCGTGTCGATCCGCCAAATCCGTCTAATCCGCGGTCTATCAACAAATCTTATGCGGCGGCGAACTTTGCCAATAACTCGTCCGCGGCGGCCTGGCTGAGGTTGATCAGCGGCGGGCGCAGGGTGATCCAGGTGCGGTCGCCGGTACGCGCGGCCATGATCTGTTTGAGCGCGGCGATGGCGGCGTAGTCCTTGGTCGCCTCGCGCGGACGGTTCAGGTCGGCTTGCACCTGGTCGGCGTTGGCAGCCAGGTAGTTGTCGTAGAGGAAGCGGATCTTGTCCGGGATCACGTTGGCCATGGCGCTGATCGTGCCGACGCCGCCCAGCCGCAAATTGGCGAGCAGGTAGCGTTCGGAGCCGGTGAAGACGTCGAAGCCGGGGAAACCTTCGAGCACCGCCTGCTGGTAGGCCCAGTCGCCCGAGCTGTCCTTCATGCCGACGACGGTGCCGGGATACGCAGCCAGCAGCCGCTCGATGACGGCCAGGGAGTAGCCGACGACGGCGATGGGCGGGATGTTGTAGATGTAGACCTTGAGCCGGTCGTCACCCACGCGCTCGATGACCTCTGCCACAGCGCGAAAGACGCCGTCCTCGCTCACGCCCTTGTAATAGAAGGGGGGCAGCAGCAATACGCCGCCGCAGCCCAGCCGTGCGGCCTGCGCCGAGAGTTTCACCGTGTCCGGGATGGCGCACATACCCGTGCCCGGCATGAGCCTGGCCGCGGGCACGCCCGCCTCGATCAGCGCATCGAGCATCTCCATGCGCTCGCTCAAGCCCAGCGAGTTGGCTTCGCTGGTCGTGCCGAAGGGCGCCAGCCCGGTACAGCCATCGGCGAGCAACTGCTTGCAGAAGGCGATCCACTTGGGCGTGTCGGGCGTGAGGTCGTCGAACATGGGGGTGAGCACCGGGGCGAAAACGCCGCCGAGGCGATTGGTTGGCATGTAGGTGGCTCCTTGTCTGAGTGTACTTCGCGTTGACCGCCGATGCGGAACCCGGTAAGATTAGTGACTGGATTCAACGCACACAAACTGACAGCGCGAAATCGTCGGATTGACTTCAAGCAGCCGCGCCACATGATCAGGTTCGGCTACTGACGATTGTAGTCGTATGAAAAAGCATCCGTCAATTTGACCGGGTTCCTTGGTTGATGCGGAGGCATTGCCGGACGTGTCCATCAGCCATTGCGTCTGGAAAGCCTCTTCGAGATAAACAGCTACACGCAGCCCATCAGGAGCGATCTATGCCAAAAATCACCTTCATCGGGGCGGGCAGCCTCGTCTTCACCCGCAACCTGTGCAGCGACATCCTGCTGGCGCCGGCGCTGCAGGAGAGCACCATCACGCTCATGGACATCGACGCCGGGCGGCTGGGGCAGGCACGCGCCATCGTGCAGGCGATGGTCGACAAGCGCAAGCTCAACGCCAAAGTCGAGGCGACCACCGACCGCGCCGCAGCGGTCACCGGCGCCGACTATGTGATCACGACCTTTCAGCAGGGCGGGCTCGATGCCTACAAGCTCGACATCGACATCCCGCGCAAGTATGGCGTGGAGCAGTGCGTGGGCGACACGCTGGGGCCGGGCGGCGTCTTCCGCTCGCTGCGCACCATCCCCGTGCTGCTCGAGCTGTGCGACGACATGGATGCCTATGCGCCCGAAGCGCTGCTGCTCAACTACGTCAACCCGATGGCCGCCAACTGCTGGGCCGTGGCCGACGGCAGCGGGCGCCCGCATGTGGGTCTCTGCCACAGCGTGCAGGGCACGAGCGAGATGCTGGCCAAGTGGATCGACGTGCCCTACGACGAGGTCAACTTCCTCTGCGCCGGCATCAACCACCAGGCCTTCTTCCTGGAATTCCGCCGCGGCAAGGAGGATGTCTACCCGCTGATCTGGGAGGCCATCGACCGGCCCGAGGTCATGGCCGAGGAGCCGGTGCGCACCGACCTGATGAAGTACTTCGGCTACTTCGTCACCGAGTCGAGCGGCCACGCCAGCGAGTACGTGCCCTACTTCCGCAAGAGCGCGCAGATGGTCGAGCAGGAACTGGTGCCGCGCTTCACCGATGAGGTCAACCACTGGTTCGACTACGCGCGCACGGGCGGCTATCTGCGCCACTGCCTGCACCGGCTGGAGGCGTTCCAGAGCGACTACGACGAGATCGTCGCCGGCGAGTTCCCGACCGTGCGCAGCCATGAGTACGGCTCGCGCATCATCGAGGCGATGGAGACCAACGCACCCGCGGTCATCGCCGGCAACGTGCCCAACACCGGGCTGATCACCAACCTGCCCGACGGCTGCTGCGTCGAGGTGCCCTGCCTGGTCAACGCCAGCGGCATCCAGCCGACGTTTATCGGCGCCCTGCCGCCGCAACTGGCCGCGCTCAACCGCACCAACATCAACGTGCAGAGCCTCATCGTCGAGGCCGCGCTGACGGGCGACAGCGACGCCGTCTACCATGCCGTCATGCTCGACCCGCTCACCGCCGCCGTCTGTACGCTGCCGCAGATTCACGGCATGGTGACGGAGATGCTGGAGGCACAGGCGGGGTGGCTGCCGCAGTTCTAGAGGAAGTGAGATTAAGAGATTAGGAGATTGAGAGATTGGAGATTGGGCGCTGCCTCCCTGTCTCGGAACTACCCAATTCCCTAATCTCTTAATCTCCTAATCACACAATCTCCCAGAAAGGACACAACCAATGCCCAAAATCACCTTCATCGGCGCCGGCAGTTTTGGCTTTACGCGAACGCTGGTGCGTGACTTGTTGACCTTTCCGCTGCTGGAAGGGGCGACGCTCTGTTTGATGGACATCGACGCCAAACGACTCGAGTGGTCGCGGCGCGCGGTGCAGCGCATCGTCGACGAGGGCAAATACCCGGCCACCGTCGTGACCACGCTCGACCGGGCAGAGGCGCTGCGCGATGCGGACTACGTGCTCGTCACGATCCTGGCCGGCGCCACCGATGTCTGGCGTCATGACATCGAGATCCCCAAGAAGTACGGCGTCGACATGAACGTGGGCGACACGCGCTCGGTCGCCGGCATCTTCCGCGCACTACGCACGATCCCGGTCATGGTCGACATCGCGCGTGACATGGAGCGCTACTGCCCCGGCGCGGTCATGCTCAACTACACCAACCCCATGGCCATGCTCTGCCGCGCCATCGACCGTGAGACGGATATCGTCGTGACCGGCCTCTGTCACAGCGTGCAGGGTACGGCCGAGATGCTGGCGAAGTGGATCGGTGCGCCGATGGACGAGATCACCTACACCTGCGCCGGCATCAACCACATGGCCTGGTATCTCAAGTACGAGTGGAATGGCGCCGACGCCTACCCGCTCATCCGCAAGGCCATCACCGAGCGGCCGGAAGTCTACAACGAGGAGCAGGTGCGCAACGAGATGTTCCTGGCCTTCGACCACTACGTCACCGAGTCGAGCGGCCACAACTCCGAATACAACTGGTGGTTCCGCAAGCGGCCGGACCTGATCGAAAAATACTGCACGGTGGGCACCGGCTGGAATCCGGGCGAGTACGCCTACATCCTCAAGCACTACCAGGAGCGCGAGCACTCATGGCAGGACGATATCCAGAAGTGGCTGGACAACCCCGAACCGCTCAACCTGCAACGCGGCCACGAATACGCGGCCTACATCATGAACGCGCTGGAGGGCGGCGAGCCTTTCACCTTCAACGGCAACGTGCCGAACAAGCACCTGGTCGACAACCTGCCGCAGAATGCGTGCGTCGAGGTGCCGGTCTGGGTAAGCCGCAAGGGGCTGGAGCCGGTCGCCGTCGGCGCGCTGCCGCCGCAGTGCGCGATCCTCACCAACCTCAGCGCGCAGATCGAGGAGATGACCGTCGAAGCGGCGCTGACCGGCAACCGCCGGCTCGTCTACCAGGCTGTCGCCAACGATCCCCTCAGCGCAGCCGTCCTCTCGCTTGCAGAAATCCAACAGATGGTAGACGATCTGTTTGCGGTGAACGAGCCATATCTGCCGCAATTTCAGACAGCATGAGAGAGAGTAGAGATTGGAGACTAGAGATTGGAGATTGCACGGCTTGCCTGTCCGCCGCACAATCTCCAATCTCTGATCTCCAGTCTCCAATCTCCACAAACCCGAAGGACTTATTCATGACAACTCAAGCCTCGCCCAACGGGCTCGCCTGGTTCCAGGACGCCCGTTTTGGCATGTTCATCCACTGGGGCCTCTACAGTATCATCGGCAAGCAGGAGTGGGTCATGCACACCGACCGCATTCCGGTGCCGGAGTATGAGAAGCTGGTGCCGCAGTTCAACCCGACACGCTTCGATGCCGACGCCTGGGTGCGCACCGCGGCCGAAGCGGGCCAGAAGTACATCGTCATCACCAGCCGCCATCATGACGGTTTCAGCATGTACGACACCGCGCTCAGCGACTACAAGGTGACCAACACGCCCTTCCGCCGCGACCCGCTGGCTGAGCTGGCCGAAGCGTGCACGCGCCACGGCGTCAAGCTTGGCTTCTACGTTTCGCTGCTCGACTGGCACCATCCGGCCTACCGCTTTCGCGCCGAGAGCGGGCTGGCCTGGGCCGACTACATCGGCTTCCTGCACGGCCAGGTGCGCGAGCTCTGCACGCAGTACGGCGAGGTCGCAGCCATCTGGTTCGACGGCGACTGGCCGCGCAGCGCGCTCGATCCAGATCGCGACTATTTCCTGGCCGGCGGCTCGTTCGAGTACGAGAAGCTCTACGGCATGATCCACGAGTTGCAGCCCGACGCCGTCATCGAGAACAACCGCCATGCCGAGCCCATGCCCGGCGAGGACCTGCAGGGCTTCGAGCAGGATCTGCCCGGCGAGAACACGACCGGTTTCAACGAAACGACCATCTACGGGCTGCCCATCCAGGTCTGCATGACCATCAACGACCACTGGGGCTGGAGTCGGGACGACCGCAACACCAAGTCGGCGCGGCGGCTGGTGCATGTGCTGGCCAAGTCGGCGAGCGTGGGCGGCAACCTGCTGCTCAACGTCGGTCCGACGCCGGAAGGCGAGATCCCCGCGCTGCACCAGGAGCGGCTGCGTGAGGTCGGGCGCTGGCTGGCGCAGAACGGTGACGGTATCTACTACACGCGCGCCGGCGTCATCCCGCCCACGCGGGAGACCGTCAGCACGCGCCGCGGAGATCGCCACTTTATCCACGTGCTGGACTATGTGAGCGACTGCGTCATCCTGGCCGGCGTGCCGGAGCACATCCGCCATGCGCGCCTGGTCGCCTCGGGCCGCGCGCTGGAGATCGAACGCGAAGGCGAAAACTTCTTCGTCTCCGCCGACAGCGACCGCACGACCATCTGCATCCCCCCCGACCTGCGCGACCCGCACGACACCGTGATCGAGCTTTTCTGATGTGTAACCGTTTTGGAGGGTGGAGATAGACCACGGATTTGACGGACTAGACGGATAAACGCGGATGAATTCAAATCCGCGGAAATCTGCCTAATCCGTCAAATCCGCGGTCTATTGACTTCACCCCCCTGACCAATTGATCTTGCAAAGGACCCAAATATGACCAAAATCAGCTTTCTCGGTGCGGGCAGCACCGTATTTGCCAAGAACCTGATGGGCGACATTCTCAGCTATCCGGAGTTGCAGGATGCTACCATCAGCCTCTTTGACATCGACCCGGCGCGGCTGCGCACCTCTGAGATCGTCGCGCACAAGATCGCCGAGTTCTTCGGCATTTCCCCGCGCATCGAGGCGACGCTGGATCGGCGCGAGTCGCTGACCGGCGCCGACTTCGCCATCAGCATGTTCCAGGTCGGCGGCTACAAGCCGGGCACCGTGACGGACTTCGAGATCCCCAAGAAGTACGGCCTGCGCCAGACCATCGCCGACACGCTGGGCATCGGTGGCATCATGCGCGGGCTGCGCACGATCCCCGTCTTCCTCGACATCGCGCGCGACATGGAAGATCTGTGCCCCGAAGTGACCTTCCTGCAGTACGTCAACCCCATGGCCATGAACTGCTGGGCGCTCAACCGCGCCACCGGCATCAAGACCGTCGGCCTCTGCCACAGCGTGCAGGGCACGGCCGAGCAGTTGGCCGACGACATCGGCGTACCCATCGCGGAGATCAACTACACCTGCGCCGGCATCAACCACATGGCCTTCTACCTCAAGTTCGAGCGCGATGGCCAGGATCTCTACCCGCGCATCCGCCAGGTGTTGGACGAAGGCCGCGTGCCCGACTGGAACCGCGTGCGCTACGAGATCTTCAACCGTGTCGGTTACTTTGTCACGGAGTCGAGCGAGCATTTCAGCGAGTACGTGCCGTGGTTCATCAAGCGCGACCGGCCCGACCTCATCGAGGAATTCAACGTGCCGCTGGACGAGTACATCCGCCGCTGCGAGGTGCAGATCACCGGCTGGGACTTTATGCGTCGCAAGCTGGAAAATCCGGCGGTCGACCTCAAGTCAGAGTTTGTGGCGGCCATGACCAAGGCCGGCGTGCCTGAGGCGCACATGCCCTGGGTCGTCGAGGAGTTCGAGCACATCAACGAGGTGGAGCGCAGCCACGAGTACGGTTCGCTCATCGTACACAGCATCGTCACCGGCCAGCCGCGCGTCATCTACGGTAACGTGGCCAACCACGGCCTCATCGACAACCTGCCCCAAGGCTGCTGCGTCGAGGTGCCCTGCCTGGTCGACAAGAATGGCGTACAGCCGACCCAGATCGGCACGCTGCCGCCGCACCTGGCCGCCATGATGCGCACCAACGTCAATGTGCAGGAGATGGTCGTCGAGGCGGCGCTCACCGGCAATCGCGAGTACATCTACTACGCGGCCATGCTCGACCCGCACACCGCCGCCGAGCTGAGCCTGGACCAGATCTGGCACCTGGTCGACGATCTGATCGAGGCGCATGGGGATTGGCTGCCGGAATATCGCTGAGAAACCTTCCCGTGTGCAGCTTTGCTGCTTGCCAATTTGCATATAACAACCTATGATGTAGCTACGCAGGTGGCTACATCATAGGAGGCTTTCATGCCAGAGATCGGCATCCGCCAACTAAAAAACGAAGCCTCGGAGATTCTCCGCGCCGTGCGGGAGGAGAAGGTCGAGTATATCATCACGTTGCGGGGGCAACCGGTAGCTGTCTTGCGCCCGCTCGAAACCATCGTTGCCGACGCCGATGCGATTTTGGACATGGCGGCCGATGTTTTCGCCGGTCTGGACGCCGCCGATCTTGCCGATGTTGAGACTGCCATGCAACGTCGCCCGGATTTCTTTGGCGAAAGCGCCACGACGGCGCCATGACGATGCAGCCGGTTTTGCTGGACACGGATATTTTGTCCGCCATCATGCGCCGTGACGGGCGGGCATCGGTCCATGCTCGTCGCTATCTCCTGGAACATCACCGCTTCACCTTCTCGGTAATTACGCGCTACGAGGTTCTGCGCGGTCTGTTGGCCAAACAGGCCCTGCGGCAGCTACTCGCCTTTGAGCAGCTTTGCTCTGTGAGTGCCGTGCTGCCGCTTACCGATGACGTCGCCATGCAGGCGGCAGCAATCTACGCCGATCTGCGCAGCCGCGGCGAGTTGATCGGCGATGCCGACATCTTGATCGCCGCCACTGCGCTGAGCCAGGGCTTTGCGGTGGCTACCAACAACGAAGCGCATTTTCGACGGGTAACGGCTTTGGCTGTCGAGAATTGGCTGCTTGATGAGTGAGTGATGTAACTGAAAGGTCTGTGTCAATGTCCCACAAAATCGTTCTCATCGGCGCGGGCAGCGCCAACTTCGGCCTGGGCGTCATGGGCGACCTGCTCAAGAGCCAGGTCTTCGCCGGCAGCACCATCTGCCTGCACGACATCAACGCCGAGGCGCTGGCGCGTACCGAAGCCTTTGGCCGCCGCCACATCGAGGCGCACAATCTGCCCCACAAACTGGAAGCGACGACCGACCGCAAGAGTGCGCTACAGGGCGCCGACTTCTGCATCATTTCCATCGAGGTGGGCAACCGCTTTGAGTTGTGGGAGCAAGACTGGCACATCCCCCAGCAGTACGGCATCCGCCAGGTCTACGGCGAGAACGGCGGGCCGGGCGGGCTGTTTCACTCGCTGCGCATCATCCCGCCCATCCTCGACATCAGTGGCGATATCATGGCCATCTGCCCTGATGCGTGGGTGCTCAACTTCAGCAACCCCATGAGCCGCATCTGCACCACGGTCATGCGCAAGTACCCCGACCTCAAGCTGGTCGGCATCTGCCACGAAGTTGCGTCCCTGCCGCAGCACCTGCCGCACATCCTGGAGACGCCGCTGAGCAACCTCTCCTTCCAGGCTGGCGGGCTCAACCATTTCAGCGTGCTGCTCAACATCCACTACAAGGACAGCGGCGCCGACGCCTATCCCGACGTGCGCGCCAAGGCGCCGGCCTACTTCGAGCAGACCACCAACGTGCTGGGTTGGGCGTTGCCGAGCATGCCGCCGGAGCACGTCGCCACCGTCGGCCACCGGCCCTGGGCCGAACGCGGTCTCTTCAGGGTGATCCTGGAGCGTTTTGGCTACCTGCCCATCACGGTCGATTCGCACTTTGGCGAATACATCCAGTGGGCGTGGGAAGCCGCCGACAGCGAAGGCATCCTCGACTTCTTCCGCACCTACCAGATCTGGGTGGCGCAGAAGGTCTCGGAGGAGACGCTGATCAAGGGGTCGGGCGACGACTGGGTGACGTCGCAGGTGCTGGAAAGTATCGCCGCCAACCGCCCGACGGAGGTGCTGGCGCTCAACCTGCCCAACCGCGGCCTGATCGACGACCTGCCCGCCGACATCGCCGTGGAGGTGCCGGCCATCGTCGACGGCAGCGGCGTGCGGGGCGTGGCGCTGGGCCGCTTCCCGCGCGGCATCGCCGGCCTGCTGCGCAACCAGGTCGCCGTCCATGACCTGACCGCGGAGGCTGTGCTCAACAAATCCAAAGCTGCGGCGTTGCAGGCGCTGCTGGTCGACCCGGTCGTCCACAGCGTGAGCGCGGCCGAGCAGACGCTGGAGATGATGCTGCGCGTGCAACGGCGCTGGCTGGGCTACTTGCAGTAATGTCCTGCGCCCGTGCTTGACGTGCGCGGGCGCAGCGGCTATCTTTCTCTCGTGACCACTACGCAACCACGCGTCGGTTTTGGCCTCCTGCCCGGCGATCCCTTCTGGGTCCAGGTGCGCGAGGCCGTGCAGCAGCGTGCCGAGGCGCTCGGCATGTTGCTGATACCCGTACCTGTCCCGCTCATCGGCAGCGCCGGCGAAGCACACCTGCGCTTTTTGGACGAGATCAAGGCGCAGGAACTGGGCGCGCTGATCAGCCACGTTGCGCCCGAATCGCTCATGCTGGCGATTCTAAATGACGGCGTCCCGATCATCTGTTCGGAGGATCTGGCGTTGCGCCATCCGCGGCTCGTCAGCGTGCACGGGCTGAATCGTGCGGCGGAGATGGCGGCCGACTTCCTGACCGCACGGCTGGGTGAACGCGGCACCATCCTGATGGTCGGCGGGCGGGACGACCCGGCCATGACCTCCACGCTGCGCTGCCGCGGTTTTCTTGACATTATCGAGCGCCACAGCGGGCTGCGCTGTCTGCACATGGGCAGCGGCTGGCGCTATGATACGACCTACGCCGAACTGCTGGAGGAAGACGCGCCGTGGCTGGCAGAGCTTGAAGGCTCGCGCATCGACGCCATCTTCGGTCTCTCCGATTCGCTGGCGCTGGCAGGCCGTGATGCCTGCCGCAAGTTGGGTGTCATCGATAAAGAGACCCTGATCGTGGGCATCAACGGCGATCCGCTGGCCATCGCAGCCATCGAGGCCGGAACCATGTCGGCGACGATTGAGACCAGCCCGGCGGACCTGGGCTTCAACTTGGCCGAGTATGCCCTGCGCGCCGCCGCCGGTGACCCACTGCCGGATCACTTCCCCTACTCGTTCGAGTTGGTCACGGCCGAAAATGTGGCCCAGGTTGCCGTGCGCAAGCTGGTCTTTATCGCTGACCTGCCGAGCCGCCTCGTCGACGTCAACCGGCGACTGGAAGAGCAGCGCCTGGTGCAGATGGAAACCAGCCTGGAACTAAACCAGCGCGTCGGGGTGATCCTGGACCAGGACGAGCTGCTGGCCACGACCGCGGAGATCATCGGCACGCGCTATGCGTACGAGCGTGTCCACTTTTACCTCTGGTCCCACAGCGATCGAACGCTGACCCGCATGGAACGTTCGGGCAATAGCGACGACGGCGCAAACGTCACGCTGGCCGGTTCGGGCGCGTTGGGCCACGCCCTGCTCCACAATCAGAGCATCTACATTCCGGACGCTTCCAACAGCAGGCGCTATGCACCTGACCCGCGCTGGCCCGACATTCGTTCACGCGTGATCCTGCCCGTCCGCGTCGGTGGGCGCATCTTGGGAATACTCGATCTGCACAGTCTCAACCGGGTCGTCCGCAACCAGGCCGAACTGGATGCGCTGCAGACGCTGGCCGATGAGTTCGGCAGCGCCATGCGCAACGCCCAACTCTATGCCCAGGCGCTCCAGGCGCGTGCCGAAGCGGTGCAGGCAGGGCTGCTTCGTTCGCGCCTGCTGGCCAATGTGAGCCACCAGTTACGCTCGCCGCTCAATGTGATCCTTGGCTACTGCCAGGCCGCACTGGCGACGCCGAATCCGTACGGGGTGCCGCTTCCGTCCGAACTATTGCACGACCTGCGTTACATCGAGCGCAGCGGCGGCGACCTTCACCGTCTGATCAACGATCTGTTGGACCTGGCGCAGGCTGAAACCGGGACGCTCCGTCTCTTTCCCGAGCCGGTTGACGTTGGGGAGCTGCTGGGTGACGTTTTCACCACCGCGTCGCAGACACTGGGCGATCACGATGAGGTGCGCTGGCGCTTGCAGGTGCCGGCAGCACTGCCTGCGCTCTACGCGGATCCGGTGCGGCTGCGCAACGTGTTGATGAATCTGCTCAGCAATGCGGCGCGCTTCACGGTACGCGGGCAGATTGTCCTGGGCGCCGAAGATGCAGGCAGTCACGTGCATCTGTGGGTGCAGGATACCGGCCGCGGCATGACATCCGCCACGCTGGCGCGCATCCGGCAGAGCCGGCCGGCCGCAGAGGCCATCGCACCGATTAGCGAGGAAGCGCCGCAAGGCCTGGGGCTGGCCATCGCCCACCATCTGGTGCAGTTGCACGAAGGCGAGTTGAGTATCGAGAGTGAGCCGGGACACGGCACGACCTGTCACATCTTCCTTCCGAAGGAAGCGTCTGCTTTGGAAATCACGGGCAAGGAGTCGCCGGCGCAGGATGCGATTCATCAGCGCCATCCACGCGACCGCATGTCATTGCAACTCGTGGAGCGGGTCCAGGAGTTCGTCGCCAACAACTATGCCGGCGCGCTCACACGCGAGCAGATTGCAGCCGAACTCGGCGTATCACCCGCGTACGTATCGCGCGTCTTTCGCCAGCAATGCGGCATGGCGCTGTGGGACTATGTGAGCGAGTACCGCATCGCGCGCGCCTGTGAGTTGCTCAAGCACAGCGATCTCACTGTCACGGAGGTGGCATTCACCGTAGGCTTCAACGATGCCGCCTACTTTAGCCGGGCCTTTCGCAAGGAGACCGGCCAATCTCCCGCCGCCTACCGTGCATCATTCTGACCGTGCGCGCCTTTTTCCACCCACACGCCCAGCGGCCCAAGAATTGTTTCCAATTATCCAGATTGCGTGCCCAATTATACCGGAACCTGCGGCTATATGTGGCGTATACTCCTTTTGCACAAGAACCGTTTTCATGAATACAATCCAAGCTCGAGCCACCTGTGGGCCTGCCGGCGTGCGCTTTCGACGTAACCTGCGGCTGCCTGTTCGCTCGAACCATTTGGCCACTTCCCTGTTAGTGAACTATGTCGCTACTCTTGCTGGAACCGGATCGCGCCACAAGGCAACTATATGCGCGAGAGTTGGGCAAGCGCTGGCACGTGGTGGCCGTGGAGCAGCCGGGCGATGTGCTTGATATCCTGGGAACGCAGCCAATCCGCGCCGTCATCCTTGAACTTGGCATCGCCGAGGAAGACAAGTGGCAGTTGCTGGCATCGGTCAGAGCCCAGGTAGAACATTCGTCATTGCCCATCATCATTTGCAGTTCGATCGATGAACGCGGAAAAGGCACTGAGTTTGGGGTCTCCGCCTATCTAGTCAAGCCGGTATCGCCCTCCCAGCTATCGCATGAAGTTGCACGGTGGCTGGCAGATACGCCGGAAATCGATGGAGAAAAGTGAGGAGAACTATGTCCGTACAGAGTCAGGTGACAGGAAGGACGGCCGGCGGCGCCACCGCCACGACTTCACGGCGCCGCTTGTATCGCGGTGAAGCGCTGACGGCGCTGTTCTTCATTCTTCCAAGCCTGATCGGCTTCACCGTCTTCTATGCGGTCCCGGCGATCCGCGGCCTGTGGATCAGCTTCACCAACTGGGACCTGCTGCGGCCGGCCAAATTCATCGGCATCGAGAACTATGTGAAGCTCTTTCAGGACAAGGAGTTCTGGAACGCGCTGTCCGTCACGGTCTACTACGTGCTGCTCAACATCCCGCTGCAGACGGTCCTCGCCATGATCATCGCCGTGATGATGTACCGGCTGACGAAATCAATGGTGATCCGTGCGCTGATCATCCTCCCCTGGCTCATGCCGCCGGTGGTCGTCGGTCTCATCTGGCTATGGCTGCTCGATCCCAACATCGGCATCGTCAATGTGGCGCTCAAGGCGCTCGGCCTGCCCATGATTGCCTTCCTGGGGCTGCCGCAGTGGGCCATGCCCTCGATTGCCATGATCAACATCTGGGAATATGTGGGCTACACGGCGCTGCTCATCTTTGCCGGGCTCCAGTCGATTCCCGGCTCGGTCTATGAGGCAGCCAGCATCGACGGCGCGTCGGAATCGCAGACCTTCTGGAAGGTCACCGTGCCGCTACTGCGCCCCGTGCTGGTCTTCGTGGTCGTGACTTCGGTCATTGGCTCATTTCAGATTTTCGACACGATTGCCATCACCACGAAGGGTGGGCCGGTCAATGCCACCAAGGTCATGAACTGGTATATCTACGAACAGGCTTTCTCCCGCTTCAACATGGGCTACGCCACGACCATCTCCATCATCTTGTTCGCAATCCTGATCTTTGTGAGCATGGTCCAGATGCGCATCATGCGGGCCGGTGAGTCGGACATGTAATCCAGTCGGATATGCTTCCGGACTTGATGTAGAAAAGGAACCTATTCATGACGACGCAAGTACAGACCGCCTATCGCCCGAAGCGTGCATTCCCCTGGGGAAGAACTCTCGCCTGGATTGCCATGGCGCTCCTGCTCTTTGTGACGCTCTTTCCCTTCTGGTGGATGATCCGCACAGCGTTGACTTCGTCCAAGGCAATCTTCCTGGATACAAGTTCGTTGCTGCCCGTACAGTTCACGCTGATCAACTTCCAGCGTGTGCTGGGGCTGGTCGACCCGCAGACGGCGATTGCCCTGGGTGGTTCGGGCCAGTCGATCAACTTTGGCCGCTCGATTCTCAACTCGGTCATCGTTTCTGTCATCGTGGTTACCGGCCAGGTGACCTTCAGCGCCATGGCCGCCTATGCCTTTGCCCGCCTGCGCTTCCCGTTCCGCGATACGCTGTTCGCCATCTACATTGCAGCGCTCATGGTGCCCGGCATCGTCACCACCATCCCGAACTTCATCCTGGTGCGCCAGTTGCAACTGCTCAACACCTACATCGGCATCGCCGCACCGACCTTGCTCATGACACCCTTTGCCGTCTTCTTTCTGCGCCAGTTCTTTCTCGGCGTCAACCGCGAGGTGGAGGAGGCGGCGCGCATCGACGGCGCCAGCATCTGGGTTTCGTTTGTGCGCGTGGTCGTGCCCATGACGATTCCGGCGTTGACCACCCTTGCCATCGTCACGCTGATCAACACCTGGAACAACTACCTGTGGCCGCTGATCGTCGGCAGCGACGAGAGCGTGCGCGTGCTCACCGTGGCGCTTGGCATCTTCCGCTCGCAGACGCCGCAGGGTTCGCCCGACTGGACTGGCTTGATGGCGGGTACGACATTGGCTATCATTCCGACGTTTATCATTTTCATGTTGCTTGGCCGGCGGATTCTTGATTCGATCCAGTTCACCGGGTTCAAATAATCCGCCCATCTCCTCGGTCTCATCTGCGCCGGACACTTGTGCTCTACCGATCGGCGCTTGGGCAGGAGAAGGAAAACATCTGGTGGTCTATCCGGGCCAAAGTCGCTGTAACGCACCTGGCCGGGTTGCCAAAATATACAGTCGTTGGTTTCTGTTTCTCAGTTTCACTATCGGAGGAAAAAGTATGAAGAAGGTCTCTATTTTGGTGACGCTGCTCCTGATTCTGGGCACCGTCCTGAGCGCATGCGGTGGCGCGGCCGCTCCGGCTGCCCAAGCCCCGGCTGCCGATTCAGGCGCTGCTGCAGACACCGGCGCTGCTGCTTCGACCGCGCCCAGCGGTGATGCAGTTACCATCGAGTACTGGCTGTGGGATTCAAATCAGTTGCCGGCGTATCAGGCCTGTGCCGATGCGTTCATGGCTGCCAACCCCAACATCAAGGTCAACATCACGCAGAGTGGCTGGGGCGACTACTGGAACAACATCCAGACCGGCATGGTTGCCGGCACCGCGCCCGACGTCTTCACCGACCACCTGGCCAAGTATCCCGAGTTCGCCGCCAAGGAACAGCTCGTCGACATCCAGCCTTACGTGGATGCCGACCAGGTCGATCTGAGCGTCTATCTCGGCCAGTTGGCCGATCTGTGGGCCCGTGACGGCAAGCGCTTTGGCCTGCCCAAGGACTGGGACACCATCGCCATCGTCTACAACCAGGATGCCCTGGATGCGGCTGGTGTCACCCTGGATGAACTGAACAGCGCCACCTGGGACCTCGAGTCCGGCGGCACCTTCCAGGAACTGATCGCCAAGCTCTCCGTCGACGAGAACGGCAACAACGGCCTCAGCCCGGACTTCGACCCGACCAAGGTCAAGCAGTACGGCCTGATCATCAACGGCGCGGGCGAAGGCTACGGCCAGACCGAGTGGAGCTGGCTCGCCGCGACGACCGGCTGGCGCCATATCGACGAACTCTACGCTACCAAGTACAACTACGACGACCCGCGCTTCACCGGTACGATCCAGTGGTATGCCGACCTGATGAAGAAGGGCTTCATCATGCCGCTCGAGCAGGTCACCAGCCTGGGCGGTTCGGCTGCCTTCAACAGTGGTCTGGGCGCGCTGCACGCCAATGGTTCCTGGATGATCGGTTCCTTCGTCAACAATGGCGCTACCTTCCCGTTTGGTTTCGCCCGCCTGCCCAGGGTCCGGAAGGCCGCAAGAGCATGTTCAACGGTCTTGCCGACTCGATCTGGGTAGGCACCAAGCATCCGGCCGAGGCGTGGCAGTGGGTCAAGTATGCCGCCTCGCAGGAATGCGCCGACAAGGTCGGTGAGTTCGGCGTCGTCTTCCCGGCGCAGCAGTCGGCGGTTGACAAGGCTCTGGCTGCCTATGAAGGCAAGGGACTGGATGTCTCCGCCTTCACGCTGCAGGCGACCGAACCAGACGGCACCTTCCTCTTCCCGGTGACGGACAACGCGTCGCAGATCACCGCCATCATTGACCCGGTGATGGAGAGCATCATGCTCGGCCAGGCCCAGGCGGCAGATGTGTTGCCGGCCGCCAACGAAGAAGTCAACGCAGTCTTCCAGTAATCCTCCGCGCTGAGTAAGTATCAGGGGGTGACGAACATCATTCGTGGTGTCCGTCACCCCCTGACCTTCTACCATCCGCCACGCTGCCTGATGATCACGATGGCGATCTCCCTACGGACTATCACGGTATTGACGCTGCTCGTCTTCATTGGCGGATGTGTAGCACCTGCCGTTCCGGCGTTCCCAGATCAACCCGGTGAGCGCGCTGAGGCTGTGCGCAGCGAGGTTGCCGTGCAGGTGCAGGTCAGCCCGTTACAGCCCGGCTCCCCGTGTTCTGACACGTTTGTCGCCCACGACCTCCCGCACACGACGCAGGCGGCACTGCCTGTTCCCCGCCTCTTCGACAGCAACGGCAGCGGTCTGGCCATCAACGATCTGGACGGTGACGGCGACGAAGACATAGTGTTGGGCGATCTGGCCGGCCCGCTTGCGATTTTGTGGAACGAGGGTGGCTTGACCTTTACCCGGCAGGAGCTTGGCATCTTCCGCCGCGCCCGCTCGATCGCCCTGGTCGATGTGGATGGTGACGGCGCTCTTGATATTACGGCCACCAATGGCGTCGCCGCGCCGGCCGTGTTTCGCAACATGGGCGACCGCACGTTCAGTTTGCTGCCCTTGCCTGGCATGAACCAGCCCGCCTACGCCATGAACTGGGCCGACCTCGATGCCGACGGCGATCTCGACCTCGTCACCGGCTCCTACGACGCCGGACGTCAGGTGGAGTCCGGCAGCAATTACCTCTTTGATGCGCCGGCCGGCGTCAACGTCTACCTGCAACAAGACGGAAGCTGGCAGCGCCAGCAACTCGCCGAGACCGCGCAGGCGCTGGCCATCAGCCTGTGGGATCTCAACGGCGATGACCGCCTCGACATTTGGGTCGGCAACGACTTCGACGAGTTCGACCAGGTCTGGCTGCAAGGCGCGGATGGCGGCTGGGAGCCGGCCGACTTCTTTGAAGACACCACCCACAGCACCATGAGCATCGACCGCGGCGATCTGGATGGCGACGGCTCTACCGAGTATTTCGCCACCGACATGAAGCCCTCCACCATCGGCCCGCAGGTGATGGCGCAGTGGGTGCCGCTGATGAACGCCGCCGAAAAGACCCGCCTGCGCGACGACCCGCAGCTATCGGAGAATGTGCTCCAATCCTGGCGCGGCGATCGCTTTGTCAACGAGGGCTACAGCCGCAAGATCGACGCCACCGGCTGGAGTTGGTCGGGCAAGTTTGGCGATCTCGACACCGACGGCGATCTCGACCTCTACGTCGTCAACGGCATGATCGCCGGCGACCTGCTCGATTACCTGCCCGGCGGCGAGTTGGTCGAGGAAAACCAGGCGCTACGCAACGATGGCCGCGGCCAATTCCTGCCCGCCGCCGAGTGGGGGCTGGGCTCGACGCGCAGCGGCCGCAGCATGAGCATGGCCGATCTCGACGGCGACGGCGACCTGGATGTCGTCGTCAACAACTTGAACAGCCCGGCTCAGCTTTTCGAGAACCGCCTGTGTGCGGCAGGCACGGCGCTCACGCTCGACCTGCGCTGGCCGGGACCGGCCAATCCCTATGCACTCGGCGCCGTCGTGACCCTTGAAACCGACCGCGGCACGCTGGTGCGCGACGTACGCGCCGTGAGCGGCTACCTCTCCGGTGATGCGACGCAGCTCCACTTTGGCATTCCCGCCGGGGCCATGCTCGAAGAACTGGCTGTTCGCTGGCCCGATGGGGCGACTTCTGTGGTCGATAACCCCGCCGCCGGCCACCATCTCACCATTACTCGCCCCCAATAAAAAGAAACAGAGTTCGCAAAGGAACCATTCATGCCGATCCTGGTGCGTGACAATTATTGGATTCTCGAAACTGAACACACGGCCTACGCCTGCGGCGTCGGCGCGCAGGGCCTGCCGGAGCACGTCTATTGGGGCGCGCGCCTGCCCTTTGCCGGCGACTACCCGGCCATTGCCCAGACAGGCGACTGGGCCTCATTCAGCGGCGCGGCGCACATGTTGCCCGCCGAATACCCGGCCTACGCCGGTCCAAGTTACACCGAGCCGTGTCTCAAGCTCACCAATGCCGACGGCGTGCGCGACACGGTGTTGCGCTTTGCCGGCGCCACGGTCAGCGACGGCGCGACGCCCGAGTTGCGCGTCACGCTGCGCGATGCGGACTACCCGCTCACGGTCACGCTGGGCTACCGTGTCCACGAAGCGCACGATCTCATCGAGCGCTGGGCCGAGATCGCCAACATGGGCGATGCGCCCGTTACGCTGGAGCGCGCCTGGTCGGCGCTGTGGCACCTGCCGTGGGGCGGCGAGTACCGCCTGTCGCATCTCTTCGGCCGCTGGTTCGAGGAATGGCAGATCCGCCGCGAGGTGCTCCAGCCGGGCGTGAAGGTCAAGGAGAGCCGGCGCATCACGACCAGCCACACGGCCAACCCCTGGTTTGCGCTCGATCGCGGCGCCGCCGGCGAGGAGCAGGGCGAGGTCTGGTTTGGCGTGCTGGCGTGGAGCGGCAACTGGAAGCTGGCCGCCGAAGTGACCGAATACGGCGCCACGCGCGTCGGCATCGGTCTCAACGACTGGGACTTCGCCTGGCGCCTCAACCCGGGCGAGACCTTCACCACGCCGGCCAGCATTGCCGGCTATACCGTCGATGGCTTTGGCGCGGCCTCACGCACGCTGCACGACTACGCGCGCACGCGCCTGCCCCACGGCAAGACGCTGCATCCCGTGCTCTACAATTCGTGGGAAGCGGTCTTCTTCGACGTCAACGAGGCCTCGCAGATGGCCGTGGCCGAACGCGCCGCACAGATGGGCGTCGAACTCTTTGTCATGGATGACGGCTGGTTTCATGGCCGCACCGTCGACAACGCCGGGCTGGGCGACTGGTGGCCGGACGAGGTGAAATTCCCCAATGGCATCAAGCCGCTCATCGCGCGCGTCAATGCGCTGGGCATGGACTTCGGCCTGTGGCTCGAGCCGGAGATGGTCAATCCCGACAGCGAACTATACCGTGCCCACCCCGACTGGGTCATCCACTTCCCCACGCGGGCGCGCTCGGAGATGCGCAACCAGCTCATCCTGAACCTCGGTCGCGCCGATGTGCAGGAGTACCTCATCGACCTGCTGGACCGGCTGCTCGGCGAGCACAACATCACCTTTATCAAGTGGGACATGAACCGCAACGTCAGCGAGCCGGGCTGGCCCGATGCGCCGGGCGATGCGCGCGAGCTGTGGGTGCGCTACGTGGAAGGCGTCTACCACGTGTGGAGTACTCTGGCGCAGCGCCATCCGCAGGTGCTGTGGCAGAGCTGCTCGGGCGGCGGCGGGCGCGTCGACTATGGCATGTTGCGTATGGTCGACCAGTTCTGGGTGAGCGACAACACCGAGGCGACAGCGCGGCTCGGCATCCAGGAAGGCTTCTCGCAACTCATGCCGGCCATCACCATGGAGTCGCAGGTGACGCACATGGGTCGCCCGCTCCTGTCGCTGCCCTTCCGCTTCCACGTCAGCATGATGGGCGTGCTGGGCATCAGCGACGACCTGCTCAAGTGGGCAGAGTCCGACCTGGCCACCGGCGCCGAGCTGATCGCGCTCTACAAGGAGATTCGCCCCATCGTACAACTGGGCGACCAGTACCGCCTGCTGCCCGCGCAGAGTCAGGATTTCACGGCCGTGCAATATGTGAGCAAGGACAAGGCTGAAAGCGTGCTCTTCGCCTTCCGCGTGCACATCCCCGAGCCGGCGCGCATCCCACCTGTTTTCCTGCGCGGGTTGGACCGTGACGCGCGCTACGCCATCGAAGGCTTTGACGAGGTGCGCTCCGGCCAGGCGTGGATGAATTTGGGGCTGCGCATCGACCTCAAGAACGGCGAAAGCACCGTGCGCCGCATCACCAAAATAGGCTAGAAGGTGGGTTGAAACGCCTCACCGCAAAGTCACAACGGGCGCTAAGGAGCACGAAGGATCTGCCAAATGTTTCTTTGTGCCCCTTGGTGCTCCTCGTGTCTTCGTAGTGAGGCCTTTCTACCTGACTCTGAACCAGGCAGCGTCGCCTTACGCGCCGCGCCAGCGCAGCAGCCGCATGCCGTTGAGCGTGACGACCAGCGCCGCGCCGACGTCGGCCAGCACGGCCAGCCAGAGACTGCCATAGCCCAGCAGCACCAGGGCCAGGAAGAAGAGCTTGATGCCGATCGAGAGCGCGATGTTGAAGCGCACGGTGCGCAGCGCGTGCTGCGCCAGCCGCACGGCGTAGGCGAGCTTGCCCAGGTCGTTGCCCAGCAGCGCCACGTCGGCCGTCTCCAGCGCCTGCGCCGTGCCCGCGCCCATGGCGATACCCACGGTCGCCGTGGCCAGCGCCGGCGCGTCGTTGACGCCATCGCCGACCATGCCGACCGCGCCGTACTCCGCCAGCAACTGGCGCACGATCTCCACCTTCTGCGCCGGCATCAGATCCGCATGCACTGCGTCGATGCCCGCCGCGTCGGCGATGGTGCGCGCCGTGGCTGCGTTGTCGCCGGTCAGCATCACCGTGTGGCGGATGCCGGCTTCATGCAGCGCGGCAATCGCGGCCCGGCTCGATGGGCGCACGCGGTCGGCCAGCACGGCATAGCCGCGATATGCGCCATCTTCGCCGACGAGCATGGGCGTGTGCCCGCGGCTCGCTGCCTGCGCCACCGCGTCGCAAACCTCGGGCGCATGGGCGACGGCCGTGTCGAAGTAGCTGTGGCTGCCGATGACGACCTGCCGGCCCGCCACCGCACCGCTGACGCCGCGACCGGGCAGCGCAGTCACGCGCTCCGCGGCGGGGTAGGCGGCCAACACGTTGCGCTCCTCCGCCGCCCGCACGATCGCGCGCGCCAGCGGATGCTCGCTGCGCCGTTCCACCGCGCTGGCCAACGCCAGCAGATCGTCGCACGGCGCGCAAAAGCCCTGCGGGTCGAGGCAGTTCACCGCACGCACGGCGATCACGTCGGGCTGGCCGGCGGTGAGCGTGCCGGTCTTGTCAAAGGCCACGGCCTGAAGCGTTGCCAGCGCCTCCAGGTGCGCGCCGCCCTTGATCAGGATGCCGTTGTGCGCGGCGTTGCTGATGGCGCTGATGATCGTGACGGGCGTGCTGATCACCAGCGCGCACGGACAGGCGATCACCAGCAGCGCCAGCGCCCGGTAGAACCAGCCCTGCTCGCCCCAGAAGGGCGCGCCCAGCACGAGCGGCGGCAGCACCGCCACCAGCGCCGCCAGGACGACCACGGCCGGCGTGTACCAGCGGGCAAACTGGTCGACAAAGCGCTCAGCCGGCGCCTTGCGCTCCTGTGCCTCCTCCACCATGCGGATGATGCGACTGAGCGTGTTGTCCTCTGCCAGGTGGGTGACCGCGACTTCGAGCGCGCCGTCGCCGTTGATGCTGCCGGCGAAGACTTCGTCAGCCGGCGCCTTCTCCACCGGCGTCGACTCGCCCGTGATCGGCGCCTGGTTGACGGCCGACATGCCTTGCGTCACCCGCCCGTCCATGGGGATGCGCTCGCCCGGCTTGACGACGATCGTGTCGCCGATGACCAACTCCGCCACCGGTACGAGTTGCTCCTCGACGCCGCAGAAGGGACACGGCCCGCCGCTGTAGCCGTCCTTGCCCATATGCCCCTGGCAGTCGATGCACGGCCGCAGCACCAGCGCCTCGGCTGGCGCCACCTCCATGAGCGAGCGGATCGACTGCCGCGCCCGTTCCATGGTGTAGCCTTCCAGCGCCTCGCCGATGGCAAAGAGCACCATGACCAGCCCGGCCTCGGTATACGCGCCGATGATCACCGCGCCGATCGCCGCGATGGTCATGAGCAGGTTGATGGTGATGCGATGGTTGATGCGCAGCGACTGCCACGCGCTGCGCGCGACCGGATAACCGGCCACGACCAGGGCGGCCAGCGACGTGACGGAAAAGAGCGGGCTACTCAGCCCCAGCATGGGCAGCAGCTCGACGAAGATGAGCCCCGGCAGGATCAGCAGCGCGCCCAGCAGGGCGAAGGCCGTGGCGCGGCGCGAGAGCAGGTAGCGCACGAAGCCGCCCGCGCCCTGCTCGGGCAGCCAGGCGAGCCAGGGCGGTGCGGCTTCGGCCGCGTCGCCGGGGCCATCGTCGACGGCATAGCCCAACGCCCGCACCCGCTCCGTGACAACTTCCGGCGCGATGTCACCCGCGACCGTCAGTCGCGCCGCCGCGTAGTTGAGCGTGCAGGATTCGACGCCCTCCAGCCGCGCCACGCCCGCCTCGATGGTGCGGGCGCAGTCGGCGCAGTCCATCCCCTTGATGCGGTAGATCTGCTGTGTCTCGCTCATCGCGCTATTCGTGCTCCACGTGTGCCAGCGCCTGGGCGAAAAGCGCCTCGACGTGTTCGTCGTCCAGCCGGTAAAAGACATGCTTGCCCTGGCGCCGCGCGGCCACGACATGCAGCGTGCGCAGCAGCCGCAGTTGGTGCGAGATCGCCGGCTGGCTCATTTGCAGGAGGTCAGGCCATCGACTTGATGTACCCGTCGATCATGCTGGCGCCGGTCATCTCCTCCGGCTGGTCGAGGCCGAGCAGGTCGAGCACCGTCGGCGCGACGTCGGCCAGGATGCCGCGCGGGCGCAGCGCGTAGTAGCCATCGCCGATGACGAAGCAGGCCACGGGCTGCGTGGTGTGGTAGGTGTGCGGCTCGCCGGTGATGAGGTCGCGCATGCGCTCGCAGTTGCCGTGGTCGGCCGTGACGATGGCCACGCCGCCCTTGGCCACGATGGCCTCGACCACCTTGCCCGCGCACTCGTCCACCGTCTCCACGGCCTTGATCGCCGCCGCCAGCACGCCCGTGTGGCCTACCATATCCGGGTTGGCAAAGTTGACGAGGATGAAGTCGTCGTCGTGCTCGCGGATGCGCGCCAGCACCGCCTCGGTGAGCGGGTACGCGCTCATCTCCGGCTGGAGGTCGTAGGTGGCGACCTTGGGCGACGGCGCCAGGTGGCGCGACTCGCCGGCAACCGGCGTCTCGTTGCCGCCGTTAAAGAAGTAGGTCACGTGCGGGTACTTCTCCGTTTCGGCGGCGTGGAATTGCAGGCGACCGGCCTGGCTGAGCACCTCGGCCAGCGGGTTGCGCAGCTCGACGTCGGGGAAGATGACGTTGGCCGGCAGCTTGTCATCGTAGCGCGTCATCGTGAGTAGGTCGAGGTCGGGGATGAAATCGCGCGCAAAGCCGTCGAAATCGGCGAAGGCAAAGACCGTGCTGATCTGGCGGGCGCGGTCGGCGCGGAAGTTGTAGAAGAGCAGGCAGTCGCCCGGCTGCACCGTGCCGTCGGCGGCGCCCGTGTCAATGGCGACGGGCAGCACGAACTCGTCGGTCACGCCATCGGCATAGGAGCGTTCCAGCGCGGCCACGGCCGACGGGGCCGTGCGTCCCTCGGCGCCCTGGTGCTCGGCGATGACGCGATAGCCAAGCTCGGTGCGCGGCCAGCGACGGTCGCGATCCATCGTGTAGTAGCGCCCGCTCACCGAGGCGACGAGCGCCTTGGCCGTCTTCAGCTTCTCCTCCAGGGCACGCGCAAAGACGAGACCGCTCTCCGGCGGCGTGTCGCGGCCGTCGGTGATGATGTGCAGCACGGGGGTAACCCCGGCCGCGTTGGCGATGTCGATGAGCGCAAAAAGGTGATTGATGTGGCTGTGCACGCCGCCGTCGCTAAAGAGGCCGATGAGGTGCAGCTTGGTCCCGCGCGCCTTGACGCCCTCCAGCGCCGCCGCCACTACGTCGTTGCGCACCAGCGAGCCATCCTCGATGGCCATGTTGATGCGCGTGAAATCCTGGTAGACGATACGACCGGCGCCCAGGTTGAGGTGGCCGACCTCGGAGTTGCCCATCTGCCCCTCGGGCAGCCCCACGGCCAGCCCCGACGCATCGAGCACACAGCGCTCGCGCGTGCGCTCCCAGGTGTCGTAGTTGGGCGTGTTGCCCAGCGCCACGGCGTTGGCCTCCGTCATCTCGCGGATGCCCCAGCCGTCCATGATGATCAACGCCACCGGCTTGACCGGCTCGTGCATACGTCCTTCACCCATCGTATCCTCCCAATCACTATTCGTATGATGTTATGCGCTGCGGAGCACAAAGCGCTCGATTGCACGGGCTACGCCGTCTTCGTCGCAGTGTGCCGTAATCGCAGTCGCGTGTCGTTTCACGTCGTCGCCGGCATTGGCCATTGCGACCGACAGACCGGCGGCCTCGAACATGGCAATGTCGTTGTGACCGTCGCCGATAGCAAGAATCTCGCTCTGCGCGATACCCACGTAGTCGGCGACACGGCGCAGCGCCGTTCCCTTGGAGATGCTCTTGGGCGAAAACTCCAGGTAGTAGGGCACCGAGCGGAAGATGTTGAGCCGGCTGCCCAGCGCCCGCTGAAATTCCGCCTCGGCCCTGGCATAGAGTTCGTCCTGCCGGTAGGCGATGGCCTTGATGTTGGTCGGCGGCAGGTCGAGCGTCGCAAGCAAATCCGGCGCCACGTGCGGCCGCGGGTCGCCGTAGGTCAGCATGTGCTCGATGTCGGCGTTGATGGCCCGCGCATAGGTCTTGCCATTCTGCACGACCACCAGCGTGATGCCCAGTTCCTCGCCCAGCCGGATCGTCTCCGCCGCATCCTCGCGGGCAATGCGGTCGGCGTGGAGCATCTCCCCGCTCGCCGGCAGGGTGATGACCGCGCCGCTCGATGTGATCTGCGGGCTGTGCAGCCCCAGCTCGGCGACCAGCGGCGCGATGTAGACGTACTGCCGCCCCGTGGCCAGGGTGATGTGGACGCCGGCGGCCAGCGCGGCTTGCAGCGCGTGCCGGTTTCCCGTGCCGAGCGTGTGCGCCGAATTGAGCAGCGTGCCATCCACGTCGATGGCGACGAGGCGGATCGCCGGGTGCGTCATGGCTTGTCCCGGCGCGGCGGATCGTACTCGGCCATCTTGCGCTCCAGCCCGCGCAGCGCCATCCAGCGCTGCACCTTGGGGCGATGCAGCTTCGGCTCCACCAGGGCCGGCATGTCGCGCAGGTCGTTGAACTTGAGCTTGCCGTTCTCGCGGCCGATGGCGGTCGACTCGTGGGCGCCGCTTTCGGCCAGGGTGACGAGCCGTTCCAGCGCCACCGCGGCCAGGCGAATGGCCTGGATGCGGTCAAAGGGTGACGGCCGGCCGCCCTGCTGCGTGTGGCCGAGAATCGACGGCCGCGCATCGAAGAGATCGCCGCCTTCCTTCTCGTAGAGCGAGACCAGGAATTGGGTCGTGTAGTAGGGGTCGGCGTGCTCGCTGCGTACGACGAGGCCGAGGCGCTTGCCGTGGCGGAAGCCATCCACCATCTCGCGCACGTCGTGGCGCAGGTCGTCGAGCGTGATGCCATCTTCCGGCAGGTAGACGCGCTCGGCGCCCGAGGCGAGCCCGCTCATGAGTGCCAGGTAGCCGCAGTCGTGACCCATGACCTCGACCACATAGCAGCGCTGCGACGCAACGGCCGACTCCTTTATCTTGTCCACATCCTCGACGATGGTGTTGAGCGCGGTGTCGGCGCCGATCGAAATCTCGGTGCCGGGCAGGTCGTTGTTGATCGAGGCGGGGATGCAGACGACCGGGATGGCAAATTCCGGGTATTCCTGCGCGTGGGTGGCAAGCTGGTAGGCGAACTCGTAGCCGATCCAGCCGCCGATGATCAGCAGCCCCTCGACGCGGTGCTCGGCCAGCCGCTGGGCGATGCGCGGGAAGTCGGCGGGGCTGGCGGCGTGACGGCTGGTGCCCAGTTCGGCGCCGCCGCGCGCCACCAGGCCGTGCACGCTCATCCAGCCCATCTCCTCGATGGTGCCGTTGAGCAGGCCGGCCAGCCCGTTGCGCACGCCAAGCATGGTGTGGCCGCGATCGAGGCCGAGGCGCACGGCCGCGCGCACGGCCGTGTTCATGCCCGGTGCGGGGCCGCCCAGGTGCATGACGGCAAGGCGCTTGCCTTGCCGGTGCGGGTCGGCCGGACGGGGCTGTGCCTGCACCAGCGTGCGCAAAATCTCATAGGACTCCACAAAGCCGCGGCCGCGCATAGCCATGGCCTCGTCGTAGTTGCCCGCCTTGATCAGCTCGGCCACCATCTGCGTCTTGCGCACATTTTCCATGAGCGGCGAGTGCATGACTTCGTTGTCGCGGATGCCAAAGAGTTGCGGTTCGTCGTCGGGCGTGGCGGCGTTGACGTACTCGACCGCTGCCGCGCCGAGCATCGTGCTCATGTTGCGGTCGAACGCGCTGGGCGAGCCGCCGCGCTGCACGTGCCCCAGCAGCGTGACGCGCGTATCTTCGCCAAGCTGTTCCGTGAGCACCTGCTTGACGTACTCGCTCTCGATGGGGTTGCCGTGGCGGTCGATGGCGCCCTCGGCCACGATGACGGTATTGTGGCGCCGCCCGCGCTCGCGGCCGGCATGGATCGTGGCGCACATCTCCTCTTCCCAGCCGTCGGGCGGCGGGTTTTCGGGGATGAAGACATAGTCGGCGCCCGAGGCCAGCCCGCTCATGAGCGCCAGGTAGCCGGCATGGCGTCCCATGACTTCGACCACGAAGGAGCGCTGGTGGCTGGCCGCGGTGGAGGCAATGGAGTCGAGCGCCTCGATGATGCGGTGCAGCGCGGTGTCGGCGCCGATGGTCATGTCGGTGCCGAACATGTCGTTGTCGATGGAGCCGACCAGCCCGACGATGGCCAGGTTCGGGTGTGCGTCTGCCACGTCCGGCGCCAGCCTGCCCTCGGCGACCAGCTCGGCCAGCAGCTCCGGCCATTCCTGGCGGAAAAGGTTGGCGCCCGTGAGGCTGCCGTCGCCGCCGATGACGACGAGCGCGTCGATGCCTTTCTCGATGAGGTTGTACGCGGCCTTGCGCCGGCCCTCACGCGTGCGGAACTCCTGCGAGCGCGCCGACCCGATGATCGTGCCGCCCTGCTGCAAGATGCCGCCCACGTCGAACCAGGCAAGCGGGCGGATGTAGCGGCCGCCGGCGACCATGCCTTCGTAACCTTCGTAGATGGCATAGATCTCGGCGCCGGCATTGAGCCCGGCGCGTACGACGGCACGGACTGCCGCGTTCATGCCCTGTGAGTCGCCGCCGCTGGTAAAGACGCCTATCCGTTTTAGGGTGTCTGGTCTGTTCATGCTCTCGCCCGTTCTCTTTCCCGTCGCCGGAGGTGGTATCGAACATTCAGGAGAAGACTAGCGCAGACTATGGGTGATCTGCAACACGCGGCCCGTGCCGGTATTGGCGGCTGGGGGCGTAGCGGCGCGAACCGCACGCACCCAGCAAGAAGGCGCCCGGCCACTTGGGACCGGGCGCCTTGGGTCTGGCGGAAAGATGCAGGCGTCACGGCCTGCCGCAGATCAACCGACGTCGTCGAAGAACTCGAGCTCGCTCAGGCTCCAGTGTTCGGGCGAGCGCCACAGGCCGGAGAGCAGCAGCTCGCGGATGAAGGTCATCTCCTTGGGCAGCCGGTCGTAGAGCTTGAAGAAAAGATCGTCGTGCGACGCAATCTCGCGCATCCACTCGTCGCGGTCGATGCTCATGATGGCCTCGAAATCGCGCTTGGTGAAATCTTCCATGCCGCGCCAGTCCAGGTGCTCGTAGCGCGGGACCCAGCCCAGCGGGCACTCGACGCCCAGGCTCTTGCCCCGCACGCGCTCGACGATCCACTTGAGCACGCGCATGTTCTCGCCAAAGCCCGGCCACAGGAAGTTGCCCTCGGCATCGCGGCGGAACCAGTTGACGTTGAAGATGCGCGGCGGGTTCGGAATGTGGCGGCCAAAGTCCAGCCAGTGGTTGAAGTAGTCGCCGACGTGATAGCCGCAGAAGGGCAGCATGGCGAAGGGGTCGCGCCGCACTTCGCCGACCTTGCCAAACGCGGCCGCCGTCATCTCCGAGCCCATGGTCGCCGCGGCGTAGACGCCGAAGGCCCAGTTGAAGGATTGGTGAATCAGCGGCACCACGGTGCTGCGCCGCCCGCCGAAGATGAAGGCCGAGATCGGCACGCCACTCGGGTCGTCGTAGGCCGGGTCGACGGAAGGGCACTGGCTGATGGGCGCCGTGAAGCGCGCGTTGGGATGGGCAGCCTTGCGCCCGCTGTCCGGCGTCCAGTCATTGCCCTGCCAGTCGATGGCGTGGGCCGGCGCCGCGTCGGTCATCCCTTCCCACCACACATCGCCGTCGTCGGTGAGCGCCACGTTGGTAAAGATCGTGTTGCCCGTCACCGAGGCCATGGCATTGGGATTGGACTTCTCGTTTGTGCCCGGCGCCACGCCGAAGAGACCGGCTTCCGGGTTGATGGCGTAGATCTTGCCGTCGGCGTTGGGCTTGATCCAGGCGATGTCGTCGCCGACGGTCGTCACTTCCCAGCCGTCTTTCTGGAAGGGTTCGGGCGGGATGAGCATGGCGAAGTTCGTTTTGCCGCAGGCGCTGGGGAAGGCGGCGGCCACATAGGTCTTATTGCCGTCCGGGCTCTTGACGCCAAGGATAAGCATATGCTCGGCCAGCCAGCCTTGCTCGCGCGCCAGCACGGACGCGATGCGCAGGGCGAAGCACTTCTTGCCGAGCAGGGCATTGCCACCGTACCCCGAGCCATAGCTCCAGATGGAGCGCTCTTCGGGGAAGTGAACGATGTACTTCTGCGCCGGATCCGGGTTGCAAGGCCATGCCACATCCTGCTGCCCCGGCTCGAGCGGGCTACCGACCGAGTGGAGGCAGTGGACGAATTCGCCGTCGCCCAATGTCTCGACCACTGCGCGCCCCATGCGCGTCATGATGCGCATGTTGACGACGACATAGGGCGAGTCGCTCAGCTCGACACCGATGTGGGAGATGGTCGAGCCGATGGGGCCCATGCTGAAGGGGATCACGTAGAGCGTGCGACCGCGCATGCTGCCGTCAAAGCGGCTGCGCAACTCGGCCTTCATGTCGCGGGGGTTCATCCAGTTGTTGGTGGGGCCGGCATCCTTGCGGCTCAGCGAGCAGATAAAGGTGCGGTCCTCGACGCGGGCGACGTCGCTTGGGTGGGAGCGAGCGAGAAAACTGTTGGGGCGCTTTTCCTGGTTGAGACGGATGAATGTACCGCCTTCGACCATCAGATCGCACAGGCTGTCGTACTCTTCCTGGGAGCCGTCGCACCAGTGGACCTGGTCCGGTTTACACAACTCGACCATCTCGTCGACCCAACGGATCAACTCGCCATTCTTGACATACTCTGGGATCGCATAATCTTGCATAGTCTGTTTGTCCTTTATGCATCCTTTTTAGTTTTTTGCCGCTGGGAGGAGTCAGCCGGCGCCTGTGCCAACTATAGCGTATTTGCGTTAGGTGTCCAAGTGACACTTATCCCTGTTTATCCTGGGACACATCCCATGTTTTGTGATTTGCGGCAACTTCCCAAAGCGTCTGCCCCGCCGTACAATGGATCGCGGCGCGTCGAGATTGGGAATCCCAGTCACCGGCAGCGGGCACGTTCGGTGATACCGTTGCGGCAAGCGGCACGGGTCACCCATAGGAGTGGCGACAATGACCGATACGCGGCAGGCTACCCTCATCTATAATCCGCACGCCGGTTTTGACGACTGGCAGCACAACGTCGACGCCACGGCCGGTTATTGGCAGGAGCATGGCTGGGAGGTGACGCTGCGCCAGACCGAATACCCGGCCCATGCCACAATCCTGGCGGCGGCGGCCGTGCGCGCCGGGCACCAACTCGTGCTGGCGGCGGGCGGCGACGGCACGCTGCACGAGGTCGCCAACGGGCTGCTCGGCTCGCAGACGGTGCTCGTGCCGCTGCCCGCCGGCACGACCAACTGCCTGACGCGCGATCTGGGCTTGCCCACGCCCGACGGCGGCGACCCGCACTGGCTGCTGGACGCGTCCGAGCGGCTGCTGGCCGGCACGGTGCAGCAGATGGACGTGGGCGAGTGCAGCAACGGGCGCTCGTTCATGCTGTGGGCGGCCGTGGGGATCGACAGCCGCATCGTCGAGCGCGTGGAGCCGCGCTCGCGCCTGCTCAAGCGCTTTGGGATGGCCGGCTACGTGGCCAAGGCGACGATGCCGTTTCTCTTCTATCGCGGCGCGCACATGCGTATCTCCGTGGACAACGAGACCATCGAAGGCGACTTCCTCAATGTCACGGTCTGCAATACGCGGCTCTATGCCGGGGGCCTCTTCAACCTGAGCCCGCACAGCGTCCTCGACGATGGGAAGCTGGAGGTGTGGATCCTGCCGGGACGCTATTCGCCGCGCATGATGCTGCACAGCGCGCAGATCGTGGCCGGGCGCCACTACGACCGCAACGACATCCTCTGCTTCTCCGGGCGCCACGTCATCGTCGAGTCCGAGCCGGCGCAACCCTACCACCTGGACGGCGAGTTGAACCGTTCGACGCCCATCACCTGCACCTTGCAGGAGCGCTTTCTGCGCATCCTGGCGCCGCAGGGGGTGCCTGAGGACCTGTTTCAGGAGGTGGGTGTCGCCCTGTACGACATGGTAGAGCCGGCCGTAGCTTCTGCTGCCTGAAGCTGGCCAATCGAAGATCGATCAGAAAAGGCGGAGGAGTACTCTCCCCCGCCCTTTGAAGACCAGATGTGGTATGGCCACAAGTTAGCGATTGCGTTTGAAGTAGACGTCGGCGTAGACGGCGAGGACCAGTACGCCGCCCTTGACCAGATACTGCCAGGCCGGGGCAACGTTCAGCATCTGCAGACCGGTGGTCAGACTCGACATGATCAGCGAGCCGATGAGCGCACCAAATACGGTGCCAACGCCGCCCAATGTCGACGTACCACCGAGGATGGCGCTGGCAATGGCGTCCAGCTCGTAGCCCTGGCCGGCGGCTGTCGTGCCGTAGCCAACATACGAGGCGAGCACGATGCCGGCGATACCTGACAGCAAGCCCATCAAAATGAAGATCAGGAAGATGCTGCGCCGGATGTTGATGCCGGATAGACGCGCCGCTTCGCGATTGCCGCCGATGGCATAGGCATAACGGCCAAAGCGCGTATTGTTGGAGACATACGCCATAATGATGGCGGTAATCGCCAGCAGCAGCACCGGCGTCTGAATGCCGCGATACTGATTTACCCAGTACACATAACCAATGACGAGCAATGAGAAGAAGATAGTTGTCACCAGTTCGAGTGCCAGGTTGGGCAATTCAAAGCCGTGGCGTGCCCGGCTGCGCCGGCTGCGGAACATATTCCAGAATAGAAAGGCGACCACAATTCCCGCTATGATCCACCCGGCCAGCGGCGGAAGATATCCTTGCGCGATTTCTGAGAAATAGGGCTGATTGGCCGGGATCGTCTTGCCTTGCGTCACAAGCAGAATCAAGCCATTGAGCACGAACATGCCGCCCAGCGTCACGATGAATGCAGGAACATTCAGATACGCAATAATGTATCCTTGTAACACGCCGAAGAGCACGCCAACCCCAACGCCGATGATGATGGAGAGAATAGCAGCCAGCAGCGGTTGGTCCGGAATCATCTGGTACCAGACGTTGGCCTGAAAATAGGCGGCAACGACCGACACGAAACCGGCCAGCTTGCCCACCGAAAGATCGATGTTGCCGGTCACGATGACAAAGACCATGCCGATTGCCAGGAATGACGTGACGGTCATCTGGCGGAACAGGTTCGACACATTCTGCGCCGAGAAAAAGGCGCCGTTGGTCAGGACGGCAAAGAGAATCCAGATTGCCACCAGGGCCAGAATGATCGTGTAAGTTTGGATATTGGAACGAAAGCGCCTGCCCAATTCGGCGCCAAGCCCTGAAGCAGGTTTTGGTGCATTGACATTTGTCGAGACGGCCATAGAATTTACTCCTGAGTCGGATTAAGCAGGCACAAGTTCATCAGCAATGCCGGTGGCCAGCGCCATGATGCGCTCCTGGTTGGCCTCGGCAATATCGAGTGTGCGCGTCGAGCGCCCTTCATGCATGACCATCACCCGGTCGCTCATCCCCAGCACTTCTTCCAGTTCGCTCGAAATCATGATGATCGACACGCCGCGTTCGGCCAGGTCGTTCATCAGCTTGTAGATTTCGTACTTGGCGCCTACGTCGATGCCGCGCGTGGGGTCATCCATGATGAGAATCTTGGGGTTGGAGAGGAGCCACTTGGCGATAACGACCTTTTGCTGGTTGCCGCCTGAAAGTGACTCGACGCGGGCCTCCAGGTTGGGCGCCTTCACGGCCAGCGCCTTGGCCTGCCGCGTAGCCGCTACCAGTTCGGCATCGCCGTCTATACGCATGAAACCGGAGAATTGATCCAGGTTTGCCAGCGAGATATTCTTCAGGATCGACTGCATCAGCACAAGCCCCTGCCCTTTGCGATCCTCCGGCACCAGGCTGATCCCTTTATGCATGGCATCGCGCGCACCGGTGATACTCAGCTCGCGCCCTTCCAGTTTGATGGTGCCGCCGGTAATCTTGCCATATTCGCCAAAGATGGTGGTGACGAGCTCCGTTCTCCCCGACCCCATCAGCCCGGCGATGCCCAGGATTTCGCCGCGGCGTAGATTGAACGACACGCCGTCGAGCACTTTGCGGCTGGTCTCATCCGGGTCGACAGCCTGCAAATCCGTGACTTCAAACATGACTTCACCCGGCCGGCGCTGGCTGCGCGGGAAGCGCTCCTTCATTTCGCGGCCGACCATGTAGCTGACCAGCTTTTCCTGAGTAAGCTGGCGAGTGGGCTGCGTCGTGACGGTTTTGCCGTCGCGCAAGATTGTCACCGAATCCGTGATGCGGAAAAATTCATCGAGTTTGTGCGTAATGTAGATACAGGTGACGCCATGGCTGCGCAGATTCTCCAGAATCTCCATCAACTTATTGATTTCGCTCTCTGTCAGCGCGCTGGTTGGCTCGTCAAGAATCAAGATTTTTGCATTTTCCGAGAGCGCCTTGGCAATTTCCACCATCTGCATCTTGCCGACGCCCAGGTGCCTGACGATCGCTTGGGGCGTCACTTCCAGCCGATATTTCGCCAGAATGTCGCGTGTATCGGCGTAGAGCTTGCTCCAGTCGATCGTACCTCTCTCGACCGGCTCTTTGCCCAGGTAAACGTTCTCACCCACGGTCATATGGGGAACCAGCGTCAACTCCTGGTAGACAATAGCGATGCCCTCATCGCGCGCCTGGCGGATGGCCCCGACGCCAAGATTCAGTTCCTTGCCTTCATAGATGATGCTGCCTTCGTAGGTCCCAAAGGGATATACGCCGGACAGGATTTTCATCAGCGTCGATTTCCCCGCGCCGTTTTCGCCGCACAAGCCGTGAATTTCGCCGCGGCGTATCTGGATCGAGACATTGTCCAGCGCGGTTACGCCCGGAAAGCGTTTCGTTACATTTTGGATATCGAGAATAATGTCGTCGCTCACTGCTTGCTCCTCTGGACCAGGTAGATCCGGTCGGCGCGCCTGCGTGGCAGGCATCCGGAAGGTGAGCTCCCGGCGTAGTCATATAGATAGGCCCGGCGTCCGTCATGATTTGAACGCCGGGCCTGGTTCATCTGCTACATGCGATCAGGGCTTGGGCGGGCGCTGATCTTCAGGGATGTCGCGGAAGACGTCGTCATATGCCTGGAAGCCGTTGTCGACGCATAGCGCAACTACGTTATCCTTGTTGACCTGCTCGACCGGGAGGAAGAGCGCCTTGACGTTGCCCTGCAGCGCGTCGTTGAGGGTCAACTCAGCCAGCGAGTACTCTTCCATACCTTCCACTGCCTGCCCGTTCACGATGCTGTCGACCATGTCGACGGCGATCGGGGCCAGGTTGCGGATGTCCTTGAGGATCGACACGGTCAGTTCGCCCTTGACGATGCTGTTGCAGCCGTCGGCGGTGGCGTCCTGGCCGGAGATCGGCACGACGCCTGCCAGACCCTGCGCACTCAATGCCTGCAACGCGCCCAGCGCCGTGCCGTCATTCGAGGCCACGACTGCATCGACGTCGTTGTTGGCGCCGGTCAGGATGTTCTCCATGAGCTTGAGCGCATTGGCGGGGTCCCAGTTCTCGACCCACTGATCGGCCACGATCTCGACGGTGCCGGCCTCGACCAGCGGATCGACGATCTCGTCCTGGCCCTGGCGGAACAGAATGGCATTGTTGTCGGTCGGGCTGCCACCCAGCTTGACAACGCGCGCCGGCCCATTGGCGGCCACGTCCCAGTTGGCAATGTCGAGCGCAGTCATGACGCCGTCAGCCTGCTGGCGACCTACCTCAACGTTGTTGAAGGAGATATAGCCGGCGATCTTGGGGCTCTTGATCAGGCGGTCATAGGCGACGACGGCAACGCCGGCATCGGCAGCCTTGTCGACGGCAGTCACGGCGGCATCACCGTCCTGCGCGACAATGATCAGGGCCTTGACGCCCTGGCTGACCATGTTGTCGATCTGGTCGTTCTGGAGCTTGACATCCTGATTGGCTTCCTGGCTCAGGACTTCGTAGCCCTTTTCTTCGAGCAGGCCACGCAGAATGACTTCTTCATTCTTCCAGCGCTCGGTGGCGAAGTCAGAGAAGGACAGACCGACCTTGATCTTCTCGCCGGCCGGGGCGGCCTGCTCGGCGGCAGGTGCAGCTTCGCCGCCAGTTGCCGGCGCTGCTGCCGGGGCGGCGCATGCCATTGCGATGCTTGCGATTACGGCAAGCACCACCAACAGCGAAAGCGCGCGATGCAGTTTTTTGTGCATTTTACAGCCTCCATAGTTGTGAAATACGGTTTGACGGAAACGTACGAAACTATATGGACAAAAGCGATGTCGGGCACAAGGGAGTGCACCGGCGACTGCTTTCGTTTCCAGCAACTGCGATTTTTCTATCGATGTTCGGTATTGTTGGTCACTGCGACTGTGTACAGGAAACAGTCATGTTCCCGAACAGAATCATAATAGCATTCACTAGCGGCTGTCAAAGCAGTCAGCCACATGGATTATTACCCCGCACAAGATATTCGGCGCCAGTAATAGTCAGCGAATCGAAATGCGAAATCATGGCGCGATCTGATAGAATCCGTAGACAGTATTGATTCAATTGCGTGGCCATGCTTCGGCTGCCTGTACGCAGCGCCAGGTTGTGTGCAGCAGTGGCGGCCATCGACCACCATATCAGCGCATAGTGCGAGGAAGATATCAAATGAAAGTTCTCGTGACCGGCGGCGCCGGCTATATCGGCAGCATCACCGTCGAACAGTTGATCAAGGGCGGCGAGGAAGTCGTCGTCTTTGACAACCTCTACCAGGGGCACCGCGATGCCGTCCACCCGGACGCCGCCTTTGTGCAGGGCGATCTCAAGGATCGCGCCGCCATCGACGCCGCGCTGGCCGCACACAAGCCCGACGCCATCATGCACTTCGCCTCCTACACGCTGGTGGGCGAGTCCATGCAGCACCCCTTTATGTATCTGGGCGACAACATCACCAACGGCCTGAACCTCTTGCAGAGCGCGCACGAGCACGGCGTCAAGAAGTTCATCCTCTCTTCAACGGCCAACCTCTTCGACAAGCCCGAGCGCATGCCCATCGACGAAAACGAGCGCATCGTGCCGGGCAGCCCCTACGGCGAGTCCAAGAACATCCTGGAGCGTATGCTCTACTGGCTCGACGTCACACAGGGCATGCGCTATGCCTGCCTGCGCTACTTCAACGCCTGCGGCGCGTCCGAGGAGCGCGGCGAGGATCACACCCCGGAGACACATATCATCCCGCTCATCTTGCAGGTCGCGCTGGGCCAGCGCGCCGACTTCGCCATCTTTGGCGACGACTACCCGACGCCGGACGGCACCTGCGTACGCGACTACGTGCACGTCGTCGACCTGGCGCAGGCGCACATCCTGGCGCTGCGTGCGCTGGACGATGGCAGCCGCACCTATAACCTGGGCAGCGGCCGCGGCTTCAGCGTCAAGGAAGTGATCGACATGGCACGTGAGGTGACAGGCCGCCCGATCCCGACGCGTGTCGTCGCCCGCCGCCCCGGCGATCCGGCCGTACTCGTCGCCAGCAGCGACAAGATCCGCCGCGAGCTGGGCTGGGCCCCGAAGTACCCCGATCTGCGCACCATCATGGAGATGGCGTGGAACTGGCATCTGTCGAACCCGACGGGGTATGCGAAGTAGGGGAGTGAGGGGTGATGCGTAATGCGTGATGCGTGACGGGTCATGCGTCAAACGTCAAACGTCAATCGTCATGCGTGAGCGACGACGTCAGCAATTTGCAATCAGCAATTCATCCATCAGCAATTGATGGGTGACGAGTCAAGCGTCAAGCGTCATGCGTGAGGGACGGCGTCAGCAATTTGCAATCAGCAATTCATCCATCAGCAATTGAGCTGTGACGGGTCAAGCGTCAAGCGTCAGGCATGAGGGACGGCGTCAGCAATCTGCAATCTGCAATTCATCCATCAGCAATTGAGGTGTGACGGGTCAAGCGTCAAACGAGGGGAGACTCCGTTATTGGAGCCGCCCCTCGTTTTCTATTGCTCTGAAATTTCGACGGCTTTGCCGGTCATCCGATCAGGCGGCGACCTTCTCCGGCTCGGCAACCTGGATCAGCTCCAGCTCGATGTCGATGCTGATCTCTTTGCCCACGAGCCAGCCGCCCGTCTCCAACGCGGCATTCCAGGTCAAGCCCCAATCCTCGCGGTTGATCTTGGTGTGGGCGCTGAAGCCGTAGCTTGTCGTGCCCCACGGGCTCTTGGCATTGCCCTGGTACTCCACATCCAGCACGGCCGGCTTCGTGACACCGGCGATGGTGAGATCGCCCGTCAGCTTCGCCTCGTTGTCGCCCGTGACCGCAACCTTGGTGCTCTTGAAGGTGACCGAGGGGAACTTCTCGACATTCAGGAAGTCCGGCGAGCGCAGGTGACCGTCGCGCTGCGCATCCTTGGTGTTGATGCTCGCCGCGTCGATGGTGATGTCGACGGTCGTGTTGGCCGGATTGGCCGGATCCAGGGCGATGGTGCCGTCCCACTTCTCAAAGACACCGCGCACCTTGGAAACCATCATATGGCGGGCCGAAAACTGAATCTCGGAATGGGACTGGTCGATCTGAAATGGCATGATTGTGTCTCCTCACTTTGTTGAATTTCTGTTACTCAAACTCTACACGTCGTTCTGACTGGATATTAGTTTAACATCGAAGTATTTGATGTGGAAATTCATCCAATTGTGAAACGCATGAATCAGTTGACCATCTGTCCGCGCGGTGATAGGATTTTGCCATCCCATGGCACACACTGAGATCGATCTGATCATCACCGGCATCGAAAATGCCTGCACAGTCACGGCGATCACCGCCGACGCAACCGTCAGCGGGACGGCCAACCTGTCGGTTGCGGCCTACCTGCACGCCGCGCAGACGCGTGCGGCGCCCGAACACGGCGCCATCGAGGCGCTGGGGCGCGCGCTCTTTCTGGCGCTCCCGGACGACGTGCAGGGGTTGATCTTGCGCCGTACGCCGGCCACCGATCTGCACCTGCGGCTGGATATCCAGAGCATGGCGCTGGCCACGCTGCCCTGGGAATACATGCACGACGGCCAGGCGTTCCTGGCCCTGGCCCCCGGCGTCGTGCTGGCGCGCCGCCTCGACGGCGAGCCACTGGGGCAGGACGGCGGCGCACTGCGCGTGCTCGTCGTCATCCCGGCGCTGGAGGGCGACGAGGAGCAGCGCAAGGCCGAGAAGGGCCGGCTCACGGCGCGGCTGGCGCAGGCCGGCGTGCGCGTCGACTTTCTGGACGAGCGCGGCGGGCGTTCCTCCCTGGCCGCCATCCAGCGCGAGTTGCGTCGCAGCCGCAGCACCGGCGACCCGTACCACGTCCTCCACCTCGCCTGTCCGCTCGAAGATGACGACACCCAGTTGCCCTATCTCATTCTGGAGAACGAAGAAGGCGCCCGCCAGCGCGCCGTCGTCGACCAGTTGAAGTGGTGTGCCGCCGAACACCGGCTCAGGCTGGTCGTCTTTGGCGGGCTTGCACCGGCCAGACCGCCGGCCGTCGCCACCACGCTGCCGGCCGCGGCCGAGCTGGCGCAGGTCTGTGCCGAGGCGGTCGTCGTGCCGCGCTTTCCCATGGAAGCGGACGCGCTCAACCTCTTCTCCGCCGAACTCTACCTGGCCATGGCGGACGGCTATGCCGTCGATCATGCCGTCGTCGAGGCGCGGCGCGCGCTGATCCGCGAGGCGGGCGAGCAGAGCGCAGGTTGGGCGTCGCCCGTACTCTTCCTGCGCGAGCCGGCGGCGCAAGCACAGGGCGCGGAAGTAGCCGGCGCTGCTGCCGCGGCCCTTTCGCCTGCCCGCACCCCAGCCGGCATCGTTGCCCAGCCCGGCGGGACGTCGGCGCCTGCGGAGACACAGGAGCATTGGTGGAGCGCGATCCCCATCGAGTTATGGATTGCCTTGCTGGGCGCGGCCACGACGATCCTGGTTGCGCTCATCCCCATCCTGGCCGACGTCGCCAAGCGGGATGCGCCGGAAAGCCGGGCGGCTGCCGTCGTCACGGAAACCACAACGGCGCCTCCGACCCCGACCGCGTTGCCGTCGCTGGCCGCCTACGATGTGGGCGCCATTGTCGCCGGCTTCCAACTGCCCGAGGGCGGCGCCGTTGACCCGGCCGACGCCGACCTGCAAATTGAGCGCTTCTATCTCCAGTTCCAGAGCGAGTTGGAGGAGTCCATGCGCCCGCTGCGTTTCCGCGCCGGCTTGCTGGGGCCGGCGGAAGTCGGCCGCATCGAGGGCAAGACGCCCGACGAGCGCGAGCAGCAGGCGGCGCGGCTGGCACGCGACTATGCCGCCGACCTCGTCGTCTACGGCGTCATGACCTACGACGATCTCACCAACCAGCTACGCATCCAGCCGGAGTATTACGTGGTGCCGGAGAGCTTTGGCGACGCGCTGGAGATGACCGGCGCCTTCCGCTTTGGCAGCCCCATCGGCGTCAGCATGCCCATCAACCGCGGGCTTGGCGTCGAACGCGAGCTGAGCGCGCGTGCCGCATCGCTGGCCCAGGTCATGGTCGGGCTGTCGCTCTTTCTGCTGGAGCATGACTACCAGGGTGCGCTCACGGCCTTCGAGGCCGCGGCGGCGCTGCCCGGTTGGGAGAAAATGGAGGGGCGCGAGGTGGTCGATCTGCTCATCGGCAACACGCAACTGGCGCTGGCAGTCGAGGCGGCCGCAGCCTGCGATCGCGAGGGTGTCCTGGCGCGGCTCGACGAGGCGCTCCTGCATTTCGACAGCGCGGGGCAGCAAGCGCCCTCCTATGCGCGGGCCTATGCCGGCAAGGCGTCGGCCCACTATCTGGCGTCGGTGTGGGCGCCCGAAGACAGCGCCAATTGTCAGTTCGAGAGCGTCGATCTTGCATCGCTGCAACTGGCCAAGGAGGATATCGCCGCGGCGCAGCAGGCCAGCGAGCAGCCCAAAGAGATCGGCGTGCGCAGCCGCATGTTGCTGACCGAGGCGCAGATCGGCTTCATGGATTGGTGGTCGACGACCGCCGATCAGACGCTGGAGTTGCTGAAGCAGCAACCCTTCTGGGCCACCACGGAGAAGATCATCGCCAACTATGAAAACGGCGACAATGTCTCGGTCGGCCAGGTAGCGTCCGACGCGCGCCTGCTGCGCGGGCAGGGGCTCTTTGCGGTGGGCGACTGCTGGAGCGCGCAGGATGAATTCGACGCTGCGCTCGCCATCGCCGAGACGGCGCCCGAACGGCGCATGGAAGTCTGGAGCTTGAAAGGCGACTGTTTTGTCGAGCTTCAGCAGACGTCGGCCGCCAGCGATGCCTACAACCAGGCGCTGCAGATAGCCCGGCAACTGGGCAGCGCTGATGACATTGCGTACTTTGAGGCCGCGCGGCGCCAGTTGAGCGCGCCCGCTGCCCCGTAGCACCTACAGAGGAGGGAGTATGCACTCGCGGAAACGAATCAAAGTGCCAGGTCGTCTTTTCGTCGTCGTTATTTTGTTGCTCACACTATTCCCTGTCACCTCATCGCCTGCCCACGCTACCCCGGCCGAACAATACGGGCGCTACCGGCCGCGACCCGTCACCGTGCGCCGTCTTCCCGGCGGTCGCGTCATGCGCATCATCTCGGTGACGCACGGCGGCTTCGTCGCCAGCGTCTGCAACCAGAGCGGGCCGAACGCGGAAGCCGTGTACGCTGTCAACAGCGTCGAAAACGACAGCCTTGCGGCCGAGGCTGTGCTCTTCCTGCCGGGAAGCGGACGGCCATCGTCGGAGATCAAGGCACCGCTGATCTGCGCCACGCCGGCCGACGCCGTGCAAGCGTACGCCATCACACCCGACGGAGAGGAGGCGCCGGCCCTGATGGTTGACGAGGGGATTCAGACCAGCATCGTGACGCTGCCAATTACAGCCTATCTCGTGCCGGGCACATGGCAGCTCGTCGTGGAGGCGCCCTCGCCCTTGACGCTGGAGATCGAGGTGCCGGAGCGGGATGCGCCGCGGCTGATCGTCGATGGTGAGAGCATCCTGCTGGACGGCTTTCGCCCCAATGAAGCGGTGCGCGGCATTCTCCTGGCCGACCGCTGCCTGACGAACACCATTCCCCTGACCGAGCCCGCCGAGCCGTTCCCGCCGTTGTCCGAAGACGAACAGGCAACGTGTGCCATCCGCAATTCCGAACTGCTGACCTACATCGGCGAGTTCGACGCCAACGTCGATGCGACCGGCGCCGCCCTGCTCGAACGACTCGACCCGATGCTCGACCTGACCTATGCATTCGTGGGCGCGGGCAGCGGGGAGGCGATTGCCAGCCAGGCAAACCTCGCGGATCTGGCCGACGCGATCGCAGCCGGCAACTTCGTGATCGATAGCGAGAGCCTCTTTGCGGAGGGAGAACAGCCCGTACCCGAACCGGTCATCGACAAGGTCGAGCCAACGCCGGCGGTCATGCCCGCGACGGGCGCCGCACGCGCGGATGCGCCAGCCGGGTTTGCAGGCCTGGCCGGTATGTTATTGTTCGCCGCTCTGCTGCTGGCGGCCGCGAGCCGCCGCCAACGCACGCCGCGCTAACGCACCAGAACAGGCACCATGCCTTACCGGCACCACGAACGATGAAAACGCGATTCTCTACGAATCCTTGCGTCTTTGCGTCCTTGCGTCTTTGCGTTGAAGCCTATTCTCAAGACAGGTCAGACGCAGCCGCAGACGTCGGGATCCATACGACGGCTGCGGCGCTATCCATCTATCAATTCACCAGCGTGGAGGAACCATGCCGCTCGCTCCCGGCCTCACGGCCCGCCAGATTCGCACAGCTCGCCTGCTGACCAACGTTCACACGGCAGGCGACCCGGATGGCATCCCCGTCGTGCTCGTGCACGGCAATGTCTCATCCAACCGTTTCTTCGACGAACTGCTGCTGGCGCTCCCCGCCGGCTACTACGGCATTGCGCCCGATCTGCGCGGGTATGGCGCCAGCGAGACGCTGCCCGTGGATGCCACGCGCGGCGTGCGCGACTGGTCCGACGATCTGCGTGCGCTCTTCGAGGCGATGGGGCTGGCGGAGAGACCCATTCACCTGCTGGGTTGGTCCATGGGCGGTGGCGTCGTCATGCAGTACACGCTGGATCACCCGGCGCAAGTGGCCTCGCTCACGTTGCAGGCGCCGGTCTCGCCCTATGGCTTTGGCGGCACGATCGATACGGCCGGCACGCTGGCCTATGCCGACGGCGCCGGTTCGGGCGGCGGCGCGGCCAATCCTGAGTTCGTGCAGCGCGTGGCGAAGCAGGAGGTGGCCGAGGTCGATGCCAACTCGCCGCGCGCGGTGATGAACACCTTCTATTTCAAGCCACCTTTCCGCGTCGCGCCGGTGGTCGAGGATCGCCTGGTCGAAGCCATGGTGACGACGGCGACGGGCGAGAACAACTATCCGGGCGACCTAACGACGACGGCCAACTGGCCGGGCATCGCGCCGGGCATGCGCGGCGTGCTCAATACCATGGCGCCCACGCACTACAACTTGAGCGGCTTTGCCGGCATCGCGCCGCAGCCGCCGGTGCTCTGGGTGCGCGGCGCCGACGACCAGATCGTCGCCGACTTCTCGCTCTTCGACTTTGCTGCGCTGGGGCAGTTGGGGGCAGTGCCCGGCTGGCCCGGCGCCGACGTCTGCCCGCCGCAGCCCATGGTCGGCCAGACACGCGCCGTGCTCGACCGCTACCGCGCCGCCGGCGGGAGCTACACCGAGATCGTCTTCGATAACTGCGGCCACTCGCCCCACATCGAGAAAGCAGCGGACTTTCAGGAAGCGTTCTTTGCGTTCTTGCGCGGCGGAGCGTAACGAGTGATGCGTGATGCGTAACGAGTCAAACGTCAAACGTCAAACGTGATGCGTGATGCGTGATGCGTGATGCGTAATGCGTGATGCGTAAGTGTGACTCAAGGTCGCGGTTCGTGACGCTTGACGTTTGACGTTTGACGTTTGACGAATCACGCATCACTCTTCACTCTTCACCCAGGGAGTTCTCTTCATGAGCAACATCGGCATTCTGCTCAAGCGCCATGGCCGGTTTCGGCCGGACGTCGAGGCGATCGTCTTTGGCGAGGAGCGCTACACCTTTGCCGCGTACAACCGGCGCGTCAACCGGCTGGCCCATGCGCTGCGCGGGCTGGGCATCGGCAAGGACGACAAGGTGGCCACGATCCTGGGCAACAGCCTGGAGATGATGGATGCCTACTGGGCGTGTGCGGCGCTGGGCGCGGTCATCGTGCCCATGAGCCCGCTGCTGCGCGGCGCCGGCCTGACCCGCCTGCTCAACGACTCCGACGCCGGGACGATCATCACCAGCCCGGACTTTGCCGCGATTCTAGATCCGCTGCGTGGCGAACTGCCATTGGTGGCCGGCGATCGCTACATCGTCACCGGCAGCAATGACGTGCCGGGCTATCGTGCCTTCGACGCGCTCACCGCGGCGGCAAGCGACACCGATATCGACGACGTGCTCATCGACCGCGACGACCCGTACAACATCTTCTACAGCAGCGGCACGACCGGGCTGCCCAAGGGCATCGTCCACACCCACTACGTGCGCATGAATTACTGCACGTTCTTTGCCAGCGCCTGGCGCATGACGCCGGAGAGCGTCGTCTGTCACGCCGGCTCGATTATCTTCAACGGGTCGATGCTCACGCTCATGCCGTGGATGTTTCTCGGCTGCACCTACGTGCTGCTGGATCACTTCGACCCGCAGTTGCTCATCGAGACGATCCGGCGCGAGCGGGTCACGCACATCTACATGGTGCCGTCGCAGATCGTGGCGCTGTTGCACCAGCCGAACTTTGGCGAGGAGACGTGCGGCTCGCTCGAGTGTCTCGGCTCCGTGGGCGCGCCGCTGCTCAAGGAGCAGAAGGAAGAGTTGCAGCGGCGTCTGCCGAATCGCTTCTACGAACTCTACGGGCTGACCGAGGGCTTCATGACCATCCTCGACAAGACGGATGCGCCGCGCAAGCTGACCTCCGTCGGCGTGGCGCCGCCCCTCCAGGAGGTGCGCGTCGTCGACGAGGCGGGCAACGACATGCCGCCGGGCCAGGTGGGCGAGATCATCGGCCGCAGCCCCATGCTCATGCCGGGCTACTACAAGCGCCCGGACCTGACGGCACTGGCCATCCGCAACGGCTGGCTCTACTCGGGCGACCTGGGTTACCTCGACAAGGATGGCTTTCTCTACCTGGTGGATCGACAGAAAGACATGATCATCTCCGGCGGCGTCAACGTCTACCCGCGCGACATCGAGGAGATCATCGTGCGCCATCCCGCCGTGCGCGAGGTGGCGGTCTTTGGCGTGCCGGACGCGAAGTGGGGCGAGACGCCCGTGGCGCATGTGATCCTGGCCGCCCCCGATGCCCTCGACGCCGAAGCATTGCGCGCGTGGATCAACGAGCGCGTGGAAGCGCGCTTTCAGCGCGTGAGCAAGGTCGTCATCGTCGAAGACTTCCCGCGCAGCGCGGCCGGCAAGACGCTCAAGCGCCTCATGCGCGATGAGTATGAGAAGGGCGTCTGAGGTGAGGAATGGCGTTCTTGGCTGAAGCAATCTGACGCAGAGGCGCGGAGTCGCAGAGGTGCGCAGAGAAGAGAAACCCTTTGCTCCTCATCTCTGCGCCTGCTCCACGCCGTGTAGTCACCCATCACGTACGACGTATGAATTGCTGATGGATGAATTGCTAATTGCTGATTGTTGACGCATCACGCATCACGCATCACGCATCACGCATCACGCATCACGCATCACGCATCACGCATCACTCTCCCTCTTCTCTGCGCCCCCTCTGCGCCTTTGCGTCTCTGCGTCAGGCTGTGGCCCCGTATTGATCCTGCACGAAGGGCAGCAGACCCACCGCTTCCAGCCGCTCGACCGGTGCGCGGAAGGTGACCTGCACCACGCCCGGGTTGCGCCCGATTTCGATGGCGCCGGTGATGGTGGCGCGGTTCTTGACCTCCGGCACCGTCATGCCCAGCAACTTCGCCGCCCGCTCCAGACCGTTGTCGGTGGCGGCGTTCAGATCCGGCCCCGTGCCGATGACCGAGATCGGCGCCGATTCCTCCAGCGCGTTCACGCCCCAGCTTTGCGCGACGTGCCGCGCCTTGGCCTTCTCTTCGGTCGTCAGTGGCTTTGCCAGGAAGGGCAGGTCCTCCGCCACCGGCAGCAGGATCGGCCCGTCGATGGCCAACCCCTTGATCACGTGTACTTGCAGCGTCACCGTACCGGAGACGTCGCAGGTGTGGCCGGCGATCTCGCCGTCGCCTTGCAGCGCGTGCATGTCGCCCAGGTAGACGCCGCCGCCCGCCACCTTGACCGGGCAAATCAGGATCGCACCCGCCCGCGCCGCGTCGATGTCCATGTGGCCGTCGGTGCGGTGGGCAAGCTGGTCGGCGGTCAGGCCGTACTCGTGCGGCGCGCCGATGAGGAAGGAGCCGAAGTCGCCGGCGTTGTGTGAATCCGGGAAGGGAATCGACGGCGTGGTGCCAAGCTGGCCCATGAAGGGGCGCAGCCGCGCCACAACGCCCACGAGGTCGTGCGGCGCAAAGGTGAGAATCGGGTTCTGGATCGAATTGTCGGGCAGCGCAGCATAGTGCTTTGCATCGCCGGCGATCTGCTCGGCCGCGTCCTGATCCAGCGTGACGCCGACGCTGCGGTTGGGGTCGAAGGCAATGGTGTAGCCGTTGGTAAAGGTAAAGGGCGAGGCGTCGGCGCCGCATTTAGCGCAGCGCACCGCCGTCTGGCCGATGCCCTTGAGCACCGTCTTCGGGTAGAGTTCGCCGCACTCCGGGCATTTGCCGGCCACGTACGGGTCGCCCAGGAAGCGGCCGCTCATCATCTGGTCGTTGCCCGACGCTGTGGCCAGCGACGTGACGGTGATGTCCTTGATGCGGATGACGATGGCGTCGCCCACTTCGGCGCCGGCCACAGCCACGGGCATGGTCACTTCATGGCCGCCGCGAATCTCCGGCGTGATCATGGGTCCCCAGCAGCCGGGTGCGGTGTTGGCGATGATGTGCCCGCCATCGCGTACGGGGCCGAGCATGGGCTTGTTGGGATCGAGGATGCCGTTGGTGAACTGGTCGACGAAGACGGTCTCATGGCCGCCGGCAGCCGCAGCATCCCGGCCATTGGCTCCTATCTTGGAGCTGGCTGCGAGTTGTACAGACATGGCGAATCTCTCCTTTGAACAATCGTGGGCTGGAAAGTAAACAGTGCAGCGGGATCAATGAAAGGCGCCGCCGGCCACCGGCATGAGAAAGGCGACTTCCTGGCCGGCGGTCAGTGGTTCCTGGGATGTGGCATGGTTGCCGCCGACGATGGGAACGGCGTGTTTCAACCGCGGCGCCAGCGCAGGATAGCGCTGTTCCAGCGTCTGGATCAGGTCGGCTACCGTCGCGTCGTCGTCTATTTCGACCTGTAAGCGAGGGGAGCCGGTTACTTGTGCCAGCGCGGCGCTCAAGCGAACAGAGACATGCATCGAGAACCTCTTCCGTGACATGGCAACGCGTGCATCTTCTAGACCAATGTGGGCGAAATCAGCGTACCGGATCAGTCGGTGTCGGACTAGAAGCGACGTTCCATTTCCCGAGACTCGCAACGGCCACAACTCGTTAATTCGCGCTGCTCCGCAGCAGACGCCTGAGTGTTCGCTGAAAATGCTGCTCACATCTCCCACCCGTCCTCTTGTCCTCGAATTGTGCTATACTTCTGCATAAGCCACGATTCATGATCTGCTCACGACCCCGGCGTGTCTCACAAGGAGGCCGCGCACGGCGATGCCTTGGATGACCGATCGACCTACGACGAAGGAGCCGGCACGCGCTTTTGCGCGTACCGAACAGCCTGGGCCGCGTACACGCAACCTACGGAAGCGACAGTAGCGATGGACAAAGATGCCAGGGAGCCATCAAAAGACGAGATCCAGCGTCTCCTGGAAGAAGTGCGGGCTACGCGCGCCGTCCGGGAGGCACAGGAGGAGGAACTACAGCGCATGCGGGAGATGCTCCGCGAATCGCGCACGCGCTACTTCGACCTGTATGACCTGGCTCCCGTTGGGTATGTGACGCTCGACAGCAAAGACACCATCCTCGAATCGAACCTGGCCGCCGCAACCATGCTCGGCGGCCCGCGTCAAGCCCTGATGCGCCACCCCTTCCCCCATTACATTCTGGCTGACGATCGCGCGATCTTCGTGCGCCACCGCACCCGCCTGCTGGAAACCGGCGAAATGCAGCAGTTTGAGTTGCGCCTGGCCCGCCTGCATGGCGATGTGTTCTGGGCACGCCTGGACGCATCGCTGGCCTTTGACGAAGAGAGCAAGCTGCCGCTCTGTCTATTGACCATTATCGACATCGATCAGGCAAAAGAGCAGGCGGAGGCGATGGCGCTCAACACGATCATCGTCAACGCGGCGAATGACGCAATCTTCACAACAACCGGCGCGCCCGACTTCATCATCACCAGTTGGAACCCTGGCGCCGAGGCGATCTACGGCTGGACTGCCGGCGAAGCGATTGGCCAGTCCGCACGAATCCTGCAAAGCGAATATCCCGGGCGCGACAGCGAACAGGTACGCCGCGCGATTCTGTCAAGCGGCGGGTACAAGGGCGAAGTGATTCAGACGACCAAGAGCGGGCGTCGCATTCACGTCGATAGCCGGATGGTGGCGCGCACAGATGCCCAGGGCGAGATTGCCGGCTGGATCGGCGTGAACCGCGATATCACCGAACGTCACCAGGCCGAAGCGGCCCTGCAACAGAGCCGGCGCAACCTGGTGCAGGCACAGCGGATTGGCCATCTGGGCAGTTGGGAATGGAATGTGCCGCAGTCGACGATCTTTTGGTCGGACGAACTTTATCGTATCTTTGGCGTGCCGGCCGACTTCCCGCTGACGTATGAGTCGATCGAGGCGACGATTCACCCGGACGACCGCGCCCATAACAACGTCAAGGTCCAGGAGGCGCTCGAAAGTGGCCAACCGGTCGATTTCCAGTTCCGCATCGTGCGGCCGGACGGTGCAATCCGGCACATCGAACAGCACATCATTGCCGAGCATGACGCGCGCGGCGCACTGGTCTGCCTCGTCGGCATCATGCAAGACATCACCGAACGCAGACAGGCCGAAACGGAACGCGAGGCGCTACGGGCGCGGCTGGTCGAATCCGAGCGGCTGGAGATGATTGGGCGCCTGGCCGACGGTATCGCGCGTGACTTCAACAACATGGTGACGGTGGTCATCATGCGCGCCGAGCTTAGCTTGCGCCTGCTCGCGGAGGGCGATCCCAGCTATCGCCATCTCATCGAGATCAATAAGGCCGCACAACATTCGGCCGGGCTGGTGCGCCAGTTGCTCGGCTATGCGGGCAAGCAGGAAATTGCACCGAAGACGCTGAACCTGAATGCAACCATCGACGGCATGCTCGGCCTGTTGCGCGAACTGCTCGGCGAGGAAATCGATCTGTCCTTCCACGGCGCTTCAAACCTGTGGCCCGTGTATATCGATCCCACACAAATCGAACAGGTTCTTGTCAACCTGTGCATCAATGCCCGCAACGCGATCAGCACGACGGGCCGTGTCATCATCACCACGACCAACACCGAGACCGAGCACGAAGTCTGGGCGACCGGATTCGTCATCACGCCGGGTGATTACGTCCTGCTCTCCGTCACCGACGACGGCTGTGGCATGGCGAGCGATATACTCGAGCATATCTTCGAGCCTTTCTATACGGCCAGGCCCGCCGACCAGGGCAGCGGACTGGGGCTCGCAACCGTGTACGGCATCGTCAAGCAGAACCTCGGCGACATCCAGGTCTATAGCGAGCCGGGGATCGGGTCAACCTTCAACGTCTACCTGCCGCGCTTTCGCGCCGATGGCCTGCCGCGCGCCGGCGCGATCGGCGCCCTGCTTGCAGAAGGAAACGGCGAAGCGATCTTGCTGGTTGAAGACAAGGCGGATCTTCTCCACAGTACGTCCGAAGCCTTGCACCACCTAGGCTACGTCGTGACGCCATGCAATACGCCGGAAGAGGCGCTCCAGCTTGTTGCAGACGGACGCACGCGCTTTGATCTGTTGATGACGGATATCGTCATGCCAAAGATGGATGGTCGCGAATTGGCAGCGCGCTGTCTTGCGCTTCAGCCCGCCATCAAGTGCCTGTACGTGTCAGGCTACCCGGCGCAATTCATCTCCAAACGCGGCCTGATTGACGATGAAGTATATTTTCTGCGCAAGCCTTTCTCGCTGGCGGCCCTTGCGGCCATGGTGCGCGACGTTCTGCGCAGTTGAAGCCTGCCTACTGCCCGTCTTTGCTCGGCAGGGGGAACGGGTTGTCTGCGTCAGGGTGGGCGCAGGCGGTTGTCTGTAAAATGCGAATCTCCTGCGGGTCACGCAGAAGGCGCAGGTGATTGCCCGCTGTTGTTTGCGTACGTGCTTGGCAGCTCATGGATAACGGGCTGCATTCTGGAACAGGGAACATGCGCTCACTGCCACGCCAAACCATTCTTGTCCTGACTCTTGCGGTCCTGGCGTTGCTCGCCGGCGGGGCGTGGTACTACGCGGCCCAGGAAAAGCAGATCCTGGAGCAGACGGAGCGCGAGCTGGCCTCGATTGCCCACCTCAAGGCGGGGCAGATCGGCAAATGGCGCGATGACCTGCTCGACGAAGCTGCCGAGATCACCGACCGGCCGATCCTTCTTGAGCGCCTGCGCAACTTCCTTGCGGCCCCGGATGCAGCCAGTCGTGCCGAGATCCTGGCCGAACTCACGGCGCTGCACCAGCACGATGACTTCGCCGATGTCCTCTTGACAGACGGAGACGGCCAGATCGCGTTGAGCGTGCGTGGCGAAATCAGTTCGCTGCCGGAGCATAGCCGTGCGGCCGTTGTCGAATCGCTGCATACACGCGCTCCCGTCCTGATTGACTTGCACCTTGACGAACAGAGTGGTGAACCTCACATCGCCGTCGTTGCCCCGGTCCAGCCCGCGGGCGCGGTAATCCTGATCGCCGACGCTACCGACTATCTCTATCCGCTCGTCCAGTCGTGGCCGGTGCCCAGCGAGAGCGGCGAGAGCCTGCTGGTGCGGCGCGAGGGAGATGAGCTTGTCTTCCTTAACGAACTGCGCCATCGTCAGGACACCGCGCTCAAGCTTCGCTTCCCCATCTCGCAGACAGCGCTGCCCGCGGCCCAGGCGATCCAGGGCGTGGTCGGGATCGCGTCCGGCAAGGATTACCGCGGCGTCGACGTGATCGCGGCGCTCGAACCCGTGCCGGGTGCGCCCTGGTACCTGGTCGCCAAGGTCGATCGCGTCGAGGCGTTGGCCGGCTGGCGCTCCCGCGCCACGCTGATCGCTCTCTTTGTGGGCGCGCTGGTTCTTATTTTGGGCGCCATCGCATTGATCGGCACGCAGCGTGCCGAAAAAGAGCGCTATCGCCTGCTTTATCAGGCCGAGGCCGAACGCCGCGCCAGCGATCAGCGCTTCCGCGCTATGATCGCCGCCATGCCCGATCTCTTCTTCCGGCTGGATCGTGACGGACGCTTTCTGGAGTGCCAGACCAGCGACCCCGGCCGGCTCCTCCTCCCGCCCGCAGCGTTCATCGGCAAGACCGTTGCGGAAGTGATGCCGCCCCACATTGCCGGGCCGGCAGCCACCGCCATTGCCCAGGCGCTCGCTACCGGTGAGACGCAATCTTTCGAGTATGAACTGGAGACGGCCGGCCGGCGCGAGTGGTTCGACCAGCGCATCGTCAAGGTGTCTGCGGACGAAGTACTCGCCATCACGCGCGACATCAGCGCCGGCCGGCGCAGCGCCCTGCTCGCCGCGACGCGCCTGCATCTGCTGGCTTTTGCCGCCACCCATTCGCTGGACGAATTGCTCCAGGAGACGCTGGATCGCGTGGGCGAATTGGTCAACAGCCCGGTCGGCTTTTACCATTTTGTCGAACCGGACCAGAAGACGCTTGCGTTGCAGGCCTGGTCGACGCTCACCCTGCGTGACTTCTGCCAGGCCGAGGGCAAGGGGCTGCACTACGACATCGAGCAGGCGGGGGTGTGGGCCGACTGCGTGCGCTTGCGCCGGCCGGTCATGCACAACGATTTTGCCGCCGTGCCCAACCAGCGCGGCATGCCGGACGGCCATGCCGACGTAGTGCGCGAACTGGTCGTCCCCATCTTTCGCCAGGATCGAGTCGTGGCCATCCTGGGCGTAGGCAACAAGCCAACCAACTACGGCGAAGAGGATCTGGAACTCGTCACCTATCTGGCCGATGTGGCGTGGGAGATCACCGAGCGCAAACGCGTCGAGGAAGCGCTGCACAAGGAACAACAGCAGATCGCGGCCCTGGCCGACAATCTTCCCGGCATTGCTGCCCGAGTGGATGGCGATCTGCGCTATCAATATGCAAGTCGCGGCCATGTCGAGGCCTACGGGCTGCAACCGGATGCGATTGTCGGGCGCACGATGCGCGATGTCCTCGGCGCCGAAGCCTTTGGCCGCGTCGAACCCTATGCGCGCCGCGCCCTGGCCGGCGAGCAGGTCAGTTGGGAGAACCCGGTCCGGCCTGGCGGCGACCAGGTTGGCTGGCGCTGGACGACCTTCATCCCCGATCGCCAGGCCGGTGCGGCGATTGACGGCTTCTTCATCCTGGAAATTGACATCACGGCCCAACACCAGGCCGAAGAGGACTATCGCACACTCTTCCAATCCATGCTCGACGGCTTTGCCCTGCACGAGATCATCCTCGACGCGCAGGGCACGCCGGTGGACTACCGCTTCCTGGCTGTCAACCCGGCCTTTGAACGGATGACGGGGCTGAGCGCCGCGCAGGTTATCGGCAAGACCATACGCGAGGTGCTGCCCAACACCGAACAGGAATGGATCGACCGCTACGGCCAGGTTGTCCTGACCGGCGAGCCGATCGAGTTTAAAAGTTATGCGCAGGAACTTGGGCGCCACTATGAGGTGTCGGCGTTCCGCCCTGTCCCCGGACAATTCGTCAGCTTTTTCGCCGACATCACCGACCGCAAGCATGCCGAAGCTGAGCAAGTTCGCCTGCAAGAGCAGCTCATCCAGGCCCAAAAGATGGAGATGGTCGGCCGGCTGGCCGGCGGCGTGGCGCATGACTTCAACAACATGCTGGCCGCGATTCTCATGCGTGCCGAGTTGGCCCTCATGCAGACCGATGCGGCGTCGCCCATGCACCGCCACCTGACCGAAATCCTGAAGACCGCCGAGCGCTCGGCCGCTCTCACCCGCCAGTTACTCGGCTATGCGCGCAAGCAGACGATTGTACCCAAGGTGCTCAACCTCAATACGCTGGTCAACAGCATGAGCACGATGCTACAGCGCCTCATCGGTGAGCAGATCGAGCTGGCGTGGCGGCCACAGGCGGATCTGTGGCCGGTCAAGATGGATCCCTCTCAAGTCGATCAGATCCTGGTCAACCTGGTGGTGAACGCGCGCGATGCTATCGACGGCGCAGGGCGCATCATCGTCGAGATGGCCAACCTGTCGGTCGACGAGCGCTATCATTCGCAATGGCCGGAGATGGCGCCGGGCGACTATGTCATGCTGGCGGTCAGTGACAATGGCCGGGGGATGGACGCGCAGACGCTCAGCCACATTTTCGAGCCATTCTACACAACCAAACAGCATGGCAAAGGCACGGGTCTGGGTCTCGCCACTGTCTACGGCATCGTCCAGCAGAACCAGGGCGTGATCCACGTCTACAGCGAGCCGCAGGTTGGCACAACCTTCAAGATCTACCTCCCGCACTCGGCAGAAGTCGGCGACGACGAAGCGTTGCCGCCGGTCGACACATTGCCTTCGGGCGAGGGGATTACCGTGCTTCTAGCGGAGGACGAGGACGTTGTCCGGGCTATGGGCGTCGAGATCCTCGAGGGCTTTGGCTACACCGTGCTGGAAGCCGGCGGGCCGGCCGCCGCGCTGGAATACGCGGGCGCATATGCCGGCGCCATCGACCTGCTCGTCACCGACGTGATCATGCCGGGGCTGAACGGTCGCGAACTGGTCGAACGCGTCATCGCGCTGCGGCCGGAAATCAAGGTGCTCTACATCTCGGGTTACCCCGCCGACTTTATCAGCGACCGCGCCGTCCTCGAGGATGGCGTCAATTTCCTGCAAAAACCCTTCTCGCTGCGCAGCCTGGCCCTCAAGGTACACGAGGCGCTGAACGGAAACGCCCACGCTCCCACCGCGCCCGGCTAGGCACGCGCCATCCCGGATACGCTCTCAGTGACGCTTACCATGTAGCCTCCCTCAAGGCTCACACACAATATTCTTCATACGTCCCCCGCACCCGATGCGGGGCGCGCCAGGGTCGTGAAGCCCTCCAGTTCGCCGTGGTTGCCGAGCACGGCCAGCACGTCGCCGGCGCGCAATATCTCCGCGGTGCCGGGGTTGCTCACCAACGCGCCGCGCCGCATGATCGCCACCACCGTCGCGCCCGTGTGGCTGCGGATCTGCGCCTCGCCCAGCGAGCAGCCGGCCAGCGGGCTGCCTTCCGGCAGCGTGACCCAGGTGAACTCCAGCAGACGCCGCGCCTGTTCCAGCGCGTGCACCTCCGCGTACTCGCTGTGCATCTGATAGATGGGCGCGTAGAGGTCCTGGCGCACGGCGTCGGTGTAGCGCTGCACCTCCGGCGCCGGCAGGTCGAGGTGGAGCAGCGCCTGCCGCGCAATCTCCAACCCGGCCTCGAATTCGGGCTGCACCACCTCGTAGACGCCGATGTCGTGCAGTACCTCCAACTGTTCGATGGCCTCGGCGCGCGCCACGATGTGCAATTCCGGGTTGAGCGTGCGGATCTGCTGTGCGATGCTCTGCGTCGTCTTCATGGCCGGGGTCGTCACCAGCGCGAGGTGGGCGCGCGCCACCGCCGCCGCCTTTAGCACGACCGGGTGCGCGGCGTCGCCGTAGATGACGGGGATGCCCTGCTGCTTGCATTCGTCGACGCGCTGCTGGTTGAGTTCAATCGCTACGACCGGCACGTGCAGGCGATGCAACATGCCGGCCACGAACTGCCCCACGCGCCCCGCACCGGCGACGACGACGTGACCTTCCAGCCCGTCAGCCGGCACGTCGAAGGTGCGCAACGGCGCCGAGCGGAAAAGGCGGCGCTGCACGCGGTAGAGCGGCTGCGTCAACTGGAAGGCGGGCGGCGTCATCAGAATGGTTACCAGCGCGACGGTCAGGATCAGCGAGTAGGTGTCGGCGCTGAAGACGCCGCTGGTCAGCCCCTGGCGCGCCAGCACGAAGGAGAACTCACCAAGCTGGAAGAGCGCCAGCGCCGACGCCAGCGGGATGACGTTGCGGTAGCCGAAGGCACGCGTGATGCCGCCAAAGATGAACATCTTCGCCACCGCCACGATGGCCACGACCCACAGCACCGTGCCCAGGTTGGCGACGAGAAAGGCCGGGTCGAGCAGCATGCCCACGGAGACAAAGAAGAGCATGGCGAAGATGTCGCGCAGCGGGATGACCTCGCCCAGCGCCTGGTGGCTGTAGTCCGACTCGCTGATAACGAGCCCGGCCAGGAACGCGCCAAAGGCAAAGGAGAGCCCGGCCAGCCACGCGGCATAGCCGATGCCCAGCCCCAGCGCCGTCACGGTAATGAGGAAGAGTTCGCGCGATTCCCAGCGCGCGATGCGGCGCATGAGCCAGGGGATGACGCGCGTGCCGATGAGCAGCATCACGCCCAGGAAGAGCGCCGCGCGCACGATGGCGAAGAGCAGCGCGCCGCCGTCGAAGCTCGACCCGCCCAGATAGGGCAGCACGAGCATGATCGCCATGACGCACAGATCCTGCACGATCAACATGCCGATCATGACGCGGCTGGAGAGCGTACCCAGCAGCCCGCGGCCGCCCAGCGTCTTGAGCACGATCATGGTGTTGGAGGGGCCGAGCGCCACGCCGAACCAGAGCGAGGCCAGCCAGTCCAGCCCCAGCATCTGCCCGACGCCGTAGCCCAGCCCGATGCCCAGCAGCACCTGGATGGGCGTGCCGAAGATGGCGACGCGGCGCACCGGCCGCAGGTCCTTGAGTGAGAACTCGATGCCCAGCGTAAAGAGCAGCAGCGCCACGCCGATCTCGGCCAGCAGCGCGATCTCCTCGCGGCTGCCCACGGTGACGCCCGCCGTGTACGGCCCGACGATGACGCCGGCCAGGATATAGCCGACGATGAGCGGCTGGCGCAGCAGTTGCGCGATCATGCCGCCGGCCAGCGCGGCGACGACGATGATGGCAAGATCGGCGGCAATGCCCATGCAGATTCCTCCCCGGAGTGGTGCTCAGCGGCTTGCGCGCGAAGGGCCTGTCAGCCTGTTGCTCCGTACCTTCCCGGAAGCTCAGAGCTTCCGGGAAGGTTACAACGCGTGATTGTTTATACCACGGCAGCCGGCGCCGGACAGTTGCGCCAATCCCGATCGGTAAATTGCCGCGCCGTTGCCGCCGGTGCTACGATTCCTCGCCGGAATCGCCACACTCACGGCCAGCCGCGCGCTGGAGAGATCAGGAATAATCGGCCATGACGCCACAGCAACTTGTCGCCACGTTGATCATCGTCGCCACGATCGTGGGCGTGGCCGTGGGCCGCTACCCGTGGCTGCGCATGAACCGCGCCACCATCGCGCTGACCGGCGCCACCGCGCTCATCGCCATCGGCGCCATTCCGCTGGAAGATGCCTACGCCAGCCTCGACCTCGACACGCTGACGCTGCTTTTCGCCATGATGATCATCAACGTCAACCTGCGCCGCGCCGGTTTCTTCCAAATCGTGGCCAACCGCGTCATCCACCACGCGCACACGCCGCGCCAGTTGCTGGCGTACATCATCGTGGCGTCGGGCGTGCTGTCGGCCATCTTTCTCAACGACACCATCGTGCTCGTCTTCACGCCGCTGGTGCTGGACATCTGCCTGGCGCTCAACCAACGGCCCATCCCCTATCTCATCGCGCTGGTGACGGCGGCCAACATCGGCTCGGTGGCGACGATCATCGGCAACCCGCAGAACATGCTCATCGGCGTCTCGTCGGAGATCCCTTTCAACACCTTCACCGCCTATCTGGCGCCGGTGGCGCTGGCGGGCATGGTGGTCATCTGGGTCGTGGTGGCGCTGGTTTTTCGCAGGGACTTTGGGGCGCGGCTGGTCAAGGAGCCGGTCGTCGGGCTGCACACGGAGACGCGGCTGCTGCGCAAAAGCCTGCTCGCCACGGGAGTGATGATCGCCGGCTTCGTGCTCGGCTTTCCCATCCCGCTGGCAGCGCTGGTTGGCGCGGCGATCCTGCTCATCAGCCGGCGCATCGAGCCGGAGTCGGTCTTCCGCGAGATCGATCTCTCGCTGCTCGTCTTTTTCGGCGGGCTGTTCATCGTGACGGGCGCCATCGAGAGTGTGGGGTTGAGCGGGCAGATATTCACCTTTGCCCGGCCGCTGGCGGAGCGGGGCATTGCGGCGCTTTCGCTGGTAGCGGTGGTGTTGAGCAACCTCATCTCCAACGTGCCGGCCGTACTGCTCTTCCGCCCCTACATCCCGGACTTCCCGCAGCCGGCGCAGGCGTGGCTGACGCTCGCCATGTCGACGACGCTGGCCGGCAACCTGACGCTGCTCGGCTCGGTGGCCAATCTCATCGTCGCCGAGATCGCCTACCGCCGCAATGTGAACCTGTCGTTTACGGAGTATCTCAAGGCCGGGCCGATCATCACGCTTTTCAGCCTGGCGCTGGGCATCCTTTGGTTGATGTGGGTGTTTTGAGGCGACTGGGGTTGTTCTGCGTGAGCCAAGATGTTAGTGCATCTACCTCTGCCCTGGCTTCGACAATGTCACTTGGACCCACGCGGAGGGGTAGGCCAAGTTCTATGAACCTGGCACGCAACTCAAGCTCGTGCAGATGGAGTACATAGAACCTCCCGACGACTCGTGTCCACATCGTACAGGGGCAAGGCCTTCATCCAATCCGCAGGTAATGACATGGCGCAGTCTGGAATGTGCGTTTTGCCCAATTGATGGACAATGGCGCGGGGGTGTATGATGAATACAGATGAACTTCGACGGGTGGGCCCCTTGCCGTTTCCCATCACGCCACTGCTTCCCCGCATTCATAAGGGACCGCTATGCGTGCCATTCTGACTTCGATTCGCCGGGCCGTCGCCCAGTTTCTTGCCTCCGATTTCTGCACGCGGAAACGATATGTCGTACCGTTCCTGCTGATTGTCGGTGCGACATCGATTCTGATTGACGTAGCCACGGGGCCGTATGTCAACTTCACGGCAGGCCATTTCCTGGTCGTGGCGGTGGGCGCCTACTGTCTCGGCGCGGCGTGGGGCATCGCGATTGCCGGCGCCATGTTGCTGGCACAAGCCGCCGTCTACCTCGCCGTCTGGCCGCAGCCCTTCCCGCCCCTCTTCGTGGTAACGACGCTGGTCAACCGCGGCATCATCTACCTGTTTGCGATCCTGATGCTGGCGGCGATCAAGGACGCGCACCAGGTGCGCGAGGAGAACCTGCGCCTGCGCACCTTGCGCCAGACCATGGTGACGGTCAACGACATCGTGCTGAACCGCTTGCAGTTACTCTCGGCGTTTCTCGACTTGTGCGAGGAAGGGCGCTCCCTGACGCCGGCGAATGTTGCAGCCGGGCGGCGCGTCCTCAAGGAGGTGACGCAGAAGCTGCGCCGGCTGGGCAGCCAGGAGAGCGTCGCCAGCTATCGCGCGGCCGGCGATATCGAGGCCATCGTGCTGGATGACGCGGCCGTCAGCGATGCCGACGCAGATACATAGTCAGCGCGGCAGGTTGGCGTTTATCTGAGGGGAGGGAATTTCGCATCCCTCCCCTCAACTTTTCACGCTCCTGTTGCTAGTGGGCCTTATCTCCCAACAAAGGGCAGGAAGATTTCCTCTTCGATCATATCGAACACATCGTCCATGGGATCGACAGCGGCTGCGGCGACGGCACCTGGCTCAGCGCCTGGACCGACATGCAACACGCGCATCATGTCGTGATCCTCATGCGACAGGATGTGGCAGTGCCACACATAGCGCCCCGGTTTGTCAAAGGTTACCTTGATGCGGGTCACTTCGCCGGGGTAGGCGGTGACCATATCCTTGGGCGCCTTCTCGCTGCCAGCGGCCGGCACGGCGTTGCCGGCCAGTGCGATGTTTTCGATGCGGAAGCCGCTGGCTGTGGCGCCGTGGTGTTGCACCACGGGCTGGTCAATCAGGTCGGCCGTGAATCCCTCGCGTTCCAGGATTTCAAAGTGGACCAGGTGCAGATGGACCGGATGCGCGTCGCCGGTGGTGTTGTAGATCTCCCAGATCTCGGTGGCGTTGAGGTCGGGATTCTCAGTGGTTGCGGCATGCCACGGGATCGATCCATCGGCCGCTTCGCCCGCAGCATCGATCACCGGGCCGGCAACACCCAGCATGGGCTGTAGCCGCCCATACTCGTCGGCGCCTTCGAAGAGCGCCACCTTGCGCACATTGGTGACCGGATTGGTGTTGCCCTCGAAGCAGGCGATCTTGCCTGGGTCAAAGCGATCCGGGATGCGCCGGTTCAGGCGTTCCGTGACATCAAAAGCCATGATGCGGTCAGTCTGCCGGTCTGGGTAGAAGCTGTCCGCGTCGAGCGGGAAGCCGCCAAAGGGCGCATCGCCGCCGCTGTTCGTCATGATCACGCGCGTGCCCATTGGAACCTGGCTGAAGTCGACGACAATGTCGTAACGTTCACCCGGCGCGATCAACAGGGCATCGGTAACCGTTGCGGCGGCCGCCAGCCCCTGGTCGCTGCCGATGACATAGAAAGGCAACGGGGCGCCGGCTGCGCTTAGGTCGGTGGCATTGGTGTTGACGCCATCCGCCACGGCGCGGAAATGGACGTTCAGGAAGCGTGAGTCGCAGCCGTTCAACAGGCGCATGCGATAGTGGCGCGGCTCCACGCTCGTCTTGGGCCAGATCACGCCGTTGACCACCATGTGGTCGCCAAAGAATTCCGCCAACCCCGACGGTTGTGGCACCGCGCCGTCCGCCAGCCCCATGTCAGTGATGAATTCGGCCCACGCCGGGTCGCCGGGAAATGCCGGGTAGAAGAGCGCGCCGGTATCGCTGAACATGCGATCCTGAATCGCGTAGGCCAGTTCGTAGGGAAATGCCGGCAATCGTAGCGGATTGGAGCGTTTGCCGGTGTCATATTCGTCGCGGAGGATGTAAAAGCCGGCCAGCCCCGCGTAGACGTTGAGCCGGGTGATGCCCAGACAATGGTCATGGTACCAGAGCGTGCCGGCGGGTTGGTCGTTGTCGTAGCGATAGATTCTTTGCAGCCAGCGCGGACCGCGCACTTTCCAGTCCGGGGAGAAGAAGTACTCCGGGTTGCCGTCGCTCTGCCAGTCCACATGGGCGCCATGCACATGCGGCACAATGGGGACACCATCGGCGGCGATGGAAAACTGCTCGTAACCGGGCAGCGAATAGGCCCAATGGAACGAGTTGTCAACAGGCAGCAGGTGGGGCAACATGCCACCTTGCGCGTCCTTGAGTTCGTTCTCCCAGCGCACACGCAACTGGACACCACGGTCGATCTCGATGGTTCGGCCCGGCCAGGAAGCGGTACGGGCGTCGTTGCCATAGCCCCAAACTGTGGTCGTGAGGGGTGCGCCATTGGCGCCTACCAGCCCAAGTTGCTGCTGGGTCTGGTATACGGCAATCGAGGTTCGTCGCCGGCGGCGCGGGCCATCCAGATCAATCTTGAAGCCAGGATCCAGCGCATTGGGCGCCTGCATGGCGAATTTGGGCTGTGTGGCAGGGTCCAACAGGTTGGTGCCAAGCGCAGCGGCGGCGGCGCGATTGTAGTCGATCAGGGATGCTTGCGGGCTGCACGTTGCGCCCCCGGCGAGCAGCGCACGTTGCGCACTCAGGCCGTTTGGGAGATGGGAGGGGTTGAGCTTCCACGGGGTCAACAATCCGGCACCGAGCGCGGCAGCGGAGGCAACGAGAAATCGGCGGCGTGACAGGGACATCAGGCTCTCCTATTTTGGAACGGGAGTCGGTTGACGAGTGGGCGTCGCTGCAGGTGCAGCCTTTGACAGCTTGTTGCTGTCGTCGAGCACATGGTTTTTGATTCGGGGCAACGTCTTCATGGAAGCCGCAGCCGACTGGCGCCGGAGCCGTAGCTCCGGTAGAGCATGGGTGAGACCCTCCTTTTTGGGCAGAACGCGCAGTGATACGACGGTGAAGCACCGGACGGTGTTCAGACGCAACGCGAGCCAGGTTGGCACTCTGTGTGGGACCGACGATGGGCTGTTTCGAAAACCATGTGTGCGCTGGCGTTCCGTTAGCCCCTGAATCGGCAATGCCTTCCGCCGGGAAATCGTAGGAGTTCCGTCGGATAGCCATCGCACCATAGCACGGGGCTGGGGGAGATGCAACGGGGAAAGCTGATAATTTGCTTACAATTTGTGGGGCTTGACTCTGGTAGGCGGCAGGTGTGCTGGCGCCCGTCGGCATCGAGTTGTCGCCTGCACACGTTTGGGCCGGGCGACACGTCCTCAAGAAAGGGCCCACAGGCTAAGTCGACCAGGTAGCCAGGATAGCGTCACCAGCTACCGCGCCGCCGGTGATATCGAGGCCATCGCGCTGGGCGATCCGGCTTGCACCCTCCGTACTTGTCAGCTTCTGCCTGAAAAGAAACAGGCCCATGTGCGATGCACATGGGCCTGTACCGCGACAGCGTACGCTCAGTGTGCGACGACGACACACCGTTCAGGCTTCGGCGCACACGGCACCGTGTTGTCGACGTGAACGTGATTCTTGCCGTCCTTGCCCACATGCTTCATGCACAGGTAGCCGTCGCCATTCTGGTCGGCGTCGTTGCCGACGTGATGGTGCATTGGGTCGCCGTCCCCCATTGCGTGCATTGCGTGCAACTCGAAGCTGTCTGGGCAGCCGCCGACAGGTGAGCCCGGTTCGGCCAGCGCGACGCCGCCAAAGACAAGGCTAAGAATCGCCACCAGCGTGAAAACATACAGTAGATTGCGCATTGTCCTTCTCCTTCTCAGTGTGTGAACTCGATCAGCGCTCGCTGGACATGCCCTCGTCGAGCGCCAATACCCACAGATAATCCACCAACGACCAGCTCTCTTCCGGGGTAAAGAGGGTGCCGAAGTTGGGCATGCCCGTTCCCATCCCGCCGCGCCGGATCTTGGCGTAGAGCACGTCGCTGCGCCGCTCCGCCAGCGTAGCGACGGTGAATGCGGCCGGCGTCGTGGCGGCATCGTTCGCGGCCGGGCCGTCGCCGGCGCCGCGTGCGCCGTGGCAGGCGGCGCAGTTCTTGGCATAGAGATCGCCGATCGCCGCTGTTGCGCCATCCGCGCCATTCTCCAGCCACAGCGCCGCTGCCGCCGGCGCCACCTCGCTCGCAGCGCGTCCCGGATTGGCAACTGCCAGCGCAGCGATGGCATCGGCGAGCGCGTGGGTGCGCCGCCACTCCGGCGAGCGCAGAGGCTCGGGCACAGCCAGCGTCGCCAGCGCGGCAGCGTCGACCAGCGGCGACAAAGCTTCCTGCGGCGCCGGCTGTGCATGATCCGCACCGTGGGCGGCATCCAGATCCACCCCTTCGGCCGCCAGCGCGGCAATCACCGGGTCGGGCGCCGCCGGCGGAATCTGTCCTGCATCATCGACAACCTCGATGACGCCGCGCATGCGCCAGTGTTCCTTGGAGCACCAGAGATTGCAGTAATAGGTGTAGACGCCGGGCTGCGCGAAGGTGAGCGTGACGGTGCGGCGTTCGCCCGGTGCGATGACCCCGCTCTCCACGCCGACGCCCGGCCCGAAGGCCACGGCGTGCGCCACATCGCCGCCGTGGAGGCGAAAGTGCACCGGCTCGCCGGCACGCACGCGCACGCTGGCCGGTGCAAAGCCGCCCTGCTCGGCCACGAACATCTCGACGTCGACGATCTGGCCGCGCTGGCGGGCCAGGCGCTGGTCGAGATTGAAGCTGACCACCAGCGCCATAACCAGGAAGAGCATGCCGGCGCCCACCGCGCGGCGTGAGAAATCGGCATTGACCATGATTGTGGTTACGGCACCCAGTTGGACAGGATTACAACCTGCTTGTCCGGCTCAGCCGGATCGTTGGAAACAATATGGACGCGGAACTGATGCTTGCCTTCCATCCCGGCGTGCATCATGAAACGCAGCTTGACCGCAGTCTCTTCCCCAGGGCGTAAGGTCGTCGAACCGACGACAGCTTGGGGCGGTCAACACCCCTCGACGAGTTCGACACGCGGGCTTTCGGCCAGCGCCAGCACCTCATCACCGATATTCTTGACATTGATCTCGGTCTCAATCGTGCTGTTCAGCTTGACGTCACCATAGTCAAAGAGATCCTGGTCGAGGGCCAGGCGTGGCCCGTCGACCGGGCTGCTCGCCGCCTCACCAGGTGCGGCGCCGGTGGTCAGCGGCGCCGGTTGACTGCGCTGCACCAGCCAGATGCCGATGCTGATGGCGGCAGCCGCGGCCACTGCGATGAGGGCCAGCGTCAGCCACCTGGAGCGCCGCTGCCGGGGCGGGGGAGTGGTGGCCGCATGATTTTTGACTTTCCATTTTTTGCTCATAGTTCTCCCTTCGTTTTGTGAACTATCTCAATAATGACTGAACCCGTCGGAATCCAGGCTGTCTGCAAAATCGCACCTGCGCCAACTTTCTACGATTGTGGCGGCAGTGGCGTGTCCGTCGATGGCCCGAAGGGGCTGTACTGCGCATCGACGTAGGTTCGAATCTCCCACAGCGACTGGCCCTCGGCCGACAGGCGCATGACATCTTGCGTGATGTCGACGCAGATCCCGCAGCCGTTGGCATGCTCGTCAAAGGTCACCGCCCCGTCGCCGGCGGGCGATTGGACGTAGCAACTCAGGTTGCTGGTGTGGCCCATGTTGCCGCAGCCGCAATAGCACGGAATATGCGCCAATGTGTCCGGGTTGGCGACAGCGAACCGATAGGCGTCGCGCACGCGCGGCGTGGCGGATGTGAGAAATGGGGGCAGTAGCTCATCGGCGGCCAAAGTGACCGTCTGCTGCGGGCTAGAAGTGCAGCCCGCCAGCAGCAAGAGCAATAGAAGGCTCAGAAACACCATTTTGCGCATTTTTATCAGTTTCCCGTCAAACCACTTTGATCTACCGGCATGGAACCAGCGTAACAGATAATTGTGAAGCAGGTGTGAAGCAGGGCAAACACGCGACGGTTAGGAACGCGACAAGCAATGAGCCATAGTCTGCCCTGCGACTCTCTACGCCTCTCCCTAAGGTGAATCGTCTCAGGGCCACGCTGCCTCATTGCGGCAACAGGGCAATCACAGCGACTGACCGGCGTTGTCCTGTCTCAATTCCAGGAGATGCCGTCATACAACACATAGACACCTGCGTCGTGCGGCGCTCCCAATAGATGCAGGGATGTGTGCGCAGGCCACAACGCACCAGCGCAGGCATACGGACAGGTCGCAATGCCGGCAACCAAAACTCATCAGGTTTCGTATCGAACACGAGTTTTTCTTCCTCCTATGAAGCGCACACGCTATCTGACCTGACGAGACCCGGCAGACGCTTGCCAGCGCAAGAACTGCTGTTTGATTTGCGGCCAGAGGGCGGTGAGCAGGTAAGTCGACAGCAGAACGTTCAATATCAGCTCTGCGCGGGCAAAAGTGGCGCCGCCGTACGCCACTTCCCAGTAGCTGATCGGGCTGGCGAAGCGATAGGACCAGTTGACCGGCCACCAGATCAGTGGCCCGTCGCTGTGGTGGGTAAAGATGTCGATCGTCACGTGCAGCAACATGCTGGTGGCCAGCCAGGTTAGCGGCACGCCCCACCGCTGCCGGTGACGCCATCCCCAGAGGCCGACGGCGAACAACAGGCCATCCACCACCAGCGAGTGAAAGAAGTTGTGGCCGGCGATCCAAATCGGGTCAGTGAAGTAGAGCGTGAAGTGCAGGTACTCCATGATGACGCCCGGCTGTGGCAGCGGTGCAATCCAGCGATAATAGAACAAGCCCCAAAGCGTCAGCAGGGCGAAGGGGATATCAGGCAGCACCGCGCCGAGCAAGAGGGCCGGCGTGTTGCCGATAAGGTGACGGCGTGCAGGCACAGCGAGCGCACCGGCAATCAGGAAGTGTGTAGGGGTTTGCATGATACCCGCAACGTTACTTACGACCAGATAGAAGCTCGTGGCCTGCCTCTGTCCACGCAACCATGCCGCCATCCAACTCATACACCTGGGTGTATCCGGCTGCGACCAGCGTTGCCGCGGCCTGCGTGCTCATGGCGCCGCTGCGGCAGTAGACAACAATCGGTGAGTCTTTGTCGGGCAACTCGCCCTCATGCGAGTCGATTTCGTTGAAGGGAATGAACAGATCGGTCTCTGGCAATTCGCCCGCGTACGGAATGTGCACGTTGACCAGCGTGAAGTTCTTGTTCTCCAGCGCGTTCGCAAGTTGGGCGACTGAGATATCTGCAAAGCCGTCGCTGTTCTGGGCAGCGTCGAACAACGCAGAAGGGGCGGCTGCTGGCGGCGCAGCATTGCAGCCGGCCAGAACCAATACCAACAGAACCAACATCAAGCTGGCCAGATGGCGCATCGACACTTTGTTCATGGTCTATCCTTTCTATTCAGCGGTGGCCTGGCGGCGAGAGGGGGGGTGCTCGGCGTCACCGCACTTTGACAATTGCTTGTCTCAGAGACTGTTTGAAAAGGGTGGAAATCTGACGCAGAGACGCGGCGACGCAGAGGTTCGCAGAGGAATTGCATTGCCGGTACCTGCTGCGCGTTCTCTTGATTGTCTCTGCGTTTCTCTGCATCTCTGCGCCTCTGCGTCAAACTGGGTGACTTTTCAAACGGTTTCTCAGCAATTCGCTTTCGCCCAACGCGTCAAGCGCCGGCTCACCTCATGATATCGGCTAGTTGTGAAGCAAGTATGAATGTCGACTCTGGCAGCCAGGGGAGGCGAAGGCGACAGCATAGGCGAAAAGGGGAATCCCAGGAGGCGCAAGCGCATTTCGGCGCGAACGTGCAGGCAACAGTGCCCGGCAGCGATACGCTGAATGACGTATGACGACCCAAACGCACAGGCGCATAATGAAGCGCAGTATGAGCGCCATAGGCACAACGCCTTGCAACCGGCGTATTTGCAGACCAAAGGGAGCCACGAATGTCACAAGAAATCACCAGTCAAAGTAGTGAGCGCGATCCGGCGGAAGATCCTGTCATAGCGCAGGCGGTTGCAGAGTTGAGCGCCGACACGCGTCCGGCCACGCCCGCAGTCAGACGCGGACCGATCACGCGCAGAGAAGTGCTGATTGCCCCCTTCGCGCTGCTTGCAGGCCTGGGCATCGGCACCGTGATCTGGCGGCAGACGCCTGCTGAGTTCATGGTCAAAGACCTCGTTGCGGTGGCAAAACCCGCCGGCGAAGCTGATACGGCGCCGGCCCCGCTCCCCGATCGCTTCAAGCTGCACGTTGCCTTGCACGATCTTGGCCCGCGCCTCGTCGCAGCGGGCGCCATCGATCTCCCCCGCTTTATCCAAATCAATGCAGATGCTGAAAAGCCGCTGACCGACGAACAACAGGCGTTGCTGACCGCCAGCAGCGATGCCCCACTGGAGATCGACTGGAGCAACGCCTACTTTCTGCTCAATCTGCTCTGGGCGCTGGGGTTGACGAACCAGAACCCGATTCTGACCGAAGGGGCGATGGTGCAGCGCAGCGGCGGGCAGATCGAGGGCTTCGCATCGACGGGCGGATGGACGTTGGCGACTCGTCCCATCGCCGATCTCTACGCCAGCGAGCCGCTGATCTCGCTGACGACAGTGCAACAGACCCGGCTCGAAACCGTTGCGGCAGGCGTCTACCGTCCATGCTGCAACAATTCGACCGCGTTCCCGGACTGCAACCACGGCATGGCGATGTTGGGTCTATTGGAGTTGCTGGCTGCGCAGAATGCGAGCGAGGCGCAGATGGCCGAAGCCGCCAAAGTGGTCAACGCCTTCTGGTTCCCGCAGCAGATGCTGGAAATCGCGACGCTGCTGCGCGAGACCGAAGGGCTCGCCTATGCCGACGCCGACCCGCTGCGCATCACCGGGGTCAACTATTCTTCGGCAACCGGCTTTCAGGGCATTCACCGTTGGTTGGTGGAGAACAATCGCCTGGGCCAGCCGGCCGCCGCAGGCAACCGCTGTGGCGTGTAACCAACGGTGGTGGATGTGGCTGCGGAGCCACATCCACCACGCTTACCGGCAAGTGCTTGACCATTTCCCCCGCGCCCTGCCGATCATGCACCGCCGGTCATGACCAGGCTGGGACTGTGAAGCGCCTCTCTTTTTGTAGTTCCTCTCCTCCGCCACCGTCGATCACCGCGCCAAATGGCCTATTACCTTTACGCCATTACCCCCTCCCCCCAGGGGGGCGGCAGTGGTATGCTGTAGGCAACGGCTTGATGGATAGATGTGGAGCGAACATCTGATGGAGCGAAAGACGCTGGAGGAAATCGCACGCAGGCTGCGCAGCAGCGAAGGCCACATCCGCGGCATCCTGCGCATGGTGGAGGAGGATCGGCCCTGTACGGCAATCCTTCAGCAGCTTCAGGCGGTTCAAGGCTCACTGAAGCAGGTCCAGTTGCTCTTGATCCGGCAACAACTCGATCGCTGTCTATGCAACCTGGATGGCGACGAGACGAAGCGGGGCCATGCCCTGCGTGAAGAATTATTTGCACTCTTTGAACACAATACCTGATGGAGTTCACAATGAATCGGACAATGGAGAGAGATACTAAGACAGCAGCCACCGTGCTTGATCCGGTCTGCGGTATGGAAATCGATCCGGCCTCGGCGGCTGCGACGCGCGTGCGCGGAGGTGTGACCTACTATTTCTGCTCGCAACAGTGCGCCGAGCAGTTTGACGGCGCGCAGCCGGAGGGTGCGCCGTCAAAGAAGGACAGCCAGCGGCAGCCGGCGCCGGTGCTGGTTCAGTCGGCGACAACTGGCTACAACCCGGCGTTGCGTGATTCTGTCTACGTCGAGCTGTCGCTGATCGGCCTGAGTTGTTCGAGCTGCTCGACGACGGTCGAACGGGTGTTATTGGCCGTGCCTGGCGTCAGCGCAGCCCATGTCAACTACACGCTGGGCAAGGCGCATGTCACCTATGACCCAACCCAGACAGACGTCGGCGCCATGATCGAAGCCATCAAGCGCGCAGGCTACAACGTGGGCGCCGATGAGATGCACATCCGCATCACGCCCAGCCTGCACTGCGCCTCGTGCGTCGGTTTTATCGAAGATGCTTTGCGCCAGGTTGCCGGAGTCACGGAAGCGACGGTGAACCCCGGAACGGATACGGTGCAGGTCCGCTACGTCGTGGGGCAGGTCGACTTTCCCGCGATCAAACAGGCGATCGAGTCGACTGGTTATCAGGCGGCCCGGCCACTGGCGCAGAAGGATGAACCGGCAGACGACGAGAGCGCCGCGCACGAACGCGAGTACAAGCACCTGATGCGCAAGTTCTGGTTCGCTGCCATCATCGGCGTGCCCGTGATGCTGGTTGCCTACCCGGAACTGCCCTGGTTCTACCTGCCCAATCTCTTCATGCCAACGGTGCCGGAGAGTCTGGTCTGGTGGCTTTTCGTCCTGTCGGGTGTGGCCACGTTGCCGGTCATGTTCTATTCTGGGCGACAGTTCTTCACCGGGGCATGGGCAGCCTTCAAGCATCATGCCGCCGATATGAACACGCTGATTGCGTTGGGCACGAGCGCAGCCTGGATCTATTCCACGGTGGCGATCTTCTTCCCCGCGCTCTTCCCGGAGGGCACGGCGACGCCCTTCTACGACGTAACGGCCGTGGTCACGGCCCTGGTAGTGTTGGGCCAGGCGCTGGAAGTGCGCGCCAAAGGGCAGACCAGCCAGGCCATCCGCAAGCTGATGGGTCTGCAAGCCAAAACCGCGCGCGTGCTGCGCGCCGGCCAGGAAGTGGAGATTCCCGTCGAAGAAGTGCTGGTGGGCGACGTCGTGCTGGTGCGTCCCGGCGACAAAATTCCGGTTGACGGTGAGATCATCGAAGGGCGCTCCGCTGTGGACGAGTCCATGGTGACGGGTGAGAGCTTACCCGTCGACAAAGCGCCGGGCGACGCCGTGATCGGCGCCACGGTCAACACGACCGGCGCCTTCAAGTTCCAGGCGACCAAAGTGGGCAAGGACACCGCGCTGGCCCAGATTGTCAAGCTGGTGCAGGACGCCATGGGCAGCAAGGCGCCCATCGCCCGTCTGGTGGATGTGGTTTCGGGATACTTCGTACCCACGGTGATGATCATTGCCATCCTGACCTTCCTGGCCTGGTTCAACTTTGGGCCGTCGCCGGCGCTGGCCTATGCCGTGGTTACGGCGGTGACCGTGCTGATCATTGCCTGCCCGTGCGCCGTGGGGATGGCCGTGCCGTTGAGTCTGGTCGCCGGCGTCGGCAAGGGGGCGGAACATGGCGTGCTCATTCGCAACGGCGAAGCGCTGCAGACGGCATCTCAACTCAAGGTCATCGTGCTGGACAAAACCGGCACCATCACCAAGGGCAAGCCGGAACTGACCGATACCGTGCCCGCGCCCGGCATTGATGCGGCCACGCTGCTGCGTCTTGCCGGCAGCGCCGATCGCCCCAGCGAACACCCGTTGGCCCAGGCTATCGTAGACGGCGCCCGCAGCAGCGGGCTGGAATTGGTCGAACCCAGTGATTTCGAAGCCGTGCCTGGCCACGGCGTGGAGACCATTGTCGAAGGACGCCAGGTCTGGGTGGGCAACCGTAAGTTGATGCAGCGCCACAAGATCGACGTCAGCGCCATCGAAGGGGATGTGGAACGGCTGCAAGGCGAGGGCAAGACGGCCATGTATGTGGCCATCGACGGCAAGGCTGCCGGCGTCGTGGCAGTGGCCGACACCATCAAGGAAGATTCGGTGGAGGCGATCCGTGTGATGCAGGGGATGGGGTTGGAGGTGGTGATGCTGACCGGCGACAACGAGCGCACGGCTCAAGCCATCGCCCGCCAGGTCGGCATCGACCGCGTGCTGGCCGAAGTGCTGCCCGAGGACAAGGCCCAGGAAGTGCACATGCTCAAACAGGGCGGCAGGAAGGTAGGCATGGTGGGCGACGGCATCAACGACGCCCCAGCCCTGGTCGAGGCCAACGTGGGCTTTGCCATCGGCACCGGCACCGACGTGGCCATCGAAGCGGCTGATATCACGCTCATGAGCGGCAGTCTCAAGGGTGTGGCCTACGCCATCGAGGTCAGCCGCGCGACGATGGGCAACGCCAGGCAGGGTCTCTTTGGCGCCTTCATCTACAACAGCATCGGCGTGCCGATCGCGGCTGGGGTGCTTTTCCCCTTCTTCGGCCTGTTGCTCTCGCCGCTGATCGCCGGCGCGGCCATGGCCGCATCGAGCATCACAGTGGTGACCAATGCCAATCGGCTGCGCTTCTTCAAGGCAAGGAGTTTTGCCCAAACCACAGGCAACGGCTGAAATTTGCGGGCGCTCGTTTTCAACCGGGCATTCCCAATCAACAACGACTAAGGAGAAACAAATCATGAATACATCGGTCATTCTCGTCAATGTGCTTGGCGCGGCCCTCATCGCCTGGATCGTCTGGTATTTCTGGCTCTACCGCAAGGAAGGCGTCCAGGTGGCGGAAGTAGCCGGCGTGCAGGAGGTGCCGATCACCGTCAAGGGCGGCTACGACCCCGACGTGATCGTGGTCAAGCAGGGCAAACCCGTACGCCTGCTCTTCAACCGCCAGGAATCGTCGATGTGCAGCGAAATGGTCGTCTTCGACAAGATCGACAAGTCGGCCAAACTGCCGGAAGGGGAGACCGTCGCCATCGAGTTTACCCCGGCGGAAGCGGGCGAGATCCCATTTCAGTGTCAGATGGGGATGTTGCGTGGCAAAGTTGTAGTGCGATAGCGATCAAAAGGAAAACCAATGATTACCGTTCCGATCGACCCAATTCTCTTTTCATTTGGGCATTTTATGGTGCGCTGGTACAGCCTGATTTCGGTTGCTGCGATAGCCGTCGGCGTCTGGGTGGCCAGAGCCGAGGCCGAGCGCAAGGGATTGGGAAAAGCGGCGATTGACACGCTGATGCTGTGGCTGATTCCGGCCGGCATTGTCGGCGCTCGTTTGTTCCACGTTGCCGATCACTGGGACGATGTGTACAGCCTTGAGCCGATCCGCATCTTCTACATCTGGCAAGGCGGGCTGGCGATTTGGGGCGCCGTCCTCGGCGGGTTGGCGGCGCTCGTTGTCGTCGCCTGGCGCAAAGGTTGGCGACTGCCCCTGCTGCTCGATGTCATGGCGCCGGCGGTCGTGCTCGGCCAGGCGATTGGCCGTCTTGCCTGCGTGATCACCGGTGACGCCATGGGCAAAGCCACGAACGGCCCCTTTGGCTTTGCGTATACAAGTCCAAACGCGATGGTGCCGCAGTTGGGCGTCTACTACACGCCAACGCCGGTGTACGAGCTGATCATGAACCTGGGCATCTTTGCGTTGCTTTGGCAACTGCGCACAAAGAAGCTGCCCGACGGTGCGCTTTTCCTGATCTATCTGCTGCTCTATGCCGGCGGACGCTTTGTGATTACCTTCTGGAGTTCGTACCGCAGCACTGCTTTTGGGCTGAATCAGTCTCAACTCATCAGCCTGACGGCGCTGGCCGTCGGTGCGCCGCTGCTGCTCCACGTGCTGCGCCGCAACCGCCAAGGCCGCGATGCTTTGGCTTGATCTGAATGACCGGCAGAAAGGAGTTATTCTCTGCCGGCTTCGGCGTCGCAGGCGGTTGCCACGCCAGAAAACCAACGTGAAAGGAGAAACGCCATGATCGCCAACGACAGCATCAGTACAGATGAAGTAAGAGACATCTACCGCAAACGGGCGAAGCGCTATGATTTCACGGCCAACCTCTACTATCTGATCGGTTTTCGCGAGTGGGCGTACCGGCGGCGCGCCGCGGCGGCGCTGGCGCTGCGACCCGGTGCGACGGTTGTCGAGATCGGCTGTGGCACGGGTCTGAATTTTCCGTTGCTGCAGAAGGCAGTTGGGCCAACAGGGCGCATCATCGGCGTCGACCTCACCGATGCCATGCTGCAGCAGGCGCGCCAACGGGTGATCGAACAAGGCTGGACCAACGTCGAACTTGCGCTGAGTGACGCAGCTCTTTTCGTCTTTCCTGACGGGGTCGACGGAATTCTCTCCACCTTCGCTCTCACCCTTGCCCCGGAGTACGACCAGGTCATTCAGCGCGGTAGTGAGGCACTGGCTGCGGGTGGGCGCTGGGTGATTCTGGACTTCAAGCTGCCCGACACCTGGCTGGCCAAACTGGCGCCACCGCTGGCATTCTTGACAGCACCCTTTGGCGTGCGGCTGGAGATGGCCAGCCGCCACCCATGGGAATCGATTGCGCGCTATCTGCCACGTTTCTGGCTGACCGAACTCTACGGCGGATTTGCCTACATTGCTGTAGGCGAACAGGAGACCGAAGAACACGTGGTTCGGGTACCTGACTTGCCGCATCGATGAGGCCGCCCGGGAACCAAGGCTTATCACCGCAGGAAAATCCGGTGCTATTCCAGCGTCTGGAGATAACCGATCAGGTCGTTCAGATCTTCATCGCTCATGCGCCACTGCGGCATCGGCCAGGCCAGTGGTTCGCCAGCAGGGTTCACGCCCTGCGTAATCGCTCGCTTGAGCGTCGCCTCGGTGTAAGGTGGGTGCTCCATTGCGCCAGCCTCTTCATGCTCATCTGTAGCACCATGGTCGGCTGCCGTCAACGTCTGCCAGCGAATGTCGGGAGCGGTAAAGGAGGCCATCATCATCTGCTGACGGCCGCCGCGCCCGTCGGGGCCGTGACAGTCAGCGCAGGCCACGCTTCCGCCCATCATCATGGGCATATTGCCTCCTGCTCTACCCGCTGATATGTCCGAAGTAATTGACGTTTGCCGTTGGCTGGTAGCTGTGAAGTAGATGCGCTCACCATTGGAGGCAAACGTTCTTCCCCAACCACGGCTGATGCCGCCCATCATACCGCCATAGGGCAGCGCCAAACTGAAGATTGCCAGCAGCCCGGTTCCCAGCAGTATGCTCAGCAAAACCACCAGGCCAATCCACCGATTTCTGCGCTTGTTCATCGTTGCTTTATCCTTTCCTATCATTGGCGCTGCTGACTTTATCGCTCCGTGACACGCCGCATCTCATCATGCGGCGGCGGTCATGATCCCCATGCGCGCAGCACTTCTTGAAGAACTCGTCTGATTGACCTATCGTCTGCTTGACCTGAAGCGGACTGGCGAGGAAGGATGCTGTGCAGCAGTCAGGTGATGATTCAGCCGGCCGGGCGCTGCGGAACATGGGCTCCCCGCTCCAACTCACTGCCAGCCAGAGGCGGAATCACAGCCGGCCTCACCCATACCGTACGCCCAATCACCAGGCGGGGCGCTACCGCAATGACCTAAGCCACAGCAATGGGATCAAGACGGCAAAGAGCACAGGCTGATGCTGCAGGTAAAGCGGCAGCGAGTGCAGACCCAGCCACTCCAGCCAACGCACCGGTTGCCACCCGGCAAGGTCGGGCAGGGCAAAGCGTCGCTCACTGCCGGCGTAAAGCAGGTTGCCTAGCCAAAGTCCGATCAGGACGAGGCCGAACCAGGGGAAGAGCGGGAAGTAATCCACGTAGACGTGATTCTCCGGTTCAAAACCCAGCCAGAGCAGGAACGGCAGATCGAAGGTGCGCTGGCGCAGAAAAACGCCCAAGCCGTAGATGAGGAGCCCGAGTACCAGGTTGAGCCAGCGTAGACGCAAGAACGGGTAGGAAATGGCGACAGAGACACCGATGAAGTGAAGAATGCCAAAGGTAATGGCAAGCTGCGGACCCAGTACAAGTCGCGTCGCCAGGGTAATGACTAGCCCCCAGCCAAAAATCCGCAGCCCGCGCTGGACGTTCTGCCGGAAGAGTATGACGCCGGCGCGGCCTTGCGTCGCGGCGCGTTGGGCTAGAATCGCAAGCGACACCCCAACCAGAACAATAAATGTGCCGGCGGTGGCGCGCTGGAAATAGAACCAGAACGGTACGGTAAAAATCGCGTCCGTGATCTGAAAGAAGTAGAGATCGAAGACAAAATGGTAAACCACCATCATTACCACCGCTACCCCACGCACCACATCAATCTCCCAGAAGCGGGCGCGCTCTGACTGCGCTGAATTATTCATGGCCCAGCGGGCGCGCCACAGGGAAGGATTCAACAGAGTCGCTAGTTGCATGAGTTCATTCGTTTCTTTGTCTTTCCGCGTACACACCTGACACTGGCATCAGGCCGCACTATGCCAAAGGTGAAAGAGCAGCCCGCCCACGTAGCCGGCTGTGCCGCCCATGGCTGCTGCAATCCAGTGTAAAGGATGTTGATATCCTGCTAGAGCCGCTTCGGCAACGACAAACGCTATCAGAAATCCTGTGACTGTTGCGCCCAGCGCGGGCAACGGCATCCAGTCGCCCTTATGCGGCTGGCTGTCCCAGCCGCCGGCTCGTTTCAGCTTCCATTTTCCCATCACTCTGCTCCCGTCATTGATTCTCTGGCCACACCCTATGGGTGTGACAGGCTCTCTTCTGAGAACCGTGTCCAGTAAATCAAACGGCAAGCGAGTGACACAAGCGCCCTTTGGCGCGGGGCGACCCAGGCAATATTGCCTGCGGTATGGCGCCAGGTGGAACTTGTCGCAGATCCACGCATGACGCCTACGTGTCACTCGCTGGTGGTTGCTGTCACCCACCACTGGAATTCGCGCGCTTCTCGGCTCCAGCGGCTTTTGAAGTAAGTGAGAATTGCCCCAATCTGAACGTCGTTGAGCTGGGCGCCAAATGCCGGCATCTTGGAACCCGATGCCGGGTCTCCGCCGTCACGGATGATTTCCAGCAGCAGTTCGTCTGCATGATGCCAGGTATGGCCGCTGCTGTCCTGCGGCGGCGGTGGCAGCGAACCATCGGCCAGCCGCACCTTCCAGTTGGGCGTCCCTTCCAGGTTAGCCCCGTGACAGACCGCGCAGTACTGGCCGTAGAGACGCGCTCCCTCCGCCGCAGCCGCAGGATCGAGCGGTGGCAGTGGTGGCGCTGCGACGCCGTTGATGACCACCGGCTGTGCCGGGCCGGGCATCGCCAGCCAATTGACAAGAAGCAGCAGGAACAAGATAAGCACCGGCACAGCGAACAGCAGCTTTCGCCGATGCACAGAAAGATTGCTCACAGCGTGAAGTCGGGTTCCTCATGGCTGCGTTGGATCGGGCAGACATGCCCGATGCAGTCGCCACCGTGGGCCAATTCTGTGATCCAGCGTGGCGCTGACCTGACAAACAGGCGATGACATTCCTCCGAGCAGAAAAGATAGCGGACACCAATATACACGTCTTCAGCCGCAGCAGTGGACGAGTCAACCTGCATCCCGCAGATCGGGTCCACCCAGTTTGTACGCCGAACCACGTCTGTGCTCTGTTGCATTTGGCACCTCTTGCTTCCCTTGGAACAACGCCGGTTCGTCTACTCGACGACCAGAACGCCCTGCTCGCTGTGACCTGGCAAGATACAAAGAAACGGATATTCACCTCGTTGTGCAGGGGTGAAGGTGAGTTCAGCCTGCTCGCCTACAGGCGCCACGATGTGCAGTTGCGGCGGAGTGCTTCCCATACCGGCATCACTCATCCCTGCCATATTGTGTCCCGCCATCGGATCTGCCTTGCCCTGCACCACCATGGGGAGAGTCTGAATGGCCCACTGGTGTTCCTGCGCATCGAGATTGCGCACGACTATTGACAAGGGTTTGCCGGCCGGCGCCTCGACACGCGCAGGGCTGAAGCCATCGCTATCCACCCAAATCGATATTGTGGCGGGTGGCAAAGTTCCGCCGCAAGCTGCCAACAAGAGAGCGCCTGTGATGACACTCCAAATACGCAACCAGTGCATGACTGCTCCTTTTCTCTTTACTCGATTACGACCAACATACCTGGACTGTTGAGCGTGGGCTTCCGATCTGGACGACGTGCATTTACTCTGCTCTGACTTGTTGACGGGTGGCGCTGATGGCTTCCTCCTGGAATAGCTGCGCCAGAATGGGAAAGACGGTGAAGGCGATTCCCCAGGCGGCCAGCGCACCGGTGATGAGGCGCGCCCACCAGTTGAATGTGCCAAAGTGGTCGCCGGCATAGAAGCCGGGCCAGGCATTGGCTGTCAACCACGCCAGCCACTGGTTGGTGTCACGAAAGCCGCCGGCCGACAACACTCCTGTCAGGGCATCATTGATGGCATGCGTTCCCCCATCCAGAGCCAATGGCAGCAGAGCGATCAGCAGAACTTTCCAGGGCAGCGGGGCCAGGCGATAACCGAGGCGCCGGAGCGCCATATACACCATTCCGAACAGCGGCGTCAGTGTGTAGAAGGAGATCATGCGGTCGCTCCAGGCCACCTTCCACCCCATCGCCGGCGTACCGGTGAATGCCCGCAATTCCCACACCGATGCCGTCGGTTCAACTTGCTGAATTTCCGCCAGCGTATAGGTGAACTTGTCGCCAAAGAGAAACCAACTGCGCTGAGGCAATTGGTGGCAGAAAGGGCTGTAGAGGGTGTAGAGCAGGTTGCCCAGTGACTCGAAGCCCGCGTGCATCGCCAGGGGCGCGGCAAAAGGCAGCAGCGTAAAGAGCAATAACCCCGTCAGCAGGAATGCCAGCCCGTGACGCACGGTGCTTCACCCTGCCACCGTGACGGACACGGCGACTCCCTGCCCGGGCAGTGTCGCGATCTGCAAATTAGCGCCGACCAACTGGGCGCGCTCGCGCATCCCCATCAGCCCGAAATGACCCCCACGCGTGAAATCGGCGCTGGTCAGTGCAGGTTCAAACCCGACCCCGTCGTCGCAAATCGTCAGCTTGCTCTGCTCAGGCTGAAAGGTCAGCGTGACCTCCACCTGGGTAGCGCTTGCATGCCGCCTGGCATTGTTGAGCGATTCCTGGGCAATCCGATAGAGTGCAAGCTCCACCTCGGGCGCCAGGCGGCGCGGTTCACCTAGGAGTGTAAAGCCGGCTGCAAACTCGGTGGACAGCAGTTCGAGCGCCGGCGCCAGGCCCAGGTCCTCCAAATAGAGCGGGCGCAGCGCCTGGCTGAAGCGCCTGACCTCACCGATGGCATCGACCAGAAGATGACGCAGTTCCGCCAACTGGCTGTGCGCCAGCGCCGGGTCACGGTCCAACGTACGCTGGATCTTCTGAATCTTGTGGTCGAACGCAATCAAGCTCTGCACCGTTTCGTCGTGCAGCTCGCGCGAGAGCCGCGCCCGTTCTTCTTCCTGGGCGCGGGTGATAGCGAGCAGATAGGTCTCCAACCCAGCCTGGTAGCGCTTGATCTGCTCGGCCATCTGGTCGATGGCCTTGCGCAGCGCTTCAATTTCGCCCACGCCACCGACCGGCTCGCCAATGGCGGCATAGTCACCGGCGCCGATCCGTTGCGCCCGTTCGGCCAGCAAACGCAGCGGGCCGACGATAAAGCGCAGGCCAAAGAAGAGCGTAAGAAACGAAACTACCGTGGCAATCACGAGTACGAAGGGCGTGGCCTGCTCGAAACGGATGAGCGGTTCGGCAATCGCCGCGACCGGCTCACGCAAGACCAATTGCCACGGCAGATCAGGCACCGGCGCGTAGGCAACGATGTATTCGGCGCCTTCGATCGTTTCGAGACGACCGACTGCGCGACGTTGGCGGACAACCTCGCCGTTTACTGGCGCCGCCGGCCCCTGGCCGCCGGCAAAAAGCGTCTGTCCAGCGTCATCAAGCAGCAGCACCTGAGTTGCATGGGTAGTGCTTTCCAGCTTTAGCAACGCATCGAGCACGCTCGGTTCGGGCAGACCGTCGGCAGCGTTCAGCGCCAGTGATCGCGCCATGATCATGGCCAAACGCTGATTCTCGTCTACGGCAAGCCGGCGCATCGATGCCTGATGGGTGCCGATTCCCGCCAGAGAGGCAACGATCAGCAAGATCGTCAGGGGGAGGACCGTCCACAACATCACCTGCGTACGCAGGTTGCGCAGCCGCAGAGCAGAGGTCAGCCAGGTCACAGCTTGCTGCCAGATAGTTCGATCCAGCCTAGTTGCAGCGCCTTCGTGACGGCTTCCGTCCGGCTGGCGACGCCAAGCTTGGCATAGATATTGGCGAGATGGCCCTGCACGGTGCGGTCGCTGATACTGAGCTGGCGGCCAATCCCGCGGTTGGTCAGCCCCTCCGCCGCCAGTTTGAGCACGTCGATCTCCCGATCGGTCAAGGCTTCTACATGATTGGCGGACGCGCCGGCAAGCTGCGTCACCAGGGCGCGTGCCGCCTCTGCGCCGATGGCGACTTGCCCTGCCGCCACTGCTCGCACAGCCGAGACGATCTGGCTGGCGTCGGCGTTTTTCAGCACATAGCCGCTGGCGCCGGCCTCCATCGCCGCCAAAACAAATGGGTCGTCGTCGTACGCCGTCAGAATCAACATGCGCACCGGCAGCCCCTGCTCCGTGGCCCAACGCACCACATCGATGCCCGAGGCATTGGGCATGCGGATATCGAGAACCGCCACATCGGGCAGATGATCTTCGATCTGGCGTCTGGCGCTGGCGCCGTCGGCCGCTTCCGCCACCACGACGATGTCAGCTTCTTCCTCCAGAAAGTCACGAATGCCCTGCCTGACAACAGCGTGATCATCGGCAAGGAGAACGCGTATCGCAGACATCACACCTCACTTCGACGCGCCGAATACTGTAAATGATGGCAGCGCCTCAAAAAACAGTCTCCCGCAAGATATCGGTCGTCCTGCGGGAGTCCCACAACCTCATTTCCAATAAATCAGTGCCAGAATAGCGTGCCCTGGACGTTCTTACGTACTGAGCGTCGCACGTGAGTCCAGGTACTCCTCTTTGGAAATCTCGCCGCGCGCATAACGTGCCTGCAAAATGTCCAGCGCCGATTGCAATTGATTGTGGTCGCTGGCCGCATCGGTGCGAACGCTGGCGCCTGGCGCCGAGAGCCTGACCAGCCACACAATCAGCACGACGACTGCAACGGTGAAGCCGATCATCATCAGCCAGCCAAACAACATGCCACCCCACCCAAGACCCCAGTTGTATCCCATCATCATGTATGTCTCCTTTCGTTCTAACTCCTGTCTTCAGGCTACCACGCACATGTGAAGCAGTTATGAATATGGACAGTTGATTGATGAAGTGGGGCGGATACATGAATCGTTACAGCAATTGGAGTTCACAATTGCTTCACATTTGTATGACACACTGGACGCGCCAACTGCGGTTGGCTTTCATTCGATTCAGAAGCCAGTCCAGTGACTGGCGAGATCAGACACCTAATCTACCTAATCTAGAGGTCTTCCATGTTTAGTACCCAGTATCATCACCATTCGCTCAGCCGGCGACGCTTTCTCATCTATAGTGGACTGGGCGTCGTCGCACTTGGTGTCAACGCCTGTGGCGGTAGCAATGTGCCGGCTACGCCGCTTCCGGCCTCCACGGCAGTCGCTGCCCCAATCACGGCTGCCTCGACGGTAACCGCGCCTGCCCAGGATGCTGCGCTTACCTTCAGCCTGACGGCACGCGCCACGGAAATGCCGATCCTGCCCGGCGCGGCGACGCGCGTGCTCAGCTATGCCGCCGCCGTTGAGGCGGGCGACCCGGCGGCGGTGAGCGCCGTGCCCGGCTCCTATCTCGGCCCCATCGTGCGCGTCGAACGCGGCGCGACGGTCACCGCCCGGCTGCGTAACGAGCTGGACACGCCGACCAACGTGCACTGGCACGGCCTCATCGTGCCGGCCGAGGCCGATGGCCAGCCCGCCAATGTCGTGGCGCCCGGCGCCGAGGCGGACTACACCTTCACGGTGAACAACCGGCCCGGCACCTACTGGTTTCATCCGCACCCGCACGGCCACACCGCCGAGCAGGCCTACCGCGGGCTGGCCGGGCTTGTCATCGTCAGCGACCCGGAGGAGACCGCGCTCGGTCTGCCCGCCGGCGCCCAGGACATTCCGCTCGTGCTGCAAGACCGCAAGTTCGACGCCGACAACCAGTTCGTCTTTATCGCCGGCGGCATGGCCGGCATGATGGACCAGATGATGGGCGTGCTGGGCGATCGCATCCTGGTCAACGGCCAGCCCGACGTTGTGCTGCCGGTGGCGACGCAGCCCTATCGCCTGCGCCTGCTCAACGGTTCCAACGCGCGCATCTTCAAGCTGGGCTGGAGCACCGGCGCGCCGCTGACGGTGCTGGCAACCGACGGCGGTCTGCTGGCGGCGCCGGCCACTGTGCCCTACGTCATGCTTGCGCCCGGCGAACGCATCGAACTTTGGGCAGACTTCGGCCCGGCAGCGGTGGGCGATGAGATCAAGTTGGTCAGCCTGGCCTATGAAGGCGTCGAGGCCGGCGGCATGGGCATGATGATGGGCGAGCCGCCGCTGCCCAATGGCGCCGCCTTCGACGTGATGACCTTTGCCGTGACGGAGCCGGCGCAGAGCACCCTCACGCTGCCGGCCGCGCTCCTGCCCGTCGCGGCGCTGGTCGTGGGCGAGGCGGTCAATGCGACGTCGCCCCGTCCCTTCATTTTCGCCATGGGCGACGCCATGAACTGGACGATCAACGGCCGCACCTACGAAATGGATGTCGTGGCCGACGACGAACGGGTGCGCTTTGGCGATGTCGAGGTGTGGGAGTTTTCCAACGAGATGGCAGCGCCGGCCGCCGCAGGCGCCATGGCCGGTATGGATCACAGCGCCCACGCCCAGCATGGCGCAACACCGGCTGGAGATAACAGCATGCGCGACTTCATGGCGCACCCGGTGCACGTGCACGGCGTCCAGTTCCAGGTCGTGAGCCGGGAAGTTGACGATGCGCAGCGCGCCGCCTGGGAAACGGTCAAAGATGGCCTGGTCGACCAGGGGTGGAAGGATACGGTGCTGGTCATGCCGGGTGAGCGTGTACGCGTCGTGACGCGTTTCGACGGCTACCGCGGGCTGTATCTCATCCACTGCCACAACCTGGAGCACGAAGACGGCGGCATGATGCGGCATTTCGAAGTAGAGTAAGAGAAGAGAGCCGCAAAGACGCGAAGGCGCGAAGGTTCACAAAGGGAAGATGGGTGGGAAGAACAAGAGAGCCACAAAGGCGCGAAGGCTCAAAGGTTCACAAAGGTATATACCAGCATTTCTTTGTGTTACTTTGATTCTTCGTGACTTTGTGGCTAGATACTCCTATGTCTGAGTTGACGACGACGATCCTGGTCATTGAGGATGACAGCCAGATCCGGCGGGTGGTGAAGGGCTACCTGGAGCAGGCCGGCTATCGTGTGCTGGCCGCGCCCGATGGCGCCACCGGCCTTGCCCTGGCCCAGCACGAGAAGCCGGCCCTCATCGTGCTCGACCTCATGCTGCCCGGCGTCGATGGCTGGGAGATCACGCAGCGGCTGCGCGCCAGCAGCGACCCGGCGGTTGCCACCGTGCACATTATCATGTTGACGGCACGCGTCGAGGAGAGTGACCGCGTACAGGGGCTGACGCTGGGCGCCGACGATTACGTAGTCAAGCCCTTCAGCCCGCGCGAACTGACGGCGCGTGTCCAGGCGGCGCTGCGGCGCATCCAACGCCTGTCGGTCACTGCGGCATCGCTGGTACTGGCGCAGGGCGGCCTGCGCCTGGACCCGACTTATCGCACCGCCACGCTGGATGGCGCCGACGTGCCGCTGACCGGCGTCGAGTTCGACCTGCTCTATGCGCTCATGCGCCAGCCCGGCCGGCCCTTTTCGCGCGACGAGCTATTGACCGTCGTGCAGGAAACCAGCGACGCGGCCGATGCCGCCTACGAGCGCACTATCGACGTGCACATCAAGAACCTGCGCCACAAGCTCGGCGGCTCAGGCCGTCACAGCCGTTTCATCGAAACCGTCCATGGCGTCGGTTATCGCTTCACACCCTGAGCGGACTATGCGCAACCAACTCTGGTTCAAACTGACCGGCGCCTTTGCCCTCATCATCTTCATCGGCATGGTCGTTACAGTCGGACTGGCCAGCCAGGGCGCGGCGACCCAGTTCGAGCACTTCATGGTCGCCAACCAGATGGTACGGCCGGCCACCATGCAGGCGGCGCTGGCCAACTACTATACGCGCAACGGCGGTTGGCAGGGTGTCGACACAACGCTCGACGCGCTGCTGCTGGACGCCTCGGACGGCATGATGACAGGCATGTTCGGCAGCATGATGGGCATGCTGGCCAACCGCATCCAGGTGCTGGACGCCGAAGGAGCGGTGATGGCCGATTCGGCGGGAGCGGCAGGCGGCGAACCCGTGTCGGCCGCGCCGTTGGAACATTGGCCCGTCATCGTCGACGACGAACTCGTCGGCGAACTGGTGGTCGAAGGCTCGCTCATGGGCGCAGGTATGGTCGATACCGCGCCTGTGGTGGAGAGCATCACACGCACGGTCTTCATCGCTGCGGTGATTGCGGCGTTGACTGGGCTGTTGCTGGCGGCCGTGCTCGTGCGCCAGATTACGCGGCCCCTGGTCGATCTCTCGCACGCGTCACGGCGCATTGCTGCCGGCGACCTGCATGTGCGCGTGCCCGTCAAGAGCGACGACGAGGTGGGCGAACTGACCGACACCTTCAACCAGATGGCAGCCAGCCTGGAGCAGCAGGAAACGCTGCGCCAGAGCATGATGGCCGATATCGCCCACGAACTGCGCACGCCGCTGACCGGCCTGCAAGGCGCCATCGAGGCCATGCAGGACGGCGTCTTCCCCGCCGATGCCGAGAACCTGGAAGCCTTGCACGTCGAGGTGTTGCTGCTCAACCGGCTGGTCGATGACCTGCGCACGCTTGCCAACGCCGAGGCAGGCCAGCTCGCGCTGGAGAAAGCGCCGGTCGACGTCGCCGAACTGTGCCGCAGCCAGGTGAACGCCATGCAATTTCGCGCGGCGGAAAAGGGCATCACGCTCACGGCCACTTGTCCCGCACAGGCGCCGCCCGTCGTCGCCGATGCCCAGCGGCTGAACCAGGTGCTGCTCAACCTCATCGACAACGCGCTGCGCCACACGCCGGCCGGCGGGACGATCATCGCCACCGTGTACGCCAATGCGACGGAACTCTTCGTGACGGTCACCGACGACGGGCCGGGTATCGCCGCCGGCGACCTGCCGCACCTCTTCGACCGCTTCTACCGTGGCGACCGCTCGCGCACACGGGCGACGGGTGGCTCCGGCCTGGGCCTCGCCATCGCCCGGCAGATTGTGGAAGCGCACGGCGGCAGCATGTGGGTCGACAGCCCGCCGCCCGGCGCCGCCCACGGCAGCGAATTCGGCTTCTCGCTTCCCCGTACCGCCATTGCGCCAGTCTCAGTGTGAGACCCTGCATCATCCCAAACCACCAGGCACAAAGTCACAAAGGGAAAGGCATTCTCCGCGTTGGGGGCGGCGTCGTGACGTGGCGTCTGCCAGGGCCATGCGACGCGGCGGCGCCAG
>JACKBA010000018.1 GCA_020634815.1 Caldilineaceae bacterium | reverse complement strand
TGAAGTGCTCAACACGGGGTTGACGATGGTGGGCGAAGGCTCAACTATCCCGGAGGGACTTACCGTCGGGCGCAACGTCGTCATTCACCCGGACAGTACCGAGAAGACCTTCGGCAAGAAGAAGAAGATCGCCAGCGGCTCCGACATCGGGGTCGACCTGCACTAGCCGATTGCGAGACAATGGTGTTGGTAGTCAGAACCCGAGTTTCTCCAAGAAACTCGGGTTCTTTTTGGCGCTACACTTCGGCGACGGTCGCTTCGGCCTCCGCCCTGTGCGGCGCCGGCGCCACGAACGCGATCAGCAAAATCAACAGCCCCACGCCGATGAACGAGACGATGCGCGCCACCGTCCCGATGCCGGACAAATCCACAAGGAAGAGCTTGACCACGGTGATGGCCAGGATAATCGCACCGGCAAACCAGCGCGCACGCGACCGGCTGCGGTTGCCGGCCACCATAAAGCCCAGCGCCATCACGCCCCACGTGACCGACAGCATCATCTGGTAGAGTTCCGCCCCGTAGAGGTCGGCAAAGGTAAAGGGCACGCCAAGCACGTTGTGAACGATGCGCGCCAGTTCTGCACTCACGGCAAAGACCAGAACAGCCACCCATACCCAACGCAGGCTCCACAATGTCCGCCCTGCGCTCGGCATCACCGCCCGCACGCGCCACAGCCAGTAGAGCGACGCCGCCAGCATCGCCGCCGAGGCCAGCCCCAGGGGGTTGAGCAGCGGCAGATAGGGCAGGCGCGTCATGGCGCCGTCGAATTGCACGCTCGCGTAGAGCAGGTAAACGATGCCGGCCAGCGCCACCGGGCCCGCGCCATAGACCAGGTACGTCGCTGCGTTGTTGCCAATCGGCGCCGGCAAGCGACCGGCGAACATCGCCATCACCCACACCACGCCGGCCAACATCAGCAGCGTGGACGCCGCGATGAGGGTGTCGCCTGCACCCGCCTGGGTTAGCAGCCCGCTCGCACCGACCGCGGCCAGATAGGCCACCAGCCAGACGCCGCCGGCGTGATAGATGTCAATGCCCGGCTTGCCGTCGTTGCGCCGCACCATCCACCCGTGTGAGGCCAGCGCCAGCGGCCAGGCCAGCCACGCCCCGCCTTGCAGCGGCGAGTCGATCTCCCACGGCTGGAGCAGCGCCAGCACGGCTATGACCGGCAGCAGCCCCCACAGCGGCGCCGCCAGCAGGGCAAAACGCAGCCGGCCGCCGATAAGCGCCATGGCCACACACGACGCCGTGACGAAGAGCAGCACGGCGCTCACCACGTAGGAATCCGGCACGGTGGTCGCCTCGACGATGCCGCCGCCGAACCACCACGCCGCGCCCCACGCAAAGGCGAGCACGGCCACCAGCTTCAATAGGTCGGTGTTTGGCGTGCGTTCGGGCGCGTCTGCCATGCGCTGCACGAAGTAGCTGCTGACCAGCCCGGCAAGCCCCAGCAACGCCCAGCCCACCGCAAACTCGTCGACAAAGGGCAAATGGCCGGTGGCGGGTTGGAACGCGCGATCGAGTGCAGCGACGGTCGCCGGCACGAACGCTATACCCGCCGCCACCTGCGTCACCAGCCCCCACGGCGCCAGCCAGCGCACGCTCTGACGTCCGGCCAGCCAGACCCACAAAGCGCCTGCCACTGCCCAGATTGCAGCAGTAACCTGTGCCTCGAAGAAGACGGGCACGGCCAGCGAAGCAAGGAAGATCGCCCAGAAGAGGCTCAGCTCGCGCTGAATGCGCAGCCACGGCCGGTCGAGCCGCATCAGCCCGCCAAAAACCAGCAGGTAGATCAAGCCGCCCGCCAGCGCACTCCAGCCCAACCCCTTGTCGATGTGGTCGGTGATGCCCGCCTGCCATACCAGCGCGGCGAGCGGATTCAGCACGGCCAGCACAAGCTCGACGATCGGGCGCTCCTGCGTGCCGCGCGCCGCGAAGAGCAGCGTCGCCGCCAGGAAGAGGCCAAAGAAGAGCAGGACAAAGAGCTGCATACCCAGATAGTCGGCCGGCGTGAAGCTTTCCACGGTGAAGGCGATGCCCACGCCGTAGGTTGCCAGCAGCGCCAGCAAGCCCAGCCCGAACCACCCCTTGCGGACGGCAATCGCCAGCGCCGCCACGACGAGCACGGCGTAATACCCGAGCAACCCTGCATAGCTACCTTCCCCCGTCGACGCCAGTAGCGGCGCGGCGAACGCTCCGATCAGCGACGCATAGGCCATGATGCGCGCGTTCTGGATCAGCGCCAGCGCAACGCCGGCGGCGCCCAGAGCGACGAAGATGCCGAAGGCCAGCGGCGCCGGCAGCAACTCGTAGACGCGGAAGGCGGAGAATGTCGTCAGGTAGAGAATGGCGAGCCCGCCGCCCCCCAGCGCCAGGCCGTAGCTGCGCCGCCGCTTGCGCACGGCCCAGCCGGCGATACCCAGGGCCGCGCCGCCCACCGCCGCGCCGATGTGGCGAAGCTCGATGGAGAGCCAGCCCTGATCCACGGCATAGCGCAGCAGCAGCGCCACGCCGATGAAGAGCACGACCAGGCCGATCTGCACCAGCACGTGCATGCGCAGGAACCAGTCGATGAGCGGCACTTTGGCGAAGCTGGCGGCCGCCTTGCGCACACTACGCGTCGGCGCAGCGGGCGGTACAAACACAGGAATGGTGGTCACCGGCGGCAAGGTGAGCGGACGCTCACTGTCGAACCGACGCCGCGGCGCCTGCACTGTTGGGCTGGGCGCGTGCGGTGCTTCCACTGGTGGCGATGCTAGTGGCGCCGCACTCGTTACCGGCGTCGAATCAGCTGGCGCTGGCGAAGGCGTTTCAAACGGAGGCGATTCCGACATTTCCATGATCGGCGTTGCACTCGCCACCTTGTGCGTTGCCGGCGGGGCCATCTCGATGCGTTTGATCTTCAGCTCAACTTCGAACAGGCGATCTTGCAGTTGGCTGATGCGTTGGTACATCAGCCAGAAGCTGGCACCGATCCCTACGATCGACAGCACCAGCAAACAGAGCACTCCGAGCACTGCTTCCATGCATCACCTTCCGTCATTGGCCGGTCACCCTCGACCGGCGGCGTGTCGTTGCGGTATGCATGATAGGGGAAATAGGACTACACGGCAATCGTCACTTGTGTACCATTGGATGGTACATTTGCAGAGACGCCGGAGCAAACGAAGCGGCAATAATTAGACGAGGTTCGACAAAAACGGCGGCGTCTTCACCCACCGCCCGCTGGTTTGGCGATGTATTTCACCCCGGCAAGACCCTGGAAGTGATCGTCCTGCGTCCACAACGTGGCGTCAAGCGAACGCGCCGTCGCCAGGATGATGCTATCGGCCATGGGAAGCTTGAGTGTGTCGGAGATCACAGCCGCGCTGATGGCAAGCGACGGCGTCAACTCAATCACGGCGCCTTTGTACAGATCGGCGATGCGGGTTTCCGCCGCCCCTAGACCCTTCTGCTGCAGAATCCGCTTGAACACTTCGTAGATACAGATCACCGGCACCAGTAACTGCTCGGTCGCCTCGATGGCCGGCGCAAAGAAATCAGCATTCGGCCCGTCGGCGAAATATTCAAGCCAGCCTGACGAATCCACCACGTTCATACGCGGTCCTCTTCATCGCGTGCGACGGTAGTGTCGAGACCAGGCAAGGAGCCGCGCGCTGCTTTGATAGGGCGAACCGGCACGAAGACCACACGATCGTCATACCCAATCACCTGCATTTTCTGCCCCGGCTCGATGTGCAACTGCTTGCGCGCCGCGCGCGGGATGACGACCTGATACTTCGTCGATACACTGACTGTTTCCATACGATCTCCTTATCGATCAAAAAATCGTAATACGATTTTCCTATATCATATCTGCATCCGCAAGAATGATCAAGCGCCGCTCAGGTTGCCCTGAAACGCCCATTCAGATTCGACCGTGTGTCATTACTTGTGCACTGGTGAGTGGTACATCTGCGGAGACGCTGGAGTAAACGAAGCGGCAATAATCAATCGAATCACGAATGTAAAGCGATTATGCCGCAAAGTCGTCACTCTGACCGCACGGCGATGGCCGGCGGCGTGTTGCCGATCTTCCACGCCGGGTAGATGCCAGCCAGCAGCGCCGCGACGAGCGCGACGGCAAACGCCTGCACGAACTCGCCCGGCTCCAGCAACATCTCCAGCGTCCAGCCGAAGGAGCGCAGGTTGATGATGTATATGAGGATGACGGCCAGCACAAAGCCCGTCGGCATGGCGAGCAGGCCGGCCGTCGCACCGACCAGCCCCGTCTCCAGCAGCGAGAGGCGCCAGAGCTGGCGCCGCGTCATGCCCGTGGCGCGCAGCACGCCGATCTCGCGCACGCGCTCGAATTGCAGGCTCATGAGCGTGCTAAGGATGCCGATGAAGGCCACGATGGTCGCCAGGAATTGCAGCGCCAGGGTAATGGTGAAGGTGCGGTCGAAGACCTCCAGCGCATTCTCGCGCGTGCCACGGTTGGAACGCACCAGCAACTCCTGCTCGCCGGCCAGGTCGGCGCGAATCGCCTGCACCGTGCTGTCGACGTCGACGCCGGGCGCCACGAAGAGCGCAATCGCCGAGATGAGCGGGTCGTCGTACCACTGGCGGTAGACGGCGTCATCCATGAAGACCACCGAGCGCACGTCGAAGTCGACGGTGATGCCGGCAATGGGGAAGGCTTCCTCGCCGCGGTCGGTCTGGACGCGCAGCGTGTCGCCCACGCGCAGGTTGAGGCGGTTGGCCATGGGTTCGTTGACCAGCACGCCGCCCTCGCGCACGGCCTGCCACGTCTGCTGCCAGTCGCCCACCGCGCTGCGATAGCGGCGATCCGGCCCGGCGAGGTCGTCGCTGAGCGCGACCAGGCGGATGGGGAAGATCTCGGCGTCGGGCGCGGTGCGGGCGATGACATCCACGCCGCGCGTGGTGGCGGTGCGGCTGATACCGGGCATGGCAGCCAGGCGGTCGCGCAGCGCCGGGTCGAGCGTGGTGTCAACGGTGTTGGAACTCAGCGACGGCGGCGACACGAAGATGTCGGCCTGCAAAACGTCGTCGAGCCAGAGCACCACCGTCTGACGGAAGCTGGAGACCATGACGCCCACGCCGATGATGACGCTCACCGCCACCATGAGCGCGGCCACGGCCACGGCGATGCGGCTGAGCGAACGCGTTACCGTGCGCGGCGCCATGCGGGCGATGACGCCGCGGCCCGCCACCAGCCGCTGCACGCCCGCCATCATCCACAGCGTCAGCACCGGTGTCAGCAGCGCGGCGCCGACGACGATAGCAAAGAGGCCGGTAAAGGTGATGATGAGGTTCCACTCGGGCAAGAGCAGCGCCGCGCCGAGGGCAAAAAGCGCCAGCCCGGCCGCGGTGACCCACGGCAGCACCTGGCGCGTGCGCTCCTCGACGTTGCTGCGCTTGAGCGCGCCGGCCGGCGGTACGCTGGTCGCCTCCCACGCCGGGAAGGCCGCGCCCACCGCCGCCGCCGCCAGCCCGATGAGCGCGCCCTTGACCAGCGTCAGCGCCGGAATCTCCACCTCGCGCACGGAGACGACGAAGAAGAGATCGTTGACCGTCTGGGTCACCAGTTGCACGGCGCCGCGACCGAGCAGCACGCCCAGCCCCAGCCCCAGCAGCGTGCCCAGCGCGCCGAGCAGCATGGCCTCGCCCAGGATCAGCCCGAAGATCTCGCGCCGGGTCATGCCCAGCGCACGCAGGCTGCCCAGCACCGGCCGCCGCTGCACGACGCTGAAGGTGACCGTGTTGTAGATGAGGAACATGCCAACGACCAGCGCCAGCAGGCTGAGCGCGGTCAGGTTGAGCTGGAAGGCCGCGGTCATCTCGCCGACGGTGCCGGCACGCGCCGCGGTGGGGTCGATGCGCGCCCCTGCGGGCAGAATGGCTTGCAGTTGCGCCAGCGTCGCCTCGCCCTCCACGCCGCCCGGCACGATGAGGTCGATGCGGTCGAGCCGGCCCACCTTGCCCAGCACCTCCTGTGCGGTGGCGATGTCGGCCACCAGCAGGCCATCCAGCGCGCGGCGGCTCAGGTCGTCCGACGGCGCGAGCAAGCCGGCGATGGTGAGTGTCGTCGTTTCGGTGCCGTGGCGCGCCGTGATGGCATCGCCCGCGGCCAGCCCGTAGCGCGCCGCCACGTCGGTGCTCACCAGTACGGTGTTGGGCGTGACCATCAACTCGGCCAGATAGTCGGTCGACGGACCTTGCACCTGGCTGCCGGTGCCCAGGTAGCTGCGGAAGGGCGCCTCGGCGAAGGGGTCGACGCCAAGCAGGCGCATGGGCTGGGCGTCGAGTTCCTCGGCGACGACGTAACTCTCGACGACGGGCGCGCTCAAGCGGTAGCCAGCCTCCGTGCGCAGGCGGGCATAGAGCGCCTCGTCCAGTCCGGCCGGGCCGCCGGTGGCCTGGTGGGTCGCCTTGCCGGTCACCGTCTCGGTGCCAAGCTGGAAGGCGCGCTCGGCCGAGCCGTTGGCCAGGTCGATGGCGACGATCATCGCCACGCCGATGGCCACGCCGACGATGAGAAACAGACTTTGCAGCGGCCGGCGCAGCGCATGGCGCCAGGCAAGCCGGTAGATGGGTCGGGTCGATGTCATAGTTGCGTTTGTTCTTTTCAGGTGTCTATTGAGGGGATGAGAGGGTGAGGGGGTGAGGGGCAGCGCAGCCTCCCCTTCGCCCTCTCACCCATTCATCTTGTCATCCTGTCATCCCCACATCCTGTCATCCACTCATCCCCTCATGCCCCTCCCGCCACACCTGGTCGCTCACCAGCTTGCCGTGGTCGAGATGGAGCACGCGGTCGGCCATGCGCGCAACTTCGGGCGCGTGCGTGGCCATGAAGAGCGTCTTGCCGGCGTCGCGCGTCAGTTCGAGCAGCAGCGTCAGCACCGTGTCGCCCGTGTCCTCGTCGAGGTTGCCGGTCGGCTCGTCGGCCAGGATGAGCAGCGGGTCATGCGACAACGCCCGCGCGATGGCCACACGCTGCTGCTCGCCGCCGGAGAGCTTGTCGGGATAGGTCGCAAGCCGATTGCCGAGCCCGACGCGGTCGAGCAGCGCCTGGGCGCGCGCGCGCGGATTGCCGGCCGCGCCGTTCAACTCCAGCGGCAGCGTGACATTTTCGAGCACCGTCAGCGTCGGGATGAGATTGAAGAACTGAAAGATGATGCCGATGTTGCGGCGGCGGAAGAGCGTGCGCTCCTGCTCGCCGAGCGTGGTCAGGTTGAGCACGCCGCCGTTCTCGCGGAAGATCACGCTGCCGCGGCTGGGCGTATCGATGCCGGAGATGAGGTTGAGCAGCGTGCTCTTGCCGCTGCCCGACTTGCCAAGCAGGCAGACAAACTCGCCGGCGTAGAACTCGCGGTCCAGCGCGTCGAGCACGGTGCGGCTGGCGCCCCCTTCGCTATAGATCTTGGTCAGCCCCTCCAGGCGGATCAGCGGCGGGCGATCCACCGTCCCGTTGTCGCCGGCGGCTGCCCGGTCAGATTGTCGTTCCAGAATGAGTGCAGTCACAATCGTTCATCGCTCCTTGCGCAATTCGTTTGTTCCATTTTGCACAGATGCAGACAGCAGGTCTGTCGGATTACCGACAAAGCTGGTGGCCTGATGCCTGCCAATCATACTGCGCGACCATATTCGTCTTGTGATGTATACTTGGGACGACGCATTAGCAAGCAATGGGAACGGACGCTCTCTTTGACAATCGAAACTATGCTCTGAGTGACCGAGGCTCACACAAAGGACAACGTCATGTCTGGAACGGTTCAAATCGAAATTCCGCGTGAGGTATTGCATGCGACGCGAATGACGACAGCCGAACTTCAGCGCGAGTTGGGCGTTCATCTCTTTGCCGAAGGCAAGCTGTCCTTTGGCAAGGCACGCGAACTGGCCGGCATGGGATTCTGGGAATTCCAGCAGCTTCTGGCCAGCCGGCGAATCGCCCCACATTATGATATCGATGATTATGAAGAAGATCTGGCCACCCTCGCCCGCCTCGGTGCCGAATGATCGTCGTTAGCAACACGTCGCCAATCACCAATCTGGCCCTGATTGGCCGGCTTGACCTTCTACCGCAACTATATGAAACGCTGACGATCCCGGATGCTGTATGGCACGAACTGGTTGTCAAAGGTGCGCATCTTCCCAGCGCGCAGCAAATTGCCGGTGCATCTTGGCTATCAGTACGACCAGTGACGAATCAAGCACTGGTGTTGTCATTACGCCAGGACCTTGATGCTGGCGAAGCAGAGGCTATTGCGCTATCAATGGAGATGGATGCAGATCTGTTACTGATCGACGAACGCATCGGGCGCGAAAGTGCGCAGCATCTTGGAGTTACCTACATGGGGCTGATCGGCCTGCTGGTTCAGGCACGTCAACGCGATCTGCTCCCGCAGTTGCGCCCGGTCATCGAAGCGCTTCGCCTCCAGGCTGGTTTCTGGATCAGCGATGCACTTGTGCAGCGAGTCCTGAGCGACGTAGGCGAGTGATCGGATGCTTATTCCGTCAGAGGATATTGACCAAACGCGCATGGCCATCGACGATCGCACCCGCTGGAACCAACGCTACCGCAGCGGCGACGCCCCGCGCGGTGACCGCCCTAATCGCTGGTTTGCCGCGCAGCACGCCGCTCTGGATCGCGTGGCCGCTACCCTGGCCGGGCAGCAGCGCGCGCCGGCCGCCCTCGACGTGGCCTGTGGCGCAGGCGGCACGGTGCTTTGGCTGGCGCAGCGCGGCTGGCACGCCACCGGCGTCGACGTGAGCGATGCAGCGCTGGCGCTGGCCGCGCAGGCAGCCGCAGAGGCCGGGCTGACCGCCCGCGCGCACTTCCGCCACGCCGACCTCGACGCGTGGCGCCCTGCCCCCGACAGCTTCGACTGCATCACCTGCTTCTTTTTTCTGGAACGCCGGCTGTGGCCGGCGCTGCGGGCGGCGGTGCGACCGGGCGGGCTGCTGGCCATGCAAACCTACACGACACGCTGGCTCACAACGCGGCCGGAATCCAATCCCGCCTTCCTGCTGGCACCGGGCGAGCTGGCGACACTCGTCGCCGGCTGGGGCTGGACGCTGCTCACAACGGGCGACCCCGACCACCCCAGCGAGGCCGTGCTGGCGCAGCGGCCAGCAGACTGATTCATCATCGCAGTCCGCTTTGACGCGGAGGCGCGGAGAGGCAGAGGAGAAATGCAGAGGAAGAGCAGGCAGAAGTTCCTTGCCGCTCTGTCTCCGCCGCGTAACTTTGCGCCTTTGCGTCTCTGCGTCAAAATGTTTCCATTGAAGTCGTCGGCTTGGGGTTTTCTCCCCGCCAATCGTGAAGAAATGAGGACAGATGAAACAGGATCTCGACCGCCTAATGGCGGAGCGCAATCTGGATGCCTTGCTGGTGCTGGGTAACTCCGGCGGCAACCCGGTGATGAATTACCTGACCAATGGCGCGCACCTGGAACGGGCGCTGGTCGTCAAGCGCCGCGGTGGGCCGCTGACGCTGATCCACGGCGGCATGGAGCGCGACACGGCCGCGGCGACCGGTCTGCACCTGGTCGATCGCGACGCTCGCTACAACATGATGGCCTACTTGCATGCGCACGAGGGCAACCGCCTGGCCGCCCAGGTAGACTATCTCAGCGATATCGTGCGTGACGAGGCGTTGCGCGGCCGGCTGGGCGTCTACGGCATGATGGATGCGGGCGAGGCGCTGGCCATGCTCAACCTGCTGCAAGATCGCGTCGACGGCGCCGAGATCGTCGGCGAGTATGGCGACTCGCTCTTTGCACTGGCACGCGAGACCAAGGACGACGCCGAGATTGCGCTCATGGCCCAGGCCGGGCGGATCACCGCGCAGGTCGTCGGCGACACGCAGGAGTTCGTGCGCGGTCATGCCGTGCGCGGCGACCGCATCGTCAAGACCGACGGCGAACCGCTCACCATCGGCGACGTCAAGGCCTTCATCCGCAGCCGCATCTACGCGCTGGGCATGGAGGAGGATCACGGCACGATCTTCGCCCAGGGCCGCGATGCCGGCGTGCCCCACAACAGCGGCACGCCCGACATGCCCATGCGTCTGGGCCAGGCGATCGTCTTCGACATCTTCCCGCGCATCGGCGGCGGCTACTTTCACGACATGACGCGCACGTGGAGCTTCGGCTACGCCACTGACGAAGTGCAGGCGACGTGGGATCAGGTCAAGGAGATCTTCGACATCACCATGACTGCCGCGCAGGCCGGCTTCCCCTGCCGCGACCTACAGGCGATGACGCTTGATTACTTCGAAGCGAAGGGTCACCCCACGGCGCGCACGCATCCCGGCGGACACGATGGCTACGTGCACAGCCTGGGCCACGGCGTCGGGCTGGACGTGCACGAGGGGCCGAACCTGAGCATTGCGGCCGGCAACCGCACGTTGCTCCAGCCGGGCCACGTCGTCAGCATCGAGCCGGGGCTCTACTACCCGGAGCGCGGCTACGGCGTGCGCGTCGAGGACACCATCGCCTTCCTGAACGACGGCACGCGCCTCAACCTGACCGACTTCCCCTACGACCTGGTCGTGCCGATGAAGTAGGTAGCGGCGAAGACAGCACGCCGCCATGCAGTGCCCGCAGAAAACAAAGAGGCGCCCGGAGCAAGTGTCCGGGCGCCTCTTCTGTTTGTCGGAAAGTGGCCAAGATGTCAGGAAAGGCCAGTCAGCGGGTGAAAATCACCGCGTCTTTCTCCGCGAGGTCTCTGCCTCTCTGCGCCTCTGCGTCAAAGCTATAGGGCCGGTGCCTACGGATTGACCTGGGCCAGGTTGGCGGTGATCCAGCCGCCGTCGCTGCCGAAGTCGATCTTCAGCCAGGCGCCGTCGGCAGAGGTCTCCAGCAGCGTGAAGGTGTCGCCGTCGCTCACGTAGCCAAGGATCGCGCTCGGCACGCGCGGCTGGGCGCGCACCAGCACGCGGCCGCCGTTGGAGGCGACAGTCACCATCTGGCCGTCGGCAGCCTCGGCTGTGGCCTCAGCTTCCGGCGTTGCGTCCGCGGCCGGCGTCTCCGTCACCGGTGCTTCCACTGCGGGCGCCTCGGTGGCTTCGGCCTCCGGCGTCACGTCGGCAGCGGGTGCTTCCTCTGCGGGCGCCTCGGTGGCTTCGGCCTCCGGCGTCGCTTCGGCCTCCGGCGTCGCTTCGGCGGCAGGGGCTTCCTCAGCCGGTGCGGCCTCCGCAGCAGCCTCTTCGCGCACGGCGCCGTAGGGCAGGTCGTCGCCGATAACGGCCGCGATGGCCGTGTCGAGCAGCGGGTCGCCCTCGGCGAAGAGCGTCTCCTCGGTCACCGGCACACGCACGGTCGGCGCCACGCCCGTCCCCTCGACGATGATGTTGCCGTCCATGTCCACCGGGCGGCCGATGGAAATCTGGAGCATTTCGAAATCGGGCATCTGGAAGAGATTCTGACTGCCGCCCAGGCCGGCCGTCGGATAGTTGCCGATGACGTCGGCGCGGCCTTCGCGCGTCATGTTGTAGGTGAAGAACTCGCAGGCGCTGGCGCAGTTCGGTCCGGTGACGACCGCCACGCGGCCGTTGTAGCGCAGGTCTTCACTGGGCAGATAGAAGCGATCGGTGCGCTCCGGGTTGAAGTAGAACTCGCCCAGATTCTCATCGTAGAAGCCGGACATGCCCAATTCCAGCGGCTCGTTGAAGAAGTAAGCCGCCATCTGGTCGGCCAGGAAACCGCTACCGCCGCCGTTCTGGCGCATGTCGATGATCAGCCCCGGAATGCCGTTCTCGTTGAGGTTCTGCATCATGCGTTCCCACAACTGGACGGAGAGCAACTCGTTGTCGGAGAAGCTGTAGATCTTGACGTAGCCCAGACCGTTATCAAGGAGGCTGAACTCCACCGGCAGTTCCACGCCCGAGCGCCCCACGTTGAAGGACGAGACGCGGAAGCTGTCGCTCTCTTCCTCGGCGGTCACCACGGCAGTCGAGTCGGCCGCGGCGCCGGGGTTCTTGTAGGTGATCTCAACCTCGCCGTCGAGCGGGGCACGTGTGGCGTAGCGAAGTTGCTGCAAGCGCCGCACATGGTCGGAGGAGAAGGGCGAAGAGAAGGGCACGATGCCGTCGACGTAGTCGTCGATGGGCTGGCCGTTCCAGGTCAGGATCTCGGCGCCAACCTCGATGCCTGCGCGATCGGCCGGGCTGTCGGGCGTCACAAAGTTGACGATGGTGCGGCCGTCCTCGACGTCACGGATGGCAATACCCACGCCGCCGCTCGTCGCCTCGACAAAGTCCTCGCGGATGAAAGGCGCGTTGAGGTGGCCATCCGGGATGGACCAGATGAAATCGCGCAGCGCACGGCGGTAGGCCAGCGAGTCGTTGTTGGCCTCGGCCTCCTCGAAGCGCGGGCGGTATTCGGCAATCTTGGCATCCCAGTCGATAGCCTTGAGATCGGTGAAGGAGTATTCGCGGCGGAAGAGATCGATCATGGCATCGAAGGCGCCGACGTAGCCGAGGCTGGAGAAGTCATCGAGCGCCGAGCTGGGCGGTTCGACCAGTTCCATCTCTGGGCTGGCCGAGCGGTCGAAAGTAAACGGATCGGTGTCCATGTCGACCACGGTGTAGCCGGCCGGCAGACGCACAATGGGATCGTCCTCGGTGAAGAGCTTGCCGTCCTCGCCGAAACCGCTGGGGAAGCCCTGCTGGTCATCCGGCGCCCACACGATGTACTTGCCGCCGATAATCTCGCCCTTGCCACTGGGCGCATCCTCGGCGCGCGTGGTGGCGAAGGCCGTGCTCCAGCCACCGCCGCCCTGGTCGCGCTGCTCCAGGAACGGATCGCCAAAGGCGTTGGTCCAATAGGCGACGGCAAAGGTCATGACGCCGGTATCTTCCTCGCCGTCATTGTCCACGTCGCGCAGGCTGCCCTGCGGCTCGATGGGCAGGGACAGGGTGTAGTTGAAGGGCGGATTGAAGAAATCGCCCACGATCTGGCCGAGCACCTGCGACGACTTCGGGAAGAGGAAGCCTTCATCGCGGTCGATGAAGCCGGCCTGATCTTCCAGCACAATGATCGGCTGGGCCACGCCCAGCGCAACGAACGGGTTGGTGTAGTTCATCTCGCCGGTGACGACGACCGGACCGCCTTCATCGTTGACGATGTCGGCGGGTGCGATGTCACCGTCCTGGGCAAAGGCTGCCGTCGGGACGAACACGGTCGTCATCACCAGCAGCAGAGCAGCAAGCAGCCGAAGCTGTCGGTTCATGGGATCCTCCTAGGTAGATCGGAATAACTGCATCGCCTGGATCGGCTCATGATTTGAGCGCAAGCCGCGGGCGTTCGAACTCGATGACATCATCCAGAATCTGGTGCAGGTTGTGCTTCGGCGCCCAGCCGATGGCCCCATGCACCTTGCTCGTGTCTGGCACGCGGCGACGCATATCCTCGAAGCCGGGCGCGTAGGCTTCACTATAGGGAATGTACTGGATTGCCGACGCGCTTTCTGTGCGGTCAATCACGGTTTGGGCAAGCTCGTTGATGGTCACTTCCTGGCCGCTGCCGATGTTGTAGATTTCGCCGGACGTCTTGTCGGGCAGATCCATCAGGTCGATGACCGCGCGCACGGTGTCGCGCACGTGGCAGAAACAGCGCGATTGGTCGCCGTCGCCGTAAACTGGGATCGGCTCACCTTGCAGCGCGGCGCGCACGAAACGCGGCACGACCATGCCATAGCGCCCGGTCTGCCCCGGCCCGACGGTGTTGAAGAAACGCACGACCGTCACCGGCAGGTCATACTCGCGGTGCGCGGCCAGGCCGAGAAACTCGTCGAGCAGCTTGCTGGCGGCATAACTCCAGCGGCTGCGGCTCGACGCGCCGAGCAGCAGGTCGTCGTCCTCGGCAAAGGGGACGCGCACGCCCTTGCCGTAGACCTCGCTGGTACTGGCCAGCAGCGTCCGGCAGCGATAGCGCCGCGCCGCGGCCAGCACGGCATGCGTGCCGAGCACGTTGGTCTCGATGGTCTCCGTCGGCCGTTCGACGACCAGTTGCACGCCGACGGCCGCGGCCAGATGCACGATGGCATCCGCCTCGCTGGCCAGCCGGTCCAACACCAGTTCGTTGCGCAGGTCATCGATGGCAAATGAATAGAGCGGATGATGGGCAAAGGCGCGGATATTCTCGATGCTGCCGGTGCTGAGATTGTCGAGCACCGCCACGCGGTCGCCACGTTCGAGCAGGGCGCGGGTCAGGTGGGCGCCGATAAAGCCAGCTCCGCCCGTGATCAATACATGCATAGGCTTAGTTACTCAAAGCTTCCTTAGAGATGGGAGAATCGGACATGAGCAGTCGATAAGATCGACCATACCCATTATCCTACGCTTTGGTCGATTCGCCAACCCGCTGCCAAAGATGCCGGGAGATGGAACGCGGATGACGCGGATTGCGCGGATTGGCACGGATCGACACTGCCGATTCTGGAATTGATCCGCGTCCATCCGCCAAATCCGCGTCATCCGCGTTCTATCCCGGCGCAAGGTTCTCCCGAAATTGCCCCTTTGCTTTGACGCGCTACGACGGGCGGTTTACAATGGGCAGGTTATGACCGTGAACTGGGGCTTCGACCTGCTGCTGGAACATACGGAGGATGGCTATCGCGCTACCGTGCAAGATTCGCCGGCCGGGCAGGCGGTGCGCGCATTCGATCTCCCCTTCCGGCCGCGCGAGCAGCATGCCGCGGTGCAGCGTCTGCTAGCCGAGGCCGGCGACGACGAGCGCGAGCGCGATGCCCAGTTTGCCCTGGCGCGTGAGCTGGGCGGCAGGCTCTTCGACACCATCTTTGCCGGGCCAATCCTGGCGTTATGGCAGGAGAGCTGGCGGCGTGCCTACGAGGCGCGTGCCGTGCTGCGCGTCCGCCTGGGCCTCAGCGATTCGCCGGAGTTGAACGCGCTGCCATGGGAATATCTCTACGACGATACGCGCGACGAATTCCTGGGTCTTTCGGTGCACACACCGCTGGTGCGATACCAGCCGCTGGCGCACATCATCCGCCCGCTGCCGGTCGAGCCGCCACTACGCGTGCTCGTGGTCATGGCCGGACCGGCCGGCTATCCGCCGCTGGCCGTGGGCCGCGACTGGCGCGACCTGGTCGACACAGTGGATTTCCTGGCCGCCGACGGTCGCATGACCTTCGAGCGCCTGGCCAAGCCAACGCTCCTCGATCTCCAACGCCGTCTGCGCCAGCAGCAATTTCACATCGTCCACTTCATCGGCTTTGCCATCCGTGACACGCAATCGGGCGAAGGGGTCGTCGTCTTCGAGGACGAGATGGGCAACGGTCGGTCCGTCAACGGGCAGCACCTGGGCAAGTTGCTCAGCGACCATTACTCGGTGCGTCTGGCCATCGTCAGCGCACGCAACGCGGCGCGCATGGGTGGCATCGACCCCGCCGCGCATGTGAGCGAGCAACTGGTGCGCCGGGGTGTGCCGGCCGCCGTCTACCAGCCGTCCAAGCTGCGCGCCCGGCCCTCGCTGGCCTTCATGCACGAGTTCTACGCCGCGCTGGCGGCCTTTCGCCCGGTCGACGTTGCCATGGCCGACGCCCGACGCGCCATCCAGCTCGAGGAGGCGGGCGCCGGCTGGGGGCTGCCGCACCTGGTCAGTCGCGTGCCGGAAGGGCAGTTGTTCGAGCGGTATGCGCCGCCGCCGCCCGCGCCCAAGCCGCGACTGCATGTGCGCTCCGTGCTCAGCAAAGGCAAGTAGTTGGCAACAGGTAAGCAGCCGCGCCGCTACTGCGCGTTCACGAAGCGATAGTGCGCCGTCGGGGGCAAAGACCACAGAAATAAAGTTCAATCGGCGCGACAACAGATTTCATATAAAGAGCGAAAGTGTCGCAGCCATCAGAAAGGGTGACTCACCATGCAGAAAGCAGATATCGGCCTCATCGGCCTGGCCGTCATGGGCCAGAATCTCGTGCTCAACATGGAGCGCAACGGCTACACGGTCGCCGTCTACAACCGCACGACCTCGGTCACCGATGAGTTCATTGGCGCGCATCCGGCCAAGAAGCTCGTCGCCACGCGCACGCAGGAGGAGTTCGTCGCCAGCCTGGCGCGCCCGCGCAAGGTGCTGATCATGGTCAAGGCGGGCAAGGCCGTCGACGCGGTCATCGACAGCCTGCTGCCGCTGCTGGAACCGGGCGACCTGATCATGGATGGCGGCAACAGCTTCTTTGAGGATACCGAACGGCGCAGCGTTGCGCTCGGTGCGGCGGGGTTCCGCTTCATGGGCGTGGGCGTCAGCGGCGGCGAGGAAGGCGCACTGTGGGGGCCGAGCATCATGCCCGGCGGCTCGCAGGAAGGCTGGGCGCTGGTCGGCGACCTGCTGCGCGCCATCTCGGCCAAGGCGCCGGAGGATGGCAAGCCGTGCGTCGCCTACATCGGACCGCGCAGCGCCGGCCACTACGTCAAGATGGTGCACAACGGCATCGAATATGGCGACATGCAGTTGATCGCCGAAGCCTACGACATCCTGCACCGCGCGCTGGGGCTGGAAGCTGCCGAACTGGCCGCCATCTTCGACGAGTGGAACCAGGGCGAGCTGGACAGCTACCTCATCGGCATCACCGCGCAGATATTCCGCAAGGTGGACGAACTCACCGGCCGGCCGCTGGTCGACCTGGTGCTCGACGCCGCCGGCCAGAAGGGCACAGGCAAGTGGACCAGCCAGGATTCGTTCAACGTGGGCGCGCCGGTGCCGACCATCAACAGTGCCGTGGTGGAGCGCATCATCTCCAGCATGAAGGCGGAACGCGTGGCTGCGGCCGAGGTGCTGCCCGGCCCCGGCACGAGCTACAGCGGCGACCGGCAGGCGCTCATCGACGCCGTACGCCAGGCGCTCTACGCCAGCAAGATCAGCGCCTATGCCCAGGGCATGGCCATGCTGCGCGCGGCGAGCGACGCAAATGACTACGGCCTCAACCTGGGCGAGGTTGCCGCCATCTGGCGCGGCGGCTGCATCATCCGCGCTCGCTTCCTGAACCGCATCACCGAGGCCTTCAACCGCAACCCGGCGCTGGCCAACCTGCTGCTCGACGAGCAGTTCGGCACGGCCGTACGCGAGCGGCTGCCGGCGTGGCGCCATGTCGTGCAGACGGCGATCGGGCTGGGCATCCCGGTGCCGGCCTTCAGCGGCAGCCTGGCCTACTACGACAGCTACCGCAGCGCGCGGCTGCCCGCCAACCTGATCCAGGCGCAGCGCGATCTCTTCGGCGCGCACACCTACGAACGCGTCGACATGGAAGGCGTCTTCCACTCCGACTGGGGTTGATCGGCACAGACTATGATTCGCTGGACAGTAGTCTTTCTGCTCGTATTGGTGCTCGGCGGCGGCTGGGTCTGGTGGACGCGGCCCGATGCCGCGGCCGCTGACACGCCGGCCTTCGCTCAGGCACAACCTGCGGTCGGCCGCCCGGCGCCCGACTTCACCCTGCCCGCGCTGGACGGCAGCACCTTCCGCCTGAGCGACCAGCGCGGCAAGCCTGTCGTGCTCAATTTCTGGGCGACGTGGTGCGGGCCGTGCCAGCGCGAACTGCCCGCCTTGCAGCGCGCCGCCGAACACTATGACGGCGTAGTGGTCTTTGCCGGCGTTGACCAGGCGGAAACGGCGCAGACCGTGCAACGCTATGTAGACAAGCTCGGCCTGACCTTTGCCATCCCCATGGACGGCGAGCAGGAAGTGGGCGAGCGCTACGGCGTGCTGGGGCTGCCGACGACCTTCTTCATCGATGAGCGCGGCGTAATCCGCTCCATCTGGATGGGGGAAATGAACAGTGTCACGTTGGCCGAGAATATCGCGACCATCTTGAGGTAGAAGAAATGTTGCCGACGATTGAGGACAAGCCGGTCTATGTGAACCGGATGTTTGCGCGCATCGCGCCGACCTACGACCTGATGAACCGCCTGATGACCTTTGGCCAGGACCAGACGTGGCGCCGCGAAATGCTCGCCTACGCCAACGTGCCGCCGCGCGGCACGCTGCTGGATGTGGGCACCGGCACGGGCGACATCGCCTACATGGCCATGCAGCAGAACCCGACGATCCAGGCGGTGGGTTCGGATTTCACGTACGAGATGATGGAAGCCGGCGTCGGCAAGGTGCCGGGCGTGCCGCTGCCCTTTGCCCAGGCCGACACCTATACGCTGCCCTTTCCCGACAATACGTTCGACGCCGTGGTCAGCGGCTTCCTGGTGCGCAACGTCGTCGATCGCGTCGCCGCCTTTCGCGAGATGGCGCGCGTGACGAAGCGCGGCGGTCGCGTCGTCTGTCTGGAGACCACGCCGCCATCCAACAGCGTGCTCGGCCCGCTCTTCCGGCTCTACTTTTTCCAGATCGTGCCGTTCGTAGGATCAATCGTTGCACGCGACCGGCAGGCCTACGCGTACCTGCCACACAGCACGGTGGCCTTCCCGCCACCCGGCGAGCTTGCCCACCTTATGGAACGCGCCGGATTGCAGAATGTTTTCTACGTGGAACGCATGCTGAACTCCGTGGCGATCCACGTCGGCACCAAGCTGGCGTGAGCCGGGCTGAACCTTTTCCGGCAAAGATGCGTTAGAGGAAACGATGGAATCGCTTGACTTACACGGCGAGCGGGCTGCACTGCGCGGCAATCCCAGCTTTGTCTGGCGCGCCGGCCAGAATCGCCGGCTCGACATGATCGTGCGCTGGGGCCTGGCCGGCCGGCAGCGCGTGGATCGCATCCTGGTCGATGGCTGCGGCGTCGGCATGTACCTCAAGGCGCTCGAACCCTATGGCGCCAGCGTGGAGGGCATCGACATCGAGGCCGAGCACCTGGAAATCGCCGCGCGCACCGTGCCCGGCGCGGCGCTGGCGCTGGCGGCCGCCGAGGCGCTGCCCTACGCGGACGGCCGCTTCGACCTGGTGCTGAGTCACGAGGTGCTGGAGCACGTATCCGACGACCGGCTGGCGGCCGCGGAGATCGCCCGCGTCTTGAAGCCGGGCGGTCGCGCCGTGATCTTCGTGCCCAACCGCCTCTATCCCTTCGAGACACACGGCATCTACTGGCAGGGGAACTACCGCTTCGGCAACATCCCGCTGGTCAACTACCTGCCCGATCGCTTCCGCAACCAACTGGCGCCCCACGTGCGCGCCTACACGGCCGAGGGTCTGCGCAGCCTCTTTTACGGCCAGCCGGTGCGCGTGGTCGTTCACACGCAGATCTTCCCTGGCTACGACAACATCGTGCGCCGCTATCCGACCGCGGGCCGCTGGGTGCGCCGCATCACCTACGCGTTCGAGCAGATGCCGCTGCGCGTCTTTGGACTGAGCCACCTGCTGGTCGTGGAGAAGGTAGCGCGCACGACGTAACCTGTATTGCCCCAGATGCAGCCCCATTTGGGCGGATCTTTTGCGGCATGGTACGCTAGACTGTCTGGCTTTCACGGCTGCACTGTGAAACTCAGCCGGAGACTGGTTGATAACGGTTTTATGACGAAACGACTTGATCGACACGATACGATTCTGATGGCGAGACGCCGCCGCCAGCGCGCCGAAGACGCAAAGCCGCGCGTCTGGCTCCGCCTGGGCCAGGCGCTGCTCGTCATCGCACTGGTGGTAGGCATTACGGCGGTAACGGTGAGCGGCGTTGTCGCCGCGACGGTCTTTGGCGTCTACAACGAGTACGCCAGCCAGTTGCCGGACGTCGGCCTGATCGAGCAGCAGCAGGACCAGTTCCAGACCGTTCGCATTTACGACCGCACCGGCACGCAGTTGCTCTACGAGAGCGTGGACCCGCGCCCCTTTGGCGGCGACCGGCGTTTTGTTGCGCTCGACAAGATGGCGCCCGCAGTCTGGGAAGCGGCCGTGGCGTTGGAAGATCGCAACTTCTTCGAGAACCCCGGCATCAACGTGCGCGGCCTTCTGCGTGCGTTCGCCTCGAACATCCAGGGCGGCGCGGTGCAGGGTGGCTCGTCCATCACGCAGCAGCTCATTAAGAACGTCTTTATCGCGCCGGAAGAGCGCGCCCAGCAGAGCTATGCGCGTAAGATCAAGGAAGTCATCCTCTCGCTGGAAGTGACACGGCGATTCCCGAAAGAAAAGTTGCTGGAGTGGTATCTCAACTACAACTTCTATGGCAATCTTGCCTATGGTGTCGAGGCGGCCAGCCAGGTCTACTTTGGCAAGAGTGCACGTGACTTGAATCTGGCGGAAGCGGCGATGCTGGCCGCCATCCCGCAATACCCGGCGCTCAACCCCATCGACAACCCGGAAGATGCCAAGCGCCGCCAGGGTGTGACGCTGCAAGCCATGGTGGAAGCAGGCTATATCACCCAGACCGAGGCCGATGCCGCCTTCCAGGAAGAACTGGCGCTGCGCAAATCGGTGGCAGAGCGCTTTGACATCCTGACGGCGCCGCACTTTGCGCTCTACGTGCTCGACCAGTTGAAGAAGGACTACAACACGGACGAGGATCCCTTCTACATCTGGCGCAAGGGCTTGACCGTCTACACGACGCTCGACGTGGAATTGCAGAAGTACGCCGAGCAGGTGGCGCGCGAGCAGGTCCAGATTCTCAAGGAGACGGACAAGAACGCCAGCAATGCCGGCGTCGTCGCCATCAAGAACGACACGGGCGAGATTCTGGCCATGGTCGGTTCGCTCGACTACAACAACAACGAAATCGACGGCCAGGTCAACATCGCGACGGCCGAACGACAGCCCGGCTCCAGCTTCAAGCCTTACGTCTACCTGACCGCCCTGCAAGAAGGCATGACGCCTGCCACCATGATCCTGGACGTGGCGACGGCCTTCCCGCAGGCAGATGGCACCTTCTATCGCCCGGAGAACTACGACCGTCAGTATCACGGCCCGGTCTCGCTGCGCAACGCCCTGTCGCGCTCGTACAACATCCCGGCCATCAAGGTGATGGAGCAGGTGGGCGTGGCCGATGCGCTACGCACGGCGCACCGCATGGGCATCAACGGACTCAATCGCGGCCTCAACTTTTACGGGCTGAGCCTGGTGCTCGGCGGCGGCGAAGTGTCGCTGCTCGACCACACCTATGCCTACACCGTCTTTGCCAACAGCGGCAACATGGTAGGCGAACCGGTGCCGCCGAATGAGTTGCAGAGCGGCTATCGCACGCTGGAGCCGGTCTCGGTCCTGCAGGTGCGCGATAGCGACGGCAACCTGCTCAAGAAGTACGAGCAGCCCAACGCCGAGCGCGTCTTCAGCGCCGAGGTCGCCTACCTCATGCAGGACATCATGAGCGACGACGTGGCGCGTGCGCCGGCCTTTGGCGCCAACACGGCGCTGACGCTGCCCGATCGCCGCGTGGCGGCCAAGACGGGGACGACCAACGGCTTCAAGGACAACTGGACCATGGGCTACACCCCGCAGTTGACCGTGGGCGTGTGGGTCGGCAACACCGACAACGAATCCATGCAGAACGTGACCGGTCTCTCCGGCGCGGCGCCCATCTGGAACGCGGTCATGCGCAAGTACCATGAAGGGCTGCCGGCACAGTGGTATGACGCACCGCCGGGCATCGTGCAGCGCGTGGTCTGCCAGCCGAGCGGGCTGTTGCCCACCGACCAATGCCAGGAGCAGCGCGCCGAGACCTTTGTCGCCGGCACCGAGCCGACCATCTCCGACAACGTGTGGCAGGAATTCGAGATCGACCGCGAGACGGGTCTGCTGGCCGGGCCGGCGACGCCGCCGGAGCGCATCGAGAAGCGCGTCTACGAGATTCTGCCGCAGGAAGCGTCCGACTGGGTGCGCGACAATGGCATTCCGCAGCCGCCCACCGAGACCGCCTCGCTGCGCCTGGAGGATTTCGACCCCGACAGCGCGATCATCTCGCCGACGCTGGGCAGCTACATCGCCGGCCAGATCGAGTTCATCGGCAACGCGCGCGGCGGCCCCTATCGCCTGGAGATCGGGCAGGGGCTGGAGCCGGCCGAGTGGTCGCAGATTGGGCCGGAACATGGCGAGGAGATCCAGAACGGCGTGCTGGAACGGCTGGACACGACGCAGTTGCCGGAGGGACTCTACACGGTGCGGCTGACGGTCAACCGCGGCGACGGCCCCAAGCAGGCCGCCATCCCGGTGACGATCGACAACACACCGCCAACGGTGATCATCACCGAGCCGAAGCCGGACCAGCTCTTTGTCATGGAAGACGACGAGCAGATCAACATCAACGTGCTGGCCAATGACAACCTCGCCATCGGCCGCGTCGAGTACCTGATCGACAACTCGGCCTTTGTAACGAGCACCGTGGCGCCCTACAACGAGCGCTGGGAGATCGAGATGCGCGACTTGAACTCGGCGGCAGGCGGGACACCGTGGCCGGCCTTCGAGTCCGACGATCCGGAAGTGCAGCCGGGCACGGTGGCAACCTTCCCGGACGGCTTCCAGGCCATCGTCACCAACGGCGGCGTCTATTTCGAGGGACACGTGATCAAGGTAATCGGCTACGATGCCGCCGGCAACCGGGCCGAAAGCGACGAAGTACGCGTTTACGTACGTCACAAAAAGAAGTGAGTTCATGGCGACGATACTTGTTACCAACGACGACGGTGTCTTTGCGCCCGGCCTGCTGGCGCTGAAACAGGCGCTGACGGCCATTGCCGACGTGATCGTGCTGGCGCCCGAGCGCAACTGGAGCGCTAGCAGCCACATCAAGACCATGCACAAGCCGTTGCGCGTGCACAAGGCGACCCTGGCCGACGGCAGCAGCGCCTTCAGCAGCAGCGGCAGCCCGACCGACTGCGTGGCCCTGGTCATGGGCGGCGTGCTGGGGATCGTCCCCGACCTGGTAGTGGCGGGCGTCAATGCCGGGCACAATCTGGGCGTCGATGTGACCTATAGCGGCACCGTGGCCTGCGCCATGGAGGCGGTCATCAAGGGCGTGCCGGGCATTGCCGTGAGCACGTCGTACCTGGACGACAGCGCCGCCGACGCCGCGGCCATCCGCCGCATGGCGGCCGAACTGGCGCGCGGCGCGGCGCTGCGCGTCATGGAGCGCGGGCTGCCCGACTACACGCTGCTCAATATCAACGTGCCGGCCGTGGCGCCGGAGCAATTGAAAGGCGTCCGCGTCACGCGCATGGGACGGCGCCACTACGACGCCAACGAGGTGCAGGAGCGCCACGATCCCTATGGCCGGCCCTATTACTGGCTGGGCGGCTCCATGCCGAATGACGAGGACGATCCCTCCACCGACGTGGGCGCGGTCAAGCAGGGCTTCGTCAGCGTGACGCCGATTTCGCTGGATATGACCAACCACCAGTTCCTGGAAAACCTGAGCGAGTGGGGCATTCCGGTCGAGGCCGCCTGAGATGGTCTTTCCGTCGAAGCGATCCACAACGCGCTGGGAAGGGCTCGCTGCCGTCATCTGGATCGTCCTGATCGATCTGCTGCTGCTGGTGTGGGCGGTGCGTCGCCCCATCGACATCCTGCAATTCCTGCTCATCCTGCTGCTGGCTGCCAGCATCCCGCTGTTGCTGCATCTCGGGTACCGCACGTGGGCCGCCTTCACGCTGGAATATTGGGTCGACCGCAATGCTGTGACGCTCCGTTGGGCGCAGGCGCAGCAGGTCGTCCCGACGCAGAGCATCCGCCAGATCCTGCACGGCGCGGAACTGCCGGTGGAGGGGGCGAACCTGCTCTACTGGCCGCTGCACTACCTGCGCATGGCGCCGGTCCGGCAGGGCTCGGCCGCGCAGAATCGCCCCGACGCAGTCAATCTCTGCGCGACGGCGCCGCCGCAGGAATGTGTCGTGCTGGAGACGGACACGGGCGTCTATGCGCTGTCGCCGGCCGACCCGCAGGCCTTTGTCGACGCGCTCCAGGAGCGCTATCGCCTGGGTGCGACGCGCGTCATCGAGCCGGTGCGCACGCAGCAGAGCTGGCTGGGCAACATCTTTGCGCATGACCGCGTCGGAGCGTGGCTGCTGGCAGTGGGACTCGTCGGCGTGCTGGCGCTCTTCGCTGTGTTAACGATCAGCTTCCCTGATTTGCCCGATGTTTTGGCCGTTCGCTACAATAGCGCAGGCATTCCGGAGGAGATCCGCGAGAAGACGGCGCTCTTCCGGCTGCTGGTGATTGGCTTGTTGGCGTGGAGCGTGAACGGTGTCGGCGGCCTCTGGCTGTCGCGCCAGGGGCAGCGCATCGGCGCTCACATGCTATGGGGCGGCGCCATTGCCGTGCAGACGTTTCTGCTGCTCGCCCTGGTCAGCCTCATCACCTGAGAGCGTTTCAATCAAGGAATAGCTTGTGTCCAAGTCCGAGCGTTCGGTCTTCCTGAGCATCATCATCCCTGCCTACAACGAAGAGTTTCGGCTCCCTCCTTCGCTGGCGAAGGTCGTCACGTTCTTGCAGCAGCAAGGATATACGAGCGAAGTCATCGTCGTGGAAAATGGCTCGACGGATCGCACCGCGCAGGTGGTGGCGGAATTTGCTGCGGCCATGCCCGACGACGGTCCGGTCGCGGTGACGCTCATGCACAGTACGCCGGGCAAGGGTGCAGCGGTGAAGGCCGGCATGCTCGCCGCACAGGGCGAATACCGCTTCATCTGCGATGCCGACCTCGCCATGCCGATCGACGAGATCGCCAAGTTTCTACCGCCCGCCCTGAGCCGCAGCAGCTTCGATATCGCCATCGCCAGCCGCGAGATTGCCGGCGCGGTGCGCTACAACGAACCGACCTACCGCCACATTATGGGACGCGTCTTTAACTGGCTGGTGCGCGTGCTGGCCGTATCCGGCATCCAGGACACGCAGTGTGGCTTCAAGATGTTCACGCGTGAAACGGCGCTGGCGGTCTTCCCGGCGCAGCGCATTGACGGGTGGGGCTTCGACGTCGAGGTGCTTTACATCGCGCGCCAGCGCGGCATGCGCCTGGTGGAGGTGCCGATCAACTGGTACTACCAGCCCGACAGCCGGGTGCGGCCTATCCACGATACGATCAACATGGTGCGCGAACTGCTCAAGATTCGCCGCAACGGTCGCCGCGGGCTCTACTCGCTGCCCACCCCCCAGCCCACTGCCGACGAGTTGCCTGCGCTGTAGGCTTGCCGGCTACTCCAGCACCACCCGCACGTCGAGCACCATATCGGCCGCACAGCCGTAAACCTCGCTCAGAATCGTCAGGATCTCCATGGCAACCAGCCGCCGCGCCGCGTCGTCGCCGACGTTGTTCCAGATCTTGGTATAGTTCCCGCCGAATTGACCCTCAGCCAGCGCCCAGCCCAGTTGCGAGAGACGTTGCTTGCCGGTTTCCGACAGCCTGAAGCCAGCCTGCAAATACTTGTCGCTGACCGCTTCCAGGTACAGGCTGTCGGCGCCCGCGCCCGAAGCAACCTGGATGAAGCAGTTGCGCGTCGGGTCGGCCTGGAAGACGGCAAAATTGCCCTCGCCGCCCTCCTGCATAATCCGGCGCAACGTGCTCACAACCGGTTCGAGGTTCCCGCCGGCAGGGGCGCGCACCGCACCGGCAGGTGGCTGGCGTCCGGCAGCGGCCGGTTGCTTTCGGCCGGGCAGAGAGCGCGGGCGTTCGGGCGTATCCGGAACGGGCGGCGCCGGTTGAATGTCGGGCACGCGCTCGCCCTTGCGCACCAGCACGGGCGTCAGCGCCTCGGGCAGACCCTCCAATTGAATCTGGACGACGCCCAGCCGGAACGCGTCCTCCACCGGACGCCCGGCGCCGATGGCCTGGTAGAAACCCACGGAAAAGGCGATGGCGGCGCGGTCGCCCACCTCGCTGCGCATGCCGATGACGTAGGGAATCGCGGCGGCAATGGCCTCGGCCTGCACCGCGGAGAAACAGGCATTGAGCACGACACATTCGACCGCGCCGGCGAACTGGGCGAAGAGCGCCGAGAGCGCTGCGGGGGCGATGGGCAGCGCCTCGCCCGTGCGCGTCTCGAAGCAGATCGCGCCGTTCTGCGCGCCGTGGCCTGAGAAGTGCACAAAGCGCGGCGCCAGGTCGAGCAGCGACTGGCTCACATCGGCCGGGCGCACCGAGAGGCGCACCTCCACGTCGAAGTGGTCGCGCAGGCGGGCCAGGCGCAGCTTCTCCTGGATTTCACGCGATTCCTCGCCGATGCGTAGGCGCGCCAGGTCGCTGGGGTCGGCGGCCAGGAAGAGAATGACATTGATGGTGCTGGGTGGGTCCGGCGGCATGGCCTGTTCCTCTCGTTCAATCGACGCGCATGCCCATTGTAACAAGAGAGCCGCCGGTTGTGAACCGGCGGCTCTGACCATACTATCCAGGAAAGGTGACGGTGCGGCGCCACCGGTCCGGCTATTTCAATTCGTTGCGCGTGTAGCCAAGAATCTCGCGGGCGACGATGAGCGTGTTGATCTGGCCGGTGCCTTCGTAGATGTCATTGATCTTGGCGTCGCGCATCCACTTCTCGACGAGGAGTTCGGTGCTGTAGCCGAGCGGGCCGAGCAGTTCCACCGCCTTCTGCGTGATCATGGTCACGGCACGGCCGGCCTTGGCCTTGGCCATGGAGGACTCCAGCTTGTTCTCCTCGCGGGCGTCGAGCAGCGCCGTGGCCTTGAGCGTCAGCAGCCACGCCGCGCGCAGTTGTGCCTCCATCTCCAGCAGGTCAGCTTGGACGGAGCTCAGCTTCCAGCGCGGCTTGCCGTACTCGATCTTGACACCTTCCTTGGCCAGCGTGTCGCGCGTGAACTCGAAGGCGGCGCGGCCGATGCCGATGGCGCTGGCCGCCACGATGGGCCGGGTCGAGTCGAAGGTCTTCATGGCGCCCTTGAAGCCCTTCTCGCCGGCGCCTGTCTTGACCTCGGCATCGCCCAGGACGTTGTCGGCCGGAATGCGGGCATTGTCGAAGATGATGGATGCCGTGTCGCTGGCACGGATACCCAGCTTCTCCTCCACCTTGGCGATGATGACGCCGGGAGTGCCGGCCTCCACGACAAAGGGCTTCATGCCGGCGCGGCCCGCCTTCTTGTCGACCGTCGCCCACACGACGACCATGCCGTCGGACTCTTCCAGCGCCAGCTTGCCGCTGGTGCAGAAGATCTTCTGCCCGTTGATGACCCACTCGTTGGTGGCGGGGTCGAAGGTCGCCGTGGTCTGGATGTTGCCCGTGTCGGAGCCGGCCTGCGGCTCGGTCATGGCCATGGCGCCCCACTTGGCCGGGCCTTCGGTGTAGCGCGTCAGGAAGCGCTCGATCTGCTCTGCCGTGCCCACGGCCTGTACGGCAGCGCCGCCCAGCCCGCCGCCGGGGATGCAGAGGTAGATGCCGGCATCGCCCCAGCTCAACATTTCGATGATGTGGACAAGCGTCATGGTGCCGATGTTCTGCTTCGGCTCCTCTGGCGGCGGCGCATCCAGCACGGCGACGCCGCCATGTCCATTGGCCGCGCCATTGGCTTTGACCGCCAGGACGGCCTCTTTCTTGGCCGCGGCGCGCGCCTTGGCCGCCGCAATGTTGGCGCGTTCCATTTCCTGCATCTGCGGCAGCATCATGGCGACGTAGCGCAGCGGGCGTTCGTGTTCGTTATCGTCGAGCCGGCGGCTGTCCGGACGCATGGCGTTCTCGGCGACGATCTGGACGCCACGCAGTTGTTTCTCGATTGCTTCCGGTGTCTTGAATTCGATAGCCATTGGTTTTTTCCTTTACGCCAGTACTGCGCCGTCCATCGTTACGAAGCCGCGCCCGTTGCGCAGCCACAATTCCACCGGATGCTCGCGGATGTAGCCGTGGCCACCGAGCACCTGCACCGCGCCGTCGGTGACTTCGAGCACCATCTTGTCGGCGTAGTTCTTGGCCAGAAACGCCGCCTTGGAGGCGTCCTCGCCGGTATCGTACTTGTAGGCCGCTTCCCACACCATGAGCCGCGCCCCCTCGATTTCGATGCGCATGTTGGCCAGCATGAAGGCGATGCTCTGGCGGTGGGCGATGGGCTCGCCAAAGGCCACACGATCCTTGGCATAGTTGAGCGCATACTCGTACGCAGCGCGTGCCATGCCCACGGCGAGCGCCGCCAGCGTGATGCGGCTGAGCGTCAGCAGCTTCTGGATGCGGATGCCCTTGAGGCCGCCCAGGCGGTTGGCCTTGGGCACCGTCACGTTGGCAAACTCGACCTCGTACAGCTCGAGCGCCTGCACGCCCATGAGCTTGACACGCTTGCCGACCTTGATGCCCGGCGCATCGCCCGGCACGATGAAGGCCTGTGTCGCACCATTCTCCTGGGCATAGACCAGGAACAACTCGGCGCCATCGGCCAGCGGCACGTAGGTCTTCTTGCCATTGATGACGAAGGTATCGCCCTCCTTCACCGCGGTCGTCTGCAACTCGGCCGGGTCGAACTGAACGACCGGCTCCACCAGCGCGGCGGTCGCCTTGGGGAAGGACTCGTCACAGAAGCGGGCGAGATACTCTTCCTTCTGCTTGTCGTTGCCGAACTGGGCAATGGGAATGGCAAACAGGTTGGGGGTCAACAGGTGAAGCGTGATGCCCAGGTCGCCCCAGGCCATTTCCTCCAGGTAGAGAGCGTTGGTCAGCGCCGAGTATTCACCATAGCCGCCATATTGGGCGTCGATGGCGCCAGGCAGCAGCCCGATCTCCCACCCCATCTGCACGACCTTGTCGGGCACGTGCTTGGACTCTTCGGCCTCTCGATAAACCGAACGCAGATTCTTCTCGGCGTAACGGCGCACCGTATCCACCAGCATCTTCTGTTCGGATGTCATGTCAAACGAGTACATAGCTGCTCCGTTTCACGTTACTCTTCACATTCGCACTCTTGGGAAAGCGCCCTTAGCGTAAGAAGTCTATGTTTCCTGCCAGTTGTGACGACGTTGAACGGCTTACCAGCGCATAGCACTGTGCACGAGACGTTGCGCCTGAATTTGATGGCCGTCTCTTACGCGGTACAATCGTCGCGATGGTCGGCCAACGGAACGCAGAACTGAGCATGCCGTCGCAGAACGGAACCGCTTCGCAGGGCGCCGCGCGCGTGGCGCTGGTGCATGACTGGCTCAACCAGCAGGGCGGGGCAGAGAATGTGCTCGAGGAACTGGTGCACCTCTACCCCGACGCGCCCGTCTACACCAGCATGTACGACCGCCGTGCCATGCCGGACGCGTACCGGGCATGGGACATCCGCACGACCTTCATGCAGCGGCTGCCGGGCGTGACGCGCCACCACCAGAAGTACCTGGCTGCCTACCCGCTCGCCTTCCAGCGCACCGACGTCAGCGACTACGACCTCGTCATCAGCAACAAGAGCGCGTTCTGTCACGGCGTGCAGACCCAGTCAGCGCGCGGCAAGGCGCTCCATGTCTGCTACTGCCTGACGCCGACGCGCTTTCTGTGGCTCTTCGACCACTACCGCGAGCGTGAAAATATCGGCGGGCTGGCCGGCGCGGCGTTACAGCCCCTGCTGTCCCACCTGCGCCGCTGGGACTACGCCGCCGCGCAGCGCGTCGATCACTTCGTGGCCATCAGCAGCGAGATTCAGCGCCGCATCCGCGACATCTACCACCGCGAGAGTGTGGTCATTCACCCGCCAGTGGACACCGACTATTTCCGCCCCGCCCAGGCGCAGCCGCCCGGCGACTACTTTCTCATCGTCAGCCGGCTGATTCCCTACAAACGTATCGATCTGGCCGTGGAAGCATTCCGGGCTATGCCTGACAAGAAGCTGGTCATTGTGGGCGACGGTCGCGACCGTGCGGCGCTGGCGGCGCGGGCCACACCCAACATCACCTTCCTGGGACGGCAGCCGCGCGAGCGCGTGCGGGAACTGCTGCAAGGGTGCCGGGCGTTCCTCTTCCCAGGGCTGGAGGATTTCGGCATCGCGCCCGTGGAAGCGTTGAGCGCCGGCCGGCCGGTGATTGCCTTTGCCGGCGGCGGCGCACTGGACACGGTGGCCCCCGGCGAAACCGGTGAGTTCTTCACCGACCAGAGCGCCGAGAGCTTGCGTGCCGTGGTCGACCGCTTCGACGCCGTCGCTTATGATCCCGCAGCATGCCGGCGCCAGGCGGAGCGCTTCAGCACGGCGCAATTCCGCACCCGGCTGACGACCTACATCGACACCGTGCTGGCGGCGTCACAGCCCGTGGAGACGGCAACCATGCAGCGAACAATCGAAATTGCCGAGGCGGCAGGATAACGGGTATGGAACTGCGCGAGTACTGGGCAATTCTGCGCCGTCGCTGGTGGATCCCGGTGGGGCTGGCCGTGGCCGTCGGCCTGTTGAGCCTGCTGCAACTGCGCCCGTGGGAGAGCAGGCCGCCGAGTTACAGCGCGTCCATGCGCATGCTGGTGGGTGTGCTGCCCGTCGCCGAGCAGGATTCGACGGCCTACGATCCGCGCTACTACGCCTGGCTGACCAGTGAGTATCTTGTCGACGATTTCACCGAGGTCGTACGCAGCCAGCTTTTTGCCGAAAACGTCAGTGTGCGGCTGGCGGACCAGGCCATCGAGGTGCCGGCCGGCGTGATTCAGGGCAGTGCGGCCACCGGCAAGTTGCACCGCATCATCACGCTCAACTTCACGTGGGGCGATGCCGCACAACTGGAGCAGATCGCCCGCGCCGCGGCCGACGAGTTGATCGAGAATACGAGCTTCTACTTTCAACAACTGGGCACCGACGAGGCCGGCGTGACGCTCATCGATGGGCCGTTGATCGGGCCGGTAGGCGGCGGTGTGCGCGACCAGGTCGAACTGCCGCTGCGCATCCTGCTCGCCTTCCTGGTTGGCGTCGGGATCGTATTTTTGTTACATTACTTGGACGACTCCGTGCGCAACCGTGCGGATGTGGAAGCGTTGGGGATGCGGGTGATCGGCGAAATCCCGCGTGCCCGCAAGTGAGCCCGGCGGCTAGAGCGGTAGATGCACGCTTGGGTGCGTTGATTGTGGGAAAGCAAGAATCATCATGACCCTTCAAGAATACTGGCGAATCATCCGCAAGCGTGGCTGGATCATCGTGCTGGCCGTCGTGCTGGGCGCGGTGGCGGCCTTTGGCATCAGCTACGTGCAGAAAGAACTCTACCAGGCGACGGTCGAGGTGAGCACCGTGCCGGCGCGGCCGGACTGGGGACTGGGCAACACGGCCAAGGATCTCATGCGCAACTTCACGGCCAATCTCAAGACGCCGGAGGTTGCGGCCCGCGTCATCGCCCGCCAGCAACTGGACAAGAACCCGTATGACCTGCTGGCCAACACGCAGGTCGAGCCCGATTCCAGCACCTTTACGATCAAGGTGCAGGTGCGCGACCCCGACGGCGAGGTGGCCAAGCTGGCCGCGCTGGGCTTTGCCGACGAGTTCTTCGAGGAGCGCACGGCTTACTACGCCCAGCTCGACAAGAGCGACCGCATCGAGGTCAAGATTCGCAGCCGCGACATCGGCTACAGCCAGATCCAGCCCAAGCCCACGCTCAACGCCGTGGCCGGCGCCGTGCTCGGCCTGCTCTTCGGCATCGGGCTGGTGCTGCTGCTGACGTGGATGGAGGCGGATCGCCTGCGCACGCCGGCCGCCATCGAGCGCGCGCTGGCAATGCCGGTGCTGGGCGCGATTCCCAAGAGCGGCGGCGGTCGCGAAACCGCGCAGACGAGCACACAACCCGGCCGTGTCGGCGCCCCCAAGACGGCCTGAACGAACATTGCGAGCGATGCCTGCCGCGTGAAGTCACCTGCACCGAGTCACCATCAATCAAACCGTGTCACCCTGCCGCTGGCGCTCCTCGTGCTGGCGGTTTTGTTGTACGCCGGCTACTTCAGTTATCTCACGCTGCTGCGCTACCACGCCTTTGAGGCGCGCGCCCTCGACATGGGCAACCTCAACCAGGCGATCTGGAACACGGCGCACGGCAACTGGTTCCGCCTCACCAACCAGGAAGCGAACCTGACCAACCGACTGGGCTACCACGTCGAGCCCATCCTGCTGCCGATCGCGCTGCTCTATCGCCTCTTTCCGGCGCCGGAATTCTTGCTCGTGCTCCAGGCAACGGTCGTCGCGCTGGGTGCGGTGCCGCTCTTCGCCCTGGCGCGACGACGCGACCTCGGCGATTGGCTGGCGCTCGTCTTCGCCGTGGCCTATCTGCTCAACCCGACCATCCAGGCCGCCAACTGGCTCGAATTTCATCCGGTCACCCTGGCGCCGACCTTTCTGATGGCCGCCTTCTTTTTCCTGGTGGCCGGCCGCACCGGCTGGTTCGCGCTCTTCGCCGTGCTGTCAGCAAGCTGCAAGGAAGAGATCGGCCTGCTTGTCTTTATGATGGGACTCTATGGGTGGCTGGCTCTGCACCGGCGCCGGCTGGGATTGACGACAATGGTGCTGGCGCTGGGCTGGTCGCTGTTGGCCGTGCTGGGCATCCAGGCATATGTGGCCGGCGGCAACATTCACTGGGGACGCTACGCCTATCTGGGCGAGACGACCGGCGCCAAGCTGGTGAGCCTGGTAACGCGTCCGGACCTGGTGCTGGCCCAGTTGCAGAAGGCGAATGTCTTCCGCTACTTCTTTGAGTTGCTGCTGCCGGTGGGCTTTACCGCCCTGCTGGCGCCGGAGGTGCTGCTGCTGGCGCTGCCGTCGCTGGCCATCAACCTGCTGGCGGACTTCTCGCCCATGCACCAGGTGACGACGCTCATCTACGCCGCGCCGGTGCTGCCCTTCGTCATGCTGGCGGCGGTCATGGGCGTGGCACGCGTCAAGGAGAGGATTGAGGGGAATGGAACGCGGATAACGCGGATCGAGCAGATTGGCGCGGATCAGAATGCTTTGGAATCTGACACTGCACAATCTGCCAAAGAAGACCGTAACGCGTCCAAAGACGATCCGCGTGCATCCGCTAAATCCGCGCCATCCGCGTTCTATTGGTCAATTGCGGCAGTTGTCCTCGGCGGCGCGCTGGTGAGCCAGGTCCTGTGGGGCTATCTGCCGGGGGGCGGCAATTTTCTGGCGCTGACGGAAACCGATCACCACCGCCGGGCGCAGGCGATCATCGACCGGATCCCGCCCGACGCGGCCGTCTCGGCGCAGGATCGGCTCAACCCGCATGTGAGCGGGCGTGAGACGGTGTATATTTACCCGCGCGTCGACGATGCCGACATGGTCTTTCTCGATGTGACCGGCCCGGCCTGGCCGCAGCATCCCAGCGACCTGCGGCAGAGCGTCGAAGAGTTGCTGGCAGGCGATTTCGGCATCGCCGCGGCCGACGACGGCTACCTGCTCTTGCAGCGCGGCGCCGCACAGAAGACGCTGCCGCCGGGCTTTTTCACGGCCTGGCAAGCGCCCGCTGAGCCGCTGCCCGGAGGGTTGAGCACGGATATCCGCTTTGGCGACGAACTTGCGCTGCGCGGCTACGCCGTGGGCACGGATCGCTACGGCGAGGTGGTGGTGAGCCTGGTGTGGGAGGCGCTGAAACCGATCGAGCGCGACCTGCGTTTCTACGTCGGCTACCTGGATCGAGAATTGCAGACGCTGCATGACACCCGCTTTTATCCGCCGACTGCCGTCCTGTGGTATCCTACCTCGACGTGGCAGCCGGGGCAGAAAGTGCTGGTGCAGACGCTGCCCTGGACATTGGCAAGCGACGAGTTTGTGCTGGCGGTGGGCGTCTATGCCGGCGAGGATGGCTGGGACACGGGCGACCGTCTCCCCGTCACATCGACCGAACCGGCGCTGCCACTACTCGACGGGCAGACGGTGGCGCGGCTGGGTGCTTTTCGCACGGCAGCGGGGAGATGGGAGTCACTTCCGCCGGCTGGGACGGTTCCGGCCCAACCGCTGGATGCTGCGTTTGCCGATGGCTTGCGGTTGGAAGGCGTCACGCTGCCGGCAACGGTCAAGCCGGGCGAAACACTCGATCTCGCGCTTTTCTGGCGCGCCGATGCCGTTCCGGGGCTTGATAGTTCGGTCTTCGTTCAACTGCTCGACGCCGCCGGCACGAACGTGGCGCAGTGGGACGGGTCGCCCTACGACGCGGTGAGCAAGCTGCCCGCGTCGAACTGGCCGGCTGGCTGGCGCGGCGAGCATGCCGTGGCGCTGCCGGTTCCGGCAGAAGTGCCGGCGGGCGACTACCGCGTCATCGCCGGCATGTACGACTGGCAGACCGGCGCGCGGCTGCCCGTAGACGACGGCGACAGTGTGGAGATTGGAAGAGTGGAGATTGGAGATTAGGCGATTGAAGGATTAAGGGATTACGAGATTGCCGGGCAGACGTCTGCAATCTCCAATCTCTTAATCTCCTAATCTCTCAACCTCTCAACCTCTCAAATAGGAGTTGACCATGAGCCTGATTACGCTGGCCGACCCGCAGAGCAAGGTGGCCGAAGCCTACCAGAGCCTGCGCACGAGCCTGGAATTCTCCAGCCTGGAGAAGCCAGTGCGCACCGTGCTGCTGGCGGCCGTCGACGATGGCACCGACAAGGACGCGGCCATCGCCAACCTGGCCGTGGTCATGGCGCAGGCCGGCGACCGCGTGATTCTCGTCGACGGCGATCTGCGCCGGCCGAGCCAGCACGAGATGTTCGGGCTGGGCAACGCGACTGGGCTGTCGCAGTGGCTGGAAGACGGCGGCACACCGCCCTTGCAGAAGACGGCCATCGACGGGCTGCACCTGCTGACGGCCGGCCCGATCTCCGGGAATCCGGTGGCGTTGCTCAGTGCAAAGCGGCTGGGCGAACGGCTGGCAGAACTGGCGGCACTGGCCGACTACGTGCTGGTCGACGCGCCGGCGCTGCTCGACGTCACCGACGCCGCGCTGTGGGCGAGCCAGGTCGACGGCGTGGTGCTGCTGGTCAACGGCGGCAGCACGAAGAAGGAACAGGCGCAGCGGGCAAAGGGGATTCTGGAGCGCGTGCAGGCGAATTTGCTGGGCGCGGTGCTGCTGAATGCGGAATAGGGCAAGAGTAACGGTCAATTGTCAACGGTCAATTGTCAACAAAAAACGGCCAGGAATGTCGCTGCGTTGCGACCGCCGTGTGAGGTAATACGAGGGTTCAGGGTATGAAGGGTTTGATTCTGAGTGGCGGCAAGGGGACGCGCCTCTATCCGATTACATTCAACCGCGCCAAGCAATTGGTGCCGGTGGCCAACAAGCCGGTGCTCTTCCGCGTGATTGAGGCGATCAAGGAAGCCGGTATCGACGAGATCGGCATCGTCATCGGCGACACCGGCGCGGAGATTCGCGAGGCGGTGGGCAACGGCAAACGCTGGGATGTGAAAATCACCTACATCCCGCAGGAAGCGCCACTGGGACTGGCCCATGCCGTGAAGATCAGCCAGGAGTTCCTGGGCGACGATCGCTTCGTCATGTTCCTGGGCGATAACGTCATCCAGGGCGGTATCAGCAGCCTCATTCGCCAGTTTGCCTCCAGCGACTGGAACAGCCAGGTGGTGCTGACCGCCGTCGACCAGCCGCAGCACTACGGTGTGGCGGAACTGGACAACGAGGGGCGCATCAAGCAGCTAGTCGAGAAGCCGCGCAACCCCGTCAGCAACCTGGCGCTCGTCGGCATCTACATGTTTGACCCGAATGTCTTCCGCGCCGTCAACGCCATCAAGCCAAGCTGGCGCGGCGAACTGGAGATTACCGACGCCATCCAGTGGCTCGTGGAGAATGGCTACGCCGTGCATCCGTACATCCACCGCGGCTGGTGGATTGACACGGGCAAGCCCATCGATATGCTGGAAGCCAACAACCGCGTCCTGGCCGAACTGGCGCACCACGTCGAGGGGTATGTGGACCGCGACAGCAAGGTCGATCATCTGGTGACGGTGGAGCGCGGCGCCGAGATCATCAACAGCGTCATCCGCGGCCCGGCCATCATCGGCGAGGATGCGCGCATCATCAACAGCTACGTGGGGCCCTTCACCAGCATCTTCCACCACACCGTGGTCGAGGAGAGCGAGATCGAGCACAGCATCGTGCTCGATCACAGCCGCATCGTCGGCATTCCCAGCCGTATCGAGGACAGCATCATCGGCCGCGATGTCGAAATCACCTACAGCCCGATCAAGCCCAAGGCCTACAAGATGACGTTGGGCGACCACTCCAAGGTCGGGCTATTGTGAGGCCGGCGTGAGCAGTAGGACAGGCACGGCGCGGATGCGACAGCGGGTAAGCCGGGAGACGCAGGAACGCCCTTGGCCGCTGTAGTTTCGGTGCCGGCACTGGCGGCGGCGCTGCGTAGATGCGAACAGGGTAACCCGATTCCACCCGCCGGCGCAACGCTCGATGCGCAGCAGTTGGTGCCCATGTACCGGCTCGCGCCGGGCACGGTGGAGGACGAGGCGCACGCCGCTGCCCAGCTTGTCAACGAGGTGGGCGAGCGCATGCGGCGGCTGGCCGGCGCCTACGGCGAATGGCGCCTCTTCGAAGCGGGTCCTTATTTCGACCTGTCGCCCGCGCAGGTGGCCCTGCTGATTCATCTCAGCGAGCGTGTCAGCACCGTGCATGCCGTCTTCTTTGTCGACCCGCTGCTGCCGGCTTTTCAGGCCGCGCACGCCTGTGCCACCGCCACGTTTCAGCGGGCCGCCGCCGGATTCGATGCAAGCGGGCTCGACGAGATGGCGGAACAGTGGCGGCGGATGATCTCCGTCGTCGATCTTGCCCGCCGCCACTTGAGCGAGGATGTCGCGTTCCTGTCGCTCAACGCCGGGATCGAGGAACAGGAGCGCTGGGCCGTTGCCGTGCCGAGCATCCCGGAACGAGCGCTGCCATGGCATGCCACAGGCCGCCTGGCGTTGCCGACGCTGACGCTGGCGGTCGATTTCCCGCTGCCAGCCTTTCGCCAGCCGGGCCGCGTTCGACGCCTGCGCCGCAGCCACCAACGCCGCCGCGCACTCTCTGCGCACAGCGGCAGGCGGTAGAGTACCGAACAGACGTGAGCGCAGTTGGGCGCCACCTTGTAATGACTTGGAGTACAAGATGCAGAATATACTCGTGACCGGCGGCGCCGGCTTCATCGGCTGTAACTTCGTCCGCTATATGCTGGACAAGTATCCCGACTACACGATCGTCGTCTATGACAAGCTGACCTATGCCGGGCGGCTGGAGAACTTGCAGGATGTGCAGGCGCAGCATGGCAGCCGGCTGCGCTTCGTACAGGGCGACATCTGCGACGCCGCGGCGGTCGACGACGCGATCGGAGCGCACGACATCGATGCCATCGTCAACTTTGCCGCCGAGACGCACGTCGACCGCAGCATCATGAGCCCCGATGCCTTCATCCAGACTGACGTCTACGGCACCTACGTGCTGCTCGAAGCGGCGCGCAAGGCGGGCAACCTGCGCTACCACCAGATCAGCACCGACGAGGTCTACGGCCACATCCACGGCGACCACCGCAGCCTGGAGAGCGACAGCATGGCGCCGCGCAGCCCCTACGCGGCCAGCAAGGCCAGCGGCGACCACATGGTCAACGCCTATTACATCACCTACGGGCTGCCCGTCACCATCAGCCGCGGCGCCAACAATATCGGCCCCTTCCAGTATCCGGAGAAGGTCGTGCCCCTCTTTGTCACCAATGCGCTCAACAACATGGCGTTGCCCGTTTACGGCGACGGCAAGCAGATGCGCGACTACCAGTATGTCATAGACCACTGTTCGGGCATCGACGTCGTGCTGCACGAGGGCGTCATGGGCGAGTCGTACAACATCGGCACGGGCAAGGAGATGACCAACCTGGAGATGGTGGAGATCCTGCTCGACGCGCTGGGCAAGCCGCGCAGCCTGATCCAGCACGTGGAGGATCGCCAGGGCCACGACCGCCGCTACTGCATGAATGTCAACAAGCTCATGGCGCTGGGCTGGGAGCCGGAATACACGCACGAAGAGGCGATCCGCGCCACGGTGCGCTGGTACGTCGACAACCAGTGGTGGTGGGAACCCATCCGCAACGGCGAGTTCAAGGAGTACTACCAGCGCCTCTACGGCAACCGCAAGGTCATCGGCTGAGATTACCCGTGCTCGTGCCGGTGATGGAGATCCGGCCAGTGGTGGTGGGCGTGATGGAGCGGGCGGTGGCGGTGGCGATGGCTGTGTGAACCGGCCGCCGCCTGGCCCGCAGCACCATCGTGCGCGTGGTTGTGATGGCCGTCGCCATGCGCATGCCAGTGCTCGTGCTCCAGCGCGACATGATCGTGATCGTGGCTGTGCCACTCGATGGTCAGCAGCACAATGGAGACGCCGACGATCAGCGCCGCCACGATCTGCACCGCGCTGATCGTCTCGCCCAGCCAGAGCACCGACAGCGCGATGGCAAAGTAGGGCGCGCTGCTGAAGATCAACTGGCTGCGCGTGGCGCCCAGTTGTTGCGCGGCCGTGATGTAAAAGACGATGCTGAAGCCGTAGGAAAAGAGACCCACCAATAACGCGCCGCCGATCTGCGCGATGCCGGCGCCAAACGGTTCGACCAGCAACCCCACCGTCAAATTGACCAAACCGGCCACCAACCCTTTCCAGAATGTGCTCTGTGCCGGCGTGATGCCGTCGATCAGCGCCGTCATGTGATTGTCGAGCCCCCAGCAGACGCACGCGCCGGCAACGAGCAGCCCGGCCTGCCAGCCGGCCGCGCCCTGTCCCCAGCTCAATAGCACGGACGCCAGCAGGATGCCGGCCGCGCCGATCCAGCCATTGCGCCCCAGGTGATCGCGGAAGACCCACACGCCGAGTAGCGCCGTCGCGACCGCCTCCAGGTTCAGCCAGAGTGCGACCGATGCCGCCGCGGCCATGCGCAGCCCGAAGAGCATGAGCACGGGGCCGACGATGCCGCCGAAGATAACGGCGCCGAGCAACAGGCGCCGCGTGCGTGTGTCCATTGCCCAGGGGCGCAGCAGCCCACGCCCGCGCAGTGCAATTGGCAGGACGCCGGCCGCGGCGCCCAGGTAGAGCAGGCCGGAAAGCTGGAACGGGCTGAGATCGGCGAGCAGAGACTTGCTGAAGGGCGTCGCCGCCCCGAAGAGCGCTGCAGCGGCCAAAGCAAGCAGAAATGGTCGAATGCGCATCATCGCCTCACGCAAACTTACGCAATTGCAAATTGACAAGATTGCCCATCCCTCATGCTACAATAACCAAAAACCGATTGGGAAACTCACCCATGGCGACAACCACTTCCAGAACGTACGTTAGAGCTTCCATACCCGGCGACGCGCCCGCGATTCGCTCCCTCTTCAAGAGTTCGCGCCAGGTGTACCTGACGATGGGCGAAGAGGATCTAGTCGCTGCCGTCAACAAGGGCCAGGTGTTGCTGCACTTGCAGCGGACGAAAGCCGCGCCCATTGCGCTGGCGGCCATGGCCATGCTACCCGAGGAGCGGCCGGCGACGCTCCACGAGTCGTCGCCCAACCGCGTCTTTCTGCGCGGTGTCGCGATCCGGCGCAAAGGGTCGCCGACGACCTCCATCCGGCAGATGCTGGGCACGCTGGTGCGGATGCCGCGGCAGCAAACCGAGATCCTGATCGCCTACAGCTCCGACGCCTGGTCGACGCGCGCCTACAACACGGTGGGCATGATGCTGGCCGAGAAGGTGCGCTACTACGAACTGGACAATCTGCCGCGGCGGCGCTGGGCGGACCCGCCGCCCAGCAGCGAGCGCATCGTCATCGAGAAGGCGACGCCCGCCGACCTGCGCACGCTCTCCATGCTCGATGCGGTGACATTCGATCCGTTGTGGCATATTGCCGCCCGCGACCTGAACGACCTCATGGTGCGCGGTCCGATGCTCGTCGCCGCCACCGGCCCCTTCATCGTCGGATACGTCTCCGTGCTGCCGGAGCAGAGCATCGCCACGATAGCGCGCCTGGCCGTACACCCGCAATGGCAGAGCCAGGGGATCGGCCGGCGCCTGTTGATTGCCGGGCTGCGCGCCGCACAGCCTTACAGATGCGGGAGAGCGCTGCTCAACACCCAGGCGACCAATGTCCGTTCGCAGCAACTCTATCGCAGCATGAAATTCCGGCTGACCGGTAGCCACTTCTCCGTTTTCACCCAGGAATTGCCGATCACCGTCACGGGGACGCCGCGATGACGGTGTGCCGTACCGGGATGCCCCTTGCGCCGGGGTGCACAGGCGGCGAGCCGTTGTGAACGAACCCACCTTTTTCCGCCAGCTACGCGTCGTCATTTTTCTGGTCATCGTCCTCATTTCGGTGGGGACCGCGGGCTACATGCTGCTGGAACATTGGGCCATGCACGACGCGCTCTTCATGACCGTCATCACGCTCAGCACCGTTGGCTATGGTGAAGTGCGCCCCCTCACCCAGCCCGGTGAGGTCTTCACCATGCTGCTGATCTTCGGCGGCGTGGGTGTGCTGGCCTACTCGTTCAGCACGGTGACGGACTACATTGTAGCCGGCGAGTTGCAGGGCTATCTGCGCCGGCGCCGTACCGCAAGAAAGATGGCAAGAATGCAAGATCATTACATTGTTTGTGGCTTTGGCCGCGTCGGGCGCCAGGTCGTCGAGGAACTGCATGCCAACGACATCCGGCTCGTCGTGATCGATATTGACCGCGCGCTGGGGGCCGAGTTGGAGCAACTGGGCATTCCCTTCATGGCCGGCGACCCCACGGAGGATGACGTGCTGGAGCAGGCGGGGATCGAGCGCGCGGCCGGCCTCTGTTCGTGCCTGCCCAATGACGCCACCAACGTCTTTGTCGTGCTCAGCGCGCGCAAGATCAACGCCGCGCTGCTGATCCTCTCGCGCTGCAACCAGCCGGAGAACCAGGACAAGCTGCGCATCGCCGGCGCCGACAAGGTGATCAACCCGTATGTCACCACCGGCCGCCAGATGGCTACGCAGTTGCTTTACCCGAGCGTCATGGAGTTTCTCGACGTCGTCATCCGCCGCGGCGATCTGGAGTTGCGGCTGCAAGAGATCGTCGTCGGTCCGGCATCGCTGCTTGCGGGCCGTTCGCTGGCGGACGCCAACGTACGCACCGAAACCGGCGTCAACGTGCTGGCGGTGCGTCGCGACAAGCGCACGCTGGATACCAACCCCGGCGGCGAGTTCATCATCCGCCACGCCGACGAGCTGGTCTGCCTGGGCACGCCGGAACAACTCAGCAGAATGGCGACATTGGCCGACGATGGGCGGCGCCGGCTCAAATTGGCGAGTTGAGGATGCGATTCGTTGCGCTGCAACGCGACAATTTGTGGTATACTTCCCTTCACAAATCAAACAAGCCATCGCGTCCGGCGAGAGAGAACCGAGCTGAAACAGCCCGGTCGCCGAAGGTGCAAGCGGGTGGAAGCACGCCACTGCCCATCCGTGACACTCTCAGGCAAAAGGATCGCCGACGCAGGCAACTCTGGAAAGCGCGCCAGGCACACATCACCTGACGCCACCCACGGGGCAAATCGGTCTGGCTGGAGACCGGCTAATCTCTCAGGTCAAGGACAGAGTCGACGGGCATCTCATTGGAGTGCCCGTTTTTTGTTGGAAAGAAGATAGAAGAGAGCCGCGAAGGCGCGAAGACGCGAAGGTTCACGAAAAGAAAATTCAGTAGTTCCCGATTTGTAGTGACGGCTTCAGCCGTTCCAGAGGAAGTCAACGACTGAAGTCGTTACTACGGCGAGAATCGTGAACTACTGAAATTCAGTAGTTCACGATTTGTAGTGACGGCTTCAGCCGTTCCAGAGAAAGTCAACGACTGAAGTCGTCACTACGGTGAGAATCGTGAACTGCTGAGATTGTGGTAGAAGGTTCGTGAAGCTCGCGGAATTTCGACCTGGTGGCTGTATAGACCGGTCTGTTTATTCATTACAAAGGAGTATGAACCATGCCAACGTCTGATCCGGCTGCTCTCCTCAAACCGCTGGACACCTTTGCGCGCCGCCACCTGGGGCCGACGCCCTTTGACATCGAGCACATGGTCGAGGTGCTCGACGTCGACAGCCTCGACGACCTGATCGCCGAGACCGTGCCCGCCAACATCCGCCTGCCCCAGCCGCTGAACCTGGATGCGCCGCGTAGCGAATCCGAGGTACTGGCCGATCTGCGCGCCCTGGCGCAGCGCAACCGCCTCTACCGCTCGTTCATCGGCATGGGCTACTACGGCACGCTCACGCCCGGCGTCATCCTGCGCAACATCCTGGAGAACCCCGGCTGGTACACGCAGTACACGCCCTACCAGGCCGAGATTTCGCAGGGACGCCTGGAAGCGATGCTCAACTTCCAGACCATGATCATCGACCTCACCGGCATGGACATCGCCAACGCCTCCATGCTCGACGAGGGTACCGCCGCCGCCGAGGCTATGACGCTGGCCAAGCGCGCCCAGAAGCGCGGCCAGAACGGCAATGTCTGCTTCGTCTCCGAGAAGTGCCACCCGCAGACCATCGACGTCATGCGCACGCGCGCCGAGCCGTTGGGCTTGCAGGTCGTCGTCGGCGACCATCGTACTTACGAGTTCGGCGGCGAGACCTTTGCCGCGCTCGTGCAGTACCCCGATACGGAAGGGACGATCGAGGAGTTCGGCGACTTCTGCGCCGCGGCCCATGCCGCCGGCGCGCTGGTCATTGTCGCCACCGACCTGCTGGCGCTGACGCTGCTCACGCCGCCGGGCGACTTCGGCGCCGATGTGGCCGTGGGGAACAGCCAGCGCTTTGGCGTGCCCATGGGCTTTGGCGGCCCGCACGCCGCCTTCATGGCGACGCGCGACGAACTCAAGCGCCTCATGCCGGGGCGGCTGGTCGGCGTCTCCATGGATGCCGAGGGCAACCCGGCCATGCGCCTCTCGCTCCAGACGCGCGAGCAGCACATCCGCCGCGACAAGGCGACGAGCAACATCTGCACGGCGCAGGTGCTGCTCGCAGTCATGGCCTCCATGTACGCGGTCTACCATGGCCCGGACGGTCTGCGCGACATCGCCCGCCGCACGCACCTCATGGCCGAGATCCTGCGCAGCCGCTTGCAGGCGCTGGGCTACACCACCAACGACGGCGCCATCTTCGACACGCTCAAGGTGAGCGGCGGCCCGCACACGCAAGAGCAGATTCGCCGACTGGCGCTCGCCAACGACGTGAACCTGCGCTACTACGCCGGCGGCGCGGTAGGCGTCTCCCTCGATGAAGCCGTCACGGTCAACGAGTTGCGCACCCTGCTCGAGATCTTCGGTGACGACGGCACGGCCGATGTCGAGGCCCTGGCGCGCTCCGTGAAGCTGGACTTCGACGCCCCCTTGGCCCGCACCAGCACCTTCCTGACGCACCCGGTCTTCAACAGCTATCACGGCGAGCACGAGATGCTGCGTTACATCAAGCGGCTGGAGTCGCGCGACCTCTCGCTCGCACACTCCATGATCCCGCTTGGCTCGTGCACGATGAAGCTCAACGCCACCACCGAGATGATCGCCGTCACCTGGCCGGAGTTTGCCGGGCTGCATCCCTTTGCGCCGGCCGACCAGTCGCTGGGCTATCAGGAACTCTTTGCCCGCCTGGAGAAGTGGCTGGCCGAGATCACCGGCTTTGCCGCCGTCTCGTTGCAGCCGAATGCCGGCTCGCAGGGCGAGTATGCCGGCCTGCTCGTCATCCGCGGCTATCACCACGCGCGCGGCGACGACCACCGCACCGTCTGCCTCATTCCCTCGTCGGCACACGGCACCAACCCGGCCAGCGCGGTCATGGCGGGCATGGACGTGGTCGTCGTGGCCTGCGACGAGAACGGCAACGTCGACCTGGACGACCTACGCGCCAAGGCCGACCAGCACGCCGACCGCCTGGCGGCGCTCATGGTCACCTACCCGTCGACGCACGGCGTCTTCGAGTCGGCCATCCACGACATCTGCGAGATCATCCACGCGCGCGGCGGCCAGGTCTACATGGATGGCGCCAACATGAACGCGCAGGTCGGCCTGACCAGCCCGGCCGCGATCGGCGCCGACGTCTGCCACCTCAACCTGCACAAGACCTTCACCATCCCGCATGGCGGCGGCGGGCCGGGCATGGGGCCGATCTGCGTGGCCGCGCACCTGGCGCCCTTCCTGCCCGGCAGCGCCGTGGTCGAGGGCGTGGGCGGCGCGGAGTCGGTCGGCTCGGTCTCGGCCGCGCCGTGGGGCAGCGCCGACATCCTCTCCATCTCCTACGCCTACATCGCAATGATGGGTGAACAGGGGCTCACCGACGCCACGAAAGTTGCCATCCTCAACGCCAACTACATTGCGGCGCGGCTCGATACCTACTACCCCGTGCTCTACAAGGGCGAGCACGGCCGCGTGGCGCACGAGTGCATCATCGACCTGCGCCCTATCGAGCACGCCACGCACATCAGCGCCGAGGATGTGGCCAAGCGGCTCATGGATTTCGGCTTCCACGCGCCGACGCTCTCCTTCCCCGTGGCGGGCACGCTCATGATCGAGCCGACGGAGAGCGAATCGCTGGCCGAGCTGGAGCGTTTCTGCCAGGCGATGATCGAAATTCGCGAGGAAATTCGCGCCATCGAGGAAGGGCGCATGGACGCGCAGAACAACCCGCTCAAGCACGCGCCGCACACGGCGGCGGTGGTGGCGGGTGAGTGGGATCGCCCGTACAGCCGCGAGCAGGCGGCATTCCCGGCGCCGTGGGTGCGCGAGCGCAAATTCTGGCCCTACGTTTCGCGCATCGACAACGTCTATGGCGACCGCCATCTCGTCTGCGCCTGCCTGCCCATGGAGGCGTACGCGCAGGAATAGGCACCCAACCGGGTGGGGTAGCGCCGTGCGCGCTGCCCCGCCCGGTCACATCCCTTCACACAAAACATGAATCCCATGACTTCTGGTCCTGCTGTCAAGCAGGTTGCGGCGCAGATCGCCGGCGAGGTGCGAGCAGCCGGCGTCGTGCCGGGCGGCGTGCTGCTCGTACATTCGTCGCTGCGGTTGCTTGGCAAGGTGCCGGGCGGTACGGCGACGGTTATCGCCGGGCTGCGGCAGGCGCTGGGGCCGGACGGGACGCTGCTCATGCCGGCGCTGAGCTACGCGGCGGTGACGCGCGAGCGGCCGCGCTTCGACCTGACGCTGACGCCGTCGAACGTGGGCATCATCCCCGAAACGTTCCGCCGCCAGCCTGGCGTCCTGCGCAGCCTGCACCCGACACACTCGGTGTGCGGCAGCGGGCCGGCCGCGGCAGCGTTGCTGGGCGAGCATAGCCAGGATGCCACGCCGTGCGGGGCGCACTCGCCCTTTCACCGGCTGCCCGAGGTCAATGGCCAGATTTTGATGCTCGGCTGTGGGCTGGCACCAAATACCTCCTTTCACGCTATCGAAGAGATGGTCGTGCCGCCCTATCTCTACGGCGCACCCATCGACTACGAACTGATCGACGGCGACGGGGTGCGCACGGTCAAGCGCTATCGTCCGCACGACTTTGAGGGCTATGCGCAACGCTACGAGCGGATTGGTGAGTTGCTGCCGGCGCCGGCGCTGCGCATGGGGCGAGTACTGGCAGCAACCGTGTACGTTCTCGCCGCCGCAGCCATGTGGGCGGCTGCGCTGGACGCGCTGCGGCGGGACCCGCTTGCCTTTGTGGAACGGATCCCGCCGCAATAAGTAAGATTTGCCGGTCAGATCGAGGGATCTGCCGCGGCGTTTTCGTCCTCACGGGCCGGCGCAGGCTCCGCCGTCGGCACGGGTAGCGCATCGGCAGGCTCCGCTGCGGTGAGCGCGGTCGCCAGATTGCCTGGTCGTTCCATCAACCCCTGGTCGGTCAGGATGTGCTGGATGGTGTCCAGTGTCTTCTGGCCGTGCGTGCGGCCCCGCGCATCGTTGGGCAGCTTGGTCTCCATGTCGAAGTAGTTGCCCTTGCCGTTGTGGGCATAGGCGCCCAGGCAGATGATGTCGATGCGCCCGTTTGCCATGGTCTGGTTCCATGGCGACTGCGGCATGATGGGCCAGCGCCCGGCATAGAGCACGCCGCCCAGCGCCTGCAACGGGTCGGCCACGCCGTAAAGATGCCAGAGGTGGGTCAGCTTCTCGATGCCGGGATCGTCCGAGAGCATACCGCCCAGCGAGATCACATAGATCGGGCTGGGCAGCTCCGCCAGGTAGGCCGCCGCCCCGATGGAGATCTGCCCGCCGCCGCTCCAGCCAAGCAGGATGATGGGGCGTTTGCCTGCGGGACGGTAGCCTTTCTCCAACAGCACGCGGTAAATTTCGTTGGCGATGCCCAGGTTATAGATTGGGCCGTAACGACGGTCGGCGGAAACGAACATCTGCAGGGCGTTGCGCAGGTTGATGAACATACCCAGCAGGCTGTTCGGGTTCTTCAAGCGCAGCTTTTCGACCTGCTGCCACGCTTTCGAGAACATACGCTGGCCGGTCAGTCCGTTGTTGGTCACGGAGTACGGATAGACATCGGTGATGACCTTGGCCGTCGGCAGCCGTTCTTCCAGCCCGTGCAGGAAGGGGTATTCCTCGTCAGGGAACGAGTCGCCCGAAATCGCGCCGATACCGGAGAGGTAGATGACGTACATGTCGGGCTCGTCGACCGGCGCAGCCGTTGCCTCGGCTGCCGACAGCTCGGACGGCCCCTCTTTTGTCCCTTCGCGCGACCAGCCCGCCCACCAGCCGAGCGATTCCATCGGCGCCAGCGCAGCAGTAACGAAGAGAAGCAGGAACGCACCAATTATGAGATAGGTAATCATTCCTTGCCTCCCTGCAAGAGGGCCGGCGCGTCACCTGACCGGCTGAACTGAAGGAGCAGATCCTGCGTGTCGGCATCGAGCGTCGTGCCGGCCACCATGTGCCAGACCCTGTTGCGCAGGGCGATGACGGGTTTGCCGATCAAGTTGGTGAGCAGCGTCATCAGCAGCCAGCCAATGCCCACAACGATCAACGCTCGCCACAGACCGACCTGGAAGCCGAACTCTACCACCGAAACCAGAATCAGGAATCCCCAGATGTTGAGAATCTTGCCGATAAATGGACCCATCCAGGGAATGAGGATGAAGAAGCCAAAGATCAGGGGAGCCGTGCTGAGTCCGACCATGCGCACGACGGACCAGCCGTTGAGTTCGGTCGGGAAAATCAGCAGCCCAATCAAGGCAATTGTCACGCCCCAGACAAAATAGCTGACGATGTAGATGATCCCGTTGAGGACGAGGCTCATGATGAATCGCCCGCGTCGCACGCGATTGACGAAGAGCACGACGCTCTGGCCAAGCAGCGTCGATGCGCCGGCGAGAAAGACCACGCCCAGCACGAGCCAGGTCGAATTGCGGTTGGTGCTGACAATCTCATAGAGGCGCGGGTCCATGCGCAAGGCATGATTGATGACCTGGAACAAATGGTCAATATAGGTAAAGAACTCTTGAATCATTTCCATGGCAAAATCCTGTCCGTTTCAGCACATGCCGGCGCTGTCTTGACCATGCCAACCGGCCGATTCAGCCGGCAGCACGCTGTCCATACCGATGGGTGGGTTGATGGCGGCGACACACCGCGTTGCGGTAAGCGTGGCCTGTCATCCGCGCGCATGCATCATAAATCGAAGCACGGTTTCCGGCAATCGCGTTTGAGCGCCGGGGCGTCCCAAATTAGCGAAGCCGGCCCAGACGCGCGCCGCCGACATTGGGACGCAACCTGAGCGCAGCGACGAGGCCACATAACGAACGGGCCGCCAGGGATTCCTGGCGGCCCGCCGGTGGTATGGTATCGAGAATTGTTCAGTCTTGCAGGCTGTCGGCCAGCCAGATGAGCTGCGCCAGTTCGGCCACATCTTCATCGCCGGCGCCTTCCTGTGCCGTGATGGCATCATCGATGCGCTGCACCTCGGCGCTGAGGTCGGCCAGCGAGCCTTCCCAGGCGTACGGGCTGCGCTTGAGCAGTTCGGCGTACTCGGCAACGGCCACGGCCAGTTGGAAGCGGGGTTCGCTCGTATCGAAGCTGCCGGCCAACTCGCCCACGGTGAAGGGCTGCTCCATCTCGATAACTTCGCCGCTGCCCATCTCCTCCCAGCGCATGCGCACGGTGGCGATGAGGGCCTCCGGAACCTCACTGCCCGGCAGCAGCTCGATTTCGTAGAGGGCGGTGACGCTATGCCCGGCGCCGATCTCGCCGGCGTCGACCTCGTCGTTGCGGAAGTCGTCGTCGGCCACGTCGCGGTTCTCGTAGCCGACCAGGCGATAGCGCTCCACGACCTCGGGATTGAACTCGACCTGGATCTTGGCGTCCTTAGCGATGGTCAGCAGTGTGCTGGTCAGTTCGTCGACAAAGAGGCGCTCGGCTTCCTTCATGGAGTCGACGTAGGCATAGAAGCCGTCGCCGTCGTCGGCAAGTTGCTCCATGAGCGTGTCGTTATAGTTGCCCATGCCCAGCCCGACCGTCGTCAGCGTGATCCCCTCATTCGCATGGCGCTTGATGACGTCGAGGATCTCGCCCGGCCCGGTGACGCCCACGTTGGCGACGCCGTCAGAGAGAAGGATGACCCGGTTGGTCGCCTCGGGGTTGAAGTGCTCGGAAGCGAGTCGATAGCCCAGCCACAGCCCGGCCGCCGCGTTGGTGGAGCCTTCGGCGTAGACCTGGTTGATCGCGTTCAGGATTACCTGCTTCTCGCTCACCGGCGTCATGTCCAGTACCGTACGGGCAGCGTCGCCGTAGACCACGATGGCGACGCTGTCGGTCGGGCGCAGTTCATTGACGAGCAGGTAGAGGGCCCGCTTGGCCAGCCCGAGCCGGTTCTCCATGTCCATGGAGCCGGAGACGTCGATGACAAAGGTGAGCGCCACATCCTGCCGCTCATCGGCCGGCACGCTGTAGCCCTGGATGCCGACGCGCAGCATGCGGTTGGCCTGGCGGTCGGCAAAGGGCGACGCCGCACCATCCACGTGGATGCCGAAGGTCTCGTCCGCGGTGGGAACCGAGTACTTGTAATCGAAGTAGTTGACGAACTCCTCAGCGCGCACGGCGTCCTCGGGCGGCAGCCAGCCATCTTGCACGTAGTTGCGTGCAACCGTGTACGAGCCGGTGTCGACGTCGACGGCAAAGGTCGACAGGTTGTCCTTGGCCGTGGTGACGAAGCCGCGCACGCCGTAATCCTCAAAGAACATATCGGACGGCGCGTCGGGGTAGTAGGGTTCGGATGCGGCAGCCGGCGCCTCCATTGCCGGGGCAGCGGCGTAGTTCTCGGCAGCCGGCGCCGACGGAGGTGCATAGCTGGAAGCCCCGCACCCGCTGAGCACAAACGACGAGATAAGGACGAAGCTGGCAACCTTGGCGAGAAATTGATGGCGTTTCATGAGAGTCCTCCTGGTTTGTGAATGAGACCGAACCGTTGCGCTTGTTCGTCCTCATCATGACAGGCCGGCTGCACACTTCAAGCGCCAGATGTGTGTCAGTGAATGCACCGGGGAGGGTGTACCATTGGATGGTACGCCTCGTGCGCTCTGGAGATTTCAGCGATTTGTGACGTTCTCCAAAGTTGGGTAGCATGTGGGCAATTCGTTCCATCACCCACAAGGACACGGCCTATGGCGCCCACGATTCTCTGTCTGGCCAGCTACTTCAAAGGCGGCGCGTTCCTGGAGGAATGCAAGCGCCTGGGCTGCCACACAATTCTGATCACGTCGCAGGATCTGGAACACGAGGCATGGCCGCGCGAGGCCATCGACGAGTTCTTCGTCATGCCCTTTGCCAACCTTTTCAAGCAGCCGGATATCACTAACGCGGTGAGCTTCCTGGCGCGCAATCGCAAGATCGACCGCATCATCGCGCTCGACGATTTTGACGTGGAGACAGTAGCCGACCTGCGCGAGCATCTGCGCATGCCGGGCATGGGCGGCTCCACCGCGCGCTACTTCCGCGACAAGCTGGCCATGCGCGTGCAGGCGCGTGACGAGGGCATCCCCGTGCCGGAGTTCGTTCATGTGCTCAACTACGACGACGTGCGCGACTACATGCATCGCGTGCCGGGGCCGTGGGTGCTCAAGCCGCGCTCCGAGGCCAGCTCCATGGGCATCCGCAAGGTCAACAGCGCCGAGGAGTTGTGGCCGATCCTTGACGAACTGGGCGACCGCCAGTCCTTCTACGTGTTGGAGAAGTTCGTACCGGGCGACGTTTTCCACGTTGACTCCGTCGTCTGGAACAAGAAGGTGCTCTTCACCGTGTGCAGCAAATACGGCCTGCCACCCATGGCCGTCTACCAGGGCGGCGGCGTCTTCATCACGGGGAACCTGCCCTACCACGCGCCCGAAGAGCAGGCGCTCCAGGCGCTCAACCGCGAAGTCATCGCCGCCATGGGCATGGTGCGCGGCGTCACGCACGCCGAGTTCATCCGCGCCGAGGCTGACGGCACCTTCCACTTCCTGGAGATCGCGGCCCGTGTCGGCGGCGCCAACATCGACCTCATGCTGGAGCATGCCACGGGCATCAATCTCTGGCGCGAATGGGCGCGGCTGGAACTGGCGCACTTGAACAAGCAGGAGTACGAGCTGCCGCCCACGCACCAGGAGTATGCCGGTCTCGTCGTCTCGCTGGCGCGCCAGCCGTGGCCCGACACCTCCGCCTACAACGACCCGGAGCTGGTCTGGCGGCTGCAAAAGGAGCACCACGTCGGCTTCATCGCCGCATCGCCCGACCATGACCGCGTGCAACAACTCATCGGCGAGTATGCCGGGCGCATTGCGCAGGACTTCATGGCCTCGGCGCCGCCCAAGGAAGGGGAAAGGCCGGTCTAGCCATGACACCGATCATTCTCTGTCTTGCCAGCTACTTCAAGGGCGGGATCTTTGTCGAAGAGGCAAAGCGCCAGGGATGCCATACCATCCTCGTGACGACGCAGAAGCAGGAGCACGAAGAGTGGCCGCGCCACGCCATCGACGAGTTCTACATGCTGCCTTTCCCCAACCTGGCGCGCCAGCCTGACATCACCCATTCCATCGCCTACCTTCTGCGCGAGCGGGCAGTCGACCGCATCGTGGCGCTCGACGACTACGACGTGGAGACGGCCGCCGACCTGCGCGAGCACTTCCGCCTGCCGGGCATCGGCGCATCGCAGGCGCGCTTCTTCCGCGACAAGCTGGCCATGCGCACCCGCGCCCGCCAGATGGGCGTGCCCGTGCCCGCCTTTACGCCCGTCTTCAATTACGCGGCGATCAACGACTACTTTGGCCGCGTGCCCGGCCCGTGGGTGCTCAAGCCGCGCTCCGAGGCCAGCGCCATGGGCATCCGCAAGATCGAACAGCCGGACGAACTATGGCACGCGCTCAACGAACTGGGCGACCGGCAGAGCTACTTCCTGCTGGAGAAATTTCTCCCCGGCGACGTCTTTCACGTCGATTCAGTGATTTGGGATGGCGAGGTGCGCTTTGCCTCGGCGCAGCGCTACGGCCTGCCGCCCATGGCGGTCTACCACGGCGGCGGCGTCTTCGCCTCCAGCACCGTGCTGCGCGGCACCGACGTGGAAGCGGCGCTGCACGCCATCAACCGCCAGGTGATCGCGGCCATGGGGCTGGAGCGCGGCGTCACCCACGCCGAGTTCATCCGCAGCGAGGAGGACGGGCAGTACTACTTCCTGGAGATTGCAGCGCGCGTGGGCGGCGCCGGCATCGACCGGCTGGTGGAGTACGCGACCAATGTCAACCCGTGGGCGGAGTGGGCGCGCACTGTCGTGGCCGACGTGCGCGGCGAACCCTACGTGTTGCCCGAGTTGCGCAGCGACTATGCCGGGCTGGTCGTTTCGCTGGCGCGCCAGGAATGGCCCGATACCTCCGCCTACAACGACCCCGAGTTGGTCTGGCGCCTGCACAAGAAGCACCATGTCGGCTTCATCGTCGCATCGTGGGACTATGCGCGCGTGCAGGAACTGGTGAGCAGCTATGCCGGGCGCGTGGCCGTCGATTTCAGCGCGACCGCGCCACCCCTGGAACGCCCGCCGGAGTCATGACGCTCTGCGCTCAGACGGGCGCCCCATTGCCTACACAGGCAACTCAGATCATCGCCGGCAGGAAGAAGAAGCCGATACCGAGAATCAGGTAGACGGCGATCAGCATCGCGCCTTCCAGCCAGTTGGAACGCCCGTCGATGGCGACCAGCGCAGCGATAATCGACGCCGCCACCATGGCGAGAATCTCCGGATGGTTGAACTCGAGCGTCATGGGGTTGCCCATAAAGAGCGAAATGAAGACCAGCAGCGGCGCGACGAAGAGCGCAATCTGGAGGCTGGAGCCGAGCGCAATGGAGAGGCTCAGATCCATCTGGTTCTTCAATGCCACCTGCACGGCGACGAGATGCTCGGCCACGTTGCCGATGATCGGCACGAGGATGATACCCACGAAAAACTCACTGAGCCCGAAAGTCTCCGTCACCGCCTCCAGCGAACCGACGAGGAACTCGGACATGACGGCCAGGCCGGCGACGGCCACGCCCATGATGAGCAGCGCGCGGCCGGTGCCCCAGTGCGGGCCGGCATGGCTCGGCTCGATCGATGTGCCGTGCGCGTTGTTGTTTTGCGGCTGGCGCAGTGCGTAGATGATCGACAGCACGTAGATGCCCAGCACGACCACGGCCGTCGTCAGGCTGAGCGTCTCGACACGCTGGAAGTTCGGCTCGATCAACTCGTTGAAGAGCGACGGGATGCTGATGGCGATGGCCGCCAGGATCACCATGGTGGCGTCGATAGAGACGCGGCTGCGGTCGAACTTCTGCGTGCCGTGTTTCAGCCCGCCCAGCAGCAGGCTCAGCCCCAGGACGAAGAGCAGGTTGCCCAGAATCGAACCGATGATCGATGCCTTGACCAGCGCGATCTTGCCGGCGCTGATGGCGACGACGGTTATGATCAACTCGGCCGCATTGCCCAGGCTGGCATTGAGCAGGCCGCCGATCTGCGGGCCGGTCTTTTCGGCGAGCGCCTCGGTTGCCTCGCCCAGGACGCCGGCGATCGGGATGATCGCTAGTGCCGCGGAGGCGAAGATGATGAGGTCGCCCCAGTGCAACAGTTCGGCGGCTACGGCCACCGGAAAGAAGAGTAGCAGCAGTCGAATGCCCTTCATTGGTTGTTCCTCTTGGTTGATGCAAAGGTTACGCGCTGTCCAGGCATTGTAGCCGGAACCGGCGGCGTTGGCGAATCGTTCGGATCCAGCCGGCGCGCCGGCTTCCCACCCACCGTACTCCAGCAGATCGTGCAGACGGCGGGGTTCGCCTCGACCGTCACTCCTGCGCCGCGTCAAACCAGCGACCGTAGATGCGATCGTAGGTGCCGTCCTCTATGATCTCGAGCAGGGCACGATTGACCGGCTCGCGATTGGTGCTGTGCGCCGGAAAGGCAATGCCATACTGCTGCAATTCGAAGAGATCGCCCGTCACTTGCACCCTGCCAAGACCGTCGCCGTGCGCGTAATAGAGCAGGACAGGCGCGTCATAGACGACCACATCCACGACGTTGCGCTCCAGCAGGTCGTAGGCACCTTCGATTGCCTCCACGTTCGCAAACGCAATGCGGCGGTCGGCCAGATATTGGGCTGCGGTGCTGTTGGCGACGGTGGCGATGCGTTTGCCGGGCAGGTCGGCCTCGCTCCGGATGCTGCCGTAGAATTGGCTGAGTGTCAGTTGCGATGTGATGTTGGCCGTTAAATTGGCGACCAAAAAGAGGCTGATGAACATCCACAGGATCGCCAGCAGCCGTCCGGGCACACTCTTGGCAGTGCGGTCGCCGTAGCCCACCGTCACCAGCGTCACGATGGTATACCAGACGCCTTCCCAGACGCCGGGCAGATAGCTGCGCGGAAAATCCGGGTTGCGCCACCGTTCAATGAGCCAGAAAAGGTGTCCCACGAAGATGATGACAAGCGCCAGCCCGCCGACTATGGAAGTGAACTCGGGCGATAACACCATGGACTGCAACATAGCCAGCGGCGCTGACCAGTGCGAGCCGTCGCCGGCACGCGTGAGCATCTGCAAGCCGGCTCGATAATAGGGCAGAGAGAAGTCGACGATTTCTTCGCGCGCCTTGGTGATGCTGATGCCGGTAATCGCAATGTCGGCGTCGCCGGCCGCAACGGTGGCGAGTTGCTCGGCAATCGTATCGACGTAGATGTACTCATAGTCCCGGCCAAGGCGCGCGGCAATCTCCTGCCAAAGATCGATGCTGAACCCTTCGTACGCGGCGCCGGACGGCATGACGAAAGGCGTCAACGGCTTGATGACGACGCGCAAAGCCGCTGGCTGATGCGCAACGGCGCCAGTGGCCGCAAGCGGGCCGGCAAACAGACTTACACCCGCCGCGACCAGCAACGTCGCAGCGAACCAGAGCATTTTGTACGTGAGTTGCATGAGAATCTCCGGTTAGCACGGCTCGTTTTCGGGGAAGAGGGACCGGCGCCGAAGCGAATCGTTAGACAGAACAGAGATAGCGCGTGCGGCCCACAATCATGCTGCCGGTCTGCGCCATATAAGCCGCCATGTGTGCAGAATCCCAATGCGCCTGGAGCGCAGCATCGTCCACGTACTTCTCGACAAGAATCACCTCCTGCGCGTTTTCGGCAGGCACGAAGACCTCGAAGCTGAGGCAGTTGCCCTCCTCCAGCCGTACGGAACGCTCGCCGTGTGCGCGGGCCAGCGCAGCGAACTCGTCGCGCCGCCCGTCGGCGATCTCGAGATGAACGATCAAACCGGTTGCCATGGAAATCCTCCTTCGGTGTTGGCGGCACACAGCCAGGTCGAGCCACGCGTGCAGGAACGGAAGCCGGCAGTTCGCCCCGTCTCCCGCACTCGATCGCGGCTTGTGTAAATTGGGAGCGCCCGCGGCTGGACTTGAACCAGCGACCTAGGGACTTAGGAGATCCTCGCTCTGTCCATCTGAGCTACGCAGGCATTTGTGCTGCGTACCATAGCATAGGCCATCGAAAGTCGTCAAAGGATTCGGGGTGACTCGGGTGATTCGAATGTCTCCGGCGCCGGCCATCGGCTGACAAAAACTGGCTTTTGCGGCATACTTCAGCTATGGAACAGATCAAGGAATTCGCCGACCGCTTGCGTGCCAACATTCGAACCGTCATCGTGGGCAAGGATCAGACCATCGACGCGCTGATCATCGCCCTGCTCTGCGAGGGACACGTCCTGCTGGAGGATGTGCCGGGCGTCGGCAAGACCATGCTGGCTCGCTCGCTGGCCGTCAGCCTGGACGCCGATTTCCGGCGCATCCAGTGCACGCCGGACCTGCTGCCCAGCGACATCACGGGCGTCAGCATCTTCAACCAGGAGACGCGCGAATTCCAGTTCGTGCCCGGTCCCGCATTCACCAACATCCTGCTTGCCGACGAGATCAATCGCGCCACGCCGCGCGCCCAGTCGGCGCTGCTGGAGTGCATGGGCGAGCGCCAGGTCACCATCGACGGTACGACGCGGCCGTTGCTACGCCCCTTTCTGGTGCTGGCCACGCAGAACCCCATCGAATTCGAGGGCACCTTCCCGCTGCCCGAAGCGCAACTCGACCGCTTTCTCTTCAAGGTGAACATCGGCTACCTGGCGCCGGCCGAAGAAGAAGCCATGCTCCTGGCACTCGGCAGACGCCATCCTATCGAAGCGCTGAGCGCTATCGCCGACGGCAGCGCGATTCCGCAACTGGCGGAGGCGATCTGGAATGTGCGCGTGGACGACTCCGTGCGCAAATATATCGTGGCGCTGATCCAGGCGGCGCGTACGCACCCGGACCTGGTGCTGGGCGCCAGCCCGCGCGGCTCGCTGGCGCTCTACCGCGCGCGCACAGGCGCGCGCCGCCGTCAACGGTCGCAGCTACGTCCTCCCGGACGATGTGCAGGCGATCGTGCCGCTCGCCCTGCCGCACCGCTGCATCGTCAGGCCGGAAAGCGCGCTGCGCGGCCGAACGGCGGAGAACATCATCGCTGCCCTTCTGGAAGCAACACCGCTGGATCTCGGCACGGTGGAGCAGTAGGAGAGACCACGTTGCCTGCCGACCGTAACTGCCCTGCGGCCCCATGAACAATCTATTCTGGGCGCTGCTCGTCCTCTTTCTCATCGCCGCACTCGTGCGCATGGACTGGGTCTACTACCTGGTCTATCTGGTGGGCGGCGTCTGGGTCTTCTCCCACTGGTGGATCCGGCGAAGCCTGGGCCATTTAACGTGACGCGTACCATCCAGCCCTATGCCTTCACGAACGAGTACGTGCCGGTCGATGTGCGCATCGACAACCGCGCGTGGCTGCCGCTGGCCTGGCTCCAACTCCGCGAGACCGTGCCCCCCGATCTGCGTGACAGCGCCGAATATCGGCTGGTGACGAGCGTGGGCGGGCGCACTGCGATCGACTATCGCTACCGCCTCTACTGCCGGCGGCGCGGCTACTACAAGGTCGGACCGTTGGGGCTGAACACGAGCGATCTCTTCGGCTTTGTCGAGGCGCGCTGGACCGAGGCCGGCGACAGCACCATCATCGTCTATCCCCAGATCGTGCCGCTGAGCCGGCTGGGGCTGAGCAGCCGGATGCCCTTCGGTAATCTCGCTACCCGCCGCCAGATCACGGACGACCCGTCGAAGCTCTCCGGCGTGCGCGGCTATGCCAGCGGCGACAGCCTGCGCCGCATCCACTGGAAGGCGACCGCGCACGAAGGCACATTGCTGGTCAAGAAATTCCAGCCATCGCAAGAGTTGCCCTCTTCATCGCCCTCGATCTGGCGCGCGACGCCTATCCGCCACGCACGGTGACCATGCACAGCGAGTGGGCCATCTCGATTGCGGCATCGGTGGCCAACCACATGAGCGAACGACGCCAGGCCGTGGGGCTGGCCACCAGCGGCCACGACCCCCTCGCCGAGCGCGATGCCACGCCCATACCCGCGCGCGCCGGCCGCGACCACCTGACGACGCTGCTGAGCCTGCTCGCCCGCGTGCAATTGAACAACGCGGCCCCCACCCTGCACGAGTGGCTGCCCTTCGCCACGGCTGGACTGGCATGGGGTACGACCCTCGTCGTCGTGACGCCGCACCTGGAAGAAGCTGCGCTCTGGGTGCTGCACAATATCTTCCGCCGCGGTTCGAATGTCATCGTGCTGGTCTGCGCCGGCCAGCCGGAACTCGGCGCCATGCAGGCGCGCGGTGAACGGCTGGGCGTGACCGTCATCAGCACCATTTGGGAAAGCGACCTGCGCGCCATGGCCGACCTTCCGGCCGCGTGACCGTTTCATCGCCAGCAACCACCACACAAAGACAGGTGACCTGATGAATTTGCTGCATTCCGTGGAACCCGAGGAATTGACCGCGTTGCGGGCACGCTGGGGCGACGTCCCGTTGGAAGAAGCCGTGCTCCAGGTCGATCACCCCTTCCTGACCGGCGACCATCAGATGCTCGTCTCCGGCGGGCGCCGCGCGGAAATCTGTTATGTCATGCATCCGCGGCGACCCGGCCGAGGGCGTGCTGCTGCACATCAAGACCTTCTACCCGCCCGGCGCGTTTCGCCTGCCTACCGGCGGCATCCACACCGGCGAAGCCGTGGCCGCGACGCTGGCCCGCGAGATCTTCGAGGAGACGGGGCTGACCGTGGGTGACGGGAGCGATCGGGTGCAGGTTCAGCGTTTCCTGGGCGTGCTCGCCTACACGCTGCGCCATCCTGAGCTGGGAGACGCCCCTTTTGCCACCTATCATTTCCTGGTAACTATGCCTGACGGGGCGACGCTGGCGCCGCAGGATCCGGAGGAGTCGATTGGCGGGTGGGAGTGGCGGCCGGCGAGCCAACTGGGCGCAATCGCCCATCGATTGGAGAAGGTCGGGCAGGAGTCGGCCGTGTGGGCGGATTGGGGGCGCTTTCGGGCGCTCAGCCACCGCTTCGTGGCACGGCAACTGGGATAACGCTACTCGCCGTCCAGCACCATGCGCGTGAAGAAAAGTTCGGCCAGGTCGACGAGATCGTCCGGGCCGGCCAGCCAGCGCCAATCCATCACCGTGAGCACCTCGGTGTCCACCACGCCGGGCGCCGTGCGCACCCAGCTCATGACGTAGCCGGTGATGGACGAAATCTTCTTGCCCAGCAGCAGCAACATGAGGTCCGAATCCTGGCTGTGGTAGCAATTGAGCAGCCAGGCGCGCTTGACCTCGGGGTGGCGCAGCAGGTCGAGCAGGTGCTGGAAGCACTTGCGGTCGAGCCCCGGCTGCACGTCGATCATGACGTTGGCCGCGATCATGTTGTTGGTGCTGACTTCCATCTCCAGCTCGAGCAGCGTGTCGATGTCGGCGCGGCCGCCAAAGCTCAGCACGGTGCTCGTCTCACGCACGCCGTCGACGCTGCGCACCACGTCGAGCATGAAGGTGTTGAAGGCGCCGACGTCGTTGATGAGGCAGGTGAAACGCAGATCGGCGCGTTGGCGCAGCCAGTTGGTCCAGAGCGGCGTGACGCCATTCCCTTGATAGTGGCGCAGGTTGTAGAGCATCTGCTCGCGAGCGACTTCATCTTTGCCGCTGGTGATGTCCACATCGATGGTGGCCAGAATCGGTTGGCTGGTTGGTGTCACGTGCCTGTCCTCATGGGTTGAGCGACGAAATCAGAGTTCGCCGTCATGGTCTCGCACGGGCATCGCAAGCCTCGCCAGATCGATTGCGCTGCCGTCATGCGCAGTGTAAGGCCACGAGCGGTCAATGCCAAATCACAAAAAACCGGGAAGAGCGTTGCGCTCTCCCGGCTGATCTCGTGCTATGGACCGTACCGGATGCTGCGGCAGGTCCCGTGCTGCGGATTACTCGACCGTCCCGATGAGCTTGACCGCGTCGATCTCGTTCCACCCCACGATTGCCGGCTCATCGATCGTCAGGCGCACCTGGCTGGTGGCAAAGTCGATGGCCGTCAGCGCCGGGCTGAAGACTGCCATATCCTCGCCGGCCGTCTCCGCCGTGCCTTCCCACACGACCACCCACTCATCCGTATTGGGATCGAGCACCTCGATCTTGGCGATGGCGCCGGGGTTGTAGCTCTCGTAAATCTCGATACCGGCCGGTATCACCGGCACGTCGAACGCCAGCACCAGGCTCTCGGCCTCGCTGTCGGCAAATGCGGCCGCCCATGCCGTGGGCGTATCGCCGCCGTCGAGCGTGTCCGGCTCGCCCGTTGCCTGCTGCGCCGACCAATCCTCGTCGCCGTACTGGCTGCTGGCCTCGGCACTCGTCGCCCACTGCTCGATGAGTCCCGTGTCGGTGCCCGGTTCGTCGGCAGCCGGTTCGTCGGCAGCAGGTTCGTCGGCAGCAGGTTCGTCAGCAGCCGGCGCCGCCCCCTCCATGCCCATGAGTTCGGTCAGCGCGCCCGTCGTGGCGAGAATCGTGAAATCGGAGTCAGCCGCGTAGGAGCCGTCGACCGTCACGATGAAGACGCCGGGCTGCTCGGAGAAGAGCGCCACAACCTCACGCGAGCCGGATGCGTAAGAGCTGTCGCTGGCCGTCTGTTCGCCATCTTCGTAGCGGGCGAGGGTCAGATCGAGATCCTGATCCTCCGGCCCGGCCAGTACGACGACGACGAACTGATCCGGCTCCGTCATCTCCAGCAGGTAGCCAACCTGCCCGGCCTCAGCGACAAACCCGGTCACCGGTTCGTTGACAGGCAGCGTGCTCGCCGTCTCGCCCTGCTCGGCAAGCACCGTGTACGTCGCGCCGCTATCAGTGTCGGTTGTGATCTTGAGATAATAGGTGCCGGCCTGCGGTGCGACAAACTGGAGTGAGGCCGGTTCGTCGCCAAAGCTGTACTCGTACCACGTCTCCGCGTCGGGCTGCGTACCGGCGGCCACGGTCAGATCAGCCCCATCGTCGGCGCCGGCCTGCACCGTTACTGAGGCACCGGCAGACGTCACTTCAAACTGGTAGGTGTCGCTGTCGCCGGCCTCAGTCAGCTCGCCACTGGTTTCGACGCCCATCTCCAATACCGGCGCCGGGCCGCTGAGGAAGACGCTCACCTGTAGCTCGGCCCCACCTTCGAGCGGGGTGATGGTCACTTCGTAAACGCCGCCCGAAGTCGGGAACTGGACAATATCGGCCTCGTCGGTATTGGTACTCCAATAGTCGAAGTCCTCGCTGTACACTTCTGCCGAGTAAACGTCGCCCTCGCCGCCCTGAACGAGCAGCGCCACCTGCTGCGGATAGGCCGACGGCTCGATCGTGAGCGTCGCGTAGAGCGGGTTACCCACATCGCTGGTCACGAAGACGCCACCGTTAAAGAGTTCGCCCGGCTCGCCGGAGTCCTCCGACATGGTGCCGGCCTCGATCCCGACCAGGAAGGCCAGGTCGGCCTTGGCCTGTGCGGTGAAGGTCAGCAGGTACTCGCCAGCCGTGAGATCGATGAGCGTCTCGACCTGCATGACGTCGTTGTAGAGTTCGGTGCCGTCGGCGCCGGCAATCACCAGGCCGAAAGCGGCGGGATCGCCGTCGCCGGTGTAGACGACGGTGTAGGTGCCGTCCACCGGGGTGGCGAGGGTGTACGACACGCTCTGTCCCTCATCCAGGCTTGCGCGGCCAAACTCGCCAAGCAGGAGAGGCTGTGGGCCGTCCTGCGCCGGTGCGGCCGCATGCAGGGCAGTGGCCGGCCAGAGCAGCATGAGCAGAACCAGCAGGCCTTGCAGCAGACCAGGCCGGCCCGTCAATGGTCGGATATGAGATACATTCATTCCCGTTCTCCTTGTTCAAACACGCTGAGAAAGTTGGATATTGGAATCTGCGGCAACGATTCAAAGTTGGGAGTAGTGAAGACTTGCATCAGTATGATCGTAACCCACAATGCCAATCCTTCGCAATCCCCTGAGCGCGGGACAGATCGCGGACGATCGCCGGGACGAACACCGGCAGCGGTACGCCGGCGGATTGTACAGCAGGTCAGAGGTGCACTTGAGTTGACACAAGCGGGCGATGCTGGGACAATCGAACGTTGTGGCGTCACCGGCTTGTGAACGCCCGCATCTGCGTCGCCGACCTGTGCGGCGCCTGAAGACCCAGCCAAGTGTTTCCGGGCCGTTCGACAGCCCGGACGCCAACACGAGGAAAGTCACGTGATTGAATACTCCTTTACCGGCCCTGGTTCGGAGAGCGGACAACTCTGGTCCCGCAGCTTCATGGAACCGCTGGCCCCTGGCGCGCTGACCCAGTTCAGCGCAAGTCTCCTGGCGGAAATCGCTGCCCGCACATGGTACCTCTATTACGATCGCCTGGGTTTTTCACCGACGCCCAGGACGCGTCTCGTCAGGATCATCGAAGGGCGTCCCTACACCAACCTCACCGTCTCTGCCCGGCTGGACGCCGAAAACGCCGGCATCGAACCGCCGGCATTCGCCGTCGACGGGCGCGAACGAGTTCTCATTGCCTGGCAGAAGCCCGGCTTTCTCGGCGGCCTGAAGCTGGGCCGCGGCGCAAAGAAGGTCGACGAAACGCTGACAGCGCTGCAGAACGAATTGCCCGAGATCACGGCCCAGGCACGCAAGTGGTATGACAAGGTGCTGGGGTTGCGCTGGTCGCAGGCCGAGGTTCTCCAGATCATGGAGGAGATCGAGCGCTACGGCGCGGCTGCCCTGCTGCCCTACTTCGCCGCGCGCCACAACCTGGAAGGCGCCTGGCGGCGCTTGCTGAGCCTGCTGGACAAGCAGCCGCCACAGGAAACGATGGCGCTGCTGGCCGCCACACTTGGCGGCAACGAAGGCGCGATCGAGAGTGACATGGCGCAACGCATCCGCCAACTTGGGCGAATTGCGGCTGCCCAGCCCGAGGTCGCCGGCTGGCTGAGCGCCGGCGCCTTCGACGACTGGACGAACACCGTGCCGGCGGGCGATTTCGCCGACGCCGCGCAAACCTTCTTTTCGCTCTACGGCCATCGCGCGCTGGCCGAGGGCGATGTGTGCAATCCGCGCTGGAGTGAACAGCCGGGGATCGTCTTCGACGCCATCCGCGCTGCGGCCGAAAACCCATCCACCGCCATCGCCGTCGGAGCTGGTTCCATCGATGCCTTGCTCGGCGCCGCGGATGGCAAGGCCCGCAAGGAAGTCGCACGCCTTGTGGAGCAGATCCGCACGCTCATCGACATGCAGAGCCGCGCCATCCACGCCTACGCTTACATCCTGACGGCCACACGCCGCTGGGCACTGGCCGCCGGCCACGAAGCCATGGCCGATCATCGCATCACGGAAATCGACAACGTCTTCTTCTATGAACTCGAAGAGATGAAGCAGATGATGACCGGCGAATGGAATGTGAGCGATCGCAGCGCCATCCATGAAACTGCCAGCGAACGCCAGGAACACTACGCGCAATGGCAGCAGGCAGTACCCGCCGGTTTCATCTGGGGCGAACGGCCCATGCAGGCAACGCGCCGGGGAGTTCCGGCCGCGGCCGGACATGCCTCCGGCCCCGTGAGGACATTGACCGCCGCCGGCCAATCGGGGGCACAGCCCATTCTCGCCGTCGTCCAGCCGGGCAGCGGGGCAGCCATGCTGCTTGCCTCGTCCGGCGGATATTTCTCCGCACAGGGCAGCGTCTATGATCCGCTGGCGGCCTGTGCGCGCACGCTCGTCTTGCCGGCTGTCGTTGACCTCGGCGACTCGTTCTTTGAATTCTTATCGTCGCCACACATCGCCATCGATGGCGAAGCAGGAAAGGTCGCCCACCAATGACAGAGGAATATCCGGTACACAGCCGTACGCTCATGCTCACCATTGCCCAGATCGGGACGCTCGACGTGGCGGCCGCCGAAGCGGCGCGTCGCCGCCAACAGATGCTGACCAAGCCGCCGGAAGCCCTCGGCCGGCTGGAGGAGCTCAGCGTGCAGCTTGCGGGGATCACCGGCGAAATGCGCCCGCCGCTGCGCCCCTGCCACGTGCTGGTCTGTGCCGGCGACCATGGGGTTGCCGCCGAAGGCGTCAGCGCCTACCCGTCGGCAGTCACGGCACAGATGGTCGCCAATTTCCTGGCCGGTGGCGCCGCCATCAACGTGCTGGCGCGCCAGGTTGGCGCCGAGGTGGTGGTCGTCGACGCCGGGGTTGCCGGCGACCTGCCCGACGCCCCGAACCTGTACAAGATGAAGGTTCGCGCCGGCACCGCCAACTTTGCGCACGAGCCCGCCATGAGCCCCGCCGAAGCGCAGGCCGCAGTGGAGGCCGGCATCGCCGCCGCCCGACGTGCCATCGATGCCGGCGCGCGCGTGCTGGCCACAGGCGACATGGGCATCGGCAACACAACGGCAAGCGCCGCCATCGCCGCCGTGCTGACGGGACGCCCGGCCGCCGAAACGACGGGCTTCGGCACGGGCATCGGGCGCAGCGGCTGGCAGAAGAAGGTCGCGGTGATCGAAGGCGCGCTGGAGTTGCACCTGCCCGATCCCTACGACCCGCTCGACGTCCTGAGCAAGATCGGCGGGCTGGAAATCGGCGCCATCGCCGGCATCGTGCTGGCGGCAGCGGCGGCACGCGTACCCGTCATCATCGACGGCATCATCTCGACGGCCGGCGCCGCGCTGGCTGTGGGTCTTGCGCCGGCGGCAAAGTCCTTTATCATCGCCGGTCACCAGAGCATGGAGCCCGGTCACCGCGCGCTGCTGGAGCACCTGGACCTGCGGCCGCTCGTCAATCTCGACCTGCGCCTGGGGGAGGGCACCGGCGCTCTGCTCGCCCTGCCGATTCTGGACGCGGCGGTGGCGACGCTCAACGAGATGGCGACCTTTGACGAGGCGAACGTCTCCGGGCCAGCGGGCGAGATAATCGAAAGCGACATCATCGACTGAGCGCCGACGTGCTCGGCGCCGCGCGATTGATTCTCTATCCGGAAATTCATGCGAACGTTCTTCTGTCGGTGCTATGTCACGGGGCATCGCAACCATCTTCCGGATGAACACTGAATCAGTTTGCAGGCGGTGCGATGACGGTGCGCTCAACCATCTGTGATACAATCGGCTGATATTGTGCCGGTGCCGCAAAGTGCGCGCCGGCCGCCAAAATGGCCGATTGTACGAATCTAAAGACATGACAGCACAAACCATGACGCGCGCCGGCGTCGCTGTGACTCACACTGCCCCGCCGGCCGAAACACCAAAAATCAGCATTGTCATCCCGCTCTACAACGAAGAAGAGAGCATCCCCCACCTGGTCGAGGCGCTCGATGCAGCCATCGCTAACTATGGCCAGCCAGCCGAAGTGATCATCGTCGACGACGGCTCGCGCGACAACAGCTTCAAACTGCTCAAGGAGTACGCCGCCGGCGACCCGCGCTTTACCATCATTCGCTTCCGCCGCAACTTCGGCCAGACGGCCGCCTTTGCCGCCGGTTTTGCCCAGGCACGCGGCGAGGTCGTCATCACCATGGACGCCGACCTGCAGAACGACCCCATGGACATCCCGTTGCTCATGGCCAGGGTCGACGAGGGCTACGACATCGTCAGCGGCTGGCGCAAGGACCGGCAGGATCGCTGGCTCGATCGCAAGCTGCCCTCCATGATGGCCAATCGGCTGATCTCCAACGTGACCGACGTCAAGCTGCACGACTACGGCTGCTCGCTCAAGGCCTATCGCACCGAGGTGCTGCGGCACGTACACCTCTACGGCGAGTTGCACCGCTTCATCCCGGCGCTGGCCAGCCAGGTGGGCGCCACCGTCACCGAGGTGCCGGTCAACCACCGCTCGCGCCAGTACGGCAGTTCCAAGTATGGCATCAGCCGCACCGTGCGCGTCATGCTCGACCTGATCAACGTCTGGTTCCTGGGTACCTACTCGACGCGCCCAATTCACGTCTTCGGCACGTTGGGTCTCTCGTCCATGGCGTTCGGCGTGCTCATCGGCCTCTATCTTTCGTTCATCAAAATATTCCTGGGCGAGAGCATCGGCAACCGCCCGCTGCTGCTGCTGGCCGTGCTGCTCGTCGTCATCGGCGTACAACTGGTGACCATGGGCCTGCTGGGCGAGATGATCACGCGCACTTACTACGAGAGCCAGAACAAGCCCATCTACGTCGTGCGCGAGATCGTCAACGACTTCGTCGACGAGGGGGATACCGTCTAGCCGGTGCCGTCACGACACCCCCCCAAGATCAACAATCCCGGATTCGAGTGGAATCCGGGATTGTTTTTTGAGGCGAGCCGGCGAGAGTCAGCCGCTAACGCTGGATGGCCGGCAGCAGCACTTCCTTGTCGCAGAGAATATTCGCCGTGCCCAGCGTCGGGCAGACGAAGCCCGCCTTGGCATCCCACGCCGCACCGACCGGCACGCGTCCGAATCCGCCCAGGCGTGGCGGGTCATCCCAGTCGTAGAAGTCGATCGCAACCGTGCCTTCGCCGCCATAAAGTCCGGCAAAGTCGTTGCCGTTATTCAGCGTGAAATTCATGTGCCAGACCTTGCGACCGGGCAGCGTGTTCTGTCCCTGGTCATCGTCGGCCAGGAAGACCAGCAGCCCGCCGGCCGGAATCACGGCGCCCGCCGGCACGCGGAACTTGAGCGGCTCGCGGCGGTCGTTGGTCAGCGACAACCCCTCCATGTTGACCGGTTGGCTGCCGGGGTTGTAGATCTCGATCCAGTCCGGCGTCTCCGGCGTGGGGAAGATGCCCACTTCATCGGGGTCGGGGATCGTGTCGTTGCGCGAGACCACCTCGTTGATCAGCAACAGCGGCGGCTGGTAGCCGGCCAGATAGCCATACTCGCGCTGCGGCAGCGGGAAGCGGGCATCGCCATCCTCGCCGTCGGTGGCGTAGATGAAGTATTTGACCAGCGTATTCGCCGGCACGGCCGGGATCTCGCCCTGGTAGACGTTGCCGCCCAGCGACGCCATGGTCGCCGTGACCCAGACCGGCGCGGTGGCGGTGTAGGGCGCCGTCGCCGTGTAATAGACGAGGCTCGCCGTCGCCACGCTCACGTTGTCGGTGATTGTCGCCGTGACGGTGAAGGGGCCGAGTGGCGCCGGCGTGCCCACGGAGACCGTCGGCGTGGTGACCTCGGTGATGTACGGCGCGTTGATGCTGTTGCTCTTGCCCGGCGTGGGGCGGCTGATCTCCCACGTGCCGTCGCCGTCGATGCTGCGCGCGTACGAAATGTCCGTCGGTAGCGCCGGGAAGTCAATCTCATCCACCTTGGTGAAGACGCCCGAAGCGCCCACCTGGTAGAGTCCCACATGCTCGCCCGCCGCCGAGAGGCCGAAACTCAGATGCGCCGGGCCCTGCTTGGGATCGTTGTCGGCGTAGAGGATCAGGAAGCCGTCGGCCGGAATGGTCAGGCTCTGGGTGATGACATGCTTCGTCGGATCGGCTGGATCGTCGGTCAATGCCATGCCGGTGAGCGAGACGGGGCTGGCCGTCGGGTTGTAGAGTTCGATCCAGTCGGGCGTCTCGTCCGGCTCGTCGGGGTCGACCAGCGTCGTATCGTTGGACGCCATGATCTCGTTGATGCGCAGGTCGGTTTGGCCTGCTGCGGCAGCCGGCTCATCCTGGGCGGCAGCCGTGCCTGTCACGGCGAAGAGCAGGACGGCGGCCAGCACAACGCCTGCTGCGGCGGCGCCGGCGGCGCGCTGAAACAAATGCATACGATTCACTCCTATCAGTAGCACGCGTTCGGCGTGGTAATCGACGGCAGGTAGACGAAATCCGAAGCAACGATGTCCTGGTTGTAACGGCCCGGCGTTGGAGCGTCGAGCCCTGTCCACTGGCTGGAATTGACCGGCGAGCGACCGATCGACACATCCGGCGCCATGGACTCGAAGGAGATCTGGTCGATCACCTGGTTGCCGCGCGCGTCGACGTCATAGAGCACCAGCGTCTCGCCGTCCTTGCTCAGACTGAACGACGTGTGCAGGGGTCCTTGTTCCGGCTCACCGTCGGCAATGAAGACCAGATAGCCGAAGGGTGCGATCACGACGCCGTCCGGGATGCGATATTGGCGGAGATTCGCCGCGTCGTCGGTCAGGTAGGTGCCGCCCAGGTCGATGAAGAACTCACTGGTGTTGTAGAGTTCGAACCAGTCCGGATACTCCTGCGGCTCCTGCGGATCGACCAGCGTGGTGAGGTTGTCGGCCATGATCTCGTTGATGACGATGGGCGGCTTGCGGCCCTGCGTGGGGTCGCCGCTGTCAGAGAGATTGCGCATGTATTCGCCCAGCAGCGGCACGCCGCTCACACCGTCCGCGGCCGTGCGGTTGTTGCTGATGACCGTCACGCGGATGCTGTCGGGATTGCAGAGCTGGTTGCGCCGCTCGCCGACGACGAAGTAGCGCGTCGCCGCAGCCGCAGCCGTTGGCGCATTCGGCACGTCGAGCGTCATCTCGCCGTTGTTGAGCGGAAAGCTGGTCTGGGTAACGAGGCGCGCGTCGACGGCGGGGTTGAACTGGCCATCGCCGTTGTCGCGGTAGATCGAGACGGCGCTGAACAGGTCGCTGGCCTGCCCCGCCGACAGGCGCTGGCCCAGCCGCGTCTCGAAGCGCAGCGTGATCCCGCGCAGCCAGAGATCGGGATCGCCGCTGCGCCCGCGGCTGGAGAGAACCGCGGCGTTGAGCACACGGCTGTTGCCCGAGCCGCCGCCCGGCTGGCTCTGCGCAATGCCGAACTGCCCGCCGCGATTCTCGTACCAGGCGACTTTACCGTCGGCGCGCGACGCGGACAAGACATCGATGTCGCCGTCGGTGTCCAGATCGGCTGCGAAGACACCGTGCGCCACGTCGGCGAACGGGCTGATCAGGTGCTCGGTGAAGGTGGGCGTGAAGCCACCCCCGTTCTCGTACCAGACGATCTTGTCGGCATATTCGATGGCGCCCACGATATCCTTATCGCCGTCACCGTCCATGTCGGCAGTGATGGCGGCGTGGACGCCGGCGGCCGTGTTGCTGACGACAAAGCGCTCGAAGCCGCGCCCGGCGCGCAGGCGGTTGGCGAACCAGGCGATGGTATTGTCCAACTCGGACGAGAGCAACAGGTCGATGTCGTTGTCGCCGTCGATGTCGTCGGCGTAGACGAACTGTGCACCGTCGGCCAGGCTGAAGAGCGTCTGTTGCGAGAAGACCCCGCGGCTGGTCTGGCGGAAGAGCGTCAGGCTGTCATCCTGCGCCGACGCCGAGAGCAGGTCGAGCCAGCCGTCGGCGTCCACATCGGCCGCAAAACTGGAGCGAGGGTAGTCGACGGACTGCGTCACGATGCGTTTGGCAAACGTCCGGCCGCTGCCGTCGGTGTTCTCATACCAGGCAATCGTGTTATCACCGTCCGTCGCCGAGTAGAGATCCATATCGCCGTCGTTGTCCAGGTCGGCCACGTTGACGTCGCGCACGCGCATGGCGTCGCTCGTCACCACCTGCGCAGCAAAGGCCACGCTGCCCGACTGGCGCAACTGGTTGAAGTAGGCGACGATGCGGTTGGTCGTGCGGTCGGCCGCCACGACGTCAATGTCGCCGTCGCCGTCCAGGTCGCCGGTCGTCACCCAGCGGCCGCCCTGGAAGCTGTTGTCGATGACAGATGAGGCAAAGCTGGGCGGGCTGCCGCCCAGGTTGCGATGCCACGCCACGATGTTGTTGGACGTCGAGACGATATCCGGCCGGCCGTCGTCGTCGATATCGGCCGCCGCCACCGAGCGCGTCTGGCTGTAGGTGGTGACGATGCGCTCGCCCTCCAGCACCGCCGAGCGGTGGATCGAGTTGTTGACGTAGAGCACGACCTGGTTGTCGTCGCGCGAGGCCGTGGCAATGTCGATGTCGCCGTCGCTGTCGAAGTCCGCAGCATGGACGCTGCGCGCGCCCACCGCCGTGTTGGTGATCAGGCGGCGCGTAAAGGTGGGCGCAGCATTGCCGTCATTCTCGAAGTACTCAACGGTGTAGTTGTCGGACGATGCCGCCAGGATGTCTAGATCGCCGTCGCGATCGACGTCGCTGGAGGTGACGAACTTGGCGTGATCGGCGTCGGCCGCCAGCACATGCTCCACCCAGACGCCGCCGCGATTCTGATTCTCATACCAGCCGATGACGTTCTCCTGCTCAGAGCCGAAGATTACGTCGACATCGCCGTCGCCGTCCACGTCACCCGTGTTGACGCTCTTGGCATAGTCGAGCGCCGGGTCGGGCACCGGGCCGTTGCGCACGAAGCGCCGATCAAAGCCGGCCGGCCGCGCGCCGTTGTTGCGATACCACGTAATCTGGTTGCCGTTCTCACCCGCCGCCACGATGTCCAGCTTGCCGTCGCCGTCCAGGTCGCCCGTGTAGACCGAGACCGCGCCCGAGAGGCCGCCGTCGATGATGCGGCTGCCAAAGGCCGGCACATCGCCGCTGCCACCGTTCTCGAAGAGCAACACCTGGTTGGCGTCGCGCGTGGTCACCATCACATCGGGATCGCCGTCACCTTCGATGTCGGCCACGTGGACCGCCACGGGATAGGCCAGCCCGCCGGCGATATCCTGGCGGGTAAAGGTGGCCGAGGCCGGCAGGTTGTTCTTGAGCCAGAAGACCGCACCGTCATTAGCCGCCGGCGCAACCTCCTCGGCGCTCGCCGCCGATGGCGCCAACGTGCCGACCGCCACCGCGACCACGTCGGTCTTGCCGTCGCGGTTGACGTCGGCCGGCACGATCATGTAGGTACCGGGCGCCACGGTCAGCAGGCGCGGGGTGAAGCGCAGCCCGCCCAGGTTGCGGTGCCAGACGATCTGGCCATCCTCGCGGCCGGCCGCAATCAGGTCGACGCGGCCGTCGGTGTCCAGGTCGGCCGACTGCACCGAGTGCGCGCCCAGCGCCGTGGCCGAGACGACGATACGCCCGGTGTAGGGTGTGCTGGCGGCGCTTTGCTCGGCCGGGCTGTCGGCCGGAGCGGCAATTGCGCTCGATGTGGCGGGAAGGAGGGTGGAAAGTGGCTGAGGTACGGCTTGCGGCGGCAGCAGAGCGCCGGCAAGCCACAGGGCGGCGGCGGCCAGCACGGCCGCAGATCGCATGGGTCGAGTCATCGTGAGTGCCTTTACAAACCAAACTGCTTATTGCGACCGGCTATGCGCAGCGCACCGCCGGTGGGTCGAAATTCGAATCATCGCCGATCCGTCCGCTATAATAGCCGCGACTGAATGGCTATCCAAAGTTACGCGGTGCGGCGGTACTTCGTCGCCGTGCCTGATAAGTCGAATCGAACGGGCCGGCCAAGAACCGGCACTCGAGGGCCGCGCTGGTCCGGCTGGGTTGGTGGTATGCGATTGCTTTGGCCCAAACTCCTGCTGGCATTCTGTGCGGCCCTGGTTGCATTTCCGCTGCAATCCGCTCCTTTGCACGCCGCCGAGGATACACCGGCCGCCGTCGCCGTTATCATCAACGAAATTCACTACGACCCATCCCCAGCGGCCAATCTCCTGGAATTCGTGGAATTCTACAACCCCACCGGCCAGGCAATCAGCCTCGACGGCTGGGCGCTCGACGGCGGGATCGAGTACACCTTTCCCGTCGGCGCCGTCATCCAACCGCGCGGCTATCTGGTCGTAGCGGTCGAGCCGGGGACGCTCAACCGGAGCTACGGCGTGAGCGCGTTTGGCCCCTGGCAGGGGCGCCTGGGCAACGACGGTGACGACATCATCCTGCGCGACAGCCGCGCCCAGGAGATCGACCGCGTTGCGTACGGCGTGGGCTTCCCCTGGCCGGTGACGGGCTACATCGTCGAGCGATCGATCGGCCTTATCACACCCGATGCCGACAACACCGTGCCTGGCGCCTGGCGCGCCGGCCCGCCCACGCCCGGCCGCGCCAATGCCATGCTCACCGGCAACCCGCCGCCCTTCGTCGACGCCGTGGCCCACCAGCCCGTTGCGCCCACCTCGCGCGACACGGTCACCGTCAGCGCGCACGTGACGGACGCGGACGGCATCAGCACGGTGCGGCTGTGGCTGCAAGCGGTGGCGCCGGGCAGCTACGTCCGCCTCACCGACCCGGCCTACGCCACGGCGTGGGCGCCCTACGTGATGCAGCCCGCCGGCGACGACAGCTACACCGTAACGCTGCCGGCCGCGCTGGTGCGCAATCGCTATCTGCTGCGCTACCGCGTCGAGGCCATCGACCGCGGCGGACGCAGCGTTATGACCCCCGCCGCCGAAGACCCGCAGCCCAACTTTGCGCTCTTCGTCTACGATGGCGTGCCGACCTGGAACGGCGCGGTCAACCCATGGGCGCCGGGCAGCGCGCTGGCGCAGGTCAACACCTTCGACTTCGCCCGCATGCGCAGCCTGCCGGCCTACCATCTGATCGCCGCCAATTCCGACGTGGCCGATGCCCAGTTCATCCCCAACTCGAATTATTTCGAAGGCTACATGGGCAGCGACTATCGGTGGCGCGGCACGCTCGTCTATGACGGCATCGTCTACGACCACATCGGCTTCCGCGCACGCGGGCAGGCCTATCGTTACGGTACGGGCAAGAACAAGTGGAAGTTCAACTTTTTGCCTGGCCATCGCTTCCAGTCCCGGGACGCCTACGGCGCGCCCTACCCGGTGAAGTGGGACAAGCTGAACCTGACCGGTGGCATGCAGCATGTCAACCGCGGCTACCGCGGCGAACACGGTATGTTCGAGGCGCTCTCCATGCGCGTCTTCGCCATGGCCGGCGTGCCCGCACCGGCCACGCATTTTGTGCAGTTCCGCGTCGTCGACGAGAGCTACGAGACCGCCTCCACGCAATACGAGAGCGACTTCTGGGGCCTCTACATGGCGGTCGAAGAGGTGGACGGACGCTTCCTCCAGGCGCGCGACCTGCCCGACGGCAACCTCTACAAGATGAATGGCGGCACGGGCGACGTGCAGAACCTGGGCTTCGGCCAGCCCGCTGATCGATCCGACCTCGACGCATTCATGGCCACCTACACGTGGGGCAACCCCGGCGACGCCTGGTGGCAGTCGACCTTCGACCTGGCGGGCTACTACCGCTTCCACGCCGTGCTCCAGGCCGTGCACCACTACGACGTCAACGAAGGCAAAAACTATTTCTACTTCCGCGACCCGACGAGCGGCAAGTGGTCGATCTGGCCATGGGACACCGACCTCACCTGGGCCGACACTTTTGCCGGCGACGGCAACGAGCCATTCCGCGATCGCGTGCTGGCGAAGCCACTCTTCTACCGCGACTATCTCAACAGCCTGCGCGAAATTCGCGACCTGCTCTTCAACCCGGAGCAGTTGAACCTGCTCGTCGACGAGGTCGCCGCCACCATCAACACGCCGGTCGACGGGCTGGCCATGGTCGACGCCGACCGCGCCATGTGGGATTACAACCCGATCCTCACCTCGCGCTATGTATCGGAAGAGCGGACGCGCTGGGGCAAGTTCTACGCCGACGTGCCGACGCGCGACTTTGCCGGCATGGTGCAGTACATGAAGAGCTGGGCGGCCGGCCGCGCCGCCTGGATCGACGGGCTAATCCTCACCGACCGCGCCATGCCCAACACGCCGACGCTCCAGTACAGTGGCCCCGCCGGCTATCCGGCCGACCAGCTTGTCTTTGCGCCCAGCGCGTATAGCGACCCGCAGGGTCCGGCCACCTTTGCCGCGATCCAGTGGCGGGCGGCCAACGTGGCCTGGCCCGGCCTGCCCGGCTATGTGGCCGGCCAGCCCAACCGCTACGAGATGGAGAGTGCCTGGACGTCGCCGGAGCTGACGCAGTTCACGTCGTCCTTCACGCTGCCGCAGGGCGTCTGCCTGCCCGGCGCGACCTGCCGTGTACGCGTGCGCATGAAGGACGACAGCGGGCGGTGGAGTCACTGGTCGGCGCCCGTGCAGTTCGTGCCGGCCGCGCCCGCCGCTGCCCCGTCGGCTGCGCTGAAGGTTACCGAGATCATGTACAATCCGCCGGCATGGGGCAATGTGACCGGCGACGACCTGGAATTCCTCGAACTGAAGAACATGGGCACGGCGCCCATCGACATCAGCAACTGGACGCTCGCCGATGGCGTGGAGTACCGCTTCCCGACCGCGACCACCCTGGCGCCCGGCGCGTTCGTCGTCCTGGCGGAGGATACCGGCCGCTTCCAAAGCCGCTACGGCATGGCGCCCTTCGGCCAGTTCGGCGGGCGGCTGAGCGACGGCGGCGAGACGATCACGGTACGCGATGCTTTTGGCCGTACCGTCCTGTCGTTCGCTTATGCCGACGACAACGGCTGGCCGAGCTACGCCGACGGCGCGGGCAAGTCGCTCGTACCGGCTGACACGTCGGCGCCGGGCGACCCGGCGCTGGCCGGCTCCTGGCGCGCCAGCACGGCCATCGGCGGCTCGCCTGGCGTCGACGACCCGCTGCCGGTGCTCGTCAACGAGGTGCGCTTCGACGCGGTTACGCTCCAGTATCTGGCCATAGAGTTGTACAACCCCGGCATCACCGCTGCCGATATTGGCGGCTGGGTGCTCAGCGACCGGCCGCTCGATGGGCTGGCCTTTGGAACGCAACCACCCGGCGGCAGTGTGATCCTGGCCAGTGGCACCACGGTTCCGGCCGGCGGCTACCTGGTTCTCCAGGCGACGCAGCTTGGCCGTGCACTACGCTTCGACGGCGGGCCGGGCAGCCTCTACCTGGCTTCGAGCGCGCCGGGGGGCTGGTTCAGCGGCTATCGCCACGGCTTCACGACCATTGCCCCCGCGACAGGCGACACCGTGGGGCGCACCGTGCTCGTCGACAACAGCGAGTTCTTCACGGCGCAATCATCCACGCTGGGCGCGGCCAACGGCGACCCGCAGCCTGGCGCCGTGACGATTACGCGCGTCAAGTTGCTGCCCAGCGGCGCCGCCCAGTGGATCGAGCTGACCAACCGCACCAGCAGCGCCGTGACGCTCTACGACCCGGCCAGCCCGCTGCTCACGTGGTCGATCGACAGCCTGGGCTTCCGCTTCCCGGCCGGCCTGACGCTACGCCCCAACGGCCGGCTGCTCGTGTCGAACGCCAGCCCGGCCGCGCTGTGCAACGCCGGCGAGGCGCCCTTTGGCTGGGTGGTCACCGGCGCCGTGCCGTTGGGCATTCCCGCGCAGGGCGGCACGCTGCGCCTGCTGGCCCAGACGCCCGGCGTCAACGGGCAGGCCACGACGCGTCTCGTCGACGAAATCCGCTTCGCCGGCGCCGCCACCCTCGCCCTGACACCCGGCGCAAGCTACTGGCAGCGCTCGACACCTGACGCGTTCGGCCTGGATCTGCGCCAGTGGCAGGCTGCGGGCGAGCCGCTGGTGGCTGGCGACGCGGCCGACGATGGGCCGGTCAGCCTGTGCAGCTTCGACGCCTTCCGCGACGCCACCGGCGCGATGCAGATCGAATGGGTGGCGCGTGCGTTCCCGGAGGGCGCCCACTTTGCACTATGGCGCGGGCTTGACTTCGACCGCAGCCGCGCCGAGATGGTGGCCGGCGACGTTCAAGGCGCGGCGGCCGGCGACACCGCCACCTTCACCTGGACCGACGACGGCCTGCCGGCCGGCCAGCGTCCCGTCTACTGGCTGCAAGTCACGACGGATGGAGGCGCAACGGACATCGCCATGACTGCGCCGCGCTTTGAGTCGACCGTCATTTTCACCCCGTTGATTGCCCGGTAGATGCCCGTGATCAACCGTCTCCGTTCCACCCTGCGCGGCCTGTCGTTGCCGGTCCTGCTGGCCGCTGCTGCGATCTGGCTGCTGCTCTTCGTGCTGCTCTTCGGCCTCAACATGCGCCGCGGCCTCAACCACGACGAGCACCAGTTCGTGGGCAGTGCAGTGCTGATGGCGCGCTACGGGCTGCAACCCTACGCCGACTTCGCCTACTTCCACGTGCCGGGGCAGACATGGCTCAACGCCGCGCTGTTCAGTGCAAGCGATTCCTTCCTGCTGACGGCGCGGCTGGCCGCCATCGTGTGGAGTTGGCTGAGCCTGGGCATGATCCTGTTGGTGGGGCTGGCGACGGCGCCCTTTGCCCGCGGCTGGGCGCGGCTGGGCTTCGCCACGGCCGGCGTCGCCGTGCTCGTCGCCTCGCCCCTCTTCGTCCACACCAGCGGCCGCGCCTGGAACCACGACCTGCCCATGTTCCTAGCGTTGGCGGGGCTGCTCACTTTCCTGGCCGCCACGTGGCAGCCCGATGTCCCGCCGTACGATGTCGATGCCGGCCGCGTGTCGCTTGCGTCGCGCCTGTGGATGCTCGGCGCGGGCACATTGCTTGGCCTGGCCATCGCCACGCGGCTGAGCTACGCCTTCCTGACGCCGGCCTTTGCCCTGGCAATCTCGGTGCAGGCGGGACGGCCGTGGCGGCAGAAGCTGTGGCTCACGCTCTGGCTGACTGCCGGCGGCATCCTGGGCATGGCACCGGTGTGGATCGCGCTGGCGACCGCGCCGGAAGGGTTTCTCTTTGGCAACGTGACCTACAACCTGCAACTCAACACGCAGTACTACGCGGCGGCCGGTCACGAACGGGCCATGACGCTGGCGGGCAAGCTGGCCTATTTCGGCGATCTGCTCCTGGCCCAGCCCGGCAACCTGGTCGTGCCGCTGCTCTTTGTGATGGCGCTGCTGCCCGCGCTGCCGGCGCTGCGCCGGCCGGAGGCGTTCCCGCTGCTCACGGTGCTGCTCGTGCTGCCCTTTGCCCTGCTGGGTGCGCTGAGCGCGACGCCGTCACAGATCCAATACTATTACATGCTCTATCCCTTCTTCGTGCTCGGTTTCTTCCTCGCCGTGCCACTGTGGCCGCGCCGCCGGGGCACCGCGCTAGCGGCTGTGACGGCCGGCGCGCTGCTGGCGATCGTCTCGACGGCGGTCAATTACGGCGAAGGGCTGGCCGTCGTGGCGCAGCCCGATCGCTGGTATCCGGTCAAGGTGCACGACCGCGGGGCGCGCATCGCCGACCTGATGGATGGCGGACGCGTGCTCACCCTTGCGCCGATCCATGCCATGGAGGGCGGCGTGCCCACCTATCCGGAGTTTGTGACCGGGCCGCTGGCCTGGCGCGTGGCGCACCTGGTATCAGCAGAAGAGCGAGCGCGCCAGCAGCTGGTCACCGAGGCCGAACTGCCGGCATTGCTGGCTGCCGACCCGCCGCGTGCGGTGCTGGCCGGCTTCGAGGGCGACGACGCCGAGCTAGAGAACGTGTTGCTTGACTACGCGCAGGCGAACGGTTTCGTCCCCGTGCCGCTGCCCGATGAGGGCGTGCTCTGGCTCTCACCGCTGGCCGACTGGGAAGGCGCGATTCGCCTGGGCGCCGTCGACCTGCCGGCGGAATCGGTCGTCCCTGGTGCAACCGTGCCGCTGACGCTCTATCTCGGCCGCGGCGCGCCCATCGACCGCAACCTCAATGTGCTCGTGCGCGTCACCAGCACCGGCGGAGAAGAGATCGCCCGCAGCGAGGGCTGGCCCTACGGCTCGGCGACCTCGACCTGGGGCGCCAGCGAGATGTGGCCTGACGGCCACCAACTGGCGATCGACCCGGCCGCCGCGCCGGGCATCTACCGCATCGAGGTGAGTTTCTACGACCCCGCGACGCTGGCGACCTTCGGCGACATCGTAACGACGGGTTACCTGGCGGTGAGTGGGGCTGAAACGCCCGCGGATGGAACGCCGCTGGCAACCTTTGGCGACGGCGTCGATCTGCTGGCTGTGACGACCGGCGACAGCGCGTGGCAGCCGGACCAGCCGGCAACCGTCACGCTGACCTGGCGTCCGGCGCACGCACTGGATGCGGCATACACGGTCTTCGTGCAACTCATCGGCCCGGACGGGCAGATGGCAGCACAGGGCGACCAGCCGCCGCTGCAAGGCTTCTACCCCAGCGACCGCTGGCTCACCGATCAGCCCTTTGTCGACCGCTACACGCTGACCCTGCCCGACGCGCTGCCGCCCGGCGACTACCGCGTCGTCACCGGCTTCTACGATCCTGCCACCGGCCAACGCCTGCCTGTCGTACGCAGCGATGGCTCGACTGGCGATGCCTACGATGCCGCCACCGTGAAGTTACCCTGACCCATGCGACCAACCGCCGATTCACCTGGGAACGACCGGCCCGCCGCGCGCTGGCTCGATGCCACTATCCTGCTCGCGCTCATTGCCGTCACGGCCGCCACCAATCTCTACTGGCTGCGCGAGAATGTGGTCATGGTCGGCCACGATGCCACCGCCTACCTGGTCGCCAGCCTCAGTTACACGGAGTTCTTCAACCGCCTGTCGCCCGCGGTGATCTTCCAGGGGCTGACCTATCCCGAGTACCGCACGCCCTTTCTCTATCTGGCGACGCAGCCCTTTTTCTGGCTCTTCGGCGCCGACGCCGACAGCGCGCAGTGGACAAATGTCGTCACGCTGCCCGTCGTCATCGTGCTCACCTACGCGCTGGGTCGCGTGATGGCGGGACGCCGCGCCGGGCTTGTCGCCGCGACGATCACCGCGCTGCTGCCCATGATGACGGCCATGGCGCGCCTCTACTACACGGAGATGCACCTGACCGCTGTGGTGACGGCGAGCCTGCTGGCGCTGCTGTTGGCCGATAGCTTCCGGCGGCGCGGCTGGGCGCTGGCGTGGGGCGCGCTGGCGGGACTCGGCCTGCTCGTCAAATGGACCTATCCCATGTACCTGGCGCTGCCGCTGCTGTGGGTGCTGTGGCGTGGCGGCTTCTTTGGCGCGCAGTGGGCCGCGCTACGCCGCTTCCGCATCGACTGGCGGCGCCTTGCGCTGGCGGCGGTCATCGGCACGGGGCTGGCGTTGCTCTGGTACTGGCCGAACCGCGAGCTCGCCGCCGAGCTGCCCGCCGGCGTGTGGATGCTGCCGGCCTGGGCGCTCCTGTGGTCGCTGACCGCGTACGCCATTCTGCGCCCCGCTTCGATCGTGGGCACCGTCTGGGCGGCGCTGCTGCTGGGCGCGTCAATCGCCAGCCTGTGGTACGTGGCGCGTTCCGACTTCATCCAGCAGTTGCTGGTCATCGACCAGGTACGCGCGCCCGAAGGCGCCAGCCCGCAGAGCCTGAGCAACTACACACGCTATTTCGGCTTCTTCTACGACGAGCATCTCGGCCCGCTCGCCTTCTGGGCCATCGTGCCGCTGGCGCTGGCGCCGTGGCTGCTGAGTTGGTGGCGGCGGTTGACGCTCAACCGGCCGGCGACGCTGCTGTGGCTGAGCATTGTCTCGGCCTATGTCGTGCTGTCGCTGATCTTGCAGCACAATGCGCGCAACCTGGTGCCGGTACTGCCCGCGCTGGCGATTCTGGCGGCGATTGCGCTGCTCACCTATCGGCGCCCCTTCCCGCTGCTCATCGGCGTGCTGTGGCTGGCGATCCTGGCCGGCCAGTGGGCGCTAACCACCTTCCAGCCACTGGCGCCGGTACTGGCGCAGAGCCAGCCGCTGTGGGTCGAATCCGACTACGTGGTGCCGCCCGCCAGCGGCAGCACCGACCCCGGCTACTGGATCGAGCCGGCGGTGCTGGACGCGGTCATGGCCGAGTCGAGCGGCGCGGCGGGTGAGGAGGCCGACTCGCTGGGCATCCTGGTGGAGACGTGGGAGGTGCACCGCGGTCTCTTCCGCTACCTGGCCGAACGCGACAAGCTCAACCTGACGATCATGGCGCTGACCGAGCCCGACAGCCGCGGCTGGAGCGACGCGCTGGCCAACCGCTGGCTGCTCGTCAAGGATGGCGACAACGGCCACGTGGCCGCGCCGGGCCAGGCGGTGATCGACCGTATCGCGGCCGGCGACGCGCTCTTCCACGCGCTCTATGCGCCGGCGGCGACCTACCCGCTGCCCGACGGCGACACGATCACGCTCTACCGCCGCGACGGGCCGCGCCAGCCGCAGGCGTATCCGGTCATCACGATTGAAACCACGCCCGTCGCCGATGCGTTGAACCAGTGGGCCGGCGCCGATGCAACGCTGGTCTTCGGCGATCGCGACACGGCGCTGTGGACGGGCATCCACGACATCCACGGCGGCGACGTACGGCTGCCCGACCTGCCCGGCGGCGACATCGACGCGCTGCGGGCACTCACCGACACGATCTTCGTGGTGACGCGCTACGAGCGGGGGGTGCTCGATGCGTTTGCGGACGCCTACCCGGCGCGCGACCTCATCTCCGGCGACACAACGCTGAGCGTCTACGGCCGGCCTGTCACGCCGCTGGAGTCGTTGCCGGTGGCGTCGCCGTGGGATGCGTTCGCCGTCGAGGAACTGCGCACGCTGCCTGCCATCCGCGCCGGCGACGTGCTGCCCGTGGAGATGGCGCTGACGCCGGCCGATGCCACGCCGCTGGCGCTCTCCGTGCGGCTGCTGGCCGCGGATGGCACGGTCGTGGCCCAGCATGACGCGCCGGTGGCAGAGCGTGCGCGGCTGGGCCTGCAGGCGCCGGCGACGGTACCGCCCGGCGCATACATGTTGGGCGCGGTGCTCTACGACCCGGCGACGTTCGCCGTCATTCCCGACCGCAACGGCAACGAGTTGGGCGTGCTGGGCAGCGTAACGGTCGAACCGGCGCCGGAGTAGCGGGCGTGCATCCTGTTGAATTTTGCGGCCGCGGCGATCCCCGCATCGGCGCTGCTGCATGGTAGAATGGACGGTCATGGCAAATCGTTGGCTTTTCCTTGCGCTTGGTGCGGGCGCTGTGGCGAATGCACTGCTCTTCGTGCCGCTGCCGCCGCTGGTGCAGGCGCTGGCCGTGCTGGTGCTCGCCGGCTTCCTCCCCGGCGCGCTGTTGGTGGAAGCGCTGGTCGGGCAGAGCGCCTCGCGCCCCGACTGGTTGGAACGGATTCTCTACTCGACGGCCGCGGCCTTCACCGTCATGGTGACGGTCATGCTGCTGGTGAGCTACCTGCCCGGCGGCCCGACCCAACTCCCCACGCTGCTCGCCTTTGACGCGCTGAGCCTCGCCCTGCTGGGCTGGGTGTGGTGGCGCGGGCGGCGCGTAACACCGGGCGCCCCGGTGTGGCCCTTCGACATGGACCGGCGCTGGTTCTGGGCGGGCATCATTTCGCTGCTCGTCGTAGGGGCAATCTTCCGCTTCGTGGGACTGGGCTACTCGGATTACCAGGGCGACGAGGCACGCGCCGCGTTGCGTGCGGCGGCGGTGCTCCAGGGCTACGAAGATGTGCTCATGTTGCACAAAAAGGGGCCGACGGAGATTCTGCTGCCCACGGTCTTCTACACGCTGACCGGCCACCTTACCGAGCAGACGGCGCGGCTGCCCTTTGCCGTGGCGAACCTGGCCGCGCTGCTGGCGACCTTCGTGCTGGGCTGGCGGCTCTATCGCCCGCTGGCCGGCTGGATCGCGGCCATGCTGTTGGCGCTGGACGGTTACTTTATCGGCTTTGCCCACATCGTGCAGTACCAGAGCGTCGTCTTCCTGACCTCGGTGCTGGCGGTGCTCGTGCTCTACCGGCTCTACGTCAAGCCCGCCGCGCCGGCGCACTATCTCTCGCTGGCGGCCATCCTGCTGGCCACGGGCATGCTCTCGCACTACGAGGGCGCGCTGGCCGCGATCCCGGCGGCCTTCCTGCTGGCCATGATCTTCTGGCAGAACCGCGGCCAGTGGCGCGCGTTGCTCGGCGCGACGGCGATTGCCGCAGCGGTGGGCGCGGTGCTGCTGGGCAGCTTCTACGTGCCCTTCATCTTCAACGAACGCTTCGCCGCCACCTACACCTATCTCACGGACCGGCGCATCGGCGGCAGCCCGCCCTACAACAATCTCAACGACGTCTTTCTGCGCACGACGCTCTACAGCACGACTTACTACGTGCTGCTGCTGATTGCGCTGACGGTGCTGGCGGTGACGCGCGTGCTGCGCCAGAACTTCAGCCGCACGGTGGCGTGGCTGCTATCGGCGCTCGTCGTCGCCTTTGCCGTGGTAACGCTCTTCCGGCCCGAGTGGCTGACCATCGGCGGCCGCGACTGGATCATCGTGCCCATGGCGCTGATCTTTGGCGGCGTCATGCTGCTGCCGCGCCAGCGCGTGGAGAATCGCACGAACTGGATATGGTTCGGGCTGGTCATGATCCTGGCGCTCTTTCTCACCGAGAAGCCGCGCACGCACGTCTACACCTTTTTCATGCCATGGGCGTTGATTGCGGCCGACGAACTCTCGCTGGAGTGGGCGTGGCTGCGCGACCGTATCGGCTTCAAGCTGGCGGCGGTGCTGGGCGCGGCCGCGGCAGCGATTCTCGTGCTCGTCTTTGGCAACTACGCCTTCCAGTACTTCCTGAGCCAGAGCGAAGTGATGCTCAACTACTTCGAGAAGAAGCCGGCGGGCTACTGGGTCGTCTACGATGAGCCGGACAACAAGGCTCGCTTCGGCTTTCCGCTCAACAACGGCTGGAAGGTTGTCGGCGAGTTGTACCGCGATGGCACGCTGCAAGGCTCCTTCGAGACGAACGAGAAGGAGGCGTGGGTGCCGGCGTGGTACACGCGCGGCGAAGATCGCTGCCGCCGCGATGCCGAGTGGTTCTTCGAAATCCGCAACCTGGAGCCGTGGGCCGACGAGGACGAGCTGGCCATGGAGCACTACCTGCGCCAGGGTTTCGAGAAGTGGGGCACGGTGCAGGTCAACGACCGCGACAAGCTCATCATCTACAAGCGCACGGGCAATCACCAGGAGTACCCGACGCAGGCGTCCACCGACGGCCTGCCCACGTGGCGCTACGAGGATTATGCCGCGTCCTTCGACGACAACGCGCTGGCCGATCTACCGCTGACTTACCCGTCGGTCGATCCGCCCATTGCCAACCCCATGCGCGTCAACCTGGGCGATGCGATCACGCTGGAAGGCTATGCCATCGACTACGAGAAGCCGCTGCGACCGGGCGACAACATCTATCTGACGCTCTACTGGCGCGCGCAGAAGCCCATCGACAAGTCATACAAGGTCTTCAACCAATCCTATTTCGGCGACGGGCAGATTGTGGCACAGCGTGACGGCTATCCCGTCTGCGAGGGGCGCGAGACGTGGCGCTGGGATCCGGGCGAACTCATCACCGACCCCTACGTCATCCCGGTGCGCGAGGACGCGCCCGACGGCCTCTACCCGCTCTATACCGGCATGTATCTCGAAGAGAGCTTCGACCGCCTGCCGGTGCTCGACGAAAGCGGCGCCGAGGTCGCCACACAGGTGCACCTGACCGACATCCGCGTTGGGGAAGAATGAACCCGAAGCTGCGCCAGGCCATCTGGCTGCTCTTTCTCTTCCTGCTGGCCTGGGTGCCGCGCGCGCTGGCGCTGGACGCCTACGTCTCGCCCGACGAGCGCAAATGGCTGGCGCGTTCGGCCAACTTTGCCTATGCGCTGAATCACGGCGACTTCGCCGAGACCTTCCAGCGCGAGCACCCTGGCGTCACTGTCATGTGGGCGGGCACGCTGGGGCTGCTAGGCGCCTACCCCACCTACCCCCAGGACGCGCCCGGCTATTTCACCTGGGAGCAGGAGAACTTCGAGGCGTGGATCGAGGAGAATACGCCGTACACGCCGCTCGAACTGCTGGCGGCGGGCCGGCGCTGGATTGCCTTTGGCGTGGTCTTTGCGCTGTGGATGTGCATCTTCCCGCTACGCCGGCTGCTCGGGCCGAACGCGGCCTATGTCGCCTTCTTCTTCCTGGCGCTCGATCCCTTTGGCGTGGCTATGTCGCGCCAGCTTCACCCCGACGGCTTTGTGGCGAGCTTCATCTTTTTGGCGCTGCTCTACTTTCTGGCCTGGCTCTATGCCGGGCAGCGCTGGCGTGACCTCGTCCTTTCCGGCGTGGTCATGGGGCTGGCGTGGCTGACCAAGACGCCGGCCGCGCTGCTGGTGCCCGTGGGCGCCATCCTCGTGGCGATGCAGGCGTGGCGGGCCTGGCGATTGCGCAGCCAGCGTGCGATCCCGCCCGATCCCTACGGCGACGACCCCGGCGAGGAACCGAATCACCTGTCGCACCACGGCGGGCGCACGGCCAAGGGCATCCTGGCGCGTCTGGCCGGCGGCTATGTGCTGTGGGGCATTGTGGCGATTGCGACCTTCGCCCTGCTCTGGCCTGCGATGTGGGTCGACCCGCTGGGCGCACTGCTGCGCATGTCCACGGAGATGGAGGCGTACGTCGAGGGGCACGTCAACCCCAACTTCTTCCTGGGCGCGCCGACGGGCGATCCGGGCCTCCTCTTCTACCCGGTGGCGCTCTTTTTCCGCATCACGCCCGCAGTTTTCGTCGGGGTGATCGCGGCGACGATCTTCTACATCCAACGCAACTGGATCTTCGCCGAGACGCGCACGCGACGCACGATCCGGGCACTGGCGCTCTTTGCGATCATCTTTGTCGTGGCCATGACCATCCCCGCCAAGAAGTTCGACCGCTACATCCTGCCCGCCTTTCTGGCGCTGGACGTCATCGCCGCGGTGGGCTGGCTGGCACTGGTGCAGATGCCGTGGCGGACGGGCGCGCCGGCGTGGCAGCAGCGGCTGCGCGTCGTGCCGCCGACCGCCGTGCTGCTCGGCGTGGCCGCGTTCCTGTTGCACGGTATCTTCACCGTGCTGACCTATCCCTACTATCTCACGTACTACAATCCGCTGGCGGGCGGCAGCCGCACTGCGCCGGAGGTGCTCTTTGTGGGTTGGGGCGAAGGGTTGGACGAGGCGGCGCGCTGGATCAACACGCAACCGGATGCAGAGTCGCTGCGCGTGGCGGCGTGGTATGCCGACGGTCCCTTCTCCTACTTTTCCGAGAGCCAGGCGGTGCCCATGGGCTACAGTTCGCCGCTCTCGTGGCTCGACACCGACTACGCCGTGACGTATGTCAACCAGTGGCAGCGGCAGATTCCGTCGCCGGAGGCGGTGGACTGGTTCGAGGCGCAGACGCCGGCCTACACGGTGCAGCGCAACGGGCTGACGCTGGCGCGCGTCTACGACCTGCGCGAGACGCTGCTGCCGCCCTTCATCGACCTCAACACCGCGCCGGCGGCGGACTTCGGCGACGCCATCCGGCTCATCGGGGTCGATCTGCCGGCGGCGACGCTGGCGCCGGGCGACGGGCAACTGGTGACCTTCTACCTCCAGGCGCTGGCGCCCATGACGGCCAACTACAACGTGCTGGTGCGGCTGGTGGCGCCGGACGGGAGCGAGATCTGGCGCAACGAGGGCTGGCCGTGGGGCGCGCCGACATCCGAGTGGCCCGTGCGCGAGGTGCGGCCCGACGGCCACACGCTGGCGATCCCGGCCGATGCCGCGCCGGGGCTCTACCAGCTCGTGCTCTCCTTCTACGACCCGGCCACGCTGGAGCCGCTGCCGGCGGTCACGGTACGCGATGGCCAGGCACTGCCTGCCGGCGCGCAAAGCGTGGCGCTGGTACAGGTGGGCGACGCGCCGGAACTCCCCGCGCTGGATACGATCTGGCGCTTTGGCGACGTGGCGCAGTTGACCGGCGCGCAGGTCCCGGCGCAGGCGCGCAGCGGCGACGAGATCGACGTGCAGTTGCAGTGGGGCACGCTCCTGACGCCGAACACGGATTACACGGCCTTTGTGCACGTGATCAACGACGCGGCCGAACTCGTGGCGCAGCAGGATCAGCCGCCGCTGGGCGGCTTTGCGCCGACGCACACATGGCAGCCGCAGCAGCGCATCGTCGACAGCTTCAGGCTGGCGCTGCCGGCCGACCTGGCGCCTGGCCGCTACACGGTGCTCACGGGCCTCTACGCAGGCGATGCCCGCCTGCCGGTCACCCGCGACGGCGAAGCTGCGGGCGATTTCGCCGTGGTGGGAACGTTCGATGTGGAATAAGAAGAAATAGACCACGGATTAGACGGATTAGGCGGATAGACACGGATTTCCCTTTCTTATCCGTGAAAATCTGTCAAATCCGCCTAATCCGTGGTCTATCTCGAGCCTTTATACGACGGACAGTTACTTTGTGGGAAGCGGGATGAATCGCAGGGTGGTGATGGTCGGGGCGGCGGTGGCGCTGGGGGCGCTGCTGGTGCTGGCGTTCTGGCTGCGCTGGCAGTACGCGCAGACAATCAGCCTCTATGTCGACGAGTTCACGACGCTGTGGGCGGCGCGGCGCACGCTGGAGCTGGGCGCGCCGCTCATGCCCAGCGGCGTGCTCTACACGCGCGGGCTGCTGGCGACCTACGTCACCGCGCTGGCCGGCGCCCTCGCCGGGCTGGACTACATCACCGGTCGCGTCCCCAGCATCCTCTTTGGCCTGGCAACCATTGCGGCGATCTTTGCGGCCGGCCGTCGCGAGTGGAACACGCGTGTCGGCTGGCTGGCCGCGCTGGGGCTGGCGCTGCTGCCCGAGGCCATCGTGTGGAGCGGGCGGGCACGCTTCTATGCCCAGCTCCAGTTCTTTGCGCTGCTGGCGCTGTGGGCCGCGTTCTGGGCGATGGAGGAGGGGCGAGGGGCGAGGGGCGAGTTAGGAGGGGCGAGGGGCGAGGGGCGAGTTCGGAAAACTGCGCGGCGGCAGCTTGTCTTTGCCGGGCTGTTCTTGCTGGCCCTTTTCTCGCAGGAAGAGACGGTGCTGCTCTACCCGCCGATCGTGATTGCCATGATCGTGTGGCACGGCTGGCGCTACCTGTTGCGGCGCGACGTGTGGCCGGCGCACCTGCTCATCCTGGCGGGCATGGCGCTGCGTTTCGCCGTGGAGATCCTCGGCCAGCCGGGCTTCTTCGAGACGATCCAGGCCGAGCGCCCCTATGTCGGTCTGATCCTCGACGTGGCCGCAGCGTGGCCGGCCTATGCCTCGCTGCTCGTGGCGCCGGAACGGTTGCCGTGGACGCTGGCCGGGCTGCTGGCCGTGACGGTGGCGCTTATCGCGCTGGGGCGCGGCGGCTGGCGCATCGCCGGCATCGACCGCTTTCATCAGGCGACGCTCTTCTTTGCCTGGATTTTCGGCTTTGTGCTGCTCTTCATCCTCACGCTGGTGGGCGGGCAGTGGCGCGAGACGCGCTATCTCTTCCTGGTGCAGACGGGCTGGCTGCTCGTCGGCGCGGCGGGGATGACGTGGCTCGTCGATGCCGTGTTCAAGCGGACGGCGTGGCGCTGGGCAGCGACGGCGGCGATCGCTGCGCTGCTGCTCTGGCTGGGCTGGGCGCCGGCCAATGCCGTGCTGGCGCGTCAGGTGGAAGGGTACGACCGCACGTTCGAGTACGTGACCGCGCAGCGCCAGCCGGGCGACGTGGTGATGTCGCCGCAGCCACCGGCCTGCGCGTTTGTGCTGGGCGAGCCGTGCGACTACTACGCGGTGCAGCGCGTCTACGAGGAGTTCGTCATCGAGCGGGACGGCGTGCTCGTCGACCGCTGGTCGGGCGCGGCGCTGCTCAACGATGCGGCGGCGCTGGCCGAAGTTATCCAGAGCGCGCCGCGCGTCTGGCTGGTGACCGATGCCTTCCGCCTGGCGACGCGCTACGACGGTGATTTTCAGCGCACGGTTGTCGAGCAGTTCGACCCGGCCTTCACGGAGCGCGGCGTGACGGCCTTGCTGGCGCAGGGCTGGCGCACACCGCCCGCCTATGCGGTGGCCTCCGACTTTGCCGCGCCGCTGCCCTTTGGCCGGCTGGCGTTGACGGGCTGGCAGGCCGGCACGGTCGCACCCGGCGCAGATCTGCCCGTGGAACTGACGTGGCAGGCGACCGCGCCCATCGACACGCAACTCAACACGTCGCTGCGCCTCATCGCCCCCAACGGCACGACCGTTGCCCACCAGGATGGCCCGCCGGCGCGCGGCATCCTTCCCACGAATCTCTTTTTCGATGCGCCGCTGCCGGACCTGAAAACGCTGGCGCTGCCCGCCGAATTGGCGCCCGGCGACTATGCGTTGCAGGTGGTAGTGTACGCCGTGGAGGGCGGCGCGGTGGAGGCCGGCCCGCTGGAAATCGGCACGGTAGCGGTGACCGCAGCGGACAGGTGATGGGCCTTCCCCACAATTGTGTGACAAAGCAACGACGCGAAATTTGACCGTATGGGCCGGCTGTGTTATTCTCTTTGAGTATTCGTCGCGGGGTGGAGCAGCGGTAGCTCGTCGGGCTCATAACCCGAAGGTCGTAGGTTCGATTCCTACCCCCGCTACCTCAAGCCGCCGGCAAATTGCCGGCGGCTTCTAAATCCGGCGATGTAGCTCAGACGGTTAGAGCGAGGGCTTCATAATCCCTAGGTCTCGTGTTCAAGTCACGACATCGCCACTGAAGATGTAAGCGCATCCAGTGCGCAGGGTAGGCGGTGCATAGTCCTTGGCTTGCACCGGCAAACAAAAAACCATCGGCGCAAAACCGATGGTTCATGGTGCGGTGATGGTTGAGCCGTGCTATACTGACTCAAAACCATCCGATGTGACTCCATCGGTTTGGTCAGACGCCGGTGAGTGTTGGTAGCACTGCCGGCGTCGCCTATTTTCTGGGTTCAGAATAGCAGATGCTGACCCCAGCGTCAATCACGACGAATCCGAACGTACACTCTCTGCCTGTCTAGTTCGTCGTCCCACCAAGGCTCTTGAGCGTGGTGCCAGAGCAACGCATCTGTGATTCCGATGTGACGGTCTGATAATTCCTCTTCGCGTCGATACTCAGGCGAAAACGATGCGATATCCAGCACCCTGCTCAGCCTGTATACCGGTCGTTTTTGCTGGTAAAAGTCCGGTGTGCATATTTGGCCGGCCCTCCAGACGTATCTGCCCAAGTGTCTGACAGCGACACGCTGTCCGGCAAACCAACTATACAGATTCTGACGATACATGGCATGTAGGTCCGCAGCCACTCTCTAGGTGTGTAGTTGCCTTCATTGATGTCGCGCACGAGATAGAGCGTATGGACACCATTTGCAGTGTAGGTCTCCAGTTTCGTCTTCACTTCCTGCAAGGTAGTGTCGCTAAGCTGCACCTCGATTGCTACTCTATGCCCGCGGATGACAGCGTAGGTGTCTGCTCTCAGGTTCCCTATCTGGTGCTCAACTGTGCACTCCGAGACCTCTTGGGACTTTACTAAAGCATTGTACAATTCCACCTTTGCCAAGCGGTGAGCCGGGCTTTCATTTTCACCGTACCTGCAATGTGACTCAGGATAGTGGGCAAAGTGCCATATCTTGGTGTGGTAACGACGAAGAGCTACGGTCTTTTGGCATTCAGGACAATAGAACGGGGCCATGTCGTCCAATGCGTGTGGCCCGAACACATTGCGCCCATACCGATTGATAGCGACTAGCACGCTGGCACCCCCATGCTCTGAACGCTATTCGTTTTCCTGCGGAATCATGCGCGCCAACGACTTGATCACTTGTTTCTGCCTCTGGTCGTACTCGGCGACCGGCCGAAACATCGACAAGCACAATTCCCTCGCATCTGGCGATAGGTCATTGACGACAAGTGCAACCTCTAGCGCTTCATCAGAAAACTGCGGTGTGGTTGGTTTGGTGCCAGCCGCCTGAAGACATGGCGAGTCTGAAAGCATAAGCAGGTAGTCAGCGCTTGTGTCAAGCACTCTGACAAGCCCGATGAAGACCTCCAAGCCCGGCAACTTGTCGCCACTCTCCATTTGGCTAAGGTAGCTTGGCACAATGCTAACCCCAATTTCCTGAAGCAACGCGGCGACCTTGACTTGGCTATAGCCTTTCTTCTTGCGAGCTAGTCGAATACGCGCCCCTGTCGAATCGTCGAGAACGGTGTCGTTTGACATGCGAGAATTGTCTCCCAGTAAAAAAATCAAACGTTTGGTCTACGCAGCGTGCCAAAAAGCAACTGATTATTACCAATAGTACATCCCCCCTGTCTTCCTGTCAATATGCCAATCTGCGCAACCTTGAGCACCATCTCTGGTTACGCCATCCCCTCATTCGCAACCGCGGCAGCTTTGACGTAACGCCGCGGCATGACCAGGGATGACCAGCCACCGGCCTCTTGGAGCGTGAATAGCCCCTTGGGTAGCCGTTCGATGCGTTCTGCCCAGTAGGTGGCCCAGAAGTGCCGGCAATCATGGGGTGATAGGCCGTCGATGCCGGCAGCTTCACCAGGATACGCACGCGCTCGCTGACAGACCGTTCGGCCATGCCGGCATCGGTCAATGCGCCACCCTTGCGAGACCCACGCAGCAGCGACCCCAGGGCCGGCGCATCCGTTGCAAACCATGCCGTAAGTGCACGCGCCGCGTCCGGTGACAGCTTATGGGTCTGGGTCTTGTCTACCTTCGGTCGATAGAAAGTGACGCTGCCGGCCTTCAGGTCGAAGTCGGTGACTTGCAGCCCGGTCAATTCACCGACGCGTAGACCGTGGTCGAGCAGCAGCGCCATGTGGCAGGGTTGAAGAATATCTGGTTGCTGGGCTTCGGGCTTTTCGGGATCAGCGGCGCCATCCAGGGTACGCTGGGCTTCCTGCCGCTCTATCTGCGCAGCGTCGGCTGGCAGCCTGCGTATGCCGACGGCGCGCTCTCGATGTTCCACGTCGTCAGCATGACCTTTGTCGTACCCATGGCACTGTGGTCCGACCGCCTGGGCGTGCGCAAGCCGTTCCTGCTCGTGGCAAGCGTGATGATTGCGCTCGGCTTTGGGCTGCTGAGCTTTGTCGACGGCGCGTTCGTCTGGATGGCGGTAATTCTGTCGGGCGCCGTGCGCGATACGTTCATGGCGATCTACCTGACGATGGTCATCGAAACCGACCAGGTTGGCCCAGTCTATGCTGGCACCGCCACGGGCTTTGCGCTGGCGATCAGCGGCATCGCCAACGTCATTGCCCCGCCCATCGGCAACGGGCTGACGCCACTCTGGCCCGGCGCGCCATTTGCCTTTTGGGCGGCGCTGTCACTCTTCGGGATTCTCTGCCTGGCGTTGGTGAAGGATGGCAGCCGCGGCATCGAGCCGGTGGGCATGGAGGTCGGCGCCGCGCAAGCGGCAGTGGCGGATTGAGGATGATGGCAGCCATTGCGGCCAGTTCGCACGGAACTGTCACCGCCACGCTGGCGACGGGATGCAGGACGGGAATCAGGTTCTTGGAGCAGGAGAGCGACTGAAGTCGCCACTTAGGGCGAGTCGCATGGGCAAACAAAAAGCCGACTGTTGTCCCCCGAAGGCTGGTTTGGGGCCAGCCACAACAGTCGGCTTATACATAGGATACATCCGGTCGGCGGCCGATGTCAACTGGAGGAATGTCGCAACTTCACTTCAGATTGGAACACCGGTCGCCGGACGGCTCCGCAGGGGGTCGCTTAGCCCTCAAACTGCTCGCGCAGGGCAGCTTCCTGCTCGACGCTCAGGTTCGACGAGATCAGATCCATGTTGACGCCCTTAAACTCGGCGAGCACGCGATCCTGGACAGCGTTGGCGCTAAGGAGGAAGAGCGCCGAGGTGCCCTCAGTCACCTTCTCCCGCACTTCCTTGATGAAGCTGTCGTCGATGCCATAATCGGCGAACTTGCCGCTCAGCGCGCCCATGGCCGCGCCGACCGCCATGCCAAAGAAGGGCACGAAGAAGATCAGGCCAAAGAGCATCCCCCAGAACGCGCCGGAGAGCGCACCCTGGCCGGTCATGCTGCCGTAGTTCTTGGTCTTCGGGCTTTTCTTGCCCTCCGGCCAGGAAACAACCGCAGCGTCTTGAATCTGGATCAACTGCTGCTTGGACAGTTCGCCCAGCTTGGTGAGCGCCTCTTGCGCGCCGGTTGCGGTGTCGAACTTCCAGACGGTAAGTGTTGCCATGTGCGTTTTCATCCTTTCAGAGTACCTGCTCAAACTTATAAGAATCTCACGCGAAAACGCGAAGAACGCGGACGAGGACATCCCCGCCTTCGCGCCGAAACGCGAGACAAAAACACGAGAGATCGAGAACCTTGTCAATTACCGTATCATATCGATCGCCACCGTGATCGCCAGGATCACTACATTGTTCTGGCTCGGCTCGATCTGCACGCCTTTGGCCCCCCATATAATGCTCCGTTTGCACAAGTCGCGCCTCTGTGTGCCTTCGATGACGAATCAGCCGCCGCTGGTCTGGTCGAGCCAGGCATTGGCGGCGGCCACTGCTGCATTCAGCGCCTCGCCCAACTGTGGCGTTGCCGGATAGATGTTCTCGGCCCCGATGATGGAGAGCAGCCCGGTTCGGCCAAGCTGGTCGAGGACGGCGGCATCGACCCCCGCCAGGATCAGCTTGCTGTCGTGCGCGCGCAACGTCTCGGCGTAGCGGCGCAGAACGCCGACAAAGGTGCTGCCGATCTCGGTTCTGCCGCGCAGGCTCAGGATGATGGCGGCTTGCGTCGTATTGTCGGGGGCGGGCAGCATGTCCTCCAGGTTCTTGGCCGCGGCGAAAAAGAGGCTGCCATAGACCTGGAGTACGGTCACACGGTGGCTGGGCAGAGTGTTGGGCGCCCGCTGCTCCACGGGAAAACCTTCGGGCTTGAGCACCCATTCGGTGATGACCACCTGGTTTGCCTGCTGCGCCACATAGAGCACGATGCTGAAGGCGACGCCGAGCAGCACGGCGTACTGCAACGGAATGAACAATGTCGCCAAAAAGGTCAGCACCATCACGGCGGTGGACACTCTGCCGGTGCGCCAGATCGTCTGCGCGGCCTCGATGCGCAGGCCCTGATAGCCCGCCACGATCAGCAGCGCAGCCAGCGCGGGCATGGGCACCCGTTCGGCCAGCGGCGCCGCGGCCAGGACGATGACCGCCACAAAGAGACCGGCGAGAATGTTCGCCCAGCGCGAGCGGGCGCCGGCGCTCAACAGCAACGCCGTGCCGGAGATCGACCCGCCGGCCGGCACGCCGGAAACAACGCTGGCGGCCAGGTTGGCGACGCCCTGCCCCAAGAAGTCGCGCGAGACATTCGGGTATTTGCCGTCCGGGTTGGGGTAGCCCTGACTGACGCCGGCGCCCTGGATCAGACCGATAATCGCGATGGACAAGGCGGGCAGCACCAATGCAAGCAGGAGTTGCGGTGAAGGCATCGCCAGTGCCGGCAAATTGCGCGGGATGGCGGCAATGTCGCCGACGGTGCGGACGGCCTGCCAGTCCAGCAGCGTACCGAAGAAGGGTAGCGACAACACCACCAGCAGCACCGTCGCAACCGTGATGGCGAGGATGAAGGCAAATCTGCGCCAGCGCGTCCGCAACAGGATCACGATCAACCCCAAGGTCAGCAAGCCGATGATGGTGGTCGGGATATGCACCTGGTCGAGACGTAGCGCCAGATCGAGGGCGCGCGCCACATTGTTGGCGAAGCGGCTCCGATAGCCGGTCAGGTCTCCGAGTTGCCCCAAAATGATGAGCACGGCGATGCCGTTGAGAAAGCCGGTCATGACGGCATTGGAGACAAAACGGACAATGAAGCCAAGCTTGAACAGCCCAGCCAGCAACTGAAAGACACCGACCATGAGCACCAGTGCAGCCAGTGCGGCGGTACGCTGTACTTCGGGGATGTAGGCCAGACTGGCGCCGGTCGCCACCGAAAGCGCGCTGGTGGTAGAGACATTCATAAAGACCGAACTGGTGAAGATGGCGCCGACCGGCACCGCCACCATCAGCGTGTAGATGCCCAGCACCGGGTTGACGGCCGCCAGCAGGGCATGCGCCATCGCCTGCGGCACATTGACCACGGCGAAGGTCAGACCGGCAATGAGATCCGAACGGAGATTGGCGCGCGTCGGGCGCAACCCGCCGATGGCTGCGTCGATCCTGGTTCTCACAGTTCGTCCTTGAGATCGATCGCACGCTGATTGCGCCCCAGATATTCGACACCGAGCACGCCGAGCCCCACTCCTTGCAGCACGCCCAACACACCGACAAGCGCCGATTGATCGGCCAGCTCACCTTCCAACACAGTCTGCACCTGCGCGCCGTGGCCATCGGTGCGTACGACGGCCATCCCGTCAAGCCAATCCGACCATCGCTCATCAAGGCTGCCCTGCAGCGTGATGCGATAGGCTGTCCGAGCATAGACCCTTGCTTGTTCGACTGTATCCACTCGTCAATCTCCAAAACTTTCGAACGCACAGGCGATGAGCGACAGCCAGGCGACCGGCTCTGGCTACTGCTGCACCCAGGATAGGGCGGCGGTCGTTTTGCCATCGCCTGCCGGCGCATTGACTCACGAATGCACCTGACCTGGCGCGACAGTATAGGCGCGTTCGAAATGACGCGCAATGATTGCACCGAGTTTTTCTCAAGCAGAGTCGCACGGGCATAGCGGAAGAGTGAAAAGGCGAGCCCGGATCTTCTTTCTGTAGTTCAGCATCCCGGCCTACAAGTCATTGTGTCTCGGAGTTTGCACGCGGTTGTCGGCGTATGGTATTCTGCGCCACACTGTCGCCAGGATCGTGCCACAACGCACGCTATAGGCGGGTCGTCCGGCCACGGTTGCGGCTGTACCGGCGACCATCTTGTTTCCTCCAAAGTCCAGCCTGCTTGACAGGCGCCAAATTCCATAGAAGTGGTTGCGAGCGATGTACGAAGGCTTCGAGGTCATCGACTTCCATTCCCATTTCCCCACCGACCGGCCGTGGTTTCCCGATATGGGCGAAACCATGCAGCGCTATGCCGAGCAGGTCAGCGCGCCGCGCCGTCAATTAATCCAGCAGATGAGCCAGCCGTACCAGGAACAGTGGCGGCGCATGTGGGGCTTCCCCAAGGCCGAGGGCAAGGAACAGCACCCGGGAGATCGGGCGCAGGCGCAGCGCTGGGTGGAAGAGTTGGACAAATACGGCATCCGGGCCATCGGCTTTGTCACCGGCGGCGGCAACGAGCACCTGGCCGAGGTGGTGAGCTGGCACCCGGATCGCTTCGTCGGCTTTGCCCACCATTCGCCCTTCCTGCCCGATGCGGTGGAGCGGCTGGAACGCGCCGTGACGGAACTGGGGCTGCGCGCCTACAAGCTGCTGGCGCCCAACATCGAGGAGCCCATCGAAGACCCGGCCGCGTTCCCCGTGTGGGAAAAGTGCGCCGAATTGGGCGTCCCGGTGCTGATCCACTTCGGCATTCAGGGCGGAGCGGGCGGCATTGCCTGGCACCAGAACATCAATCCGCTCAAGCTGCACAACGTGGCCAAGTCCTTCCCCGAAGTGACTTTTGTCATCCCGCACTTTGGCTGTGCGTGGGAGCGTGAAACGCTGCAACTGTGCTGGGCGTGTCCCAACGTGAGCATCGACACGAGCGGCAGCAACCAGTGGATTCGCTGGGTGCCGGGCGAGGTGACGGTCAAGTATCTCTTCCGCAAGTACTACGAGACCATCGGCCCGGAGCGCATCCTCTTCGGTAGCGACTCGAGCTGGTTCCCGCGTGGCTTCGCCTTCCGCTACCTGCAGGACCAGGTGCGCGACTGCCTGGACCTGAACATGCCCGACGCCCACATCCAGCAGATCTTCGCCGGCAATGCGGCGCGTCTGCTCAAGATCGACCTGTAACCAACTCATTTTCACCGAATTTCACAGGAGGATTCCATGAACCGATCAACCCGTTTTGTCGTGCTCAGCCTGCTGGTGCTGCTGGCGCTGGTCGTGTCGGCGTGCGCGCCGGCGGCCATACCCGCCGCACAGCCGGCCGCGACCGAATCCGCCGCCGCCGAAGCGCCGGCCGAGGCTGCCGCACCTGCCGAAGCCGCCGCCGGCGATGTCGTCGAGATCGAGTACTGGCAGTACAACTTTGGTGCACGCGTCGACGCAATGAACCAACTGATTGCGCAGTTCGAAGCCGAAAACCCAGGCATCAAGGTGATTCACAACTCCGACATCCCCTACGATGACTTCCGCAACAAGATTGCAGCCAGCGTGCCTGCCGGCGTCGGCCCCGACGTCGCCACGCTCTTCTATGGTTGGCAGCCGGCATGGATCGATGCCGGTTACCTGGTGCCGCTGCCGGAGGACGCGTTCCCGCCCGACCAGGTGCGCGCTGAGTTCAGCCCGATGGTCGAGGGCAGTTTCTTCCAGGGCAAGCTCTTCACGTTGCCGACTGCGGTGCGCACGCTTGCACTCTTCTACAACAAGGATCTGATGGCCGCCGCCGGTCTCGACCCGGAGAATCCGCCGCGTACGCTGGATGAACTCAAGGATCAGGCTGTAAAGTGCACGGTGAAGGAAGGGGATGAGTTCAAGGTCTACGGCTTCATCGTCAACCCGGAAGGCCAGGCGCACCACTGGTTCCGCGAAGTTCTGCTGCGCCAATATGGACAGCAGCCCTACAGCGATGACTACACCCAGGTGCTGTGGAATGCCAGCGATGGCGGCTACGAAGCCTGGAATACCTTCCTATCCTTCGAACGCGAGTTGGGCACCGGCATTGCCGGCGTCTATGAGAATGACCAGGATGGATTCCTGGCTGGCGAAGTCTGCTTCCATTTGGACGGCTCCTTCCGCCTGGGCACGATCGCCAGCAACGCGCCAGACCTGAACTTCGGCGTTGTCGAACTTCCCGAACACAATGGCGTGAAGAGCACATTTGGCAGTTACTGGACCCATGGCATCACGACGAAGGCAGCCGCCGACCCGGCACGCCTCGCCGCCGCCATCAAGTTCCTTCAATTCATCACGACGCCAGAAGCCGGCAAATTGTGGGTGGGCATCGTCGGCGAGTTACCGGCGCAGCTCGAGGCCGCCAATGATCCGGAACTGCTTGCCGACCCGAAACTCGGTGCCTTCGCTGCGGGTCTGCCTTATGCCCAGTCCACGTTCTTCGTGGATGAGAGCAAGGATCGTCAGGCAATCCTCGACGCCTATGACGCCGTCGTGTTGACTGGCGCCGACCCGAAGGAAGAACTTGACGTCGCTGTGGCGACTGTCCAGGAAATGCTCGACGAATTCTGGAGCAGCCGACCGTAAGAAGGCTGGGAGATTGGAGATTGAGAGATTAGGAGATGTGCCCCTTGCTCGTATGGGTGCTTCTCTTGATCGCTTGATCTCCAATCTCTTTTGTCTACATGGAGCACCGCCTTGAAATTGACCCTTCGCCGGCGCCAGATTCTGTGGGCGTATCTGTTTCTCAGCGTCAGCCTGGTATTTTTTATCACCATCCGCTGGTATCCAACGTTGCTGGCGTTCAACATCAGTTTCCGCGACTGGAATGTCTTCAAGGGCGCCGGGGACTGGGTGGGATTGGCGAACTATGCGGACATCTGGGAGGATTTCTTTAAGCCGCGCAGCGCCGTTCGCGCCGCGTTCGGCAACACGCTGCGCTATGTGCTCTTTGGCGTGCCACTGCAGTTGGCGCTAGCCCTGAGTGTTGCACTGTTGCTTGTGCGAATTCGGCAATTGGCCGGCTTTTTCCGCGCCGCTTATTTTGTACCGTTTGTCACCTCGGCGGTAGCCGTCGCTTTTGTTTGGAACTGGCTGTATGCGCCGCAGGTGGGGCTGATTAACCAAGGTCTCAAGATATTGGGGCTGCCGATGCAGCAGTTCTTGCGAAACCCAGATCTGGCTCTGCCTTCGATCACGGTAGTTGCGGTCTGGCGCACTATTGGTTTTGCCATCATCATTTTTCTGGCCGGCCTGCAGCAGATTCCCGACATTTACTATGAAGCCGCACAGATCGACGGCGCCAACCGCTGGCATATGTTCTGGCGCATTACGCTGCCACTGCTCAACCCTGTGATCGTCTACCTGGCTGTTTTACAGACGATCGAGTTTCTTCGTATGTTTGACCTGGTGCAAAACATGACGCAGGGCGGCCCGCTCAACCGTACGACAACGGTTGTGCTGGAGGTGTACAATGAGGGTTTCTCCAGTTACAACATGGGCTATGCTGCGGCGTTGACAGTGATCCTCTTTGGCCTGATCCTGGCCATCACGGTCTTTCAGTTGCGCGTGCTCTCACGGCGGGTGGAGTATTAAACGTGGCGATTTCTGTAGATTCAAGTACCGAGCATCGACTGGAAGCCGCTGAACGCCTGGTCGGCAAGCCACCGCAATCACGCACGCGCTTTTCGTGGGAAACATTCTTGACCTATCTGCTGCTGAGCATCGGCGCTGTCATCATGGTGACGCCCTTTGTCTGGATGATCCTCACCAGCCTCAAGCCAGCAACCGAACTTGTACAGTTTTCATTTCTGCCTGTGAACCCGACGCTTGACAATTATGTCGAAGTGCTTGGCACGAACAGCTTTGGCCAGTGGTACTTCAACAGTATCCTCATCGCCTTAATCAGCACGACAAGCGTTGCGTTTTTCGACACGCTTGTTGGCTACACGCTCAACAAATTCGAGTTTCCCGGCAAAACGATCATCTTTCTCGGCATTCTGGCCACGCTGATGATTCCTACTGAGATGCTAATCATCCCGTGGTACAACATGAGCGTCCAACTCGGCTGGCACCAGGGGACCATGCAATACTGGGGCATCGTCTTTCCCGGCGTGATCACGGCGGTGGGCATCTTTCTCATGCGCCAGTTCTTTGACGGCGTGCCCAACGAACTGCTCGACGCCGCGCGCATCGACGGCATGAACGAGTTCGGCATCTTCTGGCGCATCGCCCTGCCGTTGGTCAAGCCGGCGGTGGCCGCGCTCTGCATCTTCAACTTCATCGGCAACTGGAACGCCTACCTGTGGCCGCTGATCATCGCCAGCAGCCGCGAGTTCTACACGCTGCCGGTCGGACTCAGCTTCTTCCGCGGCGAGTCCACGACACAATGGGAGAAGATCATGACCGGCGCCAGCTTGGCGACGATCCCACTGTTGATCGTCTTCATCTTGTTCCAGCGGCAGATCATCAAAGGGATCGCGTTGACGGGGATCAAGGGATGAGGGGATGACAGAGTGACAGGATCAGGGGGTGATGGCGCGGCGGAATCAATTGTTGATGGGAAAATTGTTGATTGCTGATGTGAATCGTTCGCCGCGGCCGCTTCGCTCATCAGTTGACCATTGACCATTGACCATTAGCAATCTGCAATCATCCATCAGCAATTCGCTCCTTCCTTTCCCGGCTTCATATCTCACTCAGAGAGACTCCTTCCATGACTAATCCATTCCCGCATCCAGCCTATAGCCAACACGTCCTGCAGCCCGCCTATGCCGATGCCCAGGCCTATCTCTTTGCGCCCATGCTCGACGCGCACGACGCGCATGCCGTCATGCTGGCCGGGTGTGGAATCATCACGGCGGAGAATGCCGCGGCCATCGTGCGCGCCGTGGCGGCCATCCGCGCTGCGGGTGTGGAAAGCTATGCCTACCAGCCCGGCATCGAGGATATCTTCTTTCGCATCGAGGGGGAAATCATCGCGCAGGCGGGCGCCGACTACGGCGGCAACCTGCAACTGGCACGCAGCCGCAACGACCTGGGCCATGCCCTGGCGCGCATGGCGCTGCGCAGGCGCGTGCTCGATGTGAGCGAGCGCGTCCTGGCGCTGCGGACGGCAGTCATGGCACAGGCGCGGCGCCACCTGAACACGTTGATGCCCGGCTACACCCACACGCAGCCGGCGCAGCCCGTCACCTTCGCCCATTACCTGGCGGGCGTGCTCACCTTCCTGGCGCACGACCAGGCGCGGCTGGTTGACGCGTACGCCGCCACCAATGCCTCGCCACTGGGCGCCGCCGCACTAACGGGCACCGGCTTCCCCATCGACCGCCAGCGCGTGGCCGATCTGCTCGGCTTCGACAGCGTCGTCGCCAGCACGCAGCACGCCATCGGCGGCGGCGAATATCTGACCGAGACGGCCTTTGCCGTGCAGGCGCTGGCCGTCGACCTCAGCCGCATGACCCATGACCTGCTCATCCGGGCAACACAGGAAGCCAATGCCCTGCACATCGACGACAGCTTCATCCAGATCAGTTCGATCATGCCGCAGAAGCGCAATCCCGTGGTGCTGGAGCATTTGCGCGCGCGGCTCAGCCGGGCGCTTGGCTATGCGCAGACCGTGGTGACGCAGTGTCACAACATTCCCTACGGCGACACGCAGGACATCGAGGACGAGATCCTGCCGCCGCTTCTCAATGCGCTGGCAGCCATCGAGGAGTGTCTGGAACTCTACACCGCCTTCTTCGAGACGCTGGCGCTCAACGAGGCGCACTTGGCTGCGCGTGCCGGCGAGGGCTTCACCACGGCCACCGAACTGGCCGATACGCTCGTGCGTACGGCCGGGCTGCCCTTTCGCCTGGCGCACAAAGTCGTGGCGGGGATGGTGCAGGAGGCAGTGCGGAGCGGCGTGCCCAGCACGCAGTTGACGCTGGCGATGTTGCAACATGCGGCGCGGCAGGTGCTGGGCAGCGAAGTTGCGCTGAGCGAGGCGCAATTCCAGCAGGCCCTCGATCCGGCCCACTTCGTGCAGGTGCGCAGCGGGCTGGGCGGTGTGGCGCCGGCAGCCACGGCTGCGCTCCTCGATAGCGCGCAGGCCGGCATCGATGACAGCACTACCTGGCATGCCGCAGCCCTGGCGCGGCTCGCTGTGGCCAACGAGCGCCGCGGCGCAGCAACTGCCGCCTACGCCCAATAACCTCGTGAGCGGTGTGTGGCTCTGAATGCCAAGAGCGTGCTTTACGCGGAGCCTTCTTCGGCGAGCGACTCGCCCTTTTCGCCGGAAGCCGTGCTCATCATTGCCGCCAGCCAGCGCGTCGAGGGATCCACATCCAGCAGCAAGTTCTGCACCGCCATCGTCAGCGGCACGCCGATGATCGCCCCCACCGGACCCAGCACCAACGGCCAGAAGGTCGCGGAAATCAGGCTCATGAAGGGCGTCAGATTCAGCCTGACCACAACCAGGCGCGGCTGGATCAGATTCTGCACCGTCGCATTGATCAGGATATAGCCCGCGGCCATGAGCAACATCCGCTGCGGGCCGAATTCGAGCAGGGCCAGGACGGCAGGCGGGATCAGGCCAAACCAGAAGCCGATGAAGGGGATAAAGTTGAGCAGGCCGGAGAGAACGCCCCAAAGCAGCGGGAGATCGACCCCGGTCACGAAGAACAGGACGGTGTTGAGACCGCCGACGAACGTGCCAATGATCACCATGACGACGATGTATTGGCGCAGGCCACCCGTGAAATCGAGCAGGCGACCGGCATAGGCGCTTACGTGGCGCGCCTGCCAGGTCAGGCGTCCCGGAAAGAGGACGACGTCGACGAAGAGAAAGATCATCAGCATAGCCAGGGTGACGCCGCTGCCCAGAATGCCAATCAGCGATTTCAGGAGTGCCTCCACCCAGTTGAGCGCGGTGGCGGTATCGGTCTGCGCAGCGACGGCGTCGGAACCGGCTGCGTCCAGGCCGAACCCCTGTAACCACGCCTGCACATTCTGGACCAGCGCCTGCGCCTGTTGTTGATAGGCCGGCAGCGCCTGGGCGAATTGCGCGGCCGAGTAGACCAGAAAGCCCGCAAACGCCACCAACGCCAGCACACTGACAAGCAGCGCGCAGAGGAGCACCACCCAGTTGGGCAGCCGGCGCCGGCGCAGCCACCCCACCAACGGGTCACAGGCCAGCACGATCATGACGGCGAGAATGGCCGAGTTGATGTAGGCCGCATAGGTGCTCATACCCCACAGGGTCACCACCGCGCCGGCGGTCAGGAGCAGAATGCGTAGCGCGGGCGTCAGCCCCGGTTGGCCTGTGATATTCATCTTGTGTTCCCTGTGTGGAAGTTCGCCGATTTCTTTTGCGCTGACCTGCCATTCACTGTAGCGAATGGCAGCGCGAATGCCGGTTGCGGCCACTCGCAAAAACAAGCCATCAACATATCATGAGATGACTTGCCCGGCAACGCAGCGCCGGCCACAATTGTGCGACCACGAGCGCGGCGTCCCGCGCAATTCCTCCGCGCGGGACGCTTTGTCAGGCTGGCGACCGGCTGCCGTCAGGGAGGCTTGCCCCTTGCCGTCTAGACTGATTCTAAGGTAACCTGTCCATTAGGCGGTTGAGCGCGCCCGCTGCGAAGGGCTAGAATCAAAGGACAGGAAAACTGGGGCACGCGTATGATGATCTTGCACAACCTGTGGCGCCGCTTTACGCGCAGCATATTGACCATTCTCGGCATCGCGGTGGGTGTTGCGTCGGTGGTCTCGCTGGGCGCGATGGCCAATGGCATGGCCGACAATTACGGCAACGCCATCGGCCTCAGCAATGACCTGGTCGTCACACAGAAGGACGCCATGGATGTCGTCTTCAGCAGCCTGGACGAGGCATTCGGCCAGCGCATGGAAGCCATCGCCGACGTGAGCAACGTCGACCCCGGCGTCTTCTCCTGGATTGCGTTCGAGGAGACGCCCTACTTCCTCATTTACGGTTATCCGCCCGGCAGCGTCGCCATGGCACACTATCGCATCGTCGAGGGCAAGCCGGTCACCGGACCGGGGCAGATCGCCATCGGCCGGCGCGGCGCGGACGCGCTCAAGCGCGGGGTCGACGACACACTGCGCATCAACGGCGTGCCCTACCGCATCGTGGGCATCTACGAGACAGGCCAGGGCATGGAGGAGTCGGGCGGCGTGGTGGTGTTGGAAGACGCGCAGAATATCGGCCAGAAGGATCGCAAGGTCAGCCTCTTCCAGGTTGGGCTGCGCAAGGGCGCCAGCGCCGACGCGGTGATCGAGCGCATCGAGTCGCTCGACAAGGATGTGACGGTGAGCACAGCCAGCGGCTACTCCGCCAGCGAACAGTGGACGGACTACCTGCAGGGCTTTGCCTGGGGCGTCTCGGCAATCGCCATTCTCATCGGCGGCCTGGGCATGATGAGCGCAATGGTCATGAGCGTGCTGGAGCGCACACGCGAGATCGGCACGCTGCGCGCTGTGGGGTGGAGCCGCTGGCGCGTGCTGCGCATGATCCTGGGCGAGGCGCTGCTGCTGAGCGCAGTCGGCGGCGTATTCGGCGTGGTGCTGGGCGCGTTCCTGGCCTGGCTGGTGGGTCAGGCGCCGGGCGTGGGCATGATGCTGGCCGGCTCCATCAACCCCGGCCTGGTCATGCAGGGGATGGTGACGGCGCTGGCGTTGGGCTTGATCGGCGGCATCTACCCGGCGTGGACCGCGGCGAACTTGCAGCCGGTAGAGGCGCTGCGCTACGAGGGCGGCGGCGCCACGGAGGTCACCGGCATCCTGGCGCGCATCGGCAACCAGAGCTTCCGCAACCTGTGGCGGCGGCGCAACCGCACGCTCCTTTCGGCCGCGGGCATCGGCATCGGCGTGGGCACGCTGGTCATGCTGGGCGGGCTGGTGCAGGGGCTCATGGGCCAGCTCAACAGCCTGGCGGGCAGCGGTGGCGCCGGCAACATCACGGTCATGCAGCGCGAGGTGGCCGACATGAGCCTGAGCAGTCTCGACGAACGCGTCGTCCGCCAGATTGCCGCCATTCCGGAGGTCAAGACGGTCAGTCCCTACGTGCTGGCCTTCATCACCTCGCCGGAAATGCCCATGTTTCTCATCGGCGGTCTCGACCCCAACAGCCCGGCCATGCGCCACTACAAGCTGGTCGAGGGCCGCTACGTGCAGCGCCCGACCGAGATTGTGATCGGCAAGGTTGCGGCCGACGTCTACAAAGTCGGGATGGACGATACGCTGTCGCTCAACGGCAACCGCTACCGCATCGTGGGCATCTTCGAGACCGGCGTCGCCTACGAGGACGGCGGCGGCATCGTCGCCATGAGCGAGGCGCAGCGACTCATGGGGCGGCCGCGGTCAGTCAGCTTCATTTTTGTCGACGTGGAGGATCCGGCCAAGGCTGAACAGGTCGTCGCCTTGATCAACGATCGCTTCCCGGAGGCGCGTGCCTCCATCAGCAGCGAGTTTGCGCAGAGCACGAACGACATGCAGACGAGCGTGGGCATGCTCAACGCGATCCAGTTGTTGGCGCTGCTCATCGGCGGCATTGTGGTGGCGAACACCATGATCATGTCCATTTTCGAGCGCACGCGCGAGATCGGCACGCTGCGCGCGGTCGGCTGGCGGCGGCGGCGCATCCTCGGCCAGGTGCTGCTGGAGAGCCTTTTCCTGTGCCTGGTGGCAGCCGTTATCGGCTCGCTGCTGGGCGTCGGCGTCGTGACGCTCATCGCGCAGGCGCCCTATGCCAGCCAGTTCGTCTCGGCAACGTGGAGCCTGGACATTTTTGTCACGGCCTTCATAACGGCGGCTGTGCTGGGCATCCTGGGCGGTCTTTATCCGGCGTGGCGGGCGAGCAAGCTCGAACCGGCCGAAGCCCTGCGCTACGAGTGACCGTGCAATCATCGGGCCGTCGATGCGACGCCGTGGGCGCCAATGCCCGCCTTCGCAGCACCGGGCGGCTCTCATCAAGAAAGTAGTCGATTATGCGACGCATCATTATCATCCTCCTCATCATCGGCGGCGTCAGCGCAGCCGGGTGGTGGGGATACAACTACTACACAGAGCAACAAGCCGCGAAAGAGCAGGCGGCAGTGGCTGCGGCAGCCGCCGCGGAACAGGAGCTTGAGCAAGTCATCTGGGCTTCGGGCAAGCTGACACCGGTCTCGTGGGCCAATGTCGGTCCGGCCACACCCGGCACCGTGGCGGCGATCCACGTCGAGTCGGGCGATTGGGTGAGCGCGGGCGATCTCCTGCTCGACCTGGAGCATGGCGTTTTGCAGGGGCAAGTTGCGGCGGCCGAGGCTGCGGTCAGCGAGGCGCTGGCGGCGCTGGCCAAGCTCAAGGCCGGCGCCACCGCGGCCGACATCGCCGCCGCCGAAGCGGCCGTCGCCGCGGCCAAGGCGCAGGTCGCAGTGGCCGGCGCCGCGCTGCTCGAAGTGCAGTCGGCCGTCGATGGCGCTAACGCACAGGTGAGCATGGCCCAGGCGCAGTACGCCGAGGTCGCCAGCCACCCCACCGAGCAGGAGCAGATTGCCGCGCGTGCCGTGATCGCCCAGGCCGAGGCGGCACTGCGCAACGCCCAGGCCGCCTATAACCTGGTCAAGGACGATCCGCAGGTTGGATCGCTGCCGCAGTCGCTGGCACTCATGCAGGCGACCTCCAATCTCGAGGCGGCCAATGCCCAACAGGCGGCAATCTTGCAGGGACCGACGCAGGCCCAGTTGGCCGTCGCCGCGCGCGCCATCGACGCGGCGCGGGTCGGCGTCACCGCCGCAGAGAATCGCGCGCCGGGCGCCGAGGCAAACGTACGTGCCGCCATGGCCGCGGTCGACAGCGCTGAGGCGGCGCTGAACAAGCTGCGCGAAGGTGCCACGGTCGAGGATATCGCCATGGCCGAGGCGCGCGTCGCTTCGGCGCGGGCGGCGCTGACGAGTGCAACGGCACAACTGCGGCTGACGCAGGTGACCGCGCCCTTCGACGGGCAGGTTGGCCTGGTCAACGTGCGCGCAGGCGAGACTGTCAATCCCGGCGACCCTACGGTGCTGCTGGGCGACACGCACAAGATGCACGTCGAAACGACCGACCTGCGCGAGACCGATGTCGTCAATGTCCGCGAGGGCCAGACGGTGGAGGTGACCTTCGACGCGCTGCCGGACCGCATCTTCGACGGCACGGTGACCTCGGTGGCGCCGGTCAGTTCCGCCGAGCAGGGCAGCACCAACTACACCGTTGACGTCGACGTGGCCGATCTCGACCCGGCGCTGCGCTGGGGCATGACGGCCTTTGTCAACATCCGCCCGGAATGACGGTGCCTGCCATGAGCGATCTGCTGATCGAAACAATCCATCTGGACAAGGTCTACGGCAGCGGCGAGACGGCCGTCCACGCGTTGGACGACGTCAACCTGGCGGTGGCGCCGGGCGAGTTCATCGCCATTATGGGGCCGAGCGGCTGCGGCAAGAGCACGCTGCTCAACATGCTCGGCGCACTGGATCAGCCAACGGATGGCGAAGTCTGGGTGGCGGGTGAGAACCTGGCCAAGCTCAAGAATGTGGACGATTTCCGGGCCAGCACGGTGGGCTTCGTCTTCCAGTTGCACAACCTGCTGCCGACGCTCTCGGCGCTGGAAAATGTCGAGGTGCCCATGCAGGGGCGGGTGGGCAGCGGCAAGGAACGGCGCGACCGGGCCATGCATCTGCTGACGCTCGTCGGGCTGGGGCCACGCGCCAAGCACCTGCCCAACCAGCTTTCGGGCGGCCAGCGCCAGCGCATCGCCATCGCCCGCGCGCTGGCTAACAATCCCAAGCTGGTGCTTGCCGACGAACCGACCGGCTCGCTGGACAGCCAGAGCGGCGAGGAGATCCTGGAGTTGCTGGGCGAACTGAATCGCAGCGAGGGGACGACGATTGCCGTGGTGACGCACGACCCACGCGTGGCGCAGGCGACGCAGCGCATCCTGCGCATGCAGGACGGCAGCATCGTGGAGGATCATCGCGTGAGCGACCCGCTGGAGGAGGACCTGCGCGCGCTGGCATTCAGCAAGCTGGGCGAGATCATCCTCGACCCCGACGACGCGCCTATGCAGGAGATCACGCCGGAGGAAGAATTGATCCTGCGTAAGTTGATCGAGCGGCTGCGAAGGTAGCGGAATTAGGCCGCAGATGAGGCGGATTTGACGGATTGGCGCGGATAAGAATCCGTGAGAATCCGTCAAATCCGCCTCATCCGTGGGCTTTTCACTCTTTTCTGGCGGTGAACAGTCTTGACCTACACTCGATGCACCAAGGCATCAAGAAAGAATGAGATTGTTCTCTGAGAACTTTGTTTGAGCATCTCACTGTGAAAGTATCTCGCGGATCTTGTCCAGCACGGAGAAGATGGTCATCGGCTGACCCGGCGCGACTTGCTGCGTGCGTCCGTCGTGAAAGTGATGCGGAAACCCAGGCAACCCGGGAAAATGCGGCACATTGTCCCATCGGCAGATCAGTTGTTGTGCGGCGCTCTCCCAATGATAGCTGTAGACAACAACGTCGATCTGTCCGTCCGCCGTCCGCGTCACATATTCAGAAAACTCGAGCATGCTGCGGTCGACCAACGATACGCGCACACGGATATGAGCATCCACCAACGTTGAGCGTTCGCGGCGAATCTCGAACTCGGCCACCAACGTATCAGTCAGCAGGCGCACCTTGACCTGGTCAAGGTATTCCGCCGGGATCATGCAGCATTCTCGCCCGTGAGCAGCCCCAACCTCTGCAACTGATTGTCGCGCATGTGTACGAGCGATGCCCACTCGACAAAATCCATACGGTCGTCGGTCTCTCCTGCCTGATAGCGTCGCATGAACTCGGCAGAAGTCATGGCAAATTGCCGTTCGAACACTGCCATGTCGGCCTCCATTTCAGCGAGCTGAACGCGACACTGCTCGGCTTCCTGGGCAAGCAACTTGTCCAGGGTGCGATCCATCAACTGGCTGGCCTGCCCTTGCTCGTACAGAACAGCGAGCGTTGACAGGCGTTGCGCTGTGGTTTGGAAAGTTGTTGACATGGCATCCTCGACTGCTTCCACGGTGATTCCAGGTGATCAGGACAGCATCGATTGGAAAGTGTACTTGCTGCCGTGCAGCCTGTCAACCAAACCGCTTTTTCGCTAGTACCGGGGTTCACACCAAGGGAGAAGGCAGCCGGAGCAGGGTCATGGAGCAGATTCGGCGCCAACGATGTAGATCGCGTTTTCGTCGTCGGTGGCCAGGAAGCCGCCGGCCACAAGCCCGGAACCATCCGGCAGGAAGTGCACGGCCGTGATACGCGGGGCGACGCGCAGGGTGTCGGTGACCACCAGGGCGCTGTCCAACACGGCTTCCGGTGCATCGACCGGCGCTGTCAACACCGTCGGCACGTCATCGACGTGCGCGGCCCAGGCCAGCATCGCCCCGTCCGGCGACAGGGCCAACCCGCTCAAGCGTTCCGTCTCCGCCAGCGCGATGCTGCGCCGCTCGCGGCTTTCCCAATCCCACAGGTCCGCCTGCTTTGCCTTGGTGTCGAGGTAGTAGAGCGTCGCGCCGTCAGCCGAGAAGTGAAGGTCACAGCGGGCAAAGGTCGCCATCCGGTCGGACGGTCGATCCAGTACCTTGTAGGCACCACTCTCCAGCGACCAGAAGCCGAGCTCGTCATTGGCGGTGGCGACGGCGACGCTGTCGCCATCCGGCGCGACGGCCAGGCCGCAAAAGTTCATGTCCATTTGACGCGTGATATCGCTGAACGCCTCCCGGTAGGCGTACAGGCTGAGCACGGGTTTGCGCAGAATCTGCGTGATGGCGCCGGTCTCGGCATCGACGACGCGCAGCTCGCTGGCCGGGCCAGGGGTGAGAACGGTCAGACGTTCGCCGTCGGGCAGATAGCGAATCTTGCCGCCGCCGATCGTGGTGGGAAACTGGCCAATCGTGCGCCGGCGGGCCATGTCCCAAATCTGAATGACACCGTTGCTGTGAATCGTCGCCAGCCGCTTGCCGTCTGGCGAGAAGTCGGCGTCGGTGGCGTAGTCCGTGTGACCGACAAGGCGCCCGGTGGGCTTGCCACTGGCCAGGTTGATGATGCGGATCGGCAAGCGGGCGAACTGCGGCGCCTCGTCGCCCACAACGGCCGCGTTCTCGAAGACGACTGCGATGCTGCCGTCCGGTGCAAGACGGAACTCACAGGCCCGGCAGGTGATCGGAATCTCCTGCTGCACGTCCTCGTCCTGCGCGTAGAGCGGCTGCGCGAACCAGACCGCGAGCCCAACCGCTATTGCGCCGCACAGCACGACCAATCGGACAGCCCGCCAGCCCCGCTTGCCTGATCGCGGCCAAGTTGCGTCGTACATCTCGCTCTCCTCTTGAGGTCAATAGACCACAGATTAGGCGGATTTGGCGGATACTCACGGATTCTTATCCGCGCACATCCGCCTAATCCGCCTAATCCGTGGTCTATTCTTCCATTTCCCGCGCCAGCAGTTTTCGTTTGCGCTCGATGCCCCACCGGTAGCCGCTGAGGTTGCCGTTCTGGCGCACGACGCGGTGGCACGGGATCGCCACGGCCAGCTTGTTGGCGGCGCAGGCGCCGGCTACTGCACGCACGGCCTTGGGTTCGCCGATGCGCTCGGCGACCTCCGTGTAGCTCAGCGTGCTGCCGGCCGGGATCGCGCGTAGTGCGGTCCACACCCGGCGCTGGAAAGCCGTGCCCTGGATATCGAGCGGCAGGTCCAGCCCGCGCTCCGGCGCATTCAGGAACCGCACAACCTGCTGCGTCCAGTCGCTAAAGCCGGGATCGTGACGGATCGCCGCCTTGGGAAAACGCTCGCGCAGCCCGGCTTCCAGCGCTTCCGGGTCATCGCCCAGATCGATGGCGCAGAGCCCGCGATCGGTGGCCGCCACCAGCACCCAGCCCAGATAGCATTCCGCCGCGCCGAAGCGGATCGTCTCACCCGCGGCGCCGCGGCGATAGGCCGTAGGCGTCATGCCAAGCGTGGCATCGGTTTCACCATAGAAGTGGCCACCGCTCCCGTAACCCGCATCGTATATCGCAGCCGTCACGCTGGTACTCTCCCGGAGCGCCTGACCGGCGCGTTGGCGGCGCAGGTCCATGGCATACTGCTTCGGCGTCACGCCCAGGCGCGCCTTGAAGACGCGCTGGAAGTGGTAGGGGCTCATGCCAACGGCTGCGGCCAGCGCGTCCAGGGTGGGCGCCGGGTCGCTTTCGTGGATGAGCGCACATGCCTGCTCGATAGCCTGCGTGTGCTCGACCTCCATGACCGGCGTGGGCTGACGCGGCTGGCAGCGCTTGCAGGGCCGGAAGCCGGCAGCCTCGGCAGCGTCCGGCGAATCGAAGAAGCGCACGTTCTTGCGCAGCGGCTGGCGTGAGCGGCAGGTGGGCCGGCAGTAGACGCCGGTCGTCGAAACGGCAAACCAGAAACTGCCGTCGGCCGCCGGGTCGCGCGCCGTGATGGCCTGCCAGCGGCGTTCGTCTGTCGTGTACGCGCTCCTGTTGGTCATCGGTAGAATCACTCTCGCTAACATCATGGTAGTCTCCTCGCTAACTGAACTCGTTTCCAGCTTAGTATAGCGAGGACGCAACAGCGCTTCACTCAGGTTCTTGCGCTCCAATTCGACGGTCGGGACGTACCGAGTCTATAGATCAACGATCTGTCCAATCCCAGCGTCAATTGCACGCTGATAGACCAGCGCCGCCGCCATCGCATCCTGCAGCGCCAACCCCACCGACTTGAAGAGCGTGATTTCGTCCGTCGATCGGCGGCCAGCCAGCGCGCCCGTGACGACCTCGGCCAGTTCGCCGGCCACGTGCTCGGGGCCGATGGCGCCCTCCTGTGTGGGAATCACGATCTCGCCGGCCTCAGCCTGCGCAGCCTGCCGCCGATCGACGATGACGCGGCTGCGGCGAACAGTCTCGCTATCCAGTTCGCGCGTCGTCTTCGTATACGCACCGATGGCGTTGATGTGCGTGCCGGGGCGCAGCCACCCGCCGTCGAAGAGGGGTGTCGGGCTGTTGGTGGCCGTGCAGATGATGTCGGCGGCGGCCACGGCGGCGCGCACGTCGTCGGTTACCCCGACTGGAATGCCAAGCTCGGCGGCCATCTGCGCGGCAAAGGCGCGGCTGTCGCCCAGCGCCACGACATAGGCCTGACGGATAGGACGGACGGCGGCCATGGCCAGCAATTGCGGGCCGGCCTGCACGCCGGCGCCAAAGAGCGTCACCACGCCGGCATCGGGGCGCGCCAGGTAGCGTGTCGCCACGCCGCTCACCGCGCCGGTGCGCATGGCGGTGAGGTGCTCGGCGTCCATGAGCGCCAGAGGCTTGCCCGTGCGCGCGTCATGCAGCAGCAGCACGGCGTGGATCGTCGGCAGATCGTACGCAGCGCGATTGTCGTTGTAGACGGTGACGACCTTGATGGTGAGCGTGCCGGGGTCGCCGGCAACAAAGGCGGGCATGGAGAGGTGGATGCCATTGTGCGGCGTCACCGTGGTAACGAGCCGCTGCGGCATCTCCACCACGCCCGCCGCCAACTGGCGAAGACCCTCCTCCACCGCGCCGATGGCATCGGGCATGGCCAACAGCGACTCGACATCATGGCGTGTAAGAATCAGCATGGGTGGTGTATCTCCCTGTTGGGCGCTGGGTTGAGATTGGAGAGTAGAGATTGGAGATTGACGTTCGTGCTGTGGAAAACTATTCCGTCGTCCCGAGACCCCAATCTCTAATCTCCAATCTCCAATCTCTCATTCTCTCATTCTCCCAAGCACCACCACCGGTATCTCCCGGTGACTGGCGCGTTCGCGATAGGCGGCGTAGCCCGTGTAGATGGCATCGGCCATGGGCCAGTAACGCTCGCGTTCCTCCGGCGTCGCCTCGCGGCTGTGATAGGTGGCCGACTGCTCGCGATAGGTCACTGTCACCTGCGGGTTGGTGCGCAGATTGTAGTACCAGGCCGGATTCTTGGCGCCGCCGAAGTTGGTGGCAAAGAGCACGAGCCGCTCGCCGTCCACACCGCAGATGAGCGGCGTCGTGCGTGGCTGGCCGCTCTTGGCGCCCGTCGTCGTTAGCAGGATCACGGGCAGGCCGGCGAGCAGCGACGTGGCGGTCTGCCGGCCTCCGCTCAGCGCCAGTACGCCGCGATCGAAATGGCGCAGTGTTTTGGACAGAAACCACGCCGCCGGCGCCGTAGACGCCAGTCGCTTGACGGCGCGTTGGGTAGCATTGGGTGGCTGAAACGAAATCGTCATGGTCGGTACCTGTGGCTCTCTATTCTATTCGCGCGCCACTGTGACAACAAAGCGCAATCGACCTGGAAGTGTGCCGCCGGCAGGTATGCCCGCGTCCCCTGAATCTTTGCCGCGGCGCGCACGGTGGGATATACTCGCGCAGGTTCGGTCGTTCACGACCCTTACCGTAGTGGCGACTTCAGTCGATCCCTGTCTCTGGAATGGCTGAAGCCAGCCCTACGACTCGAGATTGCTTATTCTTTGTTGCGCTGTGAAAGCGATGGTGGCATGAACTCGTCACGTGCGTTGCGCCGGTCAGCCGGCCTTTTCTCCCTCGGCCTGGGTTTGCTCGTCTTGCTCGCCGCCTGCCGGCCCATCGAGCGGCTCGATTCCGCCAATCTCCCGGCGCCGCCGATCGGCGCATTCGTCTTTCCGACGCCGACGCCGCAGCCGTTGCTGGTCGAACCTGTCGTCGCGCAGCCGCCCACGCCCGTGTCCGGCGATCTTCCAGCGCCGACTCCCACGCCGGAAGTGATCACCGGACCGGTCACGGTGGGGTTGGGCGCGTCGGTGCCCGACGCGTGGGCGCCTGCTCTGCTGGCGGTGCTGAGCCAGGCCACAGAGGTGCAGACCGCTGCCGGCCCGCAGCAGCTCCGCCTGCTCGACCAGCCGCAACTGGCCGCCAGCGAAGTACTCATCCTGCCGGCGGGCCAGGCAACCGAGCCGCTGGCGACGCGCGTCTATGCCGTGGTGGCGCCCTTTGCCACGATCCGTGACGACATTACGCTGGCCGAATTGGCCGCAGCCTGGCAGGGTAGCGAGGGGGCTGCCCCGCTGTTCGTCACCGCCGAAGCCGCCGAAGTGCTGCCCGTTGTGTTGGGCAGCCGCGCTGCCGAGATCGTGCCCGACGCGGAGATGCAGGGACGCGTGCAGGCCACGCCCGGTGCGCTGGGCATCGTGCCCTTTGACCAAATCGACCCGCTCTACAAGGTGCTGACGGTGGATGGCGCCAACGTGCTCAGCAATCGCTTTGACGAGCGCACCTATCCCCTGGCGGTGGCGCTGAGCGTGGAAGGACAGGGTGCGTCGGCCGTGCGCCCGCTGCTGCGCGAGGTCGTGCAGCCGGCGACCAATCGCGATGCCTCGCGCATCACGCAGCTCGTCATGACCGGCGTGACCGCGATGTCGCGCGTCACAGCGCTGCGCATGGACCAGACGGGCTTCGATTATCCGGCGCAGGTCATCTCCGATGTCTTTGCGGCAGCGGACATCACCCACATCAGCAACGAGGTGCCTTTCCTGGATGATTGCGTGGCCAACCCCACCGAGAACAACCTGATTCTGTGCAGCGACACCGACTACTGGGCGGCGTTGGAGGCCATGGGCACCGACATCGTGGGGCTCAGTGGCAATCACGTCAACGACTTTGGCCGTGACGGTGCGCGCCGCTCGCTCACCTGGTATCGCGACAACGGTATCCCCATCTACGGCAGCGGCTTTAACGTGACGGAAGCGTGCGCGCCGCTGCTGTGGGAAGATCACGGCAACACCTTCGCCTTCGTGGCGGCGCTGGCCTTTGGACCTTCGGGCGCGTGGGCCAGCGACGAGTTACCGGGCGCCTGTTACTACTACGACAACCAGGAACTCGTCCTCGATCTGGTGCGCCAGTTGTCCGGCATGGTCGATGTGGTGGCCGTGGAGTTGCAGTATGCCGAGACCTACGAACCCTACCCCATTCCGTCGCAGGTCATCGAGTTCCGCGAACTACGCGAGGCCGGCGCCGACATCGTGTCCGGCGTGCAGAGTCATGTGCCCCAGGCGCAGGAACCCTTCGGCGCGGCCGACGCCGGCGGCAACGGTATGATCACCTATGGCCTGGGCAATCTCTTCTTCGACCAGATGTGGAGCTGGGAGACGCGCACCGAATTGGCCGCGCGCCACACGATCTACGAGGGGCGGCTGCTCAATACCGAGTTGCTGACCATGGTGCTGGAGGACTTCGCCCAGCCCCGTTGGGCCACGCCGGAGGAACGCGCCGACATCCTCAACCGCATCTTCAGGGCCGCGCCGGCAAGATAGCCATTCTCCAATCTCTAGTCTCTCTTTGAGACTGGAGATCAGAGATTGGAGATTGTTTCGATGACCTGCGCCGGCGCTTCCTGCTGGATGTTGTGGCCGGCACCGGGGACGATGGTCAATTGGGCGCCGGGCTGCATGGCGGCCAGCGTGCGGCCGTTTTCCACGGCGGCGATGCGATCCAGTTCGCCCCACACCACGTGTGTCGGCGTGGTGACCGCAGCCAGCTGGGCGGGCAGTTCCTTCTGCTGGCCGGGCAGCCAGCGCACCAGGCCGCGGAAGGTGCGGAAGAAGGCGCGGCGCTGGTCGTCATTCCAGACCCGTTGATTGACCCGTTCATAGTGCAGCGTGCGGTCGGCCTCGGGCAGCGCATCGAGGTTGGCGTAGTAAGGACGCAGCGAGTCATAGGCCGCCTGCGGATCCTTGCGCAGCCGCGTGTAAAGCCACTCCCCGATGCCCGGCGCCAGGAAGAGCATCGTCCCCAAGTCCAGCTTCCCCGGCTTCGCCACCAGCCCGCCGTCGAGCAGGGCCAGCCGTTCGATGCGCGCCGGCTGCTCCAGCGCCAGCCAGTGCGAAGTGACCGCGCCCAGCGAATGGCCGGCGAGCGCCACGCGCTCGATCTGGAGCGTGTCGAGCAGGTCGAGCAGGACGCCGGCGTACCACGGCACGGAATAGGGCGCGTCGGGCTTGTCGCTGCGGCCAAAGCCGGGCAGATCGACGGCAATGACGCGGCGCTGCGCCGCGAGCGTCGGCAGCACGTGACGCCACGTGTCAGCCTCATCGCCCAACCCGTGGACGAGCAGCCGGGGAACGCCGCCGCTGCCGGCATCGGGCTGCGTGTCGTAGAGGAAGAGCGAAAAACCGTGACGTGCCAGCGCCACGCGCCGTACATAGGGTGCGAACTCCGGCAGCGGCGGCATAGTGCGATCGATGGGTGTGGATGCGGCTTGTTGTACATTCATGCTGCGATTCTACCATAAGCCAGCGCGCGCCTCGCCGCGCCCTCAGCGATTCAAGAGCCAGTGCCCCGCCAGGTCCGGGCAGTTGTCGCCATGGTGCGATGCGCGGTATGCTTGGCTCCACCATGCACTATGATCGACCCAACCCACACGCCGTCGACCTGGACGAGCTTGCCGCCCGCTTCCGACGCTTTGCCACGACCGAGGTCGAGGAGACTTCGCCGCTCTACCACGCGCTGGCGCTGGCCGTGGCCGGCGATCGCGATCTGCTGCTGCTGGCCGCTGAAGCACAGCCGGGTCAGCCGCCGGCCAACATGCTGCTGGGCGCCGTCCACCTGCTCCTCCTCCGCACGCCCGACCACGAACTCGCCGCTTACTTTCCCGACCTTGCCGCTGCACCGGGCGCGCCGGCGGCAGCGGTCCCGGCGTTTCGTGCCTTTTGCGCCACGCACGCCGGGGAAATCGCCGCGCTGTTGCGCAGCCACCTGGTGCAGACCAACGAGCTGCGCCGCTGTGCCTATCTGCTGCCGGCGTTCAGCCACGTCGCCGGCAAGGCCCAGGCACCACTGGCCCTGGTCGAGGTGGGCGCAAGTGCCGGGCTCAACCTGCTCTTTGACCGCTACGCCTATCGCTACCAACTTGGCGACGTGGCGCTTGGCGCCGGCGATCCCGCTTCGCCGGTGACCATCGACACAGGTTGCATCGTGCACACCGGCGCCGAGTTGCCGCTGGGCATGCCCCGCATCGCGCAACGCGTCGGCATCGACCTCAACCCGGTGGACCTGGCCGACGGCGAAGCCTATGCCTGGCTGCGCGCACTCATCTGGCCGGAACATGCCGACCGTGCGGCGCGGCTGATGGCGGCGCGCCGGCTCTGGCTGGCCCAGCCGCCCGCTCTCGTGCGCGGCGATGCGGCGGAGCAACTGCCTGCGGTGCTCGATGCGCTGTCCGAAAGCGTCGCCCCCGTCATCTTCCACACGCACGTGCTCAACCAATTCACGCCGGCCGCAGCGGCCGCGCTCGAAGCGCTCTTTGTCGACCTCTCAGCGCGGCACACGATCTACCGTATCGGCAACGACCTGGGCGGCGGCACGCCCAAGCAGTACGTGCTGCGTCTGCGCGTCTACCGGCGTGGTATCATGCAGGAGACCATCCTTGCCCACACCGACGGCCATGCCCGCCTCATCGAGTGGCTGGCGTCACCATGATTGGAGACCCGTATGCGCATTCTCCTGATCGGCGGTTCCGGCCTTATCAGCACGCCCATCACACGTTTCCTGCTCGAGCGTGGCGATGACGTCGTACTCTACAATCGCGGGCAGACGCCGCTGCGCGTCGAGGGGGCGGTGCAGCAGATCATCGGCGACCGCGACGATTACCCTGCCTTCGAGGCGCATATCGCCGGTCTCGGCCGTTTCGACTGCGTCATCGACATGGTCTGCTTCACGCCGGCGCAGGCCGAGAGTGCGGTGCGCGCCTGTGCCGGCCGCACGACGCAGTTCATCTTTTGCAGTACGGTGGACGTCTACTCGCGCCCGGCGCCGAGTTACCCATACCGTGAGGATTCGCCGCGCGAGGCCATTAGCGACTATGGGCGCAACAAGGCGGCATGCGAGGACATCTTCCTGGCTGCCCACGCACGCGGCGACTTTGCCGCCACCATCATCCGCCCGGCCATGACCTACGGCGAAGGCGGCGTCATCGTCCACACCTTTGGCTGGAGCACAACCTATCTCGACCGCATGCGCAAGGGCAAGCCCATCGTCGTGCACGGGGACGGGCAGTCACTGTGGGTGACTTGCCATGTCGACGACGTGGCGCGGGCGTTCGTGGCCGCCATCGGCAACGAGCGCGCCTATGGCAAGGCCTATCACACGGCGGGCGATAACTGGATGACGTGGAACCAGTTTCACGCCGGCGTGGCCGAAGCGCTGGGCGTGCCGCTACCGCGCCTGGTGCACATTCCGACCGACGTCCTGGCAGCAGTTGCGCCCGAGCGCGCCGGCATTTCCATCTTCAATTTTCAGTACGACACGATCTTCGACAACAGCGCCGCGCGGACCGACCTGGGCTTTGTCCAGACGATTGGCTGGGTGGAAGGCGTGCGCCGCACGGTGGCCTGGCTCGACGCCAATCGGCCCATCGAGAACAGCGACCTGGACACCTACGAGGATCGCTTGATTGAGGCGTGGGACCGGGTGGTGAGAGGACTGCCGGTGGACGGGTGAAGAAAGCAAATTATTGATGGGAGAATTGCTGATTGTTGATTGCTCACACCGTGCGGTGCGTACCTGCCGTCAGCAATTTGCAGTCTGCAATCACCCATCAACAATTGTCGTTTGACCCACTACCACGCGGTGATTCCCCCGTCGACCGCAATAGCTGCCCCCGTGACAAAACTCGACGCGTCGCTGGCCAGAAATAGCGCGATTCCCTGGATCTCCTCCAATTCGCCCCACCGCCCCAGCGGGATCTTGGCGACAAACGACTGGTAGACGGTGGGGTCGGCCAGGATCGGCAGGTTCATTTCCGTGGCAAAGGGGCCGGGCAGGATGGCGTTGACGGTGACGCCGTGCGGCGCCCACTCCAACGCCAGCACGCGCGTCATCTGCAAGAGCGCACCCTTGCTGGTGGCGTAGGGCGTGCGGTCCGCCATGCCGATGACCGAGAGCATCGAGCCGACGTTGATGACGCGCCCGTAGCCGCGCGCCTTGAAATGCGGCGCCAGCGCCCGGCAGAGCAGCCACGGCCCGCGCACGTTGACCGCCTGCACAACCTCGAAGCTCTCCAGAGTCAGTTCCTCGATGGGGCCGCGGATGTTGATGCCCGCGTTGTTGACCAGAATGTCGACCTGGCCGAAGTCGCCCAGCACCTTGCCGACGAGCGACTCGACCTGTGCCAGGTCGGTCACATTCACCGCATAGCCGGCGCAGCGCGTGCCGCCACGTGCGGCCAGTTCGCCGGCCACTGCACCGGCTTCCTCGCCGTGGCGGCTGGCGACGATCACGCTGGCGCCGGCCTCCGCAAAGGCCTGTGCCATGCTCAGCCCCAGTCCTTTCGTGCCGCCGGTGACCAGTGCGACGCGGCCGTCAAGGCGAAAACGATCCAGGATAGACATGATTCCTCCTTTAGCTATCGTGTGGCTTGCGGGCCCAGAGCATGACATAGCGGGCGACGCAGCGGACTTCGCCACGCGCCGCGTCGTTTTCCAGCCGTGCCAGCCCGCGCACAAAGGCGTCGTCGTCGATGAGACGCAGCGCCGAAAACGCGCGCTCGCGGTACGGTTCGAGGCTCGTCAAAACATAGGCATGCTCGACCACTTCCGCCGCCACGCCTGCAAAGCCGGCCTGCATCAGCCAACTCTCCAACCGATCGATGGCGTGGTAGCGCCGCTGCTCGACCACCACCGTTTCCGGCCAGTAGACGGCCAGCGGCGCACGCGTGGCGATGATGCGATCGGAGTCGGTCACGGTGCAGAGCTTCCCGCCAGGAACGAGCACACGCCACGCCTCGGCAAAGCAGGCCGGCGGGTCGGCCAGATGGTGCGCGACATCGACCGAGAAGGCGAAGTCAATTGAGCCATCCGCCAACGGCAGCGCCTCGCCGGTGCCTTGCTCGAAGCGCACGCCCGGCCAGCGATTGCGCGCCACGGCCAGCATCTCTGCCGACGGGTCGATGCCCCACGCCGCCGCGCCGGTCGCATCCTGTAGTGCGCCCACGTAGTTGCCGGTGCCGCAGCCGATTTCCAGCAGCCGGCCGGCGCCCACCTGTTGGGCTGCGACGATCGCGTCATGGAGGCGCGCCATTACGACCGGGTGTGCCGACCGGGTGGTTGCATAGGTGGCGGCCAGTTGGTCGTAATCAATAGGCATAGGTGGTGTCGAGGTGGTGTCGAGTTGCTACCTGACCTGCTTTGTGTCGGTATTGCGCGTTGCACCTTGGCATTTTCTTGGTTTGCAGGCGCTCTCAACGGTAATGGCTTGCCAACAGCGTGTCAAATAGCGCCGTCTGGATCTGCTCCTCCCAGCGGTAGAAGCCGGAGTAGGCGCCCTTGTACGTCTCCGGGTCGCGGCCCGTACCGCCGATGACATAGACAAATCCCAGGTCGCGCTTCGGGTCAAAAAGCATGGCGCTGAGCAAGCCATAGGCATCACCCGTGTGACCCCACAGTTCCGGCGCCGGCCCGGCCACGATGCGGTCGCCCGGGCCGTAGCGGTCAGCCGGCGCGTTGCTGATGTGGTGCAGCCCCAGGCCAAAGGCGCGCATGAGGCCACCGTACGGGTCACCGTTGCCGATGACGGGGTCGAAGCGCCACTGGTCGGTCAGTATCTGCCTTACAGTCGCCGACGCCAACACGCGGCCGTGTGCACCCTGGCCGCCACGCAGGAAGAGCTTCATGAGCACCACCAGGTCGCGGGCGGAGATGCGCAGCCCACCCTGCGGCGAAAAGAGCGTGCCATTCGTGCCGATCACGTACGCGTCCAGCCCGGCAGGCGGCGCAGGACGGACGCCGCCATAGTCGTCGACCTGCGCGCACCAGGGAGCCGTTACGTCCCACACCCCGTCGCGCTGGCGGCGATAGAGCGTGGCAAGTTCGGCAAAGCCGGCGTCGCTCAGGTTTCGCGCATTGAACGACGCGTCGACACCCAGCGGCGCCAGCACGTGGCGGTCCACATACAGGTCGAAGCGCTCGCCCGTGATGCACTCGATGAGCGTGCCCAACACGCCAAAACCCAGGTTGCAGTAGGCGAAGTAACGGCCGGGCGCGCGGTCGGCGCCCTCGTCCGGCGCAGCAAAGTGCGCGCCATCCTCGAAGTACGGGCTGCCGGGCTGGAAGACCGATTCCAGGGTCGCCGGCAGCGGGAAGGCGTACGTCTCCCCGTCGCGCAGGGAGGAGGTGTGCGTGAGCAACATGCGCGTGGTGATGGGTATTTCCGGCCAGTGGGGATTGCGCAGCCGCCAGCCGAGATAGCCGCTCACGTCGGCGTCAAGGTCGAGCCGGCTTGCCTCGACGAGTTGCATGACGGCCAGCGTGGTGACCGTCTTGGAAATGGAGGCGATGCGGAATTTCGTGTCCAGCGTGACAGACAGGCTGCGCGCCAGGTCACTGGCATCGATGACCCGGTGGCCGGCGGCAAACTCGTAGATTATGTCGCCGTCTGCGTATGCGGCAACCACCAGGCCTGACAGGTCGGCGCCAGGCGTCTGTGTAATCGCCTCGAGGATGCGGTCGAGTCGGCTCATTGTCCCGTGCGCCGGTGTCACCCCAGCACCATGCAACTTTCCGGCGTGAAATAGGTCGTCAGCGTCGAGCCGATGGCGGGCACTGACAACTGCGGATTGTTGAATTCGTCCACCAGGATGGTCGTGTCGCCGACCGCCAGATGGATGCGGGCGACGGCGCCCAGAAAGGCAACGTTCTCCACCACGCCGGTCAATGTATTCTCAACGGCAGCACCCGTCGGATGAACGTAGAGTAGTTCCGGGCGCAGGGCCACCTTCACGGTGTCGCCGGCACGATGGCCGCCTAGTGCCGCCGAAGGGACGGCGATTGACGCACCCGCCAGTCGCACCTCCCCGGCGGCCGCGTCAAGCACGGTGGCATCGTGCATGTTCAGCGTGCCGACGAAGCTCGCCGTGAAGGCCGTCTTGGGGAAGTTGTAAATCTCGAAGGGCTGGCCAACCTGCTCGATGACGCCGTGGTTCATCACCACCACGCGGTCGGAGAGCGAGAGCGCCTCCTCCTGGTCGTGCGTGACGTAGATGGTGGTGATGCCAAGCTGGCGTTGGATGGCGCGAATCTCGTTGCGCAGCGAGACACGGATCTTGGCGTCGAGCGCCGAGAGCGGTTCGTCCAGCAGGAGCAGCTTGGGGCGAATGGCGATAGCGCGCGCCAGAGCGACGCGCTGCTGCTGGCCGCCGGATAGCTGATAGGGATAGCGACCGCCCAGTTGTTCGAGCTTGATCAGCGCCAGCATCTCCGTCACGCGCTGCTTGATGTCCGTCTTGGGCGCCCCCTTCACCTTCAGCCCGAAGCCGATGTTGTCGGCCACGGTCATGTTGGGGAAGAGCGCGTACGACTGGAAAACCATACCGATGTTGCGCTGGTTGGGCCGCTCGTTGGAGATCTCTTTGCCGTCCATGACGATGGCGCCGGCGGTCGGCGTCTCGAAGCCGGCAATCATGCGCAGCGTCGTCGTCTTGCCGCAGCCGCTGGGACCGAGGAACGAGACGAATTCACCCTTTTCGACGTCGAGCGTGAAGTCTTCGACGGCAGCGGTCTGGGCATTGGGAAAAACCTTGCGTACGTTGGTCAGCGATAGAAAAGCCATAGACTCCCGTCAATCGATGGAAAATTATGTTCAGCACCACCCGGCTGTCCACTCCTGCCGGCTCAGTGTGCGCCGGTCGTCGTGCCGCCCTGGCCGCGTGTGACGCGATCGATGATGCCCATGGCCAGCCATGTGAGGCCAAACGACACAATGGCCAGTGCGGCCGGTTCGTAGACCTTGTGGTTGCCAATCAGCGCCAGGTATGGCCCGAAGGCCGGTCGCCCCAGGAAGGTGGCGATGGTCAACTCGCCGACGACGATGGCGAAGGTCAGCAGTGCGCCGCTGAGCAACGCCGAGCGCAGGTTGGGCAAAATGATCCGCCACAGGATTGTACCCCAGCCTGCACCCAGGCTCTGCGCCGCCTCGGTGAGCGTGCCCACATCCATGGCGCGCAGGCCGTTGTCCACAGCGCGGTACATGTAGGGCAGCGAGAGCACCACGTAGCCCGCCACCAGCAGGAAATCCGTGCTCAGGCTGCTGTTGGTCAGGGGCGGCAACACGGTGACGCCCAAGATCGTCAATGGGCGGCTAAAGGTCTTGATGAGGCCGAAGACGAGCACGATGGCCGGGATGACAAAGGGCATGAGCGTGATGAACTCCACAACTGGCCGCATGCGCGGCACGCGTAGATGCACCCAATATGCGGTCGGCACCACCAGCAGCAGGCTGAAGATAATGGTCAGCACGGCCATGACGTTGGAATAAAGAAAGGTCTCGGCGAACTTGGGGTCGGCAAAGGCCGACTGGTAGGCGGCAAGACTGAACGTGCCGCGCTCCTTCTGCAGCGAGAAGACAAAGGTGCCCCAGAGCGGGATGATGAAATAGAGCGCGCCCAGCACATACCAGAACCAGGCGAACCAGCTAACGCGTCGTGCCATGATGCCTCACTTCAGCCAACGTTCGGAGATGCGCTGGAGCCACGAATAGCCAAGTATCGTCACCGCCATGATGACGACCATGCCCAGCGCCATGGCGTACCCCAGGTTTGGGTTGCGCAGCACGTCGCCACGCATCTGCGCTCCGATCTGGATCGTGATCAGGTTGAGCGTGCCGCCGGTCAGGGCATAGGCGGTGGCATAGGCGCCAAAGGCGTTGCCGAAGAGCAGCAACATGGTGCCCAGCAGCGACGGCATCAGGATCGGCAAGCCGACACGCCACCAGTACTGGAAGGTGCTGGCACCCAGGTTCTCGGCTGCCTCGCGCCAGTCGCGCTTGAGCCCCTCGATGGCCGGAATCATGATCAGCAACATGAGCGGGAACTGGAAATACATGTAGGTGACGCTCAGCCCGATAAAGCTGTAGAGGTTGAAGCCGGCGCCGTAGATATTCCAGCCGAATAGGTCACGCAAGATAACGGTGACAAAACCCGTGCGGCCCAGCGTTGAAATGAAGGCAAAGGCAAGCGGCACGCCGGCGAAGTTCGACGCCACGCCGGCAAAGGTCAGCGTCACCGGGCGCAACCAGCGTGGGAGATTGCCCACCGTCAGCGCATAGGCCATGAAGAAGCCCAACAGCCCGCCGCCCACGGCGGTCATCGCGCTGACGCGGATACTCAGCCAGTAGGATTCGGGGATCGGCGGCTGGAAGAGACCGGCAATATTGGCGAAGGTAAACCCGCCGTCCAACGTGCGGAAGCTGTCGATGAAGAGCGACGCCGACGGCAGGAAGATAAACAGGATCGCAAAGAGAAAGAAGGGCACCAGCCCCAGCCACGTCCAGGTGAGACGTGACCGCCTTGGCGGATTTTGCACCGTTGTCGCCATTGCATCTCTGCCGGAAGTGAACTCCCTGCGGACACCGGGAAGACCGGCGCCCGCAAGGAGTGGAGGTCAATCTGCAAACGTTACTGCGCGTCGGTCACGTTGGCGCCGACGACGGCATCCCAGTTGGCGACGATGGCTTCCTTGCCCTGCACGAGCTGGTCGTTGGTGGGGAAGACGGCGCCACTCACGTCGGGCAGCTTGTCGAGCAACTCCTGCGGCACGACGTTGCGCGCACGCAGGTCGGGCTCGCGGATCGGGTGGCAATAGCCCTTCATCCAGATAATCTGGCCCTCATCCGAGTAGAGGAACTCCATCCACAGCTTGGCGGCGTTGGGGTGCGGCGCATACGCGCTGATGGCCTGCAGGTAGACACCGGCCAGGCGCCCGTCGCTGGGAATCACCACCTCGATGGGCGGGTTGCCGGCCATCTCGTCGGCGCCGCCCAGGGCCAGGTAGTCCCACGTGATGCGGATGGGCGTCTCGCCACGCGCCACGAGCGCGTTGTTGGAAATCACCGGCACCAGATTACCCTTGCCATTCAGTTCGGCGAAGAACTCGAGCCCCTTGGTCGGGTCTTCCAGTGTGCCACCGGCGGCCAGGCTGGCATTTTGCACCGAGAGGATCGCCTGGTTGGAGGTGCGCGGGTCGCCCGACAGCGCGACCTGTGCGCTGTACTCGTCCTTCAGCAGGTCGGCCCATGACTGCGGCGTGTTCGGCACTACATCCTTGTTGACCATGAAAGACATGACACCGTAATAGTCGCCATACCAGTAGCCTTCCGGATCCTTGGCTTCGTCGGGGATGGTGTCCCACGTGCTGACCTTGTAGGGCTGGAGCAGACCCTCGGCCTGAGCCTGCGGGCCAAAGGCGAAGCCGACATCAATGACGTCCGGCGCCTGCGGGCCTTTGTTGTCCTTGTTGGCGCGAATCGCTTCCAACTCGTCGCCCGAGCCGGCGTCGGGGTTCAGTTCGTTGATCTTGATGCCGTACTTGGCGCTGAAGGCATCGAGCGCCTCGCCGTAATTGCACCAGTTGCGCGGCAGGGCGATGGTCGTCAGTTCGCCTTCGGCCTGCGCCGCGGCGACCAGTTCTTCCATGCCTGCCGGCACCTCGGCAGCGGCTTCGGCGGCAGGCTCAGTGGCAGCAGCCTCCGGCGCGGCCGCACCGGGCGCAGGCGCTACGGCGGGCGCACATCCCGACAGCGCAAATATGATTGCTCCGATCAGCACTGAATACAACGCATGCTGCATTCCTGGCTTCATTTTGGGTCTCCTGTTGTGAAATGAAAAGGGTGTAGTTCAGGCAGATTTCGGTTACTGGTCTGCTGTAGCCCAACAGAACGCTGGGTTAGGCCAGAAGCAGATCGTGGTGACGAATCCTCAACATGCTTCTACCACACGTCCATGAACATACGCCAATCGCATTATTTTTCGCAGGTAAACATCACATTAACAAAGCAAATCGCACGCCCAGAACGGGCGTGCGATTTGTGAATAGCCTGTTTGTGGAGGAGGCCTGTGGCGTATGAGCGTCTACCCTCGTGGGGGATACCTACTCGACCAGTTCGTAGGTGATCTGCAACTGCATCGTCAAACGCAACTGGCCGGGCTGGATGGGAGTACGCTCGGCGCCGCCCAACCCAATCTGGAAGTTGCTGATCGAGTTGTTGTAGAAGCCGCCGGCGCCGCCGACCACCTCGCTGATGCTGAGCACCTTGCCGACCTGGACGCCGTTGAGCGCCGCCAGTTCCTCGGCCGTCGCCCGTGCATTCTCGACCGCCACCTTGCGCGCCTCTGAGCGCACGGCCGTGGCGTCGTCCAGCAGGAATTCCACGCCGAAGATGTTGTTGGCGCCCGCCTTGATCGAGGCATCGAGCACCTCGCCGACCTTGTCCAGATCGCGAATGATCACGGTCACGGTGTTGCTTACGCGATACTGCACCTCTTCCTCGCTGGCCGGGGCGCCGGGGCCGTAACGCTCGGCGTAGACGTTGAATCCGGAGGTCTGGATGTCTTCGCCGGGGATGCCAAGCTCGGTCAGCGTGGCCAGCAGGCCGTCGACGATCTGGCTGTTTTCGGCGGCGGCTTCCTCCACCGTGGGGCGGAGCACCTCGACGCCGATGTTGGTGCGCGCCACATTCGGCTCGATGTTGACGACGCCTTCGCCGACGACGGTAATCGTGCGCGGGCTGGAGGGTGCTGCGTCCTGTGCCTGCACGGCCGGTGTCTGCAGCCAGGCTCCGCCAAAGAGCGTGCCGGTCAGAAGCAGGGCCGCCGCCAGTACGGCAGCCGTCACTTTGTGGGGTAGATGGGTCTTCATGTCTCTCTGTCCTTTCGTCGTTGTTGGTCAGCGCAAAACCGCTGCCGTGGAGGTGACGAAGGACCGGTGCCAATTGTTCCCGTCACACAGAGAGACCTTGCTCTGTGCGCGGTTGCATTAACCATTAGCAATCAACAATTGACCATTGACAATTGCTACCTGCTGATTGTCTATTGCTTACTGATCCCTACCGGAACAGCATCCCCGTCACTGTTACCACCGAGGTATCCTCGTCGTCGGCTGGGCAGACCGCGTAGCCGGCCTGCGTGCCGCGGCTTTCGCCCAGCAGGCGCAGCGTCAGGTAGATCGGGGCGACGCCGCAGACGTTGTTGCGATCGTGCACGCGGCGGATGGAGGAGAAGAACGCACCGGCGTCGCCGTCACACATGGCCGCGATCAGTTCGTCGTCGGCCGCGCGCAGCGTGCGGCGTGCGGCGCCGTCCAGCGGGGCGCCGCCAAAGGCCGGCCCGACGTGGGCCAGGTCGCCCGATGCGATGACGAGCGTGCGCTTGCCCGTTGCCGCTTCGGCCAGCACCGACAATGCAGCGGCAATCCGTGGGTCAGCGTGCGGGGTGTCGCCGTTGACCATGAAGCCGTGAAAGGAACCGGTCAGGATCGGTACGACGGGGACAGGCCTGCCTTCACGCATGTGGTGCAGCCACACCGCCACCAGTTCCAGTGAGTGTTCGCCGCGGTGGCGCAACTCGCCGGCAAAGGCCTCGTCTTCGCCCAGCACCGCCGCCAGCCGATCGACGATGGCCGTGTCGGTGGGCAGAACGCCATAGGGGGTGGCATAGCTCTGCCGCGTCAGCGTGAATAACTCACCGCCGTAGTGGTCGGTGCCGAGCAGGATGACCAGTTCGGCCTCGCGTGCAGCCTGCGCGGCGTGCTTCCACACGTCGGCGTAGACTTTGCCGCCGCGCGGGTAGTCGATATGCGGGCTCAGCACGCCGACGGGCTTCGACCAGTCGATGGGAGCCTCGGCCGATTCGGAACTCTCCAGGTAATCTTGCAGCACGCGCCACAGGGCCTTCCCGTCGCCCGGATAGCCGGCGCCGGCGAGTGCGGGCTGGCGATAGGGGGCGCGGCGAAAGGCATCCAGCACCTCGGCGCGGCGGGCCTCGGCGCGGCCATTCTCCAACATTGCAGCCTCGTCGAGCGCCTCCACCAGTTGCGCCACGGCATCGGCCGGCAGCGTGATGCGGTAGCGCGCCTCGAACCGGGTCAGCATGGCGTCGATGGCATGGCGGCCATCGAAATAGGCCAGCACGGCGGCCAGCGGCTGTGGCACGAGCAGTTGGTGCTCGCTGATCTGCTGCGGGTCGCGCAGCAAGATGTAAGGAGCGTCTTCGTGTGTGATTGGGCGGACGTCGAGCGGGCGAAGTTTCGGGTTCATAAAAATGACGGGTTCATCGGGCAATGGTCAAAGGCAAATGGTCGACGGTCAACGGTCAACGGTCAACGGTCAACGGTCAACGGTCAACGGTCAACGATCAACGGTCAACGGTCAACGGTCAACGGTCAACGGTCAACGGCACGGAATGCTACCATTCGCGCAGACCAAAAACAAACTTGCAGACACACCTTCATCGCCTCGACCTGTCACCCTGTCATCCCCTCATCCTGTCATCCTGTCATCCCCTTATTCTCTCATCCCCTCCAGAACCTCGTCATACATCGCCGCCACGGCCGTCCAGTCGAAGCGCTCCACAACCGACTCTCGCAGCAGCGGTGGCGTGCGGCCCGGATCGTGATGCTGAAGGCGATCCTTTGCTTTGAGGAAGAGATCCTCTTCATCGTCGTAGAGGCACCATGCGTGTTGCGAGGCTGGGATTAGCTCAGGATAGCTGAGGCGGTTGGGCAGGAGTGGGAATGCGCCGGCGGCCATCGCCTCCAATACGCTGATGCCGAAGAACTCGTGCTCCGTCGTGCTGATGACCAGGTCGGCTTCGGCCAGCAGGCGCAGATAGCCGGCACGCGTCTCAGCATAGCCCCAGTGCTCGATGACGGCGGCCAGACGCGTGCGGGCTTCATCGAACTCCTGCGGCACGTTGCGGAAGTTCTCACCGGCAACGGCCAGCCGAAAGGGGACACCTTCGGCGCGCAGCCGGTAGAGCAGGTCAAAGAAGCGATCGGGGCGCTTGTCGTGCTCCCAGCGTTGGTTCCAGAGGATAAGGGGGTGCGGGGATGAGGGGATGGCAGGATGAGGGGGTGTAGCGGTGCGAGCGCTAACTGCGCTCTCCTGGATTGTGAGGGCGTCGATGCCCACGGGGAGCACGCGGCTGCGCGCGCTCACCTTGGCAACGAGCGCCAGATGATTGTAGTCGGGATAGTGCTTGAGCAGGCGCGGCAGTTCGTCGAACCAGGCATCGTGGTGGTAGCGGCTGTTGAAGATAAGCCGGTCGGCGGCGAGTTGGCTGAGCCAGTTGAGCATGGCGTAGGTGAGGTCGCGGCCCTCGCCCGGTCGCCACGGGTAGGTGAGCTGGTTCTCGTGCATGTAGAGCGCCACGGGGACGCGGGCGGGCAACACATCGCGCAGCAAGCCCAGCCAGGCCGGCACGTTGAGCATGTCGGTGGCCAGAATCACGTCGGGCGGCGGTCCGTCCGCCAGCAGCCGGCGCGCCTGCGCGGCCAGTTCGATGGCGCCGCCCTGCATGCGCCACTTCCAGAAGCGACCGGCCATGGTGAGCAGGGTGACGTCGTGGCGCGAGTGGTGGGCGTACCCTTCGGCCCACGCCTGGTGGCTGCCGGTGTGGTAGGGAGAGACGAGCCAGATATACATGAACGACAGTATACAATTTGTTTGACTTTGTGGCCTTCCCGATTTGCTCCATCTTCAAATTCAGTGCTACACTGACCAATGGTTTGCAACGAGGGAACCGGTGCACCGCCGGACCCTCGTTCTTTCTGTTCGCAGGGTGGTCCTGCGGGCATCTCCAGAGAAAGAAAGGGAGTAAACAGATGACCGGTGCAGATTCGCGCCAGTACGAACTGGTGTACATCCTCCAGCCACAACTGGATGACAATGGCGTCAATGGTTTCGACGGACGCCTGTGTGACGTGATCACCGCCCAGGGCGGCTCCGAGATCGTCACCGAACCGTGGGGCAAGCGCACGCTCGCCTATCCGATCGATCGCAACTTCGAGGGCTATTACATCCTTCACCGCTTCCAGATGCCGCCGGCGGGGACCGACGAGGTCGACCGTCTGCTGCGCTACAGCGAAGATGTGATGCGCTATCTGTTGATGCGCAAGGATGACTGAACCCAGGAAGCGATGAAAGGAACACACAAATGAGCGATCAGACGAACCCCAAACCAGAAGAAGTAGAAGAGGCTTCGGCAGACGTCATGAAGACGGTCGAAGCCGCCGCCGAGGCCGTCAAAGAGGCGGTCGAGTCCGCCGTCGAGAAGACCGTGGAAGTCGTCGAATCCGCTGTCGAGGCCGCTGAAGAGGCAGTCAGCGAAGTGGTCGAAAAGGTGGAAGAGGCAGTTGCGCCAGCCAAGCCGGCGCCTGCCCGTGCATCGGCGCCGCCGGCAGCTTTTGAAGCAAGCGACGACGATGATGACGACGACGATGATGATGATGACGAGGACGATGAGGAAGAAGAGGAGTTCTCGGCGCCGGCGCAGTATGTCGAGCGCGAAGGCTCCGGCCGCCCGCGCCGCATCGGCTCGGACGTCCGCGTGGAGGACATCGACTACAAGAACATCGCCCTGCTGTCACGCTTCCTGGATCGGCGCGGACGTATCCTGTCGCGGCGCAAGACGCGCGTGAGCGCCAAGGTGCAGCGCAAGATCGTACGTGAGATTAAGCGGGCCCGGCACCTGGCCCTGCTGCCCTACACAGCCGACCAAACCCGCATCGTACGCAAACGGAAGTAAGCCATGTCCGAGCGCAAGAACAAGGCGCAGGATAACAGCAAATCCGCCGAAACGCAGCGTGAGCTCACCCGCAAAGAAGAGCGTCTGCATCAGCGCGACCGCGAGCGCCATCGCAAGCTCTACATGTTCGTGGGCGCCGCGCTGGGTGCGGCGTTGCTGTTCGTCCTAATTGGCGTTATCTACCAGTTCATGATTCTGCCCAGCCAGCAGGTGGCCAAGGTCGGCGACGTGACGATCGCCGCCAACCAGTTCTGGAAGCGCGTAAAGCTGGATCAAAACCAGTTGCGCAACGACCTGGCACGCTACCAGCAGTTGGAGCAGCAGTTCGGCGGGCAAGGCTTCTTCACGAGCCAGATCAGCCAGATCCAGTCTACGCTGAGCAGCCCCTTCCTGCTCGGCCAGCAGACGCTCAACTCCATGCTGGACGACCTGATCGTCGAGCGCGAGGCGGCCGCACGCAACATCACCGTGAGCGATGAAGAGGTGGAGCAGGAGTTGCGCAACCAGATCGCCAATGGCTTCGGCCTGGTGACCGAACCGCAGGCGACCGCCACCGTGCAAGCCGGTGCGGATGCAACTGCGACCGCAGCGGAGTGGACGCCCACGCCGGTGGCAACGATCGATGTGAGTGCCACCATCACGGCCACGGCCACGCCGATTCCGACGCCGCCCGTGCCGCCCACGCCCTCGATCATCACGGATACGCTCTTCACCGAGGGCCTGACCAACCTGCAGACCAACATCAACCAGGTGGCAGGCATGTCGATGGACGAGTACCGGCAGATCATCCGGGCCAACCTCCTGCGCGAGAAGTTGCAGGAAGTGATCGCCGAAGAGTCGGTGACGGCGACGGAAGAGGCAGTCAATGCGCGGCACATCCTGCTGCGCGTGCGTGAGCCCGAACCGGAACCGACGCCGCTGCCCGATGGCGCACCCACGCCGGAGCCGACATTGACGCCGACGCCGCTGCCGGAAGGCTTCCCCACGCCAACCCCGACACCGGGTCCGCGCGACGACGCCGAAACGCTGGCGCTGGCGCAGGAGATCCGCCAGCGGCTGGTTGACGGCGAAGACTTCGCCACGCTGGCCGCCGAGTACAGCGACGATCCGGGCAGCGCTGCCAACGGCGGCGACCTGGGCTGGTTCGGCAAGGGTCGCATGGTGGCGCCGTTCGAGGAAGCCGCCTTCGCACTGGCCGTCAACGAGATTAGCGAGCCGGTGAAGACCGACTTCGGCTACCACATCATCGAGGTGCTGGAGCGGGATGACGCACACGAAAAGGATGCGGCGCAGATCGAACAGGAGCGGGCGCAGGCGTTCGACACCTGGCTGCAAGAGCAGCGCAATGCTGCCGACGTACAGCGGCCGGAAAACCTGACGAACCTGCTGCCGACAGGGCTGTAGGCCGAAACGACGTAGCAAAGAAAACGGGGCGCTTGCGAGCGCCCCGTTTTGTATTGGGCCAGCCGACAGAATCAATTGTTGGTGGAGGGAATTGCTGATTATTGATTGCTGATGGCGCGCCTTCGCACATCACGCACTGCTCATCACCCACTGCTCATCACGCATTATCCCTCACGCATCACGCTTGACGTTTGACGCCTCACGCATTACGCATCACCCTGTCACCTACTCACCTTGTCATCCCCTCACCTCCCCACCCGAAACTCCCAGATCTTCGCAGCATGCTCCATCTCGTGATGTGCCAGCCCATAGAAGAAGGCCGAGAGTTCGCCCATGTCGCCCCAGCCGTGGTCGCCGGTCGAGGCCAGATCGGCATCGGTCGCCTGGTCAAAGAGTTTCATCAGTCGGCGGTGATAGGTGGTGAGGCCGTCGGCAATGTCGATCATGTTCAGTGCAGCGCGCGCCTGGCACAGCCCGGCGTTAAGCACGTCGACATCGCTTTCAGCACGCCACGCAGCAATCACGCCGGCGTCGACGGCCGGCCAGTGCTTGACGACCAAGTATCCGTACTCGCGCCATGCCAGAATGTGCACCAGGATGTCGCGGATCGTCCAGTCGCCTTCGACGGACGCAGTCGTCAACACCGCCTCCGAGAGGCCGCCAATGGATGCCATGAGGTTCTCTTCCTGTTGCACAAGGAAGGCGCGCAGGCGGGGCCGCGTCCAGCGGTGCATGGAGCCGCAGTAGGCCCAAAGCTCCTGGTGATGCGTACGCGTGTGGCGAACCATGTGCTCGATGCGCTCGCGCAGAACCAACGTACTGTCACCTTCCGGCAAGGTGAGCGCCAACTGGTCGGGGCTGAGCCCGGCGGCAAAATGCACCAGCCGTTCGCGAGCGGCGTCGGCATCGGAGAGCACGGCATCGAGCAGACGGCCGGCATCGACGACAGCCCGCTCGTCGTTGGTCGTCGCCGGGCGCGCAAAGCCGGTGGCAGCCGCTGCGCCATCCAATGCAGCCTGCATACGCCGCGTCTGCACGTCGTCCCAGAATGCGACGTGGGCAATGAGCGCCTTGGGCGTCCAATCGTTCGCCATGCGTCCGTGCTCGATCTCTTCCTGTTCCAGGAGCGCGAGCGTGTGCAGCAGACCGGCATAGCTCTCCTGCAACTGGGCAGCAAGCATCTCGGGTTTGTCAGACATGAGAACCTCTTTGGCTATGATCGAGCTGATTCAGTGTACAATAGTATCCTACCTGATCGATCCGCAACCGAAAAAGGAGGATTCCAATGGCGCAAGCAAAACAGCTTGAAAAGCGGCCGTTTGGCCGAACCGGGCACATGAGCACCGTCACCCTGTTTGGCGCAGCAGCGCTCGGCTCCGTCACGCAGGCCGAAGCAGACCGCACGCTCGATGTGCTGCTGGAGTATGGCGTCAATCACATCGACACGGCTGCCTCTTATGGTGACGCCGAACTGCGCATCGGACCATGGATGGCGCAACACCGCAAGGACTTCTTCCTGGCCACCAAGACCGGCGAGCGCACCTATGCCAAGGCCAAAGCCGAGTTGCACCGCTCGCTGGAGCGGCTACGCGTCGACTCGGTGGACCTGATCCAGCTCCACGCGCTGGTGCATCCCGACGAGTGGGACACA